>CAZMOZ010000001.1:0-130809 GCA_964568145.1 uncultured Verrucomicrobiota bacterium
GCTTGAGCACGGCGCGGGAAAGCAGGGTGTCCGTGCTGCGGTTGGCGGGCAGCAGGAGCGACACCGGCTTGAACGCTTCGCAGATGATTAGCGCCACGCCGTGCTTGGCCGCCTCCAGAAACAGGTGGCTGTGGATGGAGGCGTTGAAGCTGGTGATGATGATGGCCGCCACATCCTCCAACGGCAGCCGCCGCTCGCCCTCGTCCGTGCGACAGGTCAACTGCCCGTCCCGGCACGACAACGAGCAGTTCGGCGCGTCTATGCTGACGATGTGGAAGGACACGGCTGGCGGAGTTCAGTTTCTGGCTCTGAGATTTCAGATTTGAGATCTCAGATTCCGGATTTCGGATCGGTACTGGGTGGGTTGACCGGGGCGCCGGGCACGCCAGAGACGACCGACAAGCGCGGCGAACCAGGTTCGGAGGACGGATTTGGAAATGGCCTGGGCTTCAGGGACTTCAGTTTCTGGAGAAACGCCTGCGCACGCCGCTGCTGGTCCGCCTCGCGCCGGGCGACTTCCGTCAGGCGGCGCTGTCCGGTGATGGGCGATTCCTGCAAGGCCGCCGCCCAGGCGCGAACCTGGCGTGAGCAGCTTTCGGCGATGGATTTCAAGTCTGAAATCTGAGATTTGAGATGCGCGAAGCGGGGCAGCCGCTCCAGCAGGCTGAGCATGGAGCGGACTTCCCCGGCGGAACCGCGGGCAATGTAGAGGAAGGACAGCAATTCCGCCGTGGTGCCGCGCTCGAAGCCCTCGGCGATGTTGTTGGAGACACTGACGGCGGCGCGCTCGAGCTGATCCCGCAGGCTGGGCTGCTGTCGGAAGGCGGTGTCCGCCGTCAGCGCGTACACTTGCTCGGCCAGGCGGATGGCCTGCTGCCACGCGGGCAGATCCTCGAAGCGCTGGTAGGTCATGGCGTGGGGGATTTGAAATTTGAGATGTCAGATTGCAGAAGGCCTGAACTGGGGGCGGTCGGTTTGCTGGATGTCGTGACGCGCGCCCCCAGCGGCCCGCCCCAACGCGGCAGCCGCCGCTCGCCCTCGTCCGTGCGGCAGGTCAACTGCCCGTCCCGGCACGACAACGAGCAGTTCGGCGCGTCTATGCTGACGATGTGGAAGGACACAACTCAAGGCGTGCCACAGAACCTGGGTTTGAGAACCTTCAGGCCGCCCTTGACCATCGTCGGGAGCGCAGCGTCGAGCTTGCAACCGGCAACTGTTCGCGTTCGTTTTTTGCCTGTGGCAGGGTCGAGGTAATCCTCCTCAACGCCGAGGCAATCGAGCGTGCCGAGGTTGACCTTGATGCCCGCCTGCTTGGCTTTGATCGAAAAAACTCGCCACCGCCCTGCGTAGGTTCCGGAGGTAATCGAAACAACCTGACCATTGCGGAGAACGCGCGGCGCCTCCCCCCCGTTCCGGGCCTTCAACTCGTTCAGCCGATGCCACACCCTGTGCCACGGGATGACGACGAACTTCTCTTCCCCTTCGGGGGCGTGGTCGAGGATGGCGACGCCGAAGTTGTCGGTGATGACGCGGACGCCTTTCTGGCGCTTGAGTTTGCCGTCCCCGCCGGGCGGGTTGAGGCCGAGTAGTTTGCCGGGGGCTTCGTCGGTGGTCTTCACCACCTGCAAGCCGGTTTTGGCATCGCGCCCGGAGCGCTGACGGAGGACGACGCGCCCGTCTTTCACCGCCACCACGCCGCGGGTGTTCTCCTCGACCTTCACCCCGCTCATGTCGGCCGGGATGTGCTGGACGACGCGCTTCTCGGCGAGGCGCTGGCGGATTTGCTGCTTGAGGGCATCGGGCAGGTCGTTCAGGTGCAAGCGGCCTTCGCTGTCCGGCTGGTAAAGGCCGGTGGCTTTCAGCAGCGCGGCCTCGGCGGTGGAGGGACGGCGCTTCGTCATGGCCAGCCAGAGGCGGCGGTCGTCGTCGGCCTCCGGGTCCCCGCCGGCCTTGACCATGGCGGACCAGACCGCGCCGTGCCGTGGAAAGTAGAGGGAGGCCAGGCCCAGCACGCAGGCGTCGAGCGCGTGGTGCAGGTGGGTGATGCCACGGATGTCGTCCTTGCGCTTCGGGGTTTTGCCGTCGGCCTCGAAGATGGCGGGGTTGGCCGCGCCCAGGCAGCCAATGAGCTTCCATGCCTTGCGGACTTCGCCGGTGACAGAGCCGGGCAGCGAGATGACGCGCGGGCGTTGCCCGGGCGGGTAGGCGCGTTGCAAGACCTGCGCGCCCAGGCGCACGAGGTGACTGGTGACGGTGAGGTCGCGCGGGGTGAATTCCTTTTCCTCGTAGTGCTCGGTGAGCAGGCGGCGGACGCGGCGTTTCTTGCGGGCGCGGTCGTCGTCGTGGCCCTTGCGGGTGTCGAGGCTGGCGACGTGCTTTTGAAACTCCGCGAGGGACATGATCTCGACGCCGCGCAGGCCGGGCACGGCTTTGCCGCCCTCGTCGCGAATGAACTCCATGGCGGTGCGTTTGCCTTTCCAGAGGTTGATTTCCTTCCAGGTGATGACGAGCGAGTCGAGGGAGTCGCTCTGGCGGTCGGAGTGGGGGATGATGTGCTCCTTGTCCATCACGCCATCCAGCAGGGTGTCCACGGAGAATTCCTTGCCGGTGTAAGGGCACTTCCAGCCGAGGTCTTCGGCAACGCGGGCTTTGCGGATGAGGCCGGCGGTGCAAGGGATGCCCCGGCGGCGGCAGGCTTCCTCGACCTTGGCGGCGACGCGTTTGAAGTCGCCGAGCTTTGCTCCGAGTTCCTTCTTTTGGGCTTCACGGTCTTTGCCCGAAAGGTCGCGCAACTCGCGGTTGACCTCGATGGTGAGGCCGGCGATGCGGGACTGGTCGCCGTTGGCGAACTCCTGAACGAGGTCGTGCAGCAATCCCTTGAAACGCCGCCGCTCTTGTTCGGGCTTGGCATTTGCTTTGGGCGGCTCGCCACCAAGGATTAGGAGGCGGTGGCGGATGAGGTGGTTGTTGGTCTGCTCGGCGAGGCGGCGGTGGAGCTGGGCTTCCTTGAGTTCGTCGGTCTGGCAGAGGCAGCCGCGGGGCTGGAGATCGTTTTGCTCGGCGCGCGGGTCCCAGCCCTTCATCACTTCCTCATACGCCTGCCGGAGAACCGGGCGGGCGTAGGGGGCGCGGCCTTTGGGGTAGTTGGCGCGGAGCGGCTCGTCGAGGAGTTGGTCGCGGGTGAGGGCGGATTGCTTGCGGCCCTTGCGTGTGTTGGCGGCGTCGAGCACGCGCTGAACAGCGGCGTCGAAGGCGGCGAGGGGGTCGGATGCCGACGGCGGGGGCGCCGTCGGCTGCAGGCGGGGCGCCTGCGCTTCCCCGAGCCAGTCGCGGACGGCTTCAGGCTTCACTTCTTTGCCGCGGGCCAGCTTGCCGCGAAGGCGCTTGAGGCACTGCGGTGGCAGGGCCAGCAAGGCATCGGCCAGAGGATGTTTGCGCAAGGCAGCCTGAACGGGGTCAAAGACCAGGGCTTCTTCGGCGTCGGGGTGGAGCAGCAGAGCGTCGAGGTTGTCGCGCCCGCCTTTCTCGGGCCAACCGGCGGCCTCACGCACGGCCTTCTTGAACTCGCCTTTGGTGAAAGCGCCTTGGCGCGCGGCCAGTTCGGTGAGGCGCACGCGGGCGGCGGCGGGCAGCGGGTGCGATTCACGCACGCCAAGCGCGGCGCCAACGACGTTGGCCAGTTGCATGGCCCAGCGGAAACGGAGGAATTCGGGCGAGGCTTTGGTGGGCAGCTTGGATTCCTTTTCGGCGCGGCGCCGGGCGTCGTCCGGGGCCATTCCTGCCTCACGGTATTGCTGCTCCAGCCGCGCAAACTGGATGGGGCAGACGCCGATGATGCGGTTGTCGAAACGGGGGATGGATTGCCCAAAGAGCAAGCCGCCATGGTAGCGCTTGGGGAGCCTGATGGCGGGACAGGGAATGGTCCGCCAGGCGTCGCGGTCTTTCAGCGGGTCCACGTCGTTGCCGAGCAGGGTGCGGATGAGGGTGTCGTCGAGCTTGGGCAGGGTGCCCTTGAGGGCAGTGAGGAGGGCGCGGACTTCGGGCCAGACGACGGACACACGATCGAAGGCGGCACTGCGACCTTTGAAGTGGCGGGGCTTGTCCGGGCGCTGGCCCTGCTGCCAGCGAGCAACCTCGCGGTCATACCAAGCGGTGTAGGCGGCGATGGTTTCGGCCATGGTGGTGGTGTGGCGCTCACGCATCAACTCGCCGGCGTTGGCGACCTTCTCGGTGTCAGGCACCTCGTCGTCGTCGAGCGCGTCTTCCTCGCTGCGGTCGGCCCACGGCGGGGCGAAGTAACCGCGGTTGTGGGCATACCAGCGAAGGATGTCCCACAACTCCGGCCAGGTGGTGGCGGGCAGGGGCTGGCCGGTGCGGGCGGCGGCGAGGAGTGCGGCGGCGCGTTGCCAGGCAAAGCTGTCACCCCCGGCCTGGTCGTGGCGCTCAGCCAGCTCCTCCGTGGTCATCACGCCGAGGTGGGCGAGGAGTTGCTCCATCCGCACGATGCGCTGGCGGGTGGCGCGGGCGTGGCGGCGCGCCTGCCGGTATTGGCGGCGCTTCACCGCGAGGCAGTCGTCCGCGCCGAAGATGACGACGCCGGTGCCGAGGATTTCGGGCAAGGCGGGCGGCGGCGCGGCGCGGCGGAGGACCGCCCACCCGATGGAACTGTGGCCCACGTCGAAGGCGAACTGGAGGTTTCCGAGCTCATCCAGAATTCCGCGCGTTTCCATATTTGTCCCTTGAGGGTTCGGCGGAGTGTGCATTAGACTTCGCCCGGAACCAAGACAAAGTGAGCGATGCAGACCGGTTCCCTGGGCGCCAGCCGCCTACACCGTGGAAAAACAGCATCCTCCAGATATCGCCGGCCCGGGTCGCCCCCGGGCCGGTTTTTTAACCCGCAAGCCGAGGTTGGCGGTAGCGCACAGTACGTCCGGCCTGCCCAACTGCGGCTCTCTGGTTTGATTCTGAATTACCCCCGGTTTTGACCCTCTCGATACTGCTCTGAGTACCGGAGTGCGGCCTGTCAGGCCCGCGCGCCGCTCTTATCCCACAAACCGCGGCGGGAAGACCGGGCCGTTGCCGTGGCGGTGCAGCAGTTCGGCAAACCTGGTCAGGCCGCGCTTTTCCGGCTCGCCCAGCTCAAACCCGATGTTCCGCGTGAGGTATTCCCGGCAGAAATCCACCGGGTAGCCGCGTTGTTTCGCGATGACCGCTTCCAGTTCGGCGGTGCCCCGGCCGCGGGCCGCGCGGAGCAACTCGCCCAGAGCGGCGGCGCGCGGCGCCAGCGCGCAGTGCAGCGTCCACACCGCGTACACGAACGGCAGCCCGGTGAGTTCGTGCCAGGCGGCGCCAAGGTCCCAGATGCGATGGGGGTGGCCGGCAAAGGCGAAGTCCAGCGCGCGGTCGCCGATGAGCAGCACCGCGTCGCGCCGGGGCGCATCGGTGTAGTCGGCCAACGGGACGAAGGCCGGGCGGAGGCCGCGTTCGGCCAGCAGGACGCGCAGGAGGTTCACGCTGGCGAGCGAGGCCGGGTCGCAGCACACCTCGCTGACTTCTTCCCAAGGCACGCGATGCGCCAGCAGGACGCTGCGCACCGGGCCGTGCGAGGCGATGGCGATGCCGTCCAGGGCGGCGTAATCGGCGTGCGTGAGCAGTTCGGTCACGCTCAACAGGGCCGTGTCCAGCCGGCCGTCGCGGAGCAGTTCGGCCAGGCGGGCCGGGGCGGTGAACGTGACCAGGCTTTCGATGCCCCAGGTGAGCGGCACGGCGTTCAGCGAGTCCACCGAGCCGATGCGAAACGGGCGGTTGGGCTGGGAACCCGCGCTGGCGGGCGGCGGCGGTGATTCAGAGGCGTCGGAACTCATCTTTAGTCAGCCCAGCCTGGCACAAAACCGCGCGAAATGTCCCGGTCGGAATGTTGCCAGGATGGAGGGCAACGTAAGTCTGCCGGCCATCAGGATGGCGCAGGACGGCGGGCGGTTCCGACTGGCGTTGGGCGACAAACCCTGCGCGTTGGAGCCGGGCGAGGACCTCACGCGCTGTGAAGGGCATGATCTGGAAGCCCCAGGGGGGAGCAGAGCCCATCGGCCGGAGGCGGGATGGGCTCGCCGCTGGCCCGTTTTTCCTCGAGCCACAGCCGGACCAAAGCCCAGGCCGCCGCCCGGGCGCCTTCACTGCCCGGCCCGGGAGTGGTCAACCCCAGGCTGGGCACATGCGCGTAGTAATAGCCCGCGGGGAAATCCGTATCGCGGGCCGGCGCGAACATCACGCCCACATTCATGAGCCAAGGCTATCCGGGGCTCACGCCGTCGCCAAGTTCGCTTCCAGGAGGCTCGAGTGCGTCGGCAGTCCCGGCGGGCCGGGCGGCACGTCGCCTTCCCAGACGCGCACCGGCTCGTAATGGCTGTTGCGCTGCACCGGCACGCGACCGGCCTCGCGGATCGCCCGGATCATGGCGGCCTCGGTCTGAAGCTGGCCCGCTTGCGCACCGGCCATGCGGAAGATGTGTTCCTCGACGATGGTGCCGTGCAGATCGTCCGCGCCGTAGCTCAACGCCACCTGGGCCAGCTTCAGCCCCAGCCCGATCCAGTACGCCGTGAGGTGGTCGAAGTTGTCGAGGTACAGGCGGCTGACGGCGAGGGTGCGCAGCGCGTCGAAGCCGGTCGGCGGCTGGTCCACCGGGATGCCGTTGTTCTCCGGCTGGTAGGGCAGGGGAATGAAGCCGGTGAAGCCGCGGGTTTCGTCCTGGAGCGCGCGCAGCCGGCGCAGGTGGTCCACGCGGTCGGCCGGCGACTCGACGTGGCCGAAGAGCATCGTGCACGTGCTGCGGCCGCCGAGTTGATGCCAGGTGCGATGCACGTCCGCCCATTCCTCGGCGCTTTCCTTGCCGCGGGCGATGCGCGACCGGACTTCGGGGGCGAAAATCTCCGCGCCGCCGCCGGTGAGCGAGTCGAGCCCGGCGTCGCGCAGGGCAAGGAGCGTGTCGCGCACCGTCTTCCGGGCCAGCCAGGCCAGGTGCAGGATTTCAATCGCGGTGAAGCACTTCAGGTGCAGGTGCGGCCCGGCCTCGCGCAACGCGCGCAGCATGTCCAGGTAAAAGCCGAACGGCAGTGAGGGATGCAGGCCGCCGACGATGTGCAGCTCCGTGATGCCGGACTTCATCGCCTCCCGCGCCTTTTCGACGATCTGGGGGATGCTCAACTCGAAGCCGTCGGCGTCGCGCCGCTTGCGGGCGAAGGCGCAGAACTGGCAGCTCAGGATGCAGTAGTTCGAGTAGTTGATGTAGCGGTTGAGGATGTAGGTGGCGCGGTTGCCGTTGCGACGCTGGTTGGCGAAGTCCGCCAGCGCGCCCAGCGCGTTCAAGTCCCGGCACTCGAAGAGGCGGAGGGCGTCGGCCTCGGAAAGCCGCTCGCCGGCGACGACCTTCGCGTGGAGATCGCGCAGCGGACTGCGGGCGACAAAGAAATTCATCTCGAACGCAGAGTTAAGCAGTCCCCGGCGGGGAAGGCAAACCGCGCCCCGCCGGGCAAGGCCCGCGGA
This sequence comes from uncultured Verrucomicrobiota bacterium, assembly GCA_964568145.1. GTDB lineage: Bacteria > Verrucomicrobiota > Verrucomicrobiia > Limisphaerales > J093 > DSVZ01. The sequence goes on from CAZMOZ010000001.1 coordinate 7,540, forward strand.
GCGCATCTTGCTTTTCTGCGGCCGGTGAAAACGGCCGGACACCGCCGGGGTGGCGGCAGCCATCCCGGGCGGCCGTAAAGGGCGGCGTCCTGCCGCCCGGAAGAATTTGCGCCGGAGAACATGCCCGCTGCGGGCCGCCCGCGCCCCACGCCGGGGCTGAAAGCCTGGCTCCACGGCCGACTGGAAGCCGGCGCCACCACGGCAGGCGATACGGCCTGCAAGAAATTGAGATGCGCCCAGGCCCGCGGCCAGACGCGGGTGGCGGCCTCACCGGATTCGCACCCGGAACCACGGGAAGATGACTTCCGCCAGGACGACCACCAGGAAGACGACGCTGATCACGGCGTTGAGGCGGAAGAAGGCGACGTTGATCCACTTGAGGCTGCGGCGTCGGGCCAGCCAGTGCTCGAGCAGCAGGCACACCAGGATGATGATGAGACCGACGAGGTAGGCCACGCGGAAGCGCGCCAGCAGGCCGAACAAGCCGAGCAGCAGCCACATCACCAGATGGGCCAGAAAAGCGGCGGTGAGCGCGTTCTGCGGTCCCCAGCGCACCACCAGCGAGTGCAGCCCGTGCCGCCGGTCAAACTCGTAATCCTGGAGCGCGTAAATGATGTCGAAGCCCACCAGCCAGAACACCACGGCCACCGCCAGCAGCACCGCCAGCACGGCGCTGTGCCGGAGCGAAAGCCCGCCGTCGCGTTCCGGGAAGAAATCCAGCCCGCCCGTCACGGCAATCCACGCGCCCAGCGGCGCCAGCGCCAGCGCCACGCCCAGGAAGATGTGCGTGAAGTCCGTGAACCGCTTGGTCAGCGAGTAAAAGCAGGCCACCGCCAGCGCGACCGGTGACAGATAAAGACAGGCGCGGTTCAGAAAGCCGGCAGCCAGGACAAAGCCGACCGCGCTGACGGCCCACAACGCCCAGGCACTGGCGAGGCTGATCCGGCCGGTGGGCAGGGGACGGTTGGCGGTGCGCGGGTTGGCCGCGTCGAACTGCCGGTCCACGATGCGGTTGAAGGCCATTGCGCAGGTGCGGGCGCAGACCATGGCCGCGAGGATGAGCAGGAACGTGCGCGCGCCCGGCCAGCCGTAGTGGTCGCGCGCGGCCACGGCCATCGCGGCCAGCGCAAAAGGCAGGGCGAAGACCGTGTGCGAGAGCTTCACAAACTCCGCCCACAGCCGCAGCCAGCCCAGCGGCCGATTGGAACGCGTCGGGTTCATCGTCGTCGCGCTGCGGGTCGGTTGGGAAAGGATGCCCAAGGTGTCCTGTCGTGCATGGCTGATCGCCGGCGGCACCCGCTTGATCGGGCCAGGCGCCGGCCGGAAGGGCGCAACCAAACCGGGTGCGGCGCGGCTTGTCAAACGTGGCGGCAGAATGAGTGCGGCCGCGCGCATCCCAGTTTCGTGCGGGCAGCGGACGGACCGCAGTGGCCCAGGCGACCTCGCCTGGGGCCGTGCTGCGGGCGACCCGCCCGCGGAGCCGCAGTCTGCCGACCGCAGTGCTGAATCCGAAAACCGAAGTTGAGCCGGATGGGAATCCGGCGCTACAAGCAACTTCGGTTTTCAGGCTGAAGGGCGGGGCTCGACGGAGTCTCGCCCCACCGCGTCAGGGCGAACCGGTACAAAGGGGGAGATGCCCCCGGGTCGAAACCCTGTAAGTTTTTTGCTTCCCAACCGGCTCGGGGCTGCTTAGAAACTCGGCCACACAGTAATGCACGCGGGCTCAAATGGCTGCCGCCACCCGAACCAAGTAAGATACCCCAAGACCAGCCACATGAAAATTCCCCAGATTTTGCTTGCCGTCACGGCCCTGGCGCCGCTGGTGCTGCGCGCCGACATGCTGTTGCAGGAGGATTTCAACTACCCGGATGGCCAGCTCAGTCAGGCGGCCACGAACGTCTGGGTGACGCACAGCGGCGGCGCGCGGGCCCTGAACGTCTCGGGCGGTGCCGCGGTGATCCAGCAGGCGGACTTGAGCACCGGCGCGGAGGACGTCAACCGGCTGCTCTCGACCTCCTTCAACCCGGTGGCGGACAATGCCACCAAGCTTTACGCGGCCTTCACGGTGAATTTCAGTGCGCTGCCCATCAGCACCGGGACCGACAAGGCGGGATCCTATTTTGCCCACTTCAAGACCGGGGCCTTGAACGAGTACTACGCGCGCATTGGCGCCAACCTCGATGGCGCCGCGCCTGGTACCTTCCGGCTGGCCATCGCAAACGAAAACTGGACTGGCGCCACCACAATCGAATACCCGCAGGATTTGTCGCTGGGCGTGACCTATGAAGTCGTGGTGCGGCTGGACCTGGCCACGGACCAAAGCACGCTTTGGGTGGGACCGCTCCTGGAGTCCAGCTTCAGCGTGACGGCCACAGACACGATCACGTACGCGGCCGGCGGCAGCATCAATGCCTTTGCCTTGCGGCAGGGCGCCTCTGGCATCGGCGCAAACCAGGGCGCGCCGGGCATCCTGTCCCTGGACAACCTGCGCATCGCCACCAGCTTCGCCGAACTGCAGATCATCCCCGAGCCGTCGCCGCTGGCCTTGCTGGGCCTGGGCGGTGCGGTGCTGCTGGTGTGGCGCCGGCGGCCCATTGCCTGAATTGCCCGGAAGCCCCGACCCTTCACGGGACAGGCGGGGCAGGCGACTCGTCGGGCACGGCAGGCGCTGGCGTGGTGGGCGCGGGAGAACTGGCGGCGGGCTTTTCGGCTTCAGGCTGAGCGGGCGCGGACACCCGCCGGGCGGTGACGGCGGTGTCGGCTCCAGCCAGCTCCTCGGACAACACCACCAGCACGATCCGGCGGTTCTTAGCCCGGCCTTCCGGGGTGGCGTTGTCGGCCACGGGCCGGAATTCGCCATAACCCACCGCTCCCAGCCGCCGCGGGTCCACCCCGGCCTGCTCGCTCAGGAACCGCACCGCGGCGGTCGCGCGGGCGGTGGACAGCTCCCAGTTGCTGGCAAACCGGTTTCGCGCCGCGGCGCGAATCGGCACGTTGTCTGTGTGGCCGATCACATGCACTTGGCGACTGGGGAACTGGGCCAGCACAGCGGCCACGCGCCGCAGGACCTCCTCGCCTTCCGGCTTCAACGTGGCCTCGCCCGAGTCGAACAACACGTGGTCCAGAATGTCCACGGTGAGGCGGCCTTGAAGCTCGGAGATGGTGACCTCCTTGGATTCGAGCGCCCGGCGCATCTCGCTTTCCAGCGAGCGCTGGCGTTCGGTGATGGCTTCCTTTTCCCGGGCCAGTTCCTCCTTTTCGCGTTCCAGCCCGGCGATGCGGACCTGGGCCTCGGCCACGACGGAGGTGAGCGTCTGCCAGCGCGCCAGTTGCCCGGCGAGTGCGGTGTGGGCTTGGGCAAGTTCAAGGCGCGTCTGTTCGAGTTGGACGCGGTGCTCCGCGAGGCTGGCGGTCCGCCGCCAGAACTGAAAGACCAGCACGCCCACCACCAGGAGGGTGATGAGCACCGCGGCAAGGATTTTGGCTTCGCGTGGCATGAAATCAACAGCGCCCGGCCGTTCTGGGCGGGCCATCAGTTAAGGCGACGGTGCCGGCCACGCAACGAAAATGGCCGGCGCGGAGCAAATCGCCTTGCCGACCGTGGTGCCCTGGCCGACTAATCCCCACCGTGACGGGGCCAAACCATGCCTGACGCCTTCCGTGTCGTTGTCCTCAGCGATGTGCATTACGCCAGCGCGGGCGAGCAGGCCCGGCGTGGCTACGAGGTGCGCGTCATCCGGCGCTGGCCGCAAAAAGTGCTGGTGCGGGCCTGGCGGCGTCTGGTGTGGCTCAAGGACCCGCTGGCGCACAATCACCTGCTGGACCGCTTTTGCGCCGTTGCCGGCAACCCGGACCTCGTCGTGGCCAACGGCGATTACTCGTGCGATTCGGCCTTCGTGGGCGTGAGCGACGACGCGGCCTTCGCCAGCGCCGCGCATGCGCTGGCACGTTTGCGCGCGCGCTTTCCCGGCCGGCTGGCGGCGATCCTGGGCGACCACGAACTGGGCAAGATGAGCCTGGCCGGCGGCGTGGGCGGTCCGCGACTGGCCAGTTGGAAGCACGCCACGGGCGAACTCGACTTGCAGCCTTTCTGGATGCGCGAGGCGGGACGATGGGCGCTGGTGGGCGTGGCTTCGACGTTGCTGGCGTTGCCCGTTTACGAGGCCGAGACGAAACCCGAGGAGCGCGAAGAGTGGTGGCGGTTGCGCGAGCGGCATCTCCAGCAAATCCGCGATGGCCTGGCCGGACTGGGAAGCGACCGCCGCTTGATCCTTTTCTGTCACGACCCCACGGCGCTTCCGTTTTTGTGGGAGGAGGCCGGTGTCCGCGCGCGGCTGGGGCAGTTGGAAGCCACCGTCATCGGGCATCTGCACACCAACTTGATCCTGTGGCAAAGCCGGTTGCTGGCGGGCATGCCTGAGATCGGATTCCTCGGCCAGGCCATCCGGCGGATGACGCGGGCGCTGCGCCAGGCCCGGCGGTGGCGCGACTTCAAGGTGCGGCTGTGCCCCTCGCTGGCGGGTTGCGAACTGCTCAAGGACGGCGGCTATCTCACGCTCAGCCTGCCAAGCGATGGCCGCCAAGCCGGGTGGACACGGCATCGGCTGCCGTGGTCCACTGAGCCTGAAAAACCGAAGCGGGTAGTGGCGCGGGTGCCCCGCCTTTGACCGCGGCGCGAGCGACCGCGCTCGCGCAGGGGGAACGGGCGACCCCGCCGGCAGGGCTGACTACGGCTGGCCGGGAAACGCCGGCGGGCCGCCACCGCCCGGAAGGTTCGGCGGGACGGGCAGGTTGCCGCCGCTGAGGTGTTCCAAGCCGGGCGCGGGCGGAGCCGGCGGCAGTTCGACGTTCATTTCCCGCGCGAGGCGATGCTGCTCCTGGAGGATCAAGACCTGTTGTTCGACAGAAACCTGCGGCTGAGGCGTCTGTCCCAAGACATCACCGGAAGGCGTCATGCCCAACCGGCTGGGACGCAGCGGAACCGTCCGCACCGTGTTGGCGCCGGCCGGATTGAACGCGGTGTTGCCGGCTCGGAGGGTCGGATTCGACGGTGAGCCGGGTGGCGGCAGAATCGTGGGCGTTGGCATGCCGGGGCGCGTGTTGGCGCTGGCCACGATGGGCATGATGGGCGGCGCCACCATGTTGGTGGGCGGCTGCAGGCCGTTGTTCACGAAGTCCAGCCGCATCTCCCGGCCGCCAAAAACGACCTTCACCGTCCTGGCATCGGCGTCAATTTCGAGCACCTCGAGGTTAGTGATGAACCGGTCGCGTTCGCCTTCACGGACCAGATCGGAAACGACGTTGGTCCGGCCGTCGTTGAGGACAAACATCGCCCGCTTGCCCAGCAGGGTGGTGATGCCGGTCAGCTTCAGCGCCGAGGTGTTCACCGGCGGCTCCGGGTCCTTGGGCGGGGGGATGACCGGCGGCGGTGGTTCTTTCAGTCCAAAAGCATTGCGCGCGATGATGGCCTGGTAGGGATGGCCCGGGTCCGGGTCGGTGGGGTTTGGCTCCGCCGGAGCTTTGAGATTGGCGCTGGCTGCGGCCGGAGCGGACAGGCTGGGCGCCGCGAGGACAGTCGGTTCGGCGGCGCGCGCCAGGCCAGCCGTCAGACAAAGCACGCCGGTCACCGCAACGAATGCAATCGGAGTTGTGTCAACCCTGTGCATGGCGATTCAGGATGTCGAACTGCCGGTGCTAACACCGGTCACGGAGAAAGGTTGCCCAACTTCCGCGCGCGCGCCAGAGCCGATTTCGCCGGCTCAGCCGCGGGGCGCAGCTCACTTTTGTGCAGGCGGTGGAAATGGCCGGACGTTCCCGGGGCGCGCGCCTGGGTAAGCGGGGAGCGCGGCTTCCCGCCAGCGGGTGTAGCCGCCCCTCGCTGAGGAGCGACAGGTCAGGCCCCTGAGCTAGGGGCTGGCCACCAGATGCCGAATCCCCGCCCCCACCCCTTTTTGCGTTTCTGAGTTTGGGTTTTCTCGCCAGGTCCGCCGGGCTGGAAGCCGGCCGCTACCCGGCAGGCGATCCTGCCTGCATGAAATTGAGTTGCCCCTCACCCGCAGGGCGAGACCGCCAGTTCGCCAAAGATGCCATCCACCAAGCTTTGCAGGCGCCGGCCGTACTCGACGAAGTTCTCGAACTGGGCCTCGGCGGTGACGGTGGGCGCGGTGGGGTCGTGGAACACCGCCGCCATGTGCGGTTCAATGGAGATGCCGCCATCGTAGTCGTTGGCCAGCAAGTCCCGTAGCAAGCGCCGCACCTGGGCCTGGCCCTCGCCCGGCCAGGTGTATTGCTCGCGGTTCGCGGCCTCGTCCCAGATCACGTCTTTCACGTGGACGTGGCTGATCCACGGCTTCACCCGCCAGTAAAAAGTCCACGGATCCTGCCGCGGCCAGGGCCGGGGCTGGCTGCGGTCCGGGTTGAACAACGGATTGCCGGTGTCCCAGACCCAGCGCAGGCCGGGCACGGCTTCCAGGAGTTCGAGGGCGTGCTGCCAGCTCATGCCGCCGTGGTTCATGCAGTTTTCGTGAACGGGCTGCAGACCGGCGTCCAGGAACAGGCCGGTCACTTCCCGCACCCTTTCGATCACCACCGGCGGGATGCGGTCCGCGTCGTCCGCCGGCTTGAAGCTCATAATGCGCACGAGCCGGGTGCCCAGCCGTTGCATGCGCGGGATGGCGCGGCGCACCTCCTCGAGCGTGACCTCGAAGGGCGTGTCCACCGTCTTGGACCAGTTCATGATCGTGGACCCGAAACAGCACACGCCCAGGCCGGCCTCGCGGAGCCGCTCCACCACCTGTTCGAACGCGGGCTCGGACAGGTCGTGCAGGTTCGCCTTGGGAAAGCCCGGCACCTCGACGGCCCGGGCCTCGAGGGTCTTCCAGCCCAGGGCCTGGGTGGCCCGGATTTGCGCGTCCAAGGACACGCCCGCTTCGTCGCCAATGCCGGTGAGGTACATGGGTGCAATGTTGGCTTTGCCGGCGATGAAGCAAGCACATCTGCCCCGCGTCCGGCAAGTCTGTCCCGCCCCGGCGACGCGCGACCCGAAATCCGAAGTTGCCCGTAACGCCGGATTCCCACCCGGCGCGACTTCGGTTTTCGAGTTCAACCCGCCGCCGAACCGGCCTGGGGCACGCCCGGTGGCACGGGCGCATGGATGGCGTGTTCGGCCGGCGGCGGCGCCAGGGTGAGCAGCACGTTGGCCGCCGTGATCAGACCGCCCCCCAGCAGCAGCCGCCAGGTGAGTTGTTCGTTGGCGTACGCGACGTCCGCAAAGACCGCGAGCAGGCCGGGCAGAAACAACACCAGCAAGCTGACGAAGACCGGCTCGGCGCAGTAGATCAGACCGGCCTGCGTGGCTGGGACCACCGGCTGCCAGTGGTTCATCAGCAGGTAGCCGCCGAAGGTGCAGACCACCACCAGCACGCCCAGGAACGTCAGCAGCGGCCCGGTGCTGAACGCCGTCACCCAGTCGCCGGCGGACCGCGTCGTGGCCAGCGTCACCGGCGCCATGCACAGCGCCATCACCACAAACATGACGCAGGTGAAGCGGCCGACGTCGTTGCCGGCGTAACGCGGGCGCTGGAGCCACAGAATCTGGCCGGTGAACAGGATCGAGCCGACGAGTGTCTCGATCTCGCCCCGACCCAGGTGAAACCGCCGCCAGTCAAAGCCCGAGAGCACCGCCACGCCGATCAGCACCGCCAGGCAGCATAGCAGAACGCGCGCGGAAGGCAGCCGGCGATGCCGCAGCGCGAACCACAGCGGGATGAGCAGGCAGTAAAACTGCGTCAGAAAGGCCGAGGTCGAAGCCGCCGTGTAGGCCAGGCCGTCCATCTGAAACACCAGGCCCCCGCTGCCGAACAGGCCCAATCCCACGCCCTGGGCGATTTCTTTGCGGGTGAGTCCGCGCAGCTTCGGCGCGGTCAGCAAGATCATGCCCAGCGCGGCCAGGGCGAACCGGTAGAAAACACACAGCGAGGAGGTGAACCAGGAGTTCACGCCGGGCAGCAGGTCCTGCTGGGCCAGGGTCATGGCCTTCATCACCGGAAAGCTCAGCGACCAAAAGGCCGTGGCCAGCAGGAGCATCGAGGCGGCTTCGAGCCGGCGGGCGCGCTCGGTCATGGCCGGTGAAAAGGCGTCCGCGCACTGGGAGCGCCGGCAGCTCTGCCGGCGTGTTGTGGCTGACCGGTAAGCCGATTGTCCGCGGGCGGGTCGCCCGCGGGACGGCCGCGGGCAGGGTCGCCTGCGCCACTAGCTGCCGCGGCGCGACGCGGGTTTCGCCGGCCCGCATGGTCCGCGTTGTCGTTCAGCGGCATATTCCCCGCTGGCTGGCCCGGACAAAGCGGACCAAGTGCTGGATTTCAGGCAGCGGCGGCAGTTCCTGCTCGATCCGCGCCAGCGCGTTCGGGATGGAAAGTTGTTCGCGGAACAGGATGCGATGCGCCTGTTTGAGCGCGGCCTGGGCCTCGGGCGACACCCCTTTGCGTTCGAGCCCGACCTTGTTGAGCGCGCGGGTTTCGCCGGGGTCGCCGTCCACGAGCATGTACGGCGCGACGTCCTGGCGGACCTTGGTGCAGCCGCCCAGCATGGCCAGGGTGCCGATGCGGCAGAACTGGTGCACCGCCACGTAGCCCGCCATGACCGCGTGGTCCTCGACGACCACGTGGCCGGCCAGGCCCGAGCAGTTGGACATGATGATGTGGTTGCCCAACTGGCAGTCGTGCGCCACGTGGGCGTAGGCCAGGAAGTTGTTGTACGAGCCAATGCGGGTCACGTCGCCTTCGTTCGTGGCGCTGTGGACAGTGACGGCTTCGCGGAAGGTGTTGAAGTCGCCGATCTCCGTCCGGGTGACGCCGCCCTTCCATTTCAGGTCCTGGGTGCGCAGGCCGATGCTGGCGAAGGGAAAGATTTCGTTGCCCTGGCCGAGGCGGGTGTGGCCGTCCACGACCACGTGCGAGTGGAGCCGGCAGCGGTCGCCCAGAGCGACGTGCGGGCCGATGATGCAGTACGGTCCGATCTCGCAATCCACGCCGAGTTGCGCGCCGGGGTGGAGGATGGCGGTGGGATGGATCATGCGCCGGCGGCCGCGGGCTAGCTGATGTGGAAGACCGAGGTGCGGAGCCGTCGGCCGGCACGCTCGACCTTCCGCCAACTGCTGCGGTCGTTCAAGGTGACCCAGCGGCGTTCCTCCTTGCGGTAGTGCCAGTCCCGGTCCGACTGGTAGAAGATCATGATGCCGCGGCCTTCGATGATGTTGTAAATCTGGCTGTCATGGTTGTTGAAGGTGTCGAAGTCGGTGACCGCGCGCTGGCCCATCTCCGAGTACGCCTCGTTGAGTTCGAGCAGCAGCTCGTTGAGTTCCGGGTCGAGCGGCCGCGCGTTCAGGCCCAGCCGCCGCGCCTCGCGCAGCGTGATGGGGTAGCTGTGCGACGGGTATTTCGAGTTCAGCGCCTCGCTGATGGCCGCCGCCTTGCGGGCGTCCCTGAGGTGGTAGGACAGGATTTCCATGCACAGCTTCACCGACAGCGAGCTGACACGGTGGACCGCGCCGATCACCAGCGGGTGGATGTACGGGAAGATGGCCTGGTAAGGGTTCACCGCGTCGCTGCGCACCTCCTGCTGCCAGAGCTTGATCACCCGCATCAACTCGTCCTGGCTCACGCTCACGCGCTCGTTGTCGCGGTCCAGCGGCGAAAGCTGGTGCGCCAGGGAGGTGTCCACCGCCGAGAGGTGCGCCAGCGGGCCCATGTGGATTTCGTCCGCGCCCAGCGCGAGCATCGTGGCGGCGGACTGGCACTCCAGGGGCACGACGGCGACCAGGCGCCGGGTGAACTGGCGGAGCAGGTTCACCAGCATCAACGACGCCTGGCCCGAGCCGCCGTCGGACTTGATGAACAGCGTGATGGCCGGCTGGGGGCCCAGGCGTCGCAACACACCGTACACGCCCAGCACGTCGTTCTGGCAGACCGAGCCGTTGTTCGAGTTCCAGTAGGTCAGGAAACAGTGGCCCAGCCGGTCTTCCAGCCGCGCCAGCAATTTCTGCGTGCGGTGGAAAAGCACCGGCGGGCGTTTGAGGCGGATGCCCCGCCGGGGTGCGGTGGCGGCGTGATGGCTCGTAAGCATGGCAGCGTGCGTTTGGAGAAATGGACGGGCTAGCGGTCCACCAGCATGAAGGTCACCTCGGCCTCGCTCACCACGTCGCCGCCGACCGTGCAGACGCCGCGGGCCTTGCCGACCTTGCCGCGGGTCTTGGTGAGTTCGATGTCAATGACCAGCGTGTCGCCGGGCCGGACCGGCTTGCGCCACTTCACCGATTCAGCGGACATGAAGTACGCCAGCTTCCCGGCGTTCTCCGCCTGGCGCATCATGAGGATGCCGGCGACCTGGGCGATTGCCTCCAGTTGCAGCACACCGGGCATGATCGGGTGGCCGGGGAAATGCCCCTGGAAAAACGGCTCGTTGGCGGAGACGTTCTTCACGGCGGAAATCTGGTTGCCGGCAATGCGGGTTACGCGGTCCACCATCAAAAACGGGTACCGGTGCGGCAGGACCCGCAGCACCTGGTCAATGTCCAGATCGGCGCCGTCCACCACCAGGGTTTCGCCCGGCGCGGCGCCGGGCTCGCTGGCGCGCGGTGGCATGGGCGGGGGGCCGAAGGTCTCGAGCGCGCGCACGGCGCGGCGATGCTGCGCGGCGATCTGCCGGCCCAGTTCGACGTTGGCGGCGTGGCTGGGCAACATCGCCACCACGTGCCCCACCAGCGGCTGGCCGAGCAGGGTCAGGTCGCCCAGGATGTCCAGCATCTTGTGCCGCACGAATTCATCCGGGAAGCGCAGCGGTTCGGTGGTGAGCACCGCGTCTTCGCGGATCACCACCGCGTTTTCCAGGCTGCCGCCCTTGATGAGGCCGTTTTTGATCAGGTACTCGATCTCCTCGAAGAAGCAGAACGTCCGCGCCAGCGCGAGTTCCCGGCGCCAGGTTTCCGGCGTCACCTCCAGGCTTTGAAACTGGGTGAACCGGCCGGCGCGGTCCGCGCTGGTGCAGGTGATCTTCAGCCGGTCGTGGGGGAAGACGCTCATCAAGGACTCGCCCACCTGGAACTGGATGGGCTCGAGCACGCTCAGCACTTCGCGCGGCTCGCCTTGCGGCACCAGCCCCGCCTGGTCAATCAGCCGGGAGAACTCGCGCGCGCTGCCGTCCGCGATGGGCGGCTCGTTGGCGTCGAGTTCGATCACCGCGTTGTCCACGCCGCAGCCGGCCAGCGCGGCCAGCACGTGCTCGACGGTTTGCACCTTCACCGAGCCGCTGGCCAGGGTGGTCGAACGGGTGGTGTCCTCCACCTGCTCCAGCCGGGCGGGGATTTCGGGCTGGCCTTCCAGGTCCACGCGACGGAAGCGCAGGCCGGCGCCCGGCGCCGCGGGGACGAACGTCAGGTTCACCCGGTTGCCGCTGTGCAGGCCGCTGCCGGCGAAGCCGACGGCCTCGCGGAGGGTTTGTTGTTGAACCACAAGCGCGGATTAAACGGGCGCTTCCGGGCCTTGGCAAGCGTCGGCCAAGCCAGCAACCCAAACTCGGAAATTGGGAAGGCAATGAGGGGGAAACGAAACCCGAAGTCCGAAATCCGAAGTGCGCAGTGTTCAGTGTTCAGTCTTCAGGCCAAGAGCTAGGAAATAGAGACCAAGAACCAAGTACAAAGCACCAAGCAGCAAATGCCAAACACCCTTGCGGGGGATACGCTTCACAGGTCTTCGGATTTCGGATTTCAACACCGCCTTCCCAACCCGTGTCATGATGCCGTCCGCCGCCGCAGTCGGAACCGGATTGACCGCCGCCCGCGGGCGCGCACACCATCCCGCCCGTCATGAAGCCCATCCAGTTCCCCCGCGCACCGTGGCTGGCGGCCGGCCTGTGCTGCCTGGCACTCACGGCCTTCGCCGAAACCCGCACCCTGTCCCGCGCCGCCTTGCTCGACAAGATTCGCGGCGGCTGGGCGGGCCAGATGATCGGCGTGGCCTACGGCGCGCCCACCGAGTTCAAGTCCAACGCCAAAATCGGCGAGTGGGACCTGACTTGGAAGCCCGGCATGCTCGAAAACACCATCCACCAGGATGACCTCTACGTGGAGATGACCTTCGCCAAGGTCATGGACGACTTTGGCCTGGACGCCACCACGCAGCAGTTCGGCGAGGCGTTCAAGGTCTCCAAGTATCATCTCTGGCACGCGAACGCCGGCGCCCGCCGGGCGTTGAACCAGGGCGTCTCCGCGCCGTGGTCCGGGCACCCCAAGTACAACTTCCACGCCAACGACATTGATTTCCAGATCGAGGCCGACTTCATCGGCCTGATGTGCCCCGGCCTGCCCCGCGAGTCCAACAAATACTGTGACCGCGTCGGCCGGGTCATGAACTACGGCGACGGCCTCTACGGCGGCATGTTCGTGTGCGGCATGTACGCCGTCGCCTACTTCGAAACCGACCCGCGCCGGGTCGTCGAGGCCGGGCTCCGGTGCATCCCCGCCCGGAGTGAGTACGGCCGGCTCATCGCCGATCTGCTGCGCTGGCAGGAGCAGCGCCCGGACGACTGGCGCAAGGTCTGGCAACTCATCGAGGACAAGTGGAACCGGGACGACCCCTGCCCGGACGGCTTCCAGCGGGACTTCAACATTGATGCCAAGCTCAACGGCGCCTACATCGCCATGGGCCTGCTTCACGGCGGCGGCGACTTCGAGCGGACGATGGAGATCAGCACCCGCTGCGGTCAGGACTCGGATTGCAATCCCTCGAGCGCCGCCGGGGTGCTCGGCGTCATGCTGGGCTACGACCGGATTCCGGCGAAGTTCAAGGCCGAGATGCCGGCGCTGGAGAACCGGAAATTCGATTTCACCGACTACTCGTTCAACGACATCGTGAAGTCCACCGAGACGCGGGCGCTGAAAATCATTCGCATGACCGGCGGCCAGGTCAACGACACCGAGGTCACAATCAAGACCCAGAAACCGAGGGCGCCGAAGCTTGAGCAGTGGTCGCCGGGCATCCCGGATCGCCGCATCGGCGCGGGCGACGCGGCGTGGACCTGGCGCGGCGCGTGGAAGGAGGAACGCGGCGCGAAGCTCAGCGAGGCCGCCGGCAGCGAGGCGGTGCTCAAGTTCGACGGCATGGCGGTGGCGGTGATCGGCACGCTCAACCAGGCGGGCGGGCGCGCGGACGTTTACCTTGATGGTGTCAAGCATTCGGTGCCGCTGGACGCCTACATCGTGCCCAACACGCACGACAACGTGCTCTGGCAGGCCTACGGCTTGAAACCCGGCCCGCACACGCTGCGCATTGTGACCACTGGCACTGCGGATGTGCGGTCGCAGGGCAGGGAGGTGGCCATCCGCGAGGCCTGCATCTACCGCGCGGCCAAATGACGCCGACCCGTTGTCTTGCAGCGCAGCCGTCCCCGGCCACCGGCTCGCGCCGCGTGCGGTCCGGGCGGGGCGCCTGCGCCACGCGATGCGACGCTTCGAGGCCACACCCCCCGGGGCTCGACGCGCCCCGACTGAGCATTGAACCGAACCAACACCGATTCGACAAAGCGATGAAAACTGAATCTGGCCTCAACCTCCTGGCCAGCCTCTTCGCCGCGCTCGGCGTGGCGGCGCTGGCGCTCACCGGCTGCAAGCCCGCCTCCGCACCCACCGACACCGGTTCGCCGGCTGGCAAGCCGCGCGTCGCGCTCATCATGAAGTCGCTGGCCAACGAGTTCTTCCTGACCATGGAGAACGGCGCCCGGGTCCATCAAAAGGCGAACGCCGACCGCTACGACCTCATCGCCAACGGCATCAAGGACGAGCTCGACGTCGGCAAGCAGGTCGAACTGGTCGAGCAGATGATCGCCCAGCGCGTGGACGCCCTCGTCATCGCTCCAGCCGATTCCAAGGCGCTCGTGCCGGTCTGCAAGAAGGCGCAGCAGGCCGGCATCGTGGTGGTGAACATTGACAACAAGTTCGACGACGCCGTGCTCGCCCAGGCGGGGGTGAAGTTCCCGTTCGTCGGCCCGGACAACCGCAAAGGCGCGAAGGCCGTCGGCGATTACCTGGCGAAGCGGCTCCAGCCCGGCGACAAGGTGGCCATCATCGAAGGGGCACCCAATGCCTTCAACGCCGTGCAGCGCAAGCTCGGCTTCGAGGACGCCATGAAGGCGGCCGGCGCGAAGATCGTCAGCTCGCAGTCCGGCTTCTGGGAGACCGACAAGGCCAACCAGGTGGCGGCGGCCGTCATCACCGAGCACCCCGATCTCAAGGCGTTTCTGTGCGCGAACGACAGCATGGCGCTCGGCGCCGTGGCGGCGTTGCGCGCGGCGGGCAAGCTCGACCAGGTCCTCGTGGTCGGCTACGACAACATCGCGGCTGTGAAGCAACTGCTGCGGGAAGGCCGCGTCCTCGCCACCGCCGACCAGCACGCGGACCAGCTCGCCGTGTTTGGCATCGGGTACGCCCTCGAGATGCTCAAGACCAAGGCCGCGCCGGCGGACCGCGAGACACCGGTGGAGTTGGTGACTGCGGCGAGCGTGACGCAAAAGGCAGCCAGCAAGTAGCGTCTGCATGTGTGCGGAAGTCCGAAGCGCGAAGGTCGAAGATCGGAACCGCATTGCAGCATGGGCGGGCGGAACGGCCCGGCCCGGCACGTCGCGTGCCGCTGGGATGACAACCTCGCATTGTTCGAGGTCTTTCCGCGCCACGACTCCGGGCGCGCGGCCGGCTTCCGAGTTCGGATTTCGGACTTCGCACTTAAAATCGTGAGTGGCTGACTTCTTGACCCTGCTTCTTCAAATCGCCGGCCTCTCCAAATCCTACGGCCCGGTCCGCGTCCTGACCGACGTGGATTTCGACCTGCGCCGCGGCGAGGTTCACGCGCTGGTCGGCGAAAACGGCGCCGGCAAGAGCACGCTCTCCCGCATCATCGCCGGCCTGACCCCCGCTGACGCCGGCTCGCTCACCCTGGCGGGGCGGCCTTTCCAGCCACGCGACCGTCGCGACGCCGAGCACCACGGCGTCCGCATGGTGATGCAGGAGCTGAACCTCGTCGGCAACCTTACCGTCGCCGAGAGCCTGTTCATTGACCGCCTGCCGCATCGCTGGGGCTGGATTGACCGGGCGCAACTACACCGCCAGGCCCGCGCCGCCCTCGAACGCGTCGGCCTGGCCGGCCTCGACCCCGCGCGGCTGATCCGTACCCTGGGCGTCGGCCAGCAGCAGATGGTGGAAATCGCCGCCGGCCTGGCCCGTCGCTGCGACGTGCTCATCCTGGACGAGCCGACCGCTGCCCTGACCACAACCGAGACCGAGCAACTCTTCGCCCAGATCGCCGTGCTCAAGGCCACCGGCACCGGCGTCACCTACATCTCGCATCGCCTGGAGGAAATCCGCCGCATCGCTGACCGCGTCAGCGTGCTGCGCGACGGCCGCCTGGTTGCCACCCGGCCTGTGGCGGACGTGTCGCTTGACGAAATCGTACGGCTCATGGTGGGGCGTGAAGTCGGCCAGATGACGGCGCGCGCCCCGCGCCCGCCCGGACCGGCGGTGCTTGAAGTTCGCGGCCTGCGCCGCGAACCGGCGGTGAAGGACGTGAGTTTCGAAGCGCGGCGCGGCGAAATCCTGGGCTTCGCCGGCTTGATGGGCTCGGGCCGCACGGAAACCATGCGGGCGATCTTCGGCGCGGACCGGCCGGACGCCGGGAAAATCCAGCTGGGCGGCGCGACCCGGCCGGCACGGATTCGGTCCCCGCGCGACGCCGTCCGCCAGGGCCTCGCCTTGCTGACCGAGAACCGCAAAGAGCAGGGTCTGCTGCTGCCGTTGCCGGTGCGGGCAAACGTGACGTTGCCGTCGCTGCCCCGCTTCGCCGCGACGGCGGGCTGGCTGCGCCGGAGCGCGGAAGCAGAGGAAAGCACGCGCTGGATCGGCACGCTGGGCATCCGGTGCCGCGACGCCGAGCAACGCGTGGCCGACCTCAGCGGCGGCAACCAGCAGAAAGTCGTCATCGCCAAATGGCTGCTGCGCGACTGCGACGTGCTGATCTTCGACGAACCCACACGCGGGATTGATGTCGGCGCGCGGTTCGAGATTTACCAGTTGCTCGAAGGTCTGGCCGCCCAAGGCAAGGCCATCATCGTCGTGTCCTCCGACCTGCCGGAACTGATGGCGCTGTGCGACCGCATCGCCGTCATGTCCGCAGGGCGGCTCGCCGCGACGTTCCGCCGGGGCGAATGGACCGAAGGCAAAATCATGACCGCCGCGCTGAGCGGGTATCTCCGGAGTGAGCGGCAGGTGGCGACCACGAGCACACACGAATAGACACCCATGAGGACAGGAGCGGCAGCACATTCGAGCCTTCCCGAAAACGTCCGCTGTTCGTTGACCGGGCTTGGACAAGCCGCAATCCCGCGGCCGTGGTCGAATTCGTGTCCATTGGTGTCCATTCGCGGTTCCTCAATCGCTTCAAGACGATGAGTCCCAGCCTCCCCAAGCCAGCCTCTTGGCGCGCGCTTGCCGCAGATTACCTGGGCCTGCTGGCCGCGCTGGCGGCGTTGATCCTCGTCTTCAGCCTCAGCACGCAGCATTTCTTCAGCCGCACCACCTTCCTCACCATCGCGAACCAGATTCCCGCCGCGCTGCTGATCGCCACGGCCATGACCTACGTGCTGGTGATCGCCGAAATTGACCTGTCGGTCGGCTCGGTGCTGGGCCTGTGCAGTTGCGTGCTGGGCGTGGCGCTCACGCAATGGCGCTGGCCGCTGCCGCTGGCGTTGCTGGCCGCGGCGTTCGCGGGCCTGGCGTGCGGGGCGTTCAACGGCGCGGTGTCGCTCCGCTGGCGGCTGCCGTCGTTCATCGTCACGCTGGGCATGCTGGAAATGGCCCGCGGCGGCGCGCACGCCGTCACGCGCTCGCAGACCCAGTACATCGGCGCGGCCATCGGCGGCATCGCCGAAACCCATCTGCTCGGGCTCTCGCTGCCCTTTGTGCTCGCGCTGGCCGTGGTGATCCTCGCGCAACTCGTGCTCACGCGGACGGTCTTCGGCCGCTACCTCGTGGCCATCGGCACAAACGAGGAGGCGGTGCGGCTCAGCGGCATTGACCCGCGGCCCATCAAGCTCGCGGTGTTCCTGCTGGCCGGCCTGCTGGTGGCGCTGGCGGCGATGATTGACACCTCGCGGTTCCAGGCGGCGAACCCGAACGCAGGAACCGGCTTCGAGCTCCAGGCCATCGCGGCGGCGGTGATCGGCGGCACCAGCCTCATGGGCGGGCGCGGCTCGGTCGTCAGCACCTTCTTCGGCGTGCTGATCATCGCCGTGCTCAACTCCGGCCTGGCCGCCGTCGGCGCCAAGGACGAACTCAAGCGGCTGGTGACCGGCGCAGTCATCGTGGCCGCGGTGATTCTCGACCAGTACCGGCATCGCCTGGCCCGCAAGGCGTGAGGCCCAAGGGCGCTTCGGCACAGTGCAGTGGAACGGTGAAAATGGTTGAAAGCTGAAAGGCGCGGATGAACACAAAAAACAAAACTCTGGTGTTGCCCATCGCGATCATCGTGGTGGGCACGGGCTGGCTGCTGACCTCGCTCGGCGTCATGCCGCAGATTGACTGGATCTGGACCCTGGCCCTGGCGGCAATCGGGGTGCTGGCCTTTGTGGCGTGGGGCGTGGACCGGTTCACGGTGGTCTTCGGACCGTTCTTTCTGGTGGCCAGCGTGCTCTCGGTCTTCCGCCAGACCGGCCAGCTCGAGCTCAAGACCGAGGTGCCGCTGCTGATGATTGTCTTCGGCGCGCTTCAGTTGTTCGCGAACGTCAAGCGGTTCCCGCCGCCGTCTTGGCTGGCCGAGCGGCCCGACGAGGCGAAGCGAAATTCGTAGCAGGTCAGCCACCTTGCGCCATGCAATGTCCCGGCATCGTCGTCGTCGGCAGCTCGAACACGGACATGATCATCCGGCTCGACCGCCTGCCGCGGCCGGGCGAGACGCTCCTCGGCGGCGGGTTCAGCATGGCCGCCGGCGGCAAGGGCGCCAACCAGGCCGTCGCCGCGGCCCGCGCGGGCGGCCGGGTTACCTTCGTCGCCCGTGTGGGGCGCGACGTGTTCGGCGAGCAGGCCGTCGCCGGTTTCCAGCGCGACGGCATGGGCACGGACTTCGTTTTTCGCGACCGGGCCGCGCCCTCGGGCGTGGCGCTGATCTTCGTGGCGAAGGACGGCGAGAACTGCATCGCCGTGGCTGGCGGCGCGAACGCCCGGCTTTCACCCGCGGACGTGCGAAATGCCCGCGCCGCGATCGCGCTGGCCAGTTCGGTGGTGCTGCAGCTCGAGACACCCCTCGAAACCGTGCGGACCGCGGCCGAAATCGCCAGCCGCGCCGGCGTGCGGGTGATTCTGAATCCGGCCCCGGCCCGGCCGTTGCCCGACGCGTTGCTCCGCCTGGTCTCGATTCTCACGCCCAACGAAACCGAGGCGGAACTGCTCACCGGCGTGCGCGTGACGGACGCGGCCTCCGCGGCGAAGGCTGCCAGCCGCCTGCTCGGCCGGGGCGTCAGGGCGGTGATTCTCACGCTCGGCTCGCGCGGCGCGTTCGTGGCGGGTGCGGAGGCGCGCCGGCTTGTGCCGGGCTTCAAGGTGAAGGCCGTGGACACCACGGCTGCCGGCGACGTGTTCAACGGCGCGCTGGCTGTGGCCCTGGGCGAAGGCCGGCCGTTGCTCGAGGCGGTGCGTTTTGCCAACGCCGCCGCGGCGATTTCCGTGACCCGGCCCGGCGCCCAGCCGTCCGCGCCACGCCGGCCGGAAGTCGAGCGGCTGCTCCGGCGCGGGCGGAAGTAGCGCCGGTTTCCAGCCGGCAACTTCGGCCAGCTTCTGGGTCCGTCACCGCGCGCCCTCGATTGTGCCGACGGCAAGCGAGCGGTGCGGCGTAACGCTGGCTTCCCAACTGGCACGTTGGCGGTTCGGCAGCTGGCCGTTTGACCCGCCAATTTCCCGAGCTATCAATTTCTCAAGGCGTGTTTGATCTGAGATCGCGCGGACGTGTCAACCCGTCACCCAAACAGTTCCCAGCCGCCAGGGGCCTGCCGGGGCCGGGTGAATCACTTTGCAGGCACGCTGCGCGCCGCCAGCGCGACTGCGAACGCCAGGCGGGAGCGTCCGGGCCGGCGATCCGGCAAAGGTGCCGCTCTGTTTGCTGCCGGTCGGGCCTTGATGTGGCGGCGCGAGACCCCGTCGAACCCGGACCATCCGTGGCTGCGGTCCTCAGACAGCGGCGGCTGTGGTGGATTGCCCGCGCGACAGCCGCCAATGCTTGCCTGGGTCGCGCTGCTGCTGCTGGGCCTTCAGTGTGGGGTTTTGACCGGGGCAACGGACGACACGGCGCAGTTGAGCGTTCCCGAGCCGCCTCCGGTCTGGCGGCTGGAAAACGATACGGCTGCCGGTCAGTTTGGCCACGCGCTCGCCGCGGGCGACGTGAATGGCGACGGCTTCAGCGACGTGGTGGTCGGCGCGCGGGTGTACCCGAAGCCGTACTGGCGGGCGGGCCGGGTGCTCCTGTTCCCCGGCTCCGCGGCCGGCCCGCCAACCACGCCCGCATGGCTGGCGGAAGGCACCGAGTCGGAGCAACGCTTTGCCGAGACGGTCGCGTGCGGCGATTTCAACGGAGACGGCTTCGCGGACGTGCTGGTCGGCTCGTGGATGCACCGGAACCGCCGGGGAGAAGTCTGGTTGTTTTACAGTTCACGGGATGGCCCGGGCGCGCAGGCGGACTGGTACGTGGAAGGCGAGGAGGAAGGGCTTTGCCTGGGGTACGCCGGCTGTTCGGCGGGCGATTTGAACGGCGACGGCTTTGATGACGCGGCGGCGGGCGCGGCTTATTACAGCGAAGTGGATCGGCGGGAAGGCCGGGTCTTCGTCTGGTACGGCGGGCCCGCCGGGCTCAAGCGGGAGGCGGACTGGATTTTCCAAAGCCCGCGCAAAGGCACGAGTCTGGGGGCGGCCGTGGCCGCGGCGGGCGACGTCAACGGCGACGGTTGCGACGACCTGCTGGTGGGGGAACCCGCCTATTACCTCCGGGACCCCAAGACCGGCTACCTCACCGCCACCGGCCGGGTGTTGGTCTTTCACGGCCGCCGGGAGGGTTTGGCGGACCAGCCGGACTGGACCTTCGCTTCTCCGCAACGGCTGGGCTCGAACTTTGGCCGGCACCTCAGCGGCGCGGGCGATGTCAATGGCGACGGCTATGCCGATGTGCTCGTGGGCGCGAACAAGGCGGATGAGACTCACCGCGAAGAGGGCAAGGTCTTCCTGTTCCTGGGATCCGCCGACGGCTTGGCGTCGGCCCCGGCCTGGATTGCGCGCGGCAACGTGCCCGACGGTCTGTTGGGCATCGCCCTCAGCGGCGCGGGCGACGTGGACCGCGACGGCTTTGCAGACGTGGTGGTGGGGTCCACGTGGCACACAGGACCGGGCACGAACCGGATTCGCGCCTGGCTCTTCCGCGGCGGCGCGCAGGGTTTGCGAACCGCCCCGGACTGGATGGTCGAAGTGGACCAGGCTTACGCCGCGCCGGGCGTGACCGTGCGGGGCCTTGGCGACGTGAACGGCGACGGCCACGCCGACGTGGGCGTGGCCTCGTGGCTGCACAAGAGCGCGCAAAATCGCGAAGGCCACGTGCGAATCTTCCCCGGATCGGCGCGCGGCCTGCCGGGTTCGATGCTCCACGCCGACACGCCGCACCCGGTCATCGCCTGGTGGCCGCCGTCGGTTCGCCCGCCGTGGTGGAAGTCGCCCTGGGCGGCCGGCTCGGGCGCGGTGGTCTTGGTCGCCGGGGCGCTGGCTTTGGTGCGCGGGCTGGAGTTGCGGCGCTGGCGCCGGCGGCTTCGCACTCTTGAACGCGAACAGGCCCTCACCCGCGAGCGCGCCCGCATCGCCCAGGACATGCACGATCACCTCGGCGCCAGCCTCACGCGGTTGACCTTGCTGAGCGAACTGACCCGGCGCGACCTCGCTTTGCCCGAGCAGGCCCGCGTCCACGCCGATCAACTGGTCTCCGGCGCCCGGGAACTGGCCGGCACCGTGGACGAGATCGTCTGGGCGCTGAACCCGCAGAAGGACAAGCTGGAAAACCTGGTTTCCTACCTGTCCACGTACACTGAGGAATTCTTGCGCGCGGCCAGCCTGCGCTGCCGGCTGGACCTGCCCGAGCGCCTGCCGGATTTGCGCCTGACTTCGGAGGCGCGGCACAGCCTGTTCCTGGCGTGCAAGGAGGCTTTGAACAACGTGGCCAAACACGCCCGTGCCACGGAGGTCTGGCTGCGGCTGAACGTGACCGACGCGACGCTAACCCTCGCCATCGAGGACAACGGCTGCGGGTTTGCGCCGGAAACCGCCGGCCGGGAACGCAACGGTCTGGTCAATCTGCGGCGCCGGCTCGAGGCGCTGGGCGGCCGGCTGACCGTGACCAGCCAGTCGGGTCGCGGCACCCAGGTGCGCATGGAAGTGCCGCTACAGGCTGACCGTTAGCGGGGGGGCGGCCATTGCTCCAAGCGCCTGCGGCGTTCGTGATCACGGCTGCTTGCACGCCAGGGTTTCAAGGTCCGCCGGCGAGGTGCCCGGCAGCGCGGTAGCATGTTCATGCTCTTGGAGGCGGATGTCACGGGCGCTAAACTTGCCCAGGTGAATGGCGACGCTACCACCCCGGCCGGGCCGGTGCGGGTGGCCATCGTCGAGGACGACCCCGGCACCCGCCAGAGCCTGGCCCTGTTGATCGGCGGCACGCCCGGCTTCCACTGCGTAGGCGTCCACGCCGACGCGGAGGCGGCGCTCGCCGGGATTCCCAGCAGCCGGCCGGACGTGGTGTTGATGGACATTCAACTGCCCCGGCTCTCCGGGCTGGAGTGCGTGCACCGGCTCAAGCCCCGGCTGCCCGCCGTCCAGTTCATCATGCTCACCGTGTTCGAGGACGACGAGCGCGTGTTTGATTCGCTGGCCGCCGGCGCCACCGGCTATCTGCTCAAGCGCGCCTCGCCGGCCGAGATTCTCGAAGCCATCGCCGAGGCGCATCGTGGCGGCTCGCCCATGACCAGCGCCATCGCGCGCAAGGTGGTGCAAGCCTTCCACCGGCCTCCGCCCGCGGCCGCCGCGACCACCGTTGAAGTCAGCCCACGCGAGCAGCAGATCCTCACGCTCTTGTCACGCGGGTACCGTTACAAGGAGATCGCCGAGCAACTGGGCATCGCGCTCGACACGGTGCGCAGCCACATCCGGCGGTTGTACGAGAAGCTGCAGGTGACCTCGCGCACCGAGGCGGTGGTGAAGTTTCTGGGCCGGTAAACCACCAGCGCGGGGCGCCGCAGACTTCGGCGCCATCGCATCGCGGTTCACCGGCAGGGCGACGCGGGCGGAGCGATCTTCCCCGTCCCCTTCACGGCCCGATTCACATCTTTGTGCGACTACCGCGGCAGATCGCGGTGTTTAGATTGGACCGTGAAGCGGCATTGCAGCCACGCAACAACCTGTAGAAGCCATGAAGTCGAATCTCGGTCTCGTTGAAAGCCTGGTCCGCGCGGCCCAAGCCCGCGCTTCCCAACCCGACCGGCCTGCGTTCGCGCCCCGGTTGCTCTGGAACCCGCGGGCCGGCCTCCTCGCGCTCGCGCTGTTGGCCGCGCTGGGGCTGGCAGTGCCCCACGCGGCTGCGGACGTCTTTATCGTCACGACCACCGAAGACCGTGTGCCGGAAAACAACGAGGACCGCGTCGAAGGTTCGCTGCGCCAGGCGATCCTGGACGCGAACGCCCGGCCCACCACACCCGCCGCACCGCACACGATCACCTTCGCCCTCGCTGGCGACGGTCCGCACACGATCCGGCCCGTGGCCGCCTTGCCGCGGATCGAGCAGCCGGTGCACATCTTGGGGCCGGTGGACGCGGGCGGCCGTCCGCAGCTCGAACTGGACGGCTCGCAGACCGGCGGCGACGGCCTGCAAATCTGGGCCGGCCATTGCCGCGTTTATGGCCTGGCCATCAACCGCTGCCCCGGCGCGGGCATCCGGCTGGTGTTGGGCGGCAACAACTGGATCCACGGCAACTTCCTCGGCACGGACGTGACCGGCACGGTGGCGTTGCGCAACACCTTCGGAATTGATCTGCGCAGTTCGCCCGACAACGTCCTCGGCGGCACCACCGCCGCCGATCGCAATCTGATCTCGGGAAATGGCCGCGGCATCAATCTGAACGGCGCGAACAACAACCGGATCATCGGCAATTACATCGGCACGGACGTGACCGGCTCGCTGGCGCTGGGCAACGACGTCGGGGTGTTCTTCGAGCGGGGCGACGCGGGCGGTCCGACGACCGGCAACCGCGTCGGCGAGTCGGGGGCGGGCGCGGGCAATGTGATTTCCGGCAACGGCAAGGGAATTGTCCTCACCCACCTTTGCGACGCGAATGCGGTGCAGAACAACTTGATCGGGACCGACGCCCCGGGACTCCTGCCCTTGGGTAATCCCTTTGGTGGCATCAATCTCAACGCCGCCCGCCTGAACGTCATCGGCGGCCCGGACCAGATGCATCGCAACGTGATTTCAGCCAACGGCGTCGGAATTGATTTTGACGGGGCCGCGATGCTGAACGTCGTGGATGGGAACTGGATCGGCACGGACGGCACCGGAAATGCACCGTTGGGCAACACCGGACCGGGGATCCTGATTCGCGACGGGTCCGGCAATAATCGTATCGGGAACCCGACAACACCTAATGTCATCACCGCCAACGCTGAGGGCGTGCGCATTCAGAATGGGGCCACCCGTAACAACCTTTTCTCAAATCGCATCGGTCTTTTCGCGAGTGAGGGCGATGCGCTGGGTAATAGCGCCTTCGGCGTCGTCATTGAAAATGCGAATGACAACACGATCGGCGGTTTCGGAGGCGAGTTTGCCAACCTCATCGCCTTCAATGGCCGGGACGGCGTGCGGATCACTTCCGGGACCGGCAATAGGGTGGGAAGCTTGATTTACGGAAATGGCGGGTTGGGAATTGATCTGGGGCCGGAAGGTCCGACCTCCAATGATCCTGGCGATACGGACACCGGCGCCAACAATCTTCAAAACCATCCCCAACTGGCCGTGTTCGGTTCGGTGTCGGGTTCGTTGGCGTCCATCCGTGGAGTTCTCGACAGCGCGCCGAACACCGAGTTCATCATCGAGTTCTATGCGACGTCCGGATCGGAGTGCGGCCCAAACGGCCGAACCTTCTTGGGCTGGCTGTTGGTCGTTACCGACGGATTCGGCAGGGCCCAATTCACGTTACCGGGACCGTTCGATTTCCCCGAGCCAGTTTTCATCTCGGCCACAGCAAGCGATCAGTTGGGCAACACCTCCGAATTTTCACCGTGCCAGGCGATGGCGTTGCCGCCGGGCCTCTCGGAGATCCCCGATCAGGTCACCGCGATGAATACGCCCGTCACCGTGCCGTTCACGGTGACAGACTTCAATTTCGGGCTGCACGGCCTGGTCGAAGTCACCGCCGACTCGTCGAATCCGGAGCTGGTGCCTGACTCGCCGGACCACCTGGAGTTCGGCGGCGGCGGCGCGTCCCGCACGCTGACGATCACGCCCGCGGCCGGCCGGCTGGGCACCGCCACGATCACCCTCACGGCGACTGATTTTGCGGGGTTGAGCGCGACGCGCAGCTTCCAGGTGCGCGTGGTCCGCGACAGCGGCATGACGCCGGTCCTTACCGGCCTCGCGCCGGACGCGCTGCCCGCCAACGGCGACGCCTTCACGCTGGTCGTGCAGGGCGCGTTTTTCGACGCGGGCGATCAGGTGGAATGGAGCGGTGCGACCCGCCCGACGACCTTCGTCAGCGACCATGAGTTGCGCGCCGACCTTCCGGCGGCGGACCTGGTCTCGGCCGCCGAACTGGCCACCGTGTTGGTCACGGTCCGCGCGCCCAGCGGCCTGGTGTCGAACCCCAAGGTCTTCACCCTCACCGGCGCCCAGGTGACCCAGGCGAACAGCGATGTCGCCCTGGCCGGCGAAACCGTGGCCGCCGCCTCGCCACCCGACGATGGCAGCAGCCCCGGCGTGAGCGCCACGGTGCAAAACAGCGGCACTCCGGAGCCGGTCATCGTGACCACGGCGGTTTACGATTCGTTGCCGGTGGACAGCGCGCCGGTTTTCGACGTGGGTGGGGGGTACGGGGATGTGAAGGTGAGCGGGGCCGACGCCGCGGACTCGGCGACCAGTCGCTTCTACTACCCGGCCGACCTGGACCCAGCCGCGGAAGCCACACTGACCTTGCTTTACTTCAACGGCAGCGACTGGGTGGCGGTGCTCAGCAGCGGCGGCCTCATGCCGGCCAAGGACGTGACTGACAACCTGGACGGCACGATCTCCGGCGGGCGCTTCACGGTCGTCTTCGACCAGACCAGCACGCCCAGGCTCACCGACCTGACCGGCACGGTGTTCACGTTCACCCGGCCGGATTCCGAGCCGCCGCTGGCGGTGGACGACTCCTTCGGGCGCCCGGCCGACGACACGTTCAAACTGCCGGTGGCCGACCTGTTGGATAATGACAGTGACCCGGACAACGATCCGCTCACCCTTACCGGTGTTTCCGCGGCCAGCGCGCGTGGCGGCACGGTGCAACTGCTCGGCTCGTGGATCATCTACCGGAGCACGCCCGGCGACCGCGCGCCGGATTCGTTCGCGTACACCGTCTCGGACGGGCGGAACGGTCTGGCCACGGCCACGGTGCATCTGACCGTGCCACCGGACAGCCGCCCGGCGCGGAACATCCTGCGCGGACCCACCCTGGTCGGCGGCCACTGGCAGGTGATCTTCGCCGGCATCCCCGGCCGTACTTACACGGTCGAGTTTTCGACCGACCTTCAAAACTGGTCGCCGCTGGGGACGCTCACGGTCGGAGCGGATGGCGTGGGGACGTTCACCGATCCCGACCCGCCCGGTGCCGCGCGGTTTTATCGTCTGACGCTGCCTTGAACTCTTGATGCTCGACAAGCCATGAAACCACTCACCATTCACCTAAGCCTCCGGGCGCCGGGCCCGACGCTGCTGGCCGGTCTGCTGGCGTGGGCCGCGCCCGCATGGAGCGCCGTGATCGTCACCGGAGAATCTCCCGGCGTGATCATCCCGGATGCCAACGCGGCCGGCCTGGCGCGCACCGTGAACGTGGCCGCGCCGGGGCAAATCGTTCTCGATGTGAGCCTCACGCTCACCCTGGCCGGCGCGCTGGCGGGCTGGAACGGCGATTTGTATGCCTGGCTGCGCCATGAGAGCGGCGCCTTGAGCGTGCTGCTCAACCGGCCCGGCCGCACCGCCGCCAACTCCGACGGCTACGCGGACAACGGCCTGCTGGACGTCACGTTCGATGACGCAGCAGCGGGCGACATCCATTTGTACCAGCAAACCTGGGCCGGAAGTCCGGGGCCGCTGGGCGGCGTCTGGCAACCGGACGCGCGGTTCGTGGACCCGGCCCTCGTGACCGACGCCTCTCCGCGCGCGGCCTTCCTGAGCGTGTTCGACGGCGGGCCAGCGGGCGGCGACTGGACCCTCTTCCTGGCCGACCTGAGCGGCGGCGGGCTGGTGAGCCTGGAGCACTGGCGCCTGGAGCTCATCACCGCCGCGGCCATCCCGATCCCGGAACCGGCCGCCCTCGCCGTGGCAACCGTCTTGGGGCTGGTTGGTCTGGCGGGCGCGCGAGTATTTCGCCGCTGCCAGCACAGGGCTGCCCCGGGTTTCCCAAGTCAACCCGCGGCGCGGTGAATTCAGATCGCCCTTGCATGACAGGCCGTGACTTTTCGCAACCCGTTTTGGGCCTGACCCGGCACCAGTCGGGCCCGGCCCCGAGACACGACACAACAACTCAAATCCCCTGTAAATCCATGTCTATGCACCCACCCCACGACACAACTCAGCGTTCCATGAACTGAACCCGCGTCTTGTTGCCCGCGGCGTTGCTGCTGGCGGCCGCACCCGGCGCCCACGCTGGCATCCTCGGCGACGAGGTCTGGTGTGAACTGCACTATCCTGAACTGGGAACAGTGCTCCGGGGCCTCAGGGTGTACGACGTCGTCGAGACAGGCCCGGGCGATGCCTTTGGAGTTCAATGGAACGCCGGCGCAACACTCGACCCCGAGGATGACCGGCTCGTCATCCGGGCGCTTGGCGGTTTCAATTTCGACTCAGGCGTGGCGTTCAACGGCTTCGTGCTGGGTGACCTCGATTTCGCCCCCGGGGACGTCCTGCTTGGCTTGAGCCTGGAAGACAACACGATCGCCGGTTTCGACGGAACGAAGTTCGGTTTCCTGTCGGACGACACCGTCTGGGTCAACTTCGCCGGCACCGTTGTTGAACCGGGCGATGTCGCCACGCTGCGCTTTGTCCTCACCCGGCCCATTCCCGAGCCGGCCCAGGCCGTGACGCTCGTCGCGCTGGGTGTTCTGGCGTTCGCCGTCTGTCGTCGCTGGCGAGGCTGAGCCGCGTGGCCGAGACACAAGGCAGGCGGGTTGTTCCCGGATACGGCAAGAAAGCCCAAACTCAGAAACTCAGAAACTGGGTGGTGGGTGGCGGGCGGGGATTCGGCAGGGGGTAGCCGGCCGCTGGCTCAGGGGCCGGATCCGTCGCCCCTCGGCGAGGGGCGACCTACCACGGCAGGTGACACGGCCTGCACGAAATTGAGATGCCCCCGCGTCGTCTGCGCCCACTTGTGGCTGGCTTTCGGCCTTCAACGCCGTAGGCTTCCGCGTCTGTGAAGAAAGCGGAGTTTGACTCCATCGAAAACCTGGTTGCCGACATCCGCCGCGGGCGCATGGTGATCCTCGTGGACGACGCGGACCGGGAAAACGAGGGGGACCTGGTCATGGCCGCCGAGCACGTGACGCCGGAGGCGGTGAACTTCATGGCGCGGTTTGGCCGGGGGCTCATTTGTGTGCCGACCACCTCGGAGCGGCTGCAACAACTCGGCATCGAGCGGATGGTCCGCGACAACCGGGAGTCCTTCAAAACCGACTTCCAGGTGAGCGTGGACGCCGCGCACGGCATCACCACCGGCATCAGCGCGGCGGACCGCGCCCGCACCGTCGCGGTGCTGGCTGACCCGACCGCGACGCCGAGCGACCTGGTCTCGCCGGGGCATGTGTTTCCGCTCCGCGGCAAGCCGGGTGGCGTGTTGCAGCGCGCCGGCCACACCGAGGCCGCCGTGGACCTGGCCTTGCTCGCGGGCTGCCGGCCCGTGGCCGTGATCTGCGAGATCATGAGCGACGACGGCACAATGGCGCGGCTGCCGGAGCTGCGCCGCTTCGCCCGCAGGCACAAGCTGCGGCTCGGCACGATCGAGTCGCTCATCCGCCACCGCCGCACGCGCGAGCGGCTGGTCGAACGGGTGGAAAGCGTGCGGCTGCCGACGCCTTACGGCGAATTTGAACTGCACCTGTACCGCTCGAAACTTGACGGCCAGCATCATCTGGCCCTGGTGCGCGGCGAGGTGGCCGGCCACAAGAACGTGCTGGTGCGCGTCCACAGCGAGTGCCTCACCGGCGACGTGTTCGGGTCGCAGCGGTGCGACTGCGGTCCGCAACTGCACCAGGCCATGCGCCAGATCAGCGAAGCGGGCCGGGGCGTGCTCGTGTACATGCGCCAGGAAGGCCGCGGCATCGGCCTGCCGGCCAAAATCCGCGCCTACAAGCTGCAGGAAACGGGCCTGGACACCGTGGAGGCCAACCTCAAGCTGGGTTACCCGATGGACCTCCGCGAGTACGGCCTGGGCGCGCAGATTCTGGCCGACCTGGGCCTGCGCACCATCCGGCTGCTTACCAACAACCCGCGCAAGCTGGTGGGCCTGGAGGGCTACGGACTGGTCATCACCGAGCAGGTGCCCATCCGGGTGCCGGCGAATCCGCACAACGCGAAATACCTCAAGACCAAACGCGAAAAGATGGGCCATTTGATCTGAGCCGGGGGAACCGAATGAACACCACGAATGGACACGAAGGAACACGAATTCTTTGGAGACCAACAGGCCTGAAACAGCGTGGCGCGCCACGGCAACCGGCTGGTGCATGCGCCGTCGCGGGCCGGAGGGCCGAGGCCGGCCTTCATTCGTGTGGATTCGTGTCCATTCGTGGTTGAAACACTCCGTCCCAGCCCGCGCCACCCGCCATGCTCAAAGCCATGAAGTCCCGGCGCGTCCGCACCCGCGGCGGCCGTTTCGCCCTGATCGCCTCGCGCTACAACGCCCGCTTCACCGACGCGCTCGTGAAGTCAGCACGAGCCACGCTCAAGGCGGCGGGCGCGGAAATCCAGGTGGTGCGCGTGCCGGGGGCGTTTGAAATCCCGGTGGTCGCGGCGCGCCTGGCGCGGACGGCTGTGCCGCGCTTGGACGCCGTGATCTGCCTGGGCGTGGTCATCCGCGGCGAGACCGCGCACGCCGACCTCATCGGCCGGGCGGTGACGGACGCGCTGGCGCGCATTCAGTTCGAGCACGAAATCCCGGTCATCCATGAAGTGCTGCTGCTCGACAACGAAGCCCAGGCCCGCGCGCGCTGTCTGGGCGAGTTCAACCGCGGGCGCGAGGCGGCGGAGACCGCCCTGGAAATGGTCGCGGTGATGCGGGGGTTGTCCTGACCCGCCCCGGCCGGGCGCTTGCGCCGCGCCGCGCAACAGGCACTTTCCCGCCCACCATGCAGTTCATCCGTGATTTGTACGCCGCCGCGCAGGGCCGGCCGGTGATCTCCTTCGAGTTTTTCACGCCGAAGACCACCGAGGGCGAGCGCGCCTTTTTCGAGAAGACCCTGCCCGCGCTGGCGCGTTTGCGGCCCGGCTATTGCTCGGTTACGTACGGCGCCGGCGGCAGCACGCGGGAAAAGACCCTGGACATGGTGCAACGCATCCAGGACGAGCACGGCATCCCCGCGATGGCGCACCTGA
Source organism: uncultured Verrucomicrobiota bacterium (assembly GCA_964568145.1). Classification (GTDB taxonomy): domain Bacteria; phylum Verrucomicrobiota; class Verrucomicrobiia; order Limisphaerales; family J093; genus DSVZ01. The sequence continues at coordinate 37,482 of CAZMOZ010000001.1, forward strand.
CGTGCGTGGGATCCACGCGCGCGCAAATCCAGGCGCTGCTCGAGGACGCGCGGGCGCGGGGCATCCGGAACATCCTCGCGTTGCGCGGCGATCCGCCCGCCGGCAGCGGCGTCTTCGAGCAGGTGGACGGCGGCTTCCGGTACGCGCACGAGCTGGTCACGCTGACGCGCCAACTGGGCGGCTTCTCGATTGGCGTGGCCGGTTTCCCCGAAGGCCACCTCGAATGCCGGGAAGGCAGGTTCGTGGACTGGCAGCGGCTGAAGGCCAAGATTGACTGCGGCGCGGACTTTGTGCTGACACAGCTTTTCTTCGACAACGCCTTCTTTTACGAAATGCGCGAGCACCTGACGCGGCGGCTCGGCGTGCGCGTGCCGATCGTGCCGGGCGTGATCGCGATCCAGGGCGCCGGGCAGATTCGCAAATTCGTGGCCCTGTGCGGGGCCACCATCCCGGCGGCGCTGGCCAGCCGGCTGGACGCGCTGGGCGACGACGACGCGGCGACGGCGGAGTTCGGCCTCGAGTTCGCCACGGCGCAATGCGTGGACCTGCTCCGGCAGGGCGTGCCCGGCCTGCACTTTTACACGCTGAACAAGGCTGGACCGGTCACGCGCATCCTGGAAAACCTGGGGCTGGCGGCCGGCGGGTGAACGGGTGCGTGGCGGTGGGGCAGGGGAGCGCGCCCGCCCCCTCACACCTCCGGCGGCGTGCAGGGCTGGCCGTGGGCTTCGGCCACGGCGCGGCAGGTCAGTTTGCCGTTCTGGACGTTGATGCCGGCAAGCAGCGCCGGCTGGCGGCGGCAGGCTTCCGCGAGGCCGTGGTCGGCCAGGTTTTCCAGATACGGATAGGTCACGTTGGTCAGCGCCTGGGTGGCGGTGCGCGCGTAGGCGCCGGGCATGTTCGCCACGCAATAATGCAGCACGCCTTCCTCGACGAAGACCGGATCATCGTGCGTGGTGGGCCGGGAGGTTTCAGCGCAGCCGCCCTGGTCAATCGCGATGTCCACCAGCACGCTGCCGGGCCGCATCCGCCGCAGCATGTCGCGGCGAATCAGCTTGGGGGCCTTGGCGCCGGGCACCAGCACCGCGCCGATCAGCAGGTCCACGTCGGGCAGCAGGTTCAGCAGATGCGCCTCGTTCGAGTACAGCGTGTGCGCGGTGTGGAGGGTGATGTCGAGAAAGCGCATCCGCTCCAGGTCCACTTCGAGAATGGTGACGTCCAGGCCCAAGCCAGTGGCGAGGCGGGCGGCGTTGACGCCCGAGGTGCCGCCGCCGAGCACGACGATGCGGCCCGGCAGCACGCCTGGCACGCCGCCCAGCAACGTGCCGCTGCCGCCGCAGTGTTTACCCAGAAAATACGCGCCCACGTAAACGGACATGCGCCCGGCGATCTCGCTCATCGGCTCGAGCAGCGGCAGGCGGCCTTTGAGTTCCACGGTTTCGTAGGCGATGGCGGTCACGCCGGAGCGCAGCAGACCTTCGGTCAGGGCGCGGTCGGGCGCCAGGTGCAGGTAGGTGAACAGAATCTGGCCGGGCCGCAGCAGCGGGATTTCAGATGGTTGCGGCTCCTTGACCTTGACCACCAGTTCCGCGCGCTGGAACACAGCCGCGTGGTCGTCCACCAGCTCCGCGCCGGCCTGGCGGTAATCGTCATCGGGGAACCCGGCGCCGACGCCGGCCTGGCGCTCGACCAGCACGTGGTGTCCACGCCGCATGAGTTGATAAGCCGCGGAGGGCAGGAGTCCCACCCGAAATTCCTTGGCTTTGATTTCTTTGGGAACGCCGATGACCATGCCGGGAAGGTGGCACTGCGGCGGTCCGGCGACAAACCCAAAGCCGCGCTCAGGTGGCCGGCACGAAGCGCTGCAAAGCCAGCGTGGCCACGAAGAACAACGCGAACGCCGGCAGGACAAACCACGGCTCGCCCACGGTGGCCAGCAGGTCCACCAGCACGATGCCGGCCAGGAGGTTCGAGACCGCGAAGCCAAGCTGGCGCGGTTCGCGGCCGTAGGCGTAGCGCAGGCTGGGCAGGATCCAGATGACCAGCAGCAGGCTCAGGTAAAAGGCGCGCTCGCGGTAATTCGGGCCGTCCACCGCCTCGCCGTTGAGGAGCAGGGCCAGGAGGATCGGCGCGGCGAACGTCAGCGTCGGCCACCAATGCAGCGGGCCGGGGATGGATTCCCGGCGCGCCAGATAACTCAGTCCCGCCACGTACGTGCCCAGGGCGAGGCCGCACCAGATCGCGTGCCCGGCCGGCCCGCCGGCGGCTGCGGCGGCCAGCAGGTAAAGCTGGAACCGGCACGCGCCCATCAGGATTACCGCCAGCGGCGTGCGCTTGTGAATGGCGTTGTACAGAACGATGGTGCCGGCCAGCAGCGTGGCGAGCAGGAAGGGTGTCTTGCCCAGGGCGGCCGTGGCCGCCACGCCCAGCGTCAGCCAGAGCCAGCCTGCCTGCCAGACGCGGGCCTCGGAAATCAGGCCGGAGGGAATGGGTCGTTCCTTGCGGCGCTGGCGGTCGAACCCGGCATCGAAGGCGTCGTTCAGAAACATCCCGCCCAGGTACAGGCACGTGCCGGCCGCGCAGAGCAGTCCGAAGCGGGCGGTGCTTTCCCCGCCGGCCAGGACCCAGCCCGCGAGGCAGTTGGACCAGACGATGGGCAGATTGGACACCCGCCCAAGCAGAAGCAGGGCGTGCAGGTTCAGGGCCGGCTGTGCGGGCGTGGGCACCATCCGCGCGGCGAGCTAACTGGAAACCCCCGGCACGCGCAATCTTGGAGCGGCGTCGCGCGGCCGGCGGGTCGGCTCACCTGAGTTTCAATTTGGAAAGCAGGAACTCGGGAAGGGGGAGAGGTCTGGTGAGTTCCATCTGGTCCTTCCAGAGCATGCTGGCCCGTCACTCAAGGCACGGCTCGACGGAGTCTCACCCCACCGGATGAGCAAGAGGCAAGGCTCGGCGGAGTTTCGCCTCAACGGGTGAGTAAAAAAAGGCGCGGCGAAGACGCCGCGCCTTGCTGGCGGTAGATCAGCTTGGGGTTTACTTCGCAGCCGTAGTCGTTCCCACCACCCACTCGAATTTCACGGTCACTTCATCGCCGGTCGTGATCTCGGCCATGCCCGGAATCTTGGGGGAAGGCGGGGCGATGCCGAAATCGGTCATCTTGAGCTTGGTCTCACCGCTGAACTTGAAGCGGCCGCCGTCCATACGCTCGAGGCCCACGACCATGGCGCACGGCTGGGCTTTGCCCGCCACGGTCAGATCGCCCACGGTGTCAAACTTGGCATTGCCCGCGGCGTCTGCCTCGCCTTTGAGGACCATCTCCTTGAGCTTGTACACGATGTCCCGGTGTTCCTTCATGTTCATGGCCTCCTGCGTGATCTCGTCCATCTTCTGGCCGCTGCTGCTCTTGAGCGAACGCACCGGAATGGCGAGTTCGGCCTTGGGATTGACCTCCTTGGTCGTGAGGCTCTTGACGGACTTCAGGGACTTGTCGGTGAGGAACTCGGGCTCCACCTCGAAGGTGCCCCGGATGATGGCGCTTTCGGCGTACCAGTCGTGAATCGAGGAGGTGCCGTCCATCCGCACCTTGCCACCCGGCTTGGAGCCGAGTTTGACCCAGGTGTCGGCGGCGACGGCGCTCGTGGTTAGCGCCAGTGCCAGCGCGGTTCCCACGGTCCAATTGATCGCGTTTGATTTCATGGTTTTGCTGTTTCGATGTTTTCGTTGTCCGAAAAATTCATCCGTCAGCCGAGCTGGAACCACTCCGGCGCAAGGACGATGGGCTGGTTTTTGTTCAGGGCTTCGTTGGCCTTGAGGACCGCCACGGTGGCGAGGTAGCCATCCAGCAACTCCGCGGCTGGCTCGCGCTTTTTGGCCTGCTCCTTGAGGAACTCGCGCAGGTCGTCCTCGCTGCCTTCGCCGTAGCTGTCCGCGAAGTCCTTCACGGCGGCGGCGAGGTTGTACGAGTTGATCAGGAAGTTCTCGAGCGCGTACTGGAGCGCCGATTTCTCGTCCACGACGTCCGGGCCCTTGGCGGCCTCCTTCTGGGCGTCCTGCTTGGACGCGCCGGCCCGGAGCGAGATGCCGCTTTCCTTGTAGAACGCCTCCTTGACGGCATAGACCTCCCAGCCGAGCAGCGGGGCGTCGGCCTCCTTGAACATCCAGGCGCGGCGTTCGCGCATCATGATGGCGCAGTCCGTGCCGAAGAACAGGCCCATCTCGCCGTCGAACGAGTTGCCCACCGTGGCCTCGTAGCTGTAGTGCACGCCGTTCGGGTAGCGGAACAGGGCCTGGATGTTGTCGAAGACGTCGCGGCCGTCCTTGTAGAAGGTCACCGCACCCACGCCCTTGACCTCGGCGGGCGGGGCGTTGAAGACCCAGTTCGCCAGGTCCACCTGATGCACGCCGAACTCGCCGACCAGGCCGCAGGACGTGGCGCTGTCCAGGCGCCAGTTCAGGGCCTTTTCGCGCTCGGCCGTGGCCGAGGCCAGCCGCCAGCTCATCTTTTTGTGGAACTGGGCGCGTCCTTTCAGGCTCGTGCCCATGACCCCCGTGCGGACGAACTTCATCAAGTTGACGATCTGCTTGTCCGCGCGCGCCTGGAGGCCGGGCTGGAAGTTGAGCTTGAGGTGTTTGCGGGCGGCCTCCGCGATGGCGCGCGTGTCCTCCATGTTGGTGGCCAGCGGCGCCTCGCAATAGACGTGCTTGCCGGCCGCCAGGGCCGCCAGCACGAATTCCTTGTGCAGGTGCGTGGGCGTGGCCACCACGACGGCTTCCACCTCCGGACTGGCCAGCAGCTTGGTGTAATCGTCGTAACGCTCGGCGTTGGGCGCGAGCGTGGCGCCGCGCTTGAGGTAGGCGGGGTAGTTGTCGCAGATGGCCACCACCGGACCGAAGCTGATCATCGAGAGCGTCTTGAGGATCTCGCGGCCCCAAGCGCCGCAGCCGATGACCCCCACCTTGACCGGCGGCGTCTCGCCTTTGTACTGGGTCGGGGCGGAGCCGGGCTGCTCCTCGGCCGCGAGGATGGGCACGCCACCCAGCATCGTGAAGAAGGCCGCGGCGGAGCCGCCACGCAAAAAGTCTCGTCGGTTCAGTTCTGCGGTCATGTGCTGCTTCATAGATTCAGATTCAATCCGGCTGGCGCCGGCCGGTAACGTCCGGCCCGGCCGCTGGCGGGGCTGGACTCTGCGGGCCGGACGGTGCTTTTGCCAAGGGAATTCCAGCCCGCGCCCGCGTCCCCGGCCACCCCTTTCCGTCGAATTCCGAGCGTTGGACGCAACATCCGCGCGCGGCATTCGGCGGCCCGGTGTGGGCGGACGTGTTTTCCCGGTTGTCGTTCGTGCCGTCCGCCCGCCACAGTGAGCCATGAACTTCCGCGCGAAGATTCTCACGGCCGACCAGCTTTCCGCTTGGCGCGAAGCCCAGCGGGCGGCGGGCCGGCGCGTGGTGGCCACCAACGGCTGCTTCGACCTGCTACACCTCGGCCACGTGACCTACCTCGAGGCCGCGCGCAACCTGGGCGACGCCCTGCTTGTGGCCGTCAACAACGACGCCTCCGTGCGAGCCATCAAAGGACCGGGCCGGCCGCTCAACCCGGAAGGCGACCGCGCGGCCGTGCTGGCGGCGCTCGAATCAGTGGACGCGGTGTACGTGTTTCCCGAGCCGGACGCGCTGGCGTTTCTGCGCCGGGCGCGGCCGGATGTGTACGCCAAGGGCGGCGATTACACGCTGGACACCATCAATCAGGTGGAGCGGCGGTTCGTGGAAAGCTACGGCGGCCGCGTGGCCGTGGTGGGCGGCGTGCCGGGCCGCTCGACCACCCTGCTGGCGCAACGCCTGGCGGGCGGTTGAGCAGGGGCGCATCTCCTCACTTACGTGCCGGCGTCGAGCGGGCCGTAGTGGCCCAGGCGACCTCGCCTGGGGCCGTGCCGCGGGCGACCCGCCAGTGGATCGAGGTCGAAGGTCAAAAGTCGAAAGTCGAAGGCCAGAGCAACGAACCAAGAACCAAGAACCAAGAACCAAAATAGCAGGGCTCGACGGCGTCCCGCCCCACCCCGTCAAGGCCGGACCGGCACAAAAGTGAGATGCGCCCGTTGAGCGGTTCGGCCTGGCAATCCCGCTTGCTTGCGCCGCGCGGACTCGGTTAGGAACGCGCGCGATGAATCGCCTTTTGAACCTTGCGCTTGCCGGCAAGGAGCAGCTGGCGCTGCCCATCCTCACCTTTCCCGGCGCCCACCTGGCCGGTGTCAGCGTCCGGGACATGGTCACGCGGGCGGACGCGCAGGTCGCGGCGGTGACCGCGCTGCACGCGCGTTATCAAACGCGCGTGGTGCTCTCGGCGATGGATTTGAGCGCCGAGGCCGAGGCCTTCGGCTGCGAGGTGCATCTGGCGGACAATGAAGTGCCCACGGTGCTGGGGCGGCGCGTGCAGACGCGGGCCGAGGCCGAAGCGTTGCCAGTGCCGGCGCCCGGCGCGGCCCGCACCGCGGTTTACCTGGACACGGTGCACCGGCTCCGGCAACTCCCAGACCAGCCGGCGGTGCTGGGCGGCATGATCGGGCCGTTCTCGCTTGCCGCCCGGCTGTTCGGCGTGAGCGAAATGCTCAGCCTGACACTCGAAGATCCCGACCTGACGCACCTGCTGGTGGCCAAGGCCGCGACGTTCCTCACGGCGTATGCCACGGCTTTTCGAGCGGCGGGCGCAGACGGCGTGGTGATGGCGGAACCCACGGCCGGCTTGCTGTCGCCGCGCGCGCTGGGTGAGATTTCCTCGGCATACGTGAGCCGGATCGTGTCAGCCGTGGACGCGCCGGACTTCACGCTCATCCTGCACAACTGCGCGGCGCGGCTGATGCATCTGCCGCAAGTCCGGGCCGGCGGGGCGCGCGCGTATCATTTCGGCGCGCCGATGGACCTGCCGGCCGCGCTGGAGCAGGTGCCGGCCGGGACGCTGGTGTGCGGCAACCTCGATCCCGCGAAGGTCTTCGTGCAAGCCACGCCGGAACAGGTGCGCGCGGCCACGCGGGCGTTGCGGGCCGCCACCGCCGGCCACCCCAATCACGTGCTGTCCTCGGGCTGCGACATCCCGCCGCAAACGCCGCTGGCGAATCTGGACGCGTTCTTCGCGGCGGCGGCTTGAGATCCACCCGGCCTTTCGCCCGGGCGGCGAAAGCATCCGCGGGTCACAACCGCTGTGACAGGGCCGCCTGGCTGGCTTCGAAGACTTGCTGGTGCAGCGAATGGCCGTGGGCGTCCATGGTCACCACGGCGGGGAAGCGTTCCACCTCGAGTTCCCAGATGGCTTCGGGCGAGCCGAATTCCTCGAGGAAGTACACCCCGCGCACGGCCTTGATGTGCTCGGCCAGCACTTGGGCGGCACCGCCCACCGCGTGCAGGTACACCGCGCCCGCCTCGTGGCAGGCGGCGAGCGTCCGGGCGCCCATGCCGCCTTTGCCGATGACGCCGCGCAGGCCGAACTTGCGGATGATGTCGCCCTGGTAAGGCTCTTCCCGCGCCGAGGTGGTTGGGCCGGCGGCGATCACCTTCCACCGGCCGGCCTCGTCCTTGATGACCACCGGGCCGCAGTGGTACAGGATGCCGTCGCGCAGGCTCACGCCGGCGGGCAGGGCGCCGCCCTTGGCCAGGTGCTTGTGGACGGCGTCGCGGCCCGTGTACAGCGTGCCGGTGATTTCCACCGCGTCGCCGACCTTGAGCGCGCGGATTTGGGCTTCGGAAACGGGGGTGGTGAGCGGGATCATGACATCGAAATTGAGGAATTGGGCAGGTCGTCAGCAGGTATAGGTTTGTTCAAGCTCCATGCAACCAAACCTCGCAAGCTCACCAAGTAGGAGCAGCGGGTTTGGCCATCGCCATGTCTTTCTAGTTTCGTGATCTTCACACGTACATGGGCTACGGCGGCAAATACTTGGGAACGACCTTAAAGTGTGGTTCGCCATCAGGGCCGCGAGATGGGATGTCGAGTCGGTATAGATCATGCTCAGGCATCGGGAACGGCTCATCTCCTCGAGGGGGTAATGACCAGCAAACGGCCTTAGACCGCTTCGTGGTAGCTCGTTGAGGTTGGAGCTTGGCAATCCGTTTGTCGCGCTGCCCCAAGTGGTAGAAGACGGCGTAGTTTGTCGGGAAATCCGATATTGCCGGAACAGTGAGCAAATCCAAAACACGGTCACGAACTTGTACGCTCAGCGAGATCACGTGGGTCATTTGCGCCATACTGCGGATCACCACGGCATGAACCTGCGGCATCGCCTCCAACTCGTTTCCGATCTCGTGCATGATGTCTTCGTCAATATTGTCGAACGTCGTAATACCTACAATGTGCAATGCGGCGGCTTGGGGAGGATCTGGAAACTTGTGGCCTGAACTCGACAGGAATCCTTCCCCCATCCAGGCGAACGTGGCGCCGTCAGACAATCTAGGCCAATCCGAACGGCGGAACTTGGCTTCCACGAAGATCGGGAAGCCGCACGCCTGCAAAGCCCAATCCACATCGCCCCTCATCCCTGAAAATTGACCACCGCGCCGAAGACACCTTGGAGACTTCCAACCTGTCAGCCAAAGTAGTTCTTCCACGGCTGTAAGATGTCCGCGAGCATGCCGGAGGTCGTCTCGAGGTTGCCGCTGGTCTGCATCGGGCAGTTGGACAAGCATATCCAGCGCCCGCAGCAACCGAACGGGACAACCGAAGTTCAGGCCTATTCCATCACAGACGTTGACAAACGAGTGATGAAGGGGATCTTCGTGTATTGGCTGATCGCTGCCGCGTCCGCAGTTCGGAACATAGTAGTGAATGATGGACGGTGCCCCGTTTGGCAATCCTGGCTGGGGTGGGATTGAAATTTCGCGAAGTTGCGCATTCAGGTCGAACGGTAGTTCGACCGAGGTGAGATGCGCGTCCAAGCGACGGAGCGCAGACACCGGATCCACAAAGTGTCGCCGAAATAACCTGATGAGGAGTTCATCACTCACGGGAAAAACAGGATGTTCAGTAAAGCCACTTCCCAATCCTCCCTTCGTCATCCAGCGTCACGCCCAGCCGGCGGAAGGCCCAGCACATGTAGCTGACGCTCACGAAATACGAGGCGGGCACGCGGTTGGCGGCGCAGATTTTCACGCCCAGCAGGGTGGTCTTGCCGCCAAAGCCCATCGGGCCGATGCCCAGCTCGTTGGCGGTCTTGAGAATGTCCTGCTCCAAGGCGTCGAGTTCCGGCACGGGATTCCGGTCTTCGAGCCGGCGGAGGAACTGGACCTTCGAGAACTCGTAACCGGTCGCGCGGTCGCCGCCGATGCACACGCCCAGAACGCCCGGCCCGCAACCCTTGCCCTGCGCCTGGAGCACCGCGTCGAGGATGACCTTCCGGCAGCCGGCCAGGTCGCGGTCGGCCTCCAGCGGCTCGTACGGCAGCGAGTATTGCGCGCCCACGTTTTCACAGCCGCCGCCCTTGAGGACGAGCCGCGCCTCGACGGACGGCGAGCGGTGCTGGTGGAAGTGAAACGCCGGCGCTCCGGGACCCAGGTTGGTGCCGTCGTTCTTCCCGGTGATCGCGTCCACCGAATTCTGCCGCAGGTACCCTTTTTGCGTTGCCAGTTTTACGGCATCGCGCGCGGCTTCTGCGAAGGCGATCTGGTCGTAGCCCACCGGGCAGTCCACGTAAAACAGCACGCTGCCGGTGTCCTGGCAGATGGGCTGCGACTTCTGCTTCGCCAGCGCGATGTTGCGCTCGATGATGCGCATGGCGTCGGCGGCGATGGTGCCCTGCTTCTCACATTCCAGGGCCGCGAGGATGGCGGCTTGCACGTCATCGGGGATTTCCGCGGAGGTCCGGCGGATCAATTCGATCAGGGAGTTCCGCAACACAGTCATTGGGGGGGAGGGTAAGGACTGGCCTGCGGAGTGTCAAACGACTGGCCACGCACCCGGCAGCTTGTCTGTAAGGGGATTGACGCCGACCCCGAAGTGACGCAATCTGCCGGCGTTGCGCGCATTACGAAATGGCTTTACTTGGGGACTGGTCAAGCAGCGGACGTTGCCGTATAAAAACGCCACGCAGATGATCCGACCGGCATGAAACTGGACGCAACCACCTCCCCAAAGCACTCCTTGGCGTCCGCCCGCCAGGCCGCAACCCTGTTCCACCCGTGAAAGGTCGCATCCTGGTTATCGAGGACGACGAACACACCCGCGGGGTGCTGGCCAGCATCCTGCGGGCGGACGGCTACGAGATGGCGTTCGCGGAGAACGTCGCCATGGCGCGGGAGCAGTTCAACCGCACCCAGCCGGACGTGGTGTTGCTGGACTGGCAATTGCCCGACGGCGATGGCATGGAATTGCTGCCCGAGATCAAGCGCCGCTGGCCGGACACGCAGGTCATCATGCTCACCGGCTTCGCCACGTTTGACGCGGCGGTGGAGGCGGTCAAACAGGGCGCCTTCCATTTTCAGAGCAAGCCGTTCCACGCCGAAAGCCTTTCGCTGCTGGTCCAGCGGGCCTGCGAGCACAAGTACCTCAACGACCGCACCGCGGCGTTGCAGCGCGCGCTGTCCACGCTCCGCGGCGAAACCCCGGCGGTCTTCGCCAGCCGGGCCATGACCGACATCCTCCGGCTGGTCGAGCGGGTCGCGGGCAGCGACGCGCCGGTGTTGATCACCGGCGAGAGCGGCACCGGCAAGGAGGTGGTGGCGGACCTGATCCACGCGCTCAGCCCGCGGGCCACCGGGCCTTTTGTGAAGGTGAACTGCGCCGCCCTGCCGCGCGAGTTGATCGAAAGCGAGCTGTTTGGCGCGGTGAAAGGCGCTTACACCGGCGCGCACTCGGACCGCGACGGGCTCTTCCACGAGGCTGGCCGGGGCACGATCTTGCTGGACGAGATTTCCGAGATGCCGCTGGACACGCAGGCCAAGCTGCTGCGCGTGCTCCAGGAGCGCAGCTTCCGGCCGGTGGGCGGCAAGACCAGCTTCAGCGCCGACTGCCGGGTGCTGGCCGCGACCAACCGGCGCGTCGAGGAAGCCATGCGCGAAGGCAAGCTCCGCGAGGACGTGTATTACCGCATCTCGGCGGTGACCCTGCACATTCCGCCGCTGCGGGAGCGGCGGGAGGACATCCTGCCGCTGGCGAACGCCTTTCTGCGCCGGTTCGCCGCGCAGTCCGGCCGCGCCATCACTGGGTTCAGCGAGACGGCGGCCCGGGTGCTGCAGGACTTCGACTGGCCGGGCAACGTCCGCCAGCTCGAGAACGAAATCCAGCGCGCCGTGCTGATGTGCGATTCCGGCGTGGTGGAAGTCACGGACCTGTCCATCGGCGTCGGGCCCGAGGTGGGGCCGGAGGGGCCGCTGACGGTCTTGGAAAACGTCGAGCGCGACACCATCCGCCAGGCGCTGTCGCGGGCCAACGGCAACAAGACCATGGCGGCGGCCGAACTCGGCGTGACGCGCCAGACGCTCTACAACAAAATCCGGCGTTACGGCATCAAGGTGTAGATTCCGCGGAGCGCTGCCCGGCTTTTGCCTCACGGTGCAAAGCCGCTGCGAAAGCAGCCGGATTACAGGGGGATGGTGAGCCGGGCCATCCCGGATTGCCTGCCACTGCGCCCCCACCGCTCTGAGCTACCGACCCCGCCACAACTGGTAGAACATCCGGTTGGTGCCGAGGGTGTTGGTCACGGCAATGATGTCTCCGGCGCGGCCCGGCGTGCTGCGGGACCAGATCGTTTGCCACCACACCGGCGGCTCCAGGCTGGCGGTCGCCTCCAGTTTATACTGCGGTGCTCCCTTGTCCTCCCATTCGAGCACCATTTGGTCGCCCTGAATCCGGATGCGCAGCCGCTCGGGCATCACCAGACGAAAGCTCTCCAGCCCGACCAGCGGCATGACCGCATTGGTCACCACCATGCGGTAAGTTTTGCCGAAGGCGACAGGTAGAAACTTCGGGAAAGGATCGTCAATACCCCAGTATCCGACTGTTCCCACGCGGACTTGGTAATAAACCTCTTGGCCCAGAGTCACGCGATATTCAGGTGGCAGCGTGATAACCGCTGGATCCCAGTAGCCGGCGTTTGTACCCGTCCCAAATGCCTGAAAAGGATGTCCAATCGGCGTCAGGGCATCTGGCGTGGCGGGAGAAAAGTAAAGCTGCGCGTAATGATCCGGTCCCGCCAACGGGGTGATGCCATCGGTGTTGTACACCGGCGCGTCCAGCACGCCGGGAATGCGGTTGCGGAAGTCAATGCTCACCAGTTCTTCCGCCGCCGTCAGCGTCACGGCCAGGCCAACGGCACTTGATGCCAGGCGCAGCCGGCGAACCAGGAGGCGGTGGAGGGAGAATCGCCGGAAGGTGATTCCGGTTTGAGTTGTCTTGCTTTTCATAACGGCCTTTCTTCCAACAAAATCCAATTTTAGGGCTATGCACTTGATTCCCCTGGCACCATTACTTGGGGGTGGTTCCGCCAACCAACTCGTCGCCGCGCACCGGCGCGAGGGCCAACGCCTGCTCGACCAGCCGTTGAAACAGCAATCCCCGCGAACCGGAGGTGCGCCGGTTGAACCGGAACGTGAACTCGTCCAGAGAGTAATCCAAATGGGCCGCCGCCACGGCTCCCTGATGCGTGCCCAACAACCACCGCTGGAGCAGCGCCGCCACCCGATTGGCCCGCGGCAGCAGGTTGGCTCCGACGATCGCACTGTCCCGCACGATCGCGTGACGATACCCTTGGCGCTGGAGTGTGGCGTAGCCATTCCAGCCATCGGTCAGCACCTGGCTGCCGGGACTCGCGGCGGCGGTTACGGCTTGCGCCAACACCGGGGCCGACGCATCGGTCACCCGGGCCAGCCGAATGCGACCGATCTTGCTCCCGTCCACTTGCGCGGCAATCAGCACCAGCGCCTTGCCCGCCGCCCCGCGCCCACGCTTGCCCGGTCGCTCGCCGCCGATATAGACCTCGTCCACTTCCACCGTGCCGGCGAGCCGGTCCCGGCCCGGTCGCACCATGGCCCGCCGCAATTTGTGCAGCCAGTTCCACGCGGTGCGATAGCTGCCCAAGCCCAACACCCGTTGGACACCCAAGGCACTGGCGCCACTCTTCTGATTGACCACATACCACATGGCTTGAAACCACAGGCGCAGCGGCAAATGGGTGTCGGCGAAGAGCGTCCCGGCGGTCACCGTGAAGTCGTGACCGCAGGAGGCACACCGGTAGAACGGCGGCTTCATGGCCCAGACTTTGGCTTGGGGACAGCGCGGACAACGCGGGCCGTCCGGCCAGCGAATGGATTCCAAATAGGCACGACAGGCGGCGGCGGCGTGAAACCGCTCGTTGAACTCCACCACGGTTTGAGGGTAATCGGCCATGCCGACTACTACAAGCGATTGGGGTTAGGGGAATCAAGTGCATAGCCCTATCCAATTTTTCCAGTGGATCATTGCGCGATGACCTTGAGGCCGCTGAGCGTGGCGTTGTAGTACCACGTCCCGCCCCACGTTTGGTTGTAGCTGCCCTTGGGCACGATTTTCACCACGATCCGGCCATAGGCATCCGCCGTGATGTTGTTGAACTCCCGCCAGACGCCAATGCGCACGCCGCCCGCTGCCCCGATCAGGTCGAAGTTGGCCAGTTTCAGCACGTTATTGATATAGACATCGAAAACCACGTCGCCCGCATGGGTGCTGTAGCCATTGGCCAGGAAATAGACTCGCACCTGGTGATTCACACCCGCCGAGATGCCCGGCAGGGTGTAAATGATGTCGCCCGGATAAGTCGTGGAGCACAGGACGCAGCGCTCGTTTCCGTACACGGCCCAAGGAATGCCGTCATCACTGACCACACCGTTGACGGTGTACTGGCCGTAAAGCGTGCCCACGCCTGACCAATATCCCCGTTCCGATTCGAATGGGTAGATGGGATAGCTGTTTTCGGCGGGCCGGGGGCCGCAATTGATCTGGTAAATGACCCGTGTCCCGTTGGCGGTGCCCGAGCTTGGTGTCCCCATCGAACCCCCGGCAAGGTCCTTGACCGCCGTGCTTGCCGTCACCGTGACATTGCCGGTTCCCGCCAGCATTTCGCCGCTGGACCATTCCAAGAGAAACTTGTTTCCGCCCAGCCAGTTGACCGTGGAAGGCTGGCTGAGGAGCGTGCCCTTGCCAGCCCCGGATATGGTGTAGTTGGCGGCGGTGGCCACGCCGTTGCCCATGGGCTCGCTGAAGGTGATTTCCACCGCCCGACTGGTCCTGGCAACCACGGACAACACCGTCGGCGCTGTCGTATCGGGCGGGCAGTTCGCGTCTAAGAGCGCCTTGCGGGCATTGATCCGGCCGTAGCCATATTCCGGGTGCCGACCGTTGGCGTCGTAGGTGACCCCACCGATCTTGTCACAGCTCAGGCGCAAGGTGTCCTTCAATTGCTGCCACGTCAGGTTGCCGTTCTTCGAAAGCACCAAGGCAGCCACGCCGGCGGTAAGCGGGGTGGCGGCGGATGTGCCGCCGAAAGACATGCGGTAGTCACCATCACCGTTCTAGAGACCATTATTAAACCCGTTCGTACCCACCGTGTCGGTGGTCACAACAGGGTTCCAGCCGCCGCTACTGGGAGCGACACAGAACAACTGTGATCCGTGCCACGGCTCACCGTATTGACTATAACTTGCGCGGAAACCGAGATCTGTGCAGGCACCCACCGCAATAACGTTCGGGCGGCTTGCGGGATAGGCAATCCATCCTGATTGTCCGCTACCACAGAAAACCCGGAGGTCATCATTATTGAGCAAGGAAATGAATTGATTGTTTACGTCATAAAGCCGGACCTGGAATTCAACTGCCTTGTTGCCCCAAAAGTCTATGGTATCTTGCCCTCCCGTCATTAAGGCCAGGACATGCTGGTTTGTCAGATTCACCGGCGGGCTCCGTAGTTCAGTCCACTCGCCCGCTGGGATAGGCCTCAAGTTCGGTGTACGCCAGCACCAAGTACTGCCCGGACGACGGTAAAGCGATTCATCCGTCAGCCACCAATCGGTGATGTTGGGTCCTTGATGAAGCACGGTCCAGCCCGGCAAAACAGACTCGAAATCATCTCGCCAATGGTTGGTGTAACCATCTCGGGCCAAAAGCCGGACCTGATCTATCGCGACTATTGGAGAGCCGTAAATCGGTCCCAAACTAATGCAGCGGAAGCCGATTCTGTATATCCCGGGAGTAACAATGATTGAAACAAAACGTGTCCGCACTGTCCAAATGCCAGCATCGTTGCCACTCGCAGCGATAACTGGACAACCCCGACCGAACCGACCAGCGTTAGTCGCGTAGTCGATAGCAGAGTCTATCGTTGACGACACCGGAACCTGCCCCCAACTGCAACTGATCACGTCCGCGAATTGCGCCGCGTAACGGATGGAGTTCCCGATCTGGTAGGAAGGTGTAAAATTGACACCTGAGTCATCTTGAATCTTTACCGGCAGAATCCGGCAGCTTTGCGCGACACCACTTATTCCCGTGCTGTTGTAGCCTTTGGCGCCGGCCACACCGGCACAAGACGTACCATGAGCAGCCTCGGGGCTGGTTCCCGGGTTGGGATTGTTGTCCTGTGCCCAGAAGTCCCAGCCTTGATGGTCGTCCACGTAGCCGTTGCCGTCGTCGTCCACCCCGTTGTTTTCCCGGCCGCCACCCCACTCGCCGTCGTTGCGGAAGAAGTTCAGGTCGGGGTGGCCGGTGTCCACGCCTGTGTCCAGGATCGCAATCACCAGCCGTTCGTTGCCGGTGCGGATGTCCCAGGCCTCCGGCGCATCCACGTCGGCGTCCGGCATGGCTCCATTCTGGCCGCTGTTGTGCAGGCTTTGCTGGCGTGCAAAGAAGGGGTCGCTCGGCCAGAGGCAGGTCTCCAACTCGACCAGAAAGTTCGGCTCGGCCCAAGCAATGCCCGGCACCTGCGCGAGCGCATTGGCCTCGGCGAGCATGGTTTCCACGTTTCGTTGGGCCAGTTTCAGGAGGTAAAGCCGGGGGGCCATGGGCTTCGGTCCTTCCACGACCGTCAGTCCACGGGTGGCCAGATCCTTGAACAGGGCCTCCTTGTCGGCCTCCTCGGACAGTTCGAGAGCGACCTCATCACACAACAGGACGCGCTTTCCCGAGCCGGGCGTTGACAACACCGGCGAGGCCCAAACGACCCCGTCCATGGCCGCCAGCGAGCCCAAAGCCTGCTGGGCGTCCTTGACGGAGAAGATTTCGATCTGATGAGTGGCTGGCGAGCCGCAGGCGTCCATAGAAGCCACCAGCCGCTCGGCGCTGACAGCGCGTGAGACCGTTTCCTGGGGCAATGCCTTGGCGCGCTTGACGGCGATTTCGCGCGCCGAACGCCAGAGCGAGACCAAGGACCGGTCTCGCAGGGTGTGGTAATCGCCGCCATCGTAGAGGTCTTGCGGCGGCGGGATGCGGTCCGCTGCTGTGGCCGGAACCACGACCAGGGCAAGTAGGAGCGCCGTTGCTTGTTTCCAGGCGAAACGGCCGTGGGGTTGACTCGAGGGGGGATGCATATTCTACCTTTCCTTGGATGGCTTTGTGGAAGCCTGGTTAAAACCCATACCCATTAACGCGGAGTTCACTTTCAACCGACGATGCACCAGTACGCACGGCGGCCGAGAAGTCAAGGGCAGGTTTTGGAACAGACACTCCCGAACGTGGTTTGCTTCCAGAAAGCAGCGTCTGTGGCCACGACGGAAAGCCCGGCTTTCCCACCGGCTGGAAGCCGGCGCTACGACTTCAGCCCGTTTCCCAGCGGAAACTGAAGTATGGCAGCTTCGCGGGGCGCATCTCAGTTTCATGCCCGCAGCGGACGGGCCGCAGTGGCCCGGGCGACCTAGCCTGAGGCCGTGCCGCGGGCGACCCGCCCGCGGGGACCGCGATCTGAGGACCGCAGTCCCGGAAGGTCAGGGCTCGACGTAGTCTCGCCCCACCACGTCAAGGCCGAACCAGCGCAAAAGCGAGCTGCGCCCAGGTTCGCGTGCCGCCCCGCCCGCCGCTTGACCGGTGACCCGTGCCGCGGCTATAAGCCGGGCCGGCATGTCAAAACCCAAACCACGCACCCGCGCTTCTACCCACTCAACTCCCGCCGTTTCCATCAGCCCCGCCGGGGAACGTTTCCCGCTGCCCACCCCGGCGGATTACGCCCGGGAGTTCGCCCGGCTGAGGAAACTGGCTGACCAGAACCGCAAGGCCGGCCGCGAGATCGTGGTCGTGGTGGGCCTGGGCTTCGTCGGCGCCGTCATGGCGGCGGTCGTGGCCGACGCCCGCGACCAGCGGACCGGCCGGCCCGACAAGTTCGTCATCGGCATGCAGCGGCCCAGTCCGCGCAGTTTCTGGAAAATCCCGCTGCTCAACCGCGGCGAGTCGCCCATCAAGGCCGAGGATCCGGAGGTGGACGAGTTGATTGGCCGTTGCGTCCGCGAATCCAAAACCCTCGTCGCCACCTACACCGAGGAGGCGCTCAAGCTGGCGGACGTGGTGGTGGTGGACGTGCAGTGCGATTACCTGAAGGAATCCCTGGGCGACGTGCGCACCGGCGCGGCGGACATGGCGGCGCTCGAGGCCTCGATGGCCACCATCGCCGAGCACATCCCGGCGGAGGCGCTGGTGTTGATCGAGACCACCGTGGCGCCGGGCACCACCGAGCAGGTGGCCTACCCGATCATGAAGAAGATCTTCGAGCGGCGCGGCCTCGCCACCGACCCGCTCCTGGCGCACAGCTACGAGCGCGTGATGCCCGGCCGGAACTACGTCGCCTCGATCCGCGACTTCTGGCGCGTCTGCAGCGGCATCAACGACGCCGCGCGGGCACGCGTCACCCGGTTCCTCACCGAGGTGCTCAACACCCAAAAGTATCCGCTCACCGTGCTGGACCGCCCGATCGAGTCCGAGACCGCGAAGATCGTGGAAAACTCGTACCGCGCCACCATCCTGGCCTTCATGGACGAATGGTCGCTCTTCGCCGAGCGCAACGGCGTGGACCTCAAGAAGGTCATTGACGCCATCAAGGTGCGGCCGACGCACTCGAACATCATGTTCCCCGGCCCCGGCATCGGCGGCTACTGCCTGCCCAAGGACGGCGGCCTGGGCATGTGGGCCTACAAGCACATCTTCGGCTGGGAGGACGACATCTTCCGGATCACCCCGAAGGCGATTGACGTGAACGACACCCGCTCGCTGCACGCGCCGCAACTGGTCCGCGACGCGCTCCGCAACATGGGCAAGCCGCTGGCCGCCGCCGAAGTACTGGTGTGCGGCGCGTCGTACCGCGAGGATGTGGGCGACACCCGCTACAGCGGCTCCGAGGTCATGGTGCGCAAGCTGGCTGAAATGGGTGCCGACGTGAAGGTGCACGATCCGTACGTCGAGCATTGGTGGGAGTTCGAGGCGCAGGACAGCTACCCCGCCACCGGCTACAGCCTCTCCCGGTTCTTCACCCGCCAAGAGGGCCTGAAAAATCTCCGCGTCGAAAAGGACCTGGACAAGGCCCTCAAGGGCGTGGACGCCGTGGTGCTCGCCGTGCGGCACGAACCGTACCTCAAGCTGCAACCCGACGACGTGTTCCGCGCGGTGGGCAAGCCTTTCGCCGTCGTGGACTGCTTCTGCATCCTCAATGACACCCAAATCCGCCGTTACCTGGAACTGGGCTGCGAGGTCAAGGGCATGGGCCGCGGCCACATCCGGCGCATCAAGGAAAGCCTGGGCTGAACCGCCCGTCGCTCCCCGCCGTCGGCCTCCCCCGCGCTGGCTGTCCGCGCCGGGTTTGGTGCTGTGGCTGGCGGCGGGATTCTTGACGGCCCCGGCCAACGCCGCCGAAACGCCGCGCCGACTGCGCTTCCAGGCGGAAACCGCCGATCAAGCCGTCCGTTGGCAACAGCAGGCCCGCGAACGGCTTTTCAGCCTGATGATGGGCGGCGGGAAGCCGGCGGTCGTCCCGCTCGAGCCGGAACTGCTGCACCGCGAAACCAACGCCGCCGACCGCGTTGTGCTCGAACGGCTCTCGCTGTGCACCTTGCCCGACCGCCGCGTGAACGCCTGGCTGGCCCGGCCGCAAGACCGATCCAGCCCGGCGTCAGGTGTCCTCGCCTTGCACGGACACGGCGGCAGCGGTGAGCAGGTGGTCCGCGGTCAGGGGCTTTACTGGTACGGCCGGGCGCTGGCGGAGTCCGGCTGCGTCATGATCGCGCCGGACATCGGTCAGCACACGCTCCAGCACACCCACTGGTCGCTCATGGGCGAGCGGGTTTGGGACGCCTTGCGCTGCCTCGATTATCTGGCGGCGCGACCCGACGTGGACACCAACCGGCTGATCGTGGCCGGGCTGTCGCTCGGCGGCGAGACCGCCATGTACGTGGCCGCGCTCGATGAACGCGCGCGGCTCACGGCCAGCAGCGGCTGGCTCACCACCGTCGAGAACATGAAGCACGGCCATTGCCCGTGCTGGAACTTCCCCGGGCTTGAGGAGCATTTCGACTTCGCGGACATCTTCGCCTGCGCCGCGCCGCGCGCGCTGATCCTGGAGATCGGCGAACTGGAACGCGCGCCCGGCGGCTTCCCTGTGGACATCGCGCGCCGGGCCTCCGCGGAAATCCAGCCGGCTTACCGCGTCTTGCAGGCGGAGACGAACATGGAACTGGTCGTTCATCCCGGCGGCCACGTCTTCCACGGCGCGCGCTTCTGGGAGCGCCTGGTCGAAACGACCGGCCCGCCGGGGCCGTTGCCCGCCGCCGGCGCCGGCAACGCGAACGAGCCCAAGCCGGCCAGCGCCGAACTGGATTTCCTTGTCGAAACCACCCGCAAGCTGCTGGCCGGCTGCCGCGTGACCGCGAACGACGGCACGGTGCTCTACACGCCGGACGGCAAAGGCAACTACCGCGCGCTGTGGACGCGCGATTTCGCCTACATGGTTGAAAACGCCGGCGACCTCATCCCGCCGGAGCACGTCGAGGCCGGCCTGCGGTACCTCATTCGCGGCATCCGGGCGGACGGCGCGGCGCCGGACCGCGTGCGGCCGGACGGCGTGGCGGTGTACGTGGCGGGGGCGGAGGGTCACCCCCTGGGCGAGCCGAACATTGACAACGCCCAGTTCCTCGTGATCGCGGCGGACAGCCACCTGAAGCGGGTGCCGCCGGCGGCGCGGGTGAAGTTGTTCCGCGAATGGGCTGGGCCGCTGCGGCGCGCGCTGGATTACATTCCGTGCAGCCCGGCCGGGCTGGTCTTCAACGATCCCGCGCGGCCGCATTCGCCGTACGGCTTCACGGACACCGTCGCCAAGACTGGCGAGTTGTTCTTCGAGTCCTTGCTGTACTGGACCGCCTGCCAACGGCTGGCGCACTGGTGCGAGCGGCACGGCGAGACCGCCACAGCCCAGGAACTGCACCAACTGGCCGGCTTGATCGAAACGAATCTCGTCCGCCTTTGGGACGAGCCGGCCGGGGCGTTTCTGGCCGCGAGCGTGGACTGCCGGCAGCTCGATGTCTGGGGCAACGCCTACGCCATCTGGCTCGATTTCCCGCTGGGCGAACGGCGCGCGCGGCTCCTGGATTTTCTGGCGCGCCAGCGCGAGCGCTTTCTCTTCAAAGGCCAGGTGCGGCACCTGTTGAAAGGCGAGCACTGGCGGCGCCTGCTGACGCCGGTCGAGCCGGAACGGTACCAAAACGGCGCGTACTGGGCCACGGCCTCGGGCTGGATGATCTGGGCGCTGGCGCAGCGCGACCCGGCCCTCGGCCGCCAGCTCTGGACCGAACTGATCGCCGATTTCCGGGCGAACGGTGTTTTTGAATGCGTCAACGAAGGCTACCGCCAGCTCGACAGCTACGTCGTGAGCGCAGCCAACCCGCTGGCCGCCGCCCGGCGTCTGGGCTACTGAGCCGCCGCTACCATGTGAACTCCGGCAGTTTCACGATTGCGCCGCCCTTGAGCGCCGATTGATGGGCGCACAGCCCCACGCAGGTCCAGTTGGCCGATCGCCTCGCGTTCGGGAATGGCTCCCGGTCTTCGAGGACTGCCATGATGAATTCATGCGCGAGGTGCGGATGCGACCCCCCGTGGCCGGCACCCTGGGTGAAGCTCAGGTGTGTCTTCTTCGCGAGGTCATAGACGCCTTTCGTCGTGAAGCGCCGGATCGGCTGGGGCAGGCGCTTCGCGTAGTCCGGCGCCCGCACCAGCTTGGGAATCTTCGCCTCGGGCAGCTTCGCCCGGTGCAGCACCAGCGGTTCGTGCTCGATCAGCGGCCACTCGACCGAAGCCTTGCTGCCATACACGTCAATGCTCTCGCGGTACTGGCGGGCCACGTCGAAGAGCGACCGGTGGATGCGCGCGCTCAGGTCGCTGTCCTTGAACTTGATGTGGGTGGTCTCGACGGCGAAGGGCGAACCGTATTTGCCGATCAACTCCTGGCGGATGGTGCCGGAGCCGAAGCAGGAGACGTACTCGGCCGTGCCGTTGCTGAGGCCGCACACCGGGCCGACGCAATGCGTCGCGTACCACATGGGCGGCAGACCCGGCCAGTAATCCGGCCAGCCGTCCATGTCCTGCTGGTGGCTGGCCTGGAGGAACTGGAGTTTGCCCAGCGCGCCGGTGTCCAGCAGTTCCTTCATGTACAGGTACTCGCGGGCGTACACGACCGTCTCCATCATCATGTACTTGAGGCCGGTCTTCGCCTGGAGTTCCACGATCTTCCGGCACTCGGCGATGGACGTGGCCATCGGCACCGTGCAGGCGACGTGCTTGCCGGCCTGGAGGCCCGCGAGGGACATCCAGGCGTGGTCGGGAATCGGCGAGTTGATGTGGACGATGTCCACGGCGGGGTCCTTGAGCAGTTCGCGGTAATCCGTGTAGCGCCGGGCGACGCCGAAGGCCTCGCCGATGGCGTCCAGCTTGCTACGGGTGCGCTGGCAGATCGCGTACATGTTCGCGTGCGGATGCCGCTGGTAGATGGGGATGAACTCGGCGCCGAAGCCGAGGCCGACGATGGCGACATTGAGTTGGTCTTTGGGCATGGCAGTTGTGGTTTTGGTGTGGGCGCAGGGTTGTCCAGAACGCACGCGGCGTCGAGCAGTTCCGGCGGCGGGTTCACTGCACGGTCACCTTGCTCACGGCACGACGCCCGCCGTCCTCGGGTGCGTCAATGGCCAGGCGGAATGGCCGTCGCTGGCCGCTCGGGTCCACCAGCGCGAGCGCCAGGGTATAATCGCCGGCCGGAAGTGTTTCAGGAATCACCAGGGTCTCCGCCACCGCGTGCTCGCCGGGCAGCCAGTGGCGGAGATTGGTCCGGGCATCGGCGGAAAGGACCGGCTGGCGGGCCGCGTCGAGCAGGAACAGGCGGAGCGCGTGAGGCCGGTAAAGCCTGCCCACGCCCACGTTGGCCCAGCGCATCTCGACATTCAGCCGGCCGCCACGCATGACGCTGCGCTCGTGGGCCAGTTCGCGCAGGACGAACCGCGCGCCGGCCAGCCGTGCGAGCTTTTCAAGCTGCGGCATTGCGTCCGGCGGCACGCGACCGATGTTGTCGTTGATGAGCGTGACGTGGTTGCGGAGCATGAAGTCCACCGCCGCGTCGAAGGACCAGTTCTTCGACCGGAGATACTCGTAGTCTCCAAACCACTCGAAGACGATCGGCGCGCGCTTCCACACCTCGCCCATGTCCGGCACAGCGGCGTACTTCGGCGAGCCAATCCAGTTCTGCTCGTGCCAGGGCGAACCCACGCCGTCACGCCGAAACCCGGTCCCCTTGCTGAGGGCGTAGGCCAGCGCCTCGGCGTCGTCGGACATGAACACCAGCGGGGTGCGGCGGAACGCGGCAAGATACAGGTCCACGATTTGTTTGCGCACCGCCACCGGCGCCGGATGGGGTGTGTGCCATTCACCCCAGATGCCGTACGAGCCGATGTCGAGGAACTCCACAGCCGGGTGGCCGTCGTAGCGCTCGCCGAGCGCCTTCAGGAACGCGCCGTGCTTGGCGAGATAGACCGGGTCGGCGTAATCCGGTTCGATCCGCGGAATGCGTCGGCCGCCGCTGGTGGGATCGTCGCCGCCGCGCAGGTACTCGTGACCTTTGCAGCCGGTGTCGAACAGCCACTTGGGCGAGGTGTAATAGCCGCCGCTGTGGGCGTTGCAGGTCATCACCCGCAGGGCCACGGTCGCGCCATGCGGCTTCCAGGCGGCGATCACGTCGTCAACCAGCGTCCAGTTGAAGCGGCCTTCCTCGGGTTCCGCGTCCGCCCAGTTGAACCGGAGGTACACGACCGAGTACGGGAAGCGGGGATTCTCGGGCGGCCGCCGCGCTTGGCTCATCCAGCCCTGGCCGGGATTGGCCAGCAGCGTGTCCACTTCGCGAAACTGGCGGCGCACCATCCCGGCTTGAGCGGCGGCGCCAGGCGGCGATGCCAGCAGCACGGCCAGCAACGCCGCCCCGGCAACGCATGAAGGAACGGCACGGGCGGAACCGGAGCTGACTGTACGTCGGCGCGGAGACGGTGCGGCTTTCATGGCCGCAAGGTAGTTACGAGGCGAAGCGCTTGCACGGTTGAAAAACCGCTGCGGTTTGACAGAGCGCTTCCCGCCAACCTGCGCACGCCGCTGGTTGCTTCCGGCTCAAATCTTCCACCCCGCCCGGTACTCGCGGTGCAGCAGCGCGTCGGCCTGGGGGTTGTTCCGGATTTGCCCCGTGAGGGTGTGGTACTCGACCGGGCCTTCCACGAGCGTGGCGAGGTTGGCAAGTTGCAGCAGCTCGGTGAGCGGACCGCCGATGCTGAACGGCGAAAAGGTCTGGCCCCGGCCCTTGCACGCCTCCACCCACTCGCGATGGTGGTTGTCGGTGCGGGGCAGCGTCTCGGGCGGACCGCCTTTGAAGCCCTCGAACTTCGCCTCCGGCAACAGCACGTACCGGGTGTTCCAGGGACACTCCGAGTACAGCGAGCCCTTGCTGCCCACCAGCAAATCGCCCCAGCCGCCCATCGGCCAGCCGAGCATGAGTTCGCCGGGCGGTTTTTCCTTCGCGTAGAAGGTCAGTTTTGCCGACGGCAGGTCGCCGCGGGCCGGGAGCTCCACGAGGGTTCGCGAACTGCGCGGGTAACCTTCGCTGTTCACCTCCGAGGGCCAGGCTTGGACCTTGATGAGGTGGCTGCCGGGTGTGGCGCCGCCGCCGGCCTGCCAGAGCCAGTCCAGTCGCAGCGCGCGAAAGGCGATGTTCGCGGTGTGGCAGCCGAAGTCGCCCACGATGCCGCTGCCAAAGGCGCGCCAGCCGCGCCAGGCGCCCGGCAGGTACGCCGGGTGGTACGGGCGAAACTCGGCCGGTCCCAGCCACAGGTCCCAGTCCAGCGTGTCGGGCACGGGCGGCGTGTCCTTGGGGCGCTCCAGCGGGCCATTGCCGCCGTCGAACCAGACGTGTGCCTCGCGAATTTCGCCGAGCACGCCGCCCCAGGCCAGTTCCACCGCGCGGCGCAGCGGCCCGGCCGCCGAGCCCTGGTTGCCCATCTGGGTCACCACCTTGTATTTCTGAGCCGCCTCGCGCATGGCCCGCGCCTCACGCACGGTGCGGGTGAGCGGTTTTTCGCAAAAGACGTGCTTGCCCCGCTCCATCGCGGCGATGGCCGCCACGGCGTGGGTGTGGTCGGGCGTCGAGACGATCACGGCGTCAATCCCGCCGGCCATCTCGTCGAACATGCGGCGGAAATCCTTGAAGACCCGCGCCTGCGGGTACTTCCTGAACGTGTCGGCGGCGTATTTGTGGTCCACGTCGCCCAGCGCCACGATCTCGGCGCCGAGGCCGGCCACGTTGTCCAGATTGCCACGGCCTTGACCGGCCACGCCAATGCCGGCGACGCGGAGCTTGTCGTTGGCCGCGGCGGCCAGCGCGAGGCGTTTGGCGGGGAGAACGAGGACGTTCGCGGCCACGAGACCGGACGCGGCGAGGAAACGACGGCGGTTGAAGGTGGCGTTCATGCGCGTGCGATTCAGTTCAAGTTGCGGCTTGGTTCAAGCCCGCGGCCCGGTCGTTCCGTGACCGGCGACTTGGGGCGTGAAGTCTGGCGGCAACGATTCCGGCGGCGCGCGGGAAAGTCCAGCTTGGATCGCGGCGGCCGAACGCTCAGAAGCGACGGCGGCCTCGCCGGCGGGCTCCGAGACAAAGGCACTTCGCGCCGACGAGCCGGCCGGGCAGCTTGGACCACAGCAAGACGCATTCAACGCCGAGGCAGCCGCGGAGGTGAGTCCGTGCTGGCTTTCTGGCGATTGCGCCGACTGACCTCGGCGGCTACGAGGCTCCGGCGCGGATGTCGAAGCAGGACAGGGTCTCGTGGAAGCGCAGGTGCAGGCGCTTTTGGTGTATGACCGGGTGCGCCCAGGCGTCGCCGGTGCGTTCGGGCGCGAGGCGGAAACGGCCGCGAAACTTGAAGCCCTCCGGTGTCGGCTCCAGCAACGCCATCTCGCCTTCCTGGCTCAAGCAGTACAGGCGGCCGTCCGCGTACAGCACCGAGCCCATCGCCAGTTCGCCGGTCTGATGGCGAATCTCGCCCGTCCGCGCGTCCGCGCAGAACCAGCCTTTGTCGCGGCGATACCACGAGCCGTACAACGCGCCGTCCACCAGCACCACCCCGCCGTGACAGGTGTCTGGCCGGCTGCTCCAGACACGCTCGGCGTACGGCGCGCTCCCGACCTCGCGGAACTGGAAAAAGCCGCCATCGTCCGTGTCGGGCGCGGTCACGAACACGCCGTCACCGACCAACACCGGCGTCATGGCAATGACGGAAAAGCGCGTGCGCAGCGGCCGCGACCACAGCAGCGCGCCGGTGTCGGCGTCCACGCCGAAAACGTGCCGCAGCGAACAGCTCACCAGCATCCGCCGCCCGCCGCGCTCGAGCAGGATCGGCGAGGCGTAACTCGCGTTGTCCACCTCGTCCGGCGGCTCGGCGACGCGCTCGTGCCGGGGCGGGTCGGGGGCGCCAAGCCGCAACGGTGCGGACTGCCATACCGTTTCGCCCGTCCGGGCGTCGAGCGCGGCCATGAGCGCCTGCGTGCCGCCGGCGGTCACGAAGACGCGGCTGCCGTCCACGAGCAGATTTTCGCTGAGCGCCCAGGTGATGTTCCTGCCGCCGAAGCGCTCGAACAGCTCGACCGCCCACAACTCGCGGCCGCTCGCGGCGTCCAGGCAGGCCACGCGGCCATGGGCGTTCAGGTGGTAAAGCCGGCCGTCCCGGTACGTGCAACTGGCCCGTGCGCCGGGATACGGCGTGCGCCAGGCGCGGCCGTTCTTCGCCTGCCAGACGCGGCGCCCGTCGAGGTCGAGCGTGAAGATGTGCAACTCATCGCCGACGTCGCCGGTGAGGTAAATCCGGCCGCCGGTGATGATCGGCGCGGAGTAACCGCGGCCCAAGCCATCGGTCTGCCAGAGCTTCTTCGGCCCGGCGGGCGGCCACTCCGCCAGCAGACTGATTTCGTCGCAGATGCCGTCGCGGCGCGGGCCGCGCCATTGCGGCCAGCCAGGCTCCGGCGACGCGATCAGCCGGGCGGCGGGTGCTGGCGGCGAAGTGGCGAGTACTGGCGGAGCGGCGCTGACTGTCAGGCCCAGAACTGCGGCTGCCAGAGCGACGATGCGGGTGGCTTCGGGTGACTTCAACACACGGCGTCGCCCGCGCCGGAGACCGTCGCCGCGCTGACGAAGCAGAGGAACTACCACGACAGTCATGGCCGGATCGGATGGCTCGCACCCAGGCCGGGCCCGTAAACCACGGCGTTCAGAAACACCCGCATCGGTCCGCGCGTGGCCGCCCGGAAGGTGGGCGGCGTGGCGAACAGGATGATCTGGCCCCGGCCGAAGCCTTCGCGGGTGACGCACGCGGTGTTCGCGATCCGGTGGGTGGCTTCGGGCCAGAGCAGGCCGCTTTGACGGAGATGCAATTCCGTGCCCGGCGGCAACGCGGCCCAGCCGATGCGTGGCGCCTCGGGCTTCTCCTTCTTCTCCTCGCCTTTCTTCGCGGCCTCGGTTTTCGCGTCGGCAGCGGCAGTGTCCTTCGTTGCCGATTCGGCGGGGTTGGAGGCCGGCGTCAAGTAGCCGTAACGGATTGGCGCTTCGACGCCTTCCGCGGCCATGAGCACGCTGCGGCGGTCGGCCAGAACCGGCAGCGGCTCGGCGCAGCCGAAGGTGAGCCAACTGTTCGTGTCCACGCGGCCGGCCAGCAGGGCGCCTTGCGGCATGAACAGCGCCTGCCAGGCGTCGCGGCGCTTCAGTTCCTTTTCGTCCGGGTGCGCGCCGTCCACGACCTGCCATGGGTAGCTGAGCTTGTTGGTGGGCTGGTGCGCCCAGAGCAGTTCGGCGGGCACAGTGTTCGAGCCGCGGCCCAGCCATTCGCGCAGCACGGCGAGTTCGTAATCCGCCAGCCGGCCGAGCACGTCCGGCAGCGACCGCACCCGGCTCATGCCGGCGGACCCGGCGGTGAAGCGGCCCACGGAACTGCCGATGGCGATGAGCGTGCCGCCGTCGCGCACCCAGTCCTTCACGGCGTCGAGCGAGAGCTGGTTCGAGCCGCTCCACGCGTTGGGCACGATGAGCACGTTGTACCGGCCCAGGTCCGCCGGCGCGCCGTCTTCGAGGTGGGAATGCCGGATGGCGAGGCGGTGGTCCAGCGTGTGCCAGATGGAGCCGTAATCGGTGAAGTCGAACCGCCCGCGGCCCAGCAGCGCCACACGCGGCGGCTCGAGCCGTTGAAAGTGCCGGCCGCCCAGATCGGCCAGTTCGCCCGGCCCGAAGCCGCTGGCGACCGTCACGGCGCGGACGCCCAGTTCGCGCGCGGTCTGGTCCACCACAGCGGCCAGGTCGCCGGTGAAGGTGCGGTTGTCCAGCGCGGTTACCACCGCCGAGCCGCGGACAAAGCGCCGGCCGTCGAACTCGAAGTCTTTTTCCGCGGCGCGCACCTGCACGCCGCGCTCCAGCAGCCGCGCCGCCGCCGCCACGCTCAGGTCGTCGGCGCCGTCGAACACGTAGGCCACGGGCTGGCCGGCGGTCTGGGCCAGACCGCCCGTTGTCGGCGCCGGCTCGTAAGGTTGCGCGCCCGGCGGCAGATCGGTGGGCAACGTCAGCGCGTCGAGCCCGAAGAACATCGTCAGATTCCACGCGGTGGTGTCGTAAAGACGCGACCGACCGACGCGCAGCAGTTCGCGGCGTTCCTCGTCCAGGGCCTTGGCGGAAAGGCGCGGGTCGAACTCCAGCGCCGCCGCGAGGAGATGCCCGAGCGGCTGGCGGTTCGGGATCAGGAGCGTGCCGGCCGGCAGGTTGGTGGAGGTCACCACCTGGCCGAGCTGATTGGTCGCCACGGCCACGGTGAAGTCGCTGGTGGCCTGGAAGACTTCAAAGCCGTGCAAGCGCGCCAGCCCGGCGAAGTCGCGAAACCGCGAGGCGTTGGCGGCAGGCGGCACCGCGAAGGTGCGGCGGCCGTACGGCCCGGCCGGGTCGAGCGCCAACTTGCGGTTGTCGCGCAAGGATTGCAGGAGTTCGCGGGCGTTCGTCTGGGCGGTGCGCAAGTTCGCCAGCGAGCCGATGACGTGGTGTTGCACGGACTCGCCGTAACTGAGAATGCGGCCTTCGGGCCGGCGCACGCCGTCCTCGGCGATGCGCGCCTGCTCGTACAGGATGCCCACCGCGCCGCGGTACGAGGCGTAGGCGTCCGAGTAGCCCGGATACCATTCCTCGTGCCATTCGCCCGAGTAGTACACCAGCCCGTGCCGGTCGAAGGCGGTCGCCTGGTCGCGCGCGAAGCGCTCGCCCCAGCCCGCGCGCGAGGCCGGGATGTGGGGGTTGATTGGCTCGCGCGGCGGCGAAAACAGGTGGGTATCCTGCGAGCCCATGCCGTGCGCATCCACGAGCAGGACCGGATTCCAGCGGGCGACTTCGCGCAACCGGCCGCGTGTCTCGGGATGCACGGCCCAGAGCCAGTCGCGGTTGAGGTCGAAGAGGTAATGGTTGCCGCGGCCGTACGGCCAGTAGCCGTCGTGGACCAGCGACTGGTCGTCCACATTGGGTAGCACGCCGCGGTGCTCGGCGATCATCTTCACGAAGCGCTCCCGGCCGTCCGGGTTCATCAACGGGTCCACGATGATGACCAGGTCGGCGCGCAGCTTCGCCGTTTCCGCGTCCGTGGCGGCAATGAGGTGGTGCAGCACCGCCAGCGCGGCGTCGGAGCCTTCCGTTTCGTCGCCGTGAATGGTGTAGGCCAGCCAGGTCACGGCGGGCAGGGTCTCGAGCAGTTTCGCCGCCTCGGCGTCGGGGGTTTGGCGCGGGTCCGCGAACCGCGCGAGGTCCCGCTGGAGGTCGTCCAGGCGCGCAAGATTTTGCGGGGCGGTGACGACCGCGTAATGGAGCGGCCGGCCTTCGTGGCTGCGGGCGTACTCCACGAGGCGGGTGCGGTTCGGGGCGGCGCTGGTCCAGGCTTGCAGGCAGCGCTGGATTTCCCCGGCAGTTGCCGCACGTTGGCCGATCTTGAAACCCAGCACGGCTTCAGGCGCCGGGACGGTGGGATCGTAGGTCGCGCCCGGAAAGAAATCCGGCGGCGGGGCCAGGTCCTTCAACTCGGTGGGCGGCAGCGCGGCGGTCGCCGCGACCGGCGGGAAGGCCAGCGGGCCGGCCGCCAGCAGGGCGGCCAACAGTGGGCGGAGGGCGGTGCGCATGGTGTGTTTCAGGTCCGGCAGGGTAGTGGCGGGTCCACCGAGTGGCAAGTGGCGGACGGGCCGTGGTGGCCCAGGCGTCCTCGCCTGGGCGGTGCCGCGGGCGGCACGGCCAGCGGCGCGAAGTCCGAAATCCGAAATCCGAAGTGGAAGCGAACTTCACCGAAGATGTCCGGATCACATTCTGCATTCCGCAATTGGAAGCCAGGGCTCGACGGAGTCTCGCCCCACTGCGTCAAGCCGGACCGGCCCAAGAGGGAGAGGCACCGGCCGGCAGGGCAGTGGATGCCCGGCGGCGGGGCAAAAGTACGCACTGCTATTTGTGGGGAAATTTTTCTGGCAGTTTGCGGGTTCTTTGCTACGTTGCGCGCCCCGCGCCGAGTCAGGTGGTCTGTCCGGCCGGAGCATTTGCAACCGTCAAACGTTAGGGTCGTGACACAGAAAAAATCAGGTGCAACCAAAACCGCGGCGCCCGCCGCGGGCCGACACAAGACCGTCCGCGCGGCCACGGCCGCGGCCATTTTGGGCGGGACCGCCACGCCGTCTTCCAAGACGCCAGATGGCCGCGGCGGCGTGAGGCCGGAGTGGCAGAAGTTTTATGACCATCTGGTGGATTTGCGCGAACGCCTCCTCCGTCAGATGAGCGGCCTGGCCAAGGAATCCGCCGAGGAGATGGACGGTTACAGCCTCCACATGGCCGACTCGGGGACTGACAATTTCGACCGGGACTTCGCACTCAGCCTGCTGTCGTCCGACCAGGACGCGATCTACGAGATTGATGAGGCGTTGAAGCGCATACAGAAGGGTACTTACGGCATCTGCGAACTGACCCACAAGCCGATTCCCAAGGCCCGCCTGGAGGCCATCCCCTGGACCCGCTTCACCGTCGAGGCGCAGGCGCAACTGGAGCGCGAGGGCGCCTTGCGCCAGCGCAAGCTCGGCAGCCTGGGCATGGTGGACGCCGTCGCCCCGCCCGAGGTGGACGAGGAAGCCGAGGAGGAGGAGAAACCCGCCAAGGAGAAGGAGTAGCCCTTTATGCCCCGCGAGATCGTTACCATTGAATGCACGGAAGCGCGCAAGGAGGGCAAGCCGCCCTCGCGCTATCAGACCACCCGGAACAAGAAGCTGCAGACCGAGAAGGTGGAATTGATGAAGTACAACCGCTTCCTCCGGCGGCACACGCTGCATCGCGAGATCAAGTAAGCCCCCATGCCACGCAAGACCAACCTGGAAAGATCGGAAAACCGGCGCCGCAGCACCGGCGAGGTCCGCACCCAGCGCCCCAAGCCGAAGGTGGACTTCACCCTCGAGTCCCTGGACTACAAGAACGTGACCCTGCTCAAGCAGTTTGTCACCGACGCCGGCCGGATTCTCCCGCGCAAGTACACCGGCCTGCCGGCGCATTACCAGCGGCGCATGACGCGGGCGGTCAAGCGCGCGCGGCAGATGCTGCTGATGAAGTGACGCGGCGCGGACGGCGGCGGAAGTCTTCCGGAAACCGCTCCCGTCATGTGGCGGCTGATTCCGGATCGTGAGCCCGCGTTCCCCCAAATCGCCCGGCCGGGGCAAATCGCGGCCGCTGGCGGAATACTCGGAGCGGTTGCGCCGGGAAGCCCGCCGGCTGACTGGTCCGCGACAGGCCATCCTGGCGCGGTTGCGCGCGGCGGAGCATCCGCTCAGCAGCAAGGAAATCCACGCGTCGCTGCCTGGCCACGAGTGCAATCTGGTGACGGTTTACCGCTCGCTGCACCTGCTCGAGCGGCTGGAGTTGGTGCAGCGGTTCGACCTCGGCGACGGCGTGGCGCGTTATGAACTGCGGCATCCCGGTGGGCCGGACCACCACCATCATCTGGTCTGCCGCCGCTGCGCGAAGGTGATCGAGCTGGAGGAATGCGACCTGGCGGAGTTCGAGCGGCGCGTCGCGGCGCACAGCGGTTTTGCCCGGGTAAGTCACCGGCTGGAATTTTTCGGGTTCTGCCCCACGTGCCAGTGAGCGCCGCCCGCCCAATGGAGCCGGGCGGGGGTGGGTTTGACCCGCGGTTCACGTTTCCCTAGACTCCGCTCCCAGCCGCAGAAGATTCCATATGGCCACCATGAAAATCGTCGTGTGCGACCCCGTGTCGCCCAAGGGCGTCGCGCTCCTGCAGCAGCGCCCCGAGTTCGAGGTCCACGTGCTGGAGAAGCGCCTGTCCGGGGCCGAATTGGCGCCGGTGGTGGCGGACGCCGCGGCACTGGTGGTGCGTTCGGAGACCCGCATCACCCGCGAAGTGCTGGAGGCTGCGCCGCGGCTGCGCGTGGTCGGCCGCGCCGGGGTGGGGGTGGACAACGTGGATGTCGAGGCCGCCACGCAACGCGGCGTGGTGGTCATGAACACGCCCGGCGGCAACACCATCACCACCGCCGAGCTGACCTTCGCGATGCTGCTCAACCTGGCGCGCAAGGTGCCGCAGGCCCACGGCACCATGGTGGCCGGCAAATGGGACCGCAAGGCCTTCCAGGGCATCGAACTGGCCGGCAAGACCCTGGGCGTGCTGGGCATGGGACGCATCGGCGGCGAGGTGGCGCGCCGGGCCATCGCCTTCGGCATGCGCGTGCTGGGCTACGATCCATTTCTGACCGACGCCCGCGCCCGTGGCCTGGGCGTCGAGCTGGCCAGCGACGCGGACGTGCTTTACCGCGAGGCGGACTTCCTGACGGTCCACATGCCGGCCACGGATCTGACTCGCGGGATGTTGAACGCCGCGGCTTTCGCCAAGATGAAGCCCGGCGTACGCTTGGTGAACTGCGCCCGCGGCGAAATCATCGTCGAGGCTGACCTGCTGGCCGCGCTCGACTCGGGCAAGGTGAGCGCCGCCGCGCTGGATGTGTTCAACACCGAGCCGCTGCCCACGGATCATCCATTCCGGCGCCACCCCGGCCTGATCCTCACCCCGCACCTGGGCGCCAGCACGGTGGAGGCCCAGGAGAAATGCGGCATCGAGGTGGCGGAGGTCGTCACCAACTACCTGCTCACCGGCGAGGTGCGCAACGCGGTGAACCTGCCGCATCTGGACGCCCGGACTTACGAGCAGGTCAAGCCTTACCTCGTGCTGGGCGAAAAACTCGGCCGGCTGCTCGGCCAGTTGGCCCCCGACCAAGTGGACCGGCTGTTCATCACCTTCGGCGGCAAGGCGCGCGAGCTGCCCAACACCGACCCGGTCACCCGCGCGGTTTTGCAGGGCTTTCTGCAACGCTCGGCGCTGGACAATCTGAACAACATCAACGTGCGCAGCATCGCCGCCTCGCTCGGGCTGACCGTCGAGGAAAAGCGCTCGGACGAGCCCGTGACCTTCAACGAGTGGCTGCACGTCCAGGTGTTCAGCGGCGGCCGCAAGCTGGTCTCGGCCGGCGGCACGTTCTTCGGCTCGCCTGACAACCCGCGCATCGTGCGCGTGTTCAGCATGCCCACCGAGATCGTCCCGTCCGGTGTCGTGTTCATGCTCAACAACAAGGACCGGCCGGGCATGGTCGGCCACCTGGGCACCTTGCTGGGCCGGCACAACGTGAACATCGCCAGCATGAGCCTGAGCCGCGACGTCGCCGGCGGGCAGGCGTTCACCGTCTTCAATCTCGACAGCGTGCCGCCGCCGGCGGTCCTCGACGAACTCCGGCACGACCCCGACATCGCCAACCTCCACGTCGTCACTCTCTGATTTGATGCACACCTCGTATGTTCGCCGGCTCGCGGCCATGGCCGGCCTGTGCGCCGCCGTCTTTTCACCGAGGCTGTCCGCGACCGGCCGGGCCGCCGTGGCGGAGTTGTTCGACAACCCCGTGCTGGCCAGAGGCAAGGGCTTCGAAATCCGCCAGGCCGAGCTGGACGACACCTTGCGCGCCCTCAAGGGTACGCTGGCCACGCAGGGCCAGACCATCCCGCGCGGCGACGAGCCGGCGCTGCGCGCCCGGATGCTCGACCGCATGATCCTCACCCGCATCCTAGTCCAGCGGGCCACGGACGACGACATAGCCAGGGCGCGCGAACTGGCCGAGAAATTCATCGCCGACACCAAGAGCAAGGCGCCCTCGGAGGACTCGTACCGCCGCCAGCTCATTGCCACCGGCTTGAAGCCCGAAGTCTTCGAGGCGCGCGCGCTCGAGCAGGCCATCGTCGAAAAGGTCATCGAGCGCGAACTCAAGTCGCAGTTCACCGTGTCGGAGGCGGAGCTGCGCGAGTTTTACGAGAAGGGCGAGGACGTGAACACCCGCGAGCTGGCCGCCACCGTGGCCCGCCTCGAAGCCGCCGGCAACCAGGATACCGTGTTTTACCGCGACGGCACCAACCGGCTGGCGCTGATGAAACGCTCGAACCTCAACCGCCTGCAGCGGCCCGAGCAGGTCAAGGCTGACCTGATCCTGCTGTACACAATCGAACCGGCCAGCCGCACCCGGCTGGCGCCGGAAGCCGAGAAGGCCAAGTTTGCCCTCGCCACCAACACCATCGTCCGCCTCCGGGCCGGCGAGGACTTCAGCAAGGTCGCCCGCGAGGTTTCCGAAGACCCGGACGTGGGCCGCACGGGCGGCCAGTACGTGGCCACGGCCAACACCGGCATGGCGCCGGAGTTGTTGGAGGCGATCTTCGCGCTGCCAATCGGGCAGGTCAGCGACCCCGTCATCACCCGCTTCGGCATCTACATTGCCCGAGTGCGCGAACGTCTGCCGGCCGAGAAGATGCCGTTCGAGGCGGTCGAGAAGGACATCCGCGAAATGCTGCTGGCGCAGTTGGTCGAGAAGAACCTGCCCGCCTACGCCGGGAAATTGCGCAAGGAATACGAGGTGGTGCTCCCTACGCCGGACGACGCGGCATCGAAGTAGGCGCGTCCGGGCGGTTTCAGAATTGAGCGCCGGCCACGGACGACCGTCGTGGCCGGCGGCGTCCTTGTGGAACTGCCCGCCGTGGGTGAGTTGCCGGGGCTTCGTTGCCTACGTCCCGCTCCCACCGTGCCCCTCGAAAAGTCCCCGCCTGCCGGGCGAATTTTCCGACCGTGCAACTCATTTGACGAGTCACCGCTTTAACCACTTCCGGTCGTGACTTGCCACGCCGGACTCCTCAGCGGTTCCGTGGCTTCACAGCCCGGCGCTCTGAATTGCCCGCATGAGCGGTCCCAGGAACAACTGTGGAAACACACCCAGCCCCAGCACTCCACCGGCCGCCACCGTCACCACCAGCGTCTCCGGCCAGGCTGGACGGCGGGTGGGCGGACCCGACGGCGCCTCCACCACGCACGCCTGTTTGAGCACCAGCAAGTAGTAGTAAAGCCCCACCGGGCTCAGCGCCAGCCCCGCAGCCACGAGCCAGAACGGCGCGGCGGGCGCCGGACCCGCGTGCAGCGCGGCGGCGAAGACGTAAAACTTCGCGGGGAACCCGGCCAGCGGCGGCAGCCCCGCCAGCGAAAGCATGAACACCACCAGCCCGGCGGCGATAACTGGCGTCGCCCGGCCGGCGCCGGCCAGCCCGGCGATCGCCGCGTCGCCGCGGGTGCGCTCCAGGAAGCCCGCCGCCGCAAACGCGCCCACACTGCCCAGCGCGCACGTGCCGGCGTAATACACCAGCGCCGCAAAGGCGTCGGCCCGGCTGGCGGCCCCGGCCAGCGCCAGCACCGCCAGCAGCAGGTAGCCGGCGTGCGCGATCGCCGAGTAAGCCAGCAGGCGCTTCAGGTCGCGTTGCGCCAGCGCGGCCAGGTTGCCCACGATCATCGAGGCCAGCGCGAGCACGGCCACCGCCGGCACCCAGCCCGCCGTGAAGGTCTTCACAGCCGCTTGGCCCGCGGTGTCGGGCAGCGCCAGCACCACAAACCGGCCCAGCAGGAAAAAGCCCGCCACCTTCGAGCCGGAGGCGATCAGCGCCGCCGCCGGCGTGGGCGCGCCTTGATAGGCGTCCGGCGCCCACAGGTGGAACGGCACAGCGGCCACCTTGAAGCCGAAGCCCACCAGCGTCAGCACCGTTGCCACCGCAAGCAACGGGTCGAAGCCCCGGCCGCGCAGCCCGGCGGCGACCTCGGCCAGGTGGGTCGCGCCGGTGAGGCCGTACAAAAAACTGAAGCCGAAGAGCGTGAAGGCCGCGGCCAGCGCGCCGAACAGAAAGTACTTCAACGCCGCCTCCGCCGAGCGTTCGCTGGCCTTGTTCAGCGCCGCCAGCGAGTACAGCGAAAGGCTGCTCAGCTCGAGCGCCAGGAACACCATCAGCAAATCCGCCGCGCTGACCATGAACATCATCCCGCTCGTGGCCAGCAGCAGCAGCGCGAAGTGTTCGCCCACGTGGTCCGTGTAATCCGCCTCGAGCGACAGCACCGCGGTCAGCAGCGTCAGCGCCACCAGGACCAGCTTCACGAACTGGGTCAGCGGGTCCACAGTGAACATCCCGCCGAAGGCCGTGCCGTGGATGCTCACCTGCGCCAGATACAGACCCGCGGCCACGCAGCCGACCCCGGAGATCAGGGCCGCGATCCGGCGACGAAACCGCCCCGGCAGGCCGCGCATCACGGTCAGGTCCATCAGCAACGCCACCAGCGCCGCCAGCACCACGAGCGTCTCGGGCCCGGCGAGTTTGAGCAGGTGCAGGTAGCTCACCGCATTCATGAGACCCCTCCCCGCCGGAGTGTTTCCAGCAACGCCCCGGCGCTGGGCAGGATGTAGTCCAGCAACAGCCCGGGGAAAAGTCCGATGACCAGCGTCGCGGTCAGCAACAGCACAGCGCCGACGCGTTCTGGCAGCGAAATGGGTTCCAGCGGCGGGCCGTCAGCGTCCGGATTCGCAGTCTCCGCCGGCGCGGCGAAGAAGGCTTGTTGCGCCGCGCGCAGCACGTAGGCCGCTCCCACCACGATGCCCGCCCCGGTGATGACGGCCGCGGTGGGCCAGGCCTCCCACGCGCCGATCAGCACCGACAGTTCGGCCACGAAGCCGCTGAAGCCCGGCAGGCCCATCGAGGCCATGCCCGCCAGCACAAAAGTGACCGCGGCGAACGGCAGCCGCCGCCCGAGCCGCAGCCCGGCCAGCTCGTCCAGCTCGCGCGTGTGCGCACGGTCATAGACCATCCGCCCCACCACGCCGAACAGCAGGCCCGCGATGACGCCGTGCGAGAACATCTGCAGCACCGCGCCGCTCAGGCCGAGTTCGTTCAAGGTCACAAGCCCCAGCAACACAAAGCCCATGTGACTGACGCTCGAATAGCCCACCACGAACTTGAAGTCCTTTTGCACCAGCGCGACCAGCGCGCCGTACACGATGCCCGTCACGGCCAGCGCCGCCACGGTGGTTTGCCAGGCGGCCAGGCCGGCCGGGAACAACGCCACCGCCGCGCGCAACGCGCCGTACGAGCCCAGCTTCATCACCACGCCGGCCAGCAGCATCGAAGCCGCCGTCGGCGCGGCCACGTGGCCGGTGGGCGCCCAAGTGTGGAACGGCCACAGACCGGCAAGCACCGCGAAGCCCACGAAGATCAGCGGGAACATCCAGCGTTGAAATCCGGCCGGGAAATCCAGCCGGGCCAGCGCCGCCAGATCGAGCCCCGGCCGGCCCGTCAGGCCGGCCGCCGACACGTACACGGCCAGGATGCCTAGAAAAACCAGCGCGCTGCCGAGAAACGAGTACAGCGCCAGCTTCATCGCGCCGTACTCGCGGCGGGTCGAACCCCAGATGGCAATCAGGAAGTACTTGGGAATGATCGCCACCTCGTAGAAGAAAAAGAGCAGGAACAGGTCGAAGCTCAGGAACACGCCATAGACCCCGCCGATCAACGTCAGGTACAGCGCGAAAAACTCGCGGGGCCGGTCGGTGACGTTCCACGAAAACAGCACGCCGGCCACGGCGGCCAGGCCGGTCAGCCACACCAGCGGCAGGTTGAGGCCGTCCACAGCCAGCAGGTACTCGAGGCCCAGCGCCGGCACCCAGGGCACGCGGGTCAGGACCAGCAGGTCCTGTCCGGGCCGGTAGGCGGTCACGCCGCTGAACGCGCACGCCGCCCCGGCCAGCGCGAACACCAGCGCCACGACCCGCGCCGCGCCGGCCCGCCGCCGCGGCACCAACAGCATCGCCAGCGCCCCCGCAAAGCTGAGGTAGATCGTCCAGGGCAGCATGGTCAGAAGGCCCTCCACGCCTCCGCGAGGCTCGCCGCCGTGGCGTTCGTGAAGGCCAGGACGAGTTGCGGCCAGAGGCCCAGCGCGAACATCAGCGCCATCGCCGGCGCCAGGACCAGGCGTTCACGCCCGGTGAGATCAGGCAGGGCGGCCCAGCGCGACTCGAGCTGGCCGTGAAAGACCCGTTGCATCAACGTGAGCAGGAACACCGCCGTCAGCAGCAGGCCGGGGACGGACGCCGCGGCGGCCCACGGCGCCAGCGCAAACGCGCCTTTGAAGATCAGGAATTCGCCCACGAAGCCGTTCAGGCCCGGCAGGCCCAGCGACGAAAACAGCGCGATGCTCATCAGGCCGGCGAAGACCGGCGTCACGCGCCGCAGCCCGCCGAAGTCGTACAGGTCGCGCCGCCCGCCGCTGCGCTGCTCGAGCCAGCCCACGCAGCCGAAAAGCGTCGCGGCGGTGAGGCCGTGGTTGAGCATCTGCAACAACACGCCGTTGAGCGCAGCGGCCTGTTCGGCGGCCTGGCGGGCCTCGGGCGCGGTGAGGGTCGCCGCCGCGAGCAGCCCCAGCAGGCAGTAGCCGAGATGGTTGATGGACGAATAGGCCAGCATCCGCTTGAGATCGCGCTGGACAAAGGCCGTGGCGGCCGAGAACAGGATCGTGAACACCACCAGCCCCAGCAGCGGCGCCTGAAGCGCGCGGATTTGCTCGGGAAAGATCGGCACCAGGATGCGCAGAAAGCCATACACCCCCATCTTCGACATCGCACCGGTGAGCAGCATCGTCACGCCGGTCGGCGCCTCGGCGTAGGTCGCGGGCAGCCAGGTGTGGAACGGCATGATCGGCACCTTCACCGCCAGCCCCAGAAAGACCCCGGCAAAGGCCAGCCGCGTCAATGTCTCGGCCGGCAGCGCGTACCAGCCGAGGTGGACGTTGAAGTGCGCGGTCAGGCAGTCCGCGCGGCCCAGTTCGGCCAGTTCCAGAAAGTCGAATTTCCCGACGGCGAGGAAGATCGCCAGGAAGGCGAGCAGCATCGTCACGCTACCGGCCAGGGTGTAGATGAAGAATTGCGTGGCGGCGGACCCGCCGGCCGGGCTGCTCCAAAGCCGGATCAGGAAGAAGGCCGGAATTAGGCTCAGTTCCCAGAACAGGAACCAGTGAAAGAAGTTCAGCGCAGTGAAGGTGCCGAGCAGCCCGGCCTCGAGGAAGAGCATCAACGCCCAGTAAAGCGGGGCGCGCTGTTGCGGCCCGCCCGGCGCCAGCATCGCAAACGGCACCAGCAACGTGGTCAGGAGGACCAGCAACAGCCCCAGACCGTCCACGCCCAGGTGGTAGTCCACCGCCAGCGCGGGGATCCACCGGAACTTTTCGACGAACTGGAGCTCGCCGGAGCCCGTGTCAAAGCGCGCCGCCAGGGTCGCCGCCAGCAGCAAGGCGATTCCCGTCACGGCCAGGGCCAGACGCCGCGCGGCCGCGACGCGGCGTTCGCCCAGGCTCACCACCGCCACGCCGCCCAGCAGCGGAAGGAGCGTCAGCAGGCTGAGCAGCGGGAGTTCCGTCATCGGCAACCTCCCCAGAGCAACAGCAGCGCCAGCGCGGCCGTGGCGGCGGCGAGCCCGCGCAGGTAGCCCTGTGGTTTGCCGGTGGCCAGACCCGCCGCGCGCCGGCCGCCCCGCACCAGCCGCCGGCAGGCGGCGTCGAAGCCGCCGTTCACCGCGTACTCGTCGAACAGCCGGCTGGCCCAGGCCAGACCCAGCGCCAGGCCGTGAACGAGCAGCACCACGCCGCCCCACAGCCAGCGGTCCAGCAGCTCGCCGAGCGTGGCCCAGCCGACGTGCCAGCGGATCACCGTGGCTTCGTACAATTCGTCCACGCGGAATTTCTCGCGCAGCAAATGGAACAGGCCGGGTTGCGCCAGTTCGAGCGCGTCGGGGGCGACCGGATCGGTGATCGGCCGGCGCCCGTAAAGCCACCAGCCCAGCGCCAGCCCGGCCGCCACGACCGCGGTGGAAAGCAGCATCAATCCCAGCACTCCACCGGTGAACAGCCGGCTGATGTCGAACCCGGTCAGCTCATCCGGGCGGGCTTCCAGGTAGGTTTGCAGCCAGGGCCAGGCGGGCGTGCCGAAGAAGCCGAGCACCACAGCGCACACGGCCAGGATCACCAGCGGCACGGTCATGACGGGCGGGCTTTCATGCGGTGTCACGGCGGCCGTGTGGCCGTGGGTGCGGGTGCGGTTCGGGCCGAAGAACACGAAGATCATCTGCCGCGTCATGTAAAACGCCGTCAGTCCCGCGCCGAACACGCCGAGATAAAACGGCCAGCGCGATCGCTCCCAGCCATGCGCCGCGTGCAAAATCTCGTCCTTGCTCCAGAAGCCGGAGAACAGCAGCGGCACGCCCGCCAGCGCCAGCATGCCCACGGCGTAGGCGGCGAAGGTGACCGGCATGGCCCGCCGCAGGCCGCCCAGCCGGCGGATGTCCTGTTCCTCGTGGCAGCCGTGGATCACCGAGCCGGCGCCGAGGAACAGCAGCGCCTTGAAGAAGGCATGGGTCAGCAGGTGGAACATTCCCACAGCCACGCCGCCCGCGCCCAGGCCCAGGAACATGTAGCCGAGCTGCGACACGGTGGAGTAGGCGAGGATGCGTTTGATGTCGGTCTGCGCGACGGCGATAAGCGCGGCGAACACGGCGGTGACGGCGCCGATCCAGGTGACGGCTTGCAGGGCGACGGGCTCCGTACTGGCGCCGGCCGGCACGGCCGCGAACAACGGAAACATCCGCGCCACCAGAAACACGCCCGCCGCGACCATCGTCGCCGCGTGGATCAGCGCACTGACCGGCGTCGGGCCTTCCATGGCATCCGGCAACCAGACGTGGAGCGGGAACTGGCCGGACTTGCCCATTGCCCCCAGCAAGACCAGCAGACTGATTGCCGTGGACAACGTCATGCCCGCCACGGTGGTGGTGGCGACCAGCCGGGAGACCTCGGTTTGTTCCAGGCATCCCTGGCCGTTTTCGTAAAAGACCAGCGTGCCGGCGGCCGAGTACAGCCAGATCATGCCGACGAACAACCCCAGATCGCCCACCCGCGTGGTGATGAAGGCCTTTTTCGCGGCGGCGGCGGCCTCGGGTTTTTGAAACCAGAAGCCGATCAGCAGGTACGAGGCGAGTCCCACCAGCTCCCAGCAAATGAACAGCAGCAGCAGGTTGTTCGCGATCACCACCCCCAGCATCGCGCCCGCGAACAGCGACAGGAAACAAAAGAACCGTGTGAAGTTGTCGTCCCGCGCCATGTAGCCGACGCTGTAGATGAAGATCAGCAGGCCGACGAAGCTGACCATCACCAGCATGGCGGCGCCGAGCGGATCAAGCACCCAGCCGAGGCGCAGCGGGTGAGCGCCGGTCTCGAGCCAGGTGAAGTTCACCGCCGCGTGGAAACCGTCCGTCCCGGCCTGCCCCAGCGTTGCGGCAAACGCCGCGCAGGCCAGGACCAGGCTCGCGGCCAGCGCGCCGATGGCCAGCCCGGCCGCGAACCGGCGTTGCCCGCGCGGAGTCAACGCCAGCGCACCCGCGGCCAGAAGGGGCAGGGCGGGCACCAGCCAGAGTTGTTGGACGATCCAGCTCATCCCTTGAGCGTGTCCACCTCGTCCAGATGCGTGGTCCGCCGGTGCCGGTAGATCGAGATGATCAACGCCAGCCCGATGGCCGTTTCCGCCGCCGCCACCGCGATGATGAACAGCACGAACATCACGCCGGCGGTGGCGTCGGCGTGCCCGCCGTGCCGCCAGAAGGCGACCACGTTCAGGTTGGCGGCGGTGAGCATCAGTTCGATGCCGGCCAGGACCAGGATGGCGTTGCGGCGGGTCAGGGCCCCGGCCAGGCCAATGCCAAACAGCAGCGCGGCCACGACGAGGTAGCGTTCCAGCGGCGTCATGGTCGGGGCTCCTTTCCGCGGCCGGGCCCGCCTTCGCGCAGCGCCAGCACCACCGCGCCGATCAAGGCCGCTGTAAGCAGCAGGCCGATCACTTCCAACGGCAGCACGTAGCGGGTCATCAGGTCCTCGCCCAGTTGCCGGACCGTCGGCATCGTGGCGGTTCTGCCTTCCGCCGGCAGATGCCGGCTGGTGATCACGGCGGCCACGATCACCCCGGTGACCAGGCCGGCCGTGCCCACGCCCAGAAGCCAGGGCTGGAAGGCCAGCGCCCCGGTGGCGGCGCCGGCGCTGCCGGTCAGCAACGTGGCAAAGACGATCAAGATCGCGATCGCGCCCACGTACACCATCACCTGCGCGAAGCTCAGAAACTCCGCGCCCAGCAGCAGAAACAGCCCGGCGGCGCTGAAGAACACCACCACCAGGCTCAGCGCGCAGTGGATCAGGTTCCGCAGGCTCATGGCCGCCACCGCCCCGGCGAGCAGCAATAGCGCGAAGATGGAGAAGGCGGCGTCCATGGCGGCGTCACTCGGCAAAGCGATAGCGGCGCGGCGCCTCAGCCCGGGCGCCGAACAGCGCGCGTCCCAACCATTGGTACGGTCCCAGGATCAAGGCCCCGACCAACACCCAGCGCCACAGCGTCGCGCCGGCGAACTGCCAGTCTGCCGTGGCGTGCCAGAGCATCGCGGCGACGTTTGCGACCAGCGCCAGCGGCAGCAGGAACTTCCAGGCGAAGTTCATGAGCTGGTCCGCGCGCAGCCGCGGCACCGTGCCGCGCAGCCAGATGAACCAGGCGATGCACGCCAGCAGCTTCACCGCGAACCACGCGTAAGACGGCACCCAGTCCAGGAACGCCACCGGCGCGCGCCAGCCGCCGAGAAACAGCGTGAGGCCCACCGCGCTGATGGCGAACAGCGACAGGTATTCGCCCATGAAAAACAGCGCGTACTTGAAGCCCGAATATTCGACCAGGTGTCCGGCGATGATCTCCGATTCGCCTTCCGGCAGATCGAACGGCGCCCGGCTGGTCTTGGCGGTGGCGGCGGTCATGAACAGCGCAAAGGCGGCCAGCCCCCAGGGCGTGAACACGTGCCAGCGCGCCAGCCAGCCGCCGTACCAGCCGGCCTGGCTGTCCACGATGGCCGGCAGCGACAGCGTGCCGGTCACCAGCAC
Organism: uncultured Verrucomicrobiota bacterium; assembly: GCA_964568145.1. Lineage (GTDB taxonomy): Bacteria > Verrucomicrobiota > Verrucomicrobiia > Limisphaerales > J093 > DSVZ01. The sequence continues at coordinate 80,376 of CAZMOZ010000001.1, forward strand.
TACCGTGAGCGCCGAGAGCACCAGTGGCATTTCGTAGCTGATGAGCTGGGCGATGGCCCGCATGGCGCCCAGCAGGGAATACTTGTTCCGGCTGCCCCAGCCGGCCATGAACACGGCGATTTCCGTGATGGACCCGACGGCAAAGAAGAATACCAAGCCGGCGTCAAGGTCCAGCGCCACCAGGTTGCGACCAAACGGGATCACTGAGTACGCGAGCAGCACGGGCACCACCTTGAGCAACGGCGCCAGGAAGTGAATCCACTGATCCGCCGAGCGCGGCCGGATGTCCTCCTTGGTGAGCATCTTCAAGCCGTCGGCCACGGGTTGCAGCAGACCGAACGGCCCCACGCGGTTGGGTCCGGGGCGGTTCTGGATGCGCGCCAGCCCTTTGCGCTCCAGCCAGGTGGTGAGGGCAAAGAGGCCCGCGAAGACCGCGGTGATCGTGGCGGCCGCCAGGAAAGCCGCCAGCCATGGGCGGGCCGGTTCCGGCGCCCAGTCCACCACCCCGCGGCCTGCCCAGATGAAGAGTTGGTCGAGGGTTTCCACCGTCAACGCGGCCGGATGCTACGGGAAGGTCCCACGGCCTGCCAACGCCGGTTTTCTCAAATCCCGGCGCGAAGCTTCACGCCGACTGGCCGTGCCCTGGCGGGGTGAGCGGGCCAATCCGCAGGCTGGGAGCAATCGCGGTTCAACCTGAAAAACCGAAGTTCCACAGGCGTGGTCGCCCGGACCACCGCGAACATCGGCTTTTGGATTCAACAGGCGCGACTCGGCTCCCGCGAACGCCGCCCCGCCCATCATCGCTTCCTGTAGATGAGGAACACTTGGTGACCGGGCGTTACTTGGTGCTGTACTATATGGTGGATTGCGCTAAAAGAACCCCAACTTTACGCAGAGCATTCCGCCCTGTGGCCGCACCAAGTGGCAGACGTGTCAAGGCATCGCACGGTTCAGAATGGGCGAGATCGCTCCGCGCAAAGAACACGGGAATGCGGGGAACCATGGCAACGGAGGCAACAAATGGCCCGGCACTGCCGGGCAGATGGTACGTCCAAGCCGCAGGCTTGACAGGCATCTGCTGGCTGGCCGCGGCAGCGGGTCTGGCGGTGTTCGACGGGGGAACCTACCCCGGCGCGCGCGCGCTCGTTTACGGCGGAGGCGTGGCGGTGTTGCTGCTCCATCGCTGGCGGGCTGTTCCAGCCTTGTTTCTGGGCGTCCTGCTCGGCGCTGTAGTCCATCGTCTCCCGTTCGGCCCGGCGATTCTCATGGCTGGTCTGGCCACCGTCGAGGCCGCGGCTGGCGCGTGGATTGCGCGGCGTCTGGCGGGCGGCGTCAACTTCCTGGGCTCTTTGGAGGGCTTTGGCCGGTTTGTGCTGGCCACCGGTGTGGGCCTGCCGGTGATCTGGCTGGCCGGGGAATATTTTCTCATCGGGCGCGGCACCAATCCAGATCTTGCGGTGTGGGTGCAGCGTTGGCTGGCGTACGGCTTGAGCGCGCTGGTGCTGGCCCCGGTGCTGGTGCTGCTGGCGACTCATCCGCCCACGCGCTGGAACTGGCCCAAGATCCGGGAGTTTGGCGTGGTGTCCGTGGCCACGCTCGCCAGCGCGGGGTACGCCTTTGCGGGCTCCCCGGAGATACTTCCCCTCGACCTGATGATGGCGTACCTGCCGGTGCCGTTGGTAGTGGCGTCGGCGTTGCGCTTCAGTCCTCGGGAAACCGCCTTCCTGGTGTTGATGGTGGGGGCGGTCGTCCTGACGGGGATGAAGTTCAACCTGGGCTTGTTCGCCAATCTGCCCCCCGGCTTCGAGACGCTGGCGGCCGAAGCTTACGTGGCCACGACCGGGTTGCTGGGCATGATCGCCGCCATTGTGGTGGCGCAACGGCGGCGCGCCCAGGAAGCGTTGCGGCAGGCGAACCTGGCCCTCGAGGAACGCGTCGCGGAACGCACCCGACAGCTCGAAGCGGACAACGCCGCCCGGCGCTCGGCGGAACAGGCGTTGCAGCTCAGCGAAGCCCGGTCGCGAGAGCAATTCACCGAACTGAGCCAGATTTACCGGCACACCCCGGTGGGCCTGTGCGTGCTGGACCGGCAACTGCGCTTTGAACGGGTGAACGAATACTTGGCGCGATCCAACGGTCGGCCGACCGAGGCTCACGTGGGAAATGAACTGGCCGCGGTTGCGCCCGCTTTGGCCGAAGCGCTGACTGCAAAGTTGCAGGCCGTGCTCGAAACCGGCGAGCCCGTGCTCGATTTCGAGTTTTCCGTCCCCGCGCCGGACAACACCAGCGAGCCGCGTCGCTGGCTGGCCAGCTTCCATCCGCGTGGGGCCAATGGCGGCGAGGTGACCGGCCTGTTTCTCGCGATGACGGATGTCACCGAACAGCGGCGCACGGAGGAAGCCTTGCGGCGGAGCGAGGCGCAACGCGCTCGCGCCGAGGCGTTTGCGCGGACGATGGTCCTGCACATTGGCCTGGACGGGCGGTTCCTGCGGGTGCCGCCGGCGTTCTGCGAGTTGTTGGGCTACAGCGAAGCCGAACTATTGAACCTGCACTTCAACGACGTGACCCACCCGGAAGACCGGGAGCGCGGGTTGGATTTGCTGGAGCAACTCCTGAACGGGAAGGTGCGCAACATCGAGTTCGAGAAAAGGTACGTCGGCAAGGACGGCCGCGTGGTCTGGGTGTACCTCGATTCGATCATGGTGAACGGCGATGCCGGCCGCCCGTTGCACTTCATCACCTACATCCGGGACATCACCCAGCGGAAAGCGGCGGAGGCGGCGGTGGAGGCGGCGAGGTCGGATCTGGAACTGCGGGTGATGGAACGAACGGCCGAGTTGCGGGAGGCCAATGAGGTGCTCACCCGCGAAATCGCGCAGCGCAAGCTGGCGGAAGCCCGGCACCTGCAGGCCCTGAGCCGCCTGGTGGATTTGCAGGAAACCGAGCGCACGTCCGTCGCGCGCGAACTGCACGACCAACTCGGCCAGGAACTCAACGCCCTCAACCTCGGCATCAATCTGCTGCGCCACCGCCTGGGCGATCCCCGGACCTTGGAGGAGGAAATCCAGCGGCTGGGTGATCTGGCGTCCCGGCTGGTCCAGGCGATGCACCGCATGGCGTGGGAGCTGCGCCCGCCCGCCCTGGACGACTTTGGTCTTGATGTTGCGCTGCAACGCTTCAGCATCGAATGGTCACAACGGGCGAAGGTGCCGGTGAAGTTTCACAGCCAGAACATGGGAATCGAACGCCTGCCCTTGCGGGTGGAGACCGCGCTTTACCGCGTGGCCCAGGAGGCGCTCTCCAACGTGTACTACCATGCCCGCGCCCACGCCGTGAGCCTGTTGCTGCAACGGCGCGACGACACCATGACGCTGATCGTCGAGGACGACGGCCAGGGCTTTGACGTGGACGCCTTGTCGCGGGACGGCGACATCCGCAAGCGCCTCGGACTGGTGGGCATGGAGGAGCGGATACTGCTGATCGGCGGCACGCTCACCATCGAATCCAACCCCGGCGAGGGCACCACCGTGCTGGCCAATGTCCCGTTGCCCATCGCCACCACACCCCCCGACTGAACCATGCCCGCCGTCCGCGTTATCCTTGCCGACGACCACGCCGTGTTGCGCGAAGGCCTCGCCTTGTTGATCAACAGCCAGCCGGGCTTGAAGGTGGTGGGCCAGGCCCGCGACGGACAGCAGGTCGTCGAGATGGCCCGCGCGCTGAAGCCCGACGTGGTCGTGCTGGACCTTTCCATGCCCGTGCTGGGCGGCCTGGACGCCACCCGCCAGTTGAAGGCGGACCACCCGCGCGTGCGGGTCGTCGCCCTGACGATGCACGAGGATGAGAGTTACCTGGTCGGCCTGCTGCGCGCCGGGGCCGACGGTTATGTGTTGAAACGCTCCGCGTCGGAGCTGCTCATCGAGACCATCCGCGACGTCGCGGCCGGCAAGTGCCGGTTCGACGCCTCGCTCTCCGAGAAAGCGCTGGTCAAGGAGTTCCGGAACGAGGCGGAACCGGTCGGGGCCGGCCGCGATCTCAGCGACCGCGAGGAACAGGTGCTCCGCCTGCTCGCCTGGGGTTACGCCAACAAGGACGTGGCCGACAAGCTCAAGCTCAGCGTCAAGACGGTCGAGACCTACCGGCAGCGCATCGCGGACAAGCTGGGCCTGCGGGGCCGCGTGGAAATCGTCCAGTACGCCATGCAGCAGGGCTGGATGCAGCAGGAGCCGTAGCTGCCAGCCGTCCGCAGGCGCATCTCAATTTGCTGCTGGCAGCAAGGCCCGTAGGGGCCCAGGCGGGCTCGCCTGGGGTCGTGCCACGGGTGACCCGCCTGCGGGAACCGCAGTCTGATGACCGCAACCGCCCTCAGCGCCGCGCCTACTGCCAGATCATGTCGTTCACCGTCCGGCCGGCCGGGATGAACGGCAGCACGTGCTCGGTGTATGGCGTGATGATGTCCAGGACGTACGGCTCCTTCGAGGCGAGCATCCGCTCGATCGCGCCGCGCAGGTCCCTGCGGTACATGACGCGCTCGCACGGCACGTTGAAGGCGCGCGCGATGGCGACGAAGTCCGGATAAATCTGCTGCCGGCGCTGGGGGTCGCCGAGATACGTGTGCCCGCGGTTGCTGTTGTAGAAGCGGTCCTCCCACTGCACCACCATGCCCAGGTGCTGGTTGTTGAGGATCATCGCCTTGGCGGCGATGCCCTCAATGTGCGCCATGGCCAGCTCCTGCACGTTCATCAGGAACGAGCCGTCGCCGTCAATGTCAATAACCTGCTTGTCCGGGCACGCCACCTTGGCGCCCAAGGCCGCCGGATAGCCGTAGCCCATGGCCCCGAGTCCCGCGCTGGTGATGAACTGGCGCGGCCGGTCAAACTGGTAAAACTGGCCGGCCCACATCTGGTGCTGACCCACGCCGGTGGTGATGATGGCGTCGCCACCGGTGAGTTCGTACAGCAGGGCGATGGCTTCCTGGGGCAGGATGACCTGCCCGGGGTCGCCGCCCATATGATCGCGCACGTGCTGGGACTTGAGCACCTCCGGCGTGAGCTGCCAGCGTAACGGCCCCCGGGCCTTGAGCTCCGCCACGCGCTGATGCCAGGCGCTGAATTTCTTCTGGATCGGCCGCTCGGCCAGCAGAGCGTTCAGGCGCGTCAACGCGTACTTGATGTCGCTGACGATCGGCAGGTGGACCAGCCGGTTCTTGTTGATCTCCGAGGGGTCAATGTCCACGTGGACGATGGTGCCGTGCTCGCAAAATTTCTCGACCTTCCCGGTCACGCGGTCGTCGAAGCGCACGCCGAAGGCCAGCAGCAGGTCGGCCTCGGCCACGGCCCAGTTCGCGTAGGCGGCGCCATGCATGCCCAGCCATTTCAAGGACAGCGGGTCTGTTTCGGGGAAGACACCGCAGCCCATGATGGTGGTGGTGACCGGGATGCCCGTGGCGTTGACGAACCGGCGCAGTTCCCCGGCCGCGCCGCTCGTGACGATGCCGCCGCCGCAATACAGCACCGGGCGCTCGGCCTTTTCGATGAGACCGATGATTTCGTGCAGCGCCACCTCGTCGGCGCGCTGGTCGGGGTTGTACCCACGCAATTCCACCGTGTCCGGCCAGACGGGCTGGGCGCGCTGCTGCTGCACGTTCTTGGGCAGGTCAATCACCACCGGGCCGGGCCGCCCGGTTTGCGCGATGTAAAACGCCTCCTTGACGATGCGCGGGATGGTGTTGATGTCGGTGACCAGATAGCTGTGCTTCACCACTGGCAGGGTCATGCCGAAGATGTCGGTTTCCTGGAACGCCCCCTTGCCGATCATCGCCTGCGGCACCTGTCCGGTGATGGCGACCAGCGGCACCGAATCCATGTACGCGTCCGCAATGCCGGTGACCAGGTTGGTGGCGCCGGGACCACTGGTGGCCATGCACACGCCGGCCTTGCCGATCGCCCGCGCGTAGCCTTCCGCGGCGAACACTCCGCCCTGTTCATGCCGGGGGAGGTAGGTGCGGATTTGCTTCGAGCGGGTGAGCGCCTGGTGGATTTCCATGCTCGCTCCGCCCGGATAGGCGAAAATGACCTCGACGCCTTCGCGTTCGAGGGCTTTCACCAGGATTTCGCTGCCTTGCATGGCGGGGCCCAGGGTGCCGCGCCGGGCGGCGGTCTTGGTTGCTGTTTTCGTGGCTTTGCTCGTCTTGCTCATGTGTGTTCTCTGACTGATTGGCCGTCGCCGGTCCCGGGGAACAAAAAGCCCACGACTGGCGGCCAGCCGTGGGTTCTTTGTGCAAATCTTGACTCAAGCGCGACAAAGCCCCGCGGCGGCGCCGTTGGCTACAACGACCACCAGCAGCAGAGCCTTGTTCGCAAACCGTTTCATCTGGCGGGCGATTGATAGCGCCGCGGCGGGCGCTGTCAAGCTTCGCTTTGACCACCGCTATCCAGGCAGCCGTAACGCTGGGCTCCGCCCGGCGCCGCCAGGTGAGTCACCCCTCGCCGAGGGGCGACGTACTCCGGCCTCTGAGCCAGAGGCCGGCCACCTTACCGCGCGGAGAATTTGTGGACCGTGGTGGTCTTGTACACCTGGCCGGGACGCAGCACCGTGCTGGGAAACATCGGCTGGTTCGGCGAGTCCGGGAAGTGCTGGGTCTCGAGGCAGAAGGCGAAGTGCTGCCGGTACACCTGGCCGCCTTTGCCGGTGAGGGTGCCGTCCAGGAAATTGCCGCTGTAGAATTGCACCCCCGGCTGGTTGGTCCGGATCTCCAGCACGCGACCGGTCTTCGGCTCGTACACCGTGGCGCACGGCCCCGGCCTGCCGCCGCCGTGGCGCAACACGAAGTTGTGGTCGTAGCCCTGGGGGTCGTTGGTCAACTGTTTCAGGTCGCGGCCGATCGGCTTGGACTTCGTGAAGTCCATCGGCGTGCCCGCCACCGGGGCAATTTCGCCGGTCGGGATGAGCGTGTCGTCCACCGGGGTGAACCGGTCCGCGAAGAGCGTCAGTTCGTGGCCGTAGATGTCGCCGCCGCCGGCGAGGTTCCAGTAGGTGTGGTTGGTGAGGTTGACCACGGTGGGTTTGTCGGTGGTGGCTTCGTAATCCATGACCAGTTCGTTGTCGTTGGTCAGCGTGTAAACCACCGTGGCCTTCAACGTGCCGGGATAGCCTTCCTCGCCGTCCGGGCTCGTGGAGGTGAACTTGACCGCCACGCCGTTCGGCACGGTGACCGGCTCCGCCGCCCACACGACCTTGTCAAAGCCTTTGATGCCGCCGTGGAGCGCGTTCGGACCGTTGTTCGCCGCCAGGGTGTACGTCTTGCCCTCGAGCGTGAAGCGAGCCTTCGCAATCCGGTTCGCGTACCGCCCGACCACGCAGCCGAAGTACGGGTGGCCCTTGAGGTAGCGGTCGAGGTTGTCGAAGCCCAGGACGATGTCGCCCATCTCGCCGTTGCGGTCGGGCGTGTGGATTTCCGTGATGATGCAGCCGTAGGTCATCACCTTGACGGTGAGGCCGTGGGCGTTGCGGAGCGTGTAGAGGTCAACCGCCGCGCCGTCCGGCGTGTGACCGAACGGCGCCTGGGTGAGCGAGGCTTTCATGGAGGTTTGCTTGGATTTGCCGCACGGGCAGGCGCAACCGGCGGTGAGCGCGGCGGCGAGCAACGCCGCCAACAGACTGGTTGGAACGGAACTGGTTTTCATGTTCAGACTTAAAAGCAAAGCCAGACCACTGGCCGGCGCAAGCCCGCGTCTATTTCGCCACGCCGAGCGGGCTGAAGATCGCGTAAAAGACCAGGGTGATGACGATGACGCCGACACCGGCCAGCTTGGCGCCACGCGAGGATTCGAGGTTGATGTTGGTTTGGGCCTTGAACTCGAAAGGTTGCGGCAGCGGTTTGAGCGCCGTCATGATGCCCATGACCAGCAGGCACAGGCCAAAGCAGACAGCCATGCGGTTGAGGAACTGGAGCTGCGGCACGAACAGCTTCAGCAGGCCGTAGCTGGCGGCGTTGGTCAGGAGCGAGGCCAGGCCGCAGCCGCGTGGCGAGCGGCGCACGATGAGCCCGAAGGCGAACGCCGCGAGAATGCCGGGCGAGATGAAGCCCTGGCCTTCCTGGATGATCGTGAAGATGCTGTTGCTGATCTTCGGGTTGCCCAGCGCCGGCGCCAGCAGCACCGCCACCGCGGCGAAGATCACCACCGAAATCCGGCCCACAGTCACCACCGTGGCCTGGGCGGCGCCGGGCGCCAGGTGCTTCTTGAAGATGTCCATCGCGAAGATCGTGGACGCGGCGTTGAGCATCGCCGCCAGCGAACTGACCACTGCGCCGAGCAGCGCGGCAAAGACGAAGCCCACCAGGCCGGTGCCTTGCGGCAGAACGCGGCCGAGCAGTTGCGCCAGCGCGGTGTCGTACTTGAAGGCGATCAGCTTTTCGACGGCGGGCTTCTTGCCGGCGGCTTGGGCGGCGGCGGCGGTCTTGGCGTTGAACGCCCCGATCTCGACGGCGAGTTCCGGATTGACCGCCTTCCACGAGTGATCCTCGGTCTCGAATAGCGTGAACTCCGCCGGGGTGGCCCGGTCAAATTCCGCCTGCGTCAAGGGCAAGACCAGCGGATTACGGGCGCGGACGGCGTTGGCGGCCTGCGCGTCCGGGTAGATGGCCAGCAGGAAACGGCCGCCGGTCTGGGCCGTGATCTGCGCCTCGGCCGGCGCGTCGGCCCGCTGCACGTACTGGGTCTGCGGGTTGGCCTTGAGGTACTTGGCGAGCGCCCGCGCCTTGTCGGCGGAGGCCTCGACCCGCATTTCGTTCGAGTACAGGTTGAAGGCGATGATGCCCGGGATGACGATCACGAACGGAATCAGCAGCTTCATGAACGCCGCGAACACGATGCCTTTTTGCCCCTGGGCAAGCGACGCCGATCCCAGTGTGCGCTGCGTGATGTACTGGTTGAGGCCCCAATAATAGAAGTTCGGGATCCACAGCCCCAGCAGCAGCGCCGTCCAAGGCAGCACCGTGTCGGTGGCCGGGAGGAACATGTTCATGCGTGTTCCGTTCAAGTCCCAGAAGCGCGCCACCGCGCCGGTGTCTGGCGCCAGTTGCCGGATTTCCACCGCCCCGGTCTGCGCGCTGACCACCGCCGCCGCCTCGGTGGCGGCCCCGAGTTTGTCGAAGGCGAACCACATGATCACCCCGCCGCCCAGGATCAACGCGCTGCCCTGGATGAGGTCCGCCCAGGCGCACGCCTTCAGGCCGCCCGCGGTGACGTAGAGCATCGCCACCACGCCGATCATGAGCGACGCCAGCGCCAGGCTGAGGTTGTACCCGGATTGCCCCGCGAGCGTGCTGACCGTGAGCGCGCCGGAGTACGTGACCGAGCCCAGCAGCAGCAGGTAGATCAGGATCGTGACCACGGCCATGAACGTGCGCGCGCCGGCGTTGAAGCGCTGTTCCAGGAACTCCGGCATCGTGTAGATGCCCGCCCGCAGGAAGTACGGCAGAAAGCCGAAGCCCACCACCACCAGTGTGATGGCGGCCATCCATTCGTAGCTGGCGATGGCCAGGCCCACGTGGCTGGCGGCGTTGCCGCTCATGCCCACGAACTGCTCGGTCGAGATGTTTGCCGCGATGAGCGAGAACCCGATCAGCCACCACTTCAGTCCGCGTCCGGCCAGGAAGTAATCCTCGCTGCTGCCCGCCTTTTCGCCGCGGCTCTGGTACAGGCCCACGCCGATCACGGCGACCACGAAGGCCACAAAAATGACGACGTCAATGGCGGTCAGGGTGAACGCGGCGAACATGCTGGCTGGCTGCATAGGCTTGCGACCGGCTTGGTGTACTGGCCGACCGCCCCAAAGTCAACGCTGCCGGTCGTGTTCGGTCGGGGCGCGGACGCATTCCTGCAAGCATCGGTGGGGGTTAGTGGCGACCATCCCTGGTTGCCGTGGAGGGCGGCATTCTGCCGCCCGGAATCTACGACGGCAAACACCGCCTGCCGGGTGCCGTCCACGCACCACCGCCGGGCTGGAAACCCGGCACTACGGCCGGCTGGAAGCGGGCGCTCCCCCGGAAGGCGGTACGACCCGCAAGAAATTGAGATGCGCCCCACCTGTGTCGGACTTCGAAAATGGGATTTTCAAGCGCCCGCCGCCGCCTAAGCTTCTTGCCATGACCTTGCTGGAACAAATGACCGAACTGGCCCGGCAGGCCAAAGCCGCCTCCCGCGCGCTCGCCGGGCTGGGCACGGACGAGAAGAACCGCGCGCTGCTCGCGATGGCCGACGCCTTGGAGCGCGCCTCGGCGACGCTCAAGGAGGCCAACGCGCGTGACCTCGAAGTCGGCACGAGCTCGGGCCTTTCCGCCGCCATGCTCGACCGCCTCAAGCTGGACGACAAGCGCATCACCGGCATGGCGAAGGGCCTGCGCGAAGTGGCCGCGCTGCCTGACCCCGTGGGCCGCGTGCTCGACGAGCGGGTGCGCCCAAACGGCCTGCGGTTGCAGAAGGTCTCCGTGCCCATCGGCGTGGTGGTCATCATTTACGAGTCGCGCCCAAATGTGACCGCGGACGCTGCCAGCCTGTGCTTCAAGTCCGGCAACGCGACGATCCTGCGCGGCGGCAAGGAGGCCTTGAATTCTAACCAGTTGATCGCGCAGACGATGGTCGCCGCCGGCCGGGAAGTCTTGGGCGGGCGCTTTCCCGAGCACGCCATCCAAGTCGTGCCCACGCCCGACCGCGAGGCCATCCCGGCCTTGCTGTCGCTCACCCAGTACGTGGACCTGTGCATGCCGCGCGGCGGCGAGGGGCTCATCCGCGCCGTGGCTGAGTGCAGCAAAGTGCCCGTGATCAAGCATTACAAAGGGGTCTGCCATGTGTTTGTGGACCGCGAAGCCGACCTCGCCATGGCCGAGGCGATCGTGATGAACGCCAAATGCCAGCGGCCGGCCGTCTGCAACGCGATGGAGACGCTGCTGGTGGACCGTCAGATTGCCGGCGAGTTTCTGCCGGCCATCGCCCGGCGGCTGGGCGAGAAGCACGTGCAGTTACGGGTTGATGACGCTGCCCGCGAGCTTCTGGCGACCAGCAACCTCGAAATCCGCGCGGCTTCCGAGCAGGACTGGTTCACCGAGTACAACGACTACATTCTCAACGTGCGGGTGGTGGATGGCGTGGGCCAGGCCATCGCGCACATCAACCATTACGGCTCGAACCACTCGGACAGCATCGTGACGCGCAACGAGGCGGCGGCGCGGCGGTTCCTGGCGGAGGTGGACAGCGCGGCGGTGTACTGGAACGCCAGCACGCGTTTCACCGATGGCGGCGAGTTTGGCATGGGCGCCGAGATCGGCATCAGCACGGACAAGGTCGGTGCCCGCGGCCCGATGGGTCTCGAGGAACTGACGAGCTACAAGTGGCTGGGCTTTGGCAGCGGGCAGGTGCGGACATGAAGATTGAGCAGGTCATCAACGAGACAAACGGCCGCGTGTTGGGCGAACTCATCAAAGAGGCGTCGTTCGACGAATGGCTGGTCCACCTTTTCGACCGGCCGGAATGCGATGCAGGTGAGCATTGGGCGTTCGGCGACCGGGGACCAGACTGGGATGCACCGCAGGAACTGACCGCGGAGTTCATCGCCCGCACGTACGAGGACCCGGATTACTGGAAGTCGCGCTTCTCCCCGGCTCAGATCGCCGCCGGACTGGCGTACACGTGGAACTCGGCGTTCAGCGATGTCGGCTTTGCCATCCGCGCCGAGTCGGTTCCCCGGCCGCTCCGGCAACGAGCGATTCGCGCCTTGTCGCTGCTCTACCAGTGGTGCTTTGCCAGGTTGTGTACTCCGGCACTGAGCCATCTGAACGAATGTCTCGACAACCCGGTGAACGGCGTCTGCTATATGTATTGGGACGTTTGTCCATTTTACGGCCAACCGCAGAATCCCGAAAACCGCGAGATGGACGACGAGTGCCTGCGCGTGATGGAAGTGACGGTTCAAATGAACCACGATGCCTGCCGCGAGAGCGCCCTGCATGGACTTGGTCACTGGGCCGTGTATTACCCGTCGCGGGTGGCTGCCATCATTGAGGAAGGACTCGAACCGCTGCGCAGCCGCTTGCGGCCGGAGTTGCTGCAATACGCGAAGGCCGCCGCCTGTGGTTGTGTGCTCTGAGCACCGGGTGATCCGCTCGAGCCTCCCGCCTGGAGGATCGCGCCGGACCGCCAGATGGCCGCGACTTGTCAGTGAGCGCTGTCTCAGGCATTTTGGCGCCTTTGTGGAAGCGACAGCCCGAAACGACTTCGTCAGCGTCGAGGACTACCTTGCGGCGGAAGAGGCCAGCGAGGTCTGTCGCGAGTATTTCGGCGGTTTGGTGTACGCCAAAGCCGACGAGATCCGCGCCCACAACCAGATCGTGGGGAACCTTTGCGTGGCCGTCCGCCAGCACCTCAGAGGCGGCCCGTGCAAGCTGTACCTGAGCGACATCCGCGTGAACCTCAGCATCCGCGACGACGCCTGTTTCTACTACCCGGACTTGGTTGTGACCTGCGACCCGCGCGACACGGACCCGCGCTTCGTCCGGCATCCCCGCATGATCATCGAAGTCATGCCGTCCAGCATGGAGCGAGGGGACAAGCGGGAAAAATTCTTCACCTACACCACGCTGGAGTCGCTCGAGGATGACGCGCTGGTGGCGCAGACCCCGCCGGAGGTGACGCTGTTCCGACGGACCGAGGGCTGGCGCGCGGTCAAGGTTGCGGGGCCGGACGCCCACATCCCGCTGGCCTCGTTGCAGTTCACCCTGCCGCTGGCGGCGATCAACGAGGGCCTTTGAGCACCGCCGCACCCGCCCCCCGTGAAGCGGCCCTGGCCATTCGGCAGGCTCTTCCCGCGGGCGGCCTGTTCGCGGGGCAGGACTGGCGCATATCGCCCGCGCCCTTCGCGCTCGATTCGAAGCTGGCCCGCGAACTGGAGAGCCTCGGCCGCGTGCTGCTCCAGTTTTACCGCGCCGTCAACCTGCTGTACCGCCAGAGCGCCGAGGGCAGGCAGCCCGGCTGGGTCGCGCAACTGCTCGATCAGGGCAAGCCGGCCGACTTGGTCGCGCTCCAGCGGCACCCCGCCTTCAAGCACGAACTGCCCCGTGTCATCCGCCCGGACATCCTGCTGACCGACGACGGCTTCGCGATCAGCGAACTGGACGCCGTGCCCGGCGGCATCGGTCTCACGGCGTGGCTGAATCGGACCTACGCGAAATCCGAAATCCGAAGCCCGAAACCCGAAATCGTGGGCGGCGCGGGTGGCATGCTCGAAGGCTTCGCCGCCATCTTCGGCGACGCGCCGCGCGTCCGCATCGTCGTGTCCGAGGAATCGGCGACGTACCGGCCGGAGATGGTCTGGCTCGCCGGCCGGCTCGGGTCGCGGTTCACGGTGCATGACGCGCGCTTCAGCGACTTCGCCGCCGGCGACGCGGTGTACCGCTTCTTCGAGTTGTTCGATTTGGCCAGCGTGCCGAGCGCGCCCCGCATTTTTGAACTCGCCGCCGTCCGGCAAATCCGCCTCACGCCACCGCCCAAGCCGGTCTTCGAAGAGAAGCTGCTGTTCGCCCTGCTGTGGAACCGGAATCTGCGCGGCTTCTGGCATCAGCATCTGGGCGCGGCGTTCCTCCAGCGGCTGCTGCGCCACGTGCCGTACACCTGGGTGGTGGACCCCGCGCCGCTCCCGCCGCACGCCGCCATCCCGGAGCTGGGCCTGACCGACTGGCAACAGCTCAAGGCGCTCTCGCAGCGCGAGCGCGACCTGATTCTCAAGATCTCCGGCTTCCACGAGCACGGCTGGGGCGCGCGCAGCGTGACGCTGGGCAGCGACGTCTCCCAGGCGGACTGGAGCGTGGCCGTGGACGCGGCTTTGCGGGCCTTCCCGGTGTCGCCGTACGTGCTGCAGCGCTACCAGAAACCGCGCACCGTCACCGGCGAGTACTTCGACTTCGAGCGTGACATGCTGGTGCCAATGCCAGGGCGCGTGCGGCTCTGTCCGTACTACTTCGTGGTGGGCGAGGGGGACGCCGCGCGGCCCCGGCTGGGCGGGGTGCTGGCCACGATCTGCCCGGCGGACAAGAAGATCCTCCACGGCATGAAGGACGCGATCCTGGCGCCGGCTTGCGTGGCGGCGCCAGAGCCGGCAGAAAGGCGCGGGTGAGCCTCTTCGAGTACATCTTGCTGGCGGGCAGTTCGCTGTTCGTCATCATTGACCCGCTGGCGCTGGTGCCGGTGTTTCTGGCCATGACGCCCCACGACACACCGGCCCAGCGGGCGCGCATGGCCAAGCTTGCCTGCGCCCTTGCGGCGGGCGTGCTGGTGGTCTTCGCCCTGGTGGGCCAACGGATCTTCTCCTTCCTGGGGATCAGCCTGCCGGCCTTTCAGATGGCGGGCAGCGTCATCCTGCTCCTGATCGCGCTGGACATGCTGCGCGCGCACCCGTCCGAGACGCGCGAAACGCCGGAGGAAAAGGCGGCCGGCGCGGCCAAGGACGACATCGCCATCACCCCGCTGGCGGTGCCGCTACTGGCCGGACCGGGCGCGATCTCCAACGTGATTATCCTCGAGACCAAGGCGCAGCATGTGAGCCAGCACATCGCCTTGTACGCCTGCATCCTGGGGGTGTGCGGAGCGTCTTACCTGATCCTGCGCGTCTCCGCCCAGGGCGCGCGGCTGATCAATCCCATCGCCATGAAGATCACCACGCGGCTGATGGGCCTCTTGCTGGCGGCGATCGCCTTCCAGTTTCTCATCAATGCCCTCAAGGCGCTGAAAGGCACGCTGTATTGAACCTGCCGCGACTGATGCCGGGCCCGGCCGGCGTACCGGCGCGGCCTTGACGCGCGTGCGGGGCTGGCGGGTCAGTTCTTTTTCTTGAACAGGTCGGTCACGCCCTTGGCGGCCTTGTCCGTGGCGCCTTTAACGGCTTTGTCCGCGGTGTCTTTGGCCGCGCCGGCCACCCCTTCCACAACCAGCTTGCCAGCCTTGGCGGCCGAGTCACCCACCGCGGCCAACGTCTGCGTGGTGATGCGGCTGATGAGCTGGTTGACGAGTTCGGCGGCGGTGATGCCCTCGGGACCCTGGCCGAGATTCGACAGTTCAATGTCCGGGAGGGTCAGGTTCAACGCCGGCAAGCCGGGCACATTCAACTGCGCGTTCACCTTGGCGCCCCGCACCACCAGCGAGTCGAGCTGGAGTTTCTTCTGCGAGGCGACGGCTTCGGTCTGGTTCGTGGCGCCCGTGCCGCTGAAGGCCTGCACGTTGGCCAGAATCCTGGTGAGGTTGTTCTCCTTCAACCCGCCTTCCACAGTGATCTCCGGCGCGATGATTGCCACGGACTTGATGTGAATCTTGTCGGAGAAAACCGAACCCGGCGCCACCGCCACGCTCACTTCGTCCAGCTTCATGGCGGTCGGAGATTTGTAGCCCGGCGGATTGCCCACCGTGAGTCCGTGGAGTGCCCCGCTGCCGCCCATCAGGCTCACCCGGGCGCTGGCGAGCTTCACGTCCACCTGGGTGACCATCGATCCCACGGTTTCGACGCCTTTTTTGACCAGCGGGCCGAGGTACAACAGCGTTGCGCCGAGGAGCCCAATGATCAGCGCCGCCACGACGCCGAGCAGGATCAGAAGTTTCCTTTTCATGAGCGCAATCTGGACTTGCGGGCGGACGCTGTAAAGCGCCGAGCAGACGCCGCGAACCCCGCCGTCAGCCAGCCTACCCCTGAAACCGAAGTGACCAAGAGCACCGGATTCCCGTCCGGCCCGACTTCGGCTTTCGTGCCCCAATTGCCGCCGACTCAGCCAGCGGATCGCACAGGCGTCGGGGACTTCACAAAGCTGACGGCCCGCAGATGAATCGGCTCGAGCGCTTCGGGCCGGCCGGCAACCTCCGTGCCCATCGCCAATCGCGCCAGCGCCTCAGCCTCAGGAAAGGCGTCGCTGGCGCCGGCAACCAGCGCGGCCAGGTCCGGGCCCAGCACGGCTTCTCCGGCTTGCACTGCGGCGATCACTTCGCCCCGTGACGCCAGGCGCAGCGGCTCGATCAGGCGCGGACCGGCGGTCTCCAGTTCATAGCGGGCCAGATGGAACTCGCCCCGTTGCGCGTCCACTGCCAGCCAGACCCGGCCGCGCCGGCCTTCGGCGTGCAGTTCTGCCGCCAGCACCTCGAGGCTGCCCAAGCCCAGCAGCCGAACGCCGCGGGCCAGATGCCAGCCTTGCGCCACGGCAATCGCGGCGCGGATGCCGGTCGCGCTGCCCGGGCCGAGCCCGACGGCGATGGCCTCGATGTCTTCCCGGGCCAGCCCGGCCTGGGCCAGCGCGCGTTCGATCAGCGAGAACACCGGCGTGGCGCGTGTGTCGGTTTCGCGCGCGACGCCCCGGCTGGCTTCGGCGCAGCCGGAAGTGTCCAGCACCGCCGCGCAGCGGTGCCGGGTGGAAAATTCAAGCGCCAGAATCTTCATACATGATGCGCCGCACGCTGTCAGACACCACCTCCAAAGTCGCCCGCCGCAGCGGTCCGGTGCCCAGCGGCAGGCCCGCCGCCAGCCAGTGATCGAACCATTCGACCACCACGACGCCCGCCGGCGCGAGCAGGTAGTCCTCCAGCCCGGCGCTGCGCAAGACCGCCGCGGCGTGCAGCCGGTAAAGGTCCAGATGCGCCAGAGGCAGCCGGCCGCCGGGATACTCGTTCACCAGCACAAACGTGGGCGAATGCACGCGCGCGGTGATCCCCAGGCCCTGCGCGAGGCCTTTGACAAGCTGCGTCTTGCCGGCGCCCAGGTCGCCGGTGAGACCGATGATCCAACCGGGCAGCGCGCTTTCGCCCCAGACGCGGCCGAGCGCGAGGGTCTGGTCAGGACTCCGCGAAATGAGCGTAACCATGCAGGTCAAGCGGCTGAAGGCCATGCCGGTCGCGCAGGCGCAGGCCGGGCTCCGTCGTGATCCGACCAATGCAACTCAGGCGCAAGCCCGGAAAGCGCGCCTGCCAGGCGTCGCGCAGCGGCACCGCCTGGCGGCTGGCCACGGTAAACAGCAGTTCAAAGTCCTCGCCGTCGGTCAGCGCCGCCGCCAGCGCCGGCTTCTGCGCGTCGCCCGACCGGGCCCGCAGCCGCGCCGCGCGGCTGATCGGAATGCTCGCCGCGCGCAGTTCAGCGCCCACGCCACCCGCCGCGAGCAGGTGCCGGAGGTCGCCCGCGAGGCCGTCGCTGAGATCAATCATCGCCTGCGGCCGGAAATGAGCCGCCAGCCATTGAGCCTCCGCCAGCCGCGGCTCGAAGTCTAGATGCCGGCCGGCGCGCGAGCCGCCCAGCTCACCCGTCACGAAGATGGCGTCGCCCGGCCGCGCCCCGCGCCGGTACACCACCTGGTCTTTGGCCACGAAGCCCAGCAGCGCGATGGACAGCAACAGCCGCTCCGGATTGGCGATGGTTTCGCCGCCCACGACCGCCACGCCGTACCGGGCGGCCAGCGCCTTCAGCCCGGCATACACGCGCTCGACGAACACGACCTCGAAGCGCGCCGGCAGCGCGAGTGTCACCAGTGCGCTCGAGGGCGTGCCCGCCATGGCCGCGATGTCGCTGAGCGCGCGCGCCAGCGCCTTGTGCCCGATCTGTTCCGGGCGGGCGGTGGCGTCGAAATGGACGCCTTCCACCACGGCATCAGTCTTGAAGAGCACCCAGCGGTCCGGCAGGCCGAGGTCCAGCACCGCGCAGTCGTCACCCGCGCCGGCCACCACCGTGGCGTTGCCGGGTAGGCCGGGCGTGAGGCGGGCGATGAGGTCGAACTCGCTCACGGGCGTCTCCGCTTACGGGCCCGGGCCGGCCAGGACCACCCAGAAAAAGTTGGTGGCGTTGAACGCGGCGTGCGCGACGATCGGCCCCACCAGACTGCCGGTGCGCAGGTAAAAGAGGTTCAGCACCACGGCAAAGAAAACCAGCGGCAGAAAGGTCATCAAGTTCAGGTGCGTGATGGCAAAAAAGACCGCCGTGCCCCAAAACGCGAGGCGCGGATAGCCCGCCTGGCGCAGCGACACCAGCAGCACGCCGCGGAAGATCAGCTCCTCGAACACCGGCGCCAGCACCACAGCCGTGAGCGCCACCGCCACCTGCCGGCGCGGGTCGGTGGTGGATTGCAGCGCTTCGATGGCGCTTTGCGGCCGGGGGGTGAGGTGGACCAGCCGGATCAGCCATTGGCTGAGGTTGATGAGCAGAAGGGCCACGCCGAAGACCGCCGCCGCCGCCGCCAGTCCCAGCAGAATCTGCCGCAGCGCGCCGGCGCGCCGCAGCCCGAAGGCGGTTTCCCAGTTCAGATTGTTTTCGCGCAGGAAGCGCGCGATCAGGGCAATCCCGCCCAGTTGCACCACCAGGCCGGCCGTGCTGGAGGTCCAGAACTGCCGGGTGTCCCCGTCCCTGACGGTCCACAACCGCTCGGCCGCGGCGGCGCCCAGGCCTGCGATCCCCAGCAGGAGAAACAACCGCAGCAACAGCCTTAACAGCGACTCCGCCGTCCATGGTTTGTGCGCCAGCATCCCGGCGAACCTAGCCGTGGCGGGCGTGGTGACGAAGCAAAAACACATTCTGACATGACGTGAGGGGCGCAGCTTAGCTTCTTGCGCGCGTGGGGAGAAGCCAACGCGCGCGAGCGGTGGCGGCGGCCATCCCTGGCTGCCGTAAAAGGCGGCATCTTGCCGCCCGGAACCGGCTGGGAAAACACCGCCCGGCCAGTTGCGCCGGCCGGGCTCCGCCGGACTGGAAGCCTGCCGCTACCCCGACGGGAAGTGTCGCCGCCCAAAAATTGAGATGCGCCCGGCGGGGCGGATCGCGGTTGTTTGCTGGCGTTCTGCCAGTGGTGGCGTTGCTAGCCGCCCGCAGGTTCCGCGGACATAAACGTCCGCGCGCCATGCCCCGCGATGCCCGCTTTGCACTGGCCACTGTTCGCCGCGCCGGCCTAGGCTGCGGTCATGGAACCCGCCGTTCCCAAGTCGCGGCCGACGTTGCGCGTGCTGCTCGTCGAGGACTCGGAGTTCGACGCCCGCGTCGTGGCCAGTCTGCTGCGCGCCGGCGGCTACGACGTGGCCAGCCGGCGGGTGGACACCGCCGCGGCCATGCGCGAGGCCCTGGCCCGCGAGCGTTGGGACCTGGTCGTGGCCGATCACCAGATGCCCGAGTTCGACGCCGCCCAGGCGCTGCGCATCGTGCAGGAGTCCGGGCTGGACCTGCCGTTCATCATCGTCTCGGGTGGAATCGGCGAGGAAACGGCCGTGGCCTTGATGAAGGCGGGCGCGCACGACTTCCTCATCAAAGGCCAGCTCGGCCGGCTGCTGCCCGCCGTGGAACGGGAGTTGCGCGAGGCCCGCAACCGCGCGGAGCGGCGCGCCAGCGAGTTGCGGCTCCGCCGGCTCTGGGAGACCTCACCCGACGCGATCCTGGTGATGGACGAGCAGGGCCGGGTGGCTTTCGTGAATCCGGCGGCCCAGGTGGTGTTTGGCCGCTCCGAAGCGGAGCTGGTCGGCCGGTCGTTTGAATCCTTGGCCAGCCCGGGCGAGAACCTGACGGGGCTGACGCTCCTCTCGTCCGAGAATCTTCCCGGGACGACGACACGCTTGATGGAGATGGTGGGCCGGCACGCCGCCGGCCGGGAGGTCATCATGGAAGTGGCCTTCAGCGACATGGAGATGCAGGGCCGGCGATACCACATCGCGTTCGTGCGCGACATCACGGCCCGCCGCGCGGCGGAGCGGGCGTTGCGCGCAGCCGAGCAGGAATTCAACCTGGCGCGCGACATCCAGCAACGACTCTTCCCCCGGCACGCGCCGCAGGTGCCGGGCTTCGACCTCGCCGGCACGACGCATCCGGCGGTGCAAACCGGCGGCGACTACTACGACTTCCTCACCATGCCGGAGGGCGACGTGGGGCTGGTGGTCAGCGACGTGAGCGGCCACGGCATGGGCCCGGCGTTGATCACGGCGGAGACACGCGCCTACCTGCGCATCGCCGCCTTCAACCGGCGAGACGCCGGGATGGTGCTCAGCCGCGCGAACATGGTGCTGGCCGAAGACCTCGAGGACGGCACGCGGTTTGTGACCTCGCTGCTCGTCCGGCTGAATCCGCGGGAGCGCTCGCTGGCCTACGCCAACGCCGGCCACACCGCCGGCTACGTGCTGGCATCAAGCGGGGAGGTTCGCCAGCAACTCAGCCGCGGCGGGCCGCCGCTGGGCGTGCAGCCGGAGTCGGTGTACCACGAAAGCCCGCCGCTGGCGCTCGCTTCCGGCGACATTCTGCTGCTCCTGACCGATGGCATCGAGGAGGCGGAGTCGCCGGCGGGCGAGGTGTTCGGCGCCCGGCGCGTGCTGGAGGTGGTCCGGGCCCACCGGCATCAGGCCGCCGCGGAAATCCTGAACGCGGTCTGGCGGGCGGTGCAGACCTTCAGCGCCGGTCAGCCCCAGAAAGACGACGTGACTTTGATTGTGGCCAAGGTGAACTGAACCGGGGCCGTTTGGATCACCACACATGGAGACGAATTCACGCGAACAGAGGCCGGCTGTGCTGACGTTCATCCTGGCCACGCGCAACCGTCACAAGGCGTCCGAAATCCAGGCCGTGCTTGGACCGGACTGCCGTTGCCTAACTCTGGCGGAACTGCCCGGCGCGCCGGCGGTGGTCGAGGACGCGCCCACCTTTGCCGGCAACGCGCGCAAAAAGGCGCTCGCCCTGGCCGAGTGGCTGCGATCGGCCAGCCTGCCCGGCGGGGTGGGGGACGCCTGGGTGCTGGCGGATGATTCGGGCCTGGAGGTGGACGCCTTGGGCGGCGCGCCCGGCGTGCATTCCGCCCGGTTTGCCGCTCGGGACACCGGGCAGCCCGGCAATTCGAGCGACGCGGAGAACAACGCCAAGCTGCTCCGTCTGCTGGCCGGCGTGCCGGCCGAACGCCGCACGGCCCGGTTCCGGTGCGTGATTGCGCTAGCTCCCACCTCTGCGGCGGCTGACCTGAAGCCGGGTGTCGCGCAGCTTTTCGAGGGCGCTTGCGAAGGCCGGATTTTGGACGAGCCGCGCGGCAATCACGGCTTTGGGTACGATCCGCTGTTCCTGCCCGACGGCCAGGCACGGACATTCGCGGAACTCGCGGAAGACGCCAAGAACCGCCTCAGCCACCGCGCGCGGGCGCTGGCACAGGTGCGCGCCTGGCTGGCGGCGCGCCGGTGACGCACCCGGTCAGGGCCTGACGCTCGTGCCGTCGCGCTTGCGCACCGGCAGCCAGTAGCCCGGGTGTTCCGGCAGCGGGAACTTCTTCGCCAGTTCCTCGTTACAGTCCACGCCCAGGCCCGGCGCTTCGTTCACGTGAAGGTAGCCGTTCTTGAGCGCCGGCGTGCCGGGAAACACGTCCTGCGTCGCCTGGTTGAACTGCGTGGCTTCCTGGATGCCGAAGTTGTGGACGGCGAGATCGAGATGGGCGTTCGCGGCGTGGCCCACCGGCGAGACGTCCGCCGGGCCGTGCCAAGCGGTGCGCACCTGGAACCATTCCGCCAGCGTGGCGATCTTGCGCGCCACGGTCAGGCCGCCTGTCTGCGAAATGTGGACCCGGATGAAGTCAATGAGCCGTCCGATGATCAGGCCCACCCATTCGTGCGGGCTGTTGAAGAGTTCGCCCATCGCGATCGGCGTGCCGCACTGCTGGCGGAGCGTCTGGAAATAGCCGATCGCCTCCGGCGAAAACGGGTCCTCGATGAAGAACGGCCGGAAGCGCTCGAGTTCCTTGCAGAGGTTGATAGCCTCGATC
Organism: uncultured Verrucomicrobiota bacterium; assembly: GCA_964568145.1. Classification (GTDB taxonomy): domain Bacteria; phylum Verrucomicrobiota; class Verrucomicrobiia; order Limisphaerales; family J093; genus DSVZ01. The sequence continues at coordinate 102,160 of CAZMOZ010000001.1, forward strand.
GGCTCGACGCGTTCGTGGATGTCGTGGAGCAGCTCGATTTCGCCGCCAAACTTCGCGCGGATGTGTTCGAACATGCCGACCGCAGCCCGGAGGTAGCGCCGGGCGTCCATGGCGGACTCGACCGGCAGACCGAAACCTTCCCGCTCGAACTCGGCCGGCCCGGACAGATGCGGCGAGCCGTAGCCGCCCAGTTGAATGCGGATGTGACGGAAGCCGCTCTCGTGGATTCTGGCCACGCTCTCCTCCAGCGCGGCCAGGTCGCGGCCGCTGGCATGGGCGTAGCAGTCCACGGCGAAGCGGCACTTGCCGCCCAGCAACTGGTACACAGGCATGCCGGCGCGCTTGCCCTTGATGTCCCAGAGCGCCTGGTCCAGGCCGCTCAGGGCGTTGTTGAGCACCGGGCCGTTGCGCCAGTAGGAACTGGTGTAAGCGGTCTGCCAAAGGTCCTCGATGTTGTCCGCGTCGCGTCCGCGGCAGAAGGGGTCGAGGTATTCCTCGACGGCGGTTTTCACGGCGAGCGGGCGTTGGTTGAACGTGGCGCATCCGAGGCCGTACAGGCCCGGTTCGCTGGTCTCGACTTTCACGACCACAAAGCGGATCCGGGGCTGGGGCGACGTGAGGATGGGCCGGACCTGGGTGATTTTCAGCGGGCCGAGGCGCGGGGAGGCAAGCGGCTCAGGCGTGGCGGCGGCGGCGGCCTGGGCGAAGGCGGCGCGGGGACAGGCCAGCAGGCCGAAGAGCGCGGCGGCGCTGCCCGCACCGGCGCCTTTGAGGAGATCGCGTCGGTTCATGAAGTGAAAGGGGCTGGCATGGCGACTTGTTTAATTTGACTTGGAGCCTGGCTTTGGCCTTCGCCGCCCCGGCACCAGCCGGCGGAGCCGCGCGGTTGTTTGCTCGCGAGCGAGCTTTCCGGAAGCAACATCGAGAACCAGTTCCTCCCATTCCGGGCCGTCCGGGCTGGGAGCGAGGCCGTTCAGCCGCAGGAATACCTGGCATGCACCCAGGGCGGTTCGCTTGTTCCCATCCACGAACGGATGGTTCCGGCAGAGGTAGAACAGGTACGCCGCGGCGACTTCGCAAAGGTCCGAGAAAGGGGATTGTCCCCCAATTGTTGCCTGCGGCGCCACCACGGCCGACTCGAGCAACGCCATTTCCCTCACACCGTCTGCGCCGCCGAATCGGGCGAGCGCCGAAGCATGAATCTCTCGCACGATTTCCACGGTGAGGTGGAAACAGTCGTTGGGCGTGACGTTCATGCCAGCCGCTTCAGGGTCCGTTCGTAATCCTTCAAGGTCGCCTGAATGACCCGGGACACCTCCTGGCGCGAAGGCTTGGGCCGCAGCGGCGTCAGCGTGATGGTGCCGCCTTCGTGGACGGTCACGTTCACCTGATCGCCGGCCTTCAGGTGCGCCAGGTCCAGCAGCGCCGCGTCGAAGATGATCCCCTGCGAGTTGCCGACTTTGGTGATGGTCTTGACCATGGCGTAAAACTATGTTTGACGCCGCGCGCTGGCAAGCGGGTTTTCCGCCGGCCGCCGCCAGGCGCCGCGCGGCTGACGGCGCCGTTTTGGCCAACCGGTTCCCGGATCACGCCTACCACGTTCGCCCTTGCAGCAGCTTCTCGCGCTGATACGGCGTGAGTTCGCCACCGCGGGCCTTGAGCCATTCAATGAAGTCCTTCTCGATGTCCTCGGTCCACTTGCGGTCAATCTGGCCGGGGGTGTACCGGCCTTCGCGCAGCCGCTGGTGGCCGAAGGCGTCCCGCAACCGGATGATTTCCGAGGTTTCGACAACTTCCTGCGCGAGATGCGCCGGGATGAAGATGACGCCTTCCTTCTTGCCGAGCACGACGTCGCCCGGCATGACCGCGGCGCGGCCGATGCGGACGGGGCAATTGATGCCCATGAGCATGACGTCGGCGATGGCCGAGGGATCCCAGCCGCGGTTGAAGACCGGGAAGTTGGGGATTTTCTCCACGCCTTCGATGTCGCGCGCGCCGCCGTGGATGACCACCCCGGTGCCGCCGGTCTTGGCCCAGATGGCGTTGGCCAGGTTGTCGCCCATGAAGGTGCCGTCAATCACCTTGCCCATCAGGTCCACGACGATCACGTCGCCCTTGACCAGGGTGTCAATCACCCACGAGTTCTGGCCGCCCACCCGGCCGTCCTGGTCGCCCTTCTGCTTGATCACGCCATTCACGTCCGGCCGCACCGGGTGGAAGTGCGCGGTCACGGCGCGGCCGACCAGCACCGGCTCCGGCGGGCCGGCGAGGACCCAGTTCCCCTCGAACTGGTGGTTGAACCCGTGCCGCCGCAGGACCGCCCAGGCCTCCTCGATGGACACCTCACGCATCCGCTGCAGCAGATCGTCCGTTACCTTCGGACGGCCGTCGGGGAACCGCTCGCCCTTCCAGTCGGGCGTGTATTCGACGAGGTGGTCCTGGGTGAACACGCCGACTTGGGCGCTGGCGGAAATGGCGCCGAGCAAGAGCGCCGCCCACAAGACAATGCCGAACCGCGAAGTCCGAAAACCGAAGCCAGACAATGCCCCAAACGCGGTCATGCACGGCGGTGCCTTTCCGCAGCTTGGTCGCCGGTGCTTGCTTCGAACTGCGGATTTCGGATTTTGGATTTCTTCCAGGATGTTGTTCATGGCTGTCTCCAATGCTTGATTACGTGTTCACAGTCGTGCCGCGCCAGCTCCACAACCGGTCGTGCGCGCGCTCCCGGTTCCATTCCTCGGTGGGGGGGAAAAACTGCTTCTCCGGATCCAGGCCATGCCGGCGGAGGCCTTCCTTGACCGCCTCCTCGTTCAAGGTGATGCCCAGGCCGGGGCCGTCCGGCACCTGGACGAACCCGTCCTTGCCGAGGAACGGCTTCGGCACGCCGTCCACGAGATCGTCGTAATGGGCGGTGTCGGCGTCGTGGTGTTCGAGCACCATGAAGTTCTCGGTCGCCGCGGCGCAATGGGCGCTCGCGAAGAGTGACACCGGCGAGCCGGCCATGTGCAGGGCCATGGCGATGCCGTGTTCCATGGCCAGATCGCCGATCCTCTTCGTCTCGAGCAAACCGCCGGAGGTTGCCAGGTCGGGATGGCAGATCGAGATCGCCTTCTTCTCGAACAGCGGCAGGAAGCCTTCTTTCAGGTAAATGTCCTCGCCGGTCAGGATCGGGGTCTGACACGAGTTCCGCAGCCGCACGTAGTCGTCGGTGTAATCCCACGGGATCATGTCCTCGAGCCACGCCAGGTTGAAGGGGTCCAGCGCCCGCGCCAGCTTGATGGCGTCCTCGATTCCGATGTGGCCGAAGTGGTCGGCGGCAATCGGGATGTCCCAGCCCACGATGTCGCGCACCGCGCGGACGTACTCCTGGAGTCTCGCGAGGCCCTTGTCCGTGATGCGCACGCCGGTGAACGGATGACGCAAGTTCGGGGGGTAGGGCACGCGGGACGGCCGCGACTGGTCCGCGCCCTGGCCCAGCGGATAGGTCAGCGCGCCTTCAACGTCGCGCAGCAGGCTGATCCCGACATCCATCTTAAGGAAGCTGAACCCGCGCTCGCGGCGCTCCTTCATGAGCCGGCCCATTTCCTGCGGGTCGCGCCGGCTTGGGGTGTCCGCGTAGAGGCGCACCCGGTCGCGGAACTTGCCGCCCAGCATCTGCCAGCAGGGCACGCCCCATGCCTTGCCGGCGAGGTCCCAGCAGGCCATCTCGATGGCGACCACGCCTCCGGCCTGGCGGCCGTGCCCGCCAAACTGCTTGAGCTTGCGGAATATCTTGTCCACGTGGCAGGGGTTCTCGCCCAGCACGCGGCTCTTGAGCATCAGGGCATAAGTGGCGCTGGCGCCGTCCCGGATTTCGCCGTAGCCCGAAATGCCCTGATTGGTGTCCAGCCGGATGACGTAGGCCCGCAGCCCGATGGGCATCGGCACCACGCGCAGGTCGGTGATCTTGAGCTGGGTGGGCTCGGAATTCGTGTTGACCCGGGCGCGGACTTCCTCCGCCGCCTCGGCGGCTGTCAGGTGAAACGTGCCCGCAGCGCCGGTCACAGCGCCCAGGCCCAGGCTTTTCAGCAGGTCTCGTCGGTTCATGGGGATCACTCGGGTTTGGTGGAAGATGCTTGGACAGGCAGCGCCGCGCCCGCGGGCGACGGCGCCAATCCGGGAATCGGCGGGGCGGGCCGGCGCCGCCACCAGCTCGCGAGAATGGAGCCGGAGACATTCTGCCAGGGCCCGAAGATGGCCGCCGCCAGCGCCGCCTTGGCGCTGCTGAGCGTGTTCATCGCCAGGCCGCTGGCCATGCCGCCGTTTTGCATGCCCACCTCCACGGCCACGGTCCGGGCGTCCACCACGTTGAGCCGGAGCGCGCGCGCGCCCCAATAGCCCAGGCAGTAGCCCAGCAGGTTGTGGAGCATGGCGGCCGCGAGCAGCGCGGCGCCGACCCGTTTCAAATCCTCCGCCGAGCGCGCGGTGATGATGGCGATGATGAAACAGATGGCCGCCATGGACAGCACCGGCAGGGCGCGGTCCATCCAGTTTTTCGGCCCGCGCAGCAAGACCTCCACCGCCAGCTTGGCCAACACCACCACGCCCACCAACGCGAAGCCGAGGATCAACCCGCCCTTGAGCGCGCCGAGGAGTTGCGCGGGGACGCACCAAACGCCCGCCGCCACCACGAGGCTGGCCAGGAAAATTCCGACCAGGGTGGTCGCGCGCTGGAAATGCGGTTCCCGGCCGTACAACACGCGATTCGCCACCAGGCCCGCCACGACCGGCACGATGATCATGTTGCAGATGTCGAGCATCATCTTCACGAAGCTCACTTCAATGTGCCGGCCGGCCAGCAGTTTCATCATCAGCGGCGTCATCACCGGCGAGATCAGGGTCGAAATCGCGGTCATGGTCACCGAGAGCGGCAGGTTGCAGCGCGCGAGGTAATTGATCACGTTCGACGCCACGCCCCCCGGCGCCGAGCCGATCAAGATCACGCCCGCCGCCACCTCCGGCTCGAACCCGAACGCCGTGGCGAGTCCTAACCCGACGAACGGCATGACGGTGTACTGCAGCACGATGCCCACCACCACCGGCCACGGCATCGCCAGCACCCGCGTGAAGTCCGCCGCGCTCAGCGTCGTGCCCATGCCGAACATGATGATCTGGATGAGCGGCACGATGAGGAACTTCAGGTCGAACCCCAGCCAGGTCATGAAGGCCGCTGGCCAGACCATCGAAGCCGCCACAAAGGTGAACACCCACGCCGTGAAGGCGACGCTCTTCAAGGTGGGATGACACAGGAAGGCCACGGCCACCAGCGCCAGCGCGACAACGAGGATCAGTCCCATGGCAGCTTGTGGCTTGCGGTCGGCCTTCGGCGGAGCGGTTCAGACGCGCGGGCCGGACTCACGGTCGCGCGGGTGGCAGTTCGGCGATCCGCAGATTGCGGAACGACAGGTCGGTCGTCGGGTCGTGGCCTTGAAGGCTCACCACGCCGGCGTTGGCGCGATAACCTTGCCGCGCGTTTTCGTGCGGCGGGCGGGTGTCGGTGAAATCGGTCACTTGCAGCCCGTTCACCCACGTGGCCAGGTGCGGTCCGTGGGCGATGATCGTCATCGTGAACCACTCGCGGTCGCTCGACACCACCCGTCGCGCGGGCTGCCGGTTGTAGAGCCCGCCCGTGCCGAAGTCCACCGGCTTGGTGCGGTCGCCCTGCCACTGGTTGCGGATCTGGGCCTCGTAGCCGCTCCAGAACTGGCCTTTCCGCGCCCGGAAGAACACGCCGCTGTTCAGGTGCGTCCCGTTCGAGAGGATATCGAGCTGGAACACGAAGTCGCCGTACTCGGCGTCCGATTGCAGGTCGCCGTTGCCGTCCTTCACGTTCAACCAGCCTTCCGGCGTGACCGAGTAAACCGACTTCCTCCCAGGAATCGCCGTCCAGCCGGCCAGGTCCCGGCCGTTGAAGATGCTCTTCAAACCCAGCGGACGCAGCTTGAGGTTGCGGAACCGCACCTCGCCTTCGCCGGTCAGAGTTTGCAGCGCCACGGTGCCGCGGGCGTGCCTCCCGTCCCGCGCGTCCACCACGGTCCGGCCGTTCAGCGTCACCACCAGATGATCGCCCTCGGCGGTCAGCTCGTAAGTGTTCCATTGGCCGGCGGTCTTCTGGCTTTCCCGCGCCCGGGCGACCTCGTTGATGCTGCCGGTGGGCCAGTTCGGGTGCGGATCAAAGATGTTCACCTCGTACGCGTTCGTGGAGGAGATCTCGCCGGTGGTCGGGCAGCGGAGGAACATTCCGCTGTTGGCCCTCGCGCCGGTCCAGAATTCCGCGTGCAGTTGGAAGTCGGCGAATTCGGTGGTCGTGCTCAGGAACCCGGCACCGGAACCAGGCTTGTGGCGAATGACGCCGTCCACCGCCTCCCATTGCGCGGGCCCGCGCGGCGCCCAGCCGAACAACGTCTCGCCGTCGAACAGCAGCAGCCAGCCGTCCGCGGCTTCCCGGGAGCTCAGTGAATTGGGGTTGACTTCGGCGGCGGAAGCCGATGGCGCCAGCAGACACGCTCCGGCGATGAGCAAGGCCGCGGGGTGCTTAAGCATGGGGCGAAGCATGGCAGCCCTGCGCCGACCGCTCAAGCGGAATGGCTCCGATGAGCCCTGACCGGGCGCACCTCACTGCTTTGCAGCCGGTGGAAACGACCGGTCGTCTGCGGGGTAGGTCGCCCCTCGCAAAGGGGCGACGGGTCAGGCCCTTGAGCCGGGGACCGGCTACCACGTCCCGAATCCCCGCCCAATACCCACCATCCGCTTTCTGAGTCTCTGAGTTTGGGCTTTCCCGCTGTGTCCACCAGGCTGGAAGCCGGCCGCTACACCGGCTGGCGATACGCCTGCGGGAAATTGAGATGCGCCCGCCCTGACCATCTGCGGCCGCGGTCGTCAGACTGCGGCGGCCTTCTCGTTCGGAGGGCGGAGTTCCACGACGCCCAGCCTCCAAGGCGCGGGTGCTCACGTCTGCGACTGCACTTCCCTCAAACTCGTGGTGACTGCGAAAGTCGAAGCGGCTAGCGTGCGCCCATGCGAAGCCTTCTGTTGGTGGCCTGTCTTCGGTCGCTGCTGGCGGTCGGATGCGCCTTCGCCGACCAGGCCGGCCGCCGACACGCCGAGAACGAACTCCACGCCCGTCCTGCGGTGCGCATCACCGTCGGCTTGCGCGACGCCGACATTATCGGCCGGGACAATCGCGCGTTGCAGGCCGCCGTGGATTACGTGGGCAACCTCGGCGGCGGGATCGTCGAAATCGGCCCGGGCGAGTATCTCATGCGCGATTCGCTGCACTTGCGCAGCCGGGTCACCGTGCGCGGGGCCGGGGAGCGGACGGTGTTGAAAAAGGATCGCGAACATCGCACGCCACTGGCGGCGGACGGCGACTTCGGCGAGGCGGCCATCACGGTGGCGGACGCGGCGGGCTTCGAGCTCGGGCGCGGCGTTTACGTGGCGTCGCAGACGCAGCGGAACTTCCACGGAGTCTGCGCCACGATCCTGAACGGGCGTTCCAACCATTTCACCCTTACCCGCCCGATGAACGCCGACATCATGATGGCCGACGGCGGCTTCGCGGCGACCATTTATCCGGTCATCAGCGGCTACCACCTCGAGGAGGCGCGCGTGGAGCACCTCACCGTGGACGGCAACCGCGCGGAGAACCCGACCCAGGTGGACGGCTGCCGGACGGCGGGCATCTTCCTCTATCGCGGTGACAACTGCGTGATCAGCCACTGCGTCGTGCGCGAGTACAACGGCGACGGCATCAGCTTCCAGCAGTCGAACGACGTGAAGGTAGAGAATTGCGTCGTCGAGCGGTGCGCCGGCTTCGGCCTGCATCCCGGCAGCGGTTCGCAGCGGCCGAAGGTGAGAAACTGCCGGGCGGTGGGCAACGAAGGCGACGGCTTCTTCTTCTGCTGGCGCGTCCGCGGCGGCGTGGCCGAGGGCAACTGGCTGGAGAGCAACGGCGGCTACGGGATGTCCATCGGCCACAAGGACAGCGACAACTTCGTCCGCGGAAACACGATCATCGGCAACAAACGCGGCGGGGTTTATTGGCGCGCCGAGACGGAGCCGATGGCGGCGCACCGGATCACCTTCGAGAACAACGTCGTTCGAGACAACGAAGGCTGGGGCCTGTTCGTGGACGGCGAAACGCACGGGACGATCATCCGCGGCAACATCATCGAGGACACCGGCGGCGGCCGGCAGCAGATCGGCATCCGCCTCGGCAAGCGCGCGGGCGCCGTAATGCTCGAAGGCAACACCATCAAGGCAAAGACATTACTGCTGGACGAGCGCTGAAAGCAGTAGCGTGCCGTCGTCAGTCTTCTTCCGCCTTTCGCCCCGCAGATTGCAGTTCGGACCGGCCGAGCCAGTAGCACGCCAGCGGCGCGGGGATTTTTAGGATTCGGGTTCTGACTGGCGTGTCCTCCAACTGGAGCACGCTGAAGTCGCTGACTTCGCGCGTCACTGCGTAAGCGTGCGAAACCGTCTTCTCCCGGCAGAAGGTCACCAACCCCTTCAGATCGCCCAGCCCGGTGTGCTGGTGGCTGTATTTCACCTCAAACGGCACCAGCCGGCCCTGCACTTCCGCCACGATGTCCACTTCCTCATCCTTGCGGCCACGCCAGTATCCGAAGCCCACATTGAAGCTGTAATAGCGCGTGAACACGTGCTTGAAGAAGGCCGTCTCCACCGCCCGGCCCACAGCAGTGGCATCCTCCAGCAGCGCCTTGCCCTTAAGCAACACGCTGGGTGCAATCGCTGCGTCCGCCAGGTAAACCTTGAATCGTGCCCGCAGAATTTCCTTGCCATAACCGTGGGGTGGCAGGCGGTGGACCAGGTTCGTGGATTCCAGCAAAGCGATGTAATTCTGAGCCGTGGGCTTTTTGACGGCCAGGTTCTTGCCCAGATCCACCATATCCAGCAGGCCGCCATCGTGCAGGCACAGATAAAGAAAGGTTTGTTCCAATTCCAGCACCCGACGCACCCCGAACAATGCTGTCATATCCCGCTTGAGCACCTTGTCAACGATGTCTTCCCGCAGGAGCTTTTGCGCCAGATCCACGCTTGGCACGAGCGCGCATTGTGGGAAACCACCGCGCAACAGATACTCGTGAAAGTGCGCCACCAGCGGCCGCGCCGCCTCGCTCCCGCGCGCAAACTGTGCGAGCGGCCAGTCAAACAACTGCCGCAAAGAATCCACCTCGGGCAGGTTCGGCACGGGCAGGTTTTTGATCTGGAGATATTCGAAGAACGACAGCGTGGCCAGCTTGATGGTGTGCCAGCGGCCCACGCCCGACTCCTGACCTTCCTCGACCAGCGGCGTGGCCGAGCCGGTCACGGCAATCCGCCGGCGCTTCTCGAAATCCACCTGATGCTTCAGCCATGTCTGCCAATTCCGCGTGAACTGGATTTCATCGAGGAACAGATATTCCGGCCCGTCGGCAGCCGGCTCATGCTCGCGCCATAACTTCAAAACCCCGTCCAGACCCGCCAGCTTGAGCAGCGGGTGATCGAATGTGGCGTAGAGAACGTTCTGTGGCGGCACCGCGTTTTCAACCAGCGACTCAATGATTTGGAGGAGCAGGGTCGTCTTGCCCACTTGGCGTGCCCCGCTCAGCAGTACCGCCCGGTGCGCCGGGGGGGTCCGCAGCCAGAAATCCAGTTCCCGAAACGCCGCCCGTCGCCACTTGGGCAGATCAGGCACGGGCAGCCTTGACCACCATGGATTATACTGGCGCAGTACAGCCATGACCTCTTGGGGTGACGTAATCACGGCAAAATTATCCAAAAACGCTCGATTAAAACAAGTATGATTGCCTTAAAACTCGGAATTTGGTCATCTCGGCCGAAAATTGGATTCGTCGGCACGCTTGATTGTGCAGTAACAGAAGGAATGGGCATGAAGCGAACAGACAGTGTTGCTGCGTTGCCGGATTTTGAAGGCAGGATTGTCTCAATCTCCTTAACGTCAATAAGCTGAAGTTTGGCGCGTCCGGCAGGACTCGAACCTGCAACCCTCTGATCCGAAGTCAGATGCTCTATCCAATTGAGCTACGGACGCGTAACGACCCGTTCGTAAACCATACCACCCAGGCCGGCAAACCCTGCCCCACCCGCCAGTTGTCCCTGTCTTCTGCCTCACCGCCGGCGACCCGACACTAGCGGGCCATGCTCTCGCCAGTCCGGTTTTCCAGCCGCCAGACTGCCGAGCCTGTGAGTCCCATCCGCCCGGCGGCTTATTCGGCGCGGACCATGTCCATGTCGCGGGTGTAAAAGAGAATCCGGCCGCAGTTCGGGCAGTGGGTGACCTCCTCCTGCGCGCGGACGGCAATGACCACCTGGGCGGGCAAGCCCACGTGGCAGCCCCCGCAGGCACCGTGGTCCACGCCCACCACGACGCGCGGGCCCTTGTTCCGGCGCAGCCGCTCATAACGCGCCAGAAGCGAAGGCTCGACGGATTCGGCCAGGGCGGCGCGGCCAGCGGTCAATTCCTCGAACTGCCGTTGGAGATTCTGCTCCCGGGCAGCCAAGTCCGCCAGCGCGTGGTTCGCCTCGTTCCGGAGCGCCTCGAGCTGTCGCCGGGCGGACGCGGCCTCGTGGTGGGCCTGGTCCGCCTGTTCCATCAGTTCGAGCTGCTGGTCTTCAAGCTGGGAGATGGCGGCCTTGCAGGTCTCGATCTCATGGCTCAACGCCCGATACTCCTCGTTGCGTTTGGTTTGGAACTGCTGGAGCGAATACTTTTCGATCAGTTGCCGGCGCGACTCGACTTCAATCTCGAGCTTTTTGCGCTCGGCCTCCAAGTGCATGCCTTTTTGCTTGGCGGCCTCGACCGCTTGTTGCGCCGCGCTCAGGCGTGCCTGGAAGGCGGCCCGCTGGGGCGGAATGGCGTCCAACTCCTCCCGCAATTGCGCGAGCTGGCGGTCGCGTTCTTGCAGCACGAGAAGCTTTTCAACGGCGTTGAGCATGAGTTGCGGTCCGCATCTTTCACGGCACGTTATCGGCCGGCCGCGACCCCGTCAACGTGCGGGGCAGGGCGGGACCGGCGCGGGCGGCTTTGAACGTTTGGCCGGCGGCGCAATCGAAGGCAGTTAAAGACGGTGGTCAACATGAACTCAATTCGAAATACGCGGCAAAGCATTCTGTGGGTGGCGGTGGTGGGCGCGTTGGCGGTGGCGCCGGCTTGGGCGGCAGCGCCCAAGGAAAACGGCGCCTTGGAACTGGCCCGCCAGCTCAATCAAGCCTTCATCGAGGTGGCCGACCGGGTCTCGCCTTCGGTGGTGGTCGTCTCGGTGGCGCGCCAGGCCGACAGGGGCGGCGAGACGGACCTCGAATCGAACCCGTTCTGGGAATGGCTGCCGCGTGAATTCCGCCGCCAGATGGAGGAACGCTTCCGGCAACGCCAGGAAACGCCGCGCCAGCGGCCGCCTATGTTCAACAGCCAGGGCTCGGGCGTGGTGATCCGCGAGGACGGCTACATCCTGACCAACGGCCATGTGGTGGAGGGCGCGGACAAGATCAAGGTGCGCTTCAAGGACGGCCGCCAGTTTGACGCGGAGGTCCGCGGCGTGGACCCGCAGTCGGACGTCGCCGTGCTCAAGGTGGACGCCACCGGCCTGCCGGCCGCCCGGTTTGCCAACTCGGACAAGGTGCGCGTGGGCGAGTTTGCCATCGCCATCGGCGCGCCGTTCGAGCTGGACTACAGCGTCACGTTCGGCCACGTCAGCGCCAAGGGCCGGTCCCAAGTCGTGCCCGACCCCGCGATGGACCAGGACTTCATCCAGACTGACGCCAACATCAACCCCGGCAACAGCGGCGGTCCGCTGGTGAACATTGACGGCGAGGTCATCGGTATCAACACGCTGATCCGCGGCCTGCGCACCGGCATCGGGTTCGCCATCCCCAGCAGCCTGGCCCAGCAGGTGGCCGACAAGCTGATCGAAGACGGCAAGTTCACCCGCTCCTGGCTCGGCGTCGAAATCCGCGCCCTGCGGGAGGACGAGGAATACCGTGACATGGTCAAGGGCGTGCAGGACGGCGTCGTCGTGCGCGGCATCGTGAAGGACGGTCCCGCCGCGAAATCCACCTTGAAACTGGGCGACGTGATCACCGCCGTGGACGGCAAACCCGTGTCCACCGCCCAAGAACTGCGGAATCAAATCCGCACCAAAAAAATCGGCGCCACCGTGACCCTGGATGTCGTGCGCGCCGGCAAGGAATTGCAGATCAAGATGCAGCCGGAGGAATGGCCGGAAGAGGCCGTGCCCGCGGTGAACCGACGCAACCCCGCCCCGCGCGCGCCCGAGGCCACCAGCTTGGGCGTGACCGTGAAGCCGTTGACCCGCGAGCTTGCCAAGGAAATGGGGGTGGAGTTCACCGAAGGCGTGGTGGTGACGGACGTGGAGCCGGACAGCGCGGCCGCCGACAAGGGCATCCGGCGCGGCGACATCATCACCGAGGTCAACCATGCGGTGGTCACGTCGCTGCGGGACTTCCGGACCGCGACCGCGGAGGCTGACCTCGGAAAAGGCGTTGTCGTCAATCTGGTGCGTGACGGCGTGAGTCGTCTGGTGATCCTCAAGCAGTCCGGCAACTAGCCTCCCCGGCGCTTGGGGGTGAACGCCAGCCGCAAGGCTGGCGTTCTTTTTTGTTGGTGCGCGCCACCGGCTGGGCCAGCCGAGCCGCTCCGAGAAATACACTGCACACCCGAACCGCCAAGACACGAAGGACGCCAGGGGTAAACAGTGCCTGATGATCTGCTTCGAGCAGCACGCTGGGACGGCGACTGGAGCCTGAACCCTTCCACCTTGAACCCTGTGTCTTCTGAACCGTTGCGGGAAGCGCACTGCGAACCCGTCGCGCGCAGGCCGCGCCGTCTCAACAGCCAGCCGTGTCCGCTGAACCGCTGCGGGAAGCACACTGCGACTCGGCTATGGCCAGCATCCGTTCCTCGGCGGTCTGAGTGTCCGCTGAACCGCTGCGGGAAGCACACTGCGACACCTCCCACGTACTCGTAGGATACTCCTGACCAGCCGCGTGTCCGCTGAACCGCTGCGGGAAGCACACTGCGACCGGCAATGGAGCTCATCACCACCGCGCCGGAGCCAATGTGTCCGCTGAACCGCTGCGGGAAGCACACTGCGACTGGCTGGTGCTGGCCCAGATGAACCGGGACATCGAGTGTCCGCTGAACCGCTGCGGGAAGCACACTGCGACTCCTTGTCTTTCTCTCACAACTCAATGCCCCTAGAGCGAGTGTCCGCTGAACCGCTGCGGGAAGCACACTGCGACAGTGACGGGGCGGAGGAACGGGACCGCGCTTTTCAGGTGTCCGCTGAACCGCTGCGGGAAGCACACTGCGACTCCTTCATCTATTCCCCTGCGTGCAAGGATGGAGAAGTGTCCGCTGAACCGCTGCGGGAAGCACACTGCGACTCCAGTGTGGCAGCGATGAAGCCAAGGATCAGCACGTGTCCGCTGAACCGCTGCGGGAAGCACACTGCGACGCCGATGGACGCCGAAATCTTGGTTGCCGTTCAGAAGTGTCCGCTGAACCGCTGCGGGAAGCACACTGCGACAAGCGCCCGGCTTCGAGGCGGATGAGCGGCAGCTTGTGTCCGCTGAACCGCTGCGGGAAGCACACTGCGACACCTTTGCCTTTTGGCTGCACGGCGCTCCGGTGCCGGGTGTCCGCTGAACCGCTGCGGGAAGCACACTGCGACCCGCTATGCGGAGTACATTCGGAACAATCTTCTGGAGGTGTCCGCTGAACCGCTGCGGGAAGCACACTGCGACCATACTTCGTGGAGGCCTTTACCTCACATGGAGAAGAGGTGTCCGCTGAACCGCTGCGGGAAGCACACTGCGACGCGATGCCCCACCAGTTCTAGTGGGGCGCCCGTACGTGGTGTCCGCTGAACCGCTGCGGGAAGCACACTGCGACCAGGCGTACGCCGTGCAAGCGGTGCGCGAACAAGCCCAGTGTCCGCTGAACCGCTGCGGGAAGCACACTGCGACTTCATGGGACCAATCTGCGTGAGTCATCGGCAGAAGGGTGTCCGCTGAACCGCTGCGGGAAGCACACTGCGACCGTAGCCTGGCCAGGCAGGAGCCGCCTGCAGCAACAGTGTCCGCTGAACCGCTGCGGGAAGCACACTGCGACTCCGTAGTGCTGAGGGGATTCCCCAGGGCCACCGCCTTGTGTCCGCTGAACCGCTGCGGGAAGCACACTGCGACAGCTTCGATGCCGACTGTTTCGAGCGGCGAGATGTCGTGTCCGCTGAACCGCTGCGGGAAGCACACTGCGACTCTGCTCGACCCCGGCCTTGCGCAGGGCGGCGATGACGTGTCCGCTGAACCGCTGCGGGAAGCACACTGCGACACGCCAGACTCAGGAGCGGGCCATACTGGGTTGGCGAGTGTCCGCTGAACCGCTGCGGGAAGCACACTGCGACCAGGCAAGGAAGTGGCATTTGGAGGACCATGACATGTGTCCGCTGAACCGCTGCGGGAAGCACACTGCGACAGATGCACTTATATTTTAACGCGCGCGAATGGGCGCGGTGTCCGCTGAACCGCTGCGGGAAGCACACTGCGACAGTGCGCGACCATGCAGCTATCGCCCGGTATGTGGCGTGTCCGCTGAACCGCTGCGGGAAGCACACTGCGACGTCATGGCGACCTCGGAGTAGCCACCATAACCGTCTGGTGTCCGCTGAACCGCTGCGGGAAGCACACTGCGACGTGATGGCGCAATCGCGACCAGTTGAAATGACTCTGTGTCCGCTGAACCGCTGCGGGAAGCACACTGCGACCCAGACTCATAAGTGCTGGCCATTGGAATGGAGAGGTGTCCGCTGAACCGCTGCGGGAAGCACACTGCGACCGCCTAACCTTTTGATTGACCGAGTATTACGAGTATTATGTGTCCGCTGAACCGCTGCGGGAAGCACACTGCGACCGGGACCGTCATGGCGCCTGTCGCACCGTGGACTGAGTGTCCGCTGAACCGCTGCGGGAAGCACACTGCGACAGCGCGTTCCTTGATCGCTGACTTACAGGACTTTTGGCGGCACCACGCGACCGGCACGTCGTTTCCGCCGCGCGCGGAGTCCAAACGTGAACTCGTGTGACGCACTTTCGCACGGCCAACACTGGAGCGCGAGCGCCACCCGTAGAAAGCGCGGCACCCAGCTGCTCGCGACCGGATGACCAGGCATGTCGCTTGTCAAAGACCGCGGGATTCGCGGCTTCCCGAACCGGTTCAACGTCGAGGTGCCAGGGCCGGTTGAAGGCGGCGACACATGCCTCGACAATCTTTGTCCCTTAAGGACGGGCGAAGCATTGCGGGTGGTCCCGCCGGTGACAAGCCTGGTTTCGCTTCAGATCACGGTCATGGTGCCGCGGCGCTCCGGCAGCGATTCGCCGAGCGTCACCGCGGCGTCGCGCGCCGCTGTTTTGTCGCCGCCCAGGTCGAGGATGAGGCATTGGTCCTCCTTGAGGTTCAACTCGGCTTCGAGCGCGGTCTGCATCCGCACGCGGTCAATGTCCCGCAGGCAGCAGAAGAACACGCTGTATTGCCACGGCTCGCCAAAGCCCTTGAGCGTCTTGTGGACCCGGCGCAGGCGTTTGGCCTCCCGGACATCGTAACAGACGAGGTAGGCGCGGCGCATGGGTTTAGCGGGTGGTGAGAAAGTCCAACTCGGCCACTTCGCCCAGCAGCCAGGCGGCGATGAGCCGGGCGTGGAGGCCCAGCATCCGGCGGTAGGTCAGCCGGTAGCCGAAGGTGGGGTGCGTGACCTCCGCGTTCATCCGCCGGTCATAGGCGGCGAAGAAGGCGCGCCGGCCCGGCTCGGTGAAGACGCAGCCGGCGGCGGAACGGAAGAAATGCCCCTCGCCCAACTCGCCGCGGTTAAAGGCGGCGAGCGCCAGCGAATCGGCGATCAGTGGGCGGAAAGGTTCCATCAGGTCGAGTGCCAGCGCGGGCCGGCCCGGCTTGCTGGCGTGGAAACCGCCGAGCGTCGGTTCCAGCCGGGCCAGGCGGAGCGCGGCGGTGCATTCGTGCGTGAGCATGGCATAGGCGAAGGAGAGACAGGCGTTGATCGGCTCCGGGGGAGGGCGCCGGTCGCGGCCGTGCTGCGCAAACCCGGCGGCCAGCGCGGCGTCCTTGAAAGCAGACGGCAGGTGCGCGAAGTAAAGCGCCGCGGCCTGGCCTTCGTGCCCGCGCACGCAGTCCAGCGAGTCGGCCTGTTCGACGGCGCGGGCGTGGTGGGCCAGCTCGGTGAGCGCCCGGTCGAAGGAAACCCGGCCATCCGTGTCTGTGCTGGCCGGCACAGGCGGCGCAGGCGCGGAAGCGGTTTCCGCCGGGCGGGCCTCTGGCGCCACGGGCCGGGCGTTGCGCATGAGCAGGGTGCGCTGGTTTTGGATTTTGGCAGCGACCAGCGCGCGGGCGAGGGCCAGTTTCGCCGCCGGGTCTTCCAACCGCAGCACTTGGGCGCGGCGCACCGTGGCGCTCACGCTGTCGAGCGGATCGGT
This sequence comes from uncultured Verrucomicrobiota bacterium, assembly GCA_964568145.1. GTDB lineage: Bacteria > Verrucomicrobiota > Verrucomicrobiia > Limisphaerales > J093 > DSVZ01. The sequence goes on from CAZMOZ010000001.1 coordinate 118,723, forward strand.
CATGGCCTGCAACCGTCCGGCGGCGCTGAGCCAGGCCACGGGCACGCCCTTCTCCGCCAGCGTCGTCACGGCCTGGGACGTGATTTGCACCTGGCCAAGCAGATACACGCTTTCCACGCTGGCCAGCGGCACTTCCTTGAGCAGCCGGCCCTCGCTGTCGGTGATGCGGAGCGACTCGCCGCGGACACCGGCGCGGGCGCCGTATTTTTGCAGGATGATGTGCTCGCCCTCGGCGCGCGGCGGCCAGAGCTTGCGGGGCGGACGGCCAGGTGCGGCCGCCTCGTCGGCTTCGGCCCGGAGGAAGTTCACCTCATCGGGCAGGCAGAGGGGTTGCAGCGAACAGCGGGCGCAGCGGGGGTCGTGGACCAGCGGGGGCGGACGGACGCCCGCCGCGGCGGTGGCCTGGGCGGCGGCGAGGCAGGCGCGGGCCTCGGCACGGAGCGCATCGTCCACGGGGATTTCGAGCCGCAGCTTCTCGGCGGCGTAATAGAGCACCGCGCGCGGCACCGTGTAGCCGGCTTCCTCCAGCAACAGGGCTTGCAAGCCAACCTGCACACGATCCGTGGGCCACGGCTCCGGGGTGGCCAACGGCGGATCGTCCACGTCGCCGAGATCCTCCGGCGGCGGCGAAAGGGCCGAGCGGTTGGGCCGGCCCTTGCGGTACTCGATCGGGATGGCGGTGGCACCCGAAATCTCGGCCAGGTCCAGCTTGGCGGTCAGTTGCAGGGCTTCGGAGAAGAGCGTGAGTGAGCGGACGGCGCGGGGTTTCGCGGCATCCTCCTCCGGCTCATCTGTTCCTTCCGCGGGCGGAGTCGCGGGCTTCGAGGGCTGGTCCACGCGGCGATGGACGGCGACCCCCTGCTCGGTGTCGGTGCTGGGCAGGAACACGCCCTCGACCTGCATGAAGTGGAACAGGCGCGGGCAGTAGGCGTGTTCAGCGATGTTGCGTGCTTGCCACATGGGAGCGCGGGGTGATTGGCAGGAATAGCCAAGAGCCAAGGCTTCAGTGGCCCGGCAGAGTCCCGGCTCAGGTCGAAGCGGCCATCGGCGATGGGTGATTGGCTATTGGCGATGAGGCATGGGCGCGTCGGCTATTCCTCCATCGCTTCGCCTCTCGCTGCGCGGGCTTCGGGCGAGCGGTAGAGCGGATGCTCGGGCTTGAGGTTGCGCAGGAAATTGAGCCGGTAGCTGCGCGCCTTGTCCGCGGCCTCGCGCTTGTCACGCTCCGGCGCGGTGAGGTGCCGCTTGCCCTGCACGGGCGAGGCTTCCAGCGAACCGGTCCAGGCGGTGAGTTGACGGGCGCAGGACTCGGCCAGGGCGCGAATCTCCTGCAAGTGGCGGAGGAAGGGTTTGAGCCTGGGGCGGTCCTTGACCACCGCCATCATGGAGCGCACCTCGCCGCCAGAGCCGCGCGCGATGGCGAGGCAGGCGAGCAGTTCGCTGGTGGTCACGCGCTCAAAGCCCTCGGCGATGTTGTTCGATACCGCGAGGGCGGCGCGGTCGAGTTGGTTGCGGAAGCCCGGTGAGAGCGGCACGCCGGGTTCCTCCAGCAGGTCCAGCACGCGGTTGTACAGCCGGGCGGCCTCCTGCCAGACGGGGAGTTCCTCGAACTGGGTGTATTTGGGCATGGGAGTTCCTTTCTTGTTGATGCTTGGTTTTGCGTGGGTGGCGCATCGGCTCATGGCTCGGCGGCAACCGGAACCAGGCCAGAGCCGATAGCCAATGGTCCATCGCCAAAAGCTGGATGGCGACCGGCGAAGTTCAGTTCACGGGACGCGGGTTGGCAAGACAGTCCAGTGGGGCGCGCGGGATTCGGTCCCCGGCTATCGGCCATTGGCGAGCGGCGATTGGCGATTGGCTCTGGCCTCAGACACGCGAGCAAGGCCGGCCTCATACCACAAGGTCGTCCTCAGGCTCGTGGTTCCCCCGCACGTCGTGGGCGGACGAAGGCCGCGCGTCCGACAGGCCGTTGTGTGGCCGCAATACCGCGGCAACGCGGCGCTGTACGCCAGCCCAATAGGTGGTGGATTCAACCCAGTCGCCAGTCGTGAGCGGAGCGTTGCCCGGGTCGCGCCAGAGGTTCACGAACTCGCGTTCAGCTTTGCCCTTCTTCACGCCGGCAGTTCCATGCCGCGGGGTGAGTTGTTTCATGTCGGAAAACAACGGGCAGCCCTTCACGGCATCCGGCTTGGGCGCATGGGTTCCACGCACGCAGGGAACCAGCCACCAACTGCCCGGCCAGTCGGGATCGAGCAGCGCCTTGAGGCCGATGTTGGCGGCGGCATTGAGGTCGGCTTGCAGGCCCTTCGCTGCGGGCGAATCCGGATGGGCGGAGACGAAGACGTCGCCGCCGGCGCGCAACAGGCGGACGGAGCCGTGGGCCAGTCGCTGCGCCTGGTCCGGCGTGGGGTGGGCGGCGAATGCCTTCCAGGAGTCGAAGGTGTCGAGCAGCAGTTGCTCCGCGGCCTTGCGTTCCCGGTCGCTCTTGCGGCGAACCTTCTCCGCGTCGCGTTGCCAGAAACTGCCCTCCCGCAGGAAATCCTTGAGCGGCACATCCACGCACCGCAATCCGGGCGCGCCCGTGCGGCTATCCTGCCGCGAGGTGTAGGCGGGCGGCACTTCGCGCAGATGCAGGCCGTTCAACTGGCAGGCCTCGGCCAGATATTTCTGCACCTTGCTGCTGCTCCACTGCATGAGTTGGCGGTTCTCGCGCCGGGTTCGTAGTTGGTCCGGGGTATAGTTCGACAGGCGCTCGATGACGACGGCATGGCAGGGGGCGAAGCGCGGCTCCAGTTTGGACAGGCGCATCCGGGCGGCCCGCACGGCTTCCCTGCCTTGGGCGCTCCGCTCCCCGGGCGTCGGCGGCGCGGGGGCCAGCCCCAGCGCGGCGGCGGCGATGCGGGAGGCGAGTTGTTTCACGCGTTGCTCGCGGAGGCGTTCGAGGGCATCCAGCGTGCGTTGCACGGGCTGTCGTCCAGCGAAGTCTGCGTGATCCCATATCCCATCCGCGAACTTCTCCCGCCCCAGAAACGCTTTCTGCACGTTATAGAACTCCCGCAGCGTCACCAGCCGCCTGACGGACAAACCGCCGGTGTTCCTCGCGGAGCGAACCCTGCTCCAGTCGGTTTGGGTTCCGGTTCCCCCGCCCGACTGTTTTCGGTCCTTCCGAAGGCCGGCCGGCCGCAGCCAGTCGCCGAGCCGTCGCATCCACTCATGCAATCCGCTGCCGGGCGATGTCGGCTTCGTCTGGGCCGGCCCTTTCGTTGCGCCCGGCTCCCGCGCTGGAACCTCCGCCGGCTTGCCGTCCGCCTCAATCCAGGCGGCATGCCAGCGGGCAGCCAGCGCCATGCGGTCACGCTTGGCCCAATGCTCGGCGGCGGGCTTGAGCTTGTCGCGATTGGTCCCTATTCGTTTCTTGCGGGCCGGGCCGGTTTCGCCTGCTTCGGGACAGTCCGCGAGTTGTTCCTTGAGGTGCGGGGCGATGTGGAGTTTCCAGAAATCCTGCGCCCAGATTTCCGGCGCCTTCTTGTGGAAGGCCAGCGCGTGCCATTCGAGGAACAGCTCTTGCAGGTGCTGCACCAAATCTTCACCCGCCAAGTCCGTCGCGCGGTCCTTCCCGCCCATGCCGGGCGGGCGGAGATTGTTGAGGTCCCGTGCCAGCCGGGCACGACTGGCGTGGCGGTCGAGCGCGCGGCGCAAGGTTTCCACCGCGTCACGCATCAGTTCATCCACGGCGAGCGACGGCCTCCGCTCGGCCATGGGCGATAGAGGATGGCCAATCGCCGGTGAAGCGGGCCGCCAGCCCAACCGGCGGAGCTCGTCCAGCCTCACCCTTTGCTTCGGCCATTGGTCTGACTTCCCGAAGCCAGCGGCCACCAGGCGGTCAACCAACGGCACGGCCAGACCGCACGCCTGCTCCAGTTGATGCACGAACCAGATTTCCTCGTTGCTGGCCTCGCGCGCATCCGCCTCCTCGCCCTGGAGTTTGATCAGGAACTGCCGCTCCAGCCGCGCCCAAGGCGCGGGATGGGGCGTACCGTCGGGCAGCGTGTCCGGGCCGATGCGGCGGAGCAGCGTGGTGCGGTCGCGGCCATCAGCCCCTTTGGTGGTGACGGTGTGGAACAGTTGGTCCGGCCCAGGCAGGGCCACGCCGCAGAGCGAGCGCAACGACTCCGGCGAAAGCGTCTCCCACACCGCACACGCGGCACCAAAACGGTGGCCGAGATCGGCGGAAAGGAGGCGCAGGCCGGGAAGGCGGGACAACGCGTGAAGTGCCCGCCCGGTGCGCCCTTTCTGATTGTCGAGGTGCCAGAATGGAAAGGCCAAGCCGCTCCAGTCGCTCTTTCCGCGCGGAGCTACAGCGATCTCGCCATCCTTGAGTTCCGGGCGGATTCTGTCCGCGTGTTGCTGGGCAAACTCCGTCCACGGCCCCTGTGGCTGTAGCTTCGCGGAGAAAGTGACGAACCACCCGATGGCGTCACGCAGGCTGCGGGCACGTTCATCCCAGCGCGCCTCGTCCTGGAGCGGCAGGTGGCGCTTCTCCAAGTGCGTGGCCAAGGCTTCGAGTTGTTCGCGTGGAGCCTGGAGCCGGCAATTCCAGTGGTCTTGCTTGAACAGGCCAAGCACCACGACGGGCTTCCCCGGCCCGACACCGGCCGACGCCCGCCCGTGGCGGTCAGCCCGCGTCACGGTCGCAGGAGCCGCAGGACTGTCGGCGGGCGCAGCGTCTGCGAGCGCGAGGTCGGCGGCGAGGCGTTTGGACTGCCAGCGCAGGCCGGTGGGTTGCGGGCGGTCGCCGTCCAGCAAGGTGAGCGTGATGGCCCGCGGAGTTTCGAGCCAGCGGAGGTGGCTCTCGGCCTCGGCGAGCTTTGTCCGCGCTTCGGCCAGTTGGCTCTGCTTGTCAGCACGGGCCGTGTCGTCTTTGGCTTTGGCCAGTTGCGCTTCGACCTTGGCCACGGCCTCGCGGCGACGGGTCACTGTGCGGCGGGCTTCAGCGGTGCCCGTGCGGGCGCGGTGGAAGGCGAAGTCCACGTCCCAGCGCGAGTTGCCGAAGTCGCAGAAGACGGGATGCCGCAGCGGGTCGGGATGGCAGTAGGCGGGGACTTTGAACCGCTGCTTCTTGTGCTGGGCATCGGTGGCCTTGGCGTAGTCCAGCAGCAGGTCCGGCCCGCTCTCCCAGACGCACCGGGCGTCGTCATCCGCCAGCGCCTCGAAGAGTTGGATGTCGCCGAACTTGTCCACTTGGTCGCTGTCCTGAAGCGCGCGGGCAGCTTCGATGCGGTCTCCCGGCGTGACGCAGGCAGCCTTGCGCCAAGCGGCCACTATTTCCTTCCAGCCTTCGACGGCACGCGGCCGGATGCGGTAGGCGTCCTCCGCATGACTGGAGGCGGAGCGCCGGGCACAAAACTCATCGAGCCACTGGACAGCGGCGGTGTGCTGTGCATGCAGTGGCTCAAGCTTCGCGGCCTCGCACGTGAACTGGCGGCGCTCGGCTTCCGCGCGTTTGGCCCAAGTGTGCGCGAGGCAGACGCGGCGGGCGGCGTGGTCGAGCATCACGGCGAACTCGCTATGGCGGGCCGCTTCGCGTTCAGGCGCTTCGTCATCCGCGGGCTTATCGGACTTCAAGCCGCCTAGATAGCTGAAGCCGCAGGCCGCTTCGACTTGGGCCAGCAGCCGGTCGCTCCATTCGCGATGTCCTTTGCCGCCGGTCTTTCCCCGGCTGGCTTCCGCGTCCTCGTCGGCAGACCGGGCAAACTTGGTCAAGTCTTCCGGCGAGATCACGGCCTGGTTCCCCAAGGCTTTCACCCAGTTCCGGGTGGCGCTTTTGTAGCCGGGTCCGCTGATGAGCGACAGGATGGCTTCCGGCGTGGCCGCGGCTGGGGCGAACTCCGCGAGGGCTCCGGCGAGCCGGTCGAAAAATGCCGTCTGTATTATCGGGCCAACGGCGGTAGCGGCCGACTGTTTAATTGCATCGTAAACGCGGGCGAGGCGGGTGAAGTCCACTCCCTGTCCGGTGCCGAAACGGCTGCTCAGCCACTGCCCCGCTTTCTGAACCAAGTCCTTGGCCTTCTCCTCGCCACCCGTTTCTTCGCCCTCCAGCGCGACCGGTTCAAGGTAACCCGTGATCGAGCCAAAGAACGGCAGCAACAAATCCCAAACCTCTTCGCGAGTGAGTGAAGACCCAAGCCGAGCGGTCGCGGCATCGAACGCCGCGCTGCGGTTCACCCAGGTCGCGCTGTCCTTGATGTCGGCTTCGAGTGAGCCGCGGCAATGGCGCACCCAATCGTCAATCTCCGGGGGCGTCAGGCCGCGCTGCTGCAGGATTTCGCAGAGCGCCTCGGTGACCTTGAGCTTATCCCTCCCCAGGTTGAACTGAGCAGGCCCGGTGTAGCCAACCTCGACAGTGAGCCACGAGAGTGCGAGCAGCACGCGCCGTTCACCCAGGCGGGCGTCACGTTTCTCAGCGGCAGAAGCACGGGCGTCGGCTTCATCTGGGGCAGGCTTGGGCGCGGGTTTCGCCGACTTGGCGGCTTTCCGGAGTTCGACGAGTTCCTGCTGGATGTCGGCCTCAGTGAGTTCCGGCAATTCCGCCAGCCCGTGGTCCAAGCCGCCCCGCAGCGTGAGCAGCCAGTCGCCGAAGGCGGCGGCGCCTCGGTTCACGGCAACATGCGTGCGCCAGAGCCGGCTGCGCCAGGAAGGGTCGTCGGGCGCAGCCGGGGCCAGGCGAAGGGTGTAGGCGCGCGGGGTGGGCGAGAGCTTGGGCGGGTCGTCCCGGTCAGCCATAGATGGTAAGTGCCGCGAGTATGGCGAGGAAAGCCGTTCGGCACAAGCCTCCCACGCACGCCGACGTCGGCCAGCATGCCGTCGGGGCTTTCTGCCACGCGCGCGGTGACGCCGCTTACTTGCTCTTGTCCGGGTAGGGCGGGGGCGCGGGAATCTTGACCGGCTGTGTTTCCAGGGCCGCCTTGATCTCGGCGATGGCGCGAAGCAGCTGGTCGTCCACGCCGGCGAATTCCCGCGCCGGGTCGTTGTCCACCTCGATGTCCGGCTCGACGCCAACGCCCTCCATCACCCATTCGCGGGCTTCGAGGTCGAAGCGGCTGAATTCGGGCCGGTTCAGGTACCCGCCATCAAGCAGCGGCAGCGTGCCCCGGATGCCCACCACGCCGCCCCAGGAGCGCTGGCCGATGATCGGCCCCAGCCGGTGCTTGCGGAAGCGGTAGCCGATGATGTCGCCATCGCTGGCGCTGTGCTGATCCAGCAGCAGCACCTTGGGACCGAGCACCTGTCCGGCGGGGTCCACGTTCACGGCACCGTTGCGGGCGATGGTCCAGAACACCGGCTCGCGGCGCAGGCGCTCGGCGATCATCGGGGAGACGTTGCCGCCGCCGTTGCCGCGGCAGTCGAGGATCAGCGCCTCCTTGTGCAGTTGCGGGTAGTAGAACTTGGCGAATTCGTTTAAGCCCGGCACGCCCATGTCCGGCACATGCACGTAGCCCACGCGACCTTTGGTTTCCTTCTCAACTGTCTCGATGTTCTTCAAAACCCAGTCGAGGTAGTACAGCGGCTGCTCGTTGTCGGTGGGGATGACCGTGACCTCGCGGACGCCTTCCTCCTTGGGCTCGGCGTTGACTGTGAGGCGGACCTGCTTGCCCGCGGTGCCGACCAACGCGGCGTAAAGGTCGGGCATTTCCTTGGTCGAGCGACCGTTCACCGCCAGGATGAACTCGCCGGCCTTCACGTTGACGCCGATTTCCGTGAGCGGGCTGCGGTATTTCGGGTCCCAGTTGTGGCCGGGCAGGATGCGGTCAATCCGGTAAAAGCCGCTCGCGTCGCGGCTGATCCGGGCGCCCAACAAGCCCAGCGGGACGCGCTCGGGCTTGGGCAGGTCGCCGCCGCCCACGTAGGCGTGGCCGGCGTTCAACTCGCCGATCATCTCGCCGATGACATACGTGAGGTCGCCGCGGTGGCGGACGTGCGCCAGCAACGGCTCGTACCGCGCGCGCATGGCCGGCCAGTCCACGCCATGCAGGTTCGGCGCGTAGAAGAAATCCCGCATCTGCCGCCAGCACTCGTGGAAGATCTGCGCCCACTCGGCCGGGCGGTCGAGCGTGACCTTGAGGTCGGCCAGGCTGAGCTTCTTTTCCGCGAGGTCGAGCTTGGCGGTCGGCGGGTCCACGATGGCGAAGTCGTTCCCGGCCTTGAGCAGCATCTTCTTGCGGTCCGCGGAAAGGCGGTAGCCCGCGACCTCGCCCAGCTCGGTCTCCTTTTCCTTGTCGAGCTCGAAGAGGCACAGCTTGCCTTTGCGAAGGTAGTACAGCTTGTCGCCGGCGGAGGCGAGGCCGCCATAGGTCGAGGCCGCGGGCGGCAGCACCGCGATGCGCTGCGCCAGGCCTTCGGCGTCCACCTTCACCACGACCTTCTTGTCGTCCTTTTTCTCGGTGGGTTTGCCAACGGCGTCCTTCGACTCTTCGGCACTTTTCTCGGATTTGGACTCGCCGTCATCCTTCGCCGCCTCGGCGCCGGGTCTCGCCTTCACGTCGGGCGGCGTGTCCTTCGGCTTTTCCTCCGGGAGCTTCACCTCGTCGGATTTGGGCGCCAGCGGCGACGCCGTGTCACGCGCCAGCGTCACGAGGTACAGGCGCTGCATGTCCGTGTACACATGATTCCATTCGGTCGCGCCGTAGGTCGGGTTGAACGAGCGCTCGGACACAAAGAACAGGTATTTGCCGTCGCTGCTGAAGGCCGGCTCACTCACGTCGAACCAGCCATCGGTGACCCGCACCGTCGTCTGGTCCGCGAGCGAGTACAGGTGGATGTTCGGGAAGCGGCGGACCTCCGGTTTGACGTACGCCAGCCACTGGCTGTCCGGCGACCACGCGAAGTCGCGGATTTCCCAGGCCTCCGACTGCGCCGCCAGCGTCAACGCCTTTGACTCCACCTCCACGAACTGGAGCCGGTTCTTCTTGTCTGTCCAGGCGATGCGTTTCGCGTCCGGCGACCAGGCCAGCTCGTACTTGTAAGTGTCCGCGCCAGAGGTGAGCTGTTGCGGCTCGCCGGTGCCGTCCTGGGGTCGGATCCAGATTTCGTCTTCGCCGGACTGGTCGCTCACATACGCGATCCAGCGGCCATCCGGCGACCACACGGCGTTGCGCTCATGCACGCCGGGCGTCCGGGTGAGGTTGCGCGTCGGGCCGTGCTTCGCGGGCACGGTGAACACGTCGCCTCGCGCGCCGAACACCGCGCGGCTGCCGTCCGGCGCCACGTCCCAGGTGGTGGTGTCCCTGCTCACGTCGCGCAGGCCACCCCGGCCCACGGCCAGGTCGTCGCGGATTTCGATGGGCACCTGCTCGACGCTCTCGCTGCCAAGGTTGAAGCGATGGATGTACCCGCCGTTCTCGAACACGATGGCTTCGTCGCCCAGCGAGGGAAACTTCACCGCGAACTCCGTGAAGTGCGTGAGCTGTCGCGTCTGGCGCGTCTTGAGGTCGAGCACGAAGAGGTTCGCCTGGCGGTTGGCGTCGCGCTCGGAAACAAAGTAGATGCGCTCGCCGCGCCACATCGGGAAGATGTCCTGCGCCGGGTCGTCGGTGAGCCGGGTGGTCTGCATCGTCTCGAAGTCGTACAGCCAGAGGTCGTCGGCTTGCCCGCCGCGATAGCGCTTCCAGGTGCGGAACTCGCGGAAGACCCGGTTGTAGGCCAGTTGCCGGCCGTCCGGCGAGAAGCTGCACCACCCGCCGCGCGGCAAGGGCAGCGTCTCCGGCACGCCGCCCGTGAGCTTCGCCAGCGTCAACTCGCCCTTGAAGGCGTTCCACTGCATGCGCCGCGAGCGATAGACCACCGTCTCGTGGTCGCGCCAGGTGAGCACGATGTTGTTCGGCCCCATCCGGTCCGACACGTCGTCGCGCTCGATGGTGGCGGTGTGGGTGAGCCGCCGGGGCTCGCCGCCCCCGGCGGGGATCACGTACACCTCGGTGCTGCCGTCGTACTGACCGGTGAACGCGATCCAGCGGCCGTCCGGTGAAAAACGGGGGAACATCTCGTAACCGTCGTGGCTGGTGAGCCGGCGGGCCACCCCGCCGCGCGCGCCAACCGTGTACAGATCGCCCGCGTAGGTGAACACCAGTTGGTCACCGTGAATGGCGGGGAACCGCAACAGACGGGCCTCCCCGGCGGCCGCGGCCGGCAGCAGGATCGTGGCAAACGCGGCGGAAAAAACGGCAATCAGCTTGTGCATGACCGGAGCATTTCCTGCCGGGCGGAATCGGAACAAGCAGAAAGCGGCGGCTGGAGCGCAGAAGGTGCGTCCGCGGCTGATGCGAGGGAAGTTCGGGACTCGCGGCGCTCGCCCCTCCGTCCTCCACGGTGGAGCGCCGTCAGGGCTACGAGCCGAGCGCGGCAAGGCACGCCTCGCGAGCCTCCGGGCTGGCGATCAGGTTGGCCCAAGCCCGCGCGGCGTGGACATCGTACGGGCTGGCCACGCGCGCCAAAGCCGCGGCGGCTTCATCCCGCAACCCGCCCGCCGGCAGGTTTTCGATCCAAGATCCGACCGTTTCCCAGCCGTTTCGTGACCAGACCCGGATTAGATTTTCCACCGCGGCCACGCGGAGCGGCTGCGCGGGGAATTGCTCCAGCCAGGCGGCGGCTTCGGAAGGGCTGCGCTCCGCCCAGCGTTGCACAATGCCCACGACCGCGCGGTCGCACTCCGGCCCCGGCGGCAGCGAATCGAGCGCCAGGCACGCTGCGGCGCGGGGATCGTGAGCGGCCACAGCCAGCGCGAGCGCCTGCCACACGCGATCTCCCGCCTGACTTGGCGCAAGGCTGGCCAGCCATTCACAAGTCGCTACGGGGGCTTTGGCGGCCCAGGCGCGGGCCACATGCGCCAGGGTTTCCTCGCGGACCGTTTCGTCGGCACAGATCAAGGCCAGTTTAGCCGCGTTGGCCGGGTCTTGCGCCGCCCATTCCTGCGCGACGATGCTCAGTGCCAGGTCGCGGTGCAGGCCGGGTTCGCGCGCTTGCGTCCAAGCCGCCGCCGCGGCCGGATCGCGCGCGCTCCACGAAGCGAGCACCTGTGCCAGATGACGTCGTTGACGGTCACGGTCGGGGAACTGCCACGCCCAAGCTGCGGCGGCTTCGGGATGCGTGTGGACCCAATCGGCAAGCCGGCTTGCAGCTACGACTTCGCCGCTGGATTCCTGGCTGAGGTCCGGAAGCGGAAGGCCACGGAGACGGCCGGACGATGCGGCAACCACAGCCCTGAGCCTTGACTGGCTTGGCTGCGGGTCGGCTGCAATCTGGTCCGTGTTGGGCGGAGGTTCCGAAGCTGCCGGGCTTCGTGGCGCCGCCACTGGCGCTTTCAAGAATGGAAGCACCAGCAGCACGGCCGCCAGCGCCAGCGCCCCACGCAGCGCGAAGCTTGCGCGGGTGTTGCACCCGGTCGGGCAACTGCGTGGCCGGGCGCCGGGTTTCATGGAATTACCGTGAGGTTGTCGAACGTCGCCGTGGCCGGTTGTACGGGGTCGCCGGAAGTCACCGCCAGACCGAGGTACACCTCCGCGCCCATGCCGACCGTGACAGCGGAGTTAACGCGAGTCCAGTTCACGCCATCGCTGGAGCGGTACGCCGTGAAAGTGTCGCCAACTCGCGTGAGGCGGAACCAGTTGCCCGGCGGCGGATACGGCATGCCGTCGTAGACGTAGATCACACCGCCGCCCGGCGACGCGCGGTGCTGCCGCAACACGGCGATGGGCGTGAGGTGAATGAAGACCATCCGCGCGGAATCGCCCAGCGTGTCGCGGATCATCAAGCCAGCCTTGGCGTACGGCGAAGCCGACACCAGCGAACTGACGCGCCCGGTGATTTCGCCGTCGCCGGATAAAGCCTGGTAAAGGAAGTGGCCTTCATCGGAGAAACCGCCGATGTCCTGCGCCGACGACTTCAGGGTGAACACGCCGTTGACGTGTGTGGAACTGCCTTCCAACTGCGGCGTCCCAAGGTCTGTGGCTATCCACGGAGGCGGGATCAGCGGAACCACCGTCAGGGTGAAGGAACGCGCGGCGCTCAGTTCGCCGTCCGAAACGCTCACGG
>CAZMOZ010000001.1:130909-461486 GCA_964568145.1 uncultured Verrucomicrobiota bacterium
ACCGTGAAGGCGATCGGGCCGGTCGAGGTGTCCTCGGCGAGGGTGCGGTTGGCGAGGGCGCCGATGGTCGGGCGGTCGTTGACCGCGCTGACCGTCAGGGTGAAGGAACGCGCGGCGCTCAGTTCGCCGTCCGAAACGCTCACGGTGATGGTGGCGGTGCCGGTCTGGTTGGCCGCCGGGGTGACGGTCAGCGTGCGGCTGGTGCCGCTGCCGCCCAGGACCAGCCCGGCGGCGGGCACCAGCGTGCTGTTGCTCGCGGCGGCGGTGACGACAAGCGTGGCCGGGTCGTTGTCCACGTCGCCCACCGTGAAGGCGATCGGGCCGGTCGAGGTGTCCTCGGCGAGGGTGCGGTTGGCGAAAGAGCTGATCGTGGGCGCTTGATTCGTCGTCGGGTTGGGCGTGCGGTATTCGACCTCATTCGAGTAGTCGCTTTCCAACCCGCCCGGCGCATACGCGGTGACCGCGAAGTAATACGTGGTCGCGTCGCTGAGGCCGGGCACCGTGGCCGTGGTGGCCAGACCGGCGTCCAGTTGTTGCGAGTACGTCCGGCTTTGCGTTCCCCAGTAAACCTTGTAGCCCGTCACCTCCACGCTGGGACTGGGATCCCACGCCAGGCGCACTTCCGCGGCGGACGCGATGCCGCAAATCCAAAGCAGGAACACGGAAATCCGCCAGGTCAGGCGCGGGGTGCCCACGCGGAGTTGCGGGCGATTGTAGAACGGCAGCCAGCTCAAGATGCAATTCATGCCTGTTGTCATGCAAGTGTCCGACAAAGTCCTCAGTCCGAACGTGGACGTTCCAGCGTTAGCAATGGCAATGCCAGGGCTCGCAGGAACAAGCCGAGGCCGCAAGTGCGCTCAAGTGCTCTCGGGGTGCGCGGGATGCGAATGTAAGCCGTCCCTGCGGCCTTTCCTTGCTTCCTTGCTGGGACCGACTGGGAACCGGCGCCGGCGGAGCCGGGCCGATGTCGTGCGCACCCGAGCGGCAAGACACGAACTACGTGTCAAATCGAGCGCCACGCGTCAAGCCTTCAGACCAAATTATTGTACGGTACCCTCCGCGGGCGCTCGCGTCATGGTGAATGGCTATTCGCCCTCGGCGGCCGGCCCTGACCAGGCATGCCGCCCAGGGATTCGATCAAGGCGACCAGTTCGTCACGCACACGCGACCGCCGTTGCGTCCCCAAGTGAAGCGGGTCCGTGTTCAACAGCGGCCACGGTCTGGTGTGGACATGCCGGGCGCGGCCGATCTCATCAGAGCGCACTCCCAGCCGCCTCGCCAAATCCCAAGGGGTGAGTCCCTCCCAGTTCGCATCGTTGATGTCGCCGCCGGCTTGAACCAGCAACTCGACCATGTGTAGCCGGCCTCAGCGCGCCCGCGCGTCGAGTTCCGCTAGCTTCAGCCGCACGCTCACGATGTACGGCGGTTCGCCTTTCACCCAATGGCCGTAGGTGGTCGCCACGATCGTGCCGTCGGGCAGGACTGCGACGTCGATGTCATTGCGCCTGTTCGTACACCCAGACCTCATTCGCGCTGGCATAGCCGGGGTAGGTCGGTGTGTGCCAGCCCCAGGCAGTGACCCGCAAGAAGTACACAAACTGCCCCGCCTTGGGATTGCAGATCACGTCACGACGCACCTGCCCATCAGGCCAAGACCACTCGCCGTAAGCCACGGGAACGCCCCAATCCAGCGGGTTGGTGCTCTGGGAATTCGTCACGTAAATCTTGAACTGACGATACACCCCGTTCCGAGTGCCATCAGCCAGATTTGCCGACATCACCCGGGGCAAATATCCCACGCGATTGACGATTCGAGGGCGCCCCAAGTTGATCCGCAAATATTCCGTCGCGCTCGCGTAACTGGTGTTGTGCCAGCCCGGATCGCTGTAGAAGTGATCAATCGCCCGCCACGGTTGCCAGCCGGAGTATATGCCGGAGGCCGTGGCGGTCATCTCGCTCTTGGGCACCTCGCCGGCCGGGCTCCAGCCAAAGCCGGTGAGGTACCGCAGATTCACCGGCACGTACGTCTGCGGCGCCTGGTAGGGGTCGTAATAGTATTCACCGGTCTGGGGGTGCTGCCAACACGCGCCTCGGGCCGTCGCCGCACTGGTCAACCAGATATGGCAGTCGGGATGGTTGTACCAACGGTCGCCTCCCGCTGATTCCAAGCTCATGACATTGTACCAACCGCCAGCCGCCAGGACGACGGGGCTGGGCAACGGCGCGTAGGTGAATATCCCGGCCGGTTTGCCTGCGGTCGTGATCGTTGTTGACCCGCCGGGCACGTCCAGACCGGTGTTGGCGTCCACCAGCTTGAGGGCGTGGGTGCCGCTGTTGCCGCTTACCACCAGGCGGCCCAACTCCGTCACGGTGACCGGCAGACTCCCGACCTGGAAACAGAAACCCACCCAGCCACCGAAATCATTGCGTAACAGCGCATTTGGATTGAGGAGGATTTGAGCCAGAGCAACGCTGGGCGGCAGATCAAAGGCTTCGTGAACAAGGAACTCATCACGATTCCACGGAGTCGGGTACTCAATTCAAGCACTGCAGCCCATGCCGCGCTTGGCGAAGGCCATCCACAACTCGGCCTGATCGGCCCCGCCTGAGTTCACGTAATCGGCCTGCAAAATGGCATCGCGGGCTTGGATGAAGTTAGGATGCGGGGGTGTCAGCCGGAGTCCGTCGGTGACTACTTGCAGGATGCGTTGATTGCCTTGGGTGAACCCATACTTGGCGATCAACTTCGCACGGGCTTCCCAGAGGGTAACATCCCACACGTTCGCAAAAAGTTTCCAAGTACCATGTACCCAGCCATACGAGGGATTCATCGGTTCCGGATGTGGATTGCTTGTGATCCGATAATCGATGTCCCTGAGCGTCAAGGGATTCACGTTCATGTCGGTGGACAGCGGATAATACCGTAGGCCATAGTGGTAATTCACAGTCAGGGGCGGATAGTTGGCATTGAACCGCCAGAGATAATGGCTGTACGCGCCGAAGGGATACACCCCGTTGAGGTTGTCGGATGCCTCACCCAAGAGCGCCAGCGCATAGAAATCCGTCCAGCACTCGTCCATGTAATCATTGCTCGTGAACCCTGTCCCGGCCCCCACCAGCCGCCGGGTCAGTCCATGCGTGTACTCGTGCAGGATGATCTCTGCGTCGAAGGCGGCGTCACGCTCAGGTGAGGGCCCGTCTGCATCGCCGTTCAAACTAAGCTCCATTCTCGGTGCGGATCCGTCATTCCCCGAGACCGACATGGCCGAATAGTACCTCCTTCCCAGGTTGGCAGCGTTCTGCACATCCACGAGCACCGCATCACCTCCCGAGCCGCCCCGCCCGAAGTTGTCTTGCTGAAAGTTGCCGGCCCCCTCGGTGAAACCGAGTTCATAAAGACGGTCGTGCATCCAGTTGCACCAGTAAAACGCGTTCACCACCGCCGCGTCCTGATTGCGCGCAGGAGAGTTTTGATTCGGCGCCTGCGTCAGGTCGGCGTTGAAATGGAACTGGAGGACACCCCCGACATCGGTCGCGACGGGACGCGGAGGGTTGGGGAAGGGCAAAGGCTCATTCCAACCAATGATGAGGTTGCCGTCCAGATCAGTGTGCGCATCCACGTTGTTTCCGACCGTTGTGTTGGAAGTCACCCAGCCTTGAGGGGGAAGCCTGGGACGAGCGGACGGCCGATTCCAGAACGTTGACCTGAGAGACAAACTCCGGCTCCGGGGTATTGATGTTCATCGGTTGGTTCGAGTTCGGCGCGGTATGTCCGGGCGAGAAGGGCGACGGGCTGTCGCTGCTATAGACGCGGTAGGATCGGTCGGAATACGACGTCCAGCAGTGGCGTACCTGCAAGTCACCCGTCTCGGCATCAATGAGCACCTGAAAGAGTTCCTGCCGGGTCTTGCCAGTGAGCACCACGCGCCAGCACAGTCGAAGCGTCTCCCGGTTCATTGGCAACCAAACGAGTTCGGCTTGGGCGTCACCCTGCAACACTGCCGCCTTGAAGCCCTGCTTCAGTCGAGGCCCTTCGGCCACGGGATCGGCCGGTTCGACTTCCCCGGCCATGAGCGTTTCCCCGATGTAGGCCGCCGCCTCGGCCACCGCCCAGTGCGCAGGGATCGGTGGGTTCATTTGAACCTGTCGCCGGTTGGGCACGCCCGCGTCCGCGGCGGCCGCCGGCGCGGGGACGAATCCGCTGCTGAGCGTGACAAGTTCGCCGCGCTGGGTGACGTGGGCGGACAGCACCGCCTCGAAGATGGGGATGCCGTCCAGCTCTTGCTGTCAGACGACCGTGCGCAGCCCGTTGTGGGCGGTCACGTAATCGCGGGTGATCCGGGCGTCGGCGAGCGCCTCGGCGCCATGTCCGAACAAGGCGGCGTTCCGGTCGAGAAACGCCTTGATCGGTGCGTGCGGGTCGCCGGGCTCGGCTTCGACCGGGGCACCGGCTGGCAGCACGATGTTGGTCGTACCGGGCGCCGGACCTGCGGACTCGTCCGCAGCAGCGGGGCCAGACAAGAAGCCGAAGCGATTGCGCACCGAGAGCGGAGCCGCCGTGACGGGATGCAAATCCACCACGATGCTCGGAAGCTTCGCCTTGAGCGCCTCCAGGGCGGCGGCGCGGTCGGTGTCCAGCCGGACCGGCGGCAGCCAGTCCTGCCGCCGGTCGAACCGGGGCAGTGGTTCAGCACGGCCTTGGGCCTGCGCGGGAGGCAAGAGGACCGCCAGCAGCGACAGCAGGACCGAGGCGAGGATGAGGAAGCTCCGTTTCATGGCAGATCTTGGTTTGATTTTCCGGACGGCCGGCGGCGTTCCACACCGACCTGGCTGAATCCAGTTTGAGTGTTGATTAGTTCAACAGCGAAAATCCGTCAAGCTGGACCTAGCGACTAATTCAGCTTGAACTCTCGAAATGGGGGCTTACCGTTTGGCCATGAATGGCGAATTGGTCCGGAACTTCCGTAGTCTTCGTTCCGGGGGGATTCTCTGCGCGCTCCTCGGCGCCGCCCCGCTGGCCGCCGCACCGGGCGATGAGTTCTGGGACGCGGGGTTCGGGGTGCCAGGAGTCGAAGGATACGGAGTGGGGGCGCTGGCGGCCCACGGCAGCGAACTGTTCATTGGCGGGACATTTCTGTCCGTGGGCGGTGTAGCGGCGACTAACCTAGCGTGTTGGAACGGGCGGGAATGGTCCCAGGTCGGAGGCGGAATCGGGCGGGGTTTGAGTGAGGGGGTACGAGGCCTGCTGGTCGACGGGGATCAGGTTTACGTAAGCGGCACTTTCACCAATGCGGGAACGACCCCGGCTCTAAGTGTGGTTCGGTGGGACGGCAAACAGTGGGCCGCCCTGGATTCGGGAATCCAGGGCGTGGTAATGCCGCTGGCGACGGATGGAAGCAGCATTTTCGTCGGCGGGTCTTTCACCCGGGCCGGCGGCATTGCCGCAACCAATGTGGCGCGCTGGGACGGGGAACGGTGGTGGGCCGTGGGCGGGGGCGTCACGGGCACTGAACTCGGGCCAGGGTTCTTTGGTGCGGTCTACGCAATGGCCGCCGGTGCTGACGGTATCTATGTTGCCGGCTACATCACGAACGCGGGCGGGATTAAGGTGAACAACATCGCGCGCTGGGACGGGACCAACTGGTTTGCGGTGGGGGAAGGCATCCCCCATCCGATTCGCGCCCTCGCGGTGTCCGGCACGGAGGTTTACGCCGGTGGGGGCCACTACCGGCAGGGCGAGAGCGCCGTTTACGTCAACAAGTGGGACGGGGCGCGGTGGCAGCCGATCCTGATGGGCCCTTGGCCGGGAGCCGGTGGCGCCGTGACCTTGCTGGTTTCCGGCAAGGACATCTATGTTGGAGGCGGGTTGGTGTTCCCCGGCGGCTTTCCGATACCGGGGGTCGCCAAGTGGGATGGTACTCAGTGGCAGTCGCTGGGCAGCGCTTTGAACATGGGGGCTGTGCATGCGTTAGCCGCCAGCGGCGCTGAATTGTTCGTCGGCGGTGAATTCACGATCGTCGGCGGCAAACCGGCAACCAACATTGCGCTGTGGCGCATTCCGCACGTCCTTGAAATCCAACGGAGCGGCGACCAAGTCACCCTTTCCTGGCCCGCCACCGGCAGCAACTTGGTGCTCGAGGCTTCCCGGAGCGTGCCGGCTACCAACTGGATCGCCGTCCCCGTACCGCCGGCCGTCGTTCAGGACCAACTGGTCGTCACGAACCGGGCCGCAGAACCCAGCCGGTTCTACCGCTTGCGCCGGAAATGACGCGCAGGGAGGGTTCGGGCATGAGCAGCGAATCGGTCAGGAACCTTTGTAGTCTTCGATCCGTGTGGATTCTGTGCGCGCTTCTCGGCTCCGTCCCGCTGGCCGCGGCGCCGGGCGATGAGTTGTGGGACAACCACTTCGGAGTACCCGGAGCCAACGGGAGCGTTTACGCAATGGTTACTCTAGGGGATGACCTGTATGTCAGGGGGCGCTTCTCCGAGATTGGCGGCGTGGCCGCGTCCTGTATTGCCCGCTGGGACGGTACAAACTGGCATTCACTGGGCGGCGGTGTGTCGGCGGAGTTCTATCCCATCGTTCTGGCATTGGCCGTGATGGGGGATCAGTTGTACGCCGGAGGCACTTTCGCGACCGCAGGCGGGGTGCGCGTGAACGACATTGCCCGGTGGGATGGGACCCGTTGGTGGCCGCTGGGCTCGGGCGCGGACGGTCCGATACACGGGGTTCAGGCGCTGGCGAGTGACGGCCGGAATCTTTACGTCGGCGGCACCTTCACCCGCGTTGGGGGAATCGCTGCGAACCACATTGCCCGGTGGGACGGCGCCCAGTGGAGTGCGCTGGGTCAGGGCGTGACCTGGTGGCAACGGTGCGCTGACGGGCCCTGCGAAGTCGGGATCGTGCGTGCTTTGGCCGTCGGGGCGAGCCGCGTTTACGTGGGCGGCGAATTTGATCGTGCCGGTGCAGTGAGCGCGACCAACATCGCCGCGTGGGACGGGAGCGCTTGGGGGCCACTGGATCTGGGAATCTCTGGCGGCGTGAATGCTTTGGCGACGGACGGACGGACATTGTACGCTGGTGGGACCTTCGCTCGCGCCGCTGGGCTTGCTGTGACGAACATCGCCAGATGGGATGGGAGTGCATGGCTGCCCCTGGGATACGGGATCGGTCAACCTGGTGGTGTCCATGCGCTCTTGACGGTACCTGCGGCGGTCTATGTGGGAGGATTCTTCTCGTCCGGGGGAGGCGTTGCGGCAGGCAGCATCGCCATGTGGGGCGGCGGAACTTGGGTGAGCTTGGGCAGCGGGACCTCGCACAGTATTGGACTCGGTGGGGTTGGTGCCGTTGGCGCGATGGCGGCAAGCGGCGCCAACCTGTTCATTGGAGGCACGTTTACGAGTGTCGGGGGTAAACCGGCCACCAACATCGCCCTCTGGCACATCCCCCATGCGTTGGGGATCACGCATCAAGCTGGACAGGTCACCGTCTCCTGGCCGGCCACGGGCAGCAACCTGGTGCTCGAAACGTCCACGAGCTTACCGGCCACGAACTGGGTCGAGGTTCCTGAGCCGCCGATCGTTGCGGAAGACCACCAGGTCGTCACGAACCGGGCCGCTGAACCCGGCCAGTTTTATCGGTTGCGCCGGAAGCCGTAAACGCGCGCGTCTTCGAGGCGGCCAGCCGGTACGCGGCCGGTCCGCTCGCTGCCGCAGACATGGAGCCGTCCTCCGCCCCGGTTTAAGGCCCGGCCCGGTCCCCCACCGCGTCAGGACCAGACCCACAAGAAACTGCGGCGCGCCCAACCATGGCGCCGCCGGCCGGCCTCAAGGCCGGCGCGCGTCGATTTCCGCGAGCTTCAGCCGCACGCTCACGATGTACGGTGGTTCGCCCTTGACCCAGTGGCCGTAGGTGGTCGCCACGATCGTGCCGTCGGGCAGGACTTCGACACCCGGATAGGCGCAATCCCAAGCGTGATGGTTGTCCATGAGCCGCACGCGGCACTGGCCTTCGCGGCCGGCCGCGATGTCCTCGTAGCGGCCGACCCACGCGACCCAGTCGCCTTTCGTCGGCGATTCGTGCGCGGTGTCGCGGAACGAGATGAACAGCCGGCCGTCGGGAGCGTACTTCGCGACGTGGCGGTCGCCAGTGAGCGCGCCCGGCAGCTCGCGCGGCGCGGACCAAGTGTGGCCTTCGTCGTCGGAGAAGATGACGTGCGCGTTGCGGACGCGCTTGTTCTCGCGAAGCAAGGCGGCGAGCTGCCGGCCGTCCGGCGAGCGCACCATGCCCGGTTCGCACAGGTGAACCTCGCTGCCGCGCCAGAGTTCCCGCGGCGCGGACCACGTCAGCCCGCCGTCGGTGGACAGGGTCTGGTACAGGCAGAACTCGACGGGGCTGCCCAGCTTGCCGTCTTTCGTGAAGAACCGACCGTCGTCGTGAAACACCGCGAGGTAATGCCCCGCGCCAGTCTTCAGCGGCTCGACCGAACCCATCACCACAATGCCGCCCCAGTCGCCCGCCGGCCTCAGCGGCGTCCATGTCACGCCATCGTCATCAGACACCGCGAGTCGCGCGGGGTACAGGCCGGACCACACGACTAGGCGCCGCTTGCCGGCGGCGTCCACGACGCGATGGATCGTCGGCGTTTCGAGACTGGTTGCCCAGTTCTCCGGAACCGGCAGGCGGTCGCTCCAGGTGAGGCCGCCGTCGGTTGAGTACTTGAGCACGATGCCGCCCTTGCCGTGGCCTTTTGGATAAACGCACAGGATCGTCCGGCCGTCCTCGAGCAGGACCGTCGAAGGATGACCCAGGTACTGGCCGGGCTCGCGGTCCACGATCACCTGACGCTGCGTTTCGCCCGCGAGATCAATGAGCGGGATCGAGTAGCCGCGGGGTGGCACAGAGGCGGACTGCGCCTCAAAGCGCGGCAGATCATCAGGCGGCGCGTCCGGAGTTGCGGGCAGTTCGATGAAGCTCCGCAGTTCGCGGCTCATCGTGAGCGCGCCGCCGGTGGCGAGGTAGAAATGCCCGCCGACGAGGCCCGCATCGCTGTTGTCCTTGGACTCCCATTCCGCGCCGGAGGCGGTGAAGCGCGCCCGCGTCAGCGCCTGCCACTGGCCGGCAGTCGTCTTGACCCAGCCGTTGAAGAACCGCGCCCGGCGCACCTCGTGGGCGCTTTTGCCGTCGCGGCGGAAGTCTTCGACGAACGAGTAGAGCCCGCTGAGCGGCTTGCCACCGGTGCGCGTGCAGAAGGTGACGAGGTGTTTCCACTCTTGCCGGTCCGGCAGCCAAAGCCACCCGGCATACGCGGTCTTGTTGCTCTGGACGGCGGCGGTGACCAGGAAGCGGTTCGTCTGCCCGAACTGCCAGTCGAAGTCCGTCGTGCACTGGCCGCCGGTGCCTTCGCCGCCGAAGCGCCGGATGCGCACGCCCGCGCCTTCATGCAGCAGTTCGACGCGGTCCTCGGGCTTCACGGCGCCGGGGTCGTCGCCCGTCGTCGGATCCCAGACGGAGAAGATCGCGACCTTGCGGCCGTTGCCGAGTTCTTGGATGCCGAAGTAGCCGGTGTTCCAGCCGCAAGCCATGAAGTAGCTGCCGGGCGTGGATTGATCCACGGCCATTTCGAGGTAAAACGCCGACGATTCCGGCGCGGGGTAGCCGAGATGCACCGAGCGGGCGGCGCGATAGGCCGGAGCTTCGCCGGCGTGGCTGGAAAGGAGACAGGCGGCGGCGAAGCCGGCGCAGATTCGAGTCAGGTTCATAAAATCAAGTTCTTCAATCGCCCGGCCGGGCCGGCGGCGGCGGCGTGGGCTGCGCCGCCTCAAACACCGGCAGCGACCAGTCCCAGCGAATGGCCGCGAGGCGCACACCCAGCGTCGTGAGCATGCCGGCCAGAATCGGCCAGGGCTCGGGCAGGTGCAACCTCAGCAAGCCGACATAAACGCCCGCGCCCAGCATGGCCGCCGTCGCGTACAGCCGGATTTCCTTCCGGAACACCAGCGGCAGCTCGTTCAGCAACACGTCGCGGACGATGCCGCCGGCGACGCCCGTGACCGTGCCCAGCGCGATGGCCGCCACGACGCCGCTGTCATAGCCGAGGCTCTTGCGCGTGCCGACCATGGTGAAAAACGCCAGGCCGAACGCATCGGCGATTTCCAGCAGGTTCATCGGCGGTTCGCGGCGGCGCGCGAGCAAGAAAGTCGCCAGCCCGGCGCACACGGCGGTGGCGACGTAGAACGGGTCTTCAATCCAGAAGACCGGCACAGCGCCCAGGCACAGATCGCGGATCGTGCCGCCGCCGAGCGCCGTGACCAGCGCCAGCACCATGACGCCGAAAAGGTCCACCCGCCGGCCGCGCGCGGCCACCGCCCCGGCCCCGGCGCTCACCGCCACGCCGAAATGCTCGAGCGCGAAGCTGAAGGCATTCGGGCTGGGAACGGTCATGGCGTAACCCGGCCCGCGGCGGGGCTAGAATCGTCCTCGGAGCCGCCAAAAAGCCGGGTGCTGAAGTACCGCTCGGCGCGGTCGCACAGCAAGGTGACCACGGTATGGTCCGGGCCCAGTTCACCGGCGACCCGCAGCGCCACGGCAACGTTCGCGCCGGACGACGTGCCGACCAGCAGCCCGAATTCGCGGTTGAGCCGCTGGGTCATCGCCAGCGCTTCGGCGCTCTTCACGGTCACCTCGCCATCCAGCGGCGCGGTGCGGAGCAAGGGCGGGATGAAGCCGCCGGCCACGCCTTCAATCCAGTGGCAGCACGGCATTTCGCCGCACAGCATGGCGGCCTCGGCGGGTTCCATGGCCAGGACCCTGACCCGCGGCCAGCGGGCCTTGAGCGCGCGGCCCACACCGGCCAGCGTCCCGCCTGTGCCGTAGCCCGCGACGAAGGCGTGGATCGGCCCGGGCACCTGGGTCAGGATTTCCTGCGCGGTGGTCTGCTCGTGGTCGGCGGCGTTGAGCGGATTCTCGAACTGGTTGGGCAGAAAGACGCGCGGGTCGCGAGCCGCCATTTCTCGCGCCAGCTCGATGCCCGTCTGGTAGCCGCTGCCCGCCTGGAACAGCACCAGTTCCGCGCCGAGCTGGCGCATCAGGTAACGGCGTTCGTGGCTGGCGCTTTCCGACATCAGAATCCGCACGCGGTAGCCTTTGGCCGCTCCGACCATCGCCAGGGCGATGCCGGTGTTGCCGCTGGTGCATTCGACGATGATCGAGTCCGGCCACAAGACACCGCGCTGCTCGGCGTCGGCAATGACATGCGCGGCGAAGCGGTCCTTCACGCTGCCGCTGGGGTTCAGGAATTCGCACTTGGCCCAGACTAACAGCCCTTCTGGCGCAAAGCGCAGCGGCACGGTGGGTGTCTGGCCGATCAAGGCGAGGACCGCGTCGGCGCGCTGGCTCGGCGGGCTTGGGCGGCCCGGGGCGGTCGGTTGGCGGCTGTCCGTGTTGACTGGCATGAAAGGGTCCGGCTGGACGCGCCGGGCATTGTAGTGGCTCGCTAGTCTGGTTCCAGCATATTGAACGAGTTTCCGGCATACTGGAGACCGGTCCCGGCGCGCAATCCGCGGCGCCGAGTGGCGCGCGGCCGGTCGCCGACGTACCTTGCCGCAATGGAAAGCGGGGGATAGTGGCGTGGGTCTTGCTGTTTTTCAGATCATGAACAACCGCCGGAGAACGGCTTTTACCTTGATCGAGCTGCTGGTGGTGATCGCGATCATTGCCATCCTCGCGGCCTTGCTGCTGCCGGCGCTGGCCTCGGCCAAGGAACGCGCGCGGCGGACGACCTGCAAGAACAACATCCGCCAGTTCATCCTCGCCGCCCACGTCTATGCCGGCGATTTCGGCGACCGCCTGCCCAGCGGGTTGACGGACGCGCTGGACCCGGATGACACCCACACGCCAATCCTGTCCACGAACAGCCGGAGCCTGCTGCTCCAATACAGCGGGGGACTGGACGTGCTTGATTGCCCGAACCTGGCGCCGTCGTTCAAGACCAAGAAGGACTGGCGCGTGCATGAAGGCTTCGGCTTTGCCATCGGTTACCATTACCTGGGCGGCCATTCGAACACCCCCTGGCAGGTCACCGCGCCGGCCAACGCGGCGTGGGTTTCGCCGCAGCGCACGGCGGAAGACCCCCTGCTGGTGCTCGTGGCGGACCTGAACGTGTTCTGCCATCCGTACCTGCGCCTGGTCGCGCCGCACGCCAGTTCCGGTCCAGTGGCCAAGGACGAGGTCTATTACGAAAGCAACGACAACGCGCCGAACGAAACCTGCTTGGACATCGGCGCCCGCGGCGGGAACGTGGGCCGCGTGGACGGCAGCGTGGTCTGGAAAGGCATCCGTGAGATGAGAATCTACCGCGCCTCTCAGAAGTACGACACTTACGGCCTGTGGTGAGGCCAGCCCGGGGCCTGTCGGTTTCTTGCCGGGCCGTGCTTGACGCGGTGGGGTGAGACCCGGTCAGGCGCTGTGATTGCTTGTTCCTGGTTACTGGTTCTTGGTCAGTGGTTCGTGTCCCGGCCTTCGATTTGAAACTTGGGACTTTGAACTTGGGACTTCCCCTTGATGGGGCGAGCCTCGGTCGAGCCCGGCAAGCCGCCGGGACAGCCGTCGCCTCCGTTCAGCGGTTCAGTACGTCCACCACGGTTTGCTGGAAGACTCGGCGCACTTCCGAGCCGTCGGCGTTGGGCAGCTTGGCCCGCTGAATCATCAGCACGAAGATCAAATCCCGCGCGGGATCGGCCCAGCTTTGCGTGCCGTAAGCGCCGCCGTGGCCAAACGTGCCCGGCGATAACATGCCGGTCACACCTTGCGGCGCTTTGACCACCGCAAAGCCGAAGCCAAAGCTCATGCCGTCCACGAAGCCGGTCTGGATTTCGCCCGTTTGGGTGCGGGTCAATTGCGCCACAGCCGCCGGCGACAGCAGGCGTCGCCCACGCCAGACGCCGTCGTTGAGCATCATCTGGTAAAATCGCGCCATGTCCGACGCGGTTGAGAACAAGCCGCCGGACGGGCGCGGGGCGCGGCGGCGGTCGCTCAGTCCGCCTTGCAGAAAGAAAATGCCCGTTTCCTCGAGCCCGGCGCCGTCGGCTTTCGGCTGATACGATTTTGCCAGCCGTTTCGCCTGCGCGGGAGTGGGCCAGAAAGTGGTGTGCTTCATGCCCAACGGATTCAGCAACCGCCGCTGCAAAAAGTCCGCGAATGGCTCGCCCGAGACGACTTCGACGATCCGACCCAGGGTGTTGATCCCCGGATTGCAGTACTCCCAGCGTGAGCCGGGCGGGAAGCGCAACGGCTCGCGTGCGTACGCCGCCACCTGCTCGGCCAGCGTCGCGTCCCAGCGCGCCGCCGGCACGTCGCCCAGCCCGGAGGTATGGTTGAGCAGGTCGCGAACCGTGACGGGACGCGGCGGGCGCACCAATACACGGCGGTCGGCCGTGGATTCGGCCAGCAGCCATTGGCCCTTGAACTCCAGCAGGTGCTTCTCGACCGGGTCCTCCACGGACAGGCGGCCTTCGTCCTGGAGCATCAAGACGGTGACTGCGGTCATGGGTTTGGTCATGGACGCGATCCAGAAAAGCGAATCGGCTTTCATCGGCTGACTTTGCGCGAGATCCGCCTGGCCGATGGCGTCCACCCGCAAGATGCGGTCGTGCCGCGCCACCAGCGTCACCGCGCCGGCGATGGTCTGGTCGTCCACGAAACGCTGCATGGCCTGCGGCACGGCGGCCAGCCGGTCGGCTTCCGAAGCGGGCGCAGGCGAGGTGGCGCCAGAATGGGCCGTGGTTAGCCAGCAAACACTGGCCAGCAGCCAAAAAGAGATGTTTGAGGAACGCATGGCCGCAGGCTAGCGGGTGGCTCAGACGGCGGGCAACGCTGTTCTGGAATTCGGACAGGAAATCCCGGCGATGCGGGTCTTGGCGAACTATCTCCTTGCCGAGAACCTCTGATCTCGCCCCCAACTGAAGCAAAATCGCACGGAGCCGTGGCGAAACGCCATGCTTTAAGCGGCTTTATGTCTAGGAATTGAACGTCAATAGACGCGCAGATTTTTGACGAAATTTCTTGCTGGCGAGAGTGGCTGAGGCAACTATTTAGCGCGGGAAGTGGAAGGGGGCAAAAGACAGCTTGCGCGTTGTCGAATCATGAAAAGGCCGAAGACTTTTTTCTGGTATGCCGGGGTGATGACGCTGGCGGGCCTGCCGTTGATGGTCCTCTTCATCATCTTTAGCTGACGCGCGCACTTCACGTCTGCGGACCTCCGGCTCCAGCTACTTCCAAGGTGGGCTTGACGCGCTCGCCGCAACGCACGAGTTGATTCCCGCACTCGTGCCGTGAGATCACCACCGCATCCACCCCGCCGCCGGTTGCTCCTGCTCGTTGGCCTCCTGCTGGCGGTGGCCGCGACGACCTGGCTCGTCCGTTCGCGCGCGCCCGCACGCAAAGCCGCAGGCGCGACCGCCCAGACCAATCTGCTCGGCGCCTTGATGGCCCTGGAGGCGCGCGAGGCCGAGGCGGACCGGACGGTGTGGGCGACCGAGCGGCTGGCGCAACGCTGCGGCCGGGTCTTCGAGGACCTGTGGGACAACCTGAATCAAGCGACCAACCGGCTTGCCGCGCTGGCAGCGTTTGATGCGGGGATGGTGGTGATGCCGGCGTTTGGCGCCCCGGCCGAACTCCCGCACGGCATCCGTCGTTTCGCACCGGGCGAAACTCCGCGCGGGCCAGAACTGGGCGGCAACGCGTGGAAGGCCTGGCTGGCGGCCCGCGCGGCCGAAGGCTGGGAGTTGAACCAGGTCGAGTTCCGGCACAACAGGTTCTCAGTGGACGATGCCGGCCGGCCAGCCGAAAGCCTGTTCGGCGTTCGCGCGCATCTCACCCGAGAGCGTGGGGCTGGTGCGGCTGGCGAAGAGCGGCGGGCTGCGCTGGAAGGCGATCTGCGCGTGGTCTGGTCACCCGCCCCGAACGATGAAGAGCCGCCGGCCATCCGTTTCACCGACGCCAGCCGGCTCACGCTCAAGACCCGCGTCGGCGCGCTGGCGTTTGTCGAAACGCTGACCGCGGTGGTGCGCCCGCCGGAGCGTTCGCACTTTATTGATCCGCTGGTCTTGCACGACCTCGAGGGTGACGGCCGACCGGAAATCCTTTTGCTTTCCGCCAATCGCGTCTGGCACTGGCAGCCGGAAGGCGGTTGGGAAACGCGCTCGCTGTGCCGGCAGCCCCCGGGGTTGATCTTCACCGGCACGCTGGCCGATTTTGATCAGGACGGCACGGCGGACCTGCTGGTCGCCAAGTTCGAGGGCCTGTACCTGACGCGCGGCCCGGCATCCGGCGCGTTCGACGAAACGGCGCGGCTGGTCTGGAAGGCGCCCGAGCGGGTGCGTTACGGCCAGGTGCTGACCGGCGGCGACGTGGATGGCGACGGCGACTTGGACGTGTGGTTCGGCCAGTACAAAAACCCGTACGACAACGGACAGATGCCGACGCCGTTTTACGACGCGAACGACGGCAATCCGTCCTACCTGCTGCTGAACGACGGGCGGGGCAACTTCACGGACGCGACCGCCCCGGCCGGGCTCGCCGCCAAGCGCTGGCGGCGCACCTACTCGGCGTCGCTGGTGGACCTGGATACCGACGGCGATCTCGACCTGGCGGTGGTGAGCGATTTTGCCGGGGTGGATCTGTACGCGAACGACGGGCGCGGCCGGTTCAAGGAAGTCACTTCCACCTGGTTGCAGAACCCCAAGGCCTTCGGCATGGCGCACACCTTCGCGGATTTCAACGTGGACGGCCGGCTCGATCTGTTTGTGACCGGCATGCACTGTCCGACGGCTTCGCGGCTCGTGGGCCTGGGATTGCAGCGGCCCGAGCGGCCGGACTACCTGGAGATGACGCCGCGTATGATCCAGGGCAACAAGCTGCTGCTGGGCCAGGCGAACGGCTCGCTCGAGGACGTCGCGGCGCAAGCCGGCGTGGCCCGCACCGGGTGGTCGTGGGGTTGCGCGGCGGTGGACTTCGACAACGACGGCTGGCCGGACCTGGCCATCGCCAACGGCCACGAAACGCGCCAGTCCGTGCGCGAGTACGAGCCGGAATTCTGGCTGCACGATCTCTACGCGGCGGACTCGCGCGAGAGCCCGGTCACCGCGCAGCACTTCGCCGCCAAGATCAACCGCCTGCGTGGCGGCGGCATGTCATACGGCGGCTGGGAGCAAAACCGGCTCTTCCTGAACCGCGGCGCGGCTGGTTTCGTGGAGGTGGCGCATTTGCTGGGCGTGGCGCGGGCGGAAGACTCGCGCAACCTGGCCACTGCCGACTTGGACGGCGACGGCCGGCAGGACTTGGTCCTGACCACCTTCGAGGTCTGGCCGGTGGCGCGGCAGACGCTGCGGGTCTTTCGCAACGCGCTGCCGAAGGTTGGCAATTGGTTGGCGGTACGGTTTGAGGCAGGGCAGGGGACGACCCCGACCGGCGCCAAGGTGACGCTGCGCCTAGCCGACGGCAACACAACCGTCCGTCACGTGGTGACCGGCGATTCGCATCGCAGCCAGCACGCGCCGCAGGTTCACTTTGGTTTGGGCGCAGCGACGAACGTGGTCGCTGTGGAAGTGCAATGGCCGGGCGGTCAGACCAGTGTCTTGAACCAGCCGGCCATCAACCGTGCACACATCGTCGCGCCGGGAAACGCGAAGCCAGCGGCATACTGACGCCCGGCAGGTCGCCCCTCGGCGAAGGGCGACAAGGCCGGCCTCTGAGCCAGAGGCCGGTCACCACGGCCGGTTGGCAGAATTTCGCTTCCGTCGAGTTGAAGCTGGCTGCCGGCGGCGGCTCGTGCTACCCACGCCCCGCGCATCGTATGACCAAGACCAAACTCCAAACCCTCGCCCGCCAGCACGGCACGCCGCTGGTGGTGGTGGACCACGCCATCCTAAGGCGTAACTACGCCGAGTTCCGCCGGCACCTGCCCAAAGTCCAGTGCTACTACGCGGTGAAGGCGAACGCCGATCCCGCCATCATCCGCACGCTCTACCGGGCTGGGGCGAGTTTCGACGTGGCCAGCGTCGCCGAGTTCATGCTGGTTTATGAACTCATCAAGGACCGGCCCGCCCAGGAGCGGCAGGATTTCATCTGGGACAAGATCATCTACGCCAATCCCACCAAACCGAAGGAAACACTCCAGGCGCTGGACCAGTACAAGCCACTGGTCACCTATGACAATCGGGACGAACTGGTGAAGATCAGCCGGTACGCGCCGCACGCCGGCGTGGTGCTGCGCCTACGCGTGGCCAACACGGGCTCGCAGTGCGAGTTGTCCTCGAAGTTCGGCTGCGACCCGGGCGAGGCGGTGGAGTTGATCCTGGCCGCGGGCAGGCTGGGACTGGTGGTTGAGGGCCTGAGCTTCCACGTCGGCAGCCAGTGCACCAACTTCGCCAACTACGTCCAGGCATTGAACGTCGCCGCCGCCGTGCTCCAGGAAGCCCGCGAACGCGGCCACACGATCAAGATTCTCGACATCGGCGGCGGCTTCCCCGCGCCGTACAACAAGCATGTCCGCCCGTTTCGCGAACTGGCGGCGCTCATCAACGCCGAGATTGACCGGCTGTTCCCGGCGGACATCCAGATCCTGGCCGAGCCGGGCCGGTTCCTCGTGGCCACGGCGGCCGCCAGCGTGGCGCGGGTCATCGGCCGGGCGGTGCGGGACGGCCGGCGCTGCTATTACATTGACGACAGCGTCTACCACACGTTCAGCGGGATCATCTTCGACCACTGCCAGTACCCGCTGAAGGCGTTCAAGCGCGGGCCCAAGGAGTTGTGCGCCGTGTTCGGGCAGACCTGCGACGGCTTGGACACGATTTCGCAGAGCGAACTGCTGCCCGAGCTGGAGATCGAAGACCTGGTGTACGCGGAAAACATCGGCGCCTACAGCAACGCCTCGGCGACGTGGTTCAACGGCTTCCCGCCGGCCCGGGTGGCGCACATCAACGAGTGAAGCTGAAGCCGCGGGTGGATCTGGCCTGGGCTGTGGCCTCTGCCGTAAAGTGATTAAATGGGTGAACTGTTAAAGGAGTCGCATGGCTGGGAATTTGTCCGGCGGCAACGACTCAGCAAGATGGTGTGCGGGTAGAGGCAGGAAGGCCTTTGCTACGCAGCCGGCGTTTCATTGCCGGCTGAGCCCTCGCAACTTTCGTAGCGCCCGCCCATTCGTGTCCATTCGCCGTCCAAGCGCTCGTTCTTGAAGTGGCACTGTCCAGGGTAACTTTGGCTTTCGGGGCATTCGCTGCGCGGCGAATCGCAGGGTCGGAAACATTAAAGGCCACGACCACGCGGGTGGTCATGGCCTTTGTGTGCGAAGTCTGGCGGCTTACCTGGCATCGGCGTAGAGCCGGGCCACTTCCGCCCAGTTCACGACGTTCCACCACGCCTTGAGATAATCGGCGCGGCGGTTCTGATACTTGAGATAGTACGCGTGCTCCCAGACGTCCACGCCCAGGATGGGCTTGCCCTCGCAGCCGGCGACGGTCATGCCCATGAGGGGATTGTCCTGGTTCGCGGTGGAGGCGATTTCCAGCTTGCCGGCGTTGACCAGCAGCCAGGCCCAGCCGCTGCCGAACCGGCCGATGCCGGCAGCCTCGAATTTGGCTTTGAACTCGTCGAAGCTCCCGAACGCGGCTTTGACGGCGTCGGCCAGCGTGCCGGTGGGCGCGCCGCCGGCGTTCGGGGCCATGATCTTCCAGAAGAACGTGTGGTTCCAGTGGCCGCCGCCGTTGTTGCGCACCGCGGTGCGGATGGCGTCCGGCACGCTGGCGAGGTCCGCCAGGAGGGCTTCGAGTGACCTGGCCTCCAGCGTGGCGTTGCCGGCCAGCGCCTTGTTCAGGTTGTCCACGTAGGCCTTATGGTGACGGCCGTGGTGGATTTCCATCGTCATCGCGTCAATCTGCGGTTCCAACGCTTCCTTGGCGTACGGCAAAGGAGGTAGTTCGTGTGCCATGGTTCGATTGCTTCAGGTGTTGTTGTCGGTCCGAATCGGATTTCGTTACCTGCCCAAGGTAGCAGCGGAAACCGCCGGCACAAGCCGGAGGGGCGCGAACTGGGGCCACGCTTCTCAGAACGCGGCAGCGTAGGTGGGGGGGGATGCCAGTTACCGGATGCCGGCTTCTGACAACTGACAACTGATTACTGGTTTCTGACCACCGGCTCCTGACTCCCCCTCAACCCCGGGTTGCGCTGAGGGCCGCCCGTGCCTAAATTTTTTCCGTGATTGATGCCGTGGACCAGTTTGTCGCCGAAACCGTCCAGCCGACGCCGAGGCCGCCTTTGCCGGCCGCCCGGCGCGAGGCGCTTACGCGGGAGGTTCTCGACCTGCGCCGGCGCTTGAACGCCGTGATCCTGGCCCACAATTACCAGGTCCCGGAAATCCAGGACGTGGCGGACTTTGTCGGCGACTCGCTGGGCCTGGCCCAGCAGGCCGCCCGGACCACCGCCGACGTCATTGTCTTCTGCGGCGTCCATTTCATGGCCGAGACGGCGAAGATTCTGAACCCGGACAAGATCGTGGTGCTGCCGGACAAGGACGCCGGCTGCTCGCTCGAGGAGAGCTGCCCGGCCGACAAGCTGGCCGGACTCCAGGCGACCAACTCGAACTTCTGGACCATCGCCTACATCAACTGCTCCGCCGCCGTGAAGGCGCTCAGCGACGTCATCTGCACCAGCGGCAACGCGGAAAAGATCGTCCACGCCGCGCCGGCGGACCGGGACCTGCTCTTCGTGCCGGATGAAAACCTCGGCCAGTGGGTGATGGAACGCACCGGCCGGCCCATGACGCTGTGGCGCGGCAACTGTTACACCCACGTCGAGTTCCGCCGCGACAACATCCTGCGGCTGCGCCAGCGCTTCCCGGACGCGAAGGTGGTCGTCCACCCCGAGAGCCTGCGCGAGGTGCGCGACCTCGCGGACGCGATCTGCTCGACGGAGAAGATGATCACGTACTGCAAGACCAGCCCGGCGCGGCGGTTTGTGGTGGTCACCGAGTCCGGTATCATCCACCGCATGCAGAAGGAGTGCCCGGGCAAGGAGTTCATCTGCACGCCGGTTTATGACGTGATGCGGATGCCCACGGACAACTGCCGGTGCAGCGAGTGCAAATACATGAAGATGAACACGCTGGAGAAAGTGCGCGACTGCATGGTGCGCCTGGTTCCACGCATCGAGCTGCCGCCGGACCTGCTCGTGCGCGCCCGCCTGCCCATCGAGCGCATGCTAGAAATCTCCGCCCGGCCGTAGTTGGGTCTGGGGTCTGGCGTCCGGGGTCTGGGGTTCAAGGAGCCGGGTCGCTGACCTCCGACTTTGGACTTGGGACTTTGTGCTTGGGAATTGGGACTAGAGCGTTTCCAATCAAATTGTGGCCGCTTGCGCCAGCGCTTCCGGCGCGCGGCGTTCACGCCGCTTCTCCGCCCGTCTGCCCGCGCACGGTGCAGCGGGCTGAAGCCCGCGCTCCCCACGCGGCCACAGCTTTAATTAAACCGTTCTAGGGACTCAGCCTGCGGCTTTCGGATTTGCCCGTCGTTCACCTCGTCCGGCCTTCATTGAACTCCGACACCGCCCGGATCATCGCCCGGATGTTCTCCGGCGGCGTGCCGGTGGTGGTCACGCCGGCAAAAGACAGGATCAGCGGATGCCCGCCCGCCTCGCGCAGCGCGGTCAGCGCCGCGGCGTGGACCTGCTCCGGCGTGCCGCGCACGCCCACGTCTAGCGGCGGCACGTTGCCCATGAGTGTCATTCGACCCGCCAGCCGGCGACAGGCGTCGGGCATGCTCGTCTCGACGCCCCAGTTCAGCACATCAAAGCCCGCGTCGGGCAGCAACTCCAGGCACGCGGCCACGCTGGCATCGTTGTGCAGCACCTTCACCCAGTCTGCGGGAAAGGCGTCGCAAATGCGCTTCAAGAACGGGTGCGCGAAACGCTCGTAATGCCGGCGGCCGATGAAGCCCGCCAGGTCGTCCAGGATCAAAAGGCCTTCCACACCGCCCTCGAGCGCTTCGATCTGCGCCCTGAGCCAGCCGATGGCCAGGTCGGTCGTCACGTCCAGCAGCTTCAGCGTGCGCTCCGGCTCGTCCACGAGGTCGGTCATGAGGTCGTTCACGCCGCGCAGAAACGACGCGATGGTGAGTGGCCCGCGCGCGGCCACAACCGGCACGCAGAAACCGGCCTCGACGATCCGGCGCTTCAGTCGCTGGTAGCGGTGCAGGCACAGCGCCATGAAGCCATCCGTGCGCGGGTCGGGGTGGGTGAGCCGGTCGAGCCGGTCCATCGCGAAGGGCAGGGGCTCGACATCCGGTACGCGGCCGCGGTTGAAGCGCAGGCGCGCGCCCAGCGCGGACGGCTCGGCGCCCATGCCCACCTCCGACCACCAGGCCGGGAACCAGATCACCTCCGGGAAATCGCGCAGCACGCGCAGGTTCGCCTGGAACCACGCCTCCACGTCGAAGAAGTAATCCCAGTGGCTGACGCCGGCGTACGCGGGAATCCACGGACAATCCGCGACGAGCGCCAGCGGGACGGGCCGGCCGCGGTGCTGGCGTTTGGCCGCAGCCTTGAAGGTCTGCCACTGTTCGGGGCGCATGAGATTCTCCGGTTGTCCGGGTGCGACGCGTCGGCAACGACCGCGCAACGCGCGTCCACCGGGGTGCGCCTACTGTGCCAGACCGCCGGCGGCGGCGGCCAAACTTTTTCGGTGGTTCGTCGCCGGACTCAAGGACGGGTGTTACCTGAAGACAGGCTGGAAGACTTTCCGGCCCCGCAAGCAGGGTGTTGCCCGGGCCGCCCTGGAAACGAAGGAAGCGGGCCGGCAAAGGAGCTTTGGACCGGGCTTCCGCGCTCCATTTCGGGAAGCCTTCTTCTGAAGTTCTGCCGCCTCCGGGTCAGGCCCCGGCAGTTCCTCCCGCCTCCTTCGGCAACATTCATTCTCGGTCAAATCGCCCGTTTGTCGGCGCGCGGGCTGGGTTGACTCCGCCCCGACCGTTTCTTACCGTCGCCCCACATGAACCGCAGGGTAACGCTTCTGGCGCTGATCTTCCTCGGCCTGGTCTTGTGGCCGCTGCCGTGTCCCGCGCCGCTGGTGTACACGCCCGGCGAGGGCTGGACGTACGAGAGCCCCGGCGGCCCCAAGTGGCAGCGCGGCCGGGCCAAGGACCAGTACGAATTCGCGCGGGGGGCGTTCGACGAGAAGAAATTCAAGCTCGCCATCAAGGCCGCCCGCCGCACGGTGAGTCGCTGGCCCTTGTCGGAATACGCCCCGGAGGCGCAGTTCCTGGTGGGCCAGGCCTATGAGGCCCGGAAATGGGATGAGAAGGCGTTCAAGGAATATCAGAAGGCGATCGAGAAGTACCCGAAGATCGCGAAGTACGAGGAGATCCTGGTGCGGCAGTTTGCCATCGCCCAGCGGTTCCTCGGCGGCCAGTGGTTCAAGCTCTGGGGCGTGATCCCGTTCTTCCCGTCCATGGAGAAGACGGCGGACATGTTCGCCAAGATCGTCCGCAACGGCCCGTACTCGAAGGTGGGACCGGAGGCGCAACTGGCCATCGGGACCACCCGGGAGAAGCAGAAGGACTATTACCTGGCCGTGAAGGCTTACGAGAAAGCCGCCGACACGTACCACGACGACCCGAAGATCGCGGCGGAGGCGATGCACCGCGCGGCGCAGGCGTACGTGAAACAGGCCAAGACCGCCGAGTACGACCAGGGCGCCGCCGTGTCGGCCATCGCCACGTTCACGGATTTCATCACGCTGTACCCGCGGGACCCGCGGGTGGAGGAGGCGCAGAAGACCATCCTGGAACTGCGCACCGAGCAGGCGCGCGGCGCCTTCCGCATCGCGCAGTTTTATGAAAAAAAACGGCGCTGGGATGGCGCGCGGGTGTATTACAACGAGGTGGTGAGCAAGGACCCAAACTCGGAACTCGCCGCCGCCGCCCGCCGCCGCCTGGACGCGCTGCGCAAGGCGCCGACCACGCCGGTCCAACCCCCGTCCTGAGATGCTCCGGACCTGTCTTGTCGTCGCGCTGCTCGCCGCGCTGGGCGTCGCTTGCTCCGGCTACCGCCTGGGCCCGACCAGCGGCTTCGAGGCCGGCAGCCGCACCGTGCGCGTCCAGTACTTCGAGAACCAGACGCTCCAGCCCCGTCTCAGCGAGGCGCTGGCGCACGCGCTGCGCAAGCGGCTGCAACAGGACGGCACCTACCGGCTGGTCAGCGCCGGCCCGGCGGATGTGGTGGTGTCCGGCGAAATCCTGCGCTACGACCGGCGGCCGGTGTCCTTCCAGCGGCAGGACGTACGCACGACGCGCGACGAAGAGATCGAGCTGGCGGTGCGTCTGGTGGCCAAGGATTACCTGGCCGGCACCAACCTGGTGGACCGCGAGGTGATCGGCCGCATGACCGTGCGCCTGGACGGGAATCAGACCAGCGCCGAACGCCAGGCGCTGACCCAGCTTGCCGAGGATTTCGCCGACCGCGCCGCGCCGTTGATCGTAGACAGCACGTGGTGAGGCGAGAAACGCTGGCTGTAAGCCGGGCGCTTCTCGTCTGCGGGAACGAAATGAACCCGCCTCCGCCGCGGCGGCTGCTTCCCAACCGGCCGTAGCGCCGGGCTTCAGCCTGGCAAGCCCGCCACCAGCCGGCGCTGGCGCAGCGGCGCCCGGCCAGTTGAGTCCGAAAACCGAAGTTGACCGTAGCGCAGCGCGTCCCGCCTGGCCAACTTCGGTTTTCGGGTTGAGTGGAGATTCTCCGTCAGGAGCAAGAGAACGGAGTCACGCCCGCCGCGGTCATTATTCGCGCCCCACCTGATCGAGCACGCGGCCGGCGGCGTCCACCAGCCGGACCCGCAGGGCGAGCTGGCCGTCTGCGTGGGTCGAGCAGCTCAGGCAGGGGTCGAAGGCGCGGATGCCGGCCTCGACGCGGTTGAGCAGCGGCTCCGGGATCGTCGTTCCCTGGATGTAATGGCGCGCGATCTGCGTGATCGTGCGGTTCATCGCCAGGTTGTTCTGGCCGGTGGCGATGATGAGGTTGACCCGCTGGATCAGGCCGTTCTCGTCCACGGTGTAGTCGTGGAAGAGCGTGCCGCGCGGCGCCTCGCTCACGCCCACGCCGGTGAGCTGGTTGATGCCGGCGTCGGCGCGCAACCGCTTCGAGAGGATGTCCGGGTCGTCCAGCAGGCGCTCGATGTGCTCGACGCAGGCGAGGATTTCGATGAGGCGCGCGTAATGGTACAGGAACGAGGAGGTGACGGCGCCCCAGCCCAGGGCCTTGAACTGCGCCAGCTCGTCGTCGGCCAGCGGCGTGCCGATGCGGCGGCAGATGTTCAGGCGCGCCAGCGGCCCCACGCGGTACATGCCGGTCGGATACCCCATCGGCCGGTAGTACGGCGACTTCAGGTACGAGGCCGGCTCCACGGCCTCGCCGATGAACTCGGCGTAACGCGCCGCCTCGATCTGGTCGGCGATGATGTTGCCGCCGGCGTCCACGAACCGCAGCCGGCCGTCGTAGTGTTCCCAGCTTCCGTCCGGCCCCACCAGGCCCAGGAACAAGCTGGGGAAGTTGCCAAAGACCTGGACTTCGGCTTCACTGCGCCGCAGCAAGTCCTTGAAAACCTCCAGTGCCTTGAGCGCGGTGGCCTTCGCCTCCGGCAGCCGGCTTCGCAAGGCATCACGGGATTCCACGGTGAGCGGGGTTCGCACACCTCCCGGCACGGCCCAAGCCGGATGAATCTTGCGCCCGCCGAGCAACTCGATGACCTCCTGGCCGAACTGCCGCAGCCGGATGCCGCCGCGGGCCAAGTCGGCGTCGGCCGCCATCAAGCCGAAGACGTTGCGCCGCCCGACCGGCGCGTCCCAGCCCAGCAGAAAGTCCGGCGCGCTCAGGTGGAAAAAGCTCAGCGCGTGCGACTGGATGATCTGGCCGAGGTTCATCAGCCGGCGCAGCCTGGTCGCCGCCGGCGGGATGTCCACCGCCAGGATGGCATCGCCGGCCTTGGCCGAGGCGAGCAGGTGGCTCACCGGGCAGATGCCGCAGACGCGCGGGGTGATGCCCGGCATTTCCGTGAACGGCCGGCCTTCGCAGAACTTCTCAAAGCCGCGGAACTCGACGACGTGAAACCGCGCGTCGGCCACGTGCCCGTTGTCGTCGAGCTGGATGGTGATCTTCGCGTGGCCCTCGATGCGGGTCACGGGGTCAATTTTAATCCACTTGGGCATGACAGAAGGGAGCAGGGAAACCGGCGGACTGGAGCGAAGGATGAAATCCGAAATCCGACGGTCGAAGTCCGAAGGTCGAAACAAACGCAACTGGGGCGCCGGCTTCAGTTTCGGATTTCGGTTTTCGGATTTCGGTTTTCATGTCGCGCGTCATCCGAACTTGAGATTTTCTCCGGCCAGTTGCGGCGCTTTGCCGGCGAGCAGTTCCTGCAAAAAAGCCTTGATGCGGGCGGCGGGGGGCGGGCAGCCGGGCAGGAAGAAGTCCACCGGCACGGCCTCGTGCAGGGGCAGGACGCGGTCCAGCAGCGGCGGCACCACGCCGGGCTCGCGCGGCACCTGCGGGCGGAGGTTGGCGGGGTCCAGGTACGCGCGCTTGAGCACGGGCTCCGCGCCGCCGAGCGGATTGCGCAGGGCCGTGACGTTGCCCGTCACCGCGCAGTCGCCGAAGGCCACGACCACCCTCGTGCGCTGGCGGATTTTGAGGATCATTTCGAGGTTGTCCTCGTTGGCCACGGCGCCCTCGACGAGGCAGACGTCCACGCTCTCCGGGTACTCCTTGGCGTCCACCACCGGGCTGTACACGACGTCGGCCACCAGGGCGAGGTCGAAGAGCCATTCGTCCAGGTCGAGGAACGACATGTGGCAGCCGGAACAGCCGCCGAGCCAGACGGTTGCAAATTTCAGACGATCCATTGCTTTTTCTCCCGGGCGGTGACGATGTACTCGAGCTTGCCGCGGTCCTTTTCCATCTCGGCCACGGTGGCGCCCTTGGTGAACAGCGCGCCGGTCGGACAGGACTGGACGCACTTGCCGCACGAGGTGCAGGTGAGCGAGTCGCCCCACGGCTGGTTGAGGTCGCTGATGATCCGCGAGAGGGTGCCGCGGCCGGCGAAGTTCTTGGTGCCCGCGCCCTCGACGTACCAGCAGACCCGCACGCACCGGCCGCACAGCACGCAGCGGTTGTGGTCCATGCCAAACAGGCGATGGGTGAGGTCCACCTCAAACTTGGGGAAGGTGTAGGCGAACCGCACGTGGTCCATGCCCGCCTGCATCGCCAAGTCTTGCAGTTCGCAGTGGCCGTTGGAGACACACACGGCGCAGACGTGGTTCCGCTCGGCGAACAGCAGCTCGAGGATCATCCGGCGGTATTTCTGGAGCCGCTCGCTGTTGGTGGTCACGACCATGTTGTCGGTAGCCACGGTGACGCAGGCGGGCACGAGCTTGGCGAGCCCGGCCACCTCCACCAGGCAAAGCCGGCACGCGCCCACGTCGGCCACGCCGTTGAGGTGGCACAGGGTGGGGATGGCGATGCCCGCTTCCCGCGCGGCGGCGAGCACGGTCTGGCCCTCGGTGGCAGTGATTTCCTGGCCGTCAATGCTGAAGACTTTTGCCGCCATAGAATCAGAGGGTTTCGAGGGCAGTGGTGAAAGGAGCGGAGAACACGCAGGGGATCGCGCCCGCCCCGGGCGCGGTGGTTGGCGCCTCGCCAACCACACTTTTCACGCCGTGAACCAAACCCACCGCCGGGATTTCAGTCCGCCGCGGAGCCAACCGGCGGGGGCGCCGTTTGGTGCGCCCGAGCCGGGCGCGATCCCCTGGCATGGAGTTTCCCTGGACCTTCACGCCGCCACCTCCTTCGCTTTCGCCTCACTGCCGCCGTTCTTCCACGGCTCGGGCCGGAGCAGCGCGAGGTATTCTGGCCGGAAGAAGCGCAGCGTGCTCAGGACCGGGTTGGGCGCGGTCTGGCCCAGACCGCAGAGGCTGGTGTGTTTCACCAGGTCGCACAGATCCTCGAGCATGGCGAGGTCGCGTGCGGTGGCCTGACGGGCGAGGATTTTCCGCAACAACTCGTGCATCTGCACCGTTCCGGCCCGGCACGGGATGCACTTGCCGCAGGATTCGTCCATGCAGAACTCCATGAAGAACCGCGCCACGTCCACCATGTTGTCGCTTTCGTCCATCACGATCATGCCGCCGGAGCCCATGATGGAACCGAGCTTGGTGAGCGACTCGTAGTCCACCGGCGTGTCGAGGTGTGTGGCCGGGATGCACCCGCCGGACGGCCCGCCAGTTTGAACCGCCTTGATGCGGCCGCCGTCGGGCGCGCCGCCACCCATGTCCTCGACGATGGTGCGCAGGGGAATGCCCATCGGCACCTCGATCAGGCCGGTGTGGCGCACCTTGCCGGCCAGGGCGAAGACCTTGGTGCCCTTGCTGCGCTCGGTGCCGATGCCGGCAAACCACTCGGCCCCGCGCCGCAGGATGGGCGGCACGTTGGCGAAGGTCTCGACGTTGTTGATCAGCGTGGGCTGGCCGAACAGGCCGCTCTCGGCCGGGAAGGGCGGGCGCGGACGCGGCTGGCCGCGGCGGCCCTCGATCGAGGCCATCAACGCGGTTTCCTCGCCGCAGACAAACGCCCCGGCGCCGATCCGGATGTCCACGTTGAAGTGGAACGGTGATTCGAGGACGCCGCTGCCCAGCAGCCCGTGCTGCTTGGCCTGACGGATGGCTGTCTGCAACCGCGCGATGGCCAGCGGGTATTCGGCGCGCACGTAGATGTAGCCCTGGTCGGCGCCGACCGCGTAGGCCGCAATGATCATGCCCTCGAGCACGCGATGCGGATCACTCTCGAGCACGCTGCGGTCCATGAACGCGCCGGGGTCGCCTTCGTCCGCGTTGCAGATGACGTATTTCTTGGCGCTCTGGGTCTTGGCCACCGTGGCCCACTTGAGGCCGGTGGGGTAGCCCGCGCCGCCCCGCCCGCGCAGGCCGCTCTTCGTGATCTCGCTCACCACTTCGGGCTGCGACATCTCGCGCAGCACGTTGCGCAATGCCAGGTAGCCGTCGCGCGCGATATAGGACTCGATCCGCTCCGGGTCCACGACGCCGCTGTTTTCAAGCACGATGGCAAGCTGCTTGGTGAAGAACGGGCTGCTCAGGTCGCCCCGCTCGACGTGGGTCGTGCCGCCCAGGAGGGTGCCCACCAGCGACGCGGCGTCGGCCGGCCGGACCTTCTGGTAAAGCGCGCCCGGCGGGTCAATCAGCACCAGCGGGCCCTCGCAGCACAGCTTCATGCAGCCCACGCCGCGCACCTCGACGTCGCCCCCAAGCCCGGCAGCCTTCACGGCGCGGTCCAGGGCCTCCTTCACCAGTCTGGCCTCGGACGACATGCAGCCCGCCGCGAGGCAGCAGGTGATGAGCACTTTCTTCTGCGCGGCGCGTTCGCGCTCTTTGATCTCCAGGAGTTCAGCGAGCAACATGGTTCAACCATCCTTTCACGCGTTCGAGCGCGCTCTCGGGCGTCTGGCGCGGCGCCACGGCGTCGTCGTACACCACGGCGGGGGCGATGCCGCAGGCGCCGATGCACCGGGCGGTCATGAGGGACATCCCGCCGTCGGGCGTGGTGCCGCCCGCCTTGACGCCGGCGGCCTGTTCCAGCGCCTCGACAATGCGGTTGGCGCCCTTCACGTAACAAGCCGTGCCCATGCAGATCACGCAGGTGTGGGCGCCCTGGGGCTTGAGCTTGAAGAAGTGGTAA
Source organism: uncultured Verrucomicrobiota bacterium (assembly GCA_964568145.1). Classification (GTDB taxonomy): domain Bacteria; phylum Verrucomicrobiota; class Verrucomicrobiia; order Limisphaerales; family J093; genus DSVZ01. Next base: position 159,690 of record CAZMOZ010000001.1, read on the forward strand.
AACGTCGCCACGCCGTACACGCGGCTGGGCGGCAGGCGCAACCCGTGCGCCACGAAGAACAGCAGCCCGTCGTCCAGAAAGCCGAACAGCTCCTGCGCCTTGTGCAACACCTCGATGAGCGCGTCCTGCCGCAGTTGCTGGCGCTTGATGAAGACCTCGAGGATCTTGAAGCGCTTGTCGCCGCTGGGATGCCCGGCGGTGGCGCCGGCCGGCCCGGTCTGTTTCGGCGTGGCAATGGTGCTCATAGACGCGCGCCTGTTTGCGGGTGTGTTGGCCCGCGCTTCAGGCGAAGTCAAGTTAACAGGCGGCGGCCGCCCGGCTCCACTGGAATTGGCCAAGCCTGAGCATCCTTTGCCCGAGCGGGGTGGGACAGGCTGTGGAGGCTCCGCCGATCGGGGCGGTGGTGGCCATCCCTGGCTGCCCGGCGTCTGGTAGCCGGCCTCTGGCGCAGGGGCCGGCAGACGCCACCACACGGCGCGCGACACCCCGCCCACTCCGCCGGACTGGAGTCCGGCGTTACACGCCCAAAACGGCCTTTTCATCGCGCGAGTGTTCCTTAAACTTCGGCCTCCGTTTTTGAACGCGAACTCATCCCGTCATGGCTGAAGACAAATCCGTCGTCAAACCACTCGCGGCGCCGCCGCTGGCCCCGCTCAAGCTCAAGCCCCGGCTGGCCCGCACCCCGCGCCAGGCCCCACGCTACGCCGTCACCGTCAAGAACCTCGCGGGACAGGAAGTCACGGTGGCCGATCCCCGGGCCACCCGCGCGCTGGTGGCGCTCATGAACGTCCACGCCGTCAACGGCGGCGCCGCCTGCCATTGGGGCGGCCCGGCCGCGCTGGCCGAGATCAACGCCGCCATCCACGCGCTGATGTTCGGCCTGCCCGACCGGGAATGGTACGAGGCGTTCAACTACGTCAACGACGCCGGGCACACCGAGAACGGCCTGTACGCGCTGCGCGCCAATTACGGCTTTGATGGCCTCACCTTCGAGGCGCTCAAGGGATTTCGCAGCATCACCAGCAAGCTCACCGGCCACGGCGAGTCGCATCTCAACCCGGAGGGCGTGCTGCTGAGCAACGGGCCGCTGGGCTCGGCGCTGCCGCAGTCGCAAGGACTGGCCTTGGCGGACAAGCTGGCCGGCAACGACCGCGTGACCATCACCATCGTGTCCGATGGCGCGGCGATGGAAGGCGAGGCCAAGGAGGCATTCGCCGCCATCCCCGGCCTGGCGGCCAAAGGCCGGCTGAACCCCTTCGTGCTGGTGCTCTCCGACAACGACACCAAGCTGTCTGGCCGCATCACCCAGGACGCCTTCAGCATGGCGCCCACGTTCAAGGCCATGTCCGTGCTCGGCTGGCACGTCATCCACGTGGCCAACGGCCACGACCTCCAGGCGGTTTACCAGGCCTTGGAAAAAGCCGTCGCCGCCGCACGGGCCAGGCCCACGCAGCCGGTCTGCGTCCACTGCAAGACCATCAAGGGCTACGGCGTGAAGACCACGGAGGAAAGCGCCTCGGGTGGCCACGGCTTCCCGCTGAGCAGCGGCGAGAAGATCGTCGAGTTCGTCCGCGAAATTTACGGCGGACCGCCGCCCGAGGAACTGGCGGCCTGGGCCAAGGAACTGCGGGCGGACTGGGAAGCCCGCGAGGCCGCCAGGAAGGCCCGGGCGGCCGCGGCTCCCGCCCCGGCGTCCGCGCCCAAGAAAGACAAGGTGCAAAGCGGCCTGGCCAAAGGCGCCATCCGCGCCGCGCTGGAGGGCTACCCGGTGTTCTCGGTGTCGGCGGATGTCCAGGGCTCGACCGGCATCAGCGCGTTTCAGAAGAGTTTCCCGGACCGCTGGATCGAGGTGGGCGTGGCCGAGGCGAACATGGTCAGCACCGGCGCGGGCCTCTCGAAGATGGGTTTTATCCCGATCGTGGACACGTTCGCCCAGTTCGGCGTCACCAAGGGCAACCTGCCGCTCACCATGGCCGCGCTGTCGCAGGCGCCGGTCGTGGCCATCTTTTCCCACGCCGGCCTGCAGGATGCCGCCGACGGCGCGTCTCACCAGGCGACCACCTATTTTGCCGCGGTCAGCGCCATCCCCCACACCGTGGTGGTGGCGCCGTCCTGCGCGGAGGAGGCGGAGGCGCTGATGTACGAGGCGATCAAACGCCTGGCGGACGCCCGCAGCCACGGGGAGGACGGCGAAAACGTGATCTTCTTCGTCGGCCGCGAGAACTATCCCCTGAGCCTGAAGCCCGGCGCGAAGTATGCCTGGGGCAAGGCCCAGTTGCTGGCCGAGGGCACGGACGTGGTGCTGGTGGGCAGCGGGCCGCTGACCGGCAAGGTGATCGAGGCCGGCCAGGCGCTGGCCGCGCAAGGCGTCCAGGCCACGGTGTTCAACAACCCGTTCGTCAACCGGCCGGACCTGGACACGATCGCCGCCGCCGTGAGCGATTGCGGCGGGCGGCTGGTGACGATCGAAGACCACCAGATCGCGTGCGGCATGGGCGCGCAGTTGTCGCACGCGCTGGCACGCGCGGGCGTGGCGCACCGGGTCATTTCGCTGGGTCTGGACGGCGAGTTCGGCCAGTCGGCGTACCTGGCGGAACACCTGTACGAAAAGCACGGCCTCACCACCGTGAAGGTGATCGAGGCGGCCAAGCGGCTGCTCAGCTAGTTGGAAAGGTCCGCATGGACCGCATCAAGGCGTTCTTCAAAGGCGACCAGTTCGCCGCGCACAACGGCATCGAACTGGTCGAGGTCTCGCCCGGTCTGGCCCGGGCGCGCATGACGCTGCGGCCGACGCACTGCAACGGGCTGAACCTCGCGCACGGCGGCGCGCTGTTCACCCTGGCGGACTTCGCGTTCGCGCTGGCCTCCAACTCGCACGGCACCGTGGCGGTGGCCGTCAACGCCAGCATCACCATTCTCAAGGCGACCCGCGCCGGCACGCTCGTGGCCGAGGCGCGCGAAGTGTCGAAAAGCAACCGCCTGGGCGCCTACACGGTCGAGGTGCGCGACGATGCCGGCGACCTGGTCGCGTTGTTCCAGGGTCTGGCCTACCGCAAGCCTGATCCGCTGCCGGTTTAGCCCGCAGCCGGAGCCAACTTCCGGCTGCGCCGCAGGCCGCCAGGCCCAGGTCGGTCGGTGAACTCACGATCGCTGCGGCGGCATCTCTGATGCCCGCGGCGGCCGAGCTGAAGCTCCCAAACTCAGCCAGCGCCGGCGGGGGCGATGTTCGATCCTGATCCTGCCGGAAGCTGGCACTGCGTTTGCTAATCTTTCCAGCCATGAACCCACGGCACGTATTCCAGGGCGGTTCGCCTCACAACTACCCCCTTTCTCCCACGTCCACCGCCCGGCCAGACTGCTCCGGCCGAGGCTTCCTGCCGGTTTAGGCCGTCCCATTCGTGGACAGGCTTCGGCCGGTACGGCGGGGCCGGCGCCTGCTCCCCGTCGTCCTTGGGGCCCTGCTTGCGGCGGCCGCTCCGGCGGGGCGGGCGGCGGACTATTACCTGGCGCCGCCGGACAACACCCAGTACGGCACCAACTGGGTGGGCCACAGTGAGAGCAACCCCATGCGTTTCACCACCGCCGCCGTGCAGCACATCATCAACTCCAATCCCCTCGCTCCCGCCGACCCGGTGGTGCGGCTGCGGTTCCGGCCCGGAGACTACCCCACCGGGGCGTTGTTTTTGGGCGGCGGCGGCCAGCGCCAACTGTATTTCCTGGCCTATGAGCCGGAGAACCCGCCGGTGTTGCGCTACGACGTGCCCACCGATCTGGTCGGCTTCTTCCGGGGGCCGATCCGGGAGACCTGGCTGCTGCAAGCCCCCGACAACGTGACCCTGGCCCGTTTTGAGGCGCGGGACCTGATCCTGGACGGCAACTGGCCGGCCTGGGCGGCGGCGAACACATATGCCAGCCCGGCCCATGTGGGCGGCTTCAAGCTGGGCGGGCTGCGGGCGCGGGCCCATGCGGGCTGGATCAGCCGGGTGCGCGTCCGCAACTGCGGGGCCAACGGCGTCACCCCCTGGCACTGGTTGGGCGGGGCCGGCACGGAGAGCTTCCCGCTGTGGGTGGAGGCGGCGGTGTACCAGCCCAACGCCTGGGTGATCGAGAAGTGCGAAGTGCGCGACTTCCATTCCGTCCACGGCGGCTACTGCACCGCCATCATGGTGACGGTGGCAAAGCCACTTCCTCCCAATGCGCCCGACCCGCAAGTCCGCGTGGCCGAGGTTCGCGGCTGCGAGGTGTATGGACGCAACCTCGAAGTGGGCCTGGGCACGGCCCACTCCTTCGGGGTGTCCTTCCACGACAACGTGGTGGTGGGCGCCGACCGGGGCTTCAGCGTGGACACGGCGGAGATAGGCTACGTGGACCTGACCAACAACGTGTTCCTGGACGTGAACCTGCTGGCCAACATCGGCGGCCCGACCTGGGGACAGCTCAATGGCGTCTGGCCTTTCCGCCACTTTGCGGTCGCGACCAACGCGGTGCGGCTGCGCGCGGTGCCGCTGTACCAGAACTACCGCAGCTATGAGTGGCAGGCGGTCACCTGCGGCGCCTTCACCAACTGGATGCCGGTCAGCAGCGCCACGCTGGCGGCGGGCCGCTGGGCCACGGGCTTTTGCGCCGGGCTGCTGATCGGGGGCGCCGACCAGGTCCGGTTTGAGCACAATCGCTTCACCACCCGGCCGCTGGCGGAGTTCTTCGAGCCGGACCCGGCCAACACCACGCTGGCCCGGTGGCGGCCGTTCTGGCAGCCGGCCTACAGCCCGGTGACCGGCCAGGTCTGCTACCACGGCACGCCCACGGTGGCCAGCATCCTGGTGTCCTCGCACGCCATGGATTTCACCAACAGCGCGGTCCTGACCGATCCCGCCCTCCCGCTTTTCGCGCTGGACCAAGTGCCGGGGGCGGGCTTTGTCCCGGCCGGCCGTCTGGAGCGGGTGCGGCCCTTCTTTGACGGCGCCGGCCGGCTCAGCGACGTGTGGGAAATCCAGCTCAGCCAGCCGGAGGTGGTGGGCGGCGCGGTGCGCGTGCGGGCGCGCAGCGTGGCGCACCGGCCCCACGCCGAGACCGCGGTCTGGTACCCGGCCTCGCTGGTGCTGGACGTGCGCTCGGGGCCGAACATCCAGGTGGCGGGCCTCAGCGCGACCTGGACCAATGACGTGGCCTGGTTCAGCTATCCCACCAACGGCGCGTGGGGCCGGGATAAGATCGTCGTCCGGACGGTGGGCGCCCCGGACCAGGAGGCCCGGACCGTCGTGGAACTTGTCCACGGCCAGACGGTGCGCTTTGAGCGCATGGCGGACGTGGCGGACGACCGGCGGCTCAACCCCGACGCCTTCCGCATCAGTCGCAGCGATACGACAGGGGACCTGGACGTGTGGGTTGAGGCGTTGGGCGCGGGCGGGCCGCGGTTTGCCTCCGCAACCAATGACTACCACCTTTACACCAACCACATCACCTCCACCAACTTGTGGTACTACCTGCCGCCGGAGGCCAACGGCCAGTGGAAGATCCGCTTGCCGGCGGGCCGGCGTGAGGCCAGTGTGCAGGTGCGGCCGGTGGACAACGACGCCAACCGGAACTGGATCGAATTCGAGATGGCCTGCTTCCGCATCGTGACCAACGCGGCGTATGCCGTGGCCCCCTCAGGGCCCTGGACCACACCGGGGCTGGTAGCCGAGAGCGTGGCCGTCACCCTTTGGGACGGGCCCCGGTACCGAATGTACGATCTCTGGGATGTGTCCGGCGGCGGCGGAGCCGCCGCCACCGGCGAATCTCCAGAGGATGAGACGGTAGTGACCGGGGAAGCGGCGGTGGTTGTCCCCACCGAGGAACAGCCGGAAGCTGTCCCCGAGGAATGGCCGTGGATGCGGCTGAGCCGGACGCACTTTGACAATGAATGGCTGGGCGAGCCCGAAACGATCGGCGAGGCGCCACAGCCGGAGGCGGGAGCAGATCCGGCAGCCTTGGAGACCCAGGGGCCGCAGCCGGGCGACGCGACGGAGGCGGCCAGCAGTTCGGAGACGTTGCTCTACACCTTTGCCTACGCGATCAACGACAACACCAGCCTGGGATTCAGCATCGGCGGGTATGCCACCTACTGGGACAGCTACCTCCAGCAGTATTCGCAGCGGGGCGGACGCTGGCAGTCGCCCACCTACGGCGATCTGATTCAGACCGGCCCGCGCACCATCTTCGGTCTGAGCGACGCCAATGACCTGGTGGGCAGCGCCGGCGGCTACGCGTGCTACGTGCCGGCGGGCACCACGGCCCACCATCTGCTGCCTCCGCTGACGAGTGAGCAGCCAGGCGAGGCCCTGGCCACCGACGCGATGGGAACCTGGACGGTGGGCTGGAGCAAAAAGAACTTGGGCGGCACCCTGGTGGTTCGTCCCACCCGCTGGCAGCGCACCGGCCAAACAAACTGGAACGCACTGGACCTGGGCGAACTGCTGCTCAACAAACCGGGCTACGGCTATGGTGTCAACAGCAGCGGAGTGGCTGTGGGCAAGACCCAAAGCACCAACCAGCAAGGGGTGAGCTGCTGGCGCGCCTTCCGGTGGAACGGCAGCATGCAGGAACTCACGTTGCCGACGAATGGCCTCACCATCAACCTCCTGAACAACGTGGCCAACGAGGTGACGGCCGGCGGTCATGCGGTGGGCGCCACGGATGCCGTGTTTGTGCGCGGCACTGAGAAACGGGAGACCCGCGCCTGTGTCTGGTGGGGCACGTCCAACGCGCCGGTGACACTGGGCACCATCGCGTGGACCGATCCCAATCCCTGGTGGCAGCCGGGCCGCAGTGAGGCGCTGGGAGCGTGGGAGACGGGCCCCAACAGTCTGGTGGTGGTGGGCACCGGCTGGATCACCCCCACCGGTTGCAGCCGCGCCTTCCGCCTGGAGCTCACTCGCGACTCCGGCAGTGGCGCCATCACCCCGGGGGAGATGATGAATCTCAACGATCCGCAGTTGAGTCTGCTTCCCAGCGGCCGAACCCTGATCACCGCCGAGGATGTGAACGCGGCGGACTGGATCGTGGGCCAGGCCGTGGACATGTACGGGTACAATCTGGGCTACGTCCTGGTGCCGCAAGGCTACGCGTACCCGTAGAGCCTAGAGAACTTCAGAACACCCGGAGGAACAACGATGAAGACGCACCTTTGGATTTGCACCGGGGGCTTGACCCTGCTCGCCCCGGCCCTGCTGCACGCCCAGCGGCCCTGCCTACCGATGGTGGGGCGGATTCCCCACCCCGACTACACCACCTGCGAGGTGACGATGGAGTTTGCCCACCCGGTGGACCTGGACGGGGATGGCATCGCGGACTTCAGCCATGAACGCTTCCTGAGCAAGCATCATTTGGATTACCAGGAAGGTCCCGCGGAGGAATGGAGCATTTTCCATCAAGACGACACGGTCGAGACGTTGTTCCCCGCCGCGCACGTGGAGCTGTACTGGCTGGTCTGGAGCCCGTATTCGGTGGGGGTGGAGCCGCGGCTGCTGGCGGGGCACGAACTGCTGCCCGAACCCTTGGTATCGGTCCACCCGCCTTACGGGAGCTGGGGCCTGCCCGAGCCGGCCCGGAGCTGGGTGTACCCCCGCCTCGCGGCCGAGGGGCTGGGGATCCTTGTCCGGAACATCGAGAAATATCCCTGCGAATGGAAGGGGACCACCATCATCTGCACGGACGGCTACTTTGCCGGCTGGATGTCCATCTGGTCCTTCCCCCCGGGGTGGGACGGACGGACGCTGGAATCCGACCAGTACTTCGGCTTCCGCGTTCAACGGGCGGATGGCTGGCACCTGGGCTGGCTGCGGCTCTACTGGAAACAAACCCCGGGGCCTACCCTGGCCCCGCTGACGCTGGTCAGCTCCGCCGTGCATCCGGAGCCGGACACCCCGATTGTGGCGGGCGAGCCGGCGCGGCCCCGGCTGCGGGCCGGGCGGGAAGGGGCGGAGGTGGTGCTGCGGTGGTCGCCAGTGTGGACCAACGCGGTGCTGGAGCGGACGGCCAGCCTGAGCGCACCGGCGTGGGAAGCGGTGAGCGGGGCGACCAACCACACCGCGCGCCTGCCCGCCGCCGGCCCGCCGGCCTTCTTCCGCCTGCGCACGCCCTGAGGGGGATGCCGGGCCAACGGAGACGCCGGCGGTCTTCCAACCTTGGGCAGCCGGCCTCTGGCTCGGAGACCCGGGGTGTCGTCGCCCCTCAGCGAGGGGCGATCTACCTGAGGCTGTGTTGGGCCGGCGGGGGCGCCGACGCCCCGGTGGGCGGGTCCGCGTGCTCGCAAACTTCGCGTGGGCGGATGCCCGATGCTGATTCTACGCGGTTCTTGTCGGTGGGCGGTGACTCCTCATCCCGAAAGGGCCGTTTTGGAGTCTTACCCCAATTGGCGACGTCCGCGGCTGCCACGGTTTTTGGGTCAGAACGTGAACGCCACTTCGGCGCGCAGGAAGGTGAGCAGGTCGTCGTGGGCGTAGTAATCACCCTGCCAGATGAACTCGGCCCACAGGTGGCCCTTCACGTGCCGGCTGAAGGTCTGGGTGAGCACGGCCTGGGCGTAGTGCCCGCGGAAGTTGCCATCCTGGCTGAACAGGCTGGCGTTGAGCGTGCGCGTGGGGGTTTCCTCCGGCGCGAACAGGGCGTTGTAGTAGGCGCCGAAGTGCGTCCGCTTCGCCGGCGTGAAGGTTCACCCGCCGCCGATGCGCTGGAGGTTGTTCAACTGGGCGATCCGGCCGCCCGTTTCGTTCACGTACGAGTAGATGTACAGCTCGCTCCAGCGCGGCCAGCGGCCCCAGAGGATGTCGAACATCTCGTCGCGGTCGGGCGTGTCCGGATCGTCGCCGGACAGGTACTCGTACACGAGGTGGAACTGGTTGTTCAGCGCGTCGCGGCACAGGTAGGTGAGGTGGGCGTTGCCGCCGAAGGCGTCCATCTCCCGCCGTTCGGTGGTGGCGTTCACCGGCGTGCGAACCATCGGGTCCTGCTTGTTGCCAAACTGGTAGGCGCCCTCGAGGCTGTAATGCCAGTGGTCGCCGGGATTGCCGGCGATGCGCGCGCCGGTGGTGTACAGGTCGGCGTTGTCGCCGTTGCGCGCCACGGCGCGGTCGCCCTTGTAGAAGAAGAAGCCCTCGAGCGTGGTGTTCTTCAACGACTTGTTCGACAGGTACAAGATCGCGCCGGTCTCGTCCTGCTCGGTGAGGAAGTAGGCGCTCGAGTTGTCAATCGTGGGCAGCCAGCCGGCCGGCCGCGCGTTCTGGTAGATGCCGATGAGGTCCACCTTGGTCTTGGCGCTCTTGAAGTCGTACGTCGCGCGGGCGCTGTCCAGGAAGTAGCTCCAGGAGCCGTCGCCCGGGGTGCCGTCCGCCACCAGCCACCAGTTCCAGAAGTCGCCGATGGTGATGTCCTGCCGGCCGACGGTGAGGGTCAGTGGCTGGTCGAGGACGTTGTTCCACTTGAGGTTCAGGTTGTCCAAGATGCCGTACCGCCATTCCATGCCCGTCTGGCCGCCGTACACCGGGATGAAGGACGGCTCGGTCCAGAGCCGCGCTTCCGAGGACAGGCGGGCGTTGAAGGTCACGTTGGTGACCGGCGTGACGGTCGTCCACAGACGGCTGCGGAACCGCACGACGTTCTGCTCATGACGCGGCGCGTCTCCGTCCAGCGTCACGATGTTGTTGTAGTACTCGTCCCGGACGCGCAGGTCCGCGCCCCAGCTCAGCCACGGCGCGGGGTTTTTGGCGTCCTGGATCCACTGCTCCGTGGCGCTCAACTTCGCGGCGGACTTGGGCGGGGGCGGCGCGGCGGGCGGCGTCGGCACCGCAATCGAGGCGGACTGGGCGTGGCCGGTGAGCCAGCCGGCGGTGACGGCGGCCACGGCGCTTAACGAGCGGGACAGGTGATGCTTCATGGTGGTTCGGTCGTTTGGTTTGTCTGCGGAAAGAGCCTTCAGCCGCGGCCGCCATTCCGGGGGCGGGCAAAGCAGCGGTTCAGATGCGCCTCCTCCAGCGGGCGCGAGAGCTTGCTCACAATCACCGCCGTCAGCATCGCCAGCGGCAGGCCGATGAACAGCGGGTCCACCGACGGCCAGTTCGGCGCTTGCGCCAGCACGCTGGTCTTGACCAGGCCGATGATGGCGCACTCCGGCAGCTTCACGAACAGCAGCCACACGGCGCTGGCGCTGAAGCCGACCAGCATCGAGGCGAGGGCCCCGGCGCGGGTCATGCCCCGCCAGAACAGCCCGCCCACAAAGGCCGGCAGGAACGTCGAGGCGCACAGGCCGAAGAAGATCGCGGTGGCCCGGGCGATGACGCTCACCATGAACTGCTCCTTGCGGGCGTAGTAGCCGATGAGCACCGCCGCCACCAGACCGAACAAGATCGCCACGCGCACGATGGCGATGCTGCGCCGGCCCGCGTCACCCGGCTTCAGGCCCGTGAGCCCCTCGAAGACATCCCGGCCCGCCGCCGTGCCCAGGGTGTGGAACTGGCTGGACAGCGTGCTCATGGCCGCCGAGAGGAGGGTCAGCAGGAACACCAGCCCAAACCACTTGGGCATGGCCGTCTGGATGAACAGCGGGATGATCTGGTCCGAAACACCCTTGGCGTTGACGATTGAAAGCGTCCGGCCTTGGGCGACCTGGTTCGGTGCGGCGGTGCCCTCCAGGTAGGGCTTCGCCTTGTCCAGCACGGCCGGGATCACGTTGCCTTCGCGGACCACGCCGAGGCTGTTGGTGGTCTTGGGCACCGGCACCCAGCGGCCGTCCGCACCGGTCTGCACGGCCTGGGTCAGGTTCGTGGTCTTGCCGTCCTTGCCCGTTTCTTTGATGACATCCAGCCAGGCGCCGTTGGCTCCGGGCCGCATCAACTGCAGCAGCACGCGGCCGTTCGCCGCGTCCAGGGTCTTGATCGCCCGGCCCTGGAAGAGCGGGCCATGCTGGGCGAAATACGCGTTGGACAGCGCGCACACGATGAAGGCCACGCCGGTCATTGCCAGGATGAACACCCCGCCCACGCCGACGGCGCGGTTCAGCTCACGCTTGCTCTTCACGGTCATGAAGCGCACGGCAAGCTGCGGTTGCGCCAGCACGCCGATGCCCACGCCCATGACGATCGTGGACACGACGATCCACCAGAGGTTGAACTTCGTTTCGCCGAAGCCGAACTCCGGCATCGCCGTCCAGCCGCGGTGGCCGATGGCCGTGAGCGCCGGCGGCGCGAGGTCCGCCAGGTCGCTCAGCGCCTGGTGGCCGGAGACCAGCCCGCCGATGCGGGAGTAGCTGTAGATCAGCAGCACCGCCATGCCGGCGAACATGATCGCCCCCTGCAGCGCGTCCGTGTACATCACGCCCTTCAGGCCACCGAAGAACACGTACGCCGCGACGAGTGACGCGAACAGCAGCAGCGCCGTCGTGTAGTCCATGCCAAAGGCCGTCGCGATGAATTCCGTGCCGCCGATCAGCACGGCCGCGCCGTACAGCGGCATGAACAGCGCGATCACCAGCCCGGCGAACATCTGGATGAAACGGCTTTGGTAGCGCCGGCCCAGCAGCTCGGGAAACGTGTGCGCGTCCAGCCGGTGACCCAGTGCGCGCGTCGGCTCGCCGATGACCGTCAAGGCGATGAAGATGCCGATGAAGATGTTGCAGAAGGTCAGCCAGAGCAGGCTCATCCCGAAGTTTCCCGCCACCCCGCCGAAACCCACGATGGCGCTGGTGGAAATGAAGGTCGCCCCGTAACTGAGCGACATGATGAACGGGTGGGTCTTGCGGCCCGCGACCAGGTAGTCCGTCGTGGTCTTGGTGCCGCGATACCCCAGCCAGCCAAGGTAGGCGGTCGCAAACAGGTAGAGCAGCACGACGATGATATCGAGGACGGCAACTTCGCCTAGCATGGGTCAGTGGGGTTGAGGGTTGAAACAGCGGGCAAGGTGGTCGGGCTGCGGAGGAGGCGTGAAGAGGCTGACGCCGACGGCGGCCAGCGCGGAAAGCGGCAGCGCGAGCAGCACCGGGTCCACCACCGGCCAGTTCGGGTGCGCTTCCAGCAGGCCGGCCTTGACCAGGCCGATGGCGGTGCATTCCGGCGTTTTGACCAGCGCCACCCACGCCAGGCTGGCGACCAGGCCCACGACCATCGAGGGCGCCGTGCCGGCACGGGTCATTCGCGGCCAGTAGAGTCCGCCCAGGAACGCCGGCAGAAACGTGGCCGCGCACAGCCCGAAGAAGATCGCCGTGGCGCGGGCGATGATGTACTCGCCGCGGGCGTAATAGCCGAACGCCACCGCCGCCAGCAGCCCAGCCAGAATCGCGACCCGCACAATGGGAATCGTCCGGTCCGGCCCGCTGCGCCGGGTGTCCAGGACCTGCTGGTAAACGTCGCGGCCGACGGCGGTGCCGAGCGTGTGGAACTGGCTCGAGAGCGTGCTCATCGCCGCCGCCAGCAGGGTGAGCAGAAACACCAGCCCGAACCACGGCGGCAGCGCCGCGCGGATGTACGTGGGGATGATCTGGTCCAGGTTGTTGCCGGCCGCCACCACGGCGATGGTGCGGCCTTCGCGGACTTCGTTCGGCCCCACGCGGCCTTTGGGCTTGGTTCCGGCCAGCACCACCGGCACGGTCACGCCTTCGCCAACGACGCCCGCCTGGTTGGTGGTGCGGGACACCGGCAGCCAGCGGCCCGCGCTGTCCGCGCCGGGCGTGCGCAGGATGTTCGTGGTCCGGCCGTCGGCGGTGGTTTCCCGGATGACGTCCAGCCACTGGCCGCCTTCCGTGGGCTTCATCAACTGCAACCGGGCGTGCGGCCCGTTGGCCTCGAGTGCCTGCACCACGCGGCCCAGGAAGACCGGGCCGTGCCGGGAAAAAAAGACGTTCGACAAGGCGCCGGTCGTGTAGGCCACGCCGACCATCGCCAGGATGAACACCGCGCCGACGCCGACCGCGCGGTTCAGCTCGCGGCGGCTCTTCACGGTCATGAAGCGCACGATCAATTGCGGCTGCGCCAGCACGCCGATGCCCACGCCCAGGACAATGGTCGAGACGACGATCCACCAGAGGTTGTAGCGGCGGTCGCCAAAGCCGAAGTCCGGCATCGCGGTCCAGCCTTGATGGCCGATGGCCGCCAGGTTCGCCGGCACGAGATCGGCCAGCGCGGTGAGCTCCCGGTGCGCCGGCGCCACCCCGCCCAGCCGGGTGTAGGTGAAGGCCAGCAGCGTCACCATGCCGGCGAACATGATCACGCCCTGGAAGGCGTCGGTGTACATCACCCCCTTGAGTCCGCCGAAGAAGACGTAGGCCGCCACCACCACCGCGAAGACCAGCAGGGCCGCGCCGTAAGGAATCTCCAGCGCCGTGCTCAGGAACTCACTGCCGCCGATCAGCACCGCCGCGCCATACAACGGCATGAACAGCGCGATCACCACCCCGGCCAGGACCTGGATGAAGCGGCTTTGGTAGCGCCGGCCCAGCAGCTCGGGCAGCGTGTGTGCGTCCAGCGCGTGGCCCAGCCGCCGCGTCTGCGCGCCGAAAAACACGAACGCGAGGAAGATGCCGACCAGGATGTTCAGCACCACCAGCCAGAGCAGGCTCATGCCGAAAAGCCCCGCCACGCCGCCAAACCCGACGATCGCGCTGGTGGAAATGAACGTCGCGCCGTAGCTGAGCGACATGATAAACGGATGCGCGGCGCGGCCGGCCAGGAGGTAATCCGCGGTGGTTTCGGTGCCGCGGTAGCCCAGCCAGCCCAGGTAGGCGGTGGCAAACAGGTATAGCAGCACGACGCAGATCTCGGCCAGGGACACGTCTGCCAGCCACGGGTTCATGGTTGGGGGCGGGGACGGCGGACCGGACGCGGCGCCCGGCCGGCCGGCTCAAAGCTTGTCTTCCAGCTTGTCTTCCTCGCGGGCCCAGCGGACGTCCTCGTCGCGGACCGATTCGTCGCCGCGGTTCCAGTTCCGCCAGCTATACACCACGCAGAGCAGGGCGCTGGCGAGGCAGAGCACGTAGGCCAGCCACACCCAGGGATCGGGGATTCCGAGCATGTTACCTCCTTGTCAGGCGTCGAGACGCCGGAACAGTTCCACTTCGTTGACCACCACCACCTGCGCCGCCCGCAACGCGGCCACCGCCGCGTCCGGGTCGGCAAAACGGAACACCAGCCGGCCGCGGTCGGCCTGCTTGACGCTGAACGCGTACATGTATTCGACGTTGAGTTGCGCCCGCTCGAACACTTCCAGCAGGTCCGCCAGCCCGCCCGGCCGGTCCGGCACCTCCACGGCCAGCACTTCGGTCACCTTTACCACGCAGCCCTCGGCCTCGAGGATGGCCCGGGTGCGGGCCCAGTCGCGGACGATCAGGCGGAGGATGCCGAACTGCTGCGTGTCCGCGATGGACAGGGTGAGCAGGTTGACGCCCGCGCGGGCCAGGGCCCGGCAGGGCGCGGAGAGGGCGCCGGGCCGGTTTTCCAGAAAGACCGAGAGCTGGTTCAGTTTCATGGCGGGAGGACCGGAAGGCGGGTTCAGAGCTTGCGCTTGTCGAGGACACGTTTGGCCTTGCCTTCGCTGCGCTGCAACGTGTGTGGCTCGACCAGCCGCACCTGGGCGCGGATGCCGACGATGCTTTCAATGGCGTGGGACAGCCGTTGGCGGAGCTTCTCCAGCGCGCCCACCGTGTCGCTGAAGAACTCGGCGGTGACCTCGACCTGCACCTCCATTTCGTCGAGGCCCTTCACGCGGTCCACGATGGTCTGGTAATGCGGCAGTGTGCCCTCGACGGCGAGCAGCGCCGCCTCGATTTGCGACGGGAACACGTTCACGCCGCGGATGATCAGCATGTCGTCCGTGCGGCGGGCGATGCGTTTGATGCGGCGCAGCGTGCGGCCGCAGGCGCAGGGCTCTTCGTTTAAGGCGCTGATGTCGCGCGTGCGGTAGCGGATCATCGGCATGGCGCGCTTGCAGAGCGTGGTGAGCACCAGCTCGCCTTCGACGCCATCCGGAACGGGCTCGCCGGTCTCCGGGTTGATGACCTCCGGGTAGAACATGTCCTCGAAGATGTGCGGTCCCGCCTGGTGCCGGCATTCCATGGCCACGCCCGGCCCGATGATCTCGGACAGACCATAGATGTCGTAGGCCTTGAGGTTGGTCTCCGCTTCGATGCGCTGGCGCATGCCCTCGGTCCACGGTTCCGCGCCGAACACGCCCGCGCGCAACGGCAGCTTCTTCAAGTCCACCCCCAGTTCCGCCGCCCGCTCGATGAGGTGCAGGAAGTAGCTCGGCGTGCAGCAGATGGCGGTGACGCCAAAGTCCTTCAGGATCATGATCTGCCGTTCGGTGTTGCCGCCGGAAATCGGGATCACGCCCGCGCCCAGCGCCTCCGCGCCGTAATGCGCGCCCAGCCCGCCGGTGAACAGGCCGTAGCCGTAGGCGTTCTGGATGATGTCGCCGCTGTGCAGACCGCAGGCTAGGAAGCAGCAGCTTCATCACGTTCGCCCAGTCGTCCACGTCCTCCTGGGTGTAGGCCACGACGATCGGCTTGCCGGTCGTGCCGCTCGAGGCGTGGAACCGCACGATTTCCTGGAGCGGACTGGCGAACAGCCCGAACGGATAGGTGTCCCGCAGATCGGTCTTGGTGGTGAAGGGCAGCCGCGCGACATCCTCGAGGCTGCGCACGTCGTCCGGCGCGAGGCCGCGCTGCGCGAGGCGCTGGCGGAACAGCGCCACGCGGTCATGCGCGCGACGGACGATGAACCGCAGCCGGGCCAGTTGCAGTTCGCGCAACTGCGGCGGCGGCAGGAAATCCACCGCGCTGGCCGGATGAAAGCCGCCGTTGAACTGGGGATTGAGGCTCATGTCAATGTGTCAGGACGGGCGGCGAGGCACGCCGCATTGCGCGGCTTGGCGCCGGGTCCCCTCGCAGCGTTGTGTAAAGCCGCCCATGGGTCTGGCTCCGTCAGCGGGTAACGGCCGCCTCCCGGCCGAGCGCGAAGGCCCGGAGATTCGTTTCCAGCAGGGCCGGCGGGAAATTCGCCGCCAGGGCTTCGCGCCAGCAATGCTCCGGCAGGTCGAAATGCCGGCTGAGCCGGCCGATCATCGCCACGTTGAAGCTGCGTTTGTTCTCGAGCTGCCCGGCGTCCACTGTGGACGGCTCGATCAGCACCCCGCCCGGCCGCAGGTAACCGTGGTTGTTCTCCAACTGGTCCGGCGCCAGCACCACCAGGTAATCCGCCTCGCCAAACGGCACCATCGGGCTGAACACCCGCGCGCCGAAGCGCACGTCGCTGTTCACCGAGCCGCCGCGTTGGCTCATGCCGTGGACCTCGGCCTTCTTCACGTCGAAGCCCGCGCGGAAGACCGCGTCCGCGAGGATGTCCGACGCCTTCAAGACGCCCTGGCCACCCAGCCCGGCGATCACGACACTGGTAACGCTGTCTCGCATGCGCACTCGCACTCCTTCTCCGTTTGCTGCTGCAGCCGTTCGTACTCCTTGAGCTGCTTTGCGATCAAAATGCACGGCCGGCGGACGATGATGACCGCCAGTTCGCCGCTGTTCAGACACTGGATGAGGATCTGCTCGAATTCGTCCGACCCCAGCCGCGGCTCGACCACATGCACGCGCTTGACGCCCAGGCTTTGGGCGAGTTTCTCGAACACCACGCGGCCGGTGGGCTTGTGTTCCAATGTCCGGCCCGTGCCCGGATGCTCCTGGTGGCCGGTCATGGCCGTGGTGAAGTTGTCGAGGATGATCAGCACGTGCCCGGTTGGCGGCGGGTTATAGACCATCTCCACCAGGCCGCTGATGCCGCTGTGAACGAAGGTGCTGTCGCCGATGATGCTGACCACGCGCCGCGCCTGCTCGGGCGGCAGCGCGTGCCGCAAGCCCAGCCCGACGCCCACGCTGGCGCCCATGCACACGCAGGTGTCCATGGCCTCGAACGGCGAAAGCGCGCCCAGCGTGTAACAGCCGATGTCGCCGGCCACGATGGCCTGCAGCTTGTTCAGCGCGCCGAAGACCTGCCGGTACGAGCAGGCGTCGCAGAGCTGTGGCGGCTTGCCGGGCGGTCGCGCCGGTTCCGGCGTGGTGTCGCCGGCCAGGATGCGCCGCACGCGCGCGACATCGAATTCGCCGTAGCGGTACATCTCAGCCTTGCCCTCGACCGCGATGCCCGCCGCGCGGAGGGCGTCGAGCAGGTACGGTTCGCCCTCCTCGAGCACGAAACAGCGTTCCACGAAGGCGGCGAAGGACCGGATCAAGTCCAGCGGCAGCGGGTAGGTCACGCCCAGCTTGAGCACGCTGGCTTCCGGCGCGGCGTCGCGCGCGTGCGCGTACGAGATGCCAGAGGTGATGATGCCCAGCCGCCGGCCGGCTTCGTGAACGCGGTTGAGCGGCGCGGCCTCGCTCCAGGCGGTGATTTCGGCCAGCTTTTGCCGCAAGCGCCGGTGCGCGGGCCGCGCGTACGCGGGGATCATCACCCGGCCGCGCACGTCGCGCTCGAAGTGCGGCGCCTTCAAGCCGTCCACGGGCGGCCCCGGCCGCACCACGCCCTTGCTGTGGCAGATGCGGGTGGTGACGCGGAACAGCACCGGGAGCCGCCACTTTTCCGAGATTTCCACCGCCTGCAGGAAGAAATCGTAGGCTTCCTGCGAATCGCTCGGCTCGAGCATCGGCACGCCCGCGGCCACGGCGTAACGCCGGTTGTCCTGCTCGTTCTGGCTCGAAGCCATGCCGGGATCGTCCGCGGAAATCACGATCAGCGCGCCGGTGACGCCGGTGTAGGCCACGGTGAAGAACGGGTCGGCGGCGACATTGAGGCCGACGTGCTTCATCGTGGCCAGCGCGCGCGCGCCGGCGTAGGCCGCGCCGATGCAGACCTCCAGCGCCACCTTTTCGTTCGGCGACCACTGGGCCCGGCCGCCCAGCCGGGCGAAGTTTTCGAGGATTTCGGTGGACGGTGTGCCCGGATAGCCCGCGCCCAAGGCCACGCCGGCGTGTTTCGCCGCCAGGGCGATGGCTTCGTTGCCACTGAGCAGCAGGCGCGAGCCGTTTGAACTCCCAGGATTGGTCATGAAGAAGAATCTTTCGTGGCTGCCCAGGTCTGCGGGGTGGATGAACCGGCTGCGACCAGCCTTTCGCGCAGCCAGGCCGGCGGCCGGATCGCCCGGCCGTCACGGCCGGTGAAGGCGTGTACGGTGTGGCCGCGCACCACGGGCTGCCCGCCGGCAGCCTGGACGATTTCCACGTCCGTCCTCAGTCGGGCGCGGCCTTCGGCGCTCAGGGCGGTGGTCATGGCGAGCAGATCGTCATAACGGGCGCGGCCGAGGTATTCGATCCGCGCCTCGATCAAGGGCAGGAACACCCCGCGTCGTTCCAGTTCGGCGTAGGGCAGGCCCAGATGCCGCAGCAACTCGGTGCGGCCCATCTCAAACCACTCGAGCGGCCGCGAGTTGTAGAACGTGCCCATCTGGTCGGTTTCGCTGTAACGCACGCGGAACTGGATGCTCTGCCGGCGGGCGGCCGATGCGGGACAGACAGGTCCCGGAGCAGGATGCACCTCGGCGGACAAGCGCAAATTCAGCCCGGCTAGATTGAAGTGTCGCTATTACAGATTTAACGATTCATTATTAAATCTTGTCATGAGAGCCAGCCGTCAAGGCAGTGGATGGCCCGGCCGCAGTCCATCCTGGAGCCCGAAGACCGAAGTTGCCCGTAACGCAGGATTCCCATCCGGCGGCTGGAGTTTGGGTCCGACTACGCCGGATTCTCATCCGGCGGACGCATCTCACTTTCGTGCTGATCCGTTCTTGACGGGGTGGGGCGAGACTCCGTCGAGCCCTGGCTGTTCGGGGCTGCGGCGGCACAGCGCGGTCCCGCAGGCGAGTCGTCCGCGGCACGACTCCAGGCGAGCTCGCCTGGGCCACTACGGCCCGCCCGCCGGGGTTGGTTCGACGGCTCCGTCAGCCTTGCCTCGACACGGCGATACGCTTGCCCACCGGGGCCGGCTTACAGACGCGCCAGAGCCGCGTCCAGCCGCGCCAACGTTTCGTCGCGGCCCAGCACTTCCATCAGGTGATACAGGCTGGGGCCGCTGCTCTTGCCAGTGCAGGCGAGGCGGACCGGATGGACCAGCACGGCGGGTTTGACGCCGAGTTCGCCGGCGGTGTTCTTGAGGCCGGCCTCGAGGCAGGCCGAGTTGAACGGTTCCACCCGCGTGAGGGCTTCGCGCAACCGCGCCAGCCGGGGGTGGTTCTCCGGGGTGAAATGCCTGGCCGCCGCCTCGGCCTCGTAGCTCGTGACCGGCGCGAAGTAGAAGCCGGCGTACCCGGGCAGCTCGGCGAACATGCGCAGCTTGCCCTTGCAGGTGTCCAGCGCGGCCTTCACGTAGGCCACGGGGAAGCGGTTGGTGTCCAGGCCGGCGCGGCCGAGCGCGGGGACCGCCAGTTCGTAAAAGCGGTCGTCCGGGAGCATCCGCATGTACTCGCCGTTCATCCATTGCAGCTTGGCCATGTCGAACCGGGCGTTGTGCCGGAGCACCTGCGGCAGGTCGAACCGCTCGATGAGTTCGGCCACGGACAGGACTTCGCGATCCTCCTTCGGCGACCAGCCCAGCAGCACCAAGTAATTCACCACCGCTTCCGGCACGTAGCCCTCCTCCATGTACGTGGTGAGCGAGGCGCCGGCGTCGCGCTTGCTCATCTTGCTGCCGTCGGGGTTGAGGATGAGCGGGATGTGCGCGTAATGCGGCGGTGCGACGCCAAACGCCTGGAACAAGGCGATGTGCTTGGCGGTGTTGCTCAAATGATCCTCCCCGCGGATCACGTGGGTGATGCCCATCTCGAGGTCGTCCACGACGTTCACCAGATGGAACACCGGCTGGCCGTCCGAGCGCACGATGATGAAGTCCGGATCCAGCGCCTCGCGGTCGGTCAACTCCCGCCGGACCTGGCCCACGATCAAATCCTCGATCAGCACCGGCTCGCGGGTCATGCGGAACTTGATCGCGCCTTCGTGCTCGTAGGCGAGGTCGCGCGCGAGCAATGCCTCCACGCGCCGCTGATAATGCTCGCGACGTTGGGACTGGAAATACGGTCCGCGGTCGCCTTTCGACGGCCCGGTGGCGTCGCTGGTGATGGGGCCTTCGTCCCAGTCGAGCCCCAGCCAGCGCAAGCCGTTGAGGATCACGTCCACCGCCGGCTGGGTGTTGCGGGCGGCGTCGGTGTCCTCGATGCGCAGGATGAACTTCCCGCCGGTGTGGCGGGCGTACAGCCAGTTGAACAGCGCGGTGCGGGCGCCGCCGATGTGCAGAAAGCCGGTCGGGCTCGGGGCGAAGCGTACTCGGACACTCATGTCAGGTTCCTCGGTTGTGCCGCGCCCACCCTAGGCGCCGTCCGGCCCGCCCGCCAACCGGAAATCTGCTGGCCGCCGCCCCGGCTGCGTTCTACACCAGCGGGGACATGCGCGCCGGGTTTACCAAGCTGGCAGGCCGCACGGCGGGCCGCGTCGCCGCGCTCGCAGGCGCGTGGCTGGTTTGGACCGCGCCGGCTGCGGACACCGCGCGTCTCCCGCCCGCCAACCTCGCCCAGTACGGCTTCCTGCGGCTGGAACGCCGCGAAGCCGCCACCGGGCTGCCGCCAGGGGTCGCGCGGCTGGCCGACGCCGCAAACACAGCGGCGGTCGCGCTGGAAGCTGGTGACGCCTTGCTGGTCGAGTGGCAGCATCCGCGGCCGGTCCGCGGACTGGAACTGGTCTTCACCGAACCGCCGCCGGCGGACGCGATGCAAGTCGAGTGGTGGCGCGGGCATTGGCCGGACGCGGGGCAGGGCGGCTGGATGAAACTGGACGATCCGTTCAACGGCCGGTGGACCCTTGGTCAAGGCGCGTTCCACCCGCACGGCAGCGGCCTTGCGTTCAGGTTCGCGCCGCTGACCGTCCGCGAAGCGCCCGGCATCCGGCAAACCGGTGCCCCATTCCGGAAGACCTACAAGCTCCGCCTCACCGGCCGCCAGGCGGTCCGCCTGCGGCGTGTGGCCGTGCGATCGGACGCCGTGCTGCGCCACGCCCGGCTGCGGTTTGAGTGGGATTTGCCGAAAGCCTTACCAGCCCACGCGGCGCCGCGCTTCGAGGCGCGCAACGGCACTGTGCAAGCCGTGACAACCGCCGCCGCGAAGGCCGCGTTCGTCGAAGTCGAGTACGCGGACGCACCGGACCGGCTCAGCCCGGACCGCGGTCTGGTGATCTTCCGTCGCGGACCGGAGCGAAGCTTCAGCGTGTTCGTGGACGACGTGCTCCGCGCGGGCGGCTTGTTGGTGCGCGACCTCGGCGTGTTTGTCTCGGACGCCAGCCGGAACCTCACCTTCGCCACCTGGCCCGGGCCGGGCGGCGACGTCTGGCGGCAGGGCACGGTGGCGGAACAAGTCGCGCGACTGCCTGAGCAGACTTTCGCCCAGGCGATGGCAGCCCTGCCGGCCAAGCCATCCGCGCCGTGCCTGCTCGGTGTGCCGAACTGCCGGCAAGAGTTCGTGCTCGAACCTGACGGCGACATCGTGCTGCGCGCCGGCAGCCTGCGCTCGCCGGGCCCCGACGCCGACGCCAGTCCGTGGCGGCGCTGGGACGCGCTGCGCTTTGAATTCAGCACCGGCGAGCGCCCCGCCTTAAACGGCCGCGGCACGCGGGTCGTTGAGCGCTCGCTGCAAGACGGCTGGTTGCCGGTGGTCCGCCATGCGTGGACTGACGACGGCCTGGCGTGGGAGCAAACCAGTGTCGCCGCGCCGCTGCTGACGCCGCTGGCGGCCTTCGAAGCCGTGACCGGCGCCGAGCCGCTGGTGCTGGGCACGCGCTTCTCGGTGACGAACACCACCGCCGCCGCCCGCACCGCCTGGCTGTGGCTGGCCCCGCAGCCCTGGCGGCCCTTGCGACTGGGCGCGGATGGCACGCTGCTGCTCGTCCGGCCGTCGGACAACGTGCCGCGCGCGGGCATGGTGCCGGTGCGCGGGCAGTTCGTCAGCGGCGGCTGCGGCGAACTCGACCTCGGCGTGTTTGTGCCGGACACGCCGGACACCGCTTCCGCCCCACCGCCGTCCACAAGCGATGCGCGCGAGGCGGTGCGGTATCGCGTCACGCTCGGTCCGGGAGAAGGCCACGCGCTGGATTTCCTTCTGCCCTACGTCGAGCTGCTCGACGCCGCCGAGATGAAGGCGTTGCGCGGGCTGTCGTTCACGAACCTGCACGCCGCGGCGGTGGATTTCTGGCGGGCGCGCGTGACCCGCGGCATGACGCTGGAGACACCCGAGCCGTGGCTGAACGACTTCTTCAAAGCGCACCTCTGGCATGTGCTGATCTCGACGGACCTGGACCCCGAAACCCACCACCATCAGCACGGCGCGGCGACGCTGGACTACAAGAATTTTCTCAACGAAACCGCCATGGTGGCACGCGCGCTGGACATGCGCGGCGAACACGCGGCCGCGCGCGCGCTGCTCGAGCCGTTCCTAGTCAACCAGGGCGTCAAGGGGCTGCCGGGCAATTTTCGCAGCACCGCGGGCGTGTTCTACGCCGCGCACCCCGGCGACCCGGACCCGTACACCGCGCAGGGCTACAACCTCCATCACGGCTGGGGCCTGTGGGCCGCGAGCGAGCATTACCTGTGGACCCGCGACGACGCCTACCTCGCGGCCGTCACGCCGCGGTTGATCGCCGGCGCGGACTGGATCACGTGCGAGCGCCAGGCCACGCTGTTCAAGCTGCCCGGCGGCGCGCGGCCGGTCGAATACGGTCTGCCGCCGGCGGGCGACCTCGAAGACGTGGAGGAATACCTCTACTGGTACGCCACCGCCGCGTATTACCACCTGGGCATGAAACAGGCCGCGGACGTCGTGGCGCGCCTGGCCCGGCGTCCGGGTGTGGCGCCCGAACTGGCGCGCCGGCTGGCCCGCGAGGCGGAACGGCTCCGGCGCGACACCGGGGCTTTCGCGGAAGACGTGCGCGCCAGCGTCGCGGAATCCGTGGCCACGTCACCGGTCATCCAACTGCGCGACGACACGTGGGTGCCGCACATGCCGGCCCGCGCCTACGCGCTCACGCATCGCCAGGAAGGCTGGATTCGCGAAGTCCTTTACGGTCCGCTCCACCTCGTCAACGGCGACCTCCTTGATGACCGCCATCCGTTCGTGGACTGGATCGTCCACGACCTCGAGGACAACCTGTTGCTCTGCGCGGAAAGCGGCTTTGCCGTGGCCGACCCGCAGGCGGACTTTTTCAACCACGGAGGCTTCACGCTGCAGCCCATGCTGCTCGACCTGGCGCTGGCGTACCTGCGCCGCGACCAGGTGCCAAACTTTCTGCGCGCCTTTTACAACGCCGCCGCCGCCAGTCTGTACCCGGACACGCGCTGCCTGGCCGAGTGGCTGCCCGAGTTGGGGAAGGGTGGGGGACCGCTCTACAAAACGCCGGACGAATCCAAGTTCATCCAATGGCTGCGCCAGATGCTCCTCTTCGAACGAGGCGACACGCTCGAACTCGGCCTGGGCGTGCCGCGCGCCTGGATGGCCGACGGCCAGCGGGTCAAGGTGGAGCGGGCGGCGACGTGGTTTGGCCGGCTCGACCTCGAAATCACCTCGCGCGCCGCGGCGGGCGAAATCCGCGCGGTGGTCCGGCTGCAACCCACCGAGGCGCCGCGAGCCCTCGGGCTGCGACTCCGACATCCCGCCGGCCAGCCGCTCAAGTCCGCGACGGTGAACGGCCGGTCGGCTTCAGTGAACGCCGCGCGCCAGCTCATCGAGCTGCCGGCCGGGGCAACGGCGTGGGAAGTGATCGGGCGGTTTTAGCTCGAAAACTGAAGTTGGCCGTAGCGCCGCGTATCCCGCCTGACCAACCTCGGTTTTCGGATTGAGTGAAGTGGCGCGCGGCTCAGTCGCAACGCCTTGGCCCGCGGGTGGGGCACACGCTTCACTGCCGCGGACGCGGTCGTCCGCACCGCTATCTTGGGTGGGCGGCCCGCCTCGCGGGGGTCATCTCCGGCCGTTCCCGGTGGCAGCTAGTCCGGGTTGGAGACTCGAACCCGCACATCAAACCGCGCGCGCCTTCGGGCTCAGAGTCCAGCCACTTCCCAGCCCTTGCGGTAAGTCCGGCGGACATGCTGGTTCGCGGCGGCGACGTTGGTGAATTTCAGCGCCTTCGCTTCCCAGTCCAGCGTGGTCCTGGGGAAACGCGTGGCCACGCTGCCCAGCAGCACCGCTTCGGTGAGCGGGCCGGAGTAATCGAAATTGGCCGAGGGCGTGCCCTTGCCGAGGCAGGCGTCCACCCATTGGAACCAGTGGTTTTCGCCTTGGATCCTGGGCAGCGGGTAGTTCTCGAACTTCGCCTCCGGCAGCAGCACCGGCATGCCGATGTGCGGCAGCAGCAGCGCGCCGTCCGTGCCGATGAAAATGGAGCCCTGGTCGGGCGCCGGCGTTTCGCCCAGCAGCGCCAGCACGGTCTGCGGCGGCCGGGCGTCGCCGTCGTACCAGGTCACGTTCACCGTCTTGCCGGCCGTGTACGGCGTGCCGGGGAAGACGTACGGGATGACGGCGTCAATGGCCCAACTGTGTTCGTTGGGCGCCGGGCCTTCGGAACGCACGCTCAGCGGCGCGGTCAACGCCAGCGCCTTGAACACCGGGTCGTAGATGTGGCAGCCCATGTCGCCAAACGTGCCGGTGCCGAAGTCCAGCCGCTTGCGCCAGTTGCCCGGATGATACCAGCCGTCGCCGATGAACGGCCGCTCCGCGCAGACGCCCACCCAGCCGTTCCAGTCCAGCCCGGCCGGCACGGGGTCCCGGCGGTCCGGCATCGGGCCGGTGTCACCCCACTTCTTGCTGCTCCAGGTGTGGACCTCGCGCACCTTGCCGATGGCCAGGTCCTGGATGAGCCGCACGGCCATGCGGTACTCGCGCGCACTGTGAATCTGGATGCCCATCTGGGTGGCGCGGCGCTTCGCCCGGGCCACCTCCGCCAGCCGGCGCGACTCGTAGAGGTCGTGCGACAGCGGTTTCTCGCCATAGACGTGGCAGCCGCGCTGGAGCGCGCTCATGGCGATGGGCGCGTGCATGTGGTCCGGCGTCGAAACGTTCACCGTGTCGAGCGCCTTCTCCTTTTCGAGCAACTCCCGCCAGTCCTGGTACACGCGGGCGTTGGGGAACGCCTTCTTGAAGTCGGCTGTGCGGTTCAAGTCCACGTCCGCCACGGCCACGACGGTGATCTGGGGATGGCGGGCGATTTCGTTCAGGTCCGCCCAGGCCATGCCGCTGGCGCCGAAGCTGGCGTGATGGAGCTTGCCGTTGGGCGAGGCGGCCCGCAGCCCGCGGGTGACGAGCGGCGCGACGAGGGGGAACGCGGTGAGCCGGCGCAGAAACGCGCGGCGCGAGACGACGAAAGGCGTTTGCATGCGCTTCTCGTAGCGGGCGGCCGCCGCGGACGCAAACCGGAAACTCGGAGGGGTGAATTGGGAAATCAGGAAGGCCGGAAGGGGGAAAGCCGAACGCTGACACGAGGGACGAACTTCCCTGTCTTCCCGAGTTTTGAAGCCGAAACTCAGAAACTCAGAAAGGAATTTGGAGAGCCGGAAGGCTGGAAGGGGGAAACCGAAAGCCGACGAGGGGATCAAGCTTTTGCTGCCTGCCTGAGTTCCAAATCCAATTTTTGAGTTCAGGCTTCACCCAAGCTAGGGGCCGAAACTCAGAGACTCAAAAAGGACCGAGGAAATTGCTTGCCTGCGTCCGCCCCGCTTATTCCTGCCTTCCTGATTTCCCAATTCACCCCTCCGAGTTCCGGCTGGTCGCGGGCGGCGGAGGCGCGTAGGCTGCGCGCCATGCCTTCTCCACGGCTTTCCTTCCGGCAACCCACCAGGGTGCTGGCGCTGGCCCTGGCGTGCGCCGCCCAGCCGCTGGCCGCCGCCGAACGGATCCAGGGTCGCTCGATGGTCATTTCCAAATCCGGCATCGTCGCCAGCGAGCATCCGCTGGCCTCGCAGACCGGCGCGCAGGTCCTGGCCGAGGGCGGCACCGCCGTGGACGCCGCCATCGCCGCCAATGCCGTCATGGGTGTGGTCGCGCCCATGACCTGCGGTATGGGCGGCGACCTGTTCGCCCTCGTGTACGAGGCGAAGACCAGCCGGCTGCACGGCTTGAATGCGAGCGGTTGGGCGCCGGCCGGGCTGAACCTCGAGTTGTTGCGGGAACGCGGCCACACGAACATGCCCCAGCGTGGCATGCTGTCGGTCACGATCCCCGGCTGCGTGGCCGGCTGGAACGCGCTGCACGGCCGGTTCGGCCGCCAGAAGCTGTCGCGGCTGCTCGCGCCGGCCATCCGGCTCGCCAACGAAGGCTTCCCGGTGACTGAGATCGTGGCCGGCTATTGGAAATCGAGCGAGACGATGCTGCGCGCCGACCCGGTCGCGGCGCGGACGTTTCTGACCGGCGGCCGCGCGCCCGCGGTGGGCGAGTTGTTCCACAACGGCGACCTCGCGTGGTCGCTGCGCCAGGTCGCGCGCGGCGGGCGGCGGGCTTTTTACGAAGGCGCGATCGCGCGGCGCCTGCTGGACTGCGCCCGCCGGCACGACGCGCCGTGGACGCCAGCCGACCTGCGTGAGTTCGAGCCGGAGTGGGTCGCCCCCATCTCGACCGCGTACCGCGGCTGGACGGTTTACCAGATTCCGCCCCAAGGCCAGGGCATCGCCGCGCTGATGATGCTGAACCTGATGGAGACCTTCCCGCTGGGCGACTGGGGGCGCGATGACCCACGCACCTGGCACGCGATGATCGAGGCCAAGAAACTCGCCTACGCCGACATGCTCCGTTACGTGGCGGACCCGCGCTTCGCGAAGGTGCCGGTGGCCGGCCTGCTCGCCAAGGCCTACGCCCGCGAGCGCGCGCAGTTGATTGACCCGGCCCACGCCGCGGCCCGCGCGCTGCCCGGCGAACCACCGCCCGCCGGCGCGGACACCACGTACCTATGCGCGGTGGACGCCGAGGGCAACATGGTTTCATTCATTCAAAGCAACTACAGCGGCTTTGGTTCCGGCTTGGTGGCGGAAGGCACCGGCTTCGGCCTCCAAAACCGCGGCGGACTGTTCTCGTTCGATCCGGCGCACCCGAACGCGCTCGCGCCGCGCAAACGGCCGCTGCACACGATCATTCCCGGTTTCATGGCGCGGGGCGACATGCGGATCGCGTTTGGCATCATGGGCGGCTGGAACCAGGCGCAGGCGCACGCGCAGTTCGTGGCCAACCTGGTGGACTTCGGCCTGAACCTCCAGGCCGCGCTCGAGGCGCCGCGTTTCACCAAGATGACCTTCGACGGCCTGGACGTAGACCTCGAATCGCGGGTGCCGGAAGCGGTGCGCGCGGCGCTGGCGGCCAAGGGCCACGCGGTGAAGACGCTGCCGGCCTTCGCCGACGCGGTGGGCGGCGGGCAGGCGGTGATGCGGAACTTCGCGCGCGGCCTCAACTTCGGCGCGTCCGATCCGCGCAAGGACGGCGCGGCGATACCCGAACCGGTGAAGTGAAACGCTCACGCGAGTTCTGGCTGGCGGGTGCGGCGGTTGCGTTGCTTGCCATCGCCATCGGCCTGGCTTGGGCTCTTGGGCTAACACGGCGGCCACCCGGTGTTTCGCCGGAAGTTGCGCGGCTGGTCAGCCAACTGGGCGCCCGGCCGGGTGTGCATCAACGGCTGGCCGGGCGGCTGGCGGCGGCGGTCCCGGCCCTGACGCGGCGGCTGCCGGATTTCCTGCGCACCGATGCGCTGGAGCGACGGCGGCTGGAGGCCTGTCACCGGCTGCTGGCCTTGGGGAGCGAGACGCGCGCGGCGTCGCCGTGGCTGACCCGGACCTTCCTGGACGGACTGCGTGGGCCGGGTTACACGGTTCCCCTTTACGCCTTTTTGACGTTGCTCAGCAGCGGCCTGCCGGCCGGGGAGCTGCTCGCCCAAGCCCGCCAGATCCCGCAGGGCGAGGAGCGCACGGTCCGTTTCTGCGCCAGCCTGCTGAACACCGAAGACGAGCAACTGCGCGAATACGCCTGGGCGTGCCTGGAGATGGCCGGCGACGCCACGCGCCTGGCCGAAACGCGCTTGCGTGACCTGGCCACGGAAGGCGATCCGGTGCTGCGACAACGGGCACACCGGTTGCTCGCGAGCCTCGACGGGACGAAGCACGCGCCTGGCTCCGTCACCAGGGAAGCGCAGCCATGAATCCGAAAACCAAAGGTGGGCAGGCGGGACGCAATGCGCTACGGCAACTTCGGTTTTCGGGCTGAAGCTCCTGCGCTCCAGCATTGCCCGTTGCGGTTTTTCCGCGACATTGACAGCCCCAGGCGGCGTGGTGACATCGCTCCAAGCAGCCTTCGATCCACGCAGGCGATTGGACCGGGCGGCTGGGATAGGGCTTGAGTTGGGAATGGAACTGATTAAATTGCCAGCGTAATGGAAGAATACGCAAGGGGGTGGTGCTACGAGTGCGACGGACCGCTTGCGTTTCCGTCTCACGTTGCATTGGAGGAGGTCGAGTGCCCCCATTGTGGCAAGATCATCATGCTGGCCCTGTGCAACCCGGACGTGCATCCGCACGGGATCGGCCGCAACAATCCGGATAACTGCCCGGAGCCCGCGCTCTTCCCCGAGAGCTTCTGGTAGGCGGCTGCCGGCGGCAGTTTGCGGTTGCGCCGGCGCTTCCCGGCGTCTTAGCTCAGCGCCATGTTCTCCCACGTCGTGATCTTCTGGACCAAGCCGGGCATCCCGGACGCCACCGAGCAGCTCCTCGCCGGCATGGAGCGGTACCTGCGTCCGATTCCCGGCGCGCTGAGCTTCCACTCCGGGCGCATGGCGCCGAGCCACCGGCCGGTGGTGGAGCAGACCTACCAGGCGGCCCTGAACATCGTCTTCCCGGACAAGGCCGCCCAGGACGCCTACCAGGTGCATCCGCTCCACCTCGAGTTTGTCGAGAAGGTCTTCCAGCGCGTGTGCAACCGGGTGGTGGTGTACGACTTCGAGTAAGACCGCGCGCCGGCCGGCCGCGATGGGGCTGTGCGTTGAAACGTACAGGGCACGGGCGTTGACGCGCGCCTGCGGACTGCCTAGCTTTGCTCAAAATCTAACCATGAAAACGACCTTGTCTCGCGCGCGCGCCCCGCAAACCACCGGCCCGCGCCGCCACGGCTTCACCCTGATCGAGCTGCTGGTGGTCATCGCCATCATCGCCATCCTGGCCGGCATGTTGCTGCCGGCGTTGTCCAAGGCGAAGGCGAAGGCGACCGGCATCAGTTGCCTCAGCAACACCAAACAACTGGCGCTTTGCTGGTCCATGTACGCCAACGACTACAACGACACACTGGTCAAGAACTGGTTGTCCAACACGAACGCCTGGATTGGCGGCGATGTGTCGTCGGCGCAAGGCGCCACCAATAAATTGAACATCATCAACGGACGTCTGTACGTGTACAACGGCTCGGTGGATATTTACCGCTGCCCGGCGGACAAGCAGTTGCCCGCCGCCCTCCGCAACATTGCGTCCTTGCGTGCCACTGGCCGTGTCCGCAGCTATTCCTTGAGTGGACGCATGGGCGGGGCGGACGCAGCCGACGCCCAGCGTTTTGGCGTGTCCGACACCATGTGGGTGATGGACAACAAGTACCCCATGTGGAAGAAGATGACGGACATCATCAGCCCGGGGCCGACCAAGGCTTTCACGTTCATAGACGAGGGGATCGAGACCATTGACGACGGCTATTTCGCGGTCAAAGCGCCGGGGGTGAACATCTGGCAAAACACACCCAGCGTCCGCCATAACCAAGCCTGCGGCCTAGCGTTCGCCGACGGCCATTCCGAAATCTGGAAGTGGCGATTTCTCAACAGGGAGCAAGGCTTGGACGCGCCGGCGAAGACTGCTGCCTTGGATACGACCCCCGACTTGCGGCGGCTACAGGCGGCTACTGCGGAATAGACATCACAGTGCTAATCCGTAAGGCGTACAAGGGTTTTGCCGCGACCAGGGCGAGCGACCGGGACCTCGCGAAGCTGGCTCGCGCTTACATAGACCCGCCCAAGTGATCCAAGCTCTGCGGGCAAGAGGCTGAATTTCACCCGAAAACCGAAGTTGGCTGCGTCGCAGCGCCCGCCAGCCTAGCTTCGTTTTTCGCGCTTCACCGAGCCTTGCGGAATTGAGTGGAGGAGCGCGGGCTTCAGCCCGCTTCACGTTACGTCACCAGCCAGCTTTGCGTTCCGGCCCGGCGTTTTCTGTCGGAAGCGCGCGAACGCCATGCTGCCGGCACCAGCTCGCCGGGCACGCTCCTAGAAGCTCCGCCGCGGCATGTCGATGTTGACCTTGATGGAGTGCAGCGGCCGGCGTTCCTCCGTGGCGCCGCCCACCGGCTGGCTGATGCCCATGCGCTGCGCGGCTGACGACTCGTTGCCCAGCACCCCGGGCGTGGTGGTCAACATGCGGCCGCGGCCCGGGTTTTCCATGCCCGCCAGCCCCGAAGGCTGGATCGGCTGCACGCGGCCTTCCACGGGCTTCACCGGGTTCAGCGCCTCACGGGTGGGATCGGGGTAAGCCGTCACCGGGTCGAGGCTGGAAATCGGGGCGGTCGCGAGCGGGTTGCCGATCGGGTTGTTGCCGAGGATGCGGGCGACGCCTTGCAGCGGGCTCCCGGAAGGCGGCTCGGCCGCCAGGCTTTGCGGGGCGAAAACCGGCGAGACGGAGGAGCGGTCACGGCCGGGACCGGGCGAGCGACGCAGCCAGGTCGGCTGTCGGTTGGGCCCGCGCTCCAAGTCGGGTTGGACCTCGTACGGATCGGCCGTGCTGGTCTTCGAGCCCTGCCAGGGCGAGCCCTCGCTGCCGGCAAAGCCCCCGGCCTCGATCGGCCGCAGACTGTCACCGGCGTCCGGCCGCGCGCGGTCGCTCAATTCAGGAAAGCCGGACGGGTTGTTGCGGTCGCGCTTCTGGCGGTCCCGGTCGCGGAGCGGGTCCGGCGCGCCGCGGCCGGCTTCGGTTTGGGCCTTGCCCAACTCGTCGTAATACTCGGTCAGCCAGCCCTTGCCGGCAGTTGGGTCCTCGGGGGTGCCGGGTTGTTCCGTGTCCCGGACACCCAGCGCGCGATGCGGATCCGATTCCGGCCCGCCCAAATCCTCGGTCCTGCGCTGAATCCAGTTTTGCCGCTGCTTCCACTCGCGCAGCTCCTTTTCGGTGAGCGGCGGGGTGACCTCGAGTCCGGGTGTGTTGGGCGCGAACGGCGGCGCCGTGACGCCCTCCAACGAGCCGCCGCCCGGGCGGCCGATTCGGTCCAGGGGATTTTCGAAGCGCCAGCTTCGCTGGGGACGCGGCTTCTTGCTCTGCTCGAGCTTCGAGCGGGGCTGCTCCGAATCGGTAATGGTCACCTTCTCGCCGCCGCGCGCGGCGGGACTGGCGCCGGCCAGAATCATCCCGAGACCGGCCAGCAGCCAGAATCGAGTTTTGATTCCCGATGCGTGCATCACTTGACACTTCTAAGCCCCAATCGCGTCAGGGTCAAACGAAAGTCTGGAACTTATTTGAACACCGGGGTGTGGGGTCTGCGCCGGGTGCTGCTGTTCGGTTCGTGGTTCGCTAAACGCGATTGCGAGATGCCAGATACCGGATGGCGACTTTCCTCCGTCGAACCTCGGACTTCGGACTTCAGGTTGTGCGGCGCCGGGCTGCCGCAGCCGGAGCCCGTCAGTTGAACAACTGGGCGCCTTTCGGGCTGGTGACGCGGCGGGGCGGGGCGTTGGGGGATTTGGGCGGCGGCTTCTGCTTGAACGCGCCGCGCAGCAGCCAGTGGCGCTTGAGGCCCTGGACCATGTCATCGGTGTTGGCCAGCAACTGGTTCAGTGTGGTCACGAAGTTGGTGTTGGCCGTGACCTGGGTGTTGAGGTTGCTGATGATGGCGGTGAGCTGCTGGAGCGGCGGCTGCAAGGCGGCCACCAGTTCGGCCAGATTTGTGTGCGCCAAGGTAAGCACGGCGCCGGCGTTGGTCAGCACGCTGCTGGTGTTCGTGAGCGCGACGCTGGCATCGCCCAGCAGGCGGTTGGCGTTCGTGGACGCCGCCAGCACCTGACCGTAAAGATCGGGCGGCATGGCCCAGCGGCCGAGCGAGCCCTCGGGGTCGCGCAGGTGGCCGGAGATGGCGGCGAGGTTGCTGAGCAACGGCATGGCCTGGGACACGGCGGCGTTCGCGTTGGAGGTCAGGGTGACGAGGTTGGTCAGGGTAACGGCGAGCTGGTTGGTAAACGCCAGTTCGGCTTCCTGGATGATGCCGGCCAGCCGGTCGGTGAGCGACGGGGCTTCGTCCGGCGGCAGCCAGAAGGGGCCGGTCTCCGCCGTGTACGGCACGTACTCGTTCTTCTGGAGGTCCCAGATGGCGGTGAAGCCCTCGACGGGCTGCGAGCGGTCGGCCACGCGGATTTGCGACCAGCCTTCGGCGGTCAGCGCGGCGAGCACGTCCGGATCCAGCGGCCGCAAGGTAAGCCAGCGTGGCGCGGCGGGGTTGGTGAGCGAGGCGGGGTCGCGCACGTGGTCCACCAGGAGCTTCTCGCGGCGGGCGACGAGGGTCGGGTTGGTGGCGAAGACCTCCGCCTCGCGCAGCGTGTACGGGCGGATGGACCACCACAAATGCGTGGGGAGGTAATTGGTGCCCTTGGTGACCTCGATCGTGCGCTTGCCCAGGAAGTCCGCCGGGCTCACGCGCACCTTCGAGCCGCCGGTCCAGAGGTAGCCGAAGTACGGCGCCCGCACGGTGAATTCGACATAGACGTTGTACAGGTCATCCGGCGGCTGGCCGGTGATGCGGGTGATCTCGCCGACGTTGAAGCCCATGAGCGTCACCGGGTCGCCCACCTTCAACCCGGTGGCGCTGTACAACAGGGTGTAATACCGCGCCTTGGTGACGAACCAGCCTTTGCGCTGGCCGGTCTGGTACAGATACCAGCCGAAGCCGCCCAGCAGCAGCACCGCGGCCATGAGCACAAACACGCCCACCGCGCGTTCCACGCGGCTGAGCCGGGTGCGCAACTGAGGCGTGAGGTCGGGCACGGGCGGAGTCTAGGCGGGGGCGTTGCCGGCGGCGAGCAATTCGCGCAGAACCGGCTCCGTGGTGGCGGTCAACCGCTCGCGTCCGCCCACCACCAGCCAGCGTATGTCTTGAATCAGCGCAAACTGCCCCGCCACGTCCAGCCACGGCCGCAGGTCGTCCGTGACGGCGACCACTGTGGCCGGACAAGGCCAGCCGATGTCCGCGCCGCTGAGGAAGTCCAGCCACCAATGCGTGTGCGCGGTGTTCAGCGGGGCCAGCGGGTTGTCCAGGAGCAGAACCTGCGGCTGCAACGCCAGCGCCCGCGCCAGCGCCGCCCGCTGGCGAAAAGCCGGGGTCACCTGGCC
Organism: uncultured Verrucomicrobiota bacterium; assembly: GCA_964568145.1. GTDB lineage: Bacteria > Verrucomicrobiota > Verrucomicrobiia > Limisphaerales > J093 > DSVZ01. The sequence goes on from CAZMOZ010000001.1 coordinate 193,094, forward strand.
GGGCAATCGCCGGGCAACCGCCTCGAGTTCAAAAGCGGCGAGCAGTTGTCCGAGTTCGTCGGCCACCGCCTCGAGCTCGCAGTTGCGGTGGTAGCACAACGGCAGGGCGAGGTTTTGGGCCAGGGTGAGATGGCTCAGCAGGCGGCCGCCGTCGCCGTACACGAAACCGACCTGCCGCCGCAACGCGCGCGCCTCCCGCTCGCCGAGCGCGGCGACGTAGTGACCGAGCAGCCGCACCTGGCCGGCCGGCGGCGGACACAGACCCGCGGCGGTTTCCAGCAAGCGGGTCTTGCCCGAGCTGGGCAGGCCGCCAACCGCCCAGCGTTCGCCCGGCAGCACCCGCCAATCCACATCCCGCACCTGGCCGTGCCCGGCGTCGTCGGCAGCCGCGATTGCGCAGCCGCGCATCTCGAGGACTGGTTCGGGCGTGGCCATGCGCGCGGGTCAGAGCACCAGGTAAACGACGATGAAGGCGGCGTCCAGGGCCACGCAACCCAGCACGGCGGCCACGACGGCGGTGGTCGAGGCCTGGGCGACCTCACGCAGTTCGAGCGGCCGGGCCAGGCCTTGGAAGCAGCTCGCCAGCGCGATCACCATGCCGAAGCTGGCGGACTTGAGGCCGAGCAGGAGGAAGTCCGGCCATGTGAGCGCGGCGGCAATCTGGCGGCCGTATTCGCCGGGCGTCAGCGGCACATCCTGCATGAAGGCGAACAGAAAACCGGCCGCCACGGCGCCCAGGATCAAATACGCGCTCAGCGCCACGACCGCCACGGTCATGCCGATCACGCGCGGCACCACCAGGAAATGCACCGGGTCAATGCCCAGCGCTTCGAGCGCCTCGACCTCGCCGTTGGCGCGCGCCGTGCCAAGCTGGATCACCGTGGGCACGCCCACGCGCATCAACACGACCAGCGCCGTGGCCAGCGGGCCCAGTTCGCGCACCACCGCCAGCACCATTACCGTGCCCACGTAATCCTGCGCGCCCACCCGCGTGAGCAGCGCCACCGTCTGCCCCACCACCGCCCAGCCCAGCGCCGCCGCGATCAGCGCCGTCATGGGCAGCAGGTGCAGGCCGGCCACGGTGAGGTGATGCGCGATGAGCGGACGCATCACCGCCGGCGCCGCGCCCCAGCGCGTCACCAGCACCCCCAGCGTGATGAGCGCGAACGCCGCCAGTTGCCGGGCGGTGTCCGCGGCGCCCAGCAGCCAGCGCCCGACGTAATTGGTGTACGAGCGCGGCAGCGGCGACGCCAGCACCGCCTCAAACGTCAGCCACCGGCGCATGCCCGCCAGACCTTTGGCCATGCCGCGAGGCTAGGCGCCGGGCCGGCGGGGGTCAAAAGCGATCTGCCCCGAGGGCGCGCGGATTTTTGAAACAAAGCCGGCGCATCCCGGGTATCACCCCACGTAACCGAAGCCGGCGGTTGGTGACCAGGCCGGCGGAACACGAAACCAGAAATCGAACCATGACCAGGACTTTGCAGTTTCCAGCGATCACCCCGCGCCAAGCCGGGCAGAACCAGACGCCGCCGACTCCGGCGCTCCGGCGGTTCGCTCAAACTTCCGCGAACTGTCAGCCCGATGCGCATCCCGCTTCGTTGAGCCGGCTCTGGCAGGGAGCGCTGGCCGAGGAAAGCCGGGACATCGCGCCGTACGAGCGCATGGGGCTGGCCGTCATGGCCATCGCCGCGGGGGCGGCGATCGTGGCGTCGCTGGTCGCCAGCGCGCGGTTCGTTGAGAATCTGCCAGCCATCGTCGAGTGGGCGGGTCGCCTCCTGGGGTGAGTACTGAGACCGCGGAGCGCCCAGCCAGCCGGAGCTGCGACCAAGCGCGGTTCAATCAGTGAGCGGTCAAAAGAGTTGCATGGCCGGATGATGGCTGGGTGATCCTAATCCTAATCCGCACGGCCGGCGGAAAACCCAGGGGTTCGCCGCGTAGATGAATGCTGAAGAGCGTCGAGGTCCAACGGTCTTGGCCGCGAGGCGTGGTTTTGTTTGCTGTGACGGTGTGGCCAGCCCGGCGGCGCGATTCTGAACAGGAGTATCGCCGTTGGACCGGGAAGCGCACCCGCTTGGGCTTCACTTGTCCTTGTCGGCGCGGCTCGCGACAGCCGCCTGCAATTCGCGCCAGCGGCGATCCCAGTCCGCCCAGGCTGCGGCCCACTCTTCGCCCGTGAAGCGTTGGCGGACCTTGGGCAACAGTTCGGCCAGCCGCTTGAGGTCGGCGTCCAGATTTGGATCGCCCCAGCGCCAGCGGGCCTCGAGGAGGTTCAGCCAGTTTTCAGGGTAATCGGGCGCCAGCTCCGCCGCCCGCGTCAGATGCTTCCGCGCCTTGCCGCGGTGCCCAATGCTCACCGGCCAGCCGGGGGCTTCGAGGTACAGCAGGCCCAGGTTGCGGTCCGGCCCGGCGTGGTCGAAGTGCTCGTCGAACTGGCGCGCTCGCTCGAACAGCGTCTCCATTTCCGTGACCAGCCGCAAGGCTCCCAGCGATTTGGTGCGCGCCAGTTGACCCAGGTTCATGCCCAGGTAATACGGCACGGCGGCGAGATTGGTGTCCAGTGCCAGCGCCGCACGGCAGGCGGCAATGCCACGCCTGGCGATGTCCGCGCGCTCGGCGTCGTCGCGCGCGAATTCGGCCCGGTCGAAGCACGCCCGGCCGAGTTGCCAGGCGGCGGCGACATTGCCGGGGGCGCGTTCGAACGCGGCCGCCGCTTCTTGAAACAGACGCTCGGCGCGGGCGGCGGCGTTGGTTGACGCGGTCGGGGGGGAATCCGCCGCGACCGCCCCCGCGACAAGCAGGGCGATGGCCACGGCGCCACCGTCCCGCGCCAGGTGTCGGGCCCAGTTCATCATTGCGCGGCCGGCATAACCGCTTATACTGCGCATTGCGTGAGACATGTACTAACCTTGGGCGCGCTCGTCGCCCTGATCTGGCTGAACACCGGGTGCAGCGGCGTGAACGCGTCGCACAGCGTTTCCCCGGCTTCGTTCTTTCTGCCGGGCCTGATGCAGGTCAAGCCGCCGCCCCCGCCCGAGCCGCCCCCGGCCCCGACTCCGGAGCCGACGCTGCTCGCCCACGCCCGCTGACCCCGCCATGCGATTCCCGTTTGCTTTGTCGGTCAAGATTGCCCGACACATCATCAAGCACAAGCTGCGCAAGACCCCGAAGTTCGCCATGGTCCTGCAGCTCGAGCCGTTGCACACCTGCAACCTGACCTGCACCGGCTGCGGCCGCATCCGCGAATACTCGACCAGTCTCAAGGACATGGTGCCGCTCGGCCAGTGCCTGGCCGCGGCAGCCGAATGCGACGCGCCGATGGTCAGCATCTGCGGCGGCGAGCCGCTGATCTATCCGAAGATCGAGGAACTCGTGGACGGCCTGCTCCAGCAGGGGCGGATCGTGTACATCTGCACCAACGGCATGTTCATGCGGAAGAAGATGTGCGATTACCTGGCCGCCATTTACTCGCCGGCGCGGGAATCGCTGCTCGCCGATCTCCTTGCCCAAAACCTGATCACTGCCAAGCAGGCGGAAGCTATCCGCAAGGGCAGGGCCGACGGCCGGCCGGTGATCCGCCCCGGCCAGTGGTTGTACTGGAACGTCCACGTGGACGGCCTGGAGTACACCCACGACCTGATCGTCGAGCGCGAAGGAGTGTTCAAGGAATGCGTCGAGGCGATCAAGATGGCCAAGCGGCTGGGCTTCCAGGTGGCCACCAATACCACGGTCTATCGCGAGACCGACGTGCAGGAGATCGAGAACATGTTCCGGTTCTTCTCCTGGCTGGGCGTGGACGGGCACACGATCTCGCCCGGCTATGACTACGACGCCGCCAAGAAGGACATGGTGAAGCGGCTGGGCAAGCGACCGGAGGATTTCTTCCTCACGCGCCGGATGACGGTGGAGAAGTTCGCCCGCATCCTGGACTGGGGGAAGGCCTTCACCATCTTCGGCACGCCGGTGTACCAGGAATTCCTCGCCGGCCGGCGCGACCTGACCTGCACCGCCTGGGCCATCCCCACGTACAACATCAAGGGCTGGAAGGCGCCGTGCTACCTGATGACCGACGGCCACTACCCCACCTACTGGGAGATGCTCGAGAAGGTGGACTGGGACCGGTACGGCGTGGTCGGGGGCGTGGCGCGCGACCCGCGCTGCGAAAACTGCATGGTCCACTGCGGCTACGATCCCAGCGGCGCGCTGGGCACCAACTACCAGCCCGGCGACCACTGGAAAAACTTCCGCTACAACTTCGGCCCGCGGCCGCCCCGCTACCCCGGCGACCCCGACCTGGTCCGGCGCGCCTTCAACGGCTTCTCCGTCGGCCGCGGGCACCTGGCCGCCGCGCGCGAAGCCCTCAGGGCGGCCAAGGCGGAACCAACCGGCGTTGACGGTCGCCAAGTGCCGCCAACCGGCTCGACCTGCGGAAACGCGGCCGTGGGGGAAAGCCCGGCGCAGAAGGTCAGCGCGTCCCGGCCCTGACAATCCTGTTCCGATGTTCCGCGCTCTGCACGAGCTCCTTCGGCCATGCTGAAAAAAATCAGCATCACCAACTTCAAGTCCCTCAAGCGGCTGGAGTTCGAGGCGCGCCGGGTCAACGTTCTGATCGGCGAACCCAACACGGGCAAGTCGAACGTCCTCGAGGCGCTGGCGGTGTTTTGCGAAGGGGTCTATGCCTCGCCGGAATTCCTGCGCGGGGTCTTGCGCTTTGTGACCCTGGCCGACCTGTTTTACGACCGGGAACTGACCGTGACCGTGGAGGTGCGGTTGGACGAGTATCCTTGGACGCTGCGATTTGAAAAAGGCACGTTCAAAATCGAAGCGCCACTAGTGGCTCAAAATGGTGCCCCAATTTCGCCATCACGCACTCCACCATCCCTTTCCTTGAATCACTCGGGCAGCTTGGCTTCCCCACCCAAAACGGCTTCTTCAACGCCGGGACTGGCAAATCCGCCGTTTTGCAACTCGCTCCAAGCTGTTCATCGGCTTCGCTACTACCGCTACCAATCCTTGCCGAACTTCAGCCGGTCCGAGTACGGGGTCTTGGAGCCGCCTTACGGCGCCAACCTGGCGGCGGTCTTGACGACCAACAAATCCCTGCGCCGCCTGGTCAGCGACCTGTTTCGGGCGCGCGGTTTTCGCCTGATCATCAGTCCGGAAAAAAACGAACTGCTGCTGGCCAAGGAGGTCGAGGACCAGCTTTACCAGTTCAGTTACCCCACCATCTCCGAGACCCTGCGGCGGATTGTTTTTTACATGGCGGTGTTCGAGACCAACCAAGACGCCGTCTTGCTGTTGGACGAGCCCGAGGCGAACACCTTCCCGTTTTACACCACCTACCTGGCCGAGCGCATCGCCTTGGACGAGTCCAACCAGTTCTTCCTCACCACGCACAACCCGTACGTCCTGAGCTCGCTGGTGGCCAAAACCCCGGCCAAGGACCTGGCGGTGTTCGTCACCACGATGCACGACTACCAGACCGTCCTTCACCCGGTGGGCGGAGAGGGCTTGTCCCGGATTTTGGAATACGGCCCGGACGCGTTTCTGAACCTGGAGCGATTGCTGGCGTCATGAGGTGGTTCGTGGAATGCAAGCCGGATGAAACCCTGGTGGTGAGTCTGGGGATAAAGGCCCGTTGCGTGGAACACGCCGCCAGCCGGGACCGTGTGTGCGCGCAACTGCAGCGCCTTGAACGGGTAATCGGGATGATGGATGAGGATCCCCACGCCCATCCTTTGCCCTACCTGAGGAGCCTCGAGGTGCTTGCCGACGAACATTCAGTGCGCGTCTTGATGGACCGGCGGCGCAACAATCGGGTAATCCTGCTCTGTCCCCGCCTGGAACCTTGGCTGGTGCGGGCCGCGCGGCAGGCCGGGTTGCGGTTGACCGATTTCGGCTTCGAGCATGATGACGGCAAGGGGCTCCACGCGGAGATCAACCAGCGCCTGGAATCCTTGCGGCGTCTGGTCGGCGCGTTGGTCGCGCGGGAGGAACCCGGCATGATGGCTTTGCGACAGGCTTTGAACGAAAATCCGCCCTGACTTTCCCAGAACCCATACATGAGCACCCTCTTCCTCTGCCCCCCCAGCTTCGACGGCTTCGACGGCGGCGCCGGCTCGCGCTACCAGGCGCGGCGCGAGATCACCAGCTTCTGGTACCCCACCTGGCTGGCCCAGCCCGCCGCGCTCGTGCCCGATTCCCGGCTGCTCGACTGTCCGCCGCACGGCATTGGTCGCGACGAATGCCTGCGCACCGCGCAGAACTACGACCACGTCATCATCCACACCAGCACGCCGTCGCTGCGCAACGATTGCAAGGTGGCCGAGGCGATCAAGGCGCAGCGGCCCGACACCAGGATCGGCTTCGTTGGCGCGCACGCCGCGGTCCTGCCCGCCGAGACGCTCAAGGCCTCGCCGGCCATTGACTGGGTGGGGCGCAAGGAGTTCGACTTCACCTGCAAGGAAGTCGCCGAGGGCCGCCCGCTCGGCGAGATCGCCGGCCTGAGTTACCGGGGAGCCGACGGCAAAATCCGCCACAACCCCGAGCGCGAGTTGATCCCGAACATGGACGCCCTGCCATGGGTGGCGGATGTGTACAAGCGCGACCTCCAGATCGAGAAGTATTTTATCGGCTACCTGCTGCACCCGTACCTGAGCCTGTACACGGGCCGTGGCTGTCCGGCGCAATGCACCTTCTGCCTCTGGCCCCAGACCATCGGTGGCCACAAGTACCGCGTCCGCTCGGCGCAAAACGTCGCTGACGAGATGGCGTATATGAAGCAGCTCTTCCCGCAGGTGAAGGAGTTTTTCTTCGACGACGACACCTTCACGGCCAACCTCCCCCGGGCGCGCGAGATTGCGAAAAAGCTCGCCCCACTGGGCCTGACCTGGAGCTGCAACAGCCGCGCCAACCTGGATTACGACACCATCCAGCAGATGAAGGACGGCGGGCTGCGGCTATTTCTGGTCGGCTACGAGTCCGGCAACGAGCAGATCCTAAAGAACATCAAGAAGGGCGTCACCAAGGCGGAAATGCTCCGCTTCACGAGCGACTGTCACCGGGCGGGCGTGGTGATCCACGGCACGTTCATCCTCGGACTGCCGGTCGAGACGCGTGAGACCATCGAGGAGACGATCCGCTTCGCGCAGGAGCTCGACGTGTTCTCGATGCAGGTCAGCCTGGCCGCGCCCTACCCCGGCACGGAGCTGTACGAGCAGGCCCGGCTCAACGGCTGGTTCACCAAGAAGGACAAGACTGACATCGTCCACGACGACGGCTTCCAGGAGTCCTCGCTCGAATATCCGGAGCTGACCAAGGAGGAAATCTTCGAGTCGGTCGAGCGCTTCTACCACCGCTATTACCTGCGGCCGAAGCCGATCCTGCGCATCATCAAGACCATGCTCGAGGACAAGGACGTGTGCGTGCGGCGGCTGCGCGAGGGCTACGAGTTCTTCAAGAGCATGGCTCAGCGCCGGAGTGATCTGGCGGCGGAGAAGGCCGCGGCCTGACTCCGCTGGGTGGCTTGCGTCGCGAATCCCGGCCGTCACCCGAGGCAAGACGGGCCCCCGGCCGTTTACTTCTTTCCTTCGCTTTCGCGCCCGGTGTATTTGCGCTGGGCCGTGTCCACGCGGATTTTTTCGCCCGGCGCGATGAAGAGGGGCACCATGACCTCCAGGCCGGTCTCGAGACGGGCGGGTTTCCAGGTGGCGTCGGAGCCGCCGCGGATGGGCGGCGCGGTCTCCACCACCTCCAGCGTCACGGCCGGCGGCAGCACGACGTCCACCAGCCGCCCGTCGAGCAGCAGCGCGCGGTACTCCTCGTTTTCCTTGATGAAGCAGCGGCGGTCGCCGACTTGCTCGGCGGTGAGCGTCAACTCCTCGAACGTCTCGACGTCGGAGAAGACAAAATCCTCGCCCTGGTGGTAGCTGAACTGGACGCGCCGGTACTGTACCGCGGCCACCGGCACGCGCTCGCTTTCCGTGAACGTGTGGTCGGTGAGCCGGCCGGTCCTCAAGTGCCGCAGGCGGGCGTGCAGCTTGTGCTTGGTCTGGGCCGTGCCGCTGATGTGGAAGTCCTCCAGCACATGCGGTGTGCCGCCGAGCAGCAGCACCATGCCGCGTTTGAATTCCGAGGGCAAAATCGTTTCCATCGCGTCTTCCCGCCAAAGGCGGGTGTTTCAAGTTGCCGGGAAATCCGCGGACTTGGTAACGCACCGGCCCAACCGCGTCAACCCGCCGTCGGCCGGGCCAACCCACCAGGGCGCCTCCGAGTTCCTCGCCACCAGGACATGACTTGTTAAGGTGGACTCCGTCAGGCCCAGCCCTGGTGGGTTGCCTCTCGCTGAGAGGCAACACCCTGGCCTCTCCGCCGTCACCCTTGTTTGTGCCCATGCCGGTCGCCCGCGTCATGGCCACTGGCGGGTCGCCTGCGCCGCTACGGTTTGCTCGATGCCAGCAAGAATCCGACATGCAACGCCCGGCCAGTGGGTGCATCTCACTTATTTGCTGCCGGTCAAAGCGGCCAGACGCCGCGGGGATGGCGGCAGCCATCCCTGGCTGCCGTAAAGGGCGGCATCTTGCCGCCCGGAACCTGTGTCAGACGCGCCGCCCGCAGGTGCCGCTCGCACGCCCGGCCGGGCTGGAAGCCCGGCTCTACGGCCAGCAGAAAGCCAGCCACCACCCTGGTAGGTGATACTGCCCGCACGAAATTGAGATGCACCGCCCGGTCAATCGGTCGCCCACCCAGGACTTGCAGGCGGTGGCGATGAGGCCGAGCCTTTCCCGGCATGACCGCTGCCTCCCAGACCACCGCGACGGCCGGGGCGCCTGCTCTGAAAATCGGCTGCTGCGGTTTCGCCGGCCACCAGGCCGCGTACTTCCGGGACTTCCGGCTGGTGGAGGTGCAGCAGACCTTTTACGACCCGCCACGCGTCACGACGGCTGAACGCTGGCGGGCGACGGCGCCGGCGGATTTTGAGTTCACGCTCAAGGCCTGGCAGCTCATCACGCACGAGGCGACCTCGCCCACCTACCGGCGGCTGCGAAGACCGCTGCCCGCCTCCGCCGCGCGCAACGTTGGCAGCTTCAAACCAACCGCCGAAGTCTGGCAGGCTTGGGAGCAAACCCGCGCCTTCGCCGCGGCTTTGCGCGCGACGCTCGTGGTGTTCCAGTGCCCGACGTCTTTCGGGCCGACGCGGGAGCACCGGGAGCAACTACGACAGTTTTTCCGCCGCGTGCAAGCGGAGGCTGGCGGCAGCCGGGACACTTGTCTGGTACTGGCTTGGGAACCGCGCGGGGACTGGAGCAACGCCGAGGTGCGGGAGTTGTGCGACGAACTTGGCTTGCTCCACGTCGTGGATCCGTTCGTGCGGTTACCGGTGACGCCGGGGCCGTTTTACTTCCGGCTGCACGGCATCGGCGGTTATGGGCATCGCTACTCCGACGCGGAGTTGCACCGGCTGTTTGACTCGACCCGGCGTTTCCCGGCGGGCGGCCGCTGTTTGTTCAACAACGTGTCCATGCGGGAGAGCGCGTTGCGCTTTGCCCGTCTGCTGGCGGCCGCCGCTCCTTGAATGCGGAAAGCCAGGGTGACCGCGGCAGACGTCGAGCAAACTACCGTTGCTGCCTTCCGGCCCTGGCGGGGTTCGTAAGTCGGCGTTCCGCGGGCCCTGGCAAATCCGCGGCGGAGATTAAGCGTCACGCGCCCCGGCCCGGCAAGGCAATTCAAGCCGCCGGCACTGGAACGACCGGTGGCGGTTTGACACCGTGCTGCCGCAAGCTATACGTGAGGCCAACCGGTCCGCAGCGGACCACTTAGCAACCGTCAACAAAACCCGTGACCATGCTCATTCCAGTAGGTTCCCAAGCCCCCGACTTCACCCTCAAGACCAAGACCGCCGCGGGCGTCGAGGACGTCAAGCTCAGCGACAACTTCGGCAAGAAGAACACCGTGCTGTTGTTCTTCCCGCTCGCCTTCACCAGCGTCTGCACGAAGGAAATGTGCGACATCACCAGCGGCCTGAACGCCTTCGCCGGGCTCAACGCCGACGTGATTGGCATCAGCGTGGACAGTCCGTTTGCGCAGGAGGCCTGGGCGGCCCGGGAGAAGATCGCGGTCAAGCTGGCCAGCGACCTGAACAAGAAGACCGCGGCCGATTACGGCGTGCTGTTGCCCGACCTGCTCGGCTTGGGCTCGGTGGCGGCCCGCGCCGCGTTCGTCGTGGACAAGCAGGGGATCGTCCAGTACAGCGAGCAGACGCCGACCCCGAAGGACCTGCCCAACTTCGAGGCGGTCAAGACCACACTGGCGAAGCTGAAGTAGGCTCGGGCCGCGCGTTTGGCCCGGCAGGGTGGGGGACGGCCCGCCCGGACTGCTTTGGGACGTGTCTGTGTCGCGCGCCATGCGGGGCGTCTTGACCCTCGCCGGCGCGCCACTTACTTTCACGGCGCATGAAACCGGAAGTCGTCATCGAGTACTGCGCGGCTTGAAACTATGAGCCCAAGGCCGTCGGTCTGGCGGAGAAAATCCTTGGGTTCAAGTTGAACCTCGGCTCGCTCAAGTTGATCCCGTCCACAGGCGGGGTCTTTGAAGTCAGCGTCAATGGCCGCAGCATCTTCAGCAAGAAGGCCACGGGGCAGTTCCCCGAACCAGACGCTGTTCTCAAAGAACTCAAGAAGCACCTCGCGGCCTGAGCCCGAAACCGTGACGGCGCCCGGCGGGGCGCGCGGCGCTGGCTTTCCCGGTCGGAGAGTGATGGGTGCCTGGTGGCCCCCGCGGTCTTCAAAACCGTCGTGCCGGCACTCCGTGTCGGCAGGAGTGTTCGATCCGCTCCCTCTCCGCCACTTTCGCCAGGCTGCCCGGACGAAGGATCCGTCAAGTCCTGCCTTTCGGGGCTGCGACCAGCAAAACGCAATCCCCGCGGGCGGATCGCCCGCGGCACGGCTCCAGGCGAGGTCGCCGGGGCCATTCCGAACCGCCCGTTACTGGCACGAAAGTCGCCCAGTTGCCGGCAGGAATGCCGGAGCGCCCGGATCGCAGACGGCCGTTTTCAAGCCACGTTCGCTAACGTCTTTGCCTGGATTGAAAGGAGGTGATCCGCGTGTCGCGTGAGCAGATTCTTCGCCTGACCGCGCTGTCATCCTGCGCGGGTTGAGCCGCCAAGCTCGGCCAGAACGCCCTGGCGCAGGTCCTGCGCCAGCTTCCACGACCCTGCGACCCGCGGCTGCTGGTCGGCGCCGCGACCGCCGATGACGCCGGGGTGTTTCGTCTCGATCGCGACCGCGCGCTCGTGCAGACGGTGGACTTCTTCACGCCCATCGTGGACGACCCGTTCCTGTACGGACAGATCGCCGCGGCAAACTCGCTGTCCGATGTCTATGCGATGGGTGGCCGCCCGCTGACCGCGCTGAACATCGTCGGCGTGCCCGAGGAAACCGTGCCGCCGGAGGTCGTCGCGCGGATGCTCCGTGGCGGGGCGGTCAAGGCGAAGGAAGCCGGCTGTGTCGTGCTTGGCGGCCACACGATCAAGAACCCCGAGCCCATCTACGGCCTGGCCGTGACCGGCTTGGTCCACCCGCGCCGCCTGATCACCAACGCCGCGGCGCAGCCCGGCGACGTCCTGGTGCTCACCAAACCGCTCGGCACCGGCATCGTCACCACCGCCATCAAGCGCGGCCTTTGCCCGCCGGGCCTTTCGGCGAAGGCCATTCGTTCCATGCGTGCGCTCAACACGGTCGGCGCGGCGCTGGCCGAACGCCGTTTCGTGCGCGCGGGCACGGATGTGACCGGCTTCGGCCTGCTGGGCCATCTGGGCGCACTTTGCCGCGCCAGCGGCTTGTCGGCGGAACTTCGCGCCGGCGCCATCCCGGTGCTGGGGCCGGGCGTGTGGGATTTGATCGCCCAAGGCTGCGTCCCGGGCGGCACGCGCGCGAACCTGAAGACCGCCGCCGCGTGGACCGACTTCGCCAGCGGCGTGACCGACGTGCGGAAGTTGCTGCTGGCCGACGCCCAGACCAGCGGCGGCCTGTTGCTTTGCGTGCCGGAAAGTCGCCTGGCCGCTGTGCTGACCAGGTTAAAACGGCACCGGACCCTGGCCGCGGCGGTGGTGGGCCGGATTGAGAAGGCCGGCGCGGCGCGTATCCGCGTCGAGCCGTAGCCGCGGGACGCTCAGTTCGCGCCGTCGCCGGAAGGCGTCAATGGCGGCTCGATCTGCCAGGTGTCCGCGTCCAGATCAATGGTCACACGCGTGCCGTCTGCAAAGCTGGTGCGCTGGCGGCGTCGGCTGGCGTCGAGAAATTCGTGGCGCGTCATTTCCAGCAGCGCCACGCGGCGGTGCAGCGCGCACACGGTCCGCACCCGCGCCAGCTCTCCCGGTCCCGGGTTCAAGCCCAGATAAGGCATCCCGCCGTTGGCCAGCGCATGCAGCAGGCCCAGGTCTTTCTCCGGGATGCCCCATTCGCCGCGCCCCAGCGACCACGGCATGAGCAGCGCGTCGTGGTACCCCAGGTTGAACAGCGGCACCGGGATGCCCATCGCCGGGCCTTTGCCGGGATTGGGATTCAGGGCGAACGGGCCGTGATGCACCAGGTCCAGATGGCGCACCGACCAGTCGCTGGGTTCCTCCGAACTGACCACGCCGCTCCAGGCCCGGATCGAATCCAGGCACTCGCCGCGGAAGCGCAGGCAATCCGCGCGCGTGACGGGGTGTTCGGTCTGGTAGCACTCGTCCGGCGGCACCACGGAGAAGACGTCCAGGTAGGCGCCGCGGAGTTTGACGCCGTGCTCGAGGATGGCGGTGTGGTTCTTGCGCACGTGCCCCGGGGCCAGGCTCGGACACAGGATGGACTGTCGCCCGCCGTACCAGGTGCTGTGCAACGGCCGCGCGCCGCTCTCCTCCGTGATCGTGTGTCGGTCGTGGTACGAGCGAGCGTCGAGGTAGTAATCGCGGTATTGGTCGTGAATGGCGAAGAGGAAGCCCAGGCGGTCGCACACCTCGGCGAAATCCCGCATGCCCTCCCAGCCGCCGGCCTCGGGGCAGGGCGGCAGCACGTCGGGGTGCAGGTTGTCGTAGCCCCGCAAGCCCCAGCCATCCAGGTGGACGTAGGCGTTGGTGACGCCTTTGGCGGCGAGCGCCTGCAAGTCCTTCGCCCGCGCGGCGAACGTCACCAACTGGTGGTTCTGCGCCGGGTCGTCTTTGTGGTAGTAACTGGATTCCGGCTGGATGTGGTACAGGATGCTGGTGTGGACGACCGGCGCGCCGATGAGCCGGGCGACGACCGGGTTGCGCGCGATCTTTTCACGCAGGGACACAAACCGCCCGGTGGCGATGGCGTGCCGGCGGTAGCGCTTGGCGAGGTCCACATAATTCCCGGCGTCGAAAAAGCACACTCGGGCTCGCCGCGGATACGCGAAGCGGCCCAGCGAATGCACCCAACGCGGGCCAATCTGCGTGGGGCCGCCCGCGGGATGCTCGAAGCGGCAGCCGCCGTCGTCCGGTGTCTCCAGCATCACCAGCAGCGTCGCGCCGCCTTGCTCGTGTCCCCACCACGGCTGGTAGAGCCCGCGCCCGAAGCTGAGCGTGTCGTACAGCCAGGTCTTTTCGGGCCAGGCCTTGGGCAACAACATGCCTTGCATGAACGGCACCACCGTGGTGCCGAACGACTCCGCCGCCAGCCCCGCCGGCCAGTCGCACTGCCGCACGCGAGTGGCGCCGTCGGAGGCGATCAGCGTAGCGACCAGTTCCTCGGTGCCGCCCTCGAGGCACAGGAAAAGCTGGAGGAAAAGATCAAACCGCAATTCGCCGCTGCGAAACCCGCCCAGTTCGATCTTCAGGCCGGTCTGGAAGCCGTTTTCGTAGGCTTCGACCTTCTTCGACTCCGCGGTGGCCAGTTGCAGGGAATGCAGCTGGCCGTCGTGGCGGACCTCGAGGTCGCCGGCGCGCGACGCCGCGAACCGCCAGGCCACGACCGGCGTCTGCACGCGGCAGGCGAGGTTGGTGGGGTTGAACTCGAGGCGGTGACGCGCCCCAGTCACGCGCCACAGGCCGACGTTGGTGTCGTGGGCCACCTGGATGGGTGTGTCGGTGGACGCTGCCATGCCGGGGCGGAAGACTGCTGCGCCCGCCAGCAGGGCGAGCAGGATGATCCGGGGGTTCATGAAGCGCAGCGTAGGCATGCGCCGGTGATGTGACAAGGCCGCGCCGCCCGCGCGTCTGCCGCGAAGCGTGGCGGCGGCCGTCAGTAGTGTAGCCGGGGGCAGCTCACTTTTGTGCAGGCGGTGGAAACGGCCGGAAGTTCCGGAGGCGTGCGCCTGAGCATGAACTGGGTGCGCGGCTTCCCGACGGCGGGGCAGGTCACCCCCCCGCTGAGGTGCGACGGGTCAGGCCCCTGAGCCAGGGGCCGGCTACCGGATGCCGAATCCACGCCCGCTGCCCACCTCTCCCTTTCTGTGTTTCTGAGTTTGGGCTTTCTCGCCGGATTCACCGGGCTGGAAGCCCGGCTCCACAGCCGGCGATCCTCCCTTCACGAAACTGAGATACGTACTGGCACGCCCGGACCCCGCTTTTCGTATTGCTGGCACGCAGGCTTTCCGAAATGCTGCCGGCGCATGAATCATTGTACGATGAAACGTTACCTGATCCTGACTTTGTTGCCGGGCCTGGTCGCCGCCGGCGCTTGGGCGGCGGACGCGGGCGCCTTGAACGATCCCAAAGCCAAGTTCAGCTACGGCCTGGGGCTGAGCCTGGGCACCAACCTCAAGCGCTCCGGCGTGGAGCCCGGCGAGGTGGACCTGGACCTGTTCGCCAAAGGCATGAAGGACGCCGCCAGCAATTCCAGTCAGATGACCGAGGCCGAGGCGCGCAACGCCATCATGGCCTACCAGACCGAAGCCCGGAAGACGCTGGCCGCCAAAAACAAGGCGGCGGCGGATGAATTTCTCGCCGCCAACAAAGACAAGGAAGGCGTCGTGACCACCGCCAGCGGGCTCCAGTATAAGGTGCTCGCCGCCGGCGCGGGCGATTCGCCCAAGGCCACGGACAACGTCACCGTGCATTACAAGGGCACGTTGCTGGACGGCACGGAGTTCGACAGCAGCTACAAGCGCAACCAGCCGGCCACCTTCGGCGTGGGGCAGGTGATCAAGGGCTGGACCGAGGCCTTGCAGCTCATGAAGCCCGGCGCGAAGTGGCAGCTCTTCATCCCCCCCGACCAGGCTTACGGCGAACAGGGGCGGCCCGGCATTCCGCCCAATTCCCTGCTCAACTTCGAGGTCGAGCTCATCTCGGTGCAGAGCCAGGCCGCCGTCGCGCCGCCCGCCCCGCCCGCGCAGCCGGTGACCAGCGACATCATCAAGGTGCCCTCGAAGGAAGAACTCGAGAAAGGCGCGAAGATCGAGATCATTAAGGCCGCTGACCTCGAGAAGCTCAAGCAGGAGGAAGCCGAGAAGGCCAAAACTGCCGGCGAAAAGAAGTAGCCGCCCGTCTCGTAGTTTTGGATACAGCACAGGCCGCCGCTTGGCGGCCTGTTTTGTTTTGTTGGGGTGGAACGGCCAGCCAGGCCATTCCGCCCAGGCTCAGGCCGGCTGTTGCTGGGTGAGGCAATGCACCGAGCCGAAGCCCAGCACCAGATCCACCGCGTGCAAACCCACCACCGGGCGATCAGTGATCAGTTC
Source organism: uncultured Verrucomicrobiota bacterium (assembly GCA_964568145.1). Classification (GTDB taxonomy): domain Bacteria; phylum Verrucomicrobiota; class Verrucomicrobiia; order Limisphaerales; family J093; genus DSVZ01. Next base: position 208,763 of record CAZMOZ010000001.1, read on the forward strand.
GCCCAGGATGCCCAGCGCCACGCGATCGTTCGGGTCGTTGAATGTCGGCACCAGCACGCACGTGTTGGCGATGTAAAAATTCGCGTAGCTGGCCGGCAGCCGGTCGCCATTGAAGAACAGCGGCGCCGGCATGGGCAGGGGCACCACTTCCGGTTTGGAGCCGTCTTCCAGCCGCAGGTCCCGCACCCGCTCCCAGTTCTCGGCCAACGGCCGGTGGTTCACGTCCCGCCGGTTGGTTTCGCGGATGAGCACCAGTGTGCGCGGATTCACGAAGCGCGCGATGTCGTCAATGTGGCCGTGGGTGTCGTCGCCCACCGGCCCGTTGCGCAGCCAGAGCACGTTGCGGACGCCCAGGAACTGCCGGAACGCCGCCTCGTAATCGGCGCGGGTCAAACCCGGATTGCGCACCTGCACCTTGGGATCGAGGTAGCACTCCTCGGTGGTGAGCAGCGTGCCCCGGCCGTTGACCTCGATGCCACCGCCTTCGAGCACAAAGTCACGGCCGGCCACCCGCGCCTCGAACAGCGGCTTGCGCAGCAGCCGGGCGGCGGTCTCGGGCACGCGACGATCCTTCTGCCAGTCGCGGTACTTGGCCCAGGCGTTGAAATGGAAATGGACGATGGCGGTCTCCGACCTGCGGCCCCGCCGACGGCGCACAAACAACGGTCCGCTGTCGCGCGTCCAGCCGCGGTTGGTGAAGTGCGTCACGAAATCCACCCGCCGGAGATCGGCGCCCGCCTGGCCGAGATAGCGCCGGGCCTGCGCGGCGGCGGCACGGTCATTCACCAGCAGGCGCACGCGCTCGCCGGCGGTGATCTTGCGGACCATCTCGCCGTACACCCAGCGGATGGTGTCCAGCTTGCCGGGCCAGTCGGTTTCGTTATGGGGCCAGCCCAGCCAGGTCGCCTCGTGCCGCTCCCATTCGGCGGGCATGGTGTAACCGAGTTCGGCCGGGCTCGGGCAGTTTGTGGGATCGTGTGCGGCCATAAACTGGCGCGAGCCTAACGGCTGCGCGGCGCTTGTCCATGCCGGGCCATGATCTTCCGTGGCTGCGGTCCTCAGACTGCGGCGGCGTGCCGGCGATGCCAACTAAAGACGGTCGCCCACGCGCTGGCGGAATGGTTGGGCGCATCTCAGTCCTGTGCAGGCAAGAGCGCCTGTCGGGGTGGCGGCCGGCCTCCAGCCGTCCGTGGAGCCGGGCTTCCGGCCCGGTGGACCCGGCGAGAAAGCCCAAACCCAGAAAATCAAAAAGGGGTGGTGGGCTGTGGGTAGGGGTTCGGCATCGGATGGCCGGACCCTGGCTCAGATGCCGTACCCGTCGCCCCTCAGCGAGGGGCGACCTACCCTGCTGGCGGGATGCCGTGCTCCCCGTTCATGCTCAGGCGCGTACCCCCGGTACTTCCGGCCGTTTCCACTGGCTGCAAATAGCGAGATGCCTGCGCGGAGCGGTTCGGGACGCGGAATTGTCGTTGTGTAACGGGGGCCGCTGCGGCAGGGTTTCGCCCGTCAAACCCCTGCGCTTATGTCTGAAGCCCAAACCGGAAAAGGCCGCGGTTGTTTCTTCTACGGCTGCCTCACGCTGGTGATCCTGTTCGTGGTCGGCTCGATCGCGCTGTACTTTGGCACCCGCTATGTCGTCGGCCGCCTGGTGGCGCAATACACCTCGCCCACGTCCATGGCTGTGCCGAAGGTGGAGGGCACGCCCGAGGAGATCAAAGGCGTGCAGGACCGCTTCAAGGCGTTCGCCGACGCTTTGAAGGCCGGGCGGCCCACCCCGCCGCTGTCGCTTTCCGAGAAGGAGCTGAACCTGCTCATCAACCACGCCCCGCAGGCGGGCGAGTTCAAGGACAACGTCCACGTCGCCATCGTCGGCAACAAGCTCCGGGGCACACTCAGCCTGCCGCTGGAGAGTCTGGGCTGGAGATGGTTCAAAGGCCGTTATTTCAACGGCGTCGCCGAAGTGAAAACCACCCTCGAAAACGGGGTGCTGCTGGTAACGCTCGACGCGTTGGAGGTCAACGGCAAGCCGGTGCCCGAGCAGGCCATGGCGGCCATCCGGAACCAGAATCTCGCCAAGGACCTGTACAAGGACGCGGCCAGCGTCGAGGTCCTGCAACGGATCGAGCGGCTCATCGTCGAGGACGGCCGGTTGCTGGTGAAACCGCGCGAGCCCACCAAGCCTTGAGCTCGCCGGGTGGGGGCCGACCGACCTGAAACCAAAGGCAGAGCGCCTGCGTCAGCGGGCGGGTAATCCCGAAAACCCAAGTTGGCTGTGGCAATGTGCGTCCCGCCCGCCCGACTTCGGCTTTCGGGTTAGTCCGAGTCTTCGCGGGAAACCCGTCTGACGCGAGCCAATCCAAAACACCTTCATGCCGGCTTCGTCCGAGGGCTCGCCGGAGAGGCGCGTCCAGCGGCGCACCAGGGGCGGGGTGCCCTCCAATCCAGCTTCCGCGCGGCAAACGAAAAGGGCGTCCGCAGTTGGACGCCCGGCAGGGAATGCGCCGCCGCTCAGGCCAGCGCGGCCAGTTTGCTGGCCAGTCGGGACTTCTTGCGATCGGCCGTGCCGCGATGAATGACCCCGGTCTTCGCGGCCTTGTCCAGCGCGGATATCACGGTGCGCAAGGCGGCGGTCGCGGCGTCCTTCTGTTTCTCCGCCAGGACGTGCCGGAACTGCTTCTCCAAGGTCTTGAGGCGCGACTTGACGCTTCGATTGCGGGTGGCCCGGCGGGCGCTACTGCGAACCCGCCGGGCGGCTGATGCGGTTCTGGGCATAGCTGGTTTGTGTCCAAGAGCCGAGACGGTATCCCAAGCCGCCCGCGTGTCAACGGCTTGTTTGGCGCAGCCGCGCTCAAGGGCGCATCTCACTCTTGTGCGATCCGGCCTTGACGTGGAGGAACGAGACTCCGTCGAGCCCAGCTTGTTGGATCGCCGATTGGTGCTAGGCGCTTGGTGATTTCTGATTCCAGCCAACGCGGGTGGTTCAGCGCGGGCCGCCGGTCAAGCGGGCAAGTTCCTGTCCGGCATGGGTGCGGGTCGGGTCAAGGCGCACCGCCGCCCGCAAATGCCGGATGGCTTCGGCCGCGCGCGCCTGCCGGGCGTGCAGCAAGCCCAGGCCTTCATGCGACCGGGCGTGGTCCGGGTTCAGTTCGAGCGCCCGGCGAAATTCGGCCCCGGCTTCGGCAGTCTTGCCCATTTGAACCAGAATCTGCGCGCTCTCGAAACTGGCGGTCGGATCGTGCGGCAGCCGCGCCGCGACCTCGCGCCATTGGGCCAACGCGGGCTCCGGCTGACCGGCGGCGAGAAGCGTGCGCGCCAGCAGCGCGTGCAAGACCGGGTCGTCCGGCGCTCCGGCGAGGGCTTCCCGGACGATCCGGGCCGCCTGCTGGCGCGCGCCCGGCTTGGCCTCGCCGCGGAGTTCTTCCAGGCGCCGGGCCAGCCGCGCCAGCCGCCCGGCGTCGTCAAGCTGACGGCGGTAGATCGGTTCCTCGAAGCGGCGGCGCATCACCTCACAAATGTCGCGCTCTTGGCCGGGCGAGTAGCCTAGCCGCCGCGCGCTTTCCGCCTCGGAGAGCCACGCGGTGTCCGGAGCGGCCCGCGCGGTGATCGCGGACGGCAGCAACGCAGCGATGGCTTCGGCTGACGCGCGCGCCAGCCGGTAGTTGCCGGTGAAGTTGAAATGGACATGCTCGTAAAACCATTCCTCGCCCGGCACACCGTCCGGCGTCGCCTCCGCAAGGACCCGCTCGGCGTCGAGCAGTTGCACGCCTTGCGCCGCGCCCGCGCGGGCTGCGTCACGGATGATGCCGTTCAGCCGGCGGTCGGCGCGGAAACGCAAGGTGTCGAGGTCGCGCGCGCGCGCGAAATGTTCCCGCGCTTCGCGGGCTTTGCCCAAGGCCAGCGCGCAACGCCCCCGACGGAAGTGCAGATCCGCAAAACGGTCGTCCTCGCCGGCCGCCTGCTCGTAGGCACGCAAGGCTTCGTCGAAGCCGCCACGCGCCTCGGCCGCGACGCCCGCCTGGTACAACGCGCCCCAGGCCGCGAGTTGCTCCGGGGTCAGGTCCGCGCGGTGCAGCGACCCGAACGGTGCGCAGTCGCGAAGGTTCGAGGCCACGGTGCTCAGGACAACGCGCGCGCGGGCGCCGAGGCCGAGCCGGACGATGTCCGCGAGATTGCGCTCGAAGTTCGCGTACACCGCGGCCAGCCGCGGGTCGTCCGGGCTGACTTGGTGGTTCAGAAACATGGTCATGCCGCCCCAGCCCCGGGCGGCCGCCTCGGAGCGGCGCAGCGATTCGACGAGCGTCGCGCACAACTGGCCCACGCGCGTGGTCTTGAGCGCCAGGCTGGCGCGGATGACCGGCAGTGGCGGCGTCCACCGGCTGAACACGGGCGCGAGGCCGTACGGGCCGATGACCTCGTTGTTGCCCATGTACACGAGCCAGAGATCGCCATGAAGTCCGGCACATTGGCGGGCGATGGGCAGGATGACGTGCGAGTTGATGGCCGTGAACGCGGTGTTGACCACCTCGAAGCGGGTGCCGGGATAACGCGCACGCAGCAGCACTTCGAGGATGCGCGCGAAGCCGAACGGCGGCGCGGGATCGCCCTCCGCCGCCGATTCGCCGAATACGAAGATGCGGTATGTGTCCGGCGGCTTTGCCGGCACGAGCACGACCGGATCGGGCGGCCGAGCCAGGGTGGGCGGGATGAAGCGCCAGGCGAAGCGCTGGTTCTCGACCAGCCGGCCGGGCGCGGCCGGATGCGGCACGAAGTAATCGGTCGCGTAGCCGTGGCCCGACAGACGCAACGCCAGTTCGGCCAACGCCAGCAGGAGCGGAATCAGCAAGAACGCCGCGACCGGAAACCACCAGCGCCGCCGCCGCGCAGCTTGTGACGGCGAGGACAGTGCCGCGCTTGTGGCGGCGCGCGCTTCGATCGGCGGAGGCGAAGACTGGCGGGATTTCCTCATTCCGGCATCGGCGCAACTCGCGTGGCCTCGCGACGAGGAGTGACGCGCACACGGCCTTCAAAATCCACGGTGAGTTCGCGCGCGCCTGCGGGCACGGGCGTCACGGCTTCACGTCCGCCTGGCCAGCGTACCCAGAGCTGGTCTGGTTCGCCTGCCGCCGCCAGCACCTGGACCGCGCTGTCCTGGGACCAGTAGCCGGCGCCGGCGCGGATTTCGCGCGCGGGTCCGAGACGCCCGCCCGCGCCCAGCCGCAGCACGGAGCCGATGGCCGCGAGATTGGCCGGCGGGCCGGTCAGACGCACGCGCAGGCCGGGACGCGCGCCGATGTTTTCGTAAAGGCAGGTGGCGGTTCCGTTCTGGCTCACGGCCAGGTCCACCCGGCCATCGGCGTTGAAGTCGCCCACAGCCGCGCCGCGCTGTTCGCCATAAACCAGCACGCCGGATTCCTGACCCGTCATGGGCGTCAGGTTGCCGCGGCCGTCGCCGCGCAGCCAGAGTCCCCGGCCGGCGTCCAGGCGCGGCCATTCGGGCCGGAATGCAAACCAGTTCTGACTCAGAAACACATCCTCATGTCCGTCGCCGTCCGTGTCGGCCACGCACACGGCGCAGGCCGGGGCCCACTGGGCTTCGCGGGGCAGCGGCACCGCCTGGAAGTGATCGCCGCGGTTCAGGAACAAGGTGGTGGCGAGCGTGTTTGCTGCGGCCACGGCCGGTCGCGCGGGCAGGAGCGCGATCACGTCCGCCACGGTCGCGGTGCTGAAGGCGGCGTGGGTCGGGTAGCGCGCGCGGAGAAACGGCAGGGCCTGGCTGAGCGCATTGAGGTTCCGGCGCGGCATTTCCGTGGTGAGTTCGTCGGGAAAGTACGCCTCGAGCACGTCCACCACACCCTGACCGCCGAGGTCGCCGTAATAGACGCGCAACGGCCGGTCGAAGCTGGCCTGCGCGGCGTCGTTCCATCCCCAGTTGCCGGCGATCAAATCCAGCCGCCCGTCTTCGTCAAAATCACCCGCCGCCACGCCGCTCCACCAGCCGGTGAGTTCTGAGAGGGTCGAGGGCTGAGGGGCGGGGGGCGAGCGCGGCGCGAGGCTGGCGAGGTTGGCAGGCCACGTCAGCGCTGGATTCCAAGCGCTCAGACTGCCGCGGTCGTTGCGGAAAATGCGAAGCGGCCCCCACTCGCACGCCAGCACCAGTTCAGGCAGACCGTCGCCGGTGAGGTCGGTCCACTGCGCGCCGGAAACAAGACCGACCTTTTCCAGCAACCGGCTGGCCGTGGCGTCCAGCGTCCAGCCGTCTTCCGAGAGGCGGAACAGGCGTGAACTGGCCGGCGCCGGCCAGGCTCCCGGCAACACGCGTCCGCCGACAAACAGCGCGAGATTTCCCTGGCCGTCGAGGTCAGCCATCGCCAGCGGACCCGGGCTGGCGCCAGCCAGCGTCACGTTGGTCAAAGCCGTGGCAACCGGTGGCCGGCCGGGCGCGAAACTCCACTGAATCACCGCCGGGCCATTCGTGGCGCCGGTTTCGTAGCTGGCCAGCGCGGTGAGCAACAGATTCGTGCCACCGGCCATCGGCCATGCGACCAGCCCGGCCAGGTCATCCGGCACCGGGCCGAGCCCGGCGGCGACGGCGGGTTGGAAATCGCCGGCATGGTCCTGTCGGGAGACGCCCAGCGCGCCGTCGCGGCCAGCGCCCACCACCAGTTCATCGCGGCCATCGCCGTCCATGTCCACCCAAGCCACGCCCGGGCCCAGCTGGCTGAGCAACCGCGTCAACAACGGCTGACGGGCGAAGTCGTTGAAGAGTTCTTCGTGATGGGTGTGGCGGAGACGATGGCTGATGTCGCGGAACAGTGGCTGGTGCGAGGTGTGAGGCGTGAGATCCGCGGTGCCTGGTGCTTGGTGCTTGGTGCTTGGTGGTTTGTTTGCGGTTCGTGGCTCCGCTTCAACCGGCAACTGATTACTGGCAACTGAAGAGTGACCACCTGGCGCTGGCGGTTCTTGAATTTCGTACAACCGGTTCGGAGCGGCATCAGCTAAGACGCTGCGCCGGCCGCTGCGCCAGCGCACTTCGAGGGTCAGACGGTTGGTGGGGCTGCCAGCCGCGAAGACCAGTTGGCTGTCGCTGCCGGACAGGTAATGGCCGCCGCAGCGCATTTCCTGCATCTGCATCGGCACCGCGCCGCCGAGCACGCGCACCCGCGCGCCGAAGCCGGCCCGGTTGGGCGGCTCGCCGCGCAGGCGCACCGCGACCCGCGCCGCCGCGCTGTCGAACCGGTGGAGCCCGGCGCCGCCGTTGATGCCGTTCACCGCCAGGTCCAGGTCGCCGTCGTGGTCGAAATCCGCAAAGGCGAAGCCCTGCGTGATCTGCGTCGAGTCGAAGCCCCAGGCCCAGCTCACGTCCTCGAAGGTCAGGTCGCGGCGGTTGCGGAACGCGAGGTTCGGCGAGAGAAACGGCGGGTACAGCAGCAGATTCGTGCGGGCTTGTTCCGGGGCTTGCCGGCCCAGACCGCGCACGCGGTCCAGCACGTCGCGATCCTGCACGTCGAACATCATGCCGTTGCCGATCAACAGGTCCTCGTAGCCGTCGAGGTCCACGTCGAGGAAGACCGGCTGCCAGGACCAGTCGGTGGCGGGCACGCCGGCGTACGAGGCGATCTCTGCGAAGGTGCCGTCGCCGCGATTGTGGAACAGCGTGTTCCGGGCGATCTCGGGGCGGTTGTCCACGCGGCCGGGTACGGGAACCAGCGGCGCCATGCCCACGATCTGGCGCATCCGCAGGCGGTGTTCGCGGCTCATCATCTCCGTGGCCATGAAGTCCAGGAAGCCGTCGCGGTCGAGGTCCGCGAAATCCACGCCCATCGAGGAGAAGCTTTGCTTGCGCAGGGCCAGCCGGGGCAGCGCGCGGAAGCGGCCGGCGCCGTCGTTGAGCCAGATGCGGTCCACGGTCTGGAAATCGTTGCATACGTAGATGTCCGGCGCGCCGTCGTCGTTGAGGTCCCGCATCTGAACCGAAAGGCCGAAATCCCACGGCTCGGACTTGGGGTTGCCTTCCTCGTCGAGGAAGTGCGCGGAGTTCCACGGCACCGCCTGGAAGCGGCCGCGTCCGTCGTTGAGGTACAGCACGTCCGGCTCGCCCACTTCCTCGAGCCGGCCTTCGATGAAACGCAGCCGCTTCGCGTGCGGCCCGGTCACCACCCACTGGCCGTTGACCTGCCGCATCTCCGCGCGGCCGCCCGAGCGCAGGATCGAGAGCGCGCCGTAGTTCGCGACGTACAGGTCCAGATCGCCGTCGCCGTCCACGTCGGCCATCGCCAGGCTGGTGCTGCCGGTATCGGAGACCAGGCCGGCCCCGGCGGTGACCTCTCGGAATTGGCCGTCGCCTTGGTTGAGAAGGCAATGCACGCCGGTGCCCAGCGTGGCGACCAGCAGGTCCAGCCGGCCGTCGCCATCGCAGTCCGCGAACAACGCGCCAGTCGAGTGCAAGCCGGTCAGACCCACCCCAGTGCGCGCGGTTACGTCCGCGAAACGCCAGCCGCCCAGGTTGCGGTACAGCGCGTTGGTGCCGGTGATGGCGCAAAAGTACAGGTCGCACCAGCCGTCGCTGTCGAAATCGCCCGCCGCCACGCCCGAGCCGTTCATGAAGTTGTTGTTGGCGGCGGCGAGCCCGGCCGGCAGCGGGTTTTCAAAACGCAGTCCGGTGGTTTCCGGGCCCAGCCGCGTGAAGCCGACCCGGTCCGAGGCCGACACCTCCAAGTCGGCGCTCTGGAAACCGTTGCCCGGCTCCCAGTGCAACGGTGCGGCGCCGGCGAGGTGAACCGCGCCGGCGGAGAGCAACAGTCCCAGCAGACACAGCCGGCTTGCTAACCAGGCGGGCATGTCATTCACCCCGGGAACAGGAGTTGGGGATCATGCCCGCCTCGGGCGTCGCTGGAGGCGCCCTCGCCTCCAGCCGCCGGGCGCTTGAGCGGCCAGCCAAAGGCCGAGCGGATTTGAACTTGCGGGGTTTTCGGGAGCGCGCGCGAACCTGCGTCCGGGAAGGGCGCGTTCCCTCGTTCAACTTTGTTCGGCGGTTTCACCGGGCGATAACCAGCGGCTTGAGCACGCGCGATTCTGAACATGGAACGCCGCCCGCAGGCAACTTCGCGGTAGCTGGGGAGCACGCCACCGCTGGTGTTGATGGAGGCGCCCGCGCCGCCCGCCGCCGGGCCAGCAAGCGGCCGGAAAAAGGCGGAGCGGGTTTGAGCCTGCGGGGTTTGCGCGAGGGCGCGTAAACCTGCGCCCGGGGCAGGCGCGATCCCCAACCTCTGTTTTCGCGCTCAGCGGACGACCGTGAGTTCACCCGGCCAGCGAATCTCAACCTCGCGAGCATTCGCCGGCACCTCGATTTCGGTGCGGCGGCCACCCGGCCAGCTCACTTCCACGCGCGACGGTCCCTCATCGCCGGCCAGCACTTGCACCGCGCTGTCGCTGGACCAGTAGCCGGAGCCGGCGTGAATTTCGCGAGCGGGTCCGGGGCGGCCGGCGCTCCATCGCCGCAGCACCGCCCCCACGCCGGTTGAGTTGCCGGGCGGGCCGGTTAAACGCACGCGCAGGCCAGGTCGTGCGCCAACGTTCCGAAACAAGCGCGTGGCGTTGCCATTTTGGGTGACCACCAGATCTACGCGACCGTCGCCGTCGAAATCGCCCGCGGCCGCGCCGCGCTGCTCGCCATAGACCGCGACCCCGCTGTCCCAGCCCGACACTGGTTCGAAGCCGCCCCGGCCATCGCCTCGCAGCCAGAGGCCCCGGCCGGCGTCGCAGCGCGGCAGCTTGGGCTGGGTGGCAAAGAAATTCTGGCTCAGGAACACGTCTTCGCCGCCATCGCCGTCCATGTCGGCCACGCCCGCCGCGAAGGCCGGCGCCCACTGGGCATCGCGCGGCAGCGGGACGGCGGTGAAATGATCGCCGTGATTCAGGAAGAGCATCGAGGCGAGCGTGTTCGCTTCGAGCCGCCGGGCATTGGCGAGGGCCGGGCCGAGCACGTCCGCCACCGTGGCCCGGCCAAAGGCGGCGTGGGTCGGAAAATTGGCGCGCACCGCCGGCCAGCCGGCCGCCAGCGAATCCAGGTCGCGCTCCGGCATTTCCTGGCCGGTCTCCAGCGCCCGCGAGGCCTCGAGCAGTTGCAGCGCGCCGCTGCCATCGAAATCGCCGAAGTACAGCCGGTACGGCGCCGCCGGTGAGGCGCGCTGGACGATGTTGAGCCCCCAGTTCGTGGCGAGCAAATCCTGGTCGCCGTCGCCGTCGAAATCACCGGTGGTGACGCCGTTCCACCAGCCGGTGAGCGCGGAAAGGGACGAGGGGAGAGGGGTGAGGGAAGAGACAGGCACGGGTTTGGTCGCACCACCAGCCCAGGTCAGCGGGGGATGCCATTCGGTCAAGGTCCCCCGGTCGTTGCGGAAAATGCGAAGCGGCCCCCACTCGCACGCCAGCGCCAGTTCCGGCCAGCCGTCGCCGTTCAGATCGGTCCACACCGCGCCACAGACCAGACCCGCCGCCGTCAGGCGCGCGGTGTTCGCGGTGTCCAACTCCCAGCCGGCGCCTTGCCGTCGCCAAATCTGGGATTGTGCCGGCTCGGGGTAGCGACCCGGCACGCTGCGGCCGCCCACGAACAAATCCAACGCGCCGTCGCCGTCCAGATCGCCCAGCGCCAGCGGTCCCGGGGTCGAAGCCGAGGCGGGCACGACGTCCAGGACGTTGGTCTGTCCCGGCACCCACCAGCCGACCGCGCCGCCTGTGGCCTGGCCATCCTCATAGTTGGCGGCGCCAACCAGCAAGCCGCGCGTGCCGTCCGGCTCCACCATGCCCACAATGGCCGTTTGATCGCGCGCCAGGGTCTGGTTCCAAGGGGGTCCGGACAGCCGCGCGAAGCCGCCTTGCCGGTCGTTGCGAAAGACCGCGAGTGTTCCGCCCCGGCCGCCGCCCACGATCAGGTCGTCCCAACTGTCGCCGTCCAGGTCGAACCAGCACACGCCAGGACCGGCCTGGCTGAGCCGGCGCGGCAACAACGGCTGGCGGGCGAAGTCATCGAAGGGTGCTTCGGAGTGGCGGTGGTTGAGGAGCGCCGAGACGTCCTGAAACAGAGGCGCCGGGGGGACTGGTGACTGGTGAGCGGTGGCTTGGGGCCCGGGACATGGGACTTCGGACTCCGAACCAGGCTCTTCGATTTCATACAGGCAGTTCGGCTGGGCCCCGGGCACGACGCTCCGCCGGCCGCTGCGCCAGGTGACTTCGATCCGCAGCCTGTTGGTCATTGCGCCGGCGGCGAACACCCGGAGCGTTTCGTCGCAAGACAGGTACCGCCCGCCGCACATCATCTCCTGGCTTTGCGGCACCGGCCCGCCGCTCACGGTGATCCTTGCGCCGATGCCCGCGGTGTTGGGTGGCCGGCCTTTCAGGCGAACCGCCAGACGCGGCGCCGGGGACTCGTTGCCATACAGTCCGAGCGGCCCGTTCAGGTTGCTGACGACCAGGTCCAGGTCGCCGTCGTTGTCGAGGTCAGCCAGGGCCATGCCTTGCGAGACGCCGACCTGGTCAAAGCCCCAGGCCTGGCCGCACTCGGCGAAGGTCAGGTTGCCCCGGTTGCGGAAAGCGAGGTTGGCCTGGGCCAACGGCGGCAGCATGAGCAGCTTGCCGGGAATCTGGCTTGGCGGGTACGGGCCGCGGGCCGCGATGCGCGCTTGGGCGTCGAGGTCCTGTGTGTCGAACATGTGCCCGGTGGCGGCGAGCAAATCCTCGAAGCCGTCCAGATCCACGTCGAGGAACAGCACGGACCAGTTCCATTCGGAGTCCTCCAGGCCGGCGTAGCAGGCCACCTCGGCGTAGGTGCCGTCGCCGCGGTTCCATTGCAGCACGGTGCGGTCGAGTTGCGGCCGGTCATCGAACACGCCCGGGATGATCTCGTACGGCGCCATGCCGGCGATCTGCATGAGCCGGCGGCCGCGCGCGCGGCTGGTCATGTCCGAGACCAGCAGGTCATCGCGCCCGTCGCGGTCCACGTCCGCGAAGTCCACCGCCATGGAAAACGTGGCGGTGTGACGCAGCGCCAGTCGGGGAATGGCGCGGAAGCGGCCCCGCCCGTCGTTGAGCCAGACGCGGTCGGGTGAATGAAAATCGTTGCAGACATACAGGTCGGGATGACCGTCGCCGTTCAAGTCGCGGAAGGCCGCGGTCAGGCCCCAGTCACGCGGCGCCGCGCGCAGCGGGCGGCCGTCTTCGTCGAGGAAGGCGCCGTCCGTCCAGGACACGGGCTGGAAGCGGCCGCGGCCGTCGTTGAGATAAAGAAAATGCGGCTCGCCGTGCTCGAGCACGCGGCCGGAAGGCGTCAGTTCGAGGTGATCGCGGTCCTCAGGCCGGACCATGCGCCGGCCGCCCACGTTGAGCAGCGCAAAGCCGGTCGAGCGCACGGTGTTGGTCCGGTAGTTGGCGACGTACAAGTCGAGGTCGCCATCACCGTCCACGTCGGCGAGCGTGGAGGTCGTGGCGCCGTGGCGCGGGATCAAGCCGGAGTCCGCCACTGCCTGAAACCGCCCGCGGCCGTCATTGAGGAAGAGCCGCGTGCCGGTGCCGACGCCGTTGACCAGCAGATCGAGGTCGGCGTCGCCGTCCACGTCGGCCAGCGTGGCGCCGGTCGAGTAGTTGCCGCGAAAATCCAGGCCCGCCGCGGCGGTGACGTTTGTGAAACGCCAGCCGCCCAGATTGCGGAACAACGCCACGCGGCCCTCGAGCGCGCAGGCGAAAAGGTCGCACCAGCCGTCGCCGTCCACGTCACCCAGCGCCACGCCGGAGCCGTTCAGGCGGATTTGGTTTTCCGCGGCTGCGGCCGGCGAAAGGCGGTTGGTGAAATGGACCCTGGTCACGTCGGGCGGCAGCAGGGTGAAGCCCGCCTTGCCAATCGGCGGCACCGCGAGTGCGCTCCAACGATGGCCGGCGCCGGGCGTCCATTCCCGATCCGCGGCCTGTGCGGCAGAAACGGCGGCCAACAGCGCGCCCAGGCAGATGGCTTGGCAAAGACGGCGGTGCATCATGAAAAGCTGATCGGGGTTTTGCGCCTCAATTCCCCGAAGAGGCCGGGACGCAAACCGGGAGCGACCACCTGCTTGCCGGCAGGGATGCCGGCGCTCCTGGTGGTGTCTTGCGACGCGACACGAAGTTTAACCTCGGTTTTCAAGTTCATCGTTGCGACGGCGCTGCGGCGTCGGTCCGGACCCGGGTTTCCTTGAGCTGGTTGCGCAGAATCAGCAGCGATGGCCCCTCCTTGTCCCAGCGCGCCTGCAGAGCGGGCGGGGCCTTGAACGGGGTCTTGAACGCCGCGCCGAGAACGATGTCCGCGTCGCCGTCACCGTCGAGGTCGCCCACGTCCATGGTCAGCCAGCGGCCGCGCTCGCAATCGGGAAAGGTCCACGCCGCGAACTCGAACTTCCCAAGGTTTTCGAGGTACACGAAGCTTTCCTCCGGCGACCGCGCGTAGTCGGGGAAAAACGAGATGGCCACGATGTCGAGGTCGCCGTCACCGTCGAAATCGGCGGTCTTCGCGTCGTAGGTGCCGTTGTGCGGATAGAAAAGAACCTCGCGGAAGTTGAACTTCCCGTCGTTCAAGTAGAGCCGCACGCCATGGTAGCGCTTCGGCGGGCAGTCGAAGTCGCCTAGGTCGCCGTTGCCGGTCAGCAGGTCGAGGTGGCCGTCTCCGTTGAAGTCCACCAGTTGCAGGCTGACGTAACCCCACGCGGGCGACTGCACAATCCAGGGAATCTCGGTGAACTCGCCATCGCCGTCGTTGCGGAACAGGAAGACCCCCTCGCGCGCCTGGGCCATCAACGCCACGATGTCCAGCCGGCCGTCGCGGTTCGCGTCCAGCAGGTGGCAGCGTGTGGCGCCGGGGCGGTCCAGCAGCACATGCTCGACGTAGTTGGTGTCGCCGCGGTTCTCGTACCAGGCGAGGCTGCCGGACACGCCGGTGCGATTGCCATAGCTGCATACCACAAGGTCCGCGCGCCCGTCGCCGTTCAAGTCGCCCGCCACGCACTCGATGGGGCGCACCAAATTGGTGATGACATCGCCGACCGTTTCAAACCGCAGGCCGGGACGCGTAAAGCGCGTGATCCGCCCCAACGGCCGGTCATCCGGCACCACCATGCCGATCTGTGACCCGAGCCACGTGCCGTCCGGCAAGGGCAGCAGATGCGTCACGGTGGAATCGAGCCGCGTGCTGGCCAGGCCTGTGCCGTTATGATCAAGCACGTCGAGGCTGCGGGTGAAGGCGTTGCCGACGTAAATCTGCCGGCGATCCGGCGCGATCCGCACCATCGTGGCGTAACTGATGCCGCGCCGGTAGCGCGGGTCCTCGACCATGAAGCCTGGCAACTCGCGCCGGATTGGGGCGCGCGGGCCTTGCGGTATCGCCTGCGCCGGCGCGGCCTGAAAGTAGTAGTTCCAGATCAGCCGCCACTGCTCGAGCGCCGCCCGCTCGGCGTCGGATCCGGCCGGGTTGATCTCGCCGATGCCGGCGTTCCGGTGCATCAGCGGCACGACGTGCCGGCGCCAGCTCTCCGCGTCGTGAAGGTCCGGCTCGGGGTACAGGTGACAGGCCGTACAAATGCTGCGCGACAGCTCCCGACCCCGCTCGAAATCGGTCAGCGGCTTCGTCTCACCCGGACTGGCCGGCGCCTCTTGGGCGCCGGTTTTGGATCCGGGACTTCGGATTTCCGATTTCGGATTTCGGATTTCCGACCCGGCTGTGGACTGGTTGGTCTCACCCGCAAGGCCCGCCACAGCCTGGTACCCCGCCGCGCACAGCAAGAGCCACCGTTTCATGGCCTGACCTCCGTTTCGCCGTCCATCCGGATCACCAACTCGCGCGTGCCGGACGGGACACGGCTCTCGGTGACGCGGCCACCCGGCCAGCGGACCTGAACACTTGAGGGCGGCCCAGGTGTGCCGAGCACCAAGACCGGACTGTCCTGCGACCAATACCCGCCGCCCGCCCGCACTTCGCGCGCGGGGCCGTCGCGGTCACCGAAGCGCAGGCGCACCACCGCACCGATGCCGGCCGGATTGGATGGCGGTCCGATCAGGCGCACGCGAAGGCCTGGCCGGGCGCCCGTGTTGCGGAACAGTCGCGTCGCCGCGCGATTCTGGGCCACGACCAAGTCAACCCGGCCATCACCGTCGTAGTCCGCCAAGGCCGCGCCGCGCTGTTCGCCATGGACGCGCACGCCGCAGTCCTGGCCGCGCACTGGCGTGAGGCCGCCCCGGCCGTCGCCGTACAGCCATAGACTCCGGCCCGCGTCGTACCGCGAGGTGTCCAGATCCACTCCGAAGAAATTCTGGCTCAGAAACGCGTCTTCGTCGCCGTCGCCGTCGGCGTCGCCCACGCAGACCGCAAGCGACGGCGCGAACTGCGCTTCCGCCGACAGCACGCGTGCCTCAAAGTGGTCGCCGCGGTTCAGGAAGAGCGTCGTTTCCAGCCAGACCACCTCGAGGTGCCGGGAGGCGGCACGGGCCTCGCCCAGGATCTCCTCCACGCCGGCGCCAGCCCAGGCCGCGTGTGTGGGAAACCGCGCGGCCCAGCGCGGGATGCAACGCGTGACCACGTCCAGCAGCCGGTCCGGCGCGAACCGGCCCAACTCCGGCGCCACGTGTGCCTCCAGCGGCACCACGCCGCCGTCCTCGTTGAAGTCTCCGAAATAAAGTCGCAGCGGCGCGGGCCGCCAGCGTTCGTAGCGCGTGTTCTGTCCCCAGTTCGCGGCCAGCAGGTCCAGCCGGCCGTCGTTGTCGAAATCGCCCGCCGCCACACCATTCCACCAGCCGGTGAGCGTGGACAGGGACGCGGGGCGAGGAGTGAGGGCGGAGGCAGGCGCGGGGTGGGTCGCATCACCAGCCCAGGTCAGCGGGGGATGCCATTCGGTCAAGGTCCCCCGGTCGTTGCGGAAGATCCGAATCGGACCCCAGTCGCACGCCAGCACCAGTTCCGGCCAGCCATCGCCGGTGAGGTCCGATGCCAGGGCGCTGCTGACCAGCGTGGGCGGCAGCGCGGCGGTGTTTCTTACGTCGAGTTCGAGCCGGCCGTTGCGTCGGCGGAAAAGCTGGGAAGCTCTGGCCTCCGGGTAGCGACCACCCACCGCGCGGGCGCCCACGAACAAGTCCAGGCTGCCATCACCGTCGAAGTCGGCCGCCGCAAGCGGACCGAAACTCGCCGGGGACAGCGGCAGCTCCGACTTCAAGGAGTTCACCCCGAGCGTCACCACGCCGGCTGCGTTCGTGGCGCCGTCTTCGTAGTTGGCAAGCGCGAGCAACAACGTGCCCGGCGCAAGTACAGCGAAGCCCGCGGCGTCACGCTCGAGCGGCGTGTCCCAAGGTTGGCCGGTGAGGCGCTCGAAGCGCCCTTCTCCGAGGTTCCGAAACGCGGCCAGGCGACCACCACGACCGCCGCCGACCACAAGATCCTCGCGACCGTCGCCGTCCAGATCCCACCACGCGACGCCAGGGCCGAGTTGGCTCAGCTTGCGCGGCAGCAGTGGCTGGCGTTCGAAATCATCAAATGGCGCGTCATCGTGGATATGCCCCAGCTCTTCGCTGGCATCCGCGAACCGAATGCCGCTGGATGGGGCAGGGGAGTCGGTGGCCGACGTAGCCGCTGGCGGAACCGCTTCGGCGGACTCGAAGACCTCCAGCAACGTGTTTGGCGGGACGTTCGCGACCACGCTTTCCCGGCCGCCGCGCCAGCGCACGCGGGCTTCGAGCGCGGCAGCGTTTTCCGCGGCAAAGGTTCGTTGCGCCTGATCGCTGGAACAGTAACGCCCGCCGCAGACGATCGGCTGGCTTTGCGGCATTGGGCCGCCGGTGACCGTAATGCGCGCGCCCACGCCGCCGGTGTTGGGCGGCTGACCGCGGAGGCGCACGGCCAGGCGTGGCGCGGAGGTGTCGTTGCGGTAAAGGCCGGCCTCGCTGTTGAGATTGTTCACCACGAGATCGAGGTCGCCGTCGTTGTCCAAATCGGCGAGGCAGGCGCCCTGCGAAATCACGGGCTGGTCGAAGCCCCAGTCGCGGCCGCATTCTGTGAACTTCAAGTTGCCGAGATTGCGGAACGCCAGGTTGGACGTGTTGAGCGGCGGGTACAACGCGCGCAGACGCAGTTCCTCCAGGGCGGAAAGACGTCGGCCGGCCTGCTCGGCCTGGATGCGGTTCATCGCGTCCAGGTTCATGTTGTCGCGCACGAAACCGTTCGGCACCAGCACGTCCTCGTAGCCGTCAAGGTCCACGTCGAGCAGCACGGGGTTCCAGGACCATTCGCTGGCCTCCAGGCCGGCGAACTGGGCGATCTCGGCATAGGTGCCATCACCGCGATTCCAGAGCAGCGTGTTGCGCGGGTACTGCGGGCGGGCGGTGATGTCGCCGGCCGGCGCCAGTTCGGCGCGAAGGATGTTGCGCTGGGTGAGCCGGCGCGTGTGCTCACGGCCGAGCATGTCGAGCACCAGCAGATCGTCGTGTCCGTCGCGATCCAGGTCGGCGGCGTCGGCGGCCATTGAGGCAAGGCTGGTCTGACGGATGGCCAGCGCGGGCGCCAGGCGGAACCGGCCGGCGCCGTCGTTGAGCCAGAGCCGGTCCGGGCTGCCGAAATCGTTGCACAGGTAAAGGTCGGGCGCGCCATCGCCGTCGAGATCGCGGAACAACACGAACAAGCCCCAGTCAAAGAACGGCGCGGCCAGCAGCCGGCCGTCCTCGTCGCGGAAACCGCCGCCGGTGAAGGGGACCGGCGTGAAACGTCCGCGGCCGTCATTGACGAAGTACGCGTCCGGCTCGCCCAGCTCCTCGCGTCCGAACTTGCCGCGTCCGCCGGGGCCCAGCTCGAACTTGAACACGAACCGGTTGGTCCACTCGGGATCAGTGGGCGGCCGGCCATTGATGGCGACCACCTGGGGCTGGCCGTTCAGCATCTTTACGCTGAAGCGCGTGCCCGGCATGTCCGTGAGCGTCGTGGCGCGGTAATTAGCGATGTACAGGTCCAGGTCGCCATCGGCGTCGGCATCGGCCAGCGCGAGCGATGTGCCGCCACGGTTCGGATTGAGCATCGGCGACGCCGGCGTGAAACGGCCGCTGCCGTCATTGAGAAAGATCACGGTGCCCGCGCCCAGCGAATTCACGAGCAGATCAAGGTCGCCATCACCATCGAGGTCGGCGAAGGCGGCGCCGGTGTTGTCGCGTCCGGCGCAGGCCACTCCGGCCGGGGCCGTGATGTCGGCGAAGCGCCACCCGCCGAGATTGCGGTACAGCCGGCAGCCGGAGTCCAGCAGCCCGGCGAAGAACAGATCGCACCAGCCGTCGCCGTCCACGTCGCCCGCCGCCACGCCCGAGCCGTTGGGGAGAATCTGGTTGGTGAGGTGGCGTGGCTCGGGAAGGAGGTTCACGAAGCCAACTCCGGTTTGGGCAGCCGGGAGCAGCGTCAGGCCGGTCCGATTTGCGCCCACAGGCTGAACCGATGCCGCGCGAGCGCCGGGCAGTTCGCGCCAGACCAGACTCGTGGGTGGCGATTCAGCCGCCCGCACGCCTTCGCCGAACAGACCGGCGAGGATCAGGCTCCCGATCAGCCGCCACGGCGCATGATGTCGCGGCGGCCGGTTATCGGGAGCTGGCTGTGTCACGACCGGATACTGAGGCGAACGCGGCCGGTTTGAAATCTCGAAACAAAAAGACCGGGCCGAAGCCCGGTCTCGTGAACTCAGCCCGGCTGAGCGCCGGCTACTGGCCCTGGACGCGGAAGTACATCGCCGCTCCGGTGACCGGCGTGCTGTACGGCTTGGTCGAGCCGATGTTCGTCCACGGGCCAAGCACGGACGTGGCGGATTGCAGCGTGCCGTCGCCCTCCCAGTTGAGGGTGACGTTGTTGCCCGACCGCGTGATGGTCATCGCCCCCGGCGGCACGTTTTGGACGAAGTCGCCGTACTGGCGGAACTTGGCCACGACGGAATGCCCGACTCCTTCGCCGGTGCCGTTGTTATTGAGTTCCGGCGAGTAGTAGAGGCCCACCAGCAGCTTGTCGGGCATCGGTTCGGCGGCGGTAAACGTGTGGACGCCGTAGGAGGTCCACTTCCGGCCGTCGGCGCTGTAATAGCCGGTGAAGGTCTGCCCGGTGCGTTGCATGCGCAGCCAGGCATTCGGATAAGCCGGCGTGCCGGCGCCGCCGCCGCCGTAATTGCCGCCGGCCACGTCGCGCCAGACGGCCTCGTTGGCGTTGTTGCCCGCCGCGCCGTTCCATTGCACGGCTGGATTGGCCCGCAGCAGGTAGCGTTTCTCCATTTGCGCCCCGCCAGCGACCGCCGCCCGGTTCACGCCTTCGTCTGCGCTCGGCGTGGCGCACATGCCGGCGCGGGCCCACTGGCTGGTGGGGTCGTGGTACTCAACGCGTACGACCTTGTCGAAGTCGCCCGTGATTTCCTCGTACACGAAGGTGGCTTCGTCGTAGTTGTTCCAGTTGGCGGTGCCGCTGCTGATGAGGTC
Source organism: uncultured Verrucomicrobiota bacterium (assembly GCA_964568145.1). Lineage (GTDB taxonomy): Bacteria > Verrucomicrobiota > Verrucomicrobiia > Limisphaerales > J093 > DSVZ01. The sequence goes on from CAZMOZ010000001.1 coordinate 228,257, forward strand.
GAAGTCCGCCTGCCCCAGCGCCACCACGTCATCCGGCCAGAGCGCCGGATCGGGATTGATGTTCATCCCGGCGGTCTCGCCTTCGAGGTAGTCGTTGCCGCCCATCGCGGCCCATTTCAACTTAGAGGTCACGGTGAGCGACTTGCTCTCGCCTGCGGCCGACATGGCGTTGCCCTTGAGGTCCTTCACGTTCTTGACCGTTACGGACACGTTGTCGCCCGCCGCCAGGCCGCTGGTGGTCAACACCACCGCCGCGCCGTGATGCGGCCCCGCCGTGCCCAACTGGAAGAAGCCCGCGCCGTCCGTGTGCGCGAAGCGCTGGTAACGCACGCCCGTGACGCTGCCCTTCGAGAGCGAATAGTTGGCGACCGCGCTGGCCGTGGCCTGATCCACGTTCTCGTCGAAGCCGACGCCGATCTCGATGGCGTTGCCCTTCATGATCGAACCCGCGCCGACGATCTTCGGCGCGAACGTGTCGGGCACCACCGTCAATGTGGCCACGGCGCTGGTCACGACCAGCGCGGGCACGCTGCAGACCACGCGGTACTTGGCGCCGCTGTCGGCGAGTGTCAGGAGCGCGGTCGAATACGACGCGGCCGTGGCGCCGGCGAGATCCTGCCAGGTGCTGCCGCCCGGCGCCTGCCGCTGCCACTGGTAGCCGAGGTTGCCCCCGTAAGCGGAGGCGCCGGTGGCCACGATGGTGAAGGTGGCCGAGCGGTTCTCCTGCTCGGTGAGGTCGGCGGGCTGCTGGGTGATGTTGATCGCCGAGCCGCTGGGATCCACGTAGGTGCCGATCACATTGCCGGTCAGGCGCGGCGCGGTGCCGTCCGCGGGATCATCTTCGGACTCCAGCTTGTAGGTGGCGGCAAACCAGTCGCCGCCCGACCAACTGGGATCGTGGTGGACCATCTCGAGGTAATAACGCCGGTTGGCGGTCAGCGTGATGGTGGGCCCCGACGGCCATTGACTGAACTCGGAGTAGTCCGAGCGGTGCCGGTACGGGTCGGTGTCATGGGTGGTGTTCCAGTCCCGCGGATCGGTCCAGCCGCCCGGTTCCGCGGCGATGAGGTGCTTGTTCGCCGGATTTTCGTCCGTGCTCAGGAATAGCCACCAGCGGTCGGCGCCGGCGGTGAAGAACACGTAGTTGCCGCTCTGCGGCGGGATGAAGAAGCCCTCGATCGTGTCGAAGTAGTTCCGCACCGGATCGGCGGGCAGGCGCGTGGCGCCGTTCGGCGGATATTCGACCGCGTTCAAGAGGTCCAGGCGGTCGGGCTGGTTGGGGTAGCGGGCGTCGGCGAACAGGTTGTCCGGGCTCGTGCCCGAGGCGTCGCTGAAGTTGTTGTACTTCTTGTGCAGGACAAAGCCGGGCATGAAGACGAAGGTGCGGAAGGTCGCCTGGCTGTTGGGGGCGATGGTGTTGCCGGCCGCCGCCTGGTCCTTGACGTTGTTGACCACCACCGTGTAGGTCGCGCCTTCGGATTGCTTGGTGGTGGCCAGCACCACGTTCGAGCCGAACACCGTCGCGGCGTTCACCGTCAGGCCGGCGATGGTGTAATTGGCCCGGTTGCCGCCGGTCGCGTCATCCACCGGCTCCGAGAAAGTCACCACCACGCCCAGGAAGTCGGAGCTCCCGCGGGCCGCGACCAGCGTGGGCGGGGTGACGTCCGGCACCACGGTGAGCGTAGCCTCGGCCGAGGTGGCGGTGCCGGCGGCGTTGCTGACGGTGCACTTGTACTTCGCGCCGCTGGCCGTGGCCGGCACGCGGGCCATGGTGTACGCGGGTCCGGTGGCCCCGGCGATCGCCACGTTGTTGCTCAACCACTGGAAGGTGAGCGGCGCGCTGCCATCGAAGCCGATGCTGAAAGTGACCGGCGCGCCTTCGTTCACGGTCTGGCTCTGCGGCGGCGCGGTGACGACGGGCGCGGTTGCGGCACCGGCCACCACAGTTGTGACCGACAGGTCGTCAATCCACTGGTTGGCGTTCTCGCCACCGGTGCGGGCGCCGAAGCCGAACTGGCCGGCCAGGGGTTGAAAGCCCGGCAGGATCACGTTCTCGAAGAGCCGCTGGCCCTTGTAGCTGACGTTCAACATGCCGGCCCGCGTGAGCGTGATCTCCACGTCCTCGAACTTGCTGGTGACCATCTCGGCCTTGGCGAATTTGGCGATGACCATGCTGGCCCCGCCGTACTTCACTTCGATGGCCGGCGCCTCGCCCCCGCCGTTGTCGTACGTGTCGAAGGCGACGATGATGCCGCCGCCGATGCCCTCCTCGCCGAAGTTCGAGAAGGACGTGACCTCCGGCCCGAAGCAGAACGACACGCCGTCAGCGGGGTTGCCCGAGCCGGGTCCGATCTGGAGCTTGAAGCGCACGACGAAACTCTCGATGGCCTGGCCGCCATCGAGGTCGTCCAGCACCATGCTGCCCTGCTGGCTGTTCTCGGCGTAGGTGAGGGCGAGATGCCCGCCTTCGATGGCCGGATACGGAGTGACGCCGTCCGCCCGGAATCCGCCGTTGAGGGTGAAACCCGTCTGGTTCGGGTTGCTGAAGTTCGAGGTGAACGTCCCGGCCAGCACCGGCGGACCCGCGCAAAGCGCCGCCGCCAGGGAGGCCAGAAGGACTGGAGTGAGTGTGAAACATTTGGAGTTCATGGCTCTGTCCACTGTGTCCGCCACCCGCGCTCCCGCGGCCCTCGGAGCGGCGCGTCCAACGGGCGCGCCGGAAGGGAACTCCCGGAATCGGGAGGTTCAGGGTGGTGGCTTGTGGGACAGGACATTGCGTCGCCCGGCGGAGGGGTCAAGCCTGAACTCAACCCGAAAACCGAAGTTGAGCCGTGGCGCAGCGCGTCCCGCCTGCCCAACTTCGGTTTTCGGGCTGAAAGGCAGGGCTCGGACAGAGTCTCGCGCCACCACGTCAAGGCCGGAACGGCACCGCGCGGCAGCCTGGATGGCCGCCGATATACCCGACGCGCCCGGCCGTTTCGCCGGCTGGAAACAAAAAGAGACCGGGCTGAAGCCCGGTCTCGTGATCTCAGATCGCTAAAACGCCAGTTACTGGCCTTGGACGCGGAAATACATCGCCGCGGCCGAGGCCGGCGTGGTGTAGGGCTTGGTGGAGCCAACGTTGGTCCACGGTCCCAACACTGAGGTGGCGGACTGCAATGTGCCCTCGCCTTCCCAGTTGATGGTGACGTTCCCACCGCTGAGGCTGATCGTCATCTCACCGGGTTCCTGGCCACCGCCACCCGCTTTGACGAGCTGGACAGCGTTGAGCGGCGCGCGCGGGTTGCTGCCCGCGCCGTGGCCGCCGGCGGTGCTGGCTTCAACGACGATGCCCGGAGCGTTGAGGCCCTTGAACACGATGTAATTGCCCACGTTGTAGAGCGTGGGATCACCCGTCACCTCGACGTAGCTCGTCGGATTCACCGAGCAGAAGGCGTGGACGTAATCCTTCAACACCGCCTGAGTGGCGGCGCTGACGATCCGGTAGCCACCGCCCTTGTTCGGCACGCCGCCGAGCAGGTACACGTACACGTCATACCCCTCGGAGGTCAGTTCGGTCGGTAGGCCGGTGATGGTCACCGTCGTGGTCGTGGCCGCGCCGGTGTCGAGATATCCCGTCATCAGGGTTTTGTCGTTCCCCGTGAACTGGTTGTTCTCCTCGCCCCGGCCGGTGCTCGACCAGGTGTTCGGGCTGGACCATTCGACTTGGACAGCTGTCACCTGGGCGGCCCCCTTCGAGTCCGCCACGATGGCGCTGCTGGTGCCTGAAGCCCCGCTCAGGTTGTTCCAGTTGGCTTGCAGAACCTTCGGAACGCCCGCCGTGCCAATCGAAGGCAGGATGCCCCCGTTAGCCCCCGCCGGCTCATCCGCGCCGAAGTTCAGACCAATGCCGTAATCCACCACGGACGGATTCGACACGTAGCTGCCGTACTGGCGGAACTTGGCGACGGAGGAGTGGCCGACGCCCGCAGCCGTGCCGTTGTTGCACATCTCCGGGCTGTAATAGATGCCGACCAGAAGTGTGTCCGGCATCGGTTCGGCGGCGGTGAACGTGTGTGAACCGTAGGAGGTCCAGTTCCGGCCGTCGCTGCTGTAGAAGCCAGTGAAGGTCTGGCCAATGCGCTGCATGCGGAGCCAGGCGTTCGGATAAGCCGGCACGCCGGCGCCCGTGCCGCCGTAGTTGCCGCCCGCGGTGTCGCGCCAGTCGGCTTCGTTCTGGTTGTTGCCCGCGGTGCCGTTCCACTGCACGGCCGGATTGGCGCGCAACATGTAGCGTTTCTCCATCAGCGCACCGCCGGCGACCGCCGCCCGGTTCACGCCCTCGTCGTGGGCCGGCGTGGCGCACATGCCGGCGCGGGCCCACTGGCTGGTCGGATCGTGGTATTCGACCCGCACCACCTTGTCGAAGTCGCCCGTGATTTCCTCGTATACGAAGGTGGCTTCGTCGTAGTTGTTCCAGTTGGCGGAGCCGCTGCTGACGAGGTCGAAGTCCGCCTCGCTGAGCGCGATGGCGTCATCCGGCCACAGCGCCGCGTCGGTCGTGATGTCCTGGCCGCACGTCTCGCCCTCGAGGTAGTCGTTGCCACCCATCGCAGCCCACTTCATCTTGCTCGTGACCTTCAGCGCCTTGCTCTCGCCGGCTGCTGGCATGGTGTTTCCCTTGACGTCCTTGATGTTCTTGGCGGTCACGGTGACGGTGTCGCCCGCCGCCAGACCGGAGGTGGTCAACACCACCGCGGCGCCGTTGAACGGACCGGCGGTGCCGAGCTTGAAGAAGCCCGCGCCGTCGGTGTGGGCGAAGCGTTGGTAGCGCACGCCGGTGACCGTGCCCTTCGAGAGGGAGTAGTTGGCCACCGCGCCCGCGGTTGTCGGGTCCACGTTCTCGTCGAAGCCCACGCCGATCTCGATGGCGTTGCCCTTCATGAGCGAGCCCGCGCCGACCAGCTTGGGCGGGAACGTGTCAGGCACGACCGTCAGGGTGGCGGCGGCACTAACCTTGGAGAAGGTCGGCACGCTGCAGACCACCTGGAACTTCGAGCCGTTGTCCGCGAGGGTCAGGATCGGTGTCGTGTAGGACGCCCCGTTCGCCCCGGGGATGTCCGTAAAGGTGGCGCTGCCCGGCGGGGCTTTCTGCCACTGGTAGGTGACCGTATTGCCGTACGAGGACGTGCCGGTGGCGACCACGGAGAAGGTGGCCACGCGCTCCTCCTGCTGGGTGGCGTCCGCCGGTTGCTCGGTGATGTCCACGTTGGCGCCGTTTGGATCGAGGAACGTCGCAATGACATTCCCCCTCATGAACATGCCGGAGGCGTTCTGCGCCGGGTCGGCGTCGCCCTCCCTGATGAAGGTCACGTCCGCGCCGTCCCCGCCGCCGCCTTCGTCCCACAGCACTTCCATGTAATATCGCCGGTTGGCGGTGAGCGTGATGGTGTTGAAGGTCGGCCACTCGATCCCGCCGAACTGGTCGGAGCGCTTGCTCGTCGCATCCCCAGAGCCCACCGTCTGCCACTGGTACTGGTTGCTCCAGCCGGTTTCCTGGGCGATCAGCTTTTTGTTCGCCGGCTTGTCATCCGTGCTCAGGTACACATTGCTCTGGTCGTCGGAGGCGACGAAGAACACGTAGTTGCCGTTGGCCGGCGGGATGAAGTAGCCGTACACGCGCGCGGAATAGTTGTCGCGCGCGCCCCACGGCCCGCCGAACTGCTGGTAAGCCGAGGCGAAGTCCGGCGCGCGGATCGTGCCGTCGGCGATTGCCTGGGCGAAGGCGTTGATGTCGCCTGGATCGCCGTTCTCATTGTGCCAGCGTTCGTAGCTGGCCCAGCCACGCGCGAAGACAGGCGTCAGGAACGTGATCGAGCTGTTCGCCGCGATGGCGTTGCCCGGCACGTCCTTCACGTTGTTGACCGTCAGGGTCAGCGTCGCGCCTTCGGCCTGTGTGCTGGTCGTGAGGACCACGACATTGTCACCGGCCTGGCCCGCGGGGGCGCCGAGCGCCGCGGCGCTGACGGTCACGCCGCCCGAAATCTGGTAGTTACCAGTGGCTTGGGCGGTGGCAGGGTCCAGCGGTTCGGAGAAGGCCACCCGCAGCGTGTTGAAGCTGGCGGAAACCCCCACCGAGACCAGCGTCGGGCCGGTCGTGTCGTTGTTCACCGTGAGCGTGGCCTCCGCGCTTGTCACGGTTCCTTGTCCGCCGGTCACCACGACCGAGAACTTGGCGCCGTTGTCGGCGCGGTAGGCCCGGCTGAGGGTGTAGGAGGTGCCTGTGGCGTTGGGGATGTCACCGCCATTCCGTTTCCACTGGTAGGTGTAGGGCGGGGTGCCGTCCGCGACGACCGAGAAGGTGACGGGCGAGCCTTCGTTCACCGTCTGGCTCTGCGGCTGCGTCGCGATCTTCACCGGTCCGCTCGTTTTATCAATGGTGGACAGGTACTGGCCCGGGATGGGCAGACTGGCGTCAATCACGAAGTTGGGGTCCTGCACGGCCACGGCCAGGTTGTCCCCGCCGCCGCCTTCCTTGGATAGCGCCTCAATGTAGTACGCACGGTTGGCCTGGAGGGTGATCCGTGCCCCGCCATTCGCGGGGTCTTTGGTGGGCCACTCGGTGCCGGTGAAGGTCTGGGAGTTCTTGGCCTCCACCGTGCTGCCGCCCCCGATGGTGGTGAACGCGCGCACCGGGCTCCAGCCCGTCTCTTGGGCGATGAGCTTTTTGTTGGCCGGGTCGGCGTCGGTGCTCAGGTACAGATTTGAACCATCGTCAGCCGCCAGGTAGAAGACGTAATCACCGGTGGCCGGCGGGTAGAAGTAGCCGATGATCTGGGTGCCGTAATTGTTGTACACGTCGCCCGGTGGCGGCGTGTTGATGTCGCCCGAGAACGGGTACTCGAAGTAGCCGGGGTAGGCGACGATGTCCGGGTTGTTGGGGAACTTGGCGTTGCCGGTGAGGTCGGTAACAGCAGTGCCACCGCCGATGTTCAAGAAGGCTTTGGCAGTGATGAAGCCCTGCGGTGAAGGGGGTGCCGCAGCCTGGACCAGGATTGCTCCCAGCCCGAAGGCGCAGACTCCCGTGACAAGGGCACGGAGTTGTGTTTTGCCCATAGGGATTTGTGCTTTGAGTGCTTTGGTTGTCTTCGGCCCGTCCGCCGTGCGGCCCGGCATGACCCCTGTCTCACCCCTGCGCAGGACAACATCGGAAGACTGGGACCGACGCGGACCCTCGCGCCGCGTGCCGTTTTTGCCAAGAGAAAAGTGCTGGGATAGCAAACTTAGTAATCTGGATTTCAATTTCTTACGGAAGCCACGCTGCTGGGAGCGACCGCGGAATCTTTGCTGGAATCAGGTTCCCAAGTCCCGGTTTGGCCAGCCGGGAAAACACCGCGCCGTCCACAAGCTGGCGGACGCACCCTTCATGCCTGCTCACAACAGACTGGGAACCAGGGCGGAAAGCCGACGTTGACTCGCGCGCCCCAACCCGCCGGGCGTTGAACTTCCCAGCCCGAACCTTGCACTCCGACCCAAGCCACGCCACCGGACGCCCGCTCGCTTGAACCCGAAAGCCGAAGTCGGACAGGCGGGACGCACTGCGCTACGCCAACTTCGGTCTTGGGGTCGAAGGCTTCGAGCGAACGCGTGTCCACTTTCGGGACAAGGCGAACACTTAGTTGGTCTGTGGCTTCGCCAGTCCGTCCCAGCTTAACCGCACCTCGCGAGCCCCGGCCGGCACCGGCGTTTTGCTCGTTCGACCGCCGGGCCACCGCACCTCCACAGCTTGGGATTGCCGGTCGCCAGCGTGGAGCACCAGCGTCGCCCCGTCTCGCGAGCCGTACCCGCTGCCGGCCATCACCGCCCGCACCGGACCGGCCTGGCCATCCGCCATCTCCAACCGCACCCCCGCGCCGATGCCGTCTGGATTTTCCGGCGGTCCCACCAGCCGCACGCGCAAGCCCGGCCGCGCGCCGGCATTGCGGAACAAACCGGTGGGAGCGCCGTTCTGGGCGACAACCAGATCCGCCCGGCCGTCGCCGTCGAAGTCCGTCGTCGCGCAACCGCGTTGTTCGCCGTAAAGCACCACGCCGGAGTCCTGACCGGGCATCGCCACAAACCCGCCCCGGCCATTGCCGCGCAAGACCAGGCCGCGACCGGCGTCCATGCGATTGAAATCCGGCTGGGTGGCGTGGAGGTTCTGGCTGAGGAACAGGTCTTCGAGCCCGTCGCCGTCCCAATCGGCCACGCACACGCCAAAGACCGGGGCGAACTGGGCGGCGGCTGGAAGCGGCACCGCTTCAAAACGCCCGCTGCGGTTCAGGAACACCGTGCTCAGCAGCGTGGTCGCGCTGAGTTCCTTCGCCTTTGCGCCTTCCGCGCCCAGCATCTGACTCACGCCGGCCTGGGCGTAGGCGCGCCGGGATGCAAAACGGGTTCTCACAAACGGCAACGCCGCGGCCACGGCGTCGAAATCGCGGCGCGGCGCCAAGCCGATGCCGGGCACCTCGTAGGCCTCGATCAGGTCCACGGCGCCGTTCTCGTCGAGGTCGCCGTAAAACAGCCGCAACGGCTGCTGCGGCGAAGCGCGGTACGGGCTGTTCAGTCCCCAGTTGCCCACCGCCAGGTCCAAGCGGCCATCGCCATCGAAGTCGCCCGCGGTGATGCCGCTCCACAGACCGGTCCACGCGTCCAGACCCCACGCCGCCGTGGCCTCGTGCAGGGTGCCGCGCCGGTTTAGCAACAGGCGCACCGGACCCCACTCGCAGGCGAGCGCCAGATCCGGCCAACCGTCGCCGTCCACGTCCGCCCACACCGCGCCCGCCACCAGACCCGGGCCGGCGAAGAGCCGCTCCGCCGCCGGGTCGGGCGTCAACGCTCCCTGCTCGTTGCGGAAGAGGTGCGCGCCGGCCGGCTCGGGGTAACGCCCCGGCACGAAGCGGCCGCCCACGAACACGTCGAGGTCGCCATCGCCGTCGTAATCCGCCACGGCCACGGGCCCAGCGCTGAACGGGGCGCGCCATTCCCCGGCCGGGCGCAGGCGGCCGTCGCGCCACTCGAACGCGGCAAGGACCGGCGCGTTGGTTGCGCCGACCGTTTGGTTGGCCAGGCCGATCAGCACTTGCCGCCGCCCGGGCGCGGGCACCCAGGCAGCCACGGCCACGCCGTCGCCCGCCAGCGGCGGTAGCTCGGCCGGCAGCGGCGCCCAACACTCCGCCGCGGCGTCGTAGCGAAAGGCCTCGACCCGGCCGCCGGCATCGCCGGGCACGACCAATTCCTCGCGGCCGTCGCCGTCCAGGTCCACCCAGCCCGCGCCCGGCCCAAGGCGGCTGAGGCGGTAGAGCAAGAGCGGTTGCTGGGCGAAATCTTCGAACGGTTCCTCGCCGTGACGGTGGGCAAGGCGCGCGGAGATGTTCTGTAACAGGGAGGGGTTTTTGGTTTGTGGTTCGTAGTTGGTGGTTCGTGGTTCGGGGCCCGGTTCCTCGATTTCGTAAAGGTGGTTCGGCACGGCGTTGGTCACCACCGAGCGCCCGCCCGCGCGCCAGAACACCTCGAGCGTGAGCCAGCGGGCCCGGCCCGTGGCAAAGACCCGCACCGGTTCGTCGTCGCCCATGTACCGACCGCCCGCCGCCATCTCGACCTCCTGGACCACCGGCCCGCCGGTGACGCGGATGCGGGCACCGACGCCCCGGGTATTGGGCGGCCGGCCGCGCAGCCGCACGGCCAGGCGCGGGGCCGGACTGTCGTTGCGCAACACCAGCGCCTCGTCGCCCAGGCAGTTGATGACCACGTCTAGGTCGCCGTCGCCGTCCAGGTCGCCCAAGGCCATGCCGTTGGCAATGCGCCGCGAGTCGAAGCCCCAGTCGCGGCCGCGTTCGCGGAAGGTGAGGTTGCGCTGGTTGTGGAAGGCGAGGTTCGGGGTGTCCAGGCGCTCGAACATGAGGGTGGTTTTACGCGACTCGGCCACGCTCAGCCGGCCCAAGCTGCGGACGCGCTCCTGGGTGTCGAGGTCATCCACGTTGTGGAGGAAACCGTTGCTGACCAGCAGGTCTTCCCAGCCGTCGAGGTCCACGTCCAAGGGCAGGCAACTCCACGCCCAATCGGAGGCCGCCGCGTCCGCGTACCACGCCAGTTCCTCGTAGGTGCCGTCGCCGCGGGCATGGAGCAGGACATTGCGGCGAGTTTGGTGGCGGGAATCCAGGTCCCCGGGCGGGCGCGGCTGATCGTGCATGGTGCCGCGCTGGGTCAGGACATAGAGGTGCTGGCGCGCGAGCATGTCCGTGACAAACAGGTCGTCCCGGCCGTCGCGGTCCAGGTCGGCGGCGACCACCGACATCGAGAAGTACGGCGTCAGACGCACCGCCCGGCCGGGCACCGCGCGGAACCGGCCGCGGCCGTCGCCCCACCAAAACCGGTCCGGCGTCGAGGCGTCGCCGCACACGTAGAGGTCCGGCGCGCCGTCGCCGTTGAAATCGTGAAAGAGCGCGCTGAGGCTCTGGTCCCACGGCGCTTCGGCCAGCGGGCGGCCGTCTTCGTCCAGGAACGCGCCGCCGGTCCAGTTCACCGGCGTGAACCGGCCCGCGCCGTCGTTGAGGTAAAGCGTGTCCGGCTCGCCCAGCTCGAAGACGCGGTCGCCCACGAACCGGATGCGTTTGGCGTGCCGGCCGGTGGCCACGGGCCGACCGCCCACCAGGCGGAAACTCAGGTGCCCACCGCTGCGGAGGATCGAGTTCACGCCGTAGTTGGCCACGTACAGGTCGAGGTCGCCGTCGCCGTCCACGTCAGCCAGCGCGGCCGAGGTGGCGCCCAGTTCGGAGACCAGCCCCGCGGCGGCAGTGACGTTGGTGAACGTGCCCCGGCCGGTGTTGAGGAAGAGCGCGTTGGGGCCGCCCATCGAGAGCACCAGCAGGTCCAGCCGGCCGTCGCCATCCATGTCGGCAAAGACCGCGCCGGTGGACAACTGGTCGGCACAGGCCACGCCGGCGGCGGCGGTCACGTCCTCGAAGTGCCAGCCGCCGAGGTTGCGATACAGGGCGTTGGGGCCTTCCAAGCGGCAAAGATAGACGTCGCACCGGCCGTCGCCGTCGTAGTCGCCCAGGGCCACGCCGGAGCCGTTGAGCAGGTTTACGTTCTCGAGGTATCGCGCCGGGGAGAGGTGGTTGGTGAACCGGATTCCGGTCGTGCTTCCGGGCAGCGTCGTAAAGCCGGTCTGGCCCATGGCCGGAACCGCCAATGGCAGACGGCGGAAACCCGCGCTAGCTTCCCAGTCGGCAGCGCTGCTTTCCGCCGCAAGCGAGGTGACTTCAAATGCGGCGGCCAGCGACGCGGCGACGAATCCCGTGCCGGCAGCTCCGGGTCGTGGCAGGCTCAGCATGGGCCGAGTGTAGTGTGGTTTCGCTGGTTCGTCATCTGATTGCCGGTGCCGGGGCGGTATGGCGGTATTCAATTCAAGCAGCCGGTGCGTGCGGCCTCATACCCTCCGGCAATAGGACAGCCAGCCTCTGGCATGGGTAGCCGCCCCTCGCCGGGGGTCGCCGGGAGCTGTCGCCTCTCGGCGAGAGGCGACCCCCTGTAGCCGCCGGGCTGGAGATTCCCGGAGGTTCCGCTAGGGTGCGCGCCATGCCTGATGCCCTCCGCGCCATTCCCGCGGTCGAAAAAGTCCTGCAAGCCCTCGGGCCGCTGGATCTGCCGCGGCCCACGCTCCTGGCCGTCGTGCGACGCGAGCTGGCGGCGTGGCGCCAAGCGCCGGCGGTGGCAGACTTCGCGACGGTGGTTGCCGGCGTGCGCGCCGCGTTCGAGCGCCTGCGCGCGTCCCGGCTCCAGCCGGTCATCAACGGCACGGGCGTGTTGTTGCACACCAATCTGGGCCGCGCGCCGCTGGGTCCGGCGGCGGTCGAGGCGCTGGGCGCGCTGGCGGCGGCCTACAGCAACCTCGAGTTCGATCTCGCCACCGGCGAGCGCGGCGGCCGGGCCGGCTACCTCGAGCACAATCTCGCCCTGTTGTGCGGCGCCGACGCCGCCACGGTGGTCAACAACTGCGCGGCGGCGTTGGTGCTGATTCTCCGCCACTTCACCGCCGGCGCGCGCAAGCAGGTGGTGGTCTCACGCGGCGAGCTGATCCAGATCGGCGGCGGCTTTCGCATCCCGGAAATCCTCGAATCCAGCGGCGCCGTCCTGCGCGAGGTCGGCACGACCAACCGCACCACCGTGGCCGACTACGCCCGCGTGATCGGCCGCGACACCGCGCTGATCCTCCAGGTCCACCGCAGCAACTTCTTCATGGGCGGCTTCGTCGAGTCGCCGGCCACCGCGGACCTCGCCGCGCTGGCGCGCAAGCGGCGCGTGCCGCTCGTCGCGGATCTGGGCAGCGGCGCGGTGTTTGACACCACCGGTTTGGGTGTGGACGAGCGCGCGCCGACGCCCGCCGAAGCGCTCAAGCGCGGCGCGGACCTAGTCTGCTTCAGTGGCGACAAGCTCCTGGGCGGCCCGCAGGCGGGGATCATCACCGGCCGGGCGAAGCTCGTGGCGGCCTTGAAGCGCAAGCCGCTGTTCCGCGCGTTGCGCTGCGACAAGCTGTGCTTCGCCGCCCTCCAGGCCACTGTGGATGAACTGCTCGCGGCGCAGCCGGATTCGCCCCCGCCGGGCCGCCTGCCTTTGGTGGACATGTTGCGCGCGCCGACCGAGACGTTGCACGCGCGCGCGGAGGCACTTGTGACGGCGCTGGCCGGCCTGCCGGTCCAGGCGAGCGTCGGGGCGGGGCAGGGGCAGGTGGGCGGGGGCACGTTGCCGCGCGCGGTGACTGCCTCAGTCACGTTGGACCTCGCGCCCCAACAGACGTCACTGGCCGGGTTCGCCGCGCGACTGCGCGCCGCGTCGCCGCCGGTGATCGGCTACGTGGCGGGCGGGCGGCTCAAGCTGGATCTGCGGACGGTTTTCCCCTGGCAGGACGACCTGCTGGCGCGCGCGATCACCGAGGCGTGCCGGGGTGCTGGGCCTTAAAAGCGAAGTTGAGCCTGCGCGCATTTGACATTTTCTGGGAGTCTCTTCCAGCCAATGGCCCGAACGGCCATCCGTCCTCGCAGTCTTTCGTTTGCCGTCTTCCCCCCTCACCCCGGCCCTCTCCCTCAAGGAGAGGGAGGCCTTTCAAGCGCCTGCGTCAGTGCGGACGCTCCCGCATCGGTACCGCGCGCGGGGCGCGTTGCTCCCACTCCCGCCGGGAGGGGGTTGGGGTGAAGGGAACGGGAACGGCTGCAACCGGCGAGTTAAGGCGGGTCCGAACAGTCCCCGGCCGTACCGGCCTGGCCTGGCGTTCCCGGACGCCCTGCAAGAAAGGGAAATGCGCCGGCTGAACCCTAAAACCGAAGTCGCAGTGTGTTCCGCCTTGCCAACTTCGGCTTTCGGATTGAAAGGGGGCGCGCCCGCCTGGGCGCGGGTGATCCCTGACGGAAAGCGCCGCCTCACCCGGCGCGTGGTGGACTGGCGAGATCGCGGCCGGTGTCGCCGAGCGCGGCCCAGGCCAGGCCTTGGAAGGCCGGCACCTCCGCGGCGATCTGGTTGAACAGCGCCTCCAAGCCGGCGGGTGAGCTTTCGCCGGTAAGCCGTTCCCAGATTTCGCTCAGAAATTCCACCTCGGGCCGGGCCTCACCGGGCGGCTCGACGGCCTTGAAAAATCGCTGCACCCGGCCATGCACGTTGGTGAAGCTGCCCCGCTTTTCCGCGTGGGCGCAGCCGGGCAGCACGTAATGCGCGCGCGCCGCAGTCTCGTTGGGCAGGATGTCGCTCATCACCAGCAGCTCCAGCCGGCCGAGCGTTTCCGCGTCGAAGCCGTGGCGGGTGAGGTCCTCGCCGAAGACCAGCAGGCTGGTGATGGTGCCGGCGCGGATGCGCTCGGCAAAGACGCCGAGGTTCGAGCCCGCCGGTTCGGCGGCGAGCCCGAGCACACGGGCCCCGGTGCTGTTCGGGTTCTTGTCCGCGTGGACCAGCAGGCGGTCGCTGTCGCCAGTGCGCGGCACCGTGTCGGTGACCGCGCCGATACGCTGGGCGAGTTTGCGCAGCAGGTACAACTCCTCGTTGCTGAGGCGGGCCGACGCGACCAACGCCACGTGTCCGGGCGCGGCCGCCTTCAAGCGGTCGGCAATTTCCACGAGCGCCCGCGTCCAGGTGGCCGGCTGGCCGCCGATGTTGACGTGGCGCAGGCGGTCGGCGCGGCCGATCCATTTGTAGTTGAGCCGGCCGAAGTCGCAGAGCCAACTGCGGTTGACGGCGTCGTTTTCGCGCGGGGTGTAGCGGTAAACTCGGTCTTCGCGCGAGCCGATGAGGATGTTGCACCCGGTGCCGCAACTGGCGCAGAGGGACTTGGTTTCCTTCAGGAACCACACGCGCATCTGGAAGCGGAAATCCTTCGAGGTCAGCGCGCCCACCGGACAGATGTCCACGGTGTTGAGCGTGTAGTTGTTGTCGAACGCCCGGCCCGGCCAGGCAGTGAGGGTGCTGTAGCCGCCGCGGTTGACGATGCCCAGCGCGTCGTCGCCCACGATGTCGCGCGTGAACCGGATGCAGCGGGAGCACAGGATGCAACGCTCGTCGTCGAGCATGATGCGGGGGCCGAGGTCCACCTGCTTGGGCTTGTGGACCTTCGTCTCGACGAAGCGGCTGGCGGCCTGGCCGTATTCGACCGAGTACTCCTGGAGCTTGCACTCGCCGGCCTGGTCGCAGATCGGGCAGTCTAGCGGGTGGTTGATGAGCAGAAACTCGAGCACGCTCTCGCGCATGGCTTTCACGGCGGGCGTCTCGGTGTAAATCTCCATGCCGGGCGCCACTGGTGTGGCGCAGGCGATGGCGGGCCGCGGCGACTTGTTGATGATGAGCGACCCGTCGGGATTCCTCAGCGGCCGGCGGTCCGGGCCCAGCGCGGGCAGACCGTACTCGACCAAACACATGCGGCAGTTGCCGGCGATGGGCAGCCGATGGTGGTAGCAGTAATGCGGCACCGTGACGCCGGCGGCGGCGCACGCCTGGAGCATGGTCGGCGTCGTGGGTTGCCCCTTCCAGTCCGGCAGCAAGCGGGGCACGGTGACGGCCCGGCCGTTCACGTTGACGGTGAGAGTGTCAGGGGCGGCTGTCCCCTGGGAGACCGCGTTCGTGCTCATGCCGAAGTTGGTTGCTGTTGCACAGCCTGGCCCGCCTTGCCCCGGGCCGCAAACTCGTCCCTGAACTTGCTCACGACGCTTTGCACCGGCCAGGAACAGGCCTCGCCAAAGGCGCAGATTGTCCGGCCGCCAGGGATGTTGTCCGCGATGTGCAGCAGGTAATCCGCGTCCTCGGGCCGGCCGGCGCCGCGGGTCAGGCGGCGCAGGGCCTTGGCCAGCCAGAGCGAGCCTTCGCGGCACGGTGTGCACTGGCCGCAGCTTTCATGGGCGAAGAACTCGCAGATGTTCGCCAGCGCGGCCACGATGTCGGTCGAGTCGTCCAGGACGATGATCGCGCCGGAGCCGGACATGCTGCCGGCGGCTATGAGAGTGGTGAAGTCGTACGGCAGATCGAGCACGTCCTTCTCCTGCTCGGCCTCGCGCCCGTCGGTCCCGCGCACCTTGAGCTTCACCTTTTCGCCAGCCTTGAAGACCTTGGCCGAGGCGCCGCCGGGAATGACGGCCTTCAACTGCCGGCCTTCGCGCAGACCGCCGCCAAAAGCCGGGTCGAAGATCAGCTCGCGCAAGGTGGCCTTGCCCACTTCGATTTCATAATAGCCGGGCCGGCGCACGTGGCCGCTGAGGCAGACAATGCGCGTGCCGGTGTTGTTCGGCGTGCCCAGCCGGGCGTACTCGGCGCCGCCCATCGCCAGCACGTGCTTCACCGCGCACAGGGTTTCGACGTTGTTGACGATGGTGGGGCAATGGTACAGCCCCAGCACAGCCGGGAAGTAGGGCGGCTTGATGCGCGGGTACGGGCGCTTGCCTTCGAGGGACTCGATCAGCCCGGTCTCCTCGCCGCAAATGTAGGCGCCGGCGCCGCGATGCACGTGGATCTCGAGATCGTACCCGCTGCCTAGGATGTTCTTGCCCAGGAGGCCGGCGGCGCGGGCCTCGGCCAGGGCGTCGTTCAGAATGCGCGCGCCCGCGACGAATTCGCCGCGGATGTAGATGAAGGCCAGATGGGCGTCGTTGGCATAGCTCGAAAGGATCATGCCTTCGAGCAACTGATGCGGATCCTTGTAGATGATCTGCTTGTCCTTGAACGTGCCCGGCTCGGACTCGTCGGCGTTGCAGATCAGGTAGATGGGCTTGCCGCTCTTGCGGTCCGCCAGCGACCACTTCATGCCGGTGGAAAAGCCGGCGCCGCCGCGGCCGCGCAGGCCCGAGATCGTGACCTCCTGGCGGAGCTGTTCCTGCGGGCTGAGCGTCTTGCCGTCGGGCAGGGTGCGCGGTTTGAGGTCCAGGGCCTGGCGCAAGACGGTGTAACCGCCGTGGCGGCGGTAGCACTCGAGATCCGGCGTGTAGCCGGGGTTGTCCAGGTGCTGGAGGATGAGGCGGCGCTCGGCAGGCATGGCAGCTTGACTCTCAGGCGCGCCCCGCTAGGGTGCGTTCGCCGTGGTTTGCCCGATGGTGTAACGGTAGCACAGCAGACTCTGGATCTGTTTGTCTAGGTTCAAATCCTAGTCGGGCAGCCAACCTCAAGGCGGCCCTTCCCGCAACTTTACAGACCTGGCTCGCCGGCCTGCGGCGCACCCCTGGTTTGCGGCAGCCAGCCATGCGTCAGGCGGGCTTGCCGACGATTTCGTCCGCCTTTTCGAGCGTGACCGCCTCGTGGCAGGCGTCGTTGACCATCATCACCGGCGCGGTGCCGCAACCGGCCAGACACTCGACGAACTCCACGGTGAACCGCCCGTCCGGCGTGGTTTGCGGGCCGTGCGCTGCGGCATCTAGGCCCAGTTTCGCGCAAAGATGCCGGTGCAGTTCGTGCGAGCCGGCCAGCGCGCAGCTCAGCGTGCGGCAGACTTTGATGTGAATCCGCCCCACCGGCTCCTGGCGGAACATCGGATAGAAGGTGACCAGCTCGAGGATGTTGATCGGCTGCAGGTCCAGCTTGCGGGCCGTCCATTCCATCGCCGCCGGGCCCAGGTAGCCGAAACGGTCCTGGAGGGCGTGCAACACCATGACGCTGGCGCTGCGCTTCTGCGGGTAGCGCGCAATCAGCGCGTCAATTTCGGCCTCGAGCGTCGCTGGCACGGCGAAGCTCATCGGTCACACTCTCCCATGACGAAGTCCAGCGAGCCCAGGATCGAGACCACGTCGCTGATCATGTGGCCCGGCAGCAGGTGGGACAGGATGCTGAGGTTCACGAAGGACGGCGCGCGGATTTTGAGCCGGTACGGGACGCCGCCGCCGCGGCTGTGGATGTAGAAGCCCAGTTCGCCCTTGGGGTTCTCCGCGCCAAAATACACCTCGCCGGGCGGCGCGTTGACACCTTGCGTGACCAGCATGAACTGGTGGATCAATTCCTCCATGCGGGTCAGCACCGTTTCCTTGAGCGGGAGCACGATCTTGCCGTCGTCCACGTTCACCGGGCCGCCCGGCAACTGGTCGAGGCATTGATGCAGGAGGCGCACGCTTTGCCGCATTTCCTCCATGCGCACCAGGTAGCGGTCGTAGCAGTCGCCCACCGAGCCGACCGGCACGTCGAACTGGAGCCGATCGTAAACGAGGTACGGATGCACCTTGCGCACGTCGTAGTCCACGCCGCTGCCGCGGAGGTTCGGTCCGGTCAGCGCGAAGCTGACCGCGTCCTCACGGCGGATGACGCCGATGTCGCGGGTGCGGTCCACCCAGATGCGGTTGCGGGTCAGGAGGGTCTCGACGTCGTTGATGGTGGTGACGACCTCGCGGGCGAAGCGCCGGCACTGGTCGGTCCAGCCGGGCGGCAGGTCGCGCGCCAGGCCGCCGATGCGGGTGTAGCTGGTGGTGAAGCGCGCACCGGTGAGCGACTCGCACAGGTTGTAGATCTTCTCCCGCTCGGTGAAGGTGTGCAGGAACACGGTCATCGCGCCCACGTCCATGGCGAAGCAGCCCACGCCGAGCAGGTGTGAGGAAATGCGCGCCAGCTCGCAGCAGATCACCCGGATGTACTGGCAGCGCGGCGGCAGCTTGTCGTGGATGCCCAGCAGCTTTTCCACCGCGAGGGCGTAAGCCACGTTGTTCGCCAGCGGCGCCAGATAATCCAGCCGGTCCGTGTACGGGATGAACTGGGTCCAGGTCATGGACTCGGCGATCTTCTCGTCGCCGCGATGCAAATAACCCACGTCCGGCGTGGCGCGGATGATGACCTCGCCGTCCAGCTCGAGCTGGATGCGCAACACCCCGTGCGTCGAAGGGTGCGACGGCCCCATGTTCAGGACCATCTTTTCGCCGGGCAAATCGCCAGCGTCCGTTGTATCGGCCACCGAAGCCGTGGCGTCAGCCGCGCGGGCGGCGGTGTCTTTGAAATCGAATTCTTGGACCTGGGGCATGTCGCCTCACTCCTCAACGTTCCGCACCCGCGGCTCGCGCTCGATCGCGTCCTTGCCGCCGGGCGCGGTCACAAACGGCCCGCCTTCCAGCGGCGCGGGCGCGGTGAAGGCGACCTCCGGCAGTTCGGTGGGCTTGCCGGCCAGCGGGAAGTCCTTTCGCAGGGGAAAGTACGGATAGCCTTCCCACGTGAGAATCCGCCGCAAGTCCGGATGCCCGCGGAACCGGATGCCCATCATGTCGTAAATCTCGCGCTCGTGCCAGTCGGCGGTGCGCCAGATGCCGGTCACGGTGGGCAGCTCGGACTTTTCCTCGCTCACCGCGGTTTTCAGGCGCAGGTGGCAGCGGTGGCCCAGGCCGTACAGTTCGTAAACCACCGTCCAGCGCGGGTCGTCGCCGTAGTTGTCCACGCTGCTGATGTCGAGCAGGAAGTCGAGGCCCAGTTCTGTCCGCGCGTACTCGCACACCTCGGGCATCCGCCCGGCGTCGGCCACGGTCAGGGTGATTTCGCCGCGGAACTCCACCGGCTCGGAGACCAAGTCACCGAAACGGGTGCGCAGCCGGGCGGCGAGGTCGCGGGCGGTCATGCGGGTTGGAGCGCTTCCGGGCGGGCAGGGGACGGGGGGACCGGCGCGGCAGCCGGCGGCCGTTGCTTCAGCGTCTTCAACACGGGCTCGCGCTGGACCTTGCCCTGCAACTTGAGCAGCGCGTCCAACAGGGCCTCGGGTCGCGGCGGGCAACCGGCCACGTACAGGTCCACCGGCAGGATGCGGTCCACGCCTTGCAGGACGGCGTAGCTCCGGTACATGCCGCCGGTCGAGGCGCAGGCGCCCATGGCGATGACCCATTTGGGATCGGCCATCTGTTCGTAAAGCCGCTTGACCACCAGCGCCATCTTGTACGTGACCGTGCCGGCCACGATCATCACGTCCGACTGCCGCGGCGAAAAGCGCATCACCTCCATGCCGAAGCGCGAGATGTCGTAGCGGCTGGCCCCGGTGCCCATCAACTCGATGGCGCAACAGGCCAGCCCCATCGGCATGGGCCAGATGGAGTACTTGCGAAACCAGTTGATGGCGGCGTCCAGCCGGGTGACCACCACGTCACCTTCAATCCTGGAATCGTAACCGATGACGCTGCTCTTGCTCATCTGGGAACGGCGCGCGCCGGCGGGCGCGGCGGGCGCAAACTAAGACGCGGTGCCGGGGGTCGCAAGCGCATTCCCGGCCGGCCGGCAGCCGGTGGGCGCTTATCAACTCCTTGCCCACGGCGGGCGGGCCCGAAGTGACCCAGGCGACCTTGCCTGGAGTCGTGCCCCGGGCAACCCGCCTGCGGGGATCGCGCCTTGCCGACCGCAGCCCCAAAAGGCAGGGCTCGACGGAGTCTCGCCCCACGGCGTCAAGGCCGGACCGGCACAGAAGCGAGCTGCGCCCACCGCCGGTTCACTTCGCCTTGCCGGACGCCGCCCGGCTGGTACGTTCTGCGGCGATGCATGGGGCGGCGGCGCCCCGTGGTGCCATGAAAAACTACCTCGACTTCGAGAAGCCCATCATCGAGCTCCAGCGCAAGCTGGACGAGTTGCGGCGCCACCCCGAGACGCACGACCTGGACATCAGCCTCGAGCAGGAGATTTCGCAGATCGAGCAGAAACTTGCCGAGACCCGCCGCGAAATCTTCGAAAACCTCACGGCCTGGCAGCGGGTCCAGCTTGCCCGACATCCCCGCCGCCCGTACACGCTGGACTACCTGCGCACCACGTTCAAAGGCTTCGAGGAGCTGCACGGCGACCGCGCGTTTTCCGACGACCACGCCATTGTCGGCGGCTTCGCCCACCTGGAGGGTGAGAAGGTCCTGGTCATCGGCACCCAAAAGGGCCGCGACACCAAGGAAAACATCCTGCGCAACTTCGGTTCCGCCCACCCTGAGGGCTATCGCAAGGCGCTGCGGTTGATGCGCCTGGCCAACAAGTTCGGTCTGCCGATCATCACGCTCATTGACACCGCGGGCGCGTATCCGGGCGTCGGCGCCGAGGAACGCCACATCGCCGAGGCCATCGCCGTGAACCTCCGCGAGATGACGCTTTTCGAGGTGCCGATCATCGCGGCCGTCATTGGCGAAGGCGGGTCGGGCGGCGCGCTGGGCATTGGCGTCGCGGACCGGGTGCTCATCCTCGAAAACGCCTACTACTCGGTCATCAGCCCGGAGGGCTGCGCGGCCATTTTGTGGAAGGACCGCACGGCCGCGCCCAGGGCCGCGGAGGCGCTGCGCATCACCGCCAAGGACCTGCTGGCCCTGGGCTTGGTGGACGAAATCGTCCCCGAACCGCTCGGCGGCGCCCACAACGACCTTCAGACCACCGCCGACACCTTGAAGCTCTACCTGCTGCGGCACCTGCACGAGGTCGCCAGTTGGTCTGTCGAGGAGCGCCTGCAACGCCGCTACGCCAAGTACCGCGCGATGGGACCTGTGGTTGAAAACCGCCCGCCCGACGCCCCGGTGGTGCCCACGCCGGTCAGCCCGTGAGTCCGAACCGGCCCGCCCAGTTCCAGTCTGTCGCGCCCGCGTGGCTTCCGCCGTGACCTTGTACCCGCTGACCTTCCGGCCGCTGCTCAAGCCGCGGCTTTGGGGCGGCCGTGCCCTGGCGGACTTGTACGGCAAGCCGCTGCCTCCCGACGCGCCCATCGGCGAGTCCTGGGAAATCTCCGATCGCCCGGACGACGTGAGCGGCATCGCCAACGGACCGCTGGCCGGCCGGGACCTTCGCTGGCTCATGGAACATCACGCCCCCGAAGTCCTCGGCGCGGCGACGGCGCCCGACGGCCGTTTTCCGCTGCTGGTGAAGATTCTCGACGCTCGGGAGATTCTCTCGGTCCAAGTGCATCCGCCACCGCGTGTCGCGGCGCAACTGGGCGGCGAGCCCAAGACCGAACTCTGGTATGTCACTCGCGCCGCGTCCGGCGCCGAGTTGTTCGCCGGTCTCAAGGCCGGCGTCACCCGTTTGGAGTTCGAGCGGCAATTGCGCGCTGGCGGCGTGGCGGCGTGCCTCCACCAAGTGCCCGTGCGCGCCGGCGACGCGATGTTCCTGCCCAGCGGCCGGATTCACGCGCTGGGTGCCGACGTGGTGATCTTCGAAATCCAGCAGAACTCAGACACCACCTACCGTGTCTTCGACTGGAACCGCCGGGGACCGGACGGCCAGCCGCGCGAACTGCACATCGAACAGGCGCTCGCGTGCATTGACTTCGACGACTTCGAGCCCGGCCTCGTGACCGCGGAATGTCAGGAGGAAGGCCCGCGGCAAAGCCGGCGTCTGGCAGACCACCCGCTGTTCAAGGTGACCGAGCACCGGGCAACCGGAGGCTTGCGGGAAACTTGGTCCAGCAACCGCGCGACCATCCTCGGTGTGGTGTCGGGGGCGGTCCGGCTCGAGCATCCGGCCAGCGGCGAGATTGTGGAGTTGGGTCCAGGCCAGTTCGCGCTTGTGCCCGCGGCGGCCCAGCCGGTCGTCATCGCGGCAGGCGCGAATACCACGTATCTGACCGCCTGTCCGGGGTAGCGGTCTCCCGCGGGGTGAATGCCCGCACGCCGAAAAGACCGCCCGGCTCAGAACGAGGTGCGCAGGCCAACCACCGCCTCGAACGCGCCACTGAACTCGATCGTGGCTTCCTTGCCACCGCCGCTGACTTCCACGTCACCGAGGAACAAGTACTGGCCGCCGACGAAGATCTGGAGGAAATCCGTCACGGCATAGGACAGCGCGAGCTGCGCGTAGCCGCCCACCTCAAAGCTTGTCGCCGATTCCTCGCCAGTCCGGGTGAGGGCGGTGTCCGGAATGCCCGGCACGCTGGCGGTCTCCTCGAACTCGAAATCGGTGAACGCCGCCAGGGCGGCCACACCGGCGCCCAGGTTGAGTTGGAGGCGGTGGGTCAGCGGGATTTCCAGAAACGGCCCGGCCTTGATGCCCACCAGCAGCGCGTCAATCGTGGTTTCCACCTCCGAAGTCGCGGAAGTGCTGTCCAGCCGGGAGGCGGAAGGATTCAGGTCAATCAGCGGGCCGGGACCCTGGAACGTGCCGGTGTACGGCGCGTTGGGCGGGACGATGCCGTTGAGGCGGAAGCTGTCCGTGTGAACGCTGACCATGCCGGTGAAGCGGTCGCTGGTTTCCAGCTTGGGGTTCAGCGAGGAAACGCCGGCCTCGATGCCCCACACCGCGCGGCGCTTGCCGAGGTTGAACCGCCCCAGTTCGCGCCCGTAAAGCACCTCGAACCCGGCCTCCACGTTCTCTCCGGACTCGGATGTGAGTCCATCGCTGGGCAGGCTGGTCACGGTGTGCATTTCCAGGCTGTCGCCCACCACCTGCGTCTCGGACAGGTAGCTCCAGTACCAGGTCTGGCCGTCCGTGCCGCCGTTGATGTCCGGACGCACGAAGCCGTCGTGGTAATCCGGCCCGGCCGGCTGGGGCACGGCCAGGTGGCGCACCTGGGCGGAGATGCCGAAGGAAAACCGGGCGGCCACGCTCAGGCGGTTGCGGTCCTGGATGAGGTCATCTTGGAACGGCGCCGGGGCTTCTGCGGCCAGGGCGCCGGCGGCGCCGGCCAGGCAGAGCAGGGCGGGGGTTGATCGGAGCGGCCAGTGGACTTTCATGGGCGCAAGGCGGAGGGTGAACGGGCGTCAGGGCATCAACATGCCGCGGTAAAACCGGCTGGTCTGGTTGGTGGGCGCGCTTTGCGTCTTCGGCGGTCCGCGGTCCACCCATTGCACGCGGCTGCCGGTGCCGAGGATGCCCGGCACGGCGGTCTGCCACGCCTGCGAGTTGAGGTCATTCACATACTGGATGAAGTACTCGCGGCCCTCCAGGGTCTGAAAGTCCAGAATGAACACGCCGTTGGTGAACCGCGCCGTGGTGATCGCAAACACCTGTCCGCCCGAGGCCACATAAAGGCGGGTGGGCACGATCCGCGGCTCATACTCCGGCGTGGGCAGCGTGCGGCGGTCCGGCACGTAGTACTCCGCGATCAACTCCGCGCTCCCGCCGGCCGGCAGCGGGCCGTAATGCACGAACGGCACGCCGTTGGTGGAGCCGCTGGCGTTGTAAAGCTGGATGGGCTTGCCCAGCGAATCGTTGGTCAGGCCGCGCACCAGCACGTCCACGCCGTCCATCTTGATCGCGCCGGCATTGATCAACGTGAGCCGCTGGAGAAACAGCCCCGACTGCGGGTCCGGCCGGGCGGGCAGCGGCCCGGCGGTAAACTGCGGCTGGACAAAATCAAGCACCGGCAGCGGGGCGTTGGTGGCGTCCGTGGCGGCCAGCGGCACCGGCTGGCTGGCGAAGGCCAGACCCGCCAGGAACCAGTTGGCGTCGGGTACCTGGAAGTACAGGTCCACCAGCCGGAAGGTCTGCGTCGGCATCGTCAGCCCCGGCGGAAGGTTGACCCGGAACCCCAGCCGGCCGTACGGGGCTTCGGATTCATCCACGACGAACGTCGCCAGCGGCAACAACGCCCGGGCCGCATCGGTGAAGGCGGCGGCCGGCTCGAGCAACACTTCGGCATTGAACCGCACCGAAAAGCCCAGCGCGTTCTCGTTGCCTTGCGCGGCGAACTCGACCGGCACGCGCAGCGACGCCGCGTCCGGGAACTCGAGCGCGCTGGTGCGCAACTGCCGCAGCGTGTTGGGCTTCACCGTCACCGTGGCCACGCGGCTGGTGGCGGCGCCCAGGCTGTTGGTCACCACCACCTGGTAGGCGCCGGCGTTGGTGAGCGCCACGGGCGCGAACAGGATCGAAGGCCCAAATACGTTGGTCAGGTAAATCCCGTCCTTGTACCAGAAATAGTACAACGGCGTCGCCCCGTTGACGGTCACGCCCACGGCGGCGAACGCGCCTTCCACCACGGTCTGGTCCTCCAGGTCCACGAGAATGCGCGCCACGTTCGGCAGGGCGGTAAGCTGCATGGGCTGGCTGGTGGCCGTGCCCACCGCATTGCTTACCACCACCTGGTACACACCCACGTCGTTGGTCGTCACTGCGGTGATGGTGATCGAGGCGTTGGTCAGCGTGACCAGATTGGTGCCGTCCTTGGACCACAAATAGCTTAGCGGCGCGGTCCCGGTGGCGGTCACGCCGAGCGTCACCCGGTCGCCTTCATAGGCGGACAGGTCGCCGGTCTGGCTGGTGATGACCGGCGGCGTCGGTTCGGACGCCCGCCCGACGGCGAGCAAGGCCAGGGCGCAAAGGAGTGCCGGCCACGCGAAGAACCCGCGGCGACGGGCGGCGACAACGCATTGTGAACTCATGGTGTGACTGGCCGTTGGACACCAGCCCGCCGCCCGGAACGGGCGGGTCAGGCTGGCGCGGACACGGTGCAAACGCGGGTCCGTTCTTGCGGGAGCAACGGGGGAAAGTCAAAGCAAAGTTGCCCGCCAGCGCCAGGCGGGACGCAGCTCAGGTTCGTGGTTCGTGGTTCGTGGTCATGGGCTTCCGGCTTTGGCCATCGGATTTCGGATTTCAGACCGCCTCGGCCACGCGGGTTGCCAATCCAGGCCGCCTCCGGCATAGTCTGTCGCGCTGCCGGGCCACGCCCGGCCTCCAACCCCGGCTGACGTCTCGATGAGCGACAACGCAGAACCCGGCCCACAGCGACGCTGGCTGACGCTGGGAGCGCTGGGCGTGGTTTTTGGCGACATCGGCACCAGCCCGTTGTACGCGCTGCGCGAGTGTTTTGCCGGGGAAACGGGCTCGGCGGTGAATCCGGCCAGCGTGCTCGGGGTTCTCTCGCTGATCTTCTGGGCGCTCATCACCATCATTTCCGTCAAGTACCTGGTCTTCATCTGCCGGGCGGACAACAAGGGGGAGGGTGGGCCCTTGTCGCTGCTGGCCCTGGCTTTCCCGGAACGAGCCCGGCGCGGTCGCGTGGCGCTGGCGTTCACCGGCCTGGGCGTGTCCGGCGCCGCGCTGATGTACGGCGACGGCATGATCACGCCGCCCATCACCGTGCTGGGCGCCATGGAAGGGTTGAAGCTCGCCACCCCGGAACTGACCCGGTTTGTGGTGCCGTTGTCCATGCTGGTCCTGGTGGGTCTGTTCTCGGTGCAACGGGTGGGCACCGGCGGCGTGGGGCGCGTGTTCGGGCCGGTGATGCTGCTGTGGTTCGCCTCGATTGCGGCGCTGGGGGCGGCGGAGGTGGCACGGCATCCCGGGGTGCTGCGGGCCATGAACCCCGTGCATGCGGTCAACTTCCTGCTCCACGGCGGTTGGGACGCGTTCAAGGTGCTGGGCGCGGTGTTCCTGGTGCTCACCGGCGGGGAGGCGCTTTACGCGGACATGGGCCATTTCGGCCTGCGGCCCATCCGCCGGGGGTGGTTTTGCATCGTGCTGCCGGCCTTGTTCCTGAACTACCTCGGTCAAGGCGCCCTCCTGCTGCGCGAACCAGCGGCGGCGGCCAATCCCTTCTACAGCCTCGCCCCGAACTGGGCGTTGTGGCCGTTGCTGGGCCTGGCCACGGCGGCGGCCGTCATCGCCTCGCAAGCCCTGATCTCGGGCGTGTTCTCACTCACGATGCAGGCGGTGCAACTCGGCTACCTGCCGCGCGTGGAGATCCGCCACACCTCGCACACCGAGCGCGGCCAGATTTACGTGCCGGCGGCCAACTGGCTGCTGCTGCTGGCCTGCCTGGGGCTGGTGGCCGGCTTCCGGAGTTCCAGCCGGCTGGCGGGCGCTTACGGTGTCGCGGTCATCCTGACGATGCTGGTCACCACGCTGCTGTTCTACTTTGCGGCGCGCCGGCTCTGGAACTGGTCCAACCGCAAGGCACTGGGCCTGTGCGCCGTGTTCTGCCTCCTGCAACTGCCCTTCTTGGGCGCGAACCTGCTCAAGCTCCCGGAAGGCGGCTGGTTCCCGCTGGTCATCGGCGGCCTGCTCTTCGGCGTCATGCGCACCTGGAACTGGGGCCGCCGCCGGCTCCGCGACCGCCTCCAGGCCAGCATGCTGCCGTTCGACATGTTTCTGGCGGACGTCGAGGAGCGCAAGCCGCACCGGGTAGGCGGTACGGCGGTGTTCATGGCCGGCAGCCCCACCGGCACTCCGCTGGCCCTGCTGCACAACCTCAAGCACAACCGCGTCCTGCACGAACGCGTCGTGCTCCTGACCATCAAGATCGAGGAGGAGCCGCGCGTGCCCGAGGCCGAGCGCCTCGAAATCATCCGCCACGGCCAGGGCTTTTACCGCGTGATCGCCCGCTACGGCTTCATGGAGGAGGCGGACATGATCGAGATTCTGCGGCGGTGTACCGAGCAGAATCTCCAGCTCAGGCTCTCGGAAACGACGTTCTTCCTCAGCCGCGAGAGCATCGTGTGCCGCAGCGGGGTGAGCTGGTTTCGCGCCTGGCGCGACCGCTTGTTCGCCTTCCTGTCCCGCAACAACCAGAGCGCCATCGCCTTCTTCCACCTGCCCGCCAACCGGGTGGTCGAGCTGGGCATGCAGGTGGAAATCTGAGCCTCGTGAAGCGGCCCGGGGGATCGTTCCGGGCGCGCTTTGAACTTGGGAAGCCGGACCGCGTGAACGCGCCGCGCGCTCAACGCTGTTCGCCGTGCCGGCGCTCGACCTGCGCGTTCAACCGCCGGAGCGCCAGGCGCACCTCTTCCAGTTCCGCCCGGAGCCGCTGGATTTCTTCCCGGAGCGGCGGGGCCGGATCGGGTCCTTCGCCGCGCCATTGCCGGACCAGGTTTTCCCGTTCCCGCGCCAGGCGCTCGGCGATTTCGTGCAGGCCGGCGGCGTGGAGGTTTTCGATGGCGGCTTGCAGATGCCGGAGACGTGGCGCGGCTTCGGGACGCTCAGGCGCGGGGCCGGGGCGTTCCGGCCGTCTTGCCGGCGGACGCTGGGCCGCCAGCTCGGCCATCTCGCGCTCGAGCTGGAGGATGCGGTCCTTGACGGCTGCGACGTCTTCGTTTCGGCCTTCGGCGCGCAAGCGCTCCAGCTTGGCCGCAAGTTCCGCCCGTTCCAGGCGCAGTTCGCGGAACCGCTCGCGCTGGGCCGGGCCGCGCTGTTTGCTTTCGGTGCGTGCGGCCAGTTCGCGGGCTTCCGCCATGAGCTGGCGGGCTTGGTCGTGCCGTCCTTCGGCCTTCAACGCGCGCGCCTTCTCTTCGAGGCGCTCCATCCGCTCGCGCACCTCGGGGGGCGGCGGCGGCGGCGCTTCGGGTTCGGCGGCGCGGAGGGTGAGCAGCGGGCCGCAGACGGCGGCCAGCAACGAACAAATGAGGATGTGTTTCATGATGCGGACTTTCAGGTTCAAAGTTATTTCGGCCCGTTGGCCGGCAAAGTCAAATCCGCGTCTGCAAAGCGGAAGGGAATTCCCAAACCCGAAATCCGAAGTCCGAGGACGCCAAACACCCGCCGTGGCGTTGCGCGCCGGCTTGTGGGCAACGGCTGAACGTGATACTTATAGTTGTGTTCATGCTCCCCAAACGAGCCCGAGACTGTCATGCGACGGGTGGCCGGCGGTGGTCGAGGTCCGGCCACGCGCCGGCTGACCCGATGGCGGCCGGGCGGGGGGGCGCCGATTACGCAGTCTGGGCTGACCAGCGCCCGGCGGGACGCTGACTAGCCGATGGAACTTGCCCGCTTCCAGCCTTCCCCGGCGCAGGTGCGTGCCTTTCTCAAGCGGCACCACACCGGGCTGATCACGCTGCTCTTCACAGACATCGTGGGCTCGGTGCTGCTCAAGCAGCGCCTGGGCGACGCCGAGGGCGTGCGGCGGGTGCAGCAGCATCACGCCTTGCTCCGCGAGATTCTCCGGCAGTTTCCCGAGGGGCAGGAGATCAACACGGCGGGCGACTCGTTCCTGCTCATGTTCACCACGCCCTCAGAGGCCGTGAAGTACGCCTTGCTGGTGCAGTCGCGGCTCCGGGCGGAGGCGGCGACGGCGGATTACCCCATCTTGGACCGCGTCGGCATCCACGTGGGCGAGGTGTTCATCGCCGAGCGTTCCCAAGGCGGCAGCCGCGACCTGTACGGCATCCAGGTGGACACCTGCGCGCGGGTGATGTCGCTGGCCTGCGCGGACCAGATCCTCATGACGCGCTTTGCCTTCGACAACGCGCGGCAGGTGCTCAAGGGACGTGACCTTGAGCACCTGGGCGAACTCGAGTGGCTCAACCACGGCCAGTACATCGTGGACGGCGTGGACGGGCCGCTGGAAATCTGCGAAGTCGGCGAGCGCGGCAAGGCCTTTCTCCGCCCGCCGGCGCCCACCAAGCACGCCCGCCGGGTGGCGGCGGACACCGGCGTGGTGACGGGCTGGCGGCCGGCCGTGGGGCAGAACGTGCCGGGCACGCAATGGACGCTCCAGGCCAAGATCGCCGACGGCACGCTGGGCGAGGTGTGGCTGGGCCGCCACGCCGAGCTCAAGGAGCAGCGGGTGTTCAAGTTCTGCTTCGACGCCGAGCGGGTTCGCGCGCTCCAGCGCGAGGTGAAGCTGTTCCGCGCGCTGAAGCAGCACGCCGGCGAACACCCGAACATCGTCCGGCTGCTCGAAGTGTATTTCGACGCGCCGCCATATTACATCGTCACCGAATACATCCAGGGCAAGGACCTGAAATCCTGGTGGGCCGAGAAGAACTCGCTGGCGCACGTGCCGTTGCACACGCGCCTGGAGATCGTGGCCCAGGTGGCCGACGCCCTCCAGGCCGCCCACGACGCGGGCGTCATTCATTGCGACGTCAAGCCCTCGAACATCCTCATCGAACTCGATGGCGACCCCGCGGGCGGCGTGATGGCCAAGCTGGCCAACTTCGGCGTCGGCCGGGCCGTCTCGAAGGAAGTCCTGGCCGGCGTGGCCGGGGATGAGACCACGCAGACTGGTTCGCCGCCGACCCCGTATTCGAGCGAGACGCAGCTTTATCTGGCGCCCGAGCGCCTGGCCGGGCACCCCCCCACGATCCGGGCGGACCTCTACTCGCTGGGCGTGGTGCTTTACCAGTTGCTGGTGGACGACCTGAGGCGCCCGGTGTCCGTGGACTGGGAGCGATCCATCGCGGACGACCTGTTGCGGGATGACCTGGCGCGCTGCTTCGCCGGCAACCCGGGCGAGCGCTTTTCCAGCGCGGCCGAACTCGCGGCCAATCTCCGCAACCTCGAGATCCGCCGGAACGCCGCCACGAAACATCAGGAAGAGCTCCAGCACCGTGAGCGCATGGCCTACCGGCGAGGCGTGATCCGCACCGCCGGCATCGCCGTGGTGGCGGTGGGCGTCGTGGCCACGCTCGCCTGGCTGGCCATTCAAGGGCAGCGGACCGCGCGGCTCGAAGCCGGCCGGGCCGCCCACGCCGCCCGGGAAAGTCAGCACCGCCTTGAACGCCTCAACGTCGCTTACGGCGTGCGGCTCATGGAGTTGAACGATCTGCTCAGCGCCTTCCAGCGCACTGTCAACGCCTGGCGCATCGCCGAATCGCTGGGCGAGCCGGCGGAAATCCACCGCATCCGCGCCGCGTCGCTACTGCGCCATTCGCCCCGGCTGCTCCAGCTATGGAGCTTCGACGACGACGTGTTGGACGTGGATTTCAGCCCGGACGGACAGCACATGGTCACGGCGCATTCCCGCACCGGCGCCCGGCTCTGGAACTTCGTCACCGGGGAGCAACTGGCGGTCCTGGCAGACGGGCGCCATGTGGAATTCGCCGGCTTCAGCCCCGCAGGCAACCGGATTCTCACCGCCGGCGAAGTGCGGGACACCGGACGCTGGGAGGTGAGCTTGTGGGACACCCGCACCGGCCAGCCGGCCGGTCAGAGCTGGATGCTGAACGACGAAGTGAGTTACGCCCGGTTTCTCCACAACGACCGGGGTGTCGTGGCGGCCACAGTCACCGGCGAAGTCTGGATTTGGGACGCGTCCACCGGCGGGGTCGTCGCGCGGTTTCGTCCGCATTCCGGCAAGGTCGAACACGTGGCTGTGAGCGCGGATGACGAATTGCTCGCCACCGGCGGCGAAGACGGCACTGTCTTGCTGACGCGTATCACCACCGGCCAACCGTTGGTCGAGCGGCTGTACATCGGCCGGAACCTGGTCCGCGTCGCGTTCAGCCCCGACAGCCGTCGGCTGGCGACCGCCAGCC
Source organism: uncultured Verrucomicrobiota bacterium (assembly GCA_964568145.1). Lineage (GTDB taxonomy): Bacteria > Verrucomicrobiota > Verrucomicrobiia > Limisphaerales > J093 > DSVZ01. Next base: position 258,841 of record CAZMOZ010000001.1, read on the forward strand.
AGGATTCGTTCGGGCGGATTTGGGAGGTGGCCACAGGCCGGCTGCTCCACGAATTGCCGCATGAACCCGGCACCTGGCTCACGGACATCCAGTTCAGCCCGGAAGGGCGGCGGGTGTTGACCGCCAGTTGGGACGGCACCGCCCGCCTCTGGGACGCGCAAACCGGCCAGTCGGTGTGCCATCCGTTCCGGCACCAGCACAGCGTCATGCGAGGCCGGTTCAGCCCGGACGGACGGCGCGTGCTCACGGCGTGCTTCGATCAAGCCGCGCGGGTCTGGGACGTGGACACCGGCGAACTTGTGGCCTCGCCGCTCAAGCACAGCGGTTACGTGCGTCTGACCCAGTTCGACGCGGAAGGCCGGCGCGTGCTCAGCGTGGGCGGCGACCGGATCGTCCGGCTTTGGGACCTCGCCACCGACGAGCCTTCGCAGCAGACCTTGGAGCATGCGGCGGCGGTAAATGCCGTGGCCTTCAGCGAGGACGGCAAACGCATCGCCTCGGCCAGCGATGACCACACGGCGCGGGTGTGGGACGCGGCGACCCGCAAGCCTGCGGGCCCGCCGCTGGTCCATCCGGGCGAAGTCACCTTCGTGGCGTTCCAGCCGCGCGGGCATCTGTTGTTGACGCTGCAGGACAACGGCCCGGCCTTGCTCTGGGACACCCGGGTTGCGGCTTCGTCGCAGCCGACGTCCCTGCGGATGGAAGGCACGGCCCGACACGCGGCGTTCAACACGGATGGCAGCCGGGTGTTTGTGGCCACGACGGCGAATCAGGTCGGCGTGTTTGCCCCCGCCACCGGTAAATCGCTCAGCGAACCCTGGCCGCTGGACACGAACTTGACGGCGGCGGCGCTCAGTCCGGCCGGGGACCGGGTGGCGGTGGGTTTCACCGATGGCTTGGCCGGGGTCTTTGACGCCGTTTCGGGCCGCCGGCTCACCCCGTGGCTCACCAATGCCAGCATTGTGTGGAGCCTCGAGTTCAGCCAGGACAGTCGTTGGATCGCCTCCGCCGCCTCGGATGACAAGTTCGATCCGTTGCCGGCGCGGGTCTGGGATGCCGCCAGCGGCGCGGCGGTGACCGGCCTGCTGCCGCACTTTGACGGTGTGCGCGATGTGACGTTCAGCCCCGACCTGAAGCACGTCGCCACGGCCAGCGAAGACGGCACCGCGGCGATCTGGAACCTGCCGTCCGGCACGCTGGCGGCGCCGTATTTGCGGCACGGTTATCAGGTGCTGCGCGTGGCCTTCAGCCACAACGGCCGGCTGCTGGCCACGGCCTCGCGCGATTGCACGGCGCGCGTCTGGGAAACCGCCACGGGCGAGCCCGTCACCCCGCCGCTCCGCCACGCCAGTCGCGTGAACGCCGCGGTGTTCAGCCCAAACGGCGCGTGGCTGGCGACCGCTGGGGGCGACGGCCGGGTGCATTTCTGGGATTTGCGCCCGATTGGGCTGTCGCGGGCCGAGTGCGCGTCGCTGGCTTTGCTGCTCAACAGCCGGGAACTCGACGTGGAAAGCGCTTCCGTGCCGGCGCAGCGCGAGCAACTGGCCCAGACCTGGGCCAGACTGCACCAGCAGTTCCCGCAGTTTTTCGCGGCGCGCGATGTGGACGCGCGGACCTGGGAGCAGGCGCAGTACTGGGCGGCCCGCCGGGCGCGGGCGTGGCGGGGCGCCTTGGAGCACCTCAACCGGTTGCTGGCCGCCAGTCCGGGCGAATGGCAGCTTTACTGGCACCGGGCCAACACGTACCGGACTCTGCAACGCCTGCCGGAAGCCCTGGCGGATTATTCCCGGGTGCTTGAACTCAATCCCGGCCTTGCCCAGGCCGCGCAGTCCCGGGACGAACTGCTCGCGCAGACCCGGAAGCGCGAGCCGGCCGGGCAGGTGAAGGAAGCGCGCGACCGGTCCCGGCTCGAAGAACAGCTTCCCGCGAATTACCAACCCCAAACGCAGTAACCTCATGCCATGAACGCAACCAACAACCCCAACCCCGCACCAACCGGATCGGAAGCCACCAGCAACGCCATCCGAAGCCCCTCCAGTTCACCTTCGAGCGCGCGCTCGACGGTGCAGACGATGGCCGCCAAGGGGCCCAGTTCCTCGCCCAACCGCAGCAGCGGCTACCCGTTCTACTGGCCGGCACGCATGCCCTTGAGCCTGGAGCAGGTCGTCTTCCTGACGCTGGCCGTGCTGATGTTCACCACGGCGGTGGTGGCGTTGCAGGTCGTGCTGGTGGCCACGATCCTGATCAGCAAGTTGCTCTAGCCGACGCCTCCCGATCCTGCGCATGGACGGCGGACGGCGATGCGGAAGCTGATGCTGCATTGCGATCTGGCGGTGGGTGACATCGTCATGCTCACGGCGGCGGTGCGCGACCTGCACCGCTGGCATCCGGGCTGGTTTCTCACCGATGTCCGGACCACCTGCGCGGCGTTATGGGACCACAATCCATACCTGACGCCGTTGGACCCGGACGACGCCGAGGTGTGGCACTTCGACTGCCACTACCCGCTGATCCACGCCAGCAACGAACTGCCGTTCCACTTCATTCACGGTTTTATCGCGGACCTGAACTCCCGCCTGGACCTCCAAATCCGGCCCACCGAGTTCCGGGGTGACATCCACCTCTCGCCCGGGGAACGCGCCGCCCCGTCCTGGCCGGCGGAATGGGCGGGCGTCGAACTGCCGTACTGGATCCTCGTGGCCGGCGGCAAGCGCGACTACACGATCAAGTGGTGGGCCGCGGAACGCTTCCAGCAGGTCGTGGATCATTTCCGGGACCGGCTGCTCTTCGTCCAGGTGGGCGACGCGGGCGATCATCATCCGGCGCTGCGCCGCGTGCTGGATTTGCGCGGGCGGACCGATCTGCGCGATCTGGTGCGCCTGATGCACCGCGCCGATGGCGTGCTCTGCCCCGTGACGGGAATCATGCACCTCGCCGCCGCGGTGGACACCCCGGCCGGCTGGCCGCCGCTGCGGCCGTGCATCGTGGTGGCGGGCGGACGCGAGCCGCCGCACTGGGAAGCCTACCCGCACCACCAGTTTCTCCACACGGTGGGGATGCTGCCCTGCTGCGCCCACGGCGGCTGCTGGCGCGCGCGCACACGGCCGCTTGGCGATGGCGACGAAAACGACGCCCCCGACGCGCTCTGCCTGGACCCGGTGGGCGACCTGCCACGCTGCATGGATTTCATCACGGCCGAAGACGTGATCCGGCAAATCGAGCGCCACTGCGCGGGCGGCACGGCCCGGACACTGGATTCGTGGCAGGCTGCGGCCGTGGCCGCGGCGCTCGCGCGCGAACCGGAAGCTTGCGGATGATCATCTCTGGCCCATGAGCTACGGCATCTACACCGGCGGCGAGTGCGAGTTCTTTCCCGGCCTCGTAGCGGCCATCAACGCGCTGCGCTGGTATGGCTGCCGCGCACCCATTGCCGTGTTCGATGTCGGGCTGGACCCCTGGATGCGGGACTACCTTCGCGGTTTTGCGGACGTGCAGGTGTGCGACCTCCGACCGCTGGCCCGGGTCACGCGGTACACGGATGTTCATTCGGAGGCGAGCCCGGTGCTCTGCGATTGCGGCTTCAAGGCGTTCGGCATCGTCCACGTCAACTGCTTCGAGCGGTTCACGTTCATGGACGCGGACCTGCTGCCGCTCTGCGACCTGGAGGCCGCGTTGGACCCCTTGATCGGCGACGGCGCGTTTGTGTCCGTCGAAGACGGCTGGAACGAATGGGAGGCCTGGCACGCCGAAAACATCGGCGTCGCGCCCGGCCCGCAGCCCAACGTCAACGCCGGCTTGTTCGCGCTGTCCCTGGCCCACCACGCGGCGATCATGCACGAGTGGTGTCACCTCCACACCCGGCGGCAGGCCATGGACCGCCTGTTCGCCGACCAGGGCGCGCTCAATGTGGTTCTCGACAAGTACGGCGTGCCGAAGCTCGCGCTCGAACGGGAGTTGTGGAGCCAGGCCGGCCTCAACCAATCCATGGCCGCCGCCGGCGAAGTCGGCCGGCACGGCGACGAACTGGTGCATCTGCCCAGCGGGCGCCGCCTCGGCGCGTGGCACACCGCCGGGTGCGCCAAGCTCTGGCAGCAGTCCGGCGTGGACTTCACCGGGCGCACGCCGGTGGAAACCGAGGCGATCCGCCGCCAGTCGGAGGGCACCAGCCCGGCGCCCGTCGTGGAGGCCTTTGACCATTTTCTCCGGCTGGATTGCTTCAACGTGTCCGTGACCGCCGCCTACGAGGCGGCCTGCGCCGACGAACCCGGTTGAGGTGGAAAGGGAACCACGAATGGACCCGAATGAACACGAATGGGCCGGCGCGGCGAAGCCGCTCCCAAAGGCGGTTAAGTGGGCGGGATGTTGAATGAGTTACATAGCCGGGCGTGCTTGCGACTTCTGCGCCTCTTTGCGGCCCTTGCTTTCACGAGTGGTTTCTTTCAAGCGTTCGCGTCGCGCTGGAGTCCAGTCAGGGCGCGCTCCGCGCATTGACCGCGCGCCGGGGACCGGGTACGCAAGGCGCGGATGATTGATACGACCGCCTTCACGGGGCGGGTGGAGTTTGCCCCGACCTTCGCGCCGCGCCCCGGCATCAGCCATGTCTTGTTCGACTTCGACGGCACTTTGTCGCTGATCCGTCAGGGCTGGCCGGACGTGCTGGTGCCGATGTTCGCCGAGCTGCTCCCGCCTTTGCGCGGCGAGTCCGAGGAAGACCGGCGTCGGCTGGCATTCGAGGACATCATGCGCCTGAACGGCAAGCAGACGATCTACCAGATGATCCAGCTCGCCGAGCGCATCCGCGAGCGCGGCGGCACGCCCGGCGATCCGCTGGCCTACAAGCACGAGTACCTCCGCCGGCTGGACGCGCGCATTGCCGACCGCATCGCCGGGCTCAAGAACGGCGCGCTCCGGCCGGACGATCTGCTGGTGTACCAGGCGCGACCGTTGCTGGAGGAACTGCGGCGTCGCGGCCTGCGCCTGTACCTGGCCAGCGGCACGGACGAGGCGTACGTCAGGCAGGAGGCGGAGTTGCTGGACCTCACGCGTTGCTTCGGCCCGCACATTTACGGCGCGCTCGATGACTACCGGCAGTTCTCCAAGAAGATGGTCATCGAACGCATCCTGCGCGAAAACGACATCTCCGGGGAAGCGCTGCTGTCGTTCGGCGACGGCTACGTGGAAATCCAGAACACCAAGGAAGTCGGCGGCCTGGCCGTGGCCGTGGCCAGCGACGAGGCCCACAACGGCTCGGGCCGGATGGACGAATGGAAGCGCCAGCGCCTGCTGGGCGTGGGCGCTGATGTCGTGATCCCGGATTTCCGCGACGGGCTGGCCTTGCTGCGCCTGATCTTCGGCGAGTGACACCGCGGCGAGCTGGCACGCAGGCGCTGTTTGCCGGAAGCCGTCGCCGCCTGAACCCGAAAACTGCAAACCGCCAGTAAAGCACCCGCGGCCGCGGCTTCCGAAATTGCCTCGCCTTGGGTCCGCCGGCCTGCTGCAATGCCGGGGCAAGCACAACCCGAACCCGCCGCCGCGTTATGGACAAGCCCCGCCTGTCGTTCTGGCAAATTTGGAACATGAGTTTCGGCTTCTTTGGCATCCAGTTCGGCTGGGGCTTGCAGATGGCCAACATGAGCGCCATCTACCAGTACCTCGGCGCCCGGGAGGACCAGATCGCCTGGCTCTGGATCGCCGCGCCGCTCACCGGCCTGATCGTCCAGCCCATTGTCGGCTATTACAGCGACCGGACCTGGGGCGGGCTGGGCCGCCGGCGGCCGTACTTCCTCGTGGGCGCCATCCTGTCCAGCCTGGCCTTGATCGCGATGCCGAACTCGACGGCGCTCTGGATGGCCGCGGGGCTGCTGTGGATTCTCGACGCCAGCATCAACATCACCATGGAACCGTTCCGCGCGTTCGTGGGCGATCTGCTGCCCAAGGCGCAGCGCAAAAGCGGGTTCGCCATGCAGAGCCTGTTGATTGGCCTGGGCGCGGTGCTGTCGTCGGCCCTGCCGTACCTGTTGACGAACTGGTTCGGCGTGAAAGATGAGGCTGACGAAAGCGCAATCCCGGCCACGGTGCGGCTCGCGTTCTACATCGGCTCGGCCGTGTTTCTGACCGCCGTGCTGTACACCATCGTCACCACGAAGGAATACCCGCCGGAAGACCTCGCGGCGTTTCGCCGGATGCAGGCGGACTCGGCCGGGGTCGGGCGGGCGCTGACCGAGATTTTCCAGGGCATTGGCTCGATGCCGAAGGCGATGCGCCAGCTTGCGGTGGTGCAGTTCTTCACGTGGTTCGCGCTGTTCTGCATGTGGCTGTACTTCGTGCCGGCGGTGGCCACCCAGGTGTTTGGCGGCGCGCCGGGCTCGCCCGAATACCAGCGCGGCAACGAATGGGGCGGGGTCTGCTTCTCGGTGTATAACGGCACGGCGTTCGTATTCGCGTTCGCCCTGCTGGCGCTGGTGAAGACCTTTCCCGCGCGGACCATTCACCGCGTCTGCCTCATCGCCGGCGGCGCAGGACTGATCCTCACCGTGGTGCTCCGGCAGCAACACGCCCTGCTGTTCTCGATGCTGCTGGTGGGCGTGGCCTGGGCGAGCATTCTCTCCATGCCGTACGCGATGCTGTCGAACGCGATTCCGGCGGCGAAAATGGGCTTCTATATGGGCGTCTTCAATTTCTTCATTGTGCTGCCGCAAATCCTCGCTTCCGCCGGGCTGGGGCTGCTGATGAAGCACCTGCTGGGCAACAACCCCATGCACGTGGTGCTGCTCGGCGGCGTCTCGATGGTGGTGGCCGGGCTGTGCGTGGGCCTGGTGTCGAAGGACGTGGACGCCGTTGCCCAAGCTGAGGCCGCTTGAACCGGCGCAATGGGTCGGACGGTCGCGCGGTCCGACCTGGAGACGGCGGGCGAGGCGTTGTCGGATCCTGCCCTTCCATTTTGGAATGCGAATTTCGGAATGGCCCCGAGGTTGCGGACTTGGGGCTTTGCGCTTTGAACTTGGGACTTGAAACTTTGGACGTCGTTGCAGGAAGCCGGTATGCGCCGCGAACCCGCTGTCCGGGATTATGCCGTTGACGCCACGGAAGCGCCGCTTTCACATTTCCGCCGCCAGGCTGGGAGATCCGCTCGTTTTGCGGTTCCGGCTGTGGCTTGACCCCTGAACTCGACATCGCATGAACTTGGACACGCTGTACACGGAACTGACGCTCAAGACCAACGCCAAGCTGGCGCTCATCGTGCTCGACGGCCTGGGTGACCTGGCCACGACCACGCAAGGTTGCCTGACCCCGCTGGAGGCCGCGCGCACGCCCAACCTCGACGCCCTCGTGGCTGAGGGTTGCGCCCAAGGCCGCATGATCCCCGTGGCGCCGGGCATTACGCCGGGCAGCGGCCCCGGGCATCTGGCGCTCTTTGGCTATGACCCGCTCGAGTTCCAGGTCGGCCGCGGCGTGATCGAGGCGCTGGGGCTGGGCGTCGAGTTAAAGGCCGGCGACGTGGCCGCGCGCGCGAACTTCTGCACGCTGGACGACCGGGGCATCGTCACCGACCGCCGCGCCGGGCGCATTGACACCGCGGTTTGCGAAAGGCTCTGTGCTCTGCTCGCGCGGAACGTCAAGCAGGTGGGCGACGCCGAGGTCATCATCCAGGCCGGCAAGGGGCACCGGTTCGTGGTGATCTTCCGCGGCAAGGGACTGGAAGGGCCGTTGACCGACGCCGACCCGCATCGCGAAGGGCTGCCCGTTCCCGCGGCGAAGCCGCTGTCCGCCAAATCCGCCAAACAGAAGAAGACGGCGGAACTCGTGGCTGAGTTTTACCGGCAGGCGCTGCCGGTCATCGTGGGCGAGCGTCCGGCGAACGGCTTCCTGATGCGCGGCATCGCGCACCAGCCGGCCATCCCGCTCTTCGAGGAGCGTTACAGGCTCAAGCCCGCCTGCCTGGCGGTGTACCCGATGTACAAGGGCCTGGCCCAGCTCGTGGGCATGACCAAGATCGAGGGGCCACAGACCCTCGCGCAGCAGTTCGAGCGCTACCTCGCCGAGTACGACCGCTATGACTTCTTCTTCATCCACTACAAGTACACGGACATGCACGGCGAGGACGGGAACTTCGAGGCCAAGAAGCAGGCCATCGAGGAGTTCGACGCCGCGCTGCCGATCCTGTTGCGGAAGAAGCCGGACGTGATCGCGATCACCGGCGACCACTCCACGCCCTGCGCGATGAAGGGCCATTCGTGGCACCCGCAGCCGGTGCTGCTGCACTCGGCGCTCAGCGGCACCGACAAGCTGGAGCGCTTCACCGAAACCGGCGCCAACCTCGGCTCGCTCGGCGTCTTCGAGGCGAAGTACCTCATCCGCTACATGCAGGCCAACGCGCGGATGTTCGACAAGTTCGGGGCCTGAGACCGGGAACTGCCAGGGCGCCAAGGCCGCCAAGGAAGTGAAGGAGCCGGATTCCAGGCTGGACTGGGTTGCGCCCTCCTGACCCTGGCGCTCCTGGCGTCTGGGCGGTTGGATTCCATGAAAGCAGTCATTCTCGCCGCGGGCAAAGGCACCCGCATGAAGGAGCTCACCAACGAGCTGCCCAAGCCCATGCTGCGCGTGCGCGGCCGGCCGATCCTCGAGCACATCCTCGAAGGTCTGCGCGGCGCCGGCATCCGCGAGTTTTGCATCGTGACCGGCTGGCGCTGCGAGACCATCGAGTCGCACTTCGCCGACGGCGCGCGCTGGGGGGTGAGCATCCGGTTCGTGGAGCAGAAGGTTCAGGACGGCACGGGCAAGGCGCCGGAACTGGCGAGGGAATTCGTCGGCGCGGAGCCATTTCTCCTCACGTACGGCGACATCCTGGTCCGGCCCGAGACGTACGGCCGGATGCTCCGGCGCTTTGGTGAAGCGGACTTCAGCGGCCTGCTGGCCGTCACCGCCGGTCAGGACGTGACGAAAGGCGCGATCAACTTCTTTGACGACCAGTTCTGCCTGCGCAAGCTGGTCGAAAAGCCGACCCCGGCCCAGCTCGAGGCATTGCGCGCCGCCGGCTGGCTCCGGCCGGGCGACCCCGTGTGGTACAACGCCGGCATCTACATCTTCCGGCCGGTGGTTTTCGAGTACACGGCACGGCTGCAGAAGTCGCCCCGCAACGAATACGAACTGACCGACGCCATCATCGCCATGGTCGAGACCGGGCACCGCATCGCCGGCCTCAAGATCGAAGGCCGCTGGGTGGACGTGCGCGACCCCGGCGTGCTGGCGGCGCTCGAACGTGGAGAACTCTGACCTCATGCTCACCCACGAACTCATTCGCGCGCGCGATCCCCAGTCGCGGCGGCTGCTGGTGGTCCTGCACGGCCTTGGCGACAGCATGGACGGCTACCGCTGGATGCCCGGCGAACTGGGCCTGCCGTGGCTGAACTACCTGCTCGTCAACGCGCCGGACGACTACTTCGGCGGCTATTCGTGGTACGACATCTACGGCGACGCCGCGCCGGGCGTGGCGCGGAGCCGGCGATTGCTCACGGAGTTGCTGGACAGCCTGCCCCCGCGGGGTTTCGAGTCCGCGCAGACCGCGTTGCTCGGCTTTTCGCAAGGCTGCTTGATCGCCCTTGAAACCGGACTGCGCCATCCACGCCGGCTGGCCGGGCTGATCGGCGTGAGCGGCTACATCCAGGACGTGGCCACGCTGCTACAAGAGCTGTCGCCGGCCTCCCGGGAACAGCGCATCCTCATGACCCACGGCCGGCAGGACCCGCTGATTCCGATCGAGCCGGTGCGCAAGCAGGCGGAATTGCTGCGCCAGGCCGGCCTGGACCTCACCTGGCGCGAGTTCGACAAACCCCACACCATCGCCGGCGAGGAGGAGCTGGCGGTGATCCGGGAGTTCATCGAAGGCAGCTTTCGCGCGCCGGTGCCGGCTTGAGGTGTGTCACCCGGCCTGGTACTTTCGCGGCCGTGAAACGGGTTCTTTGTTCCGTCCTTGGATTGCTGGCGTGCCTCCTGGCCTTCGCGCACCTCGCGGGCTGCGCCAGGGAGACGGTCACCGGCCGCAAGCAGTTCATCCTCATCAGTCCGTCGGAGGAAATGCAGCTTGGGCTCAGCGAATTCACCAAGCTCAAGCAGCAGGTGCCGATCAGCAAGGACGCCGCCGCCCAGGCCATGGTGCGGCGCGTCGGCGAGCGCATCGCCGCCGTGGCCGACCTGCCGGACGCGCAATGGGAATTCGTCCTGTTTGAAAACCCACAGCCGAACGCCTTTTGCCTGCCCGGCGGCAAGGTGGGCGTTTACACGGGCATCCTGCCGATCACCCAGGACGAAGCCGGCCTGGCCACGGTGATCGGCCACGAGGTGGCGCACGCCGCCGCCCGGCACGGCGCCGAGCGCATCAGCCAGGGCATGGCGCTCAACGTTTTGGGCAGCGTGGCCAGCAGCTACCTGGGGCGCGAAAGCCCCGACGCGCAGCCGTACTTCGACACCGCTTACGGCCTGGGCACGCAACTGGGCGTGGTGCTCCCGCACAGCCGGGCCCAGGAAGCGCGCGCGGACCAGATCGGCCTGATCTACATGGCGCGGGCCGGCTACCCGCCGGAGGCGGCGGTGGCGTTCTGGCAGCGCTTCGCCGAGTACAACCGACGCCACGGCGGTTCACAGTTGCTCTGGTTCCTGCGCACGCATCCGCTGGACGAAGACCGCATCGCCAACCTGCAGAAATACCTGCCCGCCGCCCGCCAGGAGTTCCGGCCGGCGAAGTAATCCGCCGTCGGTTCAGCCCGAAAACCGAAGTTGGGCAGGCGGGACGCACCACGCCGCGGCCAACTTCGGTTTTCAGGTTCAGTGCTGGAGCAGCTCGCGCTGCCAGGGCAGCAGTTCCGCGGCGTGCTTGTCCCAATCCGCCGCCAGCCGGACCAACGTGCCGCGGCTGGCGATGAGCGTGGGATCAATGCCCAGCCGGTCGGCCGCGCGGTCGCGGCGGTGACGCAGCCGGTCCAGGAAATGTTTCTGCGCCTGGCTCAGCCGCAGGTGACGGTGCCGGCGTGGCTGCGGCCAGGCCGACTCCGGCAGGCTCAAGGCGCGTTCCAAGGCTTCTTCCAGGCGGGCGCGACGACGCGGCGAGTAGCGGACCGGAATCAATTCGGTCAAGGACTGGCGGTTGGCGGTGGCCACGGCGAGTTCGAAGAGCTGGTCATGGCTGAGCACGAAGAACGGTGGGCGGTTGGCGGCAATGGCCTCGCGTTGCCGCCAGTGCCAGAGTTCCCGGAGCACCGCCTGGCCAAACGGGCTCAGGCGGTCGGCGCTTTTGATCCGCCACTCCTCGTCGCCGTCGTTGTCGGCCGGGCGGGTGGCGTCGTGGATGAGCTGCTGGCACATCTGAGCGTGCCATTCGAGGCGGCCTTTGGCGGCCAGCTGCGGGCGGAAGACCTCGCTCAGCGGGTGGAGATAATGCGAGTCGTTCCGCGCGTAGGCAATCATGCGCTCGGTCAATGGCCGGCGGGACCAGTCCGCGCGCTGGGGTCCCTTTTCGAGTTCCACCCCCAGGAAACGGCGGACCAGGCTGTTCAGGCCGAACTCCGTCACGCCCAGCAGCCGCGCGGCGAGCATGGTGTCGAAGACCGCCGCCGGGCTGAATCCCGGGCCGCGATGCAGCAGGCGCAGGTCGTAATCGCCGCCATGCAGCACGACTACGCGGCCGGCCAGCTCGCGCCACAGCGGCTGCAAATCCATCGCGGACAGCGGATCCACCAGTACGTCGCGGCCCGGGATGCTCAACTGCACCAGGCACAGCTTCTCCGGGAAGGAATGCAGGCTGTCGGCCTCGGTGTCGAGAGCCACCCAGGGAGCGGAGCGAAGGCGGGGCAGGAACTCGGCCAGCGCGGCATCCGTTGCGATCACGGACCGAGCCTAGCAGGCAGCCGGGAATTCGCAAAGGGGGCAGTGGAAGGCCGGGTTGGGGTTGGTGCGCTTGGCAGGACTTGAACCTGCACGGGTTGCCCCACTACCACCTCAAAGTAGCGCGTCTGCCAATTCCGCCACAAGCGCACCCGTGAGCTGGATTGAACCACGTTTCCCCTTTGCCGCAAGCGCATTCTGGGCGCTGGGCGCAACTCACTATAGCGCCGGTCCAACCTCGTCGGGTGGGGCTCGACTCCGTCGAGATCTGGCCATTCGAGGCTGCGGCCGGCTTCCAGCATCAAAAAGGGGTGGTGGACAGTGGGCGGGGATTCGGGATGTGGCGGTAGCCGGCCCCTGGCCCGGGGGCCGGACCCGTCGCCCCTCAACGAGGAGCGACCTGCCTCAGCAGGTGGGGTGCCTGCGGCACGGCCCTAGCGAGGTCACCAGGGTCACTACAGTTCACCCGATGCCGGCGGGAAATTGAGATGCGCCAACGGGCGCTAGAGCGTTTCCAATAAAACTGTGGCCGCTGGCGACAGCGTTTTTGGAGCGCGGCGTTCACGCCGCTTCCCCGCCCCTCTGCCCGCGCACGGTGCAGCGGGCTGAAGCCCGCGCTCCCCACGCGGCCACAGCTTTAATTAAACCGCTCTAGCGATACCGTTTCCAGACCTCCAGATTGGCCACCCACATGCCCGGGCGCTTGGGATTGGCGTCGTAATCGGCCTTGATCCAGACCTTCTGCTTGGCCAGCCGGGCGGCGTGGCCGTCGTAAAAACCCAGATTGGCGCCCTCGGAGTGGCGGTACAGCGTGGGGCCGCCCGTGCCCGCGTCCTTGTACTGCTGTACGCTGCCTTTCATACGCAGCTTGTCCCAGCCTTTCGTGTAGTCGGCGCCCTTCCATTGAGACCACCAGTCGTGGCCGTCGTGGAACATAAGTTTCGCGGACGGCTCCTGCACGTCGCTGAGCTTGTGGCCGGCGTGGCTCGTGCTGGCCAGCGCCCAACTGCGGCCGTCGGACGGGTACCAATCCTCGAAGTTGTAGCTGTAGCTGGTGAGCGTGCCGGTGTTGGCGCTGTCCGGCGCGCTGGGGTTGTTGGCGTAAGCGTACTTGGACGGCTTCCAGATGGCGGTGTCGGCCGGGCAGCGGAACTGGGTGGGCGTCTGCACCACCGAATTGCCGCTTTTGCCGTAGCCGATGATGTCGCGGTAGGTCGGGTTGGCCATCCAGAGCTGGGTGTCGCCGGTGGGCCGCAACTCGATCAGCGGCACGCACTGGTCGTTGTGGTCGCCGGCGTAAATCTGGTTGCCAATGGCGAATTGGCGGAGGTTGTTCAGGCAGCCGGCTTGGTGTCCGGAAGCCTTGGCGCGCTGCAACGCCGGCAGCAGCATCCCGGCCAGAATCGCGATGATGGCAATCACCACCAGCAGTTCGATGAGCGTGAAGCCGGCCGCGTGAGAGAGGTTCGGCGTTCTCTGCGGACCACGAGCCGTGTGGGAAGGGGAACAGATGGCTTTCATGGAACACTGCGAGCCTAGGCGGTGTCTCCGGTTCGCGCAAGCCTGCTCACGTCCGCAAAATTTGGATGAGCGCGTCTCACTTTGTGCCGTTCCGGCCTTGACGGTGTGGGGCGAGGGTCCGTCGAGCCCAAGCCTTTCGGGGCTGCGGTCGGCTTCCAGCGACACGGCGAGAAAGCCCAACTCAGAAACTCAAAACGGGGTGGTGGGCAGTGGGCGGGGATTCGGCATCGGGTGGCCGGCCTCTGGCTCAGGGCCGGATCCGTCGCCCCCCAGCGAGGGGCGACCTGCCCCTGCGGGCGGCACGAAATTGAGATGCGACCAATTTGGATGCCCCAATAAGAGTCCGATCTGGTTCCCCATTTTCGTCGCCTCGGCCAGTGGGCAGAGCCGGGTCCGAGCGGGCGCTTACTGCGCTGGAGCGGCGGCGGCTTGTTCCTTGTGTTCGATGCCTCGCGCCACGCGGGCCTTCATGTCCGCCAGGCCGGGGTGGATGGCGGTTTCGAGATACCTGCGGGCTTCGGCGTAGCGGCCGTACATGCCCGCCAGCCGCGCCATGTGGATGGCCACGCCCTGGCGGTCGAGATCGTCGCGGGCGAGCTTCTCGGCGTCGCGCCAGGCCTGCAGGCCCTCCTCGATGAGGGCGTCCGCGCGCGCGCGGCTGGCATCGTTCGTCACCGCCGGGACTTCCAGCATGTAGTATATCTGGGCCAGGTCGGTCGCGAGCTTGAAGTCGCTGGGCCGCAGGGCGCGGGCGTCGCGGTAGAGCGCCAGCGCCTTGCGCAGCACCGCTTGGTCGTCTGGCAGGTTGTAGATCTCGCGGGCATCGACGCGGAAGACCGCCACAGCGGTGGCGAGGTTGGCGCGGTAAAGCGGTTCCTGTGGTGCCAGTTCAACCGCCTTGGCGAAGTACTCGATGCATTTCCGCGTCGGGCCGAAGTGGCTGAAGTGATCCGCGAGGTTGTTCCAGGTAACCGGGTTCTCGGGCTCGAGCTCGCGCGCCTTCTCCCATTGGTCCACGGCGTCGTCGAACCGGCCCAGATCGCTGAGCAGACTCCCGTAAGCCAGCCGGGCGCGGGTGTGCCGGGGGTGGCGGCGCAGGAAGTCCACGTAATCGGCCTCGACCTGCTCGAAGCGCTGCCGGATGCGCGCGTTCAGGGTGAGCGCGCCGGGCTGGTCGGGCTTGCCCTCGGCTTCCTTGATCCATTCGTCCACCTCGGCTTGGGCCTCGTCGTCTTGCTCGAGCAAGCGCTGGAATTCGCGCTCGACCGGATCGGCGGGATTGACGACCGGCACGGCAATGCCGGTGGTGCGGGCGACCGCATTGCTGGCGGCCAGCACCTGGTTGGTGCTCAGCCAGGCGGACAACAGACCCAGAAGCAACTCATTCACGCGCCGAGTTTAGACGAGCCGGCCAGCCCGCACAAACCCGGCTTTCTGGCCGGGAATATCCTTTCAAGCCCAGGTCACCGCCGGGCGCGATGCAATCAGTACAGCGGGTCGTAATATTCCCGCAACGTGCCGATCCGCGGCGCGACCAGTTCGACGTGGCCGTCCACGAACGCCACGGTGCCCCGGCCCTTTTGCATGAACTCGCGCTGCTGGTTGAGCAGATTCATCTTGCGCCCGAATTTGTGCCGCCCGGTGATCACATTGCCCGGCGGCACCCAGCGGCCGTCGTCAATGACCGACTCGTTGTGGAACCGGTCGCTGTTTTCGTCCAGGAACATGATCTTCTGCGTCGGGTTCTTCACCGAGGCGCTCTTGAAATGCAACGGCGGGACACCCTGTCCGTAAAGGGAGGAGATGCCATGGTTGTCGAGGCCGTCCACGAAGCTCGTCAGCGAGTAGCTGTACAGGTACGGGTTGGACCCGCTGGGGGCCCGGCGCCAGGTGGCCTCGCGTTCGGGAGCGTCGCGGTCGGACGGGCAGCGGAACAGGTTGGTCGTGAAGTTGCCGATGTACCGGGCGATGGCGCTGTTCTGGACGTTCGTGAAATAGGACGGCGGCAGGCTGGGGTCGTTCGACGGCCGGAGGGTGAGGTTCCAGAACACCCAGTCCTCCTTCATGGCCACGTACGCGCCCTTGGAGGCCGTGCCGGGGTAGATGTCCTTGTTGTCGTCCACGTACATTTGCATGGCCAGGGCAAGCTGCTTCAAATTGCTGCGGCAGACGGACTGCTGGCCTTTCTCCTTGGCCCTGGCCAGCGCGGGCAGCAGCATCCCGGCCAGGATGGCGATGATGGCAATGACAACCAGCAGCTCAATGAGCGTGAACCCGCGTTGCTTTTTCATGGCATCAGTTGGTGATGGCCCAACGGTCGCCAAGCCCGCGCGAGGTGTCAAGGGTGGGCACCCAAAGGCACAGGCGGTGGTTGCGGGCGGAGGGCGGGGCTTCGTCGTTGGGGGCAGTGAAGAGGGTTAAATGGGTGAAGGGCTAAAAGGCCGGTGCTGTTTGACCTTTCACCCCTTTAACCTTTCACGGTTTAACCCGTCCCCCCCGCGCCCGTCGCCCGATCACCGGATCAGCGTCAGCCGGCACACCGGCTGGCCGACCACGTCTTCAACCTCGAGTTGCGCGAACGGCCGTTTCAACGGCACGAAAGCGACCGGCGCGCGCTCGTCGGTGCTGTCCAGCCAGCGCTCGATCATGGCGTCGGCCAGCAACCAGGATTTGCCGGAAGCTTCCACCACTTCGAGCCGCGCCCACAGAACGCGCCACGCGGGGTTGCTGCCGTCCATGCCATTGACCAGCAGCACGCTGGCGATGTTGTCCAGCTCCGGGCCGTCCGGGCACTCGGCGAGGAAGATGTCGAGCTTGCCGGCCTCGAGATCGTCGGATTGGGTGGGAACCAGATAAACCCGCCCGGCGTTCGGGCCGGCAAAGACCAGGTAGATGTGGGCGTTGGTGCCGGAAAACGGCTCCGAGCCGGTTTTCAACGAGAGTTTCAGTTTGGTGAGCGTGGCCATGTTGGGCTGGCTTGAGCCGCGTGGGCGTCCAAGCCGCTTGCAGGTAAGCGCGCCCGCCGGGTGTTGGCAAATCGAAACTCCAGCCCGGAAAGGCGGTGGCGCACCACAACTGCGTGGCTGCTGCGGGCGGACCGAGTGGCCCAGGCGACCTCGCCTGGGGCCGTGCTGAGGGCGACCCGCCTCGGGGGTGGGTCGCCCCTCGCCGAGGGGGCGACGGGTCAGGCCCCTGGGCCGGGGGCCGGCTACCCGAGGCCGAATCCCTGCCCACTACCCACCACCTTCTTTTAGTTTCTGTGTTTGGGCTTTCTCGCCGGGTCCACCGTGTTGGAGGCTGATCGCAGGCCCGAAAGGCCAGGGCTCGACGGAGTCTCGCCTCATCCCGTCAAGGCTGGTCCGGCGTAATAGCGGGATGCGTCCAGTTGCACGTCGGAAAAGGACTTTTCCTCCCCGCGGCGCGCTTCTAGGCTGGCGAGGTCGCTGCCATGAGTTTGCCGTGGCGTATAGCCTTGTATGTAGTGCTGGCGGCCGTTGCCGTGTTTTGCGGGCAACGGTTCATCGCCAGCTTCAGCCGTCAGATGGACCGCGCGGCCGAGAGGTACGACAAGCTGCCGGTCACACGCACCGAGACTTCGCTCGCGCTGGGGCCGGACACAGCGACCGCCGACACTAACGGGCCGGCCGGCGCCGGGTTGACCTCCACGCAGGAAGTCGCCACCACCACCGAGGCCGCCGACACCAATGCCCCCGCTGCTCCTGCTGAAGCCGTGACGCCGGCCCCCCGCGCGACCACCCGGTCGGACGACGACGGCGGACTCAAGGGCGTTGACGGGGCGCTGGCGCTGGCCGCCCTGCTCGCCCTGGGTTTCCTGGTGGGCCGCGACGTTTCGGGCTACCTGACTCATCGCGTGCATCGCGAGATTTACGGCGAGGCCAGCGAGCCGGAGGGCGATCCCGAGTACGACGAGGCCGAGCGGGTCTGGGCCAGCGGCGACCCCCTCGAGGCGGTGCGGCTGCTGCGCGATTTTCTCATGAAGAAGCCCGGCAAGCTCCACGCCGCGTTTCGTATCGCCGAGATTTACGAGAAGGATTTGCGGAACCCGCTGGCGTCGGCGCTCGAGTACGAGACGATCTTGCAGCACCGTTTCGAGCCCGAGCGCTGGGGCTGGGCGGCGATCCACCTGGTCAACCTCTACAACCGCCTCGGCCAGGAGGCCAAGGCCGAGGCGCTGTTGCGGCGGATTCTGGATGAATACCCCCAGACCGAGGCCGCCGCGAAGGCCCGCGAGCGCCTGGGCGAGCCGCCGCCCGCGCCCGGCGAGGAAGCGCCGCCGCCCGAAGACGGCCAGTTTCACCTGCCGCGCGGCTTCAAGCCGAAGAAGGGCTGAGAGCAACCCCCGGCTTGCGCGGCGGCCGCGCCCCGTTAGGCTCCGCAGCCGTTTGCCGGGCCGTGAAGGGCCCGGCGCGAGTCGAAAATCCCAACGCACCATGTCGGAGAGCTATTTGCAGGACCTCTTCGCCGAGCGCATCGGCGGCCGCGGCTACGGCAAGTCCACGGCCATCTACAAGTTCGAGAAGATCAAGCGCGCCAAACGCGCCGCCCTGGCCGCCCATCCCGGCGCGGAGATCATTGACATGGGCGTGGGCGAGCCGGACGCGATGGCGTTTCCCGAGGTGGTGGACAAGCTCGCCGAGGAGGCCCGCAAGCCGGAAAATCGCGGCTATGCTGACAATGGCGACGCGGTGTTGAAAGAGGCCGCCGCGCGCTACCTCGAGCGCGTCTGTGCCGTGCCGGGCGTCAACCCGGAAACCGAGGTCATCCACTCGATCGGCAGCAAGGCCGCGCTTTCGATTCTCCCAGCCTGCTTCATCAACCCCGGCGACGTGGTGCTCATGACCACGCCGGGTTATCCGGTTTTCGGCACGCACGCCCGCTACTATGGCGGCCAGGTCTTCAACCTGCCGCTCACCGCGGAGCGCGACTTCCTGCCCGACCTGGACGCCGTGCCGGCGGACGTGCTCGCCCGCGCGAAGGTGCTGGTGCTCAATTACCCGAACAACCCCACCGGCGCCGCCGCCACGCCCGAGTTTTACGCGCGGGTCGTGGACTTCGCGCACCGCCACCGGCTGGTGGTCATCTCGGATGCCGCGTACGCCGCGCTGGTTTTTGAGGGCCGGCCGCTGAGCTTCCTGGCCACGCCCGGCGCCAAGGAGGTGGGCCTGGAACTGCATTCGTGCAGCAAGAGCTTCAACATGACCGGCTGGCGCATTGGCTTCGTGGCCGGCAACGAACTGCTGGTCAAAGCGTACGGCGACGTGAAGGACAACACCGACAGCGGCCAGTTCCTCGCCATCCAGCACGCGGCGGCCTACTGCTTCGACCATCCCGAGATCACGACCCAGATCGCGGCCAAGTACAGCCGGCGCATGGACGCGCTGGTGGCCACGCTGCGGGCGCTGGGCTTCGCCGTGCGCAAGCCACGAGGCAGCTTCTTCCTGTACGTGCCCGCGCCGTGCGCCGTGCGCCAGCGCGACGGCACCCGCCGGGAGTTCCAGTCCGCCGAGGAGGTCTCGCAGTGGCTGATCACCGATCGTCTCATCTCGACCGTGCCGTGGGACGACGCCGGCGCGTACCTGCGTTTCAGCGTCACGTTTGCCGCGCGTGACGAAGCCGACGAGCGCCGTGTGCTGGCCGAACTCGGCCGCCGCCTGGGCGAGGTGGAATTTGAGTTTGACTGAGGCTGAGGATGGAATCCGCAGCGGCACCAGCCAGCGGAGCGAGGATTTGAGATTTCAGATACCAGATGCCAGCCTTCGACCAGTGGCTGCGGACGGCATTACGCAGATAAGCCCTCGCGACCGCTGCCTTGGGACTTTGAACTTGGGACTTGGAGCCCTGGGCTCCGGACTTTCACCTCGCCGGCTGCGTGGCATTCGTGCTCGGCAGCACCCGCGGCGGAGCCTCCGAAGGCGGCGGCTGGCGGGTCAGCTTCAGCACAAAATAGCCCATGAAGACCAGCCAGCTCAGGAACAACAGCGCGAAGCCGGCTAGGATCAGCCGGGGCACCAGCAGCCGGCTGGGCGGCGATGTGGGCGGCGGGTTCATGAGGATTGGGCGGTCGCGGCCTTGGACGCGCGCGCGCGCCAGTCGGTCCGCGGCGGTTCGGGCAGACCCTGGGCGCGCGCGGCGGTGCGGAAATGCATCTTGGCCACGAGCGGCAGTTTCTCGGCGCCGTGTCTGGCGATGAATTCCTTCGCCGCCGCGTCCACTGCGGCGGAAGCGCCTTTGGGCAGTTTGAGGCCGAACTCCTTTTCCAGCTTCCCCAGCCGGGTCACGAACTCGTCGCGGGCCAGGATCGAAGCCGCCGCCACAGCCAGGTCCGCCTCGGCCTGGTGACGCTGCACCAGTTCAATGTCGCGGCCCAGACTCATGAGCGCCCGGGCCACGGTGGCCTTGTCGTGCGCGAACTGGTCGCTGATCGCGCGCACGGGCGGCGGGTTCATGCGATGCCGCTGGAGCATGAGGTTCTCGATCACGCGCGCGTGCCCCCAGGCGAGCAGGCGGTTCACGCTGCCCATGCTGCGGTAAAGCCGGTTGTAGGCCTCGTTGCCGACCGGCACCACGGTGAACACGCAGCCCGGCGTCGCGCGGATGAGCCTGGCCAGTTCGGCCACGCGGCGGTCACTCGAGACGGCCTTCGAGTCGCGCACGCCGGCGTCCTGCCAGACGCGCGCCACCGCCTCGTTCACGTACACGCCAGCGACGCACAGCGGGCCGAAGAAGTCGCCCTTGCCGCTTTCGTCCACGCCCAGCCGCGGCAGCAGCAGTTCGGGTTTCAGGACATTCTCATAGCCCAGCCGCGCTTCGCGGAGGATTTCCGGCTCGAGCACGAACACAACGAAATCCTTCGCGCCCTTGCCTTGCACCACCAGTTTGCCGCTCTCGTAGAACACCACCTGGGTCTGGTCCTTGCGGGCCGCGAAGCGGGCGTGCGGCACCGCGCGGAACTCCGCATGATGCTCCCGCAGCCAGGCGTGGAGCGCGTCGGCCTGGGCGGGCGTCAGGCGGCAGGTGAAGGAGGTCAAAGGCGCCGGCACGCCGCCACGCTAGGCGTGGCTTGCGAGCTTGTCGAGCCGGCCGGCGGGTTTGCCGGCAGTCTGGACGCCGCCTACCCTCGTCGCGTGCCGAACCCGGAACAACTCGTGCCGCCGCTGCTGACATGGTTTGCCGCGCACGCGCGCGATCTGCCGTGGCGCCGGACCCGCGATCCGTACGCGATCTGGATTTCCGAGGTCATGCTCCAGCAGACGCAGGTCGCCACGGTGATCCCGTACTGGGAACGCTGGATGCGGGCGCTGCCCGACGTGGCCGCGCTGGCGCGCGCGCCGCTGGACCGCGTGCTCAAGCTCTGGGAAGGCCTGGGTTACTACAAGCGCGCCCGCAACCTCCACCGCGCCGCGCAAGTGATCGTCGCGCGACACGCCGGCAGACTGCCGCGAAATTTCGACGCCATCCTGGCGCTGCCGGGCATCGGCCGGTACACGGCCGGCGCGATTTGCAGCCTGGCCTTCAACCAGCCCACGCCCGTGCTCGACGGCAACGTGACCCGCGTCCTCGCCCGTGTGTTCGGCATTCGCGCGGACGTAACCCGCCCGTCGACCCGGCGACGGTTGTGGTCGCTGGCTGGCGACCTCGTGAACGCGGCGGCCGGGTGGTCGCCGCCAACTTGCGGGACGTCCGGGAAGGGCAGGGGCGCGCGGCGGGTGGCGGTGTGTCCGTGCGGGGCGTTGAATGAGGCGCAGATGGAACTGGGCGCGACTGTCTGCGCGCCGCGCAATCCGCGCTGTGAAGTTTGCCCGCTCACGGCCCTTTGCGTGGCGCGGGCGGCCGGGCTGGCGGCGAGCCTGCCGCGAAAAGGCCGCGTCAACACGAGCCGGACGCGTGAGGTGCTGGCCTTTGTCTGCGAGCGCCGCGGGCGGCTGCTGGCGCGCCGGCGGCCGGATAACGGGGTGAACGCGGGGTTGTGGGAACTCCCGAACCTGGAAGCGAACTCTGGCACGCGCGCGCTGGAAGCCGCGCGGGCGTTGCTGGGAGGACAGGCTTTGCGGGTGCGACCGGCGTTGGCGCTGCGCCATACCATCACCAGCACTCAAATCCGGCTGCAGGTCTTCCAAGTGGACCTGGCCGACGGACGCCTGCGGGCGCCGGCGAATTGCCGGTGGATTCCCCGCGCCAGACTTGAGGAACTCGCGTTCACCGCCGCGCATCGCCGAATAGTCAACCAACTGCGCGAAGCCCGCTTTTTGAGCCAGCCAGAACAGACGGATCGCTCCGGGGTGTAGCGCCAGCTTCACGCCGGCAACGAAGCCGGGCTTCCAGCCCGGTGGGGGTTGCTGGTGGCAACGTGGAGGCGGTGTTTTCCGTCGTGGATTTCAGGCGGCAGGATGCCACCTCTCCGGCGGCCAGGGATGGCCGCCGCTACGCCCGGCGACGACCAGCCGTTTCCGCCAGCGTCAATAGAGTGAGATGCGCTCTGGACCGTTTAGCGGGCCGCCGCGCGGCTGACAAAGCGGCGCGGACCGGTATAGTCATCCCGTGGCACATCACAAATCCTGGCCGGTGGCGCTGACCATCGCCGGCTCCGACAGCGGTGGCGGCGCGGGCGTGCAGGCCGACCTGAAGACCTTCGCGGCGCTGGGCGTGCATGGTACTTCGGCCATCACGTGCGTCACCGCCCAGAACCCGCGCGACGTGCGCGCCATCCAGGCCTGCCGGCCGGCCATCGTCCGCGCGCAACTTGAGGCGCTGTTCGAGGCCCTGCCGCCCCGCGTGGCCAAGACCGGCATGTTGTTCACCGCCGGCATCATCCGCGAGGTCGCCGCATGGTGGGGCTCGGGCTTGCGGCCGCCGTTGATTGTTGACCCTGTCATGGTGGCGAGCAGCGGCGCGCGGCTGTTGCAGCCGGCGGCGGTGCGCGCCATCCAGGACGATCTGCTGCCGCAGGCGACGTTGGTCACCCCGAACTTGGACGAAGCCGCAATCCTCACCGGCCGCAAGCTGGAATCGGTCGAAGACCTGCGCTGGGCGGCGCGGGAGATCCAAGGTCGCTGGGGCTGCGCGGCGCTGGTCAAGGGCGGGCATCTGCGCGGACTTCGCGAGGCGGTGGACATCTTCCATGACGGCCACGACGAATGGCTGCTGGCCGCGCCGCGCGTGAACGGCGTTTCCACCCACGGCACCGGTTGCACCTACTCGGCGGCCATCGCCGGCTACCTCGCGCGCGGCTTGGCGTTGCGGCCGGCGGTCGAGAAGGCCAAGCAGCACGTCACCCGCACCATCGCGGGCAGTTACCGCGCGGCCGGGCACGCGGTCCTGAATCCATTCGGGCATGACTGAATCCGGTCCTTCCTTGGCCCGTTCATTAGCCGGGAATCCACGGCTGCGGACATGAACATGCGCTGGCGTTTAAACTGGATTCGACTGGCCTGCGCCGCAGGCTTGACGGGGGCTTGTCTGGCGCAGGAAGTCCTGCGGTTCCGGGAGCCGCGCGCCGCCGCCTACCGCCTCGAGACACCGGCGGCGGTCCGCGGCCTGGTGGCAGGACCGCAGTGGATTCGCGCCTGGCCGGCGGGCGGTTCCACCAACGGCCTGTGGCTGGGCAGCCAGGTGGTGCTGCAAGTGACCGCCACCAACCAACTGCGTGACCTGCTGGTCGGTCTGCCGCTGCGCGTCAGCGAAGTCCTCGAATCGAACGTCTTCGTGCTGCAAGCGCCCGATGCCGTCACCGCCGCCCGCGCGGCGGCGCAGCTCGCGGAATCTGACGCGGTGCTGGTCAGTCATCCCGAGCGGCGCCGGCCGGTGAGGCTGCACGGCGGCTACGCGCCGCGGCCCAACGACCCGCTGTTCCCCAAGCAGTGGCATCTCGAAAACCGCGACACCAACACCGCCGCCCGGCTGGGCTACGACCTGAACGTGCGCGCGGCGTGGCCGTTGACCCGCGGCGAGGGCGTGACCGTGGCCATCGGCGATGACGGGATGGAGGTGGACCACCCGGACCTGCTGATGAACGCCGCCGGCGCGCTGCACTACAACTTCTTCAACAGCACGGCCAACGGTTCCCACCCGAGCAGCAGTGCCGCGCATGGCACCGCTGTGGCGGGACTCATCGCGGCCCAGGCCGAATACAAACGTGGGGTCGTGGGCGTGGCGCCCGCAGCGCGGCTGGCCAGTTGGGTGATCTTCGACGCGGCGGACAACTACATCAGCGAGGTCCAGTCGCGCCGGATGTTCCAGTACGCGATGGATGCGGTGGCGGTGCAGAACCACAGTTGGGGCAACGCCCTGAGCCAGTTGCTGCCGGTGGGTCTGCTGGAAAGCCAGGGCATCGCCGCCGCGATTAGCCGCGGCCGGCAGGGCCGGGGCGTCATCATGGTGCGCGCGGCAGGCAACGAGCGCCTGCAGCTCAACGACGCCAATGACGACGGCTACGCGAACGATCCGCGCGTCATCACCGTCGGCGCCGTGCGGGCCAACGGCCAGGTGACCCGGTACTCGACCCCCGGCGCATGCGTGCTGGTGGCGGCCTTCAGCGCGGACAAGCGGGTGCAGCTCGACTCCGCGACCTGGACCGACTACCCCACGCTCACCACCACCGACCGGCGGGGCAGCCTGGGGTATAACGTGAACACGTTGGGCGGCTTCGCGGACTACGGCTTCGACTCCTCGGGATTCGACGGCACGTCGGGCTCCACGCCGCAAATCTCCGGTCTGTGCGCGCTGATCCTGAGCGCGAACCCAGTCCTGACCTGGCGCGACGTGCAGCAGGTGCTCCTCCACTCGGCCCGGCAACTGGATCCGGCCGACCCGGCGGTCCGCACCAACGGCGCCGGGCTGCGCGTGAGCCATAACGCGGGCTTCGGTGTGCCGGACGCGGCGCGGGCGGTGGCGCTCGCCCGGATGTGGAACCCACGCCCGCCGCGCATCGAAGTCACTGCGTCCAACCGTGATTGGCGCGCCATTCCCGATGACGGTCTGCGGGTGCGCATCACCGGGTCGCGCGTGCCGACGGCCCTGCAAGCCATCCCCGTCTGGCCGGCGGACGGCTTGCACGCGGACGACCCGACCGACGTCGTGCCGCTCGTGGACGTGGGCCAAGCCTTGGAGCCGATCACGACCGACCTGACCGGCAAGGCCGCGTTGGTGCAGCGCGGGCAGAACTACTTCGTGGAGAAAATCCGCCACGCCGCCGCGGCGGGCGCGCGGTTCGTCATCATCTGGAACAACGTGGGCGCGACGGAACGGGTGTTCATCCAGGATGTGGAGGCGCATTTCCTGCCCATCCCCACCGTGTTCATGGACCAGACCAGCGGCCAGGCTTTGCGGGACTGGCTGGCCACCGCCTCGGACGCGCGGGCGCAGATCGCGCTCGACAGCGTCAAGTTCAAGCTGCCGGTGTCCACGGCGCTGCAATGCGAGCACGTGACGCTGCGGGTGCGGACCACACATCAACGGCGGGGCGACTTGCGAATCACGCTCGTGTCGCCAGCCGGCACGCGGAGCGTGTTGCAGCACTTCAACGAAGATGACGGCGCGCTGGACGACTGGACCTACTCGAGCGTGCAGCACTTTTACGAGTCCAGCGTCGGTGACTGGCGGGTCGAAGTCAGTGACGAACAGGCGGGCGTGGTGGGCCACGTCAGCGCGCTCGACCTGACGGTGACCGGCGTGCCCATCGCGGACGACGACCGCGACGGGCTGGACGACAACTGGGAGCGCCAGCACTTCGGCGACCTGGCCGCGAAACCGGGCGAAGACCCGGATCGCGACGGCGCGAGCAACCTGCGCGAATCCTTGCTGGGCACCGACCCGAACGGGGCCGTGCCGCCGCTGAGCCTCGAACTGGCGCTGTGGGACGAGCGCTTCTGGCGGCTGGCCTGGCCCACGACGCCGTACTCGCGCTACTGGCTGGAGGCCGCGGCGTTCGCCGCCGGGCCGTACGAAGTGGTGGGCGAAGTGACCGCGGAGTTCGGGCAGGCGGAATGGCTGCTGCCGGCCGGCCCGGCGCCGCTGCAGTTCTTCCGCGTCGAGGCGCTGGACCGTCGCTGAACCCGGCAAGTTGGGCTCGTAGTGGGGCGGACGACCCCGTCCGCCTTGTGCCGCGGGGGACCCGCGCGCCGAAACAAGCGGCCATCTTCACCCGCTGGCTCAGATGCCAAGGCCAAAAAAAGAAACGGCGGTCCGTTTGAAAGACCGCCGTTGGGAAAGCAGACGCTGTGACTTACCTGCCGTGGTTCCTCACGAACTCGATGCACTTCGTGACCTCGGGCAGGCTGTTGTCCCAGTTGTGCTCGTACTCGATGGAGATGTTGCCCGCGAAACCCTGCGCCTTGAGCTCATCCAGGCACTCCTTGATGCCCGAGACACCCGTGCCGAACGGCACATCGTGGGCGTCGCGTTTGCCGAACTCGTTCAGATCCTTCAAATGGCTGCTGACGATCCGGCCCTTCAGCACGCGCAACGCCTCGACCGGCTTGATGCCGGAGCGCGTCCAGTGCCCGGTGTCGGCGCAGGCGCCCAGCCGCTTGTCGCGTCCCTCGACCAGCCCCGCGATGTAGTGCGGGCTCCAGACCTTGTAGT
This sequence comes from uncultured Verrucomicrobiota bacterium, assembly GCA_964568145.1. Classification (GTDB taxonomy): domain Bacteria; phylum Verrucomicrobiota; class Verrucomicrobiia; order Limisphaerales; family J093; genus DSVZ01. The sequence goes on from CAZMOZ010000001.1 coordinate 284,839, forward strand.
TTGGGTTCTTCATGTCGCCCGGGTGGTTGTGGAAGGCCACGCCGAGGTCGTACTCCCGGGCCAGTTTCTCGAGCAGATTGATCGCCTCCGCCGACTCGGTGGTCACGGCGTACAGGCCCATCTTTTTTGCGAAGTCGAAGACCTTGCGCGCCTCGGCTTCGTTGTTCGGGATGCCCACCACGCCGTAGTTCACGGCCTTGAGGCCATGCTGCAGGAGCCTGGCCTGCAGCTTGGCGATGACCGTGTCCACCTGCGGCGAGGCGTGGTCCACCTTAAGGTCGCCGTCTTCCTTGCTGAGCCGCTGGCCCGGATAGAATTCGATGACCTTCCCGCCGGCCTGTGCCGTTTTTTCGATGGCCTCGAACGCGGTGAACCGGTTGAAGGTGTAGGCCTGGCAGCCGATGGCCCAGCCGTTGACCTTGAACTCGTCGGGAATCTTCGGCTGGGCGGTGACGCGTGGCGCGGCCAGCGCGGTCAGGGCGGCCAGCGCCACGGCGCTCAAAAGGCGATTTCGATTCGGGGTGTTCTTCATGACTTGATTTGATGGTCTTTGATTCCAAGCCCCGGCGGGCTCGTTGGCTGGCCGGGGCGTCTCGCCGAATAGCAACGCCGGGTGCCGCGCCTGTCAAAATCAAAACACCCACCGCGACCGGTCCGGGTGCAATTCAGTATCCGGCAGGCAGTCTTCGGCAGATAGGACGATGCTCCGGCGAGCCCGGTAATCTTCGGGGCGCGCAGACGTTCGCCCGCAGGCCTGTTCAAGTGGTCTTGCCCACCTCAGCCCCGAAGCGCTCCGCCAGCTTGCGGCGCCGGAATTCGAAGATGCGCTCCACGTCCCGGCGGACAAACAGGCGGTGCACCAGCCCGCCGCCGGGCACGGCGTAGCGCACGTGGTCGGTGCAGAGCGTGCCGCCGTCGCGTTCCGCGAAGCGGTGCTCATGCCGCCAGAGCCGGTACGGACCCCGCCGCTGCTCGTCCACAAAGCGATGCGGCGGTTCCCAGACGGTGATCTCGCTCTGCCAGCGCAGCGGCAGACCGTGGATCCGCAACCGGTAGTCAATGCGCAGCCCGGTCCGCATCTCGAACGGGCCGGGCGCGAGCACCTCGAAATGCAGCCAGTCCGGCGTGATCGCCTCCAGATTGCGAGCGTCCGCGAAGAACGGGAACACCTCGGCGCGCGGCCGTGGCAGCCAGAGTTCGCTGTGAAATTCGTGTACGGTCATTGTGGGTGAAGGCCGTCCGGAGCGGCACGGGCCAGGTTAGCCGGGTGGGTCGGCTGCGCAAATCACGCGTCTATTATCCGGGTATGCCAGTCCAGGCGTTGCCCGGCCGCGCGCCGGTTTTATCGGGCACAGGCGTGCGCCCTCCGCGCTCACTTGTGGTTTCGCCCAGCCGCACTAGTTTGATCGCCATGGCGCTGAATCGTTCCCCCTGGCCTGCGGCCCAATTCGCACAGCTCGCCGTGTCTGGCGTTGCCGGCGGCTGGCCGGCGGCGCCTGTCCCAAGCGGCGGCAAAGCGAGTTTTGCCCCGCAATGACCGCGCCGGCCATCGTCTGGTTCCGGCTCGACCTGCGGCTGGCTGACAATCCGGCCCTCGAGGCTGCGGTGAAACGCGGTGGTCCGGTCATCCCGGTCTTCATCTGGGCACCGGACGAGGACGGCGACTGGCCGCCCGGCGCCGCTTCCCGCTGGTGGTTGCATCAGTCGCTGGCCGCGCTGGCGTCGGACCTCGAAACGCTCGGCTCGCGGCTGGTCATCCGCCGCGGCCCGTCGCTCGCCGCGTTGCGGGCCTTGACACGCGAGACTGGCGCCGGCGCGGTCTTTTGGAATCGCCGTTACGAGCCGGCGCTCATCGCCCGCGACCAGGAGGTGCAAGCGGCGCTCCGCGCCGATGGTCTCGAAGTCGAAAACCGCAACAGCGCGCTGCTCTTCGAGCCGTCGGCCGTGGCGAACAAAGCCGGCCGGCCATTCCAAGTCTTCACGCCGTTCTGGCGGCATTGCCTTGCGCTGGCTGAACCAGCGCCACCGCTCCCCAAGCCGGCGTCGCTCAAGTCGCCGGCGCGCTGGCCCAAGTCCGGGCCGCTCGCCGCGCTGGCGCTCGAGCCGAAACCCGACTGGGCCGCCGGCCTGCGCGCCGCGTGGCAGCCCGGCGAGGCCGGGGCCGCAGCGAACCTCCGGCGCTTTTGCGAGGTGGCCTTCGCGCATTACGACGAGCGGCGCAACCGGCCCGACCTGCCGGGCACGTCGCGGCTTTCGCCGCACTTGCACTTTGGCGAGATCGGCCCGCGCCAGGTCTGGCACGGTCTGCGCGACCGGGCGGAAGGCCGCGGCGTGGCCGCGGCCACCTGGCGCCGGAGCCAGTTTCTGGCGGAGATCGGCTGGCGCGAGTTCGCGCACCACCTGCTTCACCATTTTCCGCGCACGCCGGCCGAGCCGTTGCGCGCCGGGTTCGCGCGCTTTCCCTGGCGCAAAAATCCCGACTGGCTGCGCGCGTGGCAGCGCGGTCACACCGGTTACCCGATCGTGGACGCCGGGATGCGCGAGCTGTGGGCGACCGGCTGGATGCACAACCGCGCACGCATGATCGTCGCCTCGTTTCTGGTGAAGGACCTGTTGCTGGACTGGCGCGCCGGCGCGCGGTGGTTCTGGGATACGCTCGTGGATGCCGACCTCGCCAACAACACGCTCGGCTGGCAGTGGTCCGCCGGCTGCGGCGCCGACGCCGCGCCGTACTTCCGCATCTTCAACCCGGTCGGCCAGGGCGCGAAATTTGACCCGAGCGGCGATTACGTGCGGCGCTGGGTGCCGGAACTGGCGCGGCTTCCCGCGGCCTGGATTCACCAGCCCTCGGTGGCGCCGGCGGAAGTGCTGGCGAACGCGGGCGTGACGCTCGACGCAAATTACCCCCGGCCCGTCGTCAGCCACGCCATCGCCCGCGAAGTGGCGCTCGAAGCGCTGGCGAGGATCAAATCGCGCTGAAGCGGAAGCTGGTGGGGCGCTGACGCTCACAACCGCCGCGACAGCGGGCAGTCGCCACGGTGACAGACGCCAGTGACTCGCCGGCGCCTTACGCTGACGCGCCGCGGGCTTGCGTGGAGCGGCAGAGCAGGGGAGAACTTGCAGCGGACAACGCGTTTGAAACTGCGGCTTGGCGCCGCCACATTTCGTCACCATGAAACGACGCGAATTTCTCCAAGGCTCCGCGGCCGCCGCGGCCATGTTGACCTGTTTTCCCTCCGGGCTGGCGGCGATGGCCCGCGAGCAGACGCCCGACCGGCTGGAACGCCGGGTGTTGGGGCGCACCGGCCGGATGCTGTCGGTCATCGGCTTCGGCGGGATCGTCGTGATGAACGCCACGCCGGCGGAGGCCAGCCAGCGCGTGCGCGAGGCCATCGAGGCCGGCGTGAACTACTTCGACGTCGCGCCCACTTACGGCGACGCCGAGGAAAAGCTCGGCCCGGCGCTGGAGCCGTTTCGCCGGGAGGTCTTCCTGGCCTGCAAGACCACCCAGCGGCGCGCGGCCGGGGCCACCGTCGAGCTGGAGCGTTCGTTGAAGCGGCTCCGCACCGACCATTTCGACCTCTACCAGTTCCATGCCGTCACCACGACCGGGGACGTGGAAACCATCTTCGACAAGGGCGGCGCGGCGGAGGCGTTCACGGCCGCGCGCCAGGCGGGCAAGGTGCGTTTCCTGGGCTTTTCCGCTCATTCCGTGGAGGCGGCGCTGGCGATGATGGACCGCTTCCATTTCGACACGATTCTGTTTCCGTTCAACTTCGCCACCTGGCACGCGGGTAACTTCGGTCCGTAGGTGCTTGCGCGGGCCAAAGAACAGGGTCTCGGCATCCTGGCCCTGAAGGCGATGGCCAAAGGGCCGTGGCCGAAGGACGCGCCGCGCGCCTACCCGAAGTGCTGGTACGAGCCGCTCAGCGACCCGGCGGAGGCGAAGCTGGGCCTGCGCTTCACGCTGTCGCATCCCATCACGGCCGCCGTGCCGCCGGGGGACGACCGGCTCTTCCGCCTGGCGCTGGACCTGGCGAAGAACCTCGAGCCGCTGACCGAAGCCGAGGCCGCGGTGCTCAAGGAGCGGGCGCTCCAGGGCGAACCGATCTTCCGCTTCCCGCGGACGGCCTGACTTCCGGGTTTGCCTTGCCGGGACGGATGCGGCGGCGCAAAAAGGCGGCGCCATGCCAGCCCGATTTTTCCGCGCCTGCCTCGCAGGATTGTTCGTAGTCCCGGTCTCCGCCGATCCGCTGCGCCTGCTGCCCGCCACCAACCGCGTGGGGCGTTTCGAGGTGCTTGAGCTGCGGCTCGAAGGTGTGGGCGAACACGCGGACCCATTCGACCCAGCGCAGGTGGCTGCCGTGGTCCACTTCACGCAAGCCGGCCAGACTTCGAGCGTACCGGCGTTCTTCGCGCAGGATTACCAGCGGCGGCGTGTCGGCGGCCGCGACTGGTTTCATCCGCGCGGGCTGCCGGAATGGAAGGCGCGGTTTGCGCCGACGCAGACCGGCGAATTCACGACGGTGGCCGAGGTGCGCGATGCCCGCGGCATCCGGTGGTCGGAGCCGGTCCAGTTTGCCTGCGTGCCTTCCACGAACCACGGCTTCCTGCGGGTGAGCCGCGCGGACCCGCGCTGGCTGGAATTTAGCGACGGCCAGCCGTTTTTCCCGATCGGGCAAAATCTGGCCTTCATCGGCCCGCAGCAGCACTTCACGGTCACGCGGGCGGAGGATGTCTTCGGCAAGCTGGCCGCCAACGGCGCGAACTACCTGCGCATCTGGACTTGCTGCGAGGACTGGGCGCTGGCCATCGAGGCCCGCAAGAGCGCGTGGGGTCGCTCTTGGGAGCGGCGCGCGCCCGTGGTGCCGGTGCCCGGCGAACCGGGACGCCGCTGCGTGCTCCTGACCGACGCCACCACCGCGGTCAACCCGTCGCACGACGTCGCCTTGCGTCCGGCCACGCGGTATGTCGTCACCGGCCGGCTGCGGGCGACGCCGGACAGTCGCGTGAAACTGGAGTTGCCGGGGCCGACTTCGGCGGACCTCACGCCGCTGACGCCGGAAACCTGGGCTTCGTTCTGCCATGAATTCACGACCGGCGCGAACGAGCACTGGCTGGCCGGCCTGCGCTTCAAGCTGGAAGGCGCGGGACCGGTCTGGCTGGCCGACCTTTCGTTGAAGGCGGCGGCCGGCGGGCCCGAGCTGCTCTGGGAAGCCGACGTGGACCGTCCCGTCCGCGGCTACTACAATCCGCTCGACTGCTTCTGGCTCGACGAGTTGCTCGCCACCGCGCAGCGACACGGCGTTTATCTCCAACTCTGCCTGCTGACGCGCGACTTGTACATGTCCGCGCTCAAAGAACCCGCCAGCCCGGAGTATGACCGCGCGATCGCCGACGCGAGGAAGACTTTCCGGTACGCCGTGGCCCGGTGGGGGGCGTTCACCAGTGTGGCGGCGTGGGAGTACTGGAATGAAATGGACCCCGGCCTGCCCACCGATCGCTTTTACACGGAACTGGGCGGGTTTTTGGAACAAACCGACCCGTGGCGGCACCTGCGCACCACCAGCACCTGGGGGCCTTCACCCAAGGACTGCCGGCATCCGAAGCTGGACTTCGCCGACGTGCATTTCTACTACCGGCCCGCGGATCACCCGCGCCTGCGCGACGAGGTCGAAGGCGTGCTGGACCGCGCGCGCTGGCTGCGGCAGCACGCGCCAGCCAAGCCCGCGCACCAGGGCGAGTCCGGCCTGGCCGACGACCAATGGCGGATCACCGAGGAGATGAAGGAAAGCCGCTCGCTGGCGGACTTCCACAACATGCTCTGGGCCTCGGCCCTTTCGGGCACCACCGGCACGGCGCTCCCGTGGTGGTGGGAACGCCTCGACCAGCGCGACGCCTACGCGCATTACCAGCCGTTGAGCCGGTTCATCGCCGGCGTGCCGTGGAACAGCGGCGAAGTTCGCGCCTTCACCGGCGAAACCGCCGGCGACGCGGTACGGGTGGTCGGGCTGAGAACGGGCAGCGCAGCTTGGATCTGGTGCTTCCATCGCGCCGCGGCCTGGAAACACATCGTCACGGCGGGGCAAACCCCGTCGCCGGTCCGCAACGTGGCGGTCAATGTGGAAGGGCTGAGCGACGGTGAGTACGCCGTCTCGTGGTGGGACACTCGCACCGGGCAGATTCTGACCAGCGCCGCGGCCACGGTTCGGGACGGCCGGCTGGCCGTGACCACGCCGGACTTCACGCATGACGTGGCCTTGCAGTTGCGCCGGCGCTGAGGTGGGCGTGGCTGGATAAAAGGGTGAAAAACGTGAAAGGTTAAATGGTGCCTGCGGTCCGGGCCGTTTCACGATTCAACCATTTTAACCTGTTTAACGAGGCCCAGTAAACCGCCTGCCCGGTGTTTACTTTGCCTGCCGTTTCGGGCAAGCATACCGGCAGGTCGCGGGCAGCTGCGACGCAAACGGCGGGCGCGTGGTGGAATTGGCAGACACGAGGGACTTAGGATCCCTTGGCAGACGCCGTGCAGGTTCAAGTCCTGTCGCGCCCACCAAACTCGTGGCACTTGCCCGCCACACCCCGGCCGCTCAACTTCCAGGCAATGGGAACTGACACGAATCGCGCTTCGGAAACACCAGCGGCTCCACCAGCCATCAGGGAGGCGCCGGCGTCCGTGACCATCCTGGGCCTGGAGACCTCGTGCGACGAAACCGGCTGTGCGGTGGTGCGCAACGGGCAGGTGCTGGCCAACCTGGTTGCCTCGCAGGTCACCTTGCACGCCGAGTACGGCGGCGTGGTGCCCGAACTGGCCACACGCGAGCATCTGCGCAACTGGTTGCCCCTGGCGCGACAAACCCTGGCCGAGGCGGGCGTGACGCTGGCGGAGTTGACCGCGGTCGCCGCCACGCAAGGTCCCGGCCTGCCCAACGCCTTGCTGGTGGGCCTGCGCGCCGGCCAGGCCATCGCCTTCGCGCTCGACCGCCCGTTCTTCGGCATTCACCACCACGAGGCGCACCTGTACTCGCCGTGGATCACCGGCCAGCCGCCGCGCGCGGAGTTCGACCGGTTCGAGCCGAACGTCGCGCTGATCGTGAGCGGCGGCCACACGCTGCTGGTCAGCGTGGAGGCGGAGGGCCGCCACCACCTGCTGGGCGGCACGGTGGACGACGCCGCGGGCGAGTGCTTCGACAAGACGGCCAAGCTGATCGGCCTGCCCTACCCGGGCGGCCCGCTGCTGGACCGGTTGGCGGAAGGCGGCGATCCCGCGGCGTTTGTTTTTCCCCGGCCGATGCTCGGTGAAGCCCACGACGATTTCAGCTTCAGCGGCCTCAAGACTTCGGTGCGGTACTTCCTCCGTGATCACCCGGAGGTGCTGGACGACCCGGCGCAACGCCGGGATCTCTGCGCCAGCGTACAGGCGGCCATTGTGGAGGTGCTGGTGGCGAAGACCGTTCGCGCCGCGCTCCGGCAGGGGGTGAAATGCGTGACGGCCTCGGGCGGCGTCACATGCAACCGCGAACTGCGACGGCGCCTGACCGAGGCTTGTGCGGCGGCGGGTTTGCGTCTCAGGCTCGCCGAACCCCGGTTGTGCATGGACAACGCCGCGATGGTGGCGGTGCTGGCGGAACGGCAGTTACGGCACGGGGTGGCGCCCACGCCGCTGGATGCCGAGATGCGCCCGACGTGGGAACTCGACTGAGCCGGCTCCAACCGCAGAGTTCGGAACGTCCGTGCCGCCCAGGCGCAAAACCAAACGACCCGCCAGCGTGTGACCGGCGGGTCGTCGCAAAGCGTTCCGGGCGCAAACTAGGCCCCGACTAGGCCCCGTCATCACCGATGGCTTCGACCGGGCAGCCTTCCTTGGCTTCCTTGCACTGCTTCTCCTCTTCCTCGTTTTCAGGTTGCTTGCACACGTACGAGTAGCCGCCGTCCTCGTTGCGCTTGAAGTTGTTGGGTGCGGTCTCGCGGCACAGGTCGCAGTCAATGCATTGATTGTCCACGTAGTACTTGCCGGGGGCGTTCTCGGGGTATTTGTTTGCAGCGTCAGCCATAAGATGTCGTCAATTCGTGGGGTGAGCTTGCGGGTGCCGGTCTTAAAATCAAGCCCCATTTCCGACCGGGGCTGCGGGAGGTCCGCCACCGCCGGCGCCCGCCCGGCGGTCGTCCACAATGCATGCCGTCACCAAGTCCGCCGCCACGTTCAAGGTGGTGCGGGCCATGTCCAGGATGCGGTCGGCGCCATAGATCAACGCGATGCCTTCGGGGGGCAGGTTGAAGGTGGCCAGCAGCCCGACGATCAACGGCAGCGACGCGCCCGGAATCCCCGCCACCGCCACCGCGCTGAGCACGGTCAGCAGCAGCAGCACCACCTGGCCGCCCAAGCCCAGCGGCGCGCCGAAGACCTGCGCCACGAACAGCACCACGCAGCCCTCGTACAGCGCCGTACCACTCATGTTCATCGTGGCGCCCAACGGCAGGACGAAGCCCGCTACGCCGGGGGACACCCCCAGCCGTTCGCGGCTGACTTGGAGTGAGGTCGGCAAAGTGGCGTTGCTGGAACTCGTCGAAAATGCCGTGATCAACACGGTGCCGATGGCCCGGAAGAACTCCCCGGGCCGGCGGCGGCTGAGCAGTTTCAACAGCACCGACATGGTGCCGAACAAATGCGCCGCCATCGCCAGCAGCAGGCTGGCCACGAACAAGCCCAGCGCCTTCACGATGTCGAAGCCGGCGCGGACCACCACGCTGGCCAGCAGGGCCGCCACGGCGTAAGGGGCGAGGGTCATCGCAAAATGCACCAGCCGGATCATGAGGTCCGCCGTGGTCTCCAGCGCCGCGCGCAAGCCGGTCCGGCGCGCCTCCGGCAACGCGAGCGCCGCCGTGCCCACCAGCAGCGCAAAGACAATCAGCGGTAGAATCTGGAAATCCACCACCGCCCGCAGCAGGTTGGCCGGCAGGAGCATCTCGATCAGCGTGCGGGCGCTGATCTCCAGTTGTTGTGCCGCGCGCGCCTGCACCTGCTGCGCATCCGGCGCGTAGCGTTCCATCAGCGCGGCGCGCGTCGCTGGCGCCAGGTTGTGGCCGGGCCGGACGGTGTTCATCACCAGCAACCCGAGCGCCACGCCCACGGCCATGTTGACACCGAACAGGGCGAAGGTCCGGCCCGCCAGCGGTCCAAGCGCCTGCAGGCGGCCCAACTGGACTACGCCCAGCGCCAGCGAGGCGAAGACGAGCGGGACGACCACGAAGAACAGCAGCCGGAGGAACACCATCCCGAGCGGGTCGAGCGCCTCGCGCGCCAGCCATTGCGCCACCCGGGCGGCGTCGGGAGAGCGATCCGCCGCCAGCCGCAGCGCGATACCCAGCGCCAGCCCGGCGCCCATGCCCCACAGGATGCGGGTGGCGAGGCGGTCGGGTGCCGGGGCGCGGGAACTCACGCGGGCAGGCTAGGCAACGCCATTCCTGGCGTCCATGCCGAACGGGCGGACGCGAAGCTCCCGGGCGCATCTCACTTTTATGCAGCCGGTGGTAATGGCCAGAGGCCGCCGGGGTGGCGGCGGCCATCCCTGACTGCCGTGAAGGGCGGTATCCTGCCACCCGGAATCTGCAATGGCGAACACGCCCGCCGGGTGCCGGCCGCGCCCCACCGCCGGGCTGGAAGCCCGGCTCCACAGCCGGCTGGAAGCCGGCGCTACCCCGGCGGGCGGTACGGTCTGCAAGAAATTGACGGCGCCCGAAGCTCCTTCCGCGTGGCCGGCCGTCGCTACGCCGCCACCCAGAAGTCCCGTTCTTCCTCGAATCCCGCTGCCACCAGCCGCTCGCGGATCAGTTCACGCGCGCCGAGTTTGCCCACGTGGGCCAGCACCAGTGCCTCGTCAGGCCGCGGTAGGTGATCTGGCCCGATCACCAACCGGCCGTCCCGGTGCCGGCCCCACTTCTTGCGGTCCACGTCAATGAAGCCGTTCACCGTCAGGCCTTCGGCCAGCAGCCCGGTCAGCCGGCGACGTGTCTCCCGGCCTGCGCCCCAAATCCACAGCGCCCGTCCGCGCAGGCAGCGCCGGATGGCGCGCGCCAGATAAGGTGCCTTCACCGCCGCGAACGCCGCAGGCGAGTAGCGCGGGTCGCGGCGCGACAGCCGGTCCAGCCGGTCCGTCCACAGCAGCAGTTCGCGGGGTGCCTTGGCAAAGCGCACCCCCTGCTCGAGCCAGCGCAGCCACAGTTCATAATCCTCCGGGAACGGTCCGTCGCGGTAGCCGCCCCAGCGCCCGACCAGTTCGCGACGGAACATCACCGAGGGATGCGCGACCGGGGACTCCATGAAGCGATTCCGCGCGATGGCCTCGGGCGTGAGCAGCGAGTTGAGCCAGTCCACGTGCCGGGCGAAACCGGCCTGCAGCTGGCGATCTCCGCCAAAACGAACCTGGCAGCTCACCAGCCCTAGCGCGCTGTCACGCTCCAGCCAAGCCGCCTGCAACGCGAATCGCTCCGGCGCGCACACGTCGTCGGCATCCAGCCGGGCGATGAAGCGACCCCGGGCTTCGGCCAGGCCGTCGTTGAGCGCGGCGACCAGGCCGCGCGGCGGCCGGGCGAGCAGGCGAAACCGCCGGTCTTCCGCGGCGAACCGGGCGGCCAGGGCAGGGGAGTCGTCTGTGGAACCGTCGTCCACCACAAGGCATTCCCAGTCCGGCCGCGTCTGGGCGTGCAGACTACCCAGCGCCACGCCCAGCGTGGCGGCGGCATCGCGGACGGGGACGACCACCGAGATGGAGGGCGGCGGGCTTGCGCTCATGGCCGGATGACTGCGGCAGCAAAACAACCAGCGCCCCGGCCGGCAAGGCTTTGCGCGAACGCGCGCCACGCAGGCTTTCCGGTTTTATTTGGCGCCTGCTTGCCGAACTGTGGGTTGGTTCGGGCTGGAGAGTTCAACGGTGTGGCGCGGTTGCGGCTGGGTCACCCTTGAGCCCCCGCAGGCAGAGTTGTCTGCGCCACCACGGCCTGCCAGACCTTGCGTGAAATCGAGGTGCGCCTCCTGCGCTGTTGGTGGCGCGCCGGAGCTTGCCAAGGGTGATTGCCTGGCGGATAAACCTCCGCGCGGAGGCAGCCAGTTTAGCTCAGTGGTAGAGCATCCGATTTGTAATCGGACGGTCGTCGGTTCAAATCCGACAACTGGCTCCAACTGCCCGCGGAGTTACGCTGGAAATCACCCCTCATGGAAACCCGGACCAACCGACCAAATGGAGCCGGTTTGAGCCGGAAAACCGGAGTTGGGCAGGCGGGACGCACTGCGCTACGGCCAGCTTCGGTTTTCGGGTTGAGTTTCTGTCGCGCGAACTGTCGCCCGCAGCAACGCAATCACCCCCCCACCGCTGTTGGCCGCGCAGTCACTGGTGCTTGATGGCTACGGCGACCACGACGCGGCCCTGGACAGTCTGGAGCGAGCGTCCCCACCACGGACCGCTGACGTAAGCGCCCGTGACCTGGGTCTGGTCATAAACCACCACCGCCGCGTCGGCACCCAACTTGGCCGCTTCCTGACGCAGCACCGCTTCGATCAGGGCCACGTCCGTGCTTTGGGACGATGGCTCGGCCCGGACTTCGCCCAGCCGCACGTGCGGCCGCGTCGGCTCAGTGCGCAGAATCTGAACCTGCGCCGGGTCGGAGGGCGGGTACTTCGGCGAACCAACGTCCTGGGTGTGCGTCGCGCTGACCGACTGGCAGCCGGTCGCCAGAAACAGCAGAGTGACGTTCAAACTGAGGGCGGCGGGCAAGACGGTAATTTTCACACGGTTCCTTGCCTGCTGTTTCGATTGTTTCGACTGCGGGTAGTTCCTTGTCAGCGGCCTGTTCGTGCAGCGGCCAATTCAACCGCTCCCTCGATCAAGCCGTAGGCTGAGCTCACGGTGTTTCGTATGCACCGGTTACGGGATTATATTTAGTTTCGGTGATGTGCCGGACGACTTGGGCGGAGATCTGCGTAGCGGTTTGCTTGACGTTTTTTTCCAGATCACCTCCCGCCAGGGCAAAGCGTGCGGCGGCGCCCCAAGGGCCCAGGGCCAGCGTCGGCGCCGCGCCGACCTTGTTGCCGCTGCTGATGTCCGTGCCGATCTCATAGAGCGGCTTGGGCGGTCCTTGCGAGAGGTTGCTCAAAACGGCCACCACCTGCAGATCGGTCGCGCCACGGCCCAGACCGATGACAGCCCGCTGCAGGCGGTTGCCTTCCTGAACTTGCATAAAGACGCCACGAACCAGCCAGCCGTTGCCCGGCGGCGGTGCGCCGGGCGACAGCCGGAGCGCTTTGAAACCGGCTTTGGTCAGATCATTCATCAAGGATTTGGCCATCAAGTCCACCAACTGCCGGGCCCGGCTCGCCGGATCCGTGGTGGTTCCGGACAGGCGGTCGCCCACGCGGCCGACCGGCCCGTGAGCATGCCTGACTCGTGCTGGATGTTCTGGGCGTCGAATTCGAAGTCGGCCACGTAAATGGTCGCGGAAGGACTGGCCGTCTTGGCGACGGATGCGCGCTGGCCGCTGGCGTTGTCCGAGGCACAGCCGGCCAGCAGGCAGACGGCGAAGATTGCAAAGGCATGGAGCAAAAGGCTGCGATTGAAAAACCGCGCGCCGGCTCTAGCGGCCAAGACCAACCCATCGCCCAGCGCCCGCAACCTGTGCCGGGCGGACGAGAAAGAAGTCCAAGACACGGGCATGGGGCGGCCATGCCGAAATCCTTTGGGGCTCATGGCACGGCAGCTAAGCGTTTGCTGGGCAATTATCAAATCTAAAGTCGCTGCCTACTGGCGGCTCGGGTACTTGCAGACCTGTGCCCTGGCGGGAATAACGCGTCCGGTCTGCCTTGCTTGCGACAACAAGGGCCGTTGGGCGGGGGCCTGTTGAGTCGTGGAGCGCGCGGCTTTCACACCGCTTCGGACTGCAGCGGTCAAGCGGGCCGCAATGCACAACCGGTAAAGGTGAGGGGAATTCGTGATGCGGGCTATCGCGCAGGGGTCCCTTGCTGCGGCGCCTGCGCTCCCCGGCCTCACGTGAACCGTACCGTCCAGGAAAAGGGCAGCAGGGTATGCGGCGCCCCGGCTCACCCCGGCCCGCCAGCCCGTCAGTTCTTGGGCACTGCCGGCTGCCGGGAGGCCTTGGCCAGTTTGCCGTTGCGCTGTTGGTAGAGCGTGATGCCTTTGAGCAGGTCCACCGCCCGTTCGAGCTGCCAGTCGCGCACGGCCTCGATCTCCTCCCGGCGCGCCACGAGGTCCGGCGAGTCCAGCATTCCCGGCATGCGGCGCAGGTTCAACGCCTCCTCCTCCTCGCGCGTGAGGCTGACTTCGATATCCGGCGTAATGCCCCGCTCGTGGATGACTTTGTGGCTGGGCGTGTAGTACTTGGCGGTGGTCAGGCGCATGGCCGCGCCGTCCTGAAGTTCGATGACGCTCTGGACCGAGCCCTTGCCGAACGACTTGTCGCCCACCACGACCGCGCGCTTCAGGTCCTGGAAACACCCGGCCACGATCTCGGAGGCGCTGGCGCTGCCCTGGTTGATGAGGAGCACCACCGGCATTTCGTAATGCCGGCCGCGCACGGGCACGCGGAATTCGCGGCGCTCGGAGGGGTCGCGCCCCTCGGTGCTCACGACCAGCGTCTTGGGCGGCAGGAAGAGGCTGCACACCCTGACGGCCTGTTCGAGCAGGCCGCCCGGATTGTCACGCAGATCAAGCACCAGGCCCAGCATGCCCTGGTCATTGAGCTTCTTGAGGGCTTCCTCCAGTTCGCCGGTGGTCTGCTCGCCGAACTGGAGCACGCGCGCGTAGCCGATCTTGTCCGGACCCAGGCGGAACTCCCGCCGCCCCTCGAGGTCGCGGACGGTCTCGATCTTGATGACCTCGCGCTTGAGCGTGTATTCGGTCTCCTCGTCGGAGCTGGGGCGCCGCACCGTCACCTGCACCTCCGTGCCGGGCGCGCCGCGCAACAGCCGCACCGCCTCGCTGTCGCTCATGCGCACCGCGCTGCGGCCGGCGATGCGGAGCAACTGGTCGCCCGACCGGATGCCGGCGCGGAAGGCTGGACCGTCTTCGAAGGCGGTGATCACCGTGAGATAGTCGCCGCTGACGCGGATGGTCAGGCCCACGCCGCCGTATGCGCCTTCGGTGTCGTCCTTGAAGTCGCCGTACTTGCGCGGCTCGAGGAATTCGCTGTGCGGGTCCAGCGAGTTGAGCAGGCCCTTGAGGGCGCCATAGACGAGGTCCTGGTAGGTGAGGTTCTCGCCGTCCACGTAATCCTGGCGCACGCGCTCGAGCACCAGGGAGAACAGGCGGAGGTTGCGGTAAATGTCGTTCTTGCCGGCCGCCTCGGCGGACTGGACGAACACTTGCGCGCCGAAGAAGAGGTTCACGCCCAGCGCCAGCGCCACGCCGGTGTACAGCAAACGTCGTTTCATAATGCCCACCATGGGTCGGTCAGACCGCCCTGAAATTAGGGTTGCCGCGCCGCCGTGGCAAGGACCGGGCAGCTCAGGCGCGCAGCCGGGCGCTTTTCAGTTTTTGCTGGAGGCGTAGCGCCGGCTTCCAGCCCGGCCGTAACGCCGGACTTCTAGTCCGCGCTTTGGGGGTGAGTCGCCTCTCGCTGAGAGGCGACACCTGCCAGCCTTTGGGCCAGAGGCCGGCTACCGAAGGCCGGGCGACGCGCCCGCCGCCCGCAGCCGCAGTTCGATCACCGGCAGGTCCGCCGGCGCCGTCACCTTGGGATTGGGCTCGGCGTGCTCCACCAACCGGACGGGCTGACCGATCAACGCGCACGCCGCGGTGTCGTCCGTGACCGCCAGCCCGCGCCGGCGCACCTCGGCCAGCGCGCGTCGGATCAGGTCCACGCGGAAGGTCTGCGGCGTTTGCACGCCCCACAGCCGCGCGCGGTCGGGGTGGTGCGTGATGAACCGGCCGTCGTCGGATTCCTTGATCGTGTCGGTCACCCGCTGGGCGGCCACGGCGGCGCCGGTTTCGCGCGCGGCGGCAAAGGTGGCGGCAATCAGGTCCAGGCTCACGCACGGCCGGGCGCCGTCGTGAATGGCCACCAGTTCGCAGGCCGGCGAGAGCGCCTCCAGGCCGTTCCAGACCGAGTCCTGGCGTTCGGGACCGCCCGGCGCCAGCCGCCAGGGCTTGGTGAGCGCCAGCGAACGCGCCAGATCCGCGAAAGTGGATTCCATTCCCGCCCGGACCACCAGCACCAGTTCGTCCACGTCGGGGGCTAGGTCAAAGCGCAGCCAGGTGTGGGCGATGACCGGCCGGCCGGCGACTTCGAGGAACAGCTTGTCCACGCCGGGCCCCATGCGCTTGCCCTGGCCGGCGGCCACGATGACGGCGGCGTTCACGGCGGGCGACTGTGTCGGTTCGCCCGGCGGCGGGCAAGTGAATCGCCGGGGGGGACGCATCTCAACTTCTTGCCTGCGGCGAGCGGCCCGTCGTGGCCCAGGCGGCCTCACCTGGGACCGCGAAGCGGGCGACCCGCCCGCGGGGACTGCGCTCTGCCGACCACAGCCCTGAAAGGCAGGGCTCGCCGGAGTCTCGCCCCACCCCGTGCAAGGCCGGACCTGCGCAAATGCAAGACGCGCCCATCGCCGGGCAAGCGAGGGTTCAGAGCCTGCTTTTCACTGCTTGCGGATCGGTAGGTTGCCTCCCGGCGAGAGGCAAATCTGCCGGCCTCTGAGCCAGTGACCGGCTACCTTCAGCCATCCAGCAGCAGCCACAGCAGCCGCCCGCCCAGCACGGCGGCCACCACCAGCAGACACGCGCCAGAGATGCGGGACAGCCGCAGCAGCCAGCCCAGCGAAATCCGGCCATGCACCTGCGCCGCCAGCCAGGCCAGGAGCCCGAACCAGCCAAACGTGGCCACGGCCACGCCCGCCAGACAGGCCAGCCGGCCGGACCCGTCGGGTCCCACCAGGCCGTGCGCGGCGAAGCTTGCGGCCACCGCCACCCAGTACAACAACACGCCGGGATTGCCCAGCACGCGCACAAAGCCGATCAGGAACGCGGTGTGGGGATGAAACCGGCGCCGCACCGCCGCCTCCGCGCGGCCGAAGCCCGGCAGGGTGCGCGTGGTCAGGTAATGCCAGCCCAGGACGGTGATGACCACGAACCCGACCAACTGGAACACTGTTTGCACCAGCCGGGAGTCGAAGAGTCCGGTGAAGCCCGCGAAGCCGATGCCGCAAAAGATCATCTCCATCGTCCCCGCACCCAGCCCGACCAGCCATGCGCGGCGCTGGCCGTGCCGGGCCGCTTCGTTGATGATGGTGACGTTGATCGGCCCGACCGGCACAGCCGAGACCAGACCGCTGGCCAAGCCGGCCGCTCCCGCGATCAAGCTGGTCGCGAGGTCGCTCACACGTCGCGCGTGCCGGCGTCGGCGTTCACTCGATGAACTTCAGGTACCGGCCCATCCAGTACGGCAGGAGAAATTCGTCGCCGGCCAGTTCGGTGTGGCCGCCGTCGCCACCGTCGAGCACGAACGGATTGCCGTTCCAGCGCATGACGCGGCGCTCATCCGGCGGCAGCAGTTCGCGCGTTTCCTGGTTGCGGAAGTTGGGCGGCGGTCGCGTGAGGTCCTGGCGGTGCGAGTTCCGCACGGTCCAAGTGACCAGATCGAGCGGGAAATGCCGGAGCGTCCACAGCGCGCCTTCGAGGTCGAACTCCGGCGCACCGGTCAGCGCGTAGATGAAGTTCCACAGTGGATTGTGCTCGATGCGCTCGATGGCCCAGTGGTCGGCGATGGCGGCGGCGTAAAGCCGGCGCAGGTCTTCGTTGAAGGCGTAGCGGTACAGCGTCCAGTAGTTCACGAAAGCCAGGAGATCGTCCGAGTGGTTCCACTCGTCACCCATGTTGTGGCCGCGGAAGATCACGTTCGTCGTGGCGCCGATGTTCGCCATGCTGTTGGTGATGTTGGCGAGGTAGCCGTGGCGCTGGAACAGCTCGAACGCCTTGTCGCGGTAGATCGCCTTGCCGGTGAGGCGGTGGCCGAACTGGAGGAAGGCGATGATCTCGGCGCTGTTGAGCCGGCGGTCCACCACTGTGGGCGGGTAGCGGTTCACGTACTCCGGGTTCCACCGGCCCCAGAGCGTGGGCTGGCCGTCCACGTCCACCAGGTACAGGTTGTTCTGTAGGATGTGGGTCAGGATGCGGTCGTAGGCGTTGGCGATGCGCGCCTTTTCGGCCGGGCTTCTCGCCGCGGTCTCGTACAGCACCGCATAGGCGAAGGTGTGCGCCGTAATCTCGTCGCTGCTGGTGTGGCCTTTCCATTCCCAGCGCGGGTCCGGCGCCTGCCGCCAGCGCTCGGGGTCGGACACCTTGAAGCCGGTGCGCTCAAAGGTGCGGGCGGGGAAGCCTTCGAGCGGATGGATGGCCTGCAGCCGCTCCAGCGCCTCGAAGGTCTGCCAGGCGTTCGCGCGCGTGGCCTCCTCGCCGGTGACGGCGTACCGGAACGCCTGGCTGGCCAGGTAATAACTGCTCCACGTGCCGTCGTTGTCGGTGTCAATCATCTCCGCGGACGCCGCCTCGCCGGGTGTGCCCAGGCGCAGTTCGGCGCAAAAGCCGTACCGGATGTGGCGCTCGCGAATCTTGCGCTCGTAATGCGCCGCCTTGGCCGCCAGCGTGAGCTGGAGAAACTCGATCTTCGCCAGCCCGCCGGGCGTGAGCACGTACAGGTCGCCCTTGGAATCCGACTGTAAATCCACCACCTGGTCGTCCGGCAGCCAGCGCCGGCCCGCGAAATACCGGATGCCGCCGCCCGTCGCCTGGAAGAACACCCCGCGCGGCGTGCCCACCCACACGCCGGACACGGTGGGCGCCAGCGCGGTGACCTCGGCCACGGGCACCCGCTCCTGCAACGGCACGCTGAGCTGGCCTGTGCGCGCGTTGATGCCGTAATAGCCGCGCCGCGAGCCGATCAGGATGTCCTCGCCGCGGAAGGCCAGCACGGTGAGTTGCTCGCCGCGGTGAACGGGCTCCAGCGCGGCCTCGCCCAGCCGAAACACCTGGTCCGCGGCCAGCACGTAAAACTGGTTGCCGCGCGCGTACAGCATCTCGCCGCCGCGGGGCAGAGTGAACGGCACGGGCGTGAGCTGGTTGTTCGCAAACACCGCCAACCGGTCCGGCCCGGCCAGCAACGCGCGGAAATCATCGGCCAGCGCCAGCCGGCGGAACGCGGCCTTGGGCACGGCGGCCACGTATTTGCCGGCGTACTCGGCGCTGAGAAACTCGTCCTCGAAGAGGTACCACAGCCGGCCTTCTTGCAACGTCAGGTCCAGCGCGCGCCGGCCGGCCAGTGGGCGGTAGGTCTTGTCCAGGGCCAGGGTGTGCTCAAACAGCCGCGCTACGCCGCGGTCGGTCAGGACAAACACCCGGCCGTCGCGGTCCACGGCCAGTTTCTGAAACACCGCGTTGCTCAGCTCGGCGTGGCGGGTGAAATGCACCGGCACCGGCTGGGGAAACGGCACGTCCTTTACCGCGCCCCGGGCCGGGAAAAGCGTCGCGACCAGGAGCGCTGCGGCGAGGCTGGTGAGGGGCCGGTTTGGCAGGGCGATCTTCACGGACGGGAATCTGCGGGTGCCCCACGTCGCCGGGCAAGTCTGGTTTCAGTGCCTCAGAAGGCCAGCCAGCCGGCCAGCAACGACAGCGCCACCGCCAGGGCCACGAGCCACCACAGCCAGCGCGGTCCGCGACGGCGCAACGGCCGGCCGCCAAACTCGCGTTGCGCGAACTCGTCGTAGTCGAATTCCTCGTCCGGCAGCCCCAGCCGGTCCGCGTGGGCGCGGTCCGACCAGCCGGTCTGCTCGTCCGAGCCGCACTCCGGGCAGGCCCTGGCCTTGGGCGGCACCTCCGCGCCGCAAGTGGGACAGTACTCCGGGGTCATGCAGTTCGCCGCAACGTACCCGAGATCGCGCCCCGATTCAAAGCCCCCGTAGCCGCAGTCGTAAGACTGCGGTGGCGGTCTGGGTTTTACGAAGGGCGGAGTTCCACGACGCCCTGCGTTCAGGGCGCGGATGTCCATGTCCGCAGCCGTAGGGATGAAGTTTGGGCTAGCGGCGCTTGCCCCTCCGGGAATTTAGGAGGGTGGAGTTCCACGACGCCCCGCCTGCCGGGCGCGGGCAGTCAAAAATCCCCGCCGCCGTGCTCTGCCGTTGTCAAGCGTCGCCAAAGCGCCTAGCTTCGCGCGGATGGCCACAGTCGCCGAGCAATTACGCGCCGCCCGCGAAGCCGCCGGGCTGACGCTCCAGCAGGTTGCCGACATCACCAAAATGCGCGCCGACCGCGTGCAGGCGGTGGAGGAAGGCAACTACGACGCCTTCACCGCGCCGGTGTATGTGCGCGGCTTCGTGCGCACGTACGCCCGGCTGGTGCATGCCGACGAAGCCGCCATCACGACCGCGCTAGACGCCGAACTCGCCCAGTCCGAGCGCCTGCGGGAACACCCCAGCCTGACCGGGCAGAACCAGGGCACGCTCGACCGGATCATGCTCCGGCTTTCGCGGATCAACTGGCGGCTGGCCCTGCCGGTGTTGATCGTGCTGGTCGTGCTGGTCGTGGCCACCTGGTTTTACCGCGCCAACGAGCGGGCCTGGGCGGAAGACCCGTTGAACGGCGTGCCGCCCGCCGTTTACCAGCCGCCGGCCGGCGCCGCGGACACCCTGCCGTTGCCGACGCCGCCCGCCCGCTAGGCCGGGCCGCACCCGGTTCAGTCCTTCGTCTTGCCGTGAGTGCCTCGAACGTTACCCCGTCGCCGCTGCGGGTCGGCCTGATCTCCCTCGGCTGCGCCAAAAATCTGGTGGACGCCGAACTCATGCTCGGCGCGCTGCTCCGCGAAGGCATCGAGATCACGAACAACGCGGCGCAGGCCGACGCGGTGATCGTGAACACCTGCTCGTTCATTGACGCCGCGCAGGAGGAAAGCGTGGACACCATCCTCGAATCCGCCGCCGTCCGCGAAGCCCGGCAGCGCGGCCAGGCGCTGCTGGTGGCCGGCTGCCTGCCGCAACGCTTCCGCGACGACCTGCCGCGGCTGTTCCCCGAGGTGGACGCGTTCCTGGGGATAGACCAGGTCACCGAGGTGGGCGCGCTGGTGCGCCGCGCGCTGGCCCGGCGGGCGGAAAGAGTCGCAAACCCGAAGACCCGACCCGTGAGCCAACCACTGGGCGGCGCCCGCCGGCAGGCGAAGGTGACCGCGCGGTTGGCCGAACTCGACCAGGCCAAAGCTCCCGCCGCCGACAAGCCCGCGCCAGCCACGCCGGTCCTTGAGGTTCACCGCCGGCCAACCTTCATCCCGGATTTCGCGATGCCGCGGTTCCGGCTCACCCCGCGGCACTTCGCCTACGTCAAGATCGCCGAGGGCTGCAACCACCCGTGCAGCTTTTGCATCATCCCGCGGATGCGCGGCAGCCATCGCAGCCGGCCGCTGGCCGATGTCGTGGAGGAAGCCCGACGGCTGCTGGCCGAAGGCGTCAAGGAGCTGAATCTCATCTCGCAGGACTCGACCTACTACGGGTTGGACCTGCGGCCGAACCACAGCCGTGCCATCGCGTCGCCGGAGCGTTTCCGCGCCGCCGCCGCCGGCCTGCCGGCGGACGCGCCCACGCTGGCGCGGCTCTTGCGCGAGCTGAACGCGCTGCCGGGCGAGTTCTGGATTCGCATCTTGTACACCCATCCCGCGCACTGGACGGACGAATTGATCCACGCCATCGCCGGGTGCCCGAAAGTGGCGCGTTACTTGGACCTGCCGCTCCAGCACATCCACCCGCTGATGCTCCAGCGCATGCGCCGCGAAACTTCGCGCGAATACATCGAAGACCTCATCCGCCGCCTGCGCGCCAGCATCCCGGGGGTGACCTTGCGAACCACGTTCATCGTGGGCTTCCCCGGCGAGACGGCGGCCATTTTCGAAAGCCTGCTGGAGTTCGTGCGGGAAACGCGCTTCGACCGGCTGGGCGTGTTCACGTACTCGCGCGAAGACGGCACCGTGGCGGGTCGCATGGCGGGCCAGGTGCCCCGGCGGGTGCGCAAACAACGCCGCGTTCGGGTCATGGCGGCCCAGCATGAAATCGCGCGGTCGCTGGCTGCCGCGCAGGTCGGCCGCGAAGTTACCGTACTGACCGAAGGCCCGGCCCGCGCGCCGCAACTCCAGGCGGCGCAGGTGTTCAACTGGGAACACGGCTTTCTCCGTGAAGCTGGGGGCGAAGCGGCGGCCGGTCCGACCCGTGGCTACACCGTGGCCCGGAGCGAGGGCGACGCGCCGGACATTGACGGCCGGGTGTACGTGCGCGGGCGGCTGCCGGCAGGCGAATTTCGCCGCGTCCGCGTCATCGGCCACACGGATTACGACCTCGTGGCGGAGCCGCGGTGAAACGAGGGGGCTGAACACATCGCGCGCCCCAGCCGGCATAGGGTGCTGGCTGCGCGGGCTCCAGTTTGTCCTGACAGGCGTCGAGCGGGAGCGCCATTCAGGCTGGGCGCAGCTCACTTTCGTGCCGGCAGCGGGCGGTCCGTAGTGGCCCAGGCGATCTCGCCTGAGCCGCGCCGCGGGCGACCCGCCCGCGGGGTGGGTCGCCGCCGCTGAGGGGCAATGGGTCCGGCCCCTGAGCTAGGGCCGGCTACCAGATGCCGAATCCCAGACCTCTGCCCACCATCCTTTTTTGAGTTTCTGCGTTTGGGCTTTCTCGCCGCTTCCGCCGTGCTGGAAGCCGACCGCAACCCTGAAAGCCTGGACTCGACAGGAGTCTCGCCCACCCCGTCATGGCCGGACCGGCACAAAGTGAGATGCGCCACTCCGGCTTCTGGATTTTGCGCGTGCCGTGCCATACCCGGCCTTGGCGGGCCGGCGTCAACGCGGTACAAGACTCGCCGCCGATGAATCTGCCGAACAAGCTGACCGTCTCCCGCCTGATCCTGACGCTGCTTTTCCTGCTGGCGGTGTTTTCGCGCTCAGCCGTGGGCAACACGCTGGCGCTGGGCATTTTCATCGTGGCCAGCCTGACGGACCTCTTTGACGGCCGCATCGCCCGGCAGCGCCGGCTCATCACTAACTTCGGCATCCTCATGGACCCGCTGGCGGACAAGGTGCTGATCTGCTCGGCGTTCATCGCCTTTGTGGACCGCAACCTGATGGCTGGCTGGATGGTGGTGGTGATCGTGGCGCGCGAACTGGCCATCACCGGGCTGCGGCTGCTGGCGGCTTCGCGCAATGTGGTGCTGGCGGCGGAAGGCTTCGGCAAGCACAAGACCGTCTCCCAGATCGTGGCCATCATCGCCATCCTGGTGTCGCTGAGCTACCCGGCCTGGGGCGTGGCGGGCGAGGCGGTGTTTGGCTGGTTGTTGTTTGGCCGGCCGTGGGTGGCGCATTTCACGGAAGCCGCGAAATGGGTCGCGGTCGCGCTCACGGCGTTCTCCGGCGGCCTGTACCTCTGGCGCAACCGCCACATCTACCTGGACGACCTCTAAGCCATGAAAGACGCCTGGATGCTGTGGGCCGCGCAAGGTTTCGGTGTGGGCCGGCTGCCGGCGGCGCCGGGAACCTTCGGCTCCGCTTTGGGCCTGGGCTGGACGCTGCTGCTGCTGGCGGCGCAGGACTGGCGGGTGTTCGCGGCCGGCTGCGTGCTGGGCGTGGCCGGCTCGGTCTGGTTGTGCGGCGAGGCGGAGCGGATCCTGGGTCGGCCCGATCCAGGCTCGGTGGTGCTGGACGAGGTCGTCGCGGTGCCGGTGTGCTTTGCGGCCTGGTTGGCGGTCCACGCCTGGAAGACTGGCCGGCTGTTGCAGCCCGGCGAGCTCTTCCGCGAGGGCGGCTGGCTGGTGACGCTCGCGATCTTCGCGGCGTTCCGGTTCTTCGACGTGCTCAAGCCCTGGCCGGTGCGGCAAAGCCAGGCGTTGCCCGGTGGCTGGGGAGTCACGCTGGACGACCTGCTCGCGGCGGTGTACGTGAACGTGGTGGTGGGCCCGGTGCTGGCGTGGCTGCTCCTGCGGCCGGGATGAATTGACGCGACGTCGCAACGATGAGGATGAAGTCTGGGGCTCGCGGAGCCCGCCCTTCCGGGAATTTCGGAGGGCGTACGTGCATTGGCTTTCGACTTTCGACCTTCGCCCCTCGACTCCCCTGATGGGGCGAGACTCAGTCGAGCCCAGCAATTCCCTTGCCCCCAGCTTCTCGCCCCTCCGAATGCCGGTGCAAATCCTCACTTCAGCATTGTCGGCCCGCAGCGGGCGGGCTTAGCTGGTGTCCGCAGTTGAGCACACCGCCGGCCAATCTTCATGAGGTCGCGAGTGCCGCCCCGCGACCCCACAGCCGGGGGAGGGGAGCGGCGACCCGTGCGCTGGTTTTGGGGGTCTTGCTGCTGGCCCTGGGCGTGACCTCCGCGCGCGCGGAGCTGCAGTTCGACGTGTTTGTCGGCTACGGCAGCAGCGGCGGCGGGGATGGCATCGTGCGCGAAGCCGGCTGGTTCCCGGTCGCCTGCGAGGTCTTCAACGATGGCCCGACGTTTGACGCCGTGTTCGAGTTGTCTTCGCGCCAGCTTGGCGCCGGGCAGACGCGCCGGATGGCCATCGAACTGCCCACGAACACCCGCAAGCGTTTTTCGTTCCCGATGTTCGCGGGCTCCCGCTACGCGAGCTGGGACGCCCGGCTGCTGGACGCCCAGGGCAAGGTGCGGGCCGTGCGGGAAGACCTGCGCACGCGGGACCTGGGCTGGGAGACCTTCCTGCTGGGCGGCCTGCCAAACTCGTTTGGCGGCCTGCCCGCGTTTCCGCAGGCGAAACACAACCGGCCCGAGCAGCAGCCGACGGTGGCGCGCCTCAGCGTGGAGCAATTCCCGGAGAATCCCATCGCGCTCGAAGGCCTGGACGCGGTGTACCTGAACAGCGCGAAGGCGCCGGACTTCAAGGTCACGCAGGCGCAGGCGCTCGTGACGTGGGTGCAGGCGGGCGGGCACTTGATCGTGGCGCCCGACCAGATCACGGACATCACCGGCACGCCCTGGCTGGCGGCGCTGCTGCCCATCGAATTCAACGCAGTGGCGCCGCGTCGCAGCGGCGGCATCCTCCAGAACTGGATCGCCACCGGCGCCACGCTCACTCGCGAGGCGGGCACGAGCGGCGTGAATCCGATGCCGGGGACGCCGGGCCTTGCGCCGGCCAGGCCGCGCGCGCCGGGCGGCGCCGATGCCAGCCCTTACAGCCGTGTGTCGGCGGACACGGCTTTCGAAGAGGCGGAGCTGCCGGTGTTTGAAGGGCGCTTGCGCGAGGGCGAGGTGAAGGTCGCCGTGCTGGGCGCGCCGCTGGCGGTGTCGGCCCCACAGGGGCGGGGCCAGGTCACGGTGCTGGCGTTCAGTCCCGAGCGCGAGCCGTTCCGGTCGTGGAACAACAAGGCGTGGTTTTGGGCGCGGCTGTGTGGAATTCCGGGCGAGTGGTTCGACGAAACCGCCCGCAACGTGTACGGCGGCTGGAGCTTGGACGCGGTCTTCGGCGCGATGATTGAGACGCGCCAGGTGCGCAAGCTGCCGGTCGAGTGGCTGCTGGCGTTGCTGGTGGTGTACCTGGGCGTGATCGGGCCGTTTGACCGCTGGTTCCTCAAGAAGATCAACCGCCAGATGCTCACCTGGGTGACGTTCCCGGCCTACGTCGTCTTTTTCTCGCTGCTGATCTACTACATCGGCTACCGGCTGCGGGCGGGCGAAACCGAGTGGAACGAGTTGCACGTGGTGGACGTGCTGCCGCGCGGCGAACAGGCGGTCCTGCGCGGGCGGACCTACGCCTCGCTCTACTCCTCCGCCAACGCGCGCTACCGGCTGGCCAGTGAACAGCCCACCGCCACGCTGCGCAGCGAATTCCTCGGCCCGTCCGGCGGCCGCCAGGAGAGCGCCCGCGTCGAGGCAGTCTTGAAGCAGGCCGGCTTCGAGGCCGACGTCGCGGTTCCGGTCTGGAGCAGTCTGCTGTACGTCAGCGATTGGGAGGAGGACGCCGTCGCGCCGTTGACCGCGCGCCTGACGCGCGACACCGCGGGCCGACTCTCGCTGACCGTGCAAAACCGGCTGTCCCGCGCGCTCACCGGCCTGCATGTGGTGGCGGAAGGCCGCGTGCATGAACTGGGCGAGGCGCCGCCCGGCCAGCCCCGGACGTTCACCCTGGAATCCGGAAGCGGCCGGCGCCTCAGCGAATTTCTGACGCCGCTGCACCAGCGTTTCCTAAACGCCACGCAGCGCCGGCAGCGCGCGTTCGGCGGTGGCGACGCGGAGTTCCTCGAACTTTCGCCCGCAGCGTTGGTGGCGGCGTCGCTCATCAGCCAGGGTTCCATGGGAATGGGCGCGATCATGGGCGGCGCGCGAGCGTTCGTGTACCCGGCGGGCCTTGACCTGGGCGACCTGCTGGAGCGCGGGCAGGCGTTGGTTTTAGCCTGGGACCAGGGGCAGGCGCCGGTGTCCGCGCCGCTGGCGCGCTTCAAGGCGCCGCGGGCCACCAAAAACACCTGGCTGCGGCTGGCCGTGCCGGTCAGCCGGGGAAGCTGAGCCGTGCCACCGCTTTATCCAGAACTCCGCCTTCGCTGACTATGGAACCCGCGCCTGCCGTCCAGACCTTCGATCTCACCCGCCTCTACGGCAGCACGGTGGCGGTGAACCAGCTCAACCTCACGGTCAACAAGGCCGACCTCTTCGGCTTCATCGGCTCGAACGGCGCGGGCAAGACCACCACGCTCCGCATCCTCGCCACGTTCCTCGCCCCGTCCGGCGGCACCGCCACCGTCATGGGCCACGACGTGGTGAAGGACGCCGACGCCGTCCGCCACGTCATCGGCTACATGCCGGACTTCTTCGGCGTGTACAAGGACATGGAGGTGACCGAGTACCTCGACTTCTTCGGCGCCTGCTACAAGATCCCGGCGCGCCAGCGCGAAAAGACGGTCAACGACGTGCTGGAGCTGGTAGGCCTCACCGAGAAGCGCGGCGCGATCATCGGCGCGCTCAGCCGCGGCATGCAGCAGCGCCTCGGCCTGGCGCGCGTGCTCATCCACGACCCGCAGGTGCTGTTGCTCGACGAGCCGGCCAGCGGCCTTGATCCCCGCGCGCGCATCGAAATGATGGCCATCCTCCAGGAACTCCAGCGCCTGGGCAAAACCATCATCATCTCCTCGCACATCCTCAGCGAACTGCAGACCCTGTGCAACCGCGTGGCCATCATCGAAAAGGGCCGGCTCATCTACAGCGGCCCCGTGCAGGGTGTGCGCGACCAGATGGCCCAGGGCCGCGTCGTGTGGGTGAAGGTCTCCAGTGATTCCGCGCAGGCGGTGCAACTGCTCAAGTCGCACCCCGAGGTGGTGGAAGTGGTGGCGTCCGATGGCGCCCTGAAGGTGACGCTCACCAGCCACGAGACCGACCACAGCATCGTGGCCGAGGTGCTGGTCAAGGGCGGGGCGCGCTTGATCGAGTTGCGCGAGGACGAGCTGGGGCTCGAGGAAGTCTTCCTCCGCGTCACGCGCGGCGAGACGCAGTAAGCGGGCGTCGCCGGGAACGGGCGGCGGCCGCGTGGTGTCCGCGGCAGGGCAGGTCAGGGCCGCGGGGAGGACGCAGATTATGGGTGTACTACCAGTCATCGCACGCGAGTTGCGGGCGCAGGCGCGCCAGCCGGCCACCCCTTGGCTGCGCCGTGGCGGGCGCGGGGGGCTACATCGGGCTGGTCAGTCTGAGTCGAGTCGTTGGTGGCTGTCGCGGCCTGGGTGCGCCTGAACCGGCAGCTTCGCCGCCGCGCGTTCGCGGTGCGCTGAATTCGAAAACCGAAGTTCGTAGTGGCGCGGGCGACCTCGCCCGCTGAACTTCGGTTTCCGGGCTGAAGCCGACGGCCGGGGCCGCTTGTGGTACATCAGCCCGAGCCAGGCCTTGAGTTCGGTTTCCAGCGCAGTCCGGTCTGGCGGCGAAAGAAATCCCAGAGACTTCACCGCGAGCCGGTCTCCGATCGCGGCGATCCGGGACTTGATGCCGCATGGGACGTTCAAGCCTGCGGAACGCCCGTCGCGCAGCGTCACGTCGGTGTTTCGCCGTTGGGATGAGATGGTGCGACAAACAGATCGCCCGGATGCCGGCTGAGGCCGATGACCACCGCGGGCCGGACCTTCTGGCTGCTCAAATCGGAGAACGGAATCGGCAGCAGGATGACTTCACTGCGGGCGAAGCTCATTGAAGACATCGTCGGCCCGCGTTGTTCCAGACCCGGGTGAGCGTGTCCTCGGAAAGCTTGAGCCAGGCGGCGCGGTCTGTTTCGCCCGACAGCTCCGCGCTTTCGACCATGACACGCACACGCGTCTTCTCCGGGAGCGGCAGGGCGGTTAGCAGTTTCAGCACGCCGTTCTCGTAAATGGCCTCGATCGTCTTTGTCCCGCTGGCAAGCCATCCACTACCCCGAGCCCTGGCAAGGTCGCCCTCAACGCCAGCCGCGAACAAAGGCAGAGGATCATTCGCGACCTGCCTGACTACGCAGCACCGCGGCCAGCGCCGCCAGTTGCTCCGGCGTGTGCGCGCTCGAAACCGTGAACCGGAAGCAGCCCGCGGCCGGTCCGGCGGGATAGCCGCGAATCAGGCTCGGAAACACGCCGTGCTCCAGCAACGCCGCTTTCAGCCGGCGCGTGGCGGCCAGGCTGGCGGGCGGCAACGCCAGGATCGGCGCGGGATTGTCCGGCACAGACAGGCCGCCCGCGCGCGCGGCGGCTTTGAGTTGGGCGGTGTTGGCCCGCAGCCGCTCGCGCATGGCGGCGACCGTCTGGATCAGGCGCCCGGCGGTCCGGGCGGCGGCGATGACCGGCAACGGCGGCGGGGTGCTGCCGGCAAACCAGTGGTTGTGCGAGACGATCCGTTCGAGCAAGGCGCGGCTGCCCAGCACCACGCCGCCGAACGCGCCAAATGCTTTGCTAAGCGTGGCCGTGCGGAGGATCCGCCGGTCCGCCACGCCGAAATGCTCCAGCGTGCCGCGCCCGCCCCGACCGAGCACGCCGGCCGCGTGGGCCTCGTCAAGCAGCAGCAGGCCGCGGCGCGGCAGCATTTGGAGCAGGTCCGGCAGCGGCGCCAGGCTGCCGTCGTGCGCGAACACGCCGTCGGTGAGCACCAGCGGCCGGGCGTTCGCCGGCAGGCGCCGAAACTGTCGCCGCAGGTCCGCGGCGTCGCCGTGGGCGTATTCGCGCACCGGGCAGTCCAGCCACAGCGCCGCCTCGCGCAGGCTGGGATGCGTCCGCGCATCAAGAAAGGCGTGGGTGATCCCGCCGGCGAGGGCTTGGGCCGCGATGGGGTTGGCCGCGTAACCGGCGTGAACCAGCAACGCGGCGGGCGCGGCAAGGAATTCCGCCAGCCAGGCCTCGAGTTCCTCGTAAAGCGGATGGTTGCCGGTGGTGAGCCGCGAGGCAGCCACGCTCAGCCCCTCGTGCTCCAGGACTTCGCGCGCGGCGGCCAGCACGGCGGGATGGCGGCTCAGACGGTGGTAATCGCTCCCGGCGAAGAAAGCCAGCCGCCGGCCGGCCCGTTCGACTTGCGTGCGGCCCACCAGCCGCAGCGGCCCGGGCAAGGCCTTCATGCAAAGCTGACACCCGCCGCCTGGGCCACCGCGCGGATGTGCTCCGCACCCTGGCGGTATTCGGCGGCGCCGGCCAGGTGTTCGAGCATCAAGGGCGGCTGGTGGGGCAGGGCGGCGAGCCGCCGCAGATAAGTCGCGTAGTCGAGTTTGCCCCGACCGGGGATCACCTCCCGGAAATGCACGTTCATCTCCACCTCCCAGGCCAGATCCTTGGCGTGGCAGCTCACGATCCAGCGGCCCAGCTTGTCGCAGCATTCGTTGAGTAGCTCCGCGTTGCGGTAAAACCGGGCGGGCGAGTTGATCAGGTTGCACGGGTCGAGGTGGACGGCGAAGGCTTTGCGGTCCACCGCGCGGATCATCTTGAGGTACGCGTCCGGGCTGTCGGGCAGCGCCCAGCCCATCATTTCGTAGGCGAACTTCGCGCGGCGCGGCTTGACCGCGTCAATGATCTTGCGGGCGTTCTCCACCGCGGCGTCAAAGAAGCGCGGGGACAGGTTGTCGGGATGCGGCCCGTACCAGATCTGTTCGTTGAACGAGCCGGCGATGTCCACGCAGCACAACGCGCCCACCTCCTCGGCCAGGGCCAGGCCCTCGGTGACGGTGCGCAGGTTGGCCGCGCGCTTCTGCGGGTCGGCGTCGAGCAGATTGACCCAGCGTCCCACCTCGGCGATGACCACGTTTTGCCGGGTGAAGGCTTCTCTAACGGCTTTGATCCGTGCCGCGTCTTGCAGCGTCAGGGTGGGGCAGTAAGCGGCAGCGTAGCCCAACTCGCGGTGCGCCCGCGCCAGCGCCGCGGGGTCGGCTGGCGCGTCAAACACCGGGCCGCCCAGGCGGATGGCTTGGGCCGGCTTGCGTTCACCGCCGGCCGCGCGGGCAACCGGGGCAAGGCCGGCAACCGCGGCGGCGGCGAACGAGCGCTGGAGAAAATCGCGTCGGGTGAGTGGCTGCATGCGGCGGAGCCTAGCGGGTGGGCGGGCGGGGGGCAAGGTCGGGCCGGTGAAACAAAACGGCCGGCGGCTTGCGCCGCCGACCGTTTGATGGGCAGGGTTGTGCGAGAAGCTCGTTACTGGACGACCTTGAAGCCGGTTGAGTCAATCGCGGCCAGGATGTCCTTGCGCGAGACCTTGGCGGGATCGAACGTGACCACGGCCTGCTTGGATTCGTGGCAGACCTTCTGCTCGGTCACGCCTTTCACGGCGGCGAGCTTCTTGCCCACCTTGTCCGAGCAGGCGCCACAAGACATCCCGTCCACCTTCAGGGCGATGGTCTCCGCCTCGACCTTGAAGCCGGCGTTGCGGATGGCCGCGATCACCTGCTCGTCCTTCACCTTGGCGGGATCGAAGGCGACCTTGGCGATCTTCGACTGCGCGCAGGCCGAGAGCTCGACCACGCCGTCAATTTCCTTCAGCGCCTTGGTGAGCTTGGTTTCGCAGGCGCCGCAGGTCATGCCGCTGACCTTGTAGTCCGCCCGCATGAGCTTGTCGTTCTTTGCGGCCGCCCTGGCGGTGGCGCCGGTGGCCGGGCAGCACTCGCCCGCCTTGGCCTCGGCGCTGGCGGGACAGGTGTTCTTTGCGGCCTGTTGACATTCTTCACCACCCGCCACGACCAAGGTCGGCAAGGCGGCAACAGTGACGACGGTCAGGAGGTTTTTCAGCAGAGTACGCATAGGTTTCTCGGTGTTGTTGCTTTTGTTTCAGTTTTGGCTCCCCGGCCGCTGGACGCGGCGAAGGCGCATTTTACTAATTCGACATTTCAGCCATCGCGATGTTCAAAAAGTGGCAAGCGTTTCCCGGCTTGTCAACCCCGGGAAACCGGCCGCCTCAATCCGGTCGCAGAAAACGCTCCGCCGCCAGGTCGGCGAAGCGCAGTCCCCGGGCGGTGAGCCGGAAGCCGTCCGGGGACGACTCGCCGAAGGCTTGCGCTTCCAGCCAGGCGATGTCCGCCGCCCATTCCTGGCGGAGATCGAAGCCGGTCAGCCGCGCGAAGTCGGCAAACGGCCAGCCCGCGACCATGCGCAGTCCGAAGCCCGCGGCCTCGCCGGCCCGGGCCAGCGGCGACAGCGCTTCGCGCAAATCGTGGGCTCGCCGGCCTTGTGCGAGGCTTTCGCAGTACCGGACCGTGTTGGCGGGGTTGCGGGTGCGGATGCCGCGCACATAACTGGTCGCACTGGAACCCAGCCCGTAAAACGAGCCGGCGCGCCAGTAATTCACGTTGTGCAGACACGCGTGGTCCGGCACGGCGGTGCCCGGCGGGCCGGTGTGACGGGCGAAATTTGCCACCTCGTACTGCCGGTAGCCGGCCTGCGCCGCCGCGGCGAGCAGTTCCTCGTACATGGCGCAGGCCAGGTCTTCGTCCACGTCGAACCGGCCCGCCTGGAGTTGCGCGTACAGCGCCGTGTCTTCCTCGTAGATGACCTCGTAGCTGGACAGATGCTCGCTGCCCAGCGCCAGCGCCTCGCCCAACGTGTCCCGCCACATCGCCAGCGTCAGGCCCGGGATGGCGAACATGAGGTCGAGATTCACGTTGTCGAAGCCGGCGGCCCGCAGGATGGCGAAGGAGTCGAAGACCTGCGCGCGGCTGTGAATCCGCCCGAGCCGGTCGAGCAAGGCTTCGTCCAGCGACTGCACGCCCAGGGAAATGCGGTTCACGCCGAAATCGCGGAACAGCCGGGCCTTGTCCGGCGACACCGTGGCGGGGTTGCACTCGATCGTGAATTCGTCCGCGCCCAGCAGGTTCAACCGTTCCATGTGCCGGAGCAGTCTTTCCCAGTGCCGCAGCGGCAGCAGCGACGGGGTGCCGCCGCCGAAGAAAATGGTGCGCGGGCGCAGGTCGTCGGCCACCAGCTCCAGCTCGCGACA
Organism: uncultured Verrucomicrobiota bacterium; assembly: GCA_964568145.1. Classification (GTDB taxonomy): domain Bacteria; phylum Verrucomicrobiota; class Verrucomicrobiia; order Limisphaerales; family J093; genus DSVZ01. The sequence goes on from CAZMOZ010000001.1 coordinate 316,280, forward strand.
CAGCGCGGCCACGTAGCGGTCCATCAAATCGCCGCGCGGCACCTCCGAGTAAAAAGCGCAGTACTCGCACTTGTGGGCGCAAAACGGCACGTGCGCGTACAGGTGCCGCACGACCGGCTCCCAGACGACGCGGCCTTCCCGCAACGTGGCTGGCGCGGGCGCCGGCGGGGGCTCGCCGGCCGGTTTATTCAAGGCATCAGGGTGGGCGGACATCACTTGCGCAGCAAATGAACCGCACCGTTCGAGCCGGATCAAGCGGCCGCGCCCAGCGGGAAGGTGGCCAGCACGCTGTACACCGCGCCATCCGGCTGCAGGACGCTCTTGAACAACCGCACGGCATTCACCCGCCACGCGGCCGGCGGCAGCGCGGGTGCGCGGGCAATCAGGTCACCCAACGCGCGGGCGGTCCGGGCATCGCGGGCGGTCACACGACCCAGCGTCAGGTGCGGGTGAAAGTCCCGTTCCTCGCGGTGTTCACCGAAGCCGGCCGCGGCGATCGCGACGCGTTGTTGAAGATCGCGCAACGCCTCTAGGTCGCCGCGCAGACCCAGCCAGATCACGCGCGGCGCGGCCAGCGAGGGGAACGCGCCGGCGGCGTCCAGTTCGAGCGAGAACCCGGCGCACCCGGCCAGCGCCGCAGCCACGCCCCGCGTCAATTCGGGAACCTGCGCCACCGGCACGTTGCCGAGAAAGCACAGCGTGAGATGGCATTGCTCCGGCCGGGTCCAGCGCACGGCCTGGCGCGGCGCAGCCGTGGCGAGGCGATCCTGCCGCTCGCGCAACGCGGCGAGCGCCGCTTCGCCCAACTCGACCGCCACGAAGGCGCGGAGGGCGGCGCTTGCGGCCAAGGCTGGAACCTCCGGGTTCACGGCAGACGCTGGCCCAGCGCGGCCTCCATCAAGCGGTACCATTCCGGGCGGGTCAGTTCGAGGTCAGCGGCCTGGGCGGCTTCGCGCAACCGGTCTGGATTGGTCGTGCCCACGATGGGCTGGATGCCGCCGGGGTGGCGGCACAGCCAGGCCAAGGCCACCGCCGAGCGGCTCACGCCGCGCTCGCGCGAGAGCGCTTCGAGGGCGTCGTTCAGCTTGGCCTTGCGCGCGTGGTGGGGGTCGTTCATCGCGGCACCGATGCGCCCGCCCAAGATGCCGCCGGCGAGCGGGCTCCAAGCCATCGGCGTGATGCCTTCGGCCAGGCATTGATCCAGCGTGCCGTCGAAGAACGGCTCGGTGTGCAGCAGGTTGATCTCGATTTGATGCGCGACCAGCGGCATCGGACAGGCCTTTTGCAGCAGCGCGACCTGCGACGGCCGGAAGTTGCTGACGCCAAACTCGCGCACTTTGCCGGCCTGCTTCAACTGGCTGAACGCCCGCGCCACCTCCTCCGGTTCGCACAGGAAGTCGGGCCGGTGCAACTGGTACAGGTCAATCGTCTCCACGCCCAGCCGCCGCAAGGAACCCTCGCAGGACGCCACGATGTGTTCTGCGGAAAAATCGTACCGGTACGGCGCACCGGGTTCGGGATCGCCGGCGAAACGGATGCCGCACTTGGTGGCGATGAGGATCCGCTCGCGCATGCCGGAGACCTTCTTCAGCACCTCGCCCAGGATGCTCTCCGCCACGCCATGGCAGTAGATGTCCGCGTGGTCGAACAGCGTGAACCCCAGTTCGTAAGCGGCGATCGCGGCGGCCTGGCCGGCGGCGCGGCGCTCCGGTGTGACGTGATCCGGCTCCCACGTGCCGGCCAGACGCCAGCAGCCGTAAGCGAGGACGCTGCATTCCAGGTTGGATTTCCCGATCTTGATTGTCTTCATGGCGGTGAATTGGCCCGACCTTAGTTGGCCGCGGGGCAACTGCGAAAGCGATTTCGCGCGCCCGGCACAGCAAGGGGCTCGGCTCACTTTTGTGCCGCTCCGGCCTTGACGGGTGGGGCGAGACTCTGTCGAGCCCGGACCTTCCGGGACAGCGATCGTCAGACCGCAGCCCCGCGGGCGGGTCGCCCGCACCCCGGCCCCGGCGAGGTCGCCTGGGCCACTACGGCCTGCCCGCTGCCGTCGCGATTTGAGACGCGCCCGGCACGGCAGCGTCTGGCCGGTTAGCCCCAATTCAAAAAAACCAGCAGGGTAGGGGGCTCTACCAGTTGTGGACCGACTTGCCGTTGGATCCGAACAGCGTGGCCTCGGCTTCTAGGAAAACGATCCGTTCCGGCCGCAATCCGAGTCGCGCGTCGGACCGGATCGCCGCTGCCAGGTCCTTGACGGGGGCGCTGGCGCGGTCCGCCAGGAACTTGCACGCGTCCACGAACTTGTCGCGCTTCGACGGGCTCGGTTCGAGCAGATAGGCCTTCAAGGAGGTGGAGATGGATTCGCCCTGGTCCACATCGTCCGCCCACATGTACTGCCGGCGGAAGAGCTTGGGCAGGATCACCGGTCCGGCATCCTTGGCCGGGGCGCTGCCGGGCTTGCGGTACGTCAGCGTGCGGTCCAGGAGGCTGATCTTGCTGGTGTAGCCGTTGTGCGCCCACACCCCCAGGCGGGCGTCGCGCGCGCGCGCGGTCAGATCGGTCAGGACCCGGATTTCGTCATTGGTCATCGAGTTGTAGAAACTGGGCAGCGCCCAGCCTTGCTCGACCAGCCATTGGTTGATGTTGAAGTTTGCGCCGCCGTCCGTGACCACCACGTCCCCAATGAACCGGGCATACATGTCGAAAACCTCGTCGGGCTCGTTGACCTGCGTGATGGCTGCGCACTCCAGCATGTCCTTGTTGCCAAAGGTGGCCCGCAGATGCCCGGCCAGCGCGAGGGCGGCGGATTCCGCGTAGTGCTGACGCAACTCCTTGAGCCGCGACACCGGTCGGTAATGCAGTTCGGGCGCGTCAATGCCCTGGAGCCGGACCCGCAACGAACCGTCCTTGGTGATAACCGGCTCCTTGCGGCCCTTGACGCGGACGAACGCGCCGATAAAGGTGTTGGTGGGCTGCGCAGAACCGCTAGGCTGGGCGGTGAACTTGAATGGCGCAGTGCCGCTGAGTTTGACGCGCAGTGTGTCGGCGTCGGAACTGCCATCCGACCAGATTTGGCGGATGTTGAGCGTGGCGGTGACGGTGAGGAGGCCCATGGCGATGGTTGGGGTTAAGGTTGGGCGGGGGGAGAGTGATGTGAACGGAGATGTTGCGACTGGGTTGAACCGGGCTGCCATTGGCCAACCAGTACGCGTATTCGGCCAGCAACGCAACTGGGTTCGGCAGTTTGGAAGGACGCTTGATTAAATATAACAAACATTGTGCGAATTACAGATAGGCTTGGCCGGACTCGCATCTGCGCTTAGTCCGCCCGGAAACCAAATCTGGGACTCAGCGGCCAGTAAACCGCCAGCACCCGACCCACCACCGCGCTTTGCGGCAGGTCGCCGAATTTCCGGCTGTCGTAGCTGCTCACCGTGTTGTCGCCCAAGACAAAGATGCAGTCCGGTGCCACGCGATGCACGGTGCGTCCATCCGGAAACTCCGGCGCCAGGGTGCCCGGCTTGATACGTAATTGCTTGGCGTAGCCGTCGTGGATGTGCCCGCTGTACTCGCCGTCCGCCGGCGGCCCGCGAAAGTCGTAGATGTCCTCGAAATACGGCGTAGTGTTGTCGAGCCGCCGGCCGTTGATGCGCACGTGGCGGTCGTCACCGATCTGTACGGTTTCGTCGCCGAACGCGACCACGCGTTTGAGGTAAAAGGCGTTTTCCCGCAGGCGCGGAATTTCTTGGGCGCGGAAGACAACGATCTCGCCACGCCGCAACCGGCGGAAATTCACGCTCAGCCGGTCAATCAACAGATGGTCGCCGGAGGTGATCGCCAGCTTTACCAGACTCTCGCCGGGCCGGTAAAGACGGTCCGGTTCCAAGCCGGCGTGGTAGAGGAACAGGAATTCGGTGGGAACGCCTTGAATGGCCGGAAGCTCCAGCCGCGGCAACGTGAGCGTGTACCAGGTTTCGCCCACCTGGAAAAGCTGCTGACGCAAGCGCAGCATTCTGCCCAGCAAGGTGTTGACCGGCTGTGGCGGCTCGGCGGCGCGCAGCCGGCCGGACGTCTCCGCCTTCAGCTCGTAGTAACTCCGGCCGTACACGAACCGATCCACTAGACGTTGCCAGCCTTGGGGTATTTTGCCGTCCGGCTTGCCGCGCAGATTCTCGATGGTCACGCCGTACAGCGTGGGCTGCATCGAGGAGGTGGGCACTTGCATCGGGGTGGCGACAAACGTCCGGAGCGCCAGCACCGCGATCACTGCGGCGAACAGCGTTTCGACGCCGTCCTTGACGCGGTGACGACGCGGATCCTCCAAGCAGGCGTAGGCGGTGGCGCGGAGATCGTCGCGCGCGGCCTGGACGGCGGCGGGCGGTTCGGCAGCGAGCAGGCTTTGGCGCAAGCGGTCCAAAGCCGCCCGGATGGCTTGGGCCGCTTCGGGCGGGATGAGGTCGCGCTGCCGACGGAGCTGGGTGCGGGTGCGGCGGTATTCATCGGTGGCGCTCCGGTAACGGCGGGAGCTGAGCCAGCGCCAGATGAACCGCAAGCCTTTCACTGCCAGACCGGTCCGAAGCGGCTGGTGAACGGCCAGAACACGAAGAACGCCTTGCCCACAACGTATTCCCGCGGGAAATCTCCCCAGCCCCGGCCGTCCCAACTGTTCATCGTGTTGTCGCCGAAAGCCAGATAGTGGTTGGGACGCACTTGGAATTCGGCGTTGCCGTCGAAAAACAACGGCGCGAAGCCGCGGCCGGCGTATTCGAGCGCCAGCTTGTTGTTCACGTGGCCGGAATAAACGCTGTCCCGCGGCGGTCCGTTGAAGTCGTACACCTTGCGGAAGCCGGGCGTGTTTTTGTCCAGCCACACCCCGTCGATGTACACGTGACGGTCATCGCCGATGCGCACCCGCTCCCCACCCAAGGCTATGAGGCGCTTGATGTAATGCGTGTTGTCCACCAGGATGTCCTGGCCACGGTAAGTGACCAGCTTGCGCTCCAGGTCCACAGTGTGAAACACGATGATTTCACCACGGCGCGGCCGGCGGAAGTTGTAGGTCAGGCGGTCCACGAACAGCCGGTCTCCACTGGAGACCTTCAGCCGGAAAACGGTCTGGCCACGTTTGAACACGTGTCCGGCGCGGGGGCCGAGAAACTCAGCCAGCCGGTCTGGCGGCCAGAAGAACGTGTAAGTGTCGCGACCCAAGGAGAACCGCTGCGTCTTCACGAAGCCGAACAATGTCGCCACCGGCTCGACCCGCAGCACGCCCTCGTCCCTGGCGATCCATTGGTGGTAATCAATGCCGCGGAACCAGTCCACGAAGCGGCGCCAGCGCGGCGGGATTTCCGTTTCCTGTCCCGGCGCGGCGAGGTCTGTGACCACGTTGCCAAACAGCGTGGGCTGGGCCGAGCCGGAAGGGATCTTCATCGGCTGGATGAAGAAGCTGAAGATGCCCAGGATCAGCACGCCGCTGACGAGGAACTCCTTGAGGTTCTCGCGCACGCCGGGGTTGGCGTACGGCTTGAGCCAGCGCGTGGCCGTCTTCTCCAGTTCGGCCATGGCGGCCTTCAACGCCGCACGATCCAGGGTGCGCCGCCACGTCGCGTCAAAGGTCGTCAGCGCCGCGGCGACTTCGCCGCAGGCCTTCTCGGCCAGCTCGTCGCGCTGGGAATTGAGGATGTACCAGACCTGCTTGCGCAACTCGGCGGCCTGCCGGTAGGTGCGCGAGACAAACCATCGCCAGTTCATGTTGTTGAATCCGCTCCGCTCCGGGTCCCCGGCCCTGCCCTGCCGCGGCTAGGCCTTGAGGACTTGAATGAAGGCTTCCTGCGGGATGTCCACGGAACCGATGGACTTCATGCGTTTTTTGCCTTCCTTTTGTTTCTCCAGCAGCTTGCGTTTGCGGGTGATGTCGCCACCGTAGCACTTGGCGGTCACGTCCTTGCGAAAGGCGCTGACGGTCTCGCGGGCGACGATCTTGCCGCCGATGGCCGCCTGGATGGCAACGGCGAACTGCTGCCGGGGAATGACCTCCTTGAGCTTGGCAGCCAGGGCGCGGCCGCGCGACTCCGCCTTGTCGCGGTGGACGATGCACGAAAAAGCGTCCACCGGCTCGCCATTGACCAACATCTCCAGCTTCACCATGTCGGACACCTGGTAGCCCGCGTGCTCGTAATCCATCGAGCCGTAGCCGCGGGTGAGGCTTTTGATGCGGTCGTGGAAATCAATCAGGATTTCGTTCAGCGGCAGCATGGTGGTGAGCATGACCCGCCGGGTGTCGAGCGTCTCGGTGTGGTCCAGCACGCCACGTTTCTCGGTGATCAAGGCCATCATGTCGCCAATGTACTCGTTCGGGCAGATGATGAAGGCCTTCACGACCGGTTCCTCGATGTGGCCAATGTACGTGACCTCGGGCAGGAACGCCGGGTTGTCCACCTCCTTGACCGCGCCGTCGGTGAGCGTCACGCGGTACACCACGCTCGGGTACGTGGCGATGATGTCCATCCCGTAATGCCGGCGCAGACGCTCCTGGACGATTTCGAGGTGCAGCAGGCCGAGGAACCCGCACCGGAAGCCGAAGCCCAGCGCCACCGAACTCTCCGCCTGGTACACGAACGCGGGGTCGTTCAACTGCAGCTTGGCGAGGTTGGCCTTCAAGTGCTCGTAGTCCGCGGTGTTGATCGGGTACAGGCCGCTGAACACCATCGGATGCACCTCCTGGAAGCCCGGCAGGGCCGGCGACGGGTGCTTCGCGTCCGTGAAGGTGTCGCCCATCCTGACCTCCTTCGGGGTCTTGATGTTCGCGGTGATGTAGCCGGTTTCGCCGGCGGAAAGCTTCTCGCGCGGGTACGGCTTGGGATTGAAACTGCCCACCTCCTTGACCTCGTAAGTCCTCCCGGTGTGGAGCAGTTTCACCTGCATCCCCGGTCGCACCTCGCCATTGAAGATGCGCACGTGCGTGACGACGCCTTTGTAGGTGTCGAAGTACGAGTCAAAGCACAGCGCCTGTAAGCTGGGCGCGCCGGTGGGCTTGGGCGGCGGGATGCGCGTGACGATCGCCTCAAGGATGTCGTCAATGCCGATGCCTTCCTTGGCGCTGGCCGGGATGGCGGTGTCCGCCGGGATGGCGAGGATGTCTTCGAGCTGGGTCCTGGCGAGGGCCACGTCGGCGTGCGGCAGGTCAATCTTGTTGATCACCGGGATGATCGTCAGGTTCTGCTTTATGGCCAGGTGGACATTGGCCACCGTTTGCGCCTCCACGCCTTGCGCGGCGTCCACGATGAGCAGCGCGCCTTCGCACGCGCTCAAGCTGCGCGACACCTCGTACGAAAAGTCCACGTGGCCCGGGGTGTCAATGAGGTTCAGCTCGTAGGTTTCCCCATTCTTCGCCCGGTACAGCATTGTCACCGGGTGCGCCTTGATGGTGATGCCGCGCTCCCGTTCAAGGTCCATTGAATCCAGCAACTGCGCCTGCATCTCGCGGTCCGAAATCGTGCCGGTGCGGTGCAGCAAGCGGTCGCTCAACGTCGTCTTGCCGTGGTCAATGTGGGCAATGATGCTGAAATTGCGTATGTGTGCGGCGTCCATGAATGTCCTGCGCCGGCGGCCCGCGCCGCCGTCTGCCTGCGTCCCCGGAAAATAACCTCGAAGGCCGGAGTGGAAAGACCAAAGTGGGCGTGCGCGCAGCTGCGGCGCCCACTCCGCCGACAACTTTCGGAGGGCCGAGTTTCATGAGGCCCACGCGAGCCATGCCTTCTGGAGATTGCTCGGGCCGCGGCGCAGCGCGTCCCAGCAATCGGTGATGCCACGATCCGGTAGGGCGCTTCTGCGCCTGCGCCTTTCAGCGGAGCCCAGGGGGGTCGCCTCTCGCTGAGAGGCGACGCCTTCCGGCCTCTGAGCCAGAGGCCGGCTACCCCGCCCGGCCCCCACCAATCGCTTTCCGGCTCGCCGGGCGGCCGGCAGCGGCTACGTTTCCGCCGTGCGCACCCGCGCCCTGCAAATCCACACCGCCCACACGCCGCAGTCGCTGGCCGCCGGCGTCCGGCACCAAGGCGGGCTGGTGCTGCTCGAAAGCGCCGGCTGGTGGGCCGGGCCGGGGCGGTTTTCGTTCGTGGCCGCGGCGCCACAACAGGTGTTCCGCAGCCGCGGCGCCTGTTGCGAGGTGATCCGCGACGGCGGCGCGCGCGTGACCTTCGGCAATCCCTGGCGCGTGCTGGACCGGCTGCTGGATCGCCACGACCTCGCGGACGAGGCAGACCTGCCGTTCCCGGCTGGTTTCTGCGCCGGCTTCTGGGGCTACGAACTGCGGCAATTCATCGAACCCAAGCTGCGGCCGCATCCGGTCGCCGATCTGGACTTCCCGGATTGCTGGCTCGGTTTTTACGACAGCCTCGTCGTCTTCGACCACGAGACCGGCGGCGCGTGGATCATTTCCACCGGCCTGCAACCCGACGGCTCGCGCCTGCCCGGGCGCCTGGAGGAGCGCCTGGATTTCTGGTGGCGGCTGCTCGAAACGCCGCCGTCACCCACGAAGGGCATCATCCTCCTCGACACGCCGCCCGCGCTCGAGACGATGGACCGCCAGGCTTACGTGGAGCGGGTGCGCCGGGCGCAACGCTACATCCGGCAAGGTGACATTTATCAGGTAAACCTCGCCCAGCGCTGGACCGTCCGGCCCGGCCTCGAAGCCTGGAACCTGTACCAGGCGCTCACCCGCCGCTCGCCCGCGCCTTTCGCCGCGTTCCTCGAGGGCGACGACTTCGCGCTCGCCTCGGCCTCGCCCGAGCTTTTCCTGCGACTCGACGGCCTGACCGTGCGCACGCGGCCCATCAAAGGCACCCGGCCGCGCGGCGCGGACCCGGCCGCGGACGCCGCGCTCGCGGAGGAATTGCGCGCCAGCGCCAAGGAACGCGCCGAGTTGACGATGATCACCGACCTGCTGCGAAACGACCTCGGCAAGGTGTGCGCCTGCGGCTCGGTGCGGGTGCCGGAGTTGATGCGGCTGGAGATCTTCAGCCACGTGCAGCATCTGGTGTCCACGGTGGAAGGCCGCCTCCGCGCGGGCGTCACGCACCTGCAAGCCCTCGAGGCCTGTTTCCCCGGCGGCAGCATCACCGGCGCGCCCAAATTCCGCGCCCTGCAGCTCATTGACGAGTTCGAGCCCGTCGGCCGGGGGCCGTTCACCGGCTGCCTCGGCTACCTTGGCTTCAACCGCCAGAGCCAGCTCGCCATGACCATCCGTACCGCGTTCTGCCGGCCGGAGGTGACGGGGTATTACGCCGGCGCCGGCATCGTGGCCGACTCGGACCCGGAGGCGGAGTACGCCGAGACTCTCGCCAAGGCCCGGGGATTTCTTGATTGCCTTGACAACCGCGGCGCAGGCGCGGACAGCTTGGCGGTGGCCGACCTGCTTGGCCGGCTGTTTAAGGAAGAAACCGAGGTGCGCGCATGGTCGTTTACTTGAACGGCGAATTCGTACCCGAGGCTGAGGCCAGGGTTTCGGTCTTCGACCGCGCCTTCTTGTACGGCGACAGCCTGTTCGAGACCATGCGGGTCTGCAACGGCCGCGTCTTCCGCTGGAACCAGCACCTCGACCGTTTCCAGCGCAGCGCGGAGGCGCTGCAATTCCGCAATCCGATCCCGCCGTCGGAGCTGCGCCGCGCCGCGCGGCAACTGCTCGAGGAGAACGCGTTTACCGACGGCGCGCTGCGGCTCACGCTCACCCGCGGCGTGGGCCCGCGGGGTTATTCGCCGCGCGACGCGCACTCGCCGACCGTGGTCATGAGCTTGCACGAAGCGCCGCTCCACACCGATCCCGCCCCGCGCTGGCGCATGATCACCAGTTCGATGCGGCTGGTGCCCGCGGACCGGCTGGCCTCGCACAAAACCGGGAGCAAGCTCCTTCAAATCATGGCCCGCCTCGAAGCCGGGGCCGCCGGCGCCGACGAAGCCCTGCTCTTGAACACCAACGGCGAAGTGGCCGAAGGCGCGGGCGGCAACGTGTTCTGGGTGCGCGGTCCGGTGATCTACACCTCGCCCACCGCCGTCGGCGTGCTGCCGGGCATCACCCGCGCCGTGATCCTGGAAATCTGCGCCGCGCACAACTTCATCGTGAAGAAACGGCTGACCAAGGTGGAGATGGTCAAGACCTCCGACGCCTTGTTCCTGACCAATTGCGCGCACGGCATCGTCGAGGTCGGCATGCTCGACGACCACCCGTTTCCCGGCAACGAACTGGTGGGCAGGCTGCGCCACCTGTACACCGAGGTCGTCCACAAGGAATGCGGGCTGGGCGTCTCCGCGCCCGTGGCCGCCGCGCCGTCGTGACTCCCCTGCCCCGCCTCGCTGTGAACCTGCCGCCGTCGCCCCGGCTCCGCGACCTGAAGGCCGCCGCCCAGTTGCTCAAGCCGCTGCTCAAGATCGGCAAGGACGGCGTGTCGCCGGGCTTCCTGGCCGCGCTCAACCAGGCATTGCGCGATCACGAACTGGTAAAGGTGCGCTTCGAGGAGTTGAAGACCGAAAAGAAAACCCTCGCGCCTGAGTTGGCGGCGAAGACCGGCAGCCGCCTCGTGATGCGCGTCGGCCACGTGGCCGTGTACTACCGCCCGCGCCCGGCTGCCCCTGCCGCGCCTGGCGTGACCTCCTGAGCGCCTTCCGCGTGGCCGGGCGCCAGACCGCAGCCGCCACCGGCCCCGCGGGACTGCCTTCCGCCCGCGAGAACCTCGGCGCCGCTCCTTGTGGCTTGGCATGGCTGCCCGGCCAGTTTCAGCTAGCCCCAACAGTTTTCCGGTGCTCCCACGCGCGGCCTGCAGTTCCGGTGGGGGAAAAGCAGAAACTGCGGGAAGGGCTTGGAAAACGTCCCCGAGGGCATCGGCGGTCCCCTCTCCCTGAGGGAGAGGGTCAGGGTGAGGGTGAACAGGACTCAATCAATCCACGCATGCCCGAGGCCGGTGGGCGCGGCACCAAGAACTCGGTGAACGGCACGGCGGGGAGGCAACCTGTGTTTCCTTTCCCCTCCCCCACGCCCTCTCCCCGGCAGAGAGGGAGAAGCGTGCGCCGTCTCCTGTGAAAACCCGCGGCGGGGTTGGCGGGACGCGCTTTCTTGCGGCCGCCATCCTGGTTGCGGCGCAAGCCGCGCTGGGTCCATTTGAGTTCATTCGTGGTCGTGTCCATTCGTGGTTCCCCGCCGATTCGCCGTTGACCGCCGCCCCAGCTTCCCGCTCTCCTTTCCGGCGTGAACCCGGACCCGACAGCCGCCGCCGCCCCGCGCCTCGAGCGCCGCTTCGGCCTCCTGCAGGCCACGGCGCTCAACATGAGCAACATGATCGGCATGGGGCCGTTCATCACCATCCCGCTGCTCATGTCCGCGCTGGGCGGACCCCAGGCGTTGCTGGGCTGGTTCGTGGCGCTGCTCATCACCATCCCCGACGGCCTGGTCTGGAGCGAACTGGGCGCCGCCCTGCCCGGTTCCGGCGGCAGTTACGTGTACCTGCGCGAAGGCTTCGGGCGCGAACGCTGGGGCAGCCTCATGGCCTTCCTGTTCATCTGGCAGTTCATCCTGAGCGGTCCGCTCGAAATCGCCTCCGGCTACATCGGCACCGCCAACTACCTTGCCTATGTGTGGCCGGGCATGACCACGCTGCACGAGCGCCTGATCTGCGTGGCCATCGGCGTCCTGACCATCGCCCTGCTGTACCGCCGCATCGGCTCGATCGGCTGGATCACCGTCTGCCTGTGGACCGGCACCTTGCTGACCGTGGGCGTGGTGATTGTGAGCGGCGCCGCGCATTTTGATGCCGGCCGCGCGTTCGACTTCCCCGCCGGCGCGTTCAGCTTCTCGCTCGGGTTCTTCCACGGCCTCGGCGCCGCGGCGGCCATCGGCATCTACGACTATCTCGGCTATTACGACGTGTGCTACATCGGCGACGAGGTGAAAAACCCCGGCCGCACCATCCCGCGCTCGGTGATCATCAGCCTCGCGGGCGTGGCGTTGATCTACCTGCTCATCAATCTGGCGATCATGGGCGTGATCCCGTGGCGCGAATTCGTGCCCGCCACCGACCACCCGGCCGCCAAGTTCATCGTGTCCGTCTTCATGGAGCGGCTGTACGGCGACACGATGGCGAAACTGTTCACCGCCCTGATCTGCTGGACGGCGTTCGGCTCCGTGTTCGCGCTGCTGCTGGGCTACTCGCGCATCCCGTACGCGGCGGCGCAGGACGGCGGGTTCTTCCGCGTGTTTGGCCGGGTGCATCCCACCCGGCACTTCCCGCACATCTCCCTGCTGACCGTGGGCGCCATCGCCATCGTCTGCAGCTTCTTCCCGCTGGACACCGTGATCGCCGCGCTGCTCACCACGCGGATCGTCGTCCAATTCATCGGGCAGATCGGCGCGCTGGTGCTCCTGCGGCGGCACCGACCCGACCTCGCGCGGCCGTTCAAGATGTGGCTCTATCCCCTGCCCTGCTTCCTGGCGCTGGCCGGCTGGCTCTTCCTGCTGGCGACCACCAGCCCGCGGGTGCTCTGGTACGGCTTCGGCTCCCTGACGTTGGGCGTGGTGGCGTTTCTCTTCTGGGCGCGCCACAACCGCCGCTGGCCCTTCGCGTCAGCCGGTTGAACGTCCGGTGGGGCGAGACGCAGTCGAGCCGCTTGCGCCACGATACGGGGCCGAACTCACCATTCAGGCTGTGGGAGAACACCCGCTCGCTGATCCGGGCGGCGGTGGAGACCGTTGCCGAACAGGCGGCCAGAAAAGCGATTTACCGCTAAAACCGAAGTCGGGCAGGCGGGACGCGCTGCGCCACGGCCAACTTCGGCTTTGGGGTTTACGCCCCGCCGCCCCCCAAATCCCAGCCCGCCCAGCAGCAGCAAGGTCCCGGGGGCGGGTCCGGGAATGGGGAGGAAATGCAGGTCGTCCAGCGTCGCCACCCGGTTCGGCCAGTCGGGAAAGCCGTGGACCGCGTTGGCCCGGAACTCAAACCGCAGGGTGATTTCCCGCCCGGCATACGCGCTCACGTCGGCGGCGTAGTACCGGTGGACGGGCACGAACGGGTCGTCCGTGAGCCGCTCCTCGGCCAGGGTGAACGGCGTGGGCTGGCCGTTGAGAAAGAGGTCCAGCCGCTCGCCCTTCCAGACGAAGCGAAGTTGATAAGCCCAGGCCGGCACCCGGCCGCTCTGCTGGAGCACGGGGGGCGAGACCGGCTGCCCCTTGCTGTTGAGATAGGCTCTTGGAATCACCCCGATGGCCAGCCGGTCCACCACCGGGCAGAGGCTGAGCTCGGAACTGCGTTCCCGGCCCCAGTTGTCAATGAGCATGAAATAGCCCGTGAGGTGGATGGATTGGTTGTAGCCGACGGTGTTACCCGGCACATCGCTGATCCACCCGGGAACCATGCGATCCCAATAACCCCAAGTATAGGGTACCAGCAACTCGGGGTCGGCCTCCTCGAAGCCCAGGTTGCGGAACTCCCCGCCCAGCCGGGCCAGCCCGGCCAAGGGGAGCAGACAGGCGGTCTTGAAGGTTGTTTTCATCGTCATGTGAAACGGTGGATTCATGGAACCGCAACAAAAGCGCCCTGGCCCAGGTCAAAGTAGGACCCCGCGCCGGTGGTGATCAGGCGGCAGGGCCGCACCCTGTAAAGGGCCCCGGCTGGCGGCACACCGCCGATGCCGACGCCCTGATCGTCGTAAGCGGGCCAGTATTGCACCGTCTCCGAAAAGCCGTACTGCGGGTCCTGGGTGGTCAGGCGCCGTATCCCGTCCTCGGAACCCCAGCGCACGTGCATGCTGGTCTTTTCGGTCCGCGTGTTACTGCATCATTGGGGGATCTGATTCTGCATGGTTTCATAGTAGCTCCCGACGTACAGCCGCGCCGGCCGGGCCCGCTGGAGTTCAGTGTCCCGGGCGGCGCGGGCGGGTCGTCCGCTGCTTCCGTACCGCCGCCGGCGTCCACGATCACGCGCGCGGCCTGATATTCGTGATGGAACGCCGGCTGCGTGGCCTTGAAGCCCGCCATGAGCTTGTCGAGCTGGGTCTTGAGCAGCCTGTCGGTCGCGCGGAACAGCCCCGTCAGCTCCTTCGTCACCGCCGCGCTCCGCACGATGCGGTCGCGCGGGGCGGGGGCGAGGGTTTCAAAGGCCTGGAGGGCGTTTTCCAGTTCCGCCCGCTCGGCGGCGTCCACCTGATTTTTCGCCGGCGCGGCCAGGTGCTCGGCGGCGGCGGCGCTGAGGGCCCGACAGCGAGCGATCATCCGGCCCTCGGGACCGGCCACGACTTCGCTCCGGCTGTAATCCAACCGGGCCTTCAACGCGAGGTCGCCGGTCCGGGCCGTCGGCCCAGGGTGGCGCTCGCCGGAGGTGGCCGGCTTGCTGACCCCGGCTGATGTACCGGCACCCCGTTGGGGTGCGGCCGGCTGGTACCTTGGGCTCAATGAACCGGCTGGGCTGGCGGTCCCGCCAAAGGGAGCAAGCAAGCGGCGAATGGAAGCCTTTCCGCCGGTTTGGGTAGCGGGGCAAGTGGCTGAACATGAACTGGTGCCCCGGCCAGGACTCGAACCTGGGACCAATTGATTAAGAGTCAACTGCTCTACCAACTGAGCTACCGAGGCACCTCCGCCGTCGCCGGGCGGGTCAACGGCGGAATGCTTTTTGCCAACCGCCGGCGCGGGTGACAAGGTTTTTTCCGATGCGCCAAAGCGCGGGGCGCATCTCAATTTCGTGCCGGCAGGATCGCCTGTCGGGGTGGCGTCTGGCTTCCGGCCCGGTGGATACGGTAGGAAAGCCCAAACTCAGAAGCTCAAAAAGGGGCGGTGGGTAGTGGGCGGGGATTCGGCATGTGGTAGCCGGCCCCCGGCTCAGGGGCCGGATCCCGTCGCCCCTCAGCGAGGGGTGACCTGTCTCCCCTTTACCGAAGCGCACGCACCCGGAACTTCCGGCCGCTGCCACCACTTGCAAAACAGTGAGTGCGCGCCCCCAATGGCCCATTTAATCCGAAGACCGGAGTTGAGCCGGGTTGAAATCCGGCGCTGCGGAGTTGGCAGGCGGCCGCGCTGCGCTACGGGCAACTTCGGTTTCCGGTTTGAAACTTCACGTCCCCGGCAATGGCCGGTGTGCCAAGGCGAATTCGGTCACCGTCTCGCCGCGGATGAGGTGGCGCTGGATGATTTCCTCCAGCACCGCCGGCGAACAGGAGTGGTACCAGACGCCTTCCGGGTACACGACGGCGATGGGGCCGCTCACGCAGACGCGCAGACAGTTGGCCTTGGTGCGCAGCACGCGCGGCCGGGCGCCCACCAACCCCAGTTCCTTGAGCCGGCGTTTGAGAAACTCCCAGGACTCGAGGCCAGCCTCGCGTGCGCAACACTTGGGTTCGCTGGCCTCGGCGCAAAGGAAGATGTGCCGGCGCACGTGTTCAAGGCCAAGCGCGTCCGCCGCCGTTTCCAATTCACGCGATACGCCGGGGAACAACACCGGAGACCCCAGCGCAGAAATCGAATCGTCGTCGGCGAAAGCGTCCGCGCTCCCGGCAATGTCCGGTTGAGAATTCATGGCGGGACAGGTCAGTGGCGGCGCAGCGGCAGGTGGTGTTCGAGCCGCTTGGTCTGGTGGGTTTCGAGCGGCGGCAGCTCGGTGAGCGTGGGCGACCGGGTTTCGTTCAGGATGGACCGGGCGCGGGTTTGCAACGCCTCCCAGCGCGGCCAGTCGAGCGCGGGGGCGTGGGCGATCTGCCGCAGCAGGCTGCGCCACTCGATGATCGCGCGGTCAATGTCGCCCGCGCCCAGCAACTCGCCGGCCCAGGCGCGGCGGGCTTCGGGATTCCGGTGGACGCTGGCCACGATCACCTCCGCGCCCGCGCCGTATTTGGGCGGCAGGCCGTTTTCAAGATAGCCGGGGATGGTCTGCAGCCCGTAGGCCTGATGACAGGCCAGCGCGAGACGACCGCCCCAGCGGTTGTCGTCGCCGGCGAAGCGGAAGCCCGCGTCGAGGTTGGCGATGTCGTACACCAGTTCCTCGAGGGGATAAGTCGCGTCCTCCAGCGCCGCGGCCAGGGCCAGGCCGTCGCCTTGCGAAAAGAAGCTCACCAGGCGTCCGCGCCGGGTCGGCTGGCCGGCGGCGTCCACCAGGCCCAGCCGCCGCCAAAGCATGGCGGTGCCGGTGGCGGTGCTGAGCTGGCGGCACACGTTCACCAGATCGCAGCGCGCGCAATCCGAGGGTGACACCTCGCGCTCCCGCGGCCGCCAGAGCGCCACGCCGTGGCGGTCCACCGGCACCTTCAGGGTCAACTCCGCCAGGCTGACATGCGCGGTGATCTTCTCCGGCGACTCGATGACTTGCACCAGCGGCGTGTGGCGTCGGGCAAGGCCAGACTCGACCTGCGGCAGAATCCGCTCCCGCCAGGCGCTCAAGCCGGCCTGGCGG
Organism: uncultured Verrucomicrobiota bacterium; assembly: GCA_964568145.1. Lineage (GTDB taxonomy): Bacteria > Verrucomicrobiota > Verrucomicrobiia > Limisphaerales > J093 > DSVZ01. The sequence continues at coordinate 332,698 of CAZMOZ010000001.1, forward strand.
CCGTGCCAGTTCGTGAGACGGCGCAACCACTTGGCCAACAGGACGCGGTCGCCCGGCAGGCGCTCGGCCAGGGTGAAACTGCGGCCGTACGCGGGGTGGCCGTCGCGCTCGCCGATCACGCAGAGCTGGCCGGTGCCGATTTTTTCGAGCGCGGCCGGCTCGCTCAACGCCGGGCGCAAGGTGGGCGGTTCCCCGGCTGGCCTGCCCGCACTGTAATGCTCCGCGCCGTCGGCAACCCAGACATTGCGCAACTCGATTTCGCGCAACGGCGGCAGCCGCTCCCATTCGCCGCGGCTGTTGAGGATTTCGCGCACGCGCTGCCGCACGTGGCGCGCACGCTCGGCGTCGGTCTTCAGGCCGCAAGGCGTGTCTGGGTGCCTCAGGCTGGCCTCGATGCCGAGCGGAATGGGCTTGCTGGTGAACAGGCGCTCCTGCACTTGCGCGGCGGCGGCAAACGGGTCGCGACCCTGCTCCGCCGCGGCGCTCATCAGGCCCAGCAGCGTGCCCCAGTCCACCATGCCGTTGCGGGTGAGGTGCTGCGGATGCGCGTCCACGAGGCGGAGTTCGTTCGCGCTGACGAGCACGTAGCCGGTTTCGTCAATGCTCCGGCGGCCGGCGCGGCCGAACATCTGCAGGATCTCGTCCGGGCGCAGCGGCTGCTCGGCGAGGTCGCGCCGGTAGGATTCGCCAGCCAGCGCCACGGTGCGTAGCGAGAAGTTGATACCGGCGGCCAGGCCCATGGTGGCGACGACGACGCGGAGCTGGCCGGCCTTGGCGAGGGGTTCGATCACCCCCGCCCGCGTGCCGTAGCTCAGGCCGCTGTGGTGAAACGCCACGCGGGTCTTCAAGAGCCGGGCGAGGTGCTCGCCCACGAGCCGGCGTTGCGCGTGCGTCAACGTCAGCGGATGCGGGTTGGGCAACTGCCGGGACAACTCCTCGGCCAGCGCCTCCGCGGCCTGGCGGCGCGGGGCGAAGACGAGCAGCGGCCCCAGCCCCTCGGCCAGCGCCTTGGCGATGAGCCGCGGCCAGTACCCGCGAATCTCGGACGGCACGCTGAAGCTGAGCGACTCGGCATGCACCTCCTCGAGCGGCACCGGGCGTTCATCCGAGCGCACCACCACGGCGTCGCGGCCCAGCCGGCGCAGCCATCGGGCGACGTCCTGGGGGTTGGCCACGCTGCCGCTCAGCAGCAGCAACTGCGTGCGCACCGGCGCCAGGGCGATGGCCAGTTCGTAATTCAACCCGCGGTCCGGGTCGCTGATCATCTGGTATTCGTCCACCACCAGCAGCGAAGGGCCCGCGCCGGAAATGAGCCGGTGCTTCTGGGTTTCGAGCGTGGCGACCAGCACCGGGGCGGAGAGGTTTTCAGCCAGGTCGCCGGTGGCGATGCCGACGTTCCAGCCGCGGGCGCGCCACTCGGCGAGCTTGTCGTTGGCCAGGGCGCGGGTGGGCACGGTGTAGATGGCCTGGCCGCGTGGTTTGCCCTGGTTGGACCACAGCTCGAAAATCAGCGTCTTGCCGGCGCCGGTGGGGGCGTGCACCACCACGTCCTGGCCGGCGCGCAAGGCGCTCACCGCCTGCTGCTGCCAGAGGTCCGGCACCAGCACCTGGTTCAGGCCGGGCAGGGAGGCAAATTGTTCCGCGACGGACAGCACGTCGGCAAGGTAGCGCGTCGCGCCGCCGGCGAAACTCCAAAAGGGACGTCGCCGAAGCGGGACGAGGCCAATGGGAACCGCGGGGAAGCCGCGGCGCTTGAAGATGCGGACGAAGGCGGTCAAACCCGAAAACCGAAGTTGCCCTTAGCGCCGGATTCCCATCCGGCTCAACTTCGGTTTTCGGGTTAAGAGGATGAGGAGTTAAATGGGTTACATGAACAGGGGGTGGGCGATGCCGGCGAAAACGGCACGGGCGGCGGTTTCCATTGTCCAATGGGCCGGTCTCGTACGACATACCCGATGAAGGCCATGCACGCTGACGAACATCAATGGGTCGAAGCCGCCCGGCGCGGCGAGCCGGGCGCCGCCGCGGCGCTGGTCGAGCGGTTTTACGCGCGCATCTACGCGTTCCTGCGGCGCCTGACCGGCAGCGAAGCCACGGCGGCCGACCTCACCCAGATCACCTTCACCCGCGTGTGGGCCGCGCTGCCCGGCTTTGCCGGCCGGTCCAGCCCCGGCGCCTGGCTGCACGGCATCGCCCACCACGTCTATCAGGACTGGCGGCGGCGGGACGGCCGCTTGGAATGGCGTCCAGACGCCTGGTGGCTGGAGCACGCCGACGCCGCGCCATCCCCGGACCGGCTGGCGGTCCAGGCGGACCTGGCGGCGGCGCTCTACGCGGCGGTGGACCAACTCGAGCCGGACCTGCGCGACACGGTCCACACACACTACTACCAGGGTCTGACCCTTGAGGAAACCGCCGCGGTGCTGGACGTGGCGTCCAGCACGGTCAAGCACCGGCTGCGCCGGGCCGTGCAGGCACTGCAAGCGCGCCTGCTCAGCCCGGCGGACAAACCCCTGGCCTCCGCAACCCGCCTTTCGCAATGAAACCGACCGAAACCGAGATCGAGAACCTGCTGCGTGCCGCGTCGCAACCCCGCCCGCCCGCCGGGTTGAAGGACCGGCTGCTGCAACAACTCCCCCACCCTGCCATGAAACCGAACAACGAAATCGCGCGGACCGGATCGCCCGCCACGCAGGCCACCCCGGCCGGCGGACCGCGCGCGCCGCTGGGCTGGCTGGCGAACTGGTGGCCGGCCCTGGCTGCGGCCAGCTTCGCCCTCGCCTGCTTGGCTGTGCTGGCCACGCAACACACCGGGTTGAATGAGCTGCGCCGCCAGGTGGACGAACTGAAGCGCGAGCTGACCGCGCCGGCGCCAGATTCGTCGCAGGCGACCGCCGGGTCGCCAGCCACCACGACCGGCGTGGTGGTGCCCAATTCGCGCGAAGACCTCGAACGGCTGCGCGGTCTGGAGCGGCAGCTTGCCGGAGAGGTCGCCGCGCTTGAAGCGATGCGGACGGAAAACGAGAAACTTCGCGCGCAGGCGCTGTTGCGGTCCGGTCTGGCGCCCGAGGAAGTCCAGCCGATGCTCGACGCCCGGGCCAGGGCCCGCAGCATCGCGTGCGTCAACAATCTCAAGCAGCTTGGCCTCGCCGCGCGCATCTGGGCCACGGACAACGGCGACCTCCTGCCGCCGGACTTCCTGACCATGTCCAACGAGATCGCGTCGCCGAAGGTTCTGGTGTGCCCGGAGGATGCGGGCCGGCAGCCGGCGGCGAACTGGAGCGTGTTCACGCTGGCGAACGTGAGCTACGAGTTTCTGGCGCCGTCCGGGTCCGAGACCGAGCCGATGCGGGTGGCGTTCCGCTGTCCGATTCACGGGCACGTGTGCCTGGCTGACGGCAGCGTGCAGTCCAGCGTGGCAAAGGAACATCCGGAGCGGCTGGTCGTCCTGGACGGCAAGCTGTATTACGGCAACCCGCCTCCGCCGATGCCTGCCGCGCCGGGGACGGCGCCCCAATTCCAGATGGATCCCCGGATGATGGAGCGTTACGGGCTGACGCCGGGCGTTGCCACCGAGGTTCCGCCGACGCAACCTCCAACGATCACCCCGGAGATCATGCGGCGGTACGGCCTGCTGCCGTCCAACTATCCGGTAGCGCCCAAAGTGGTGGAACCCGAACCTGAGCCCGCGCCATGAAACCCCGTCCTTGGATTTCCGGGGTCTTGGTCCTGGTGGCGCTGGCCATCGGGACCGTGGCCTTTCGTCAACAGCGCGACCTCGCCCACCTGCGGGGCGAACTCGGCAACCTGCAAGCCGCGGCTACGCAGCGGCAGGCGGCGAAGGCTGGCACTGCCCAGGCCAAGCCGGCCGCCGCCGGCAATACGTTGAGCGAGTCCGAGAAGCTCGAGTTGCTGCGGTTGCGGGCGGAGGTGACCCGCCTTCAGCAGCGCCTGAAGGAACTCGCCCCGGTGAAGGCGGAAAATGAGAACCTCAAGAAACGCGTCGGGCCGGCGGGCGCCGGCGGCGCGGGGCTCGTGCCGTTGCCGGCCGGCTACGTGAAACGGGCGGAGGCGCGGTTCGTCGGAGCCGCCACGCCGGAGGCGGCGTTGCAGTCCTTTTTCTGGGCGCTGGAGCAGCGCGACACGAACACGCTGCTGCAGTTGCTGAGCCCGGAGGCGGTGGAAGACTTCCAGCGCGAGCTGGACCAGCGCGGGCCGGAGGATTTCTGGAAGGAGAGCCGCATCCCCGGCTTCCGCATCGTGGAAGTCGAACAGAAAGCCAGCGACCACGTGGTGTTGAAGGTGGAAATCCTGCCGGGCGAACCGCCGGAAAACATGAGCCTCCGGTGGCTGGAAAACGGCTGGCGGCTGAACCCTTGAAGGCGAAGGCCGAAGTTGGGCAAGCGGGACGCACTGCGCTACGGCCAACGTCGGTTTTTTCGGGTTCAGCGCTCGGTCTGAGCCCGGCCCGGCTCAGACCCCGCCGTAGCGGCGGTGGCGGCGGGTGTATTCCTCGAGCGCCTCGTAAAACTGCGCCTTGCGGAAGTCCGGCCAGAGCGTCGGGGTCACGACGAATTCCGCGTACGAAATCTGCCAGAGCAGGAAATTGCTCACGCGCATCTCGCCGCTGGTGCGGATGAGCAGGTCGGGGTCCGGGTAGTTGTGCGTGTACAGGTGCTGGGCCAGCACCTGCTCGTTGATTTCCTCCGGCTCGATCACGCCGGCCTTGATCTTGTGGGCGATGGCGCGGACGGCCTCGACGATCTCGGTGCGGCCGCCGTAGCTGAGCGCGAGGATGAGTGTGAGGCCGTTGTTGCGGGCCAGCGCGGCCTGGGTGCGGCGGAGCTGCTCCTGCACGAACTCCGGCAGGCGGTAAATCTGGCCGATCGCCTCGAGGCGGACGTTGTTGCGCTGGAGTTCGCCGATCTCGTTCTTGAGGTAGCGCGCCAGATACTTCATCAGCGTGTCCACCTCGTCCTTGGGCCGGTTCCAGTTCTCCACCGAGAAGGCGTAAAGAGTCAGGTACTTGATGCCCAACTCGCCCGCCGCGCGGACAATGACCCGCACGGATTCCGCGCCAACGCGGTGCCCCTCGACGCGCGGCAACTGGCGCTGTTTGGCCCAGCGGCCGTTGCCATCCATGATGATCGCCACGTGGGTGGGCAGGTTGGCCTGCGCCTGCGGGCTGAGGTGAACGGCGGCAGCGCTCATGGAAGGCGGCTGGCGGGCCGGTCCGCGCCAGTGCCCCTTCTCACAGGAAGATGGTCTGGTCGCGCGCCGGGCCGATGGACGCGATGGCCAGCCTGCTGCCGGTGAGATCGGCCAGGGCCTTGAGGTAGCTGCGGCATCGGAGCGGCAGCTTGCGCCATTCGCGGATGGACGTCGTGGGGGTGCGCCAGCCGGGGAATTCGGCATAGACCGGTTCGCAGGCGGCGAGCACCTCGACGTCGCTGGGCACGTAATCGTACTTCCGGCCACCGTGCCGGTAGCCGATGCACACGCGCAGGGTTTCCACCGTGTCCAGGCCGTCCACATTGGTGATGGCCAGGCGGTCAATGCCGTTGACCATCGCGGCGTGCCGCGTCACCACGGCGTCCGCCCAGCCGCAGCGGCGGGGCCGGCCGGTGGTGGCGCCAAATTCCCGTCCCATGCCGTGGAGCAGGTCGGCGATCTCGGCGTTCTCGGTGGGCAGCGGCCCTTCGCCCACGCGGGTGGTGTACGCCTTCATCACGCCGTACACGTGGTCAATCTTGTTGGGCGGCACGCCCGAGCCGGTGCAAGCGCCGCCGGCGGTGGTGTTCGACGACGTGACGTACGGATACGTGCCGTGGTCAATGTCGAGGAACGTGCCCTGGGCCCCCTCGAAGAGGATGTCGGCGCCGCGGCGGGTCGCCTCGTGCAACAAGACCACCGTGGCGGTGACGAAGGGCCGGAGGTAATCGCCGGCGGCGCGGTACGCCTCGTGGACTTTCGCGAAGGACAGCGGCCGGGCGCCGAGCGCCTTGAGCACGGCGTTGCTTTCGCGCAGCCGGTCCCGCAGGGCCGTTTCAAACCGCGGGGCGTTCACCAGATCCACCATGCGGAAGCCAACGCGGGCGGCCTTGTCGGCGTAGGCCGGGCCGATGCCGCGTTTGGTGGTGCCGAGCTTGTTCCGTCCTTTGCGCAACTCGCGCTGCTCGTCCACCAGGCGGTGGTACGGCAGGACCACATGGGCGGTTTCGCTGATGAACAGGTTGCCGTCCGCCTTCACGCCCAGCTTCTTCAGCCCCTCGATTTCTTCGACCAAGCTGACCGGGTCAATGACCACGCCGTTGCCGATGACGCATTTCTTGCCCGGCCAGAGCACGCCGGACGGGACCAGATGCAGGACGTACTTCTGCTGGCCGATGAAGACGGTGTGCCCGGCGTTGTTGCCGCCGGCAGTGCGGACGACAAAATCCGAGCGCTCGGCGAGCACGTCAATGATCTTGCCCTTGCCTTCATCGCCCCACTGGGCGCCTACAAGGATGGTGTTGGCCATATCAAAAAAGCCGTGTCAGCAGGCCGCGGCAACCTCCGGTGTTTGGCAACCCCGCCTTCCTGCCGGCGGAGGTTAGGTAACCGCGGCGGCCGGCGTCCAAGCCGCTACCGCCGCCGTGCCCGCGCCGCTCAGGGTTTGGGCTTCGGGATAATGGTGCTGGAGCCGTCCCGGCGCACTTCGACATCGAGGTCGGGGGTCCGGATTTCACCCTCGCGGCGGACTCCGCGCTGCAAGACCTCGCCGCCCTTGCGCGTGTCGGCGCCGTAAAGACTCTTGCGCAAACTCTCCAGCCGGCGGCTGAGCGCCAGGTCTTCCCGGATCTTCGCGATCTGTTCCCGGAGCGCGACGACGTCGCTCAAGCGGCGCTCCAGCGTCGCCTTCTCGCTTTGCAGGCGGAGCAACTCGCCCAGCAGGTAGTCGCGGTCGCCTTCGGCGTTGGCCAGACGCTTGCGGGTGTCGCTGATCTGCCCTTCAAGCTGGCCGATGGCCTGGCGCATGTCGGTCGCCTGCTTCTCAAGGCCGGCGTTTTCGGACTCCAGCTCCTTGGCGCGGGCTTCCAACTGGGCCAGCGCGGCGGTCTTCTCCTCCAGAATCTTGGTGGCTTCGGCGACCTTCTGTTCCGTCTGGGTCAGCGTTTCCCGCACCTGGGTAAGCTGGTTGGACGCGCGGTCGAGGCTCGCCTTCGTGGTGTCGCGGTCCGAGCGCAGGGTGGCGTTGACCGCCTCCAGGTCGTCCAGCCGGGCGCGGGCGGTGGCCCATTCGTTGGACAATTGGAGAATCTTCTGCTGATCGGTCCGTTTTTCGTTCACAGCCTTGTTGTGCCGGATGACCAACGCCGCCAGCAGGGCCAGACAGAGCACGATCAGAATGACTACGGGCGCCTTCGAGTTCATTTGCGGGGCAGTGTGGTTGGGCTCTGCGCACAAGGCAAGATTCTTCAAGGTCGGGCCGGAGCGTGGCCATAACTCACGTTTGCGCCGGTCCGGCCTTGACGCGGTGGGGCGAGACCCCGTCGAGCCGTGCCTTTCGGGGCTGCGGCCGGCTTCCAGCCCGGCAGACACGGCGAGAAAGCCCAAACTCAGAAAATCAAAAAGGGGGGCATTGGGCGGGGATTCGGCGTCGGGTAGCCGGACCCCTGGCTCAGGGGCCGGACGCGTCGCCCCCCAGCGAGGAGGCCCACCCCGCGGGCGGGTCGCCCGCGGCACAGCCCCAGGCGAGGTCGCCCGGGCCACTACGGCCCGCCCGCGGCCGGCAAGAAATTGAGATGCGTCCCGGAGCGTCCGGCCATGCCGGACCGGCACTTGCGCGTGGCGCGGCAACGCCTAGACTGGCGCCATGCAGGTGCCTTCGGAAGTGCCGGTCATGACGCTGAGCAACGCGATCCTGTTCCCACAAGCGATGCTGCCGCTGCACATCTTCGAGACCCGGTATCGCAAAATGCTGGCGGACGTGCTCGCGGGCGGCCGGGTCTTTGCCGTCGCCTTGCGCCGCGGTGACCGGGTGCGCGAAACCCCGGCCAGCGTGGCGGGGCTGGGCCTGGTGCGGGCTTGCGTCACCCGCCAGGACGGCACGTCGAATCTCATCCTCCAGGGCCTGGCACGCATCCGGCTGGGCCGCGCCGTCCAGTACCGGCCGTACCGGATTCACACAGTGCAGCCGCTCCCGCCGGCCGGCAACAGCGGCCTGGTGGTGCAGGCGCTGACCCTGCGCGTCCTCGAACTGGCCAAGAACCGCCTCCAGCAGGGCCTGCACAGCTTCGTGCAGTCGCCGCCGGAACCGCCGGGGTCGGCGCCGCTCACGCTCGAGGCCTTCCAGCAGGCGCTGGAGCACCTGGCCCAGTTGGACGACGCCGAACAATTGACCGACCTGGTCTCGGCCACGCTGCTGCGCGACCCGCGCCAGCGCCAGATCATCCTTGAAACCCCGCGTCTGGAGGACCGACTGCGCTACCTGGTGCGCTTTCTCCAAAGCGACCCCGAGGAATCCGCCGATTCCGACGAGAATTAACCCCATGACTTCGCCCGCCAACCCGTCTCCCGACACCGCCCAGCGCAATGCGGCGCTGTTCACCGGCCTGGTGCTGCAACACGCCAACCTGGCCTCGGTCCTCCTGGGCCGGGCGCCGAACCCCGAGACCGGCAAAGCGGAGGTGAACTTGGAGGCCGCCAGCCTGTTCATTGACACGCTGGAAATGCTGGAAGCCAAGACCCGCGGCAACCTTTCGCCGAAGGAAGCAGCCTTGCTCGCCGAGACGCTGACGAATCTCCGGTTCGCCTTCGTGCAGGCCGCGAATCAAGCCGCCCCGCCGGCTGCGGCAGCGCCCGCGCCGGAGAGCACGGAAGCCGTCGGCGAGGAAGGCAGCCACCGGAAGTTTGTGAAGCGTTACTGAACCGCTGAGAGCCCGCGGAGCGCCTGCCGGGCCTTGGGCAGGTTGTTGACCCGCAGCACAAGGAGACCCGCCGGGGCGTCCGGACTGCTGGCGCAGTACAGGTAGTCAATGTTGATCTTGGCCCGCGCCAACCGCTGACCGATCTCGGCGAGCGCGCCGGGCTGGTTGGCGCCGGTAATCAGCAACACCTCGCTCTCGACCACAAGCATGCCGCGCTCTTCCAGAAGGAAGATGGCCTTGCGCGGCTCGCTGACGACCATCCGCACGACCGAGTAATCCACGGTGTCGCTGGTGGCCAGGGCGTGGATGTTGATGCCCGCTTCGGCCAGGGCGGTGCAGACACGCGCCAGGGCCCCGGGCTGGTTGGCGAGGAAGATGGCAAGCTGGATGGCAGTTTTCATAGGTGGGGTCAGTTGGATACTACGCCGACATAATACTCCCTGCCGGCGGCAACGCCAGTCCGGGCTTGCGGCGTGGTGTCTGCCGCAGGTAGCCGGCCCCTCGCTGAGGGGCCGGGAACGGTCGCCTCCCGGCGGGAGACGACCTACCCAAGAACTTGACCATCCCCGGCGCGAATGTCCAAGCTCCCGCCGGGCTGGGAAGCCCGGCTCTACGGCAGGCACAGATGCCTGCCGCTGCAGGCGGGGCTCACCGCCCGAGCGGGAGCCACTGGCTTTCCTTGGCCTGGCGGGCGGCGGTCAACGCGCCTTTGGCCACGAGTTGCTTGTAGCCTTCGCCCACCGTCTGGACGTGCGGCTTCTCGTAGCCTTCCTCGGTCAGGAGCCGTTGCAGTTCCGTGTCCAGCCGGCGAATCCGGCTGCCGCCACCCGTGAGGACGATGTTCTGCATCAACTCCTCCACGGTGTCGCTGGAGGCGCGGCCGATGGCGACCCGGACCAGTTCGAAGATTTCTTGAAGCAGCCGCCCGCAGGCCTGACCCATCGCCTGGGTGAGGTCGAACTTGCGCGCCTTGCCGCCGACCACGACCTGGACCATGACCGAGGCGTCGGGCTGCCCCACGAACGAATGCTGTTCCTTGATCGCGCGCACGCGGGCCAGGGACAGGTTGGCTTCCGGCTCCAGCAGGCGCGTGGCTTCCAAAAGCAGGTTGTCCACCTCGTCGCCGGCGAAGGCCGAGCTCACTTGCTCGTTCGGCCCGGGGTAATAGCCTTGCACGAGGCACACATCGGTGGTGCCGGCGCCGCTGTCCACGAAAAGCGAATTGCGCACCGGGTCCAGGTAGGCGGGGTCGCCCAGTCGGCTTTCATCGCGGTAGCCCAGCGCGGCCAGGAACGGCTCGGGGATCAGCAGGACCTTGTGAAACACGCCGGAGAGCGCCATGCACAGGTTCTCGCGGGCGGTGCGGTCGGCGCTGGCCGGCACGCCCACCATGGCGCGGACCTCGACGTTGGCCGGAGGATTCAGCACCTGGCGGAGATGCCGGGCAAAATCTTGCGCGGCCGCTAGGTCTTCGATGACGCCATTCTGGAGCGGGGTGAGCAGGCGGAGATAAACGCGGTGCTTGAGCGCCAGATGGCCGTAAAGCACCTTCGCGTTGCCGGGAAGCAGGTTCTCGACGATGCCCTCGCGCGCGTAACCGACCGCTGTGGGAATGATCTCGTCGGTCACCAAGTCGGTCGAGCCGGGATAAGCGGCCTTGAGGCAGGAGACGCTGGTGCCCAGGTCCAGCCCCACGAGCAGGATGTCCTGGCGGGCGGGCTTGACGCCGGGCTCGAAGGCGGGCAGCGCGACGGCTTTGCGTTGCAGTTCGCGGGCCGTTTCGGCGGTGAGCGGAGCGACGTAGGTGGTGCGCATGACTGGCAATCAGTTGCCCGGCCGGCGGCCGCAGCGGCGCGCAACATCCGGGACACGCTGCGAGTTTGGAACCGCCGCCCCCGCGAAAGCAAGCCGCCACTTCCGATTCCGGCCCCGCGTGGGCGCAACTCACTGTTGTGCCGTTCTGGTCCTGGCCTGGTGGGGCGTGACTCCGTTGAGCCCTGACCTGCCGGGGCTGCGAGCGTCAGACTGCGCTTCCCACCGGCGGGGCGCCCGCAGCGCGGTCCAGACGAGGTCGCCTGGACCGCTACGGTCCGCCCACCGCATGCACGAAATCGAGATGTGCCCGCCCCGTGTGGGCTGAATAAGCGCTGGCGACGCTCAGTCGGATTCTCCGTCGCCCAACCCGTGACGACTTGTCTCCGCCGGCGCGCCGACCAACAGCCGGCCAGACGTTGCCTGGGTACACCGGCGATGGAACGCACATGCAACCGGTTCTCCGTGCCCGGCCCAGCCCTCGTTGGTCCCGGACCGCCGCTTTGACCACGGCGGCGGCGGTCGCATTTCCCCTGGCGGCCCATGACAATCCGAACGCCACGGTGCCCGCCTTCCGGGCCTTGAAGGTGGAGGCCCCGCTCAAGGTGGACGGCGTGCTGGACGAGCCGTTCTGGGAACAATGCGAGGTGACCTCCGGCCTGCTGGACACGCGCTCGAACGCGCCAGCCGCAGACCAAACCCGCGTGCGGGTGGCCTACACCACGACGCACCTGTACCTCGCGGTCGAGTGCCTCGACAGCGACATGTCGAAATTGCACGCGACCGAACAGCACGAGGACCGGCCCTTTGTCGGCGACGACTGGGTGGAGATTCATCTGGACCCGCCACACAATCACCGGGGCAAGTACGCGTTCTTCACGAATCCACTCGGCACCCGCGCGGACGCGAACGAGGGCCCGTCCGGCATCTTCAACTACGGCTGGTCGGCGGACTGGGATTGCGCCGCGAAAATCGTGGCGGACCGTTGGACCTTCGAGATGCGCATCCCGTTCACGGTCTTCAACTACTTCCGCGCCGACGACGCGACCTGGGGGTTCAACGTGACGCGCATGCAGCGTCGCAACGACGTGACCAGCTTCTGGAGCTACAACCCCACCGAGATGTACAAGCCGCGGCATTTCGGGCACCTCACCGGGCTGGCGCTGGCCGACACGGTGTTCGACCGCAACTGGGAGATCACCCCGTACACGAGCGTGCGGGTGGACTTCAACGGCGACACGGACGTGGTGCTCAAGGCCGGCCTGGACGTGAGTTTCCGTCTCACCCCGGCCGTCACCACCGCCTGGACGCTGAATCCGGACTTCGGCCACATCGAGGCGGACGACGACACGATCGAGCTGCGCGACACCGAGCGGTTCCTGCCCGAAAAACGCCTGTTCTTCCGCGAGGGCGAGGAGTTGATGCGGATGCCGCACCGCGTTTACTACAGCCGGCGCATCACCGAGATGGACGCCGCCATGAAGGTGAGCGGCCTGCTGCCGGGCTTCAGCTTCAATCTCATGGACGTGCAGAGCGATTTCGCGCACGACGGGGATTTCCACGGCAACGCCGCGGTCCTGCGAGTGATGCAGGACGTGGGCGGGCGCTCCTACCTGGGGTACTACACGGACGCCTCCCACCTCGACGAGGGGCATTCCTACAACGGCAGCGTGGACGGCTACTTCTTCCTCACGGACGCCTGGCGGGTGCGCTTCCAGGGCGCGGTGTCCCAGGACGAGCTGGAAAGCGCCTCCCAAGGCATCGCCAAGGACAGCCTGGATTTTCTGGGCGACGCCTCGGTGATCTACAGTCTCTATCCGTGGGACTTCGCGCTCACGTACACCGGCATCACCGAGCAGTTCAATCCCCTGCTCGGCTACATCCCCCGGCGGGACATCTTCGGTCCGTCCGCGCTGGCGCAGTACCAGCAGCGGTCCAGCGAGCGCTGGTACAAGCAATTCTTCGCGAGCTACAACCCGCGCTGGTACCTGAACGACGCCGGCGACACCAGCGTCCGCGATCATTCGCTTTACTCCAGCCTCGTGCTCCGCAATGACGTGGGCTTCCGGCTGGGCTACGACCACGACTACCACTCGCCCTACACCAACCAGCGCCTCCTGACCGGCCTCGACCTGTGGGCCTCGGACTACTACAAGGCGGTGAACCTGGGCTACGCCACCGGCGAGTTCGAGGAGGTCGCGTACAACGAATTCATCTGGGGCAAGCGGTTCAAGTTCTGGGAACGACTGCCCATCCGGCACGAGTTTGTGCTACGCTTTGAAGACCAGCCCGACGGCGACTCGGACACCGTCTGGCTGAACCGTGTGGTCACTGACCTGTACATCACGAAAGACATGTGGGTGAAGGCTTCCATTCAGAACCGCGACTCGGGCTTCCATAACTACAGCATCATCTACGGCTGGAGGCTCAAGTACAACACGTACTGGTACGTGGCTTTCAACGACGTCGAGGACGACGAGAGTCCCGGTCGCAGCGTGCTCACCAAGATCACCTACACTTTCTGAGGGCCTTCGCGGAGTAGCGGTCTGCTTTTGACGGACAGCACGGGCTGCAGTACACCGCACTTGCTACTGAATTTAACCCACTTTCCGAAATTGGCCGTAACGCAGCGCGTCACGCCTGCCCAACTTCGGCTTTCGGGTCTATCCTGGCCAGAGCTGGGGCCTTCTAAACGAGATTGGACTTTGTCCAAGTCAGCACTGGCAATGCCAAAATGATCGCTGGTTGCGTCCATGCGGTCTCTTGCCGTGCCCAGACCGCAACGCGGCCCTGCCAGACGATCAAAGGCCAGGGGGGTTGTCGCCCCCCCAACGAGCAACCTGCCGGTAGCCGGCCCCTGGCTCAGGGGCCGGAAGGTGTCGCCCTCCAGCGAGAGGCGCCCCACCCAGGAAAGGGTAGCCGGCCTTTGGCTCAAAGGCCGGGAACTGCTCGCCTTCAGCAAGGGGCAGCCTACTTCCATGACGCAGGTCTGAAGCCCGGTTTTCGGCCAGAAACTGAAGACTCCATATCCGTTCCAACCAGGAATTTCGTTTGAAATCGCTGCCGGCCATGACCAGACTCCCGTCCACATGACGGGTACGAACTTCCAGGCCGTCCGGGAACGCCTGACCCAACTCTACCTGGAGGACCCGCGTCCGTGGCTCGTCGGTTTCAGCGGCGGGAAAGACAGCACGCTGGTCGCCGCGCTGGTGTTCCGACACCCTCTCCGCCTCGATCGGGGAGAAGGTAGGGTGAGGTGTCGAGCTTCGTTCCAACGGCCCAGTTCCCTCCCGCCCGAACAACGCCAGAAAACCGTCACCGTCCTTGGCACCGGCACGCGCGTGGAAATCCCGGCCATCGCGGAAGGCGTTGAAACTGACCTTGATCGCATGAGACGCTGTTCGCAGCAGCATAATCTGAACATTGAAGCCCACCTGCTCAACCCCCCGCCCGTGCAATCCTTCTGGGTCAACGTCATCGGGCGCGGGTATCCGCCGCCCAACCGCATTTTCCGCTGGTGCATGCAACGGCTGAAGATTGATCCCGTCACCAGCTTCGTGAATAACGGCCGGACGAACGGCCACTGGAGCGAAGCCATCCTGCATCTCGGCGCGCGCCGTGCCGAGAGTCCCACCCGCGCCCAGACGATGGCCGGACGCGAGAAGCGCAACGGCCTCAACCGCCATCCCGACCTCCCGCGCGTCTGGGTTTGCAACCCCATCGAATTCCTTACCACCAAAGAAGTCTGGGCCTGTCTGCTCCAAAAGCCGAACCCGTGGGGCGGCGACAACCGCCCGCTCTACAAACTCTACGCCAGCGCCTCAAACGGCGAATGTCCCATCCAGATTGACACCAGCACCCCCAGATGCGGCCGGTTCTCCCTCTCCGCCTCGACCGGGGAGAGGGCCGGGGTGAGGTGTCGAAATCGCTGGACCTGCACCGTCGTCGAGCGCGACAACAGGGTAGCGCGGGCGACTCGCCTGTGTGTGACGGCGACCCGCCGGCACAACAGCGAGGGCCTGCTCGCCAGCGGTGATGAACGCATGGAGAAACTCATCGAATTCCGCGAAACCCTTCTCCATTACCAAGACCCGGCCAACGGCAAACGCGACCTCAAGCGCAAGAACGGCTCGGACGGCCCAGGCCCGCTCACCATCGAGGCCCGCCGCGACCTCCTTACTAAACTGCTCAAGCTCCAGGACGTGGTGGGCCTGAGTCTCATCAGCGACGACGAACTCTTTCTCATCCAACAACGCTGGAAACAACGCAGAAAATTTGCGCCGGACGGAATTCCCTCGTTCACGGCAGTTTTATTGGGCAAGATTCGGTAAGAAATTAATCGGCATGAACACTTCGAAGCTAAAGAAACCCAACTCCTTCGCCGATTTCAAAACCGACGCCGCCAACTGGATCACGCTCGCCAGCGGTGAATATTACCCGGACATCCTGAAGGATGCCTGCGAGCTTTACAAACCAGTCCTCGTCCTGTTCGGGCAACTGCTCAAAAGCTCGGAATCTTCCACGCGACTGTTTCTGCAAATCGCCGATCACACGGACGGCTGGATGCGAGTCCAACTCGCCCGCGTCTTCCGCAAATACGTCAGCCCCGAGACGCCGGTCGAGATGCTCAAGAAAAAGACGCACGCCGAGAAAATCTGCCAGGAATTCGGGAAAGGCTTCCGTCCCATTCACAAAGTGCAGGCGGCTTTCGCCACCCGGCCCATTCCTGACGAGGCGCTTTGCGCTGTGCTCTGGGAATACAAGGATCGCGGCAAGAAAGGCTACGACCTGACCGAGCGGTTCTTTTCGCTGTTTCGCTCGGCGTTTCCCGACCTCGTCATCAAAGGCCCGGAGCGTGCGGGCAAAGATGTGTTGATGGGCGAAGTATTTGAAAACTATCCCAATCCAGGACGACCGGTTGACTTTGTGATTTACGACCAGTCGGGCAAGCAAGTTCTGGCCATCGGGTTGGCGCGTTACGATTCCGACCGCGGCGGCGCGCAGGAGGATGACCGGACCGGCGGCTATCACAATTGCGCCACCGAAATCCTGGATTACGCCCGGAAGCGCCGCTTGCACACAAAAGTCATCTTCGTCAACGACGGGCCGGGGCTGTTGCTCGGTTCGATGTGCGATGACTATGCGCGGCTCGAAAAGAGCCGTCCCGGCAAGATTCTGGTCGCCACCCTGCGGATGGTTTCAGAGCGCATCACGCGCGAGTGGCTTACTTTATAGGAGCTTGCGATGGCCACAGGAATTCCACGCACCCAATGGCAAGGGCCGCCCCGCCACATTGAGCCCAACGGTGCGAGCTCCGGCAAGACGGACGTGTTTTTGACTTACGAGGGCAAAAAGCCCGAGAGCGAAATCCTCAACACGCCGCCCGCGAAGTGTCGCGAACTCTGGGCGGAACAAACCGGCCAGCCCGCCCGCAACCGGCTTTATTACGGCGACAACCAGCCCATTCTCGCGGCTCTGGCCCGCGATCCCGCCATACGCGGCCGCGTCCGGCTCGTTTACATTGACCCGCCCTACGCAACGAAAAGTGTGTTTCAGTCCCGCAGCCAGGCCGACGCTTACGTGGACTTGCTGGAAGGCGCACACTACCTCGAATTCCTCCGCGAGCGCCTGATCCTGCTGCGCGAACTGCTGGCCGATGACGGCTCAATTTATGTTCACCTCGACGAGAACATGGCCTTCCTCGTCAAAGCCGTGATGGACGAAGTATTTGGCCGCGCCAACTTCCGCAACTGGATCACGCGCAAGAAGTGCAACCCCAAGAACTATACGCGCAAGACCTACGGCAACGTTGCGGATTACATTCTGTTCTACACCAAAACGGACAGCTACGTCTGGCATCGCCCCGTCGAGGTGTGGACGCCGGAGCGCGCTGCCAAGGAATACCAGTATGTCGAACCGGGGACGGGCCGGCGTTACAAGAAAGTGCCCGTTCACGCGCCCGGTGTGCGCAACGGCGAAACCGGCAAGCCGTGGCGTGGCAAGCATCCCCCGCCCGGCAAACACTGGCAATACCCGCCCCGCGTCCTCGACGAAATGGACGCTCGCGGCGAAATCTACTGGTCGCCCACGGGCAATCCCCGCCGCAAAATCTACCTGGACCAGAGCGAAGGCGTGCCCGTGCAGGACATCTGGCTGGACTACCGCGACGCCCACAACCAGAACATCGAAATCTCCGGCTATCCGACTGAAAAGAATCCCGCGCTCCTCAAGCGCATCATCGAAGCCTCCTCCAATCGCGGCGACATCGTGCTGGACTGTTTTTCCGGCTCGGGCACGACCTTGAGCGTGGCCGCGCAGGCTGGGCGGCGCTGGATCGGCGTGGACAACAGCCGCGAAGCCATCTCAACGACCCTGCGGCGATTCGGCAAAGGCCTCGAACCGATGGGAGATTTCGTGGGCAAATCGGAATCCGCCGAGCGCGACGAGGAAGCCGAAGGGATGCTTTCGCTATTCGGCCCAGAAGAACCGGCCAAGCCGACGCCCCAGAACAAACAACTCCACTACCCAATAACCAATTTTACCTTGTTTGCTCAAGAGCCGCATGACCGCGAACTCGCCGACACGTTGGAACTATGGCGGGAATGGTGCGGCGAGGGCAAAGCCATGCAGCTTGCCGAGGACCCGATTCCCTACAGGACTGGGAAGTTGCAGAAGCTGCACCGGCACGGGAGACGCCGCAAAAAGGCGAGCCAATGATTTTAGGAGCTGCCGTATATGAGTTTGACCATTCATTTTCTGAACGTGGGAAAAGGGAATTGCGCCATCCTCGATTTCCCGTCCGGCGACCTCACGATGATAGACATCGACAATTCTCGCCTTGACGGTGACGGCGAGCTCACCGACCCAGTCGCGTATTTGAAAAGAGAGTTCCCCAACCGTTCGCTTTTTCGTTTCATCCTGACGCATCCTGACATGGACCACATGTCCGGGCTTCACGAACTTTCACAAACGGTCGCGATTGGGAACTTCTGGGATACGGAGAACACAAAATCGTTCCCAGACTCGGATTGGGAAAACTCCCCTTACGACCGAAAAGACTGGGAGACGTATCAGCGCCTTCGTGTCAGTGCGGAAAACCCAAGATGCTTACGGCTTCTCCAAGGTCAAACTTCAGATTGCTGCTGGACTCGAGATGGCGTGAAAATCCTCTCGCCAACCACAAAACTGGTTCGACTCGGCAACGAGGGAGACGATCCCGAATACAACCACCTCAGCTACGTGTTGCGAGTCCAGCACGCGGACCGCACGATTTTGTTTGGCGGTGATGCCACAGTCGAAGCGTGGAATGAAATCTAAGCGACTTGTGGTGCTGCGGCACTGAAAGCCGACGTGTTCGTTGCGCCACACCATGGAAGCGAATACAACGTCAACGCGGACGTGTTCAAACACATCGCGCCAGATTTTGTCGTCGTGTCGGTCGCCAGTGGCGTGGACTACGATTACGATTATTACAGCCGCTTGGCTGCAAGACAGGTGCTCTCCACGAAATACTACGGCACAATGAAACTAACCGTGAAAGACGACGGAACATACCTGCCGATAACAGTTGAAAAGAACGGAGGCACTTAATCGAATGAAAAAGATTATCGTATTCTTGTTGGCCTTTCTGTTTGCGCTTGCAACCCTCTTGGCCGCGTTTCTCGCGGGGAAGTTGCCCTCGTGGATTGATGGCGTTCGATTATGGTTTCTATGTTTCCTCGTTGGAGGTGTCGGCGGCTGCGTGTATTGCTTACGCGGCGTTTATCTCAACGCGTGCGTTCATAAACGTTGGGACGCGGACTGGCAGCCGTGGTATTACATTCGTCCGTTTGTCAGCATCGTATGCGGCGGCGCAAGCTGCCTGTTTCTCAAAGCGGGACTTCTCCTGCTGGAATCCACGCGCAAGGAGACTGCTACCGACCTCGGCTTTTTGGCTTTGTCGTTCATCGCAGGCCTCAACGTGGACAAGTTCATCGCCAAAGTGGAAGACATCGCCCAAGCCTCGTGGGGAATCGAAAAATCGCGGGCTGGCAAAGATCAGAAGAAAGAATGAAGATTTCTCCTGAACAGAGTTATCGCCCGCGTGTTCGGTCAACGGGCCAGGCACGAACAACGGGCTGCTGGTGATTTCCGGCCAGCCCGGCAGCGGCAAGAGCCAGCTCGCGCTCGATTTGCTCGCGCAATTGGGCAACTCCGGCGTTCGGTTCGTGTTCTTCGACATGAAAGGCGAACTGGAGGACGACCCCAACAATGTGGAGCAGCGCGCCACGCGCACCCAGTTCTTGAAACAGACCGGCGCGCGTTACGTCCGGTTGATCCAGGAGGATTTGCCCATCAACCCGCTGATCCGCCACCAGAACCCGCCCGAGAACGCCCAGGTGGCCTACGAAATCGCGAGCCTGATCCGTTGCTTCGCGCCGAATCCTCCGTAGCGTCGGGCATCCTTGCCTGACGTGGAGGGTGGGCTTCCAGCCACCCGGAGCAGACGCACGAAAGCACGAGCGCCTTCCGAGTTTCCGGACGCGTCCCGTGCCGCCGGAGAGTCCATTCCGCCGGGCAAGCTGCCCGGCTCCACGTCAGCCAGGATGGCCGACGCTACTTGCGCTACCAACGCCCTACCGATACCGATTTTCCGTCGCTGGCACTGCCGAGCTTTTCAACGCCAGTACGCCAAGACGCCAGGGGGAAGGGTTTTGGCTTGGGCGCTTTTCGCTTGGCGGCTTCGCGCCTTTGCGCCTTTGCGTTAAGTCCGGCATCCGCGGCAAACTGCGAACCACCGGCCCGGCCCGGCAGTTCTGGAAGGATGGAGGGAAGCAGTTGGCTAACGAAGCTCCGTCAGGAGCGACCTCTCTGTAGATCGCCGCGACCAAAATCCCACCAGCCCCGTCGGGGCGGCATATTCCGCTCCTGACGGAGCTTTGAATGTGTGCTGGCCGGAGTTCTACAAAGATGTCGCGCCTGCGGCGCTGACCCTTATGGAACACAAGGCCGAAGCAAGCCCCCGCCGGTGTGCAACACCGGCCAGACTGCCTACGGGGCTGTTGCCCAGGGAACACACGGCCGGCCTGCTACGCAACGCATGGACCTGCACAGCTCCGTCAGGAGCGTCATCTGTGTAGATCGCCGTGACCAAAATTTCGCCAGCCCCGTCGGGGCGGCATTTTCCGCTCCTGACGGAGCTTTGAATGTGTGCTGGCCGGAGTTCTACAAAGATGTCGTGCCTACGGCGCTGTTGCCCAAGGAACACAGAGCTGGATTGCTGAGTCAACTGGCCCGCCAAGGCCGGTCGTGGGGCTTCCCCGTGTGGCTGGCGTCGCAGGACGCTGACAAGTTCCTCACCCAGGGGACGAACGAAACCAACTTCGCCCAACTCGCCACGTGCGGCGTCCACTTGTGGCTGCTACACCTCATCCGGCCTCCGGCCTCCTTCTCCCCATCGGATGCGGAGAAGGACATCGCGGCGGACCAAAAGGACGTCCTTGGCATTGTGATCAACCAGAAGTTTAAGAAAGCTGAAGCGGCGCTCTGTCGCAGCGGCAAGCTGCAAAGCACCGGCCTGGCAAGGCAGTTTTGGAAGGATGGAGGGAAGCAGCAGCCGACGTGAGTCGGCTCTTAATCTACGGGGATTCAGATGGAGCGGGCTCACGTCTGCTGCTACCCAAGCGCCTCGCTTTCTTCGCCGCAGAGGCTTCCGGCTTGCTCGTGCATCTGTTGCGGCGTACTGTGCGAGGCATGTTGGATTGGACGCAATGTTCGGCGGTGGTACGCGTGCCCGGCAAGGTGAGCGGGGTATGGGTGTTCAAGGGAACGCGCGTGCCGGTGCAGGCCCTGTTCGAGAACCTCGAAGGCGGCGCGACAGTGGACCAATTCCTCGAATGGTTTCCCGGCGTGACCCGCGAACAGGTTTTAACCGTGCTCAAATTTGCCGAGTCTTCCCTGGCGGTTGCAGCCGCGTGAGCGGGCAATCGCGTGCGCGTCCTCTTCGACCAAGGCACGCCCGCACCGTTACGCCGCGCGCTCACACCGCACGAAGTTTCTACCGCGTTTGAGTTGGGCTGGTCCGACTTGGAGAATGGAGATTTGTTGCGCACCGCCGAGGGACGGTTTGAAGTCTTCGTCACCACGGATCAGAACTTGCGCTACCAGCAGAACCTCACCGGTCGGCAGTTGGCAATCCAGATATTGCCCACCACCAACTGGCTGGAAATTCAGCGGCATCAGGAGGAGGTGGCTGCCGCCGTGAACGCGATGCGGCCGGGCGAATACCGCGAACTGCACTGGTGAACGCTGGTTTCAACCGCGCAGTGCAGTGACCGCCGTCCGGACGGCGACGATGGCGGCGTCAACATCGCTGCGGGTGTTTTCCAACCCGAACGAGAAGCGAATCAGCTGCCGCGCGGCAGCGGACTCGGGCTTCATCGCTTTGACGACGTGCGAGGGCTCGTCGGAGTCCGCGAGACAAGCCGAACCGGACGCCGCGCAGATGCCTTCTTAATCGAGCAGAATGAGCAGAGCTTCCGATTCGATGCCGTGGAAGGTGAGGTTTGTCGTATTGGCCAGCCGTTGCGCCGGGTGGCCGTTCAATTCGGTGTTTGGAATTCCCTCACCCCCAGCCCCTCTCCCATCCGATGGGCGAGGGTAGCCGAGGATTCCTTCCTCCAGTGCATCGCGCAGCGGACGGACTTTCCGTTCGTAGCCCGGCAGATGTTTGCGCGCGAGTTCCGCCGCCTTGCCCAGGCCGACAATCATCGGCACGCACTCCGTCCCACCGCGCCGAGAACGCCCCGGTCGCCTACGAAATCGCCAACCTGATCTGCTGTTTCGCGCCGCCACTCGGAGCGAAGCAGGAGCGCATAGCGATTGCTGCCAGCGTCCATATCTTACGGGGCGCGGCGTTCACGCCGCTTCAGCAGTCGCAGGTCTATGGCGGTTCGATTCCACCATTCCGCTCGAACCGTGAAGCGACCTGAAGGTCGCGTTCCGGGGATCGCTGGTGCTGGGACTGGAGAACAGGAGAGCGCGCCGCCTCAGGGGCAGTTTTCCGCACCCGCGCGGAAAACACCGCGGCGGACCGACTCCTCGCCGCCGAGCCAGACGCGAGGGCGCGTCCAGCGACGCCCGGGGCGGGCGTGCTCCCCGGACCGACAGTCCACCCTGTTCGCCAACGCACAGACCACCATCCTGCCCGAACGCTGGCTGCAAACCTCGCTGGTGATTGATTTCAACGGCTTCCACACGGACAGCGAGACGAAGGCGCTGGCGGCGGCGCTTGTGAATCCCAACAGGATGGACTCGCTCGCTCCCGTCCACTCGGCCTTGCGGGCCTTTGACTTCGCCAAATTCCTTTCGCCGCTTTCCCAAACGGCTCAAGTCCAGCAGCCAGCCCAGGGTTGTGAGGAACGAGCTGCCCTGGGTCTGCCAGCCAGATAAGTTTCAACCTTGAAAGGTTTGCGCCAGCCTCGTCACGTCGGGAAGCTGCCCTTTCAGGGCTGATGTCCGTTGGTATCGTTCACCCGGCGTAGCCGCTCTGAGGTCGGGGCAAAGCCGGGCTGCTGGATTCGGCTCGAAAGCCGAAGTTGGGAAGGCGGGACGCACCGCGCTACGGCCAACTTCGGTTTTCGGGTTCAATCCCTTCGGGATGAATCGCAGGAGCGATTTCCGCGTCAGGCTCACCTCGCAGGACACCGAAAATACAGGAGTAGACTTCTTGTTTTCGTGTGGTTGGCGTGATTCGCGGTCAGGGGCCGGAACACCCAGCCCGCCCAACGCGTGGCAGCACTTGCCGCCACGTCACACCAGGATGTCTTTCACCACATGGCCGTGGACGTCCGTGAGGCGGAAATCGCGGCCCTGGAAGCGGTAGGTGAGCTTTTCGTGGTGGATGCCCAGGCAATGGAGAATTGTGGCGTTCAGGTCGTGGATGTGCACGGGGTTCTCCACGATGTTGTAGCAGTAATCGTCCGTGATGCCGTAGCTCAAGCCGGCCCTCACGCCGCCGCCCGCCAGCCACATGGTGTAGCAACGGCCGTGGTGGTCGCGGCCGTAGTTGTCCGGCTCGATCTTGCCCTGGCAGTACACCGTGCGTCCGAACTCGCCGCCCCAGATCACCAGCGTGTCGTCCAGCAGCCCGCGTTGCTTGAGGTCCTTCACCAGGCCGGCGCTGGGCTGGTCGCAGTCCTGGCATTGCTCGCGGATGCGCCGGGGCAGGTTGCCGTGCTGATCCCAGCCGCGGTGGTAAAGCTGGATGAAGCGGACATTGCGCTCGGCCATGCGCCGCGCGAGCAGGCAGTTGAAGGCGAACGTGCCGGGCTTCTTCACGTCCGGCCCGTACAGCTCGAGCACCTCCGGCGGCTCCTGGGAGATGTCCACCAGTTCCGGCACGGAGGTCTGCATGCGGAACGCCATTTCGTACTGCGCGATGCGGGTGGGGATTTCGGGGTCGGCGAAGGCCTCGTACTGGCGCTGGTTCAGCCGCGCCAGCCCGTCCAGCATGCGGCGGCGCGTCTCGGCGCTCACGCCCGGCGGGTTGGAAAGATACAGGACCGGATCGCCGCCGCCGCGGAACTGGACGCCTTGATGTTCCGAAGGCAGGAAGCCCGAACTCCACAGCCGGGTGTACAGCGGCTGGTCGCTCTCCTTGCCGCTCGAGATCATGACGATGAACGTCGGCAGGTTTTCGTTCGCGCTGCCCAGGCCGTAGCTGAGCCACGCGCCCAGGCACGGCCGGCCCGGCTGTTGAAAACCGGTCTGGATGTACGTGATGGCCGGGTCGTGGTTGATCGCCTCGGTGTTGATGGTCTTGATGATGCAGAGGTCGTCCACAATCGAGGCTATGTGCGGGATCAACTCGCTCGCCCAGGCGCCGCATTTCCCGTGCTGGGCGAACTTGTAAAGCGACTGCACCACCGGGAACGCGCTCTGCCCCGAGGTCATGGTGGTGATGCGCTGGCCCATGCGGACCGAGGCGGGCAGCTCGGTGTTGTGGTACTTCTCAAGCAACGGCTTGTAGTCGAACAGCTCGATCTGCGACGGCCCGCCGGCCATGTGCAGGTAGATCACGCGTTTCGCCTTGGGGGCGAAGTGCGGCAGGCCGGGCACGCCGCCTCCCTGCCCACGCGGGGCCGCGACGGCCGCGAGGAGCAACGGATTCAGCAGAGAGCCCAGCGCCACGGTGCCGATGCCGGTCGCCAGCCGGCCGAAGAAATGCCGGCGGGTGAGGTTGAGGGTGTGTTCGCGAAGCGGATCCATGGTGGTCTTGAAATTCAGGTGATGGGAGTCAATGAATCCCGGTTATGCTGTGTCCGGTGGGGTGAAGCGCCCAGCGCGAGTCCTCGTCCTGCAAGGGTGGAGCAGGCTCCAGATGGGGCTGCTCGCACGCGCTTCTTGGCGGAGCTTGATCATCGTGTTCATCCTCCTTTGCCCCCGTGAATCACACACCAAAGCGCCCGGCCACGGTGGCAAAAATGCCGCCGAGCGGCGGCCAGATGGCTTTGTTGGTGGGCGAACCCGTGAAGAACTGGGCGATATCGGAACTGAGAGACTCCGAGGCTCGCACGCCCCAGACGAGCAATACGATTCCGACGACCGGTAGCACAACCGAGACGCTCTTGTTCATACATCCACCAGATGCCGGGACTTCAAAGCGGCGGCTGACCCCGGATTGATGCGCACCAGCACGGCAAGGATAGCGATGACGAGCGGGATGTGGATAAACCCATGCAACGTATAGGACGAAATCATCCCCAGCAACCACAGGAGAACCAGGAGAGCGGCTATCGTGACCATATCGTATGTCCGCTGGTTTGATGTTCATTTTGTCAGCAGGCGGTCGCCACCGCGCCGGTGCGGAGCCGGATGCGCGGGTCAACCTTTGGTCAGTGTTTCATCGAGATTGAGGATCATGCTGGCAATCGTGGTCCAGGCCGCGAGTTCGGCCGGGTCGAGGCCTTCCCGGGCCTTGAAGTCGCCCACGCCGAGCAGCGCCTCCGCCGCCGCGGGGTCGGCGCGGTAAACGGCCAGTTGCGCGCGGAGCACCTCGCGCAAAATCTGCACCTCTGCCCGCGCGGGCCGGCGCGCGGTGGCCACACGAAAGCCCAGCGCCAGCCGTTGCCCGGTGTCCGCCCCGCCCTCGAGCAACATGCGCTGGGCCAGGGCGCGGGCCGCCTCAACGAAGTGCGGGTCGTTGAGCAGCACCAGCGCCTGCAAGGGCGTGTTGGTGCGGGGCCGTCGCACCACGCAGTACTCGCGGGTCGGCGCGTCGAAGATCAGCATGTTCGGCGGCGGGCTTTGGCGCTTCCAGTACGTGTACAGGCTGCGCCGGTACCGGGCCTCGCCTTCGTCAGGCACGTACTTTTGGGAATTGTTGAACGAAACGGCCTCCCACAGCCCGGGCGGCTCGTAAGGCTTCACGCTCCGGCCGCCGAGCTGCTCCACCAGCAAGCCGCCCGCGAACAACGCCGCGTCCCGCATCACCTCGGCTTCGAGCCGGAAGCGCGGCCCGCGCGCCAGCAGGCGGTTCTCCGGGTCCCGCGCGAGCAGGTCGGCGGGCGCCCGCGCGGCTTGCCGGTACGTGGCCGAGGCGAGGATCAGCCGCTGCAGGTGTTTCACGTCCCAGCCGCTGCGGATGAACTGGGTGGCCAGCCAGTCCAGCAGTTCCGGATGCGACGGCCGTTCGCCTTGCACGCCGAAATCCTCGGTGGTCTTGACGAGGCCCACGCCGAAATGCTGTTGCCAGACGCGGTTCACCGTCACGCGGGCGGTGAGCGGGTGCTCCGGGCTCACCAGCCATTGCGCGAGGCCGAGCCGGTTCGTGGGCGCGCCGGCCGGCCACGGCGGCAGGATCGCAGGAACGCCCGGCGACACCACCTCGCCGGGCTGATCGTATTCTCCGCGATTCAGCAGCCGGGTTTCGCGCGGCTGGGTGAGTTCCCTGGCGATCAAGGTGGTGGGGATGGCCGTGTCAATGGCGGCTTCCTCCTCGCGCCAGCCGGCCAGCTTGTCCATCAGGTCCCGGAACTCCGGCGCGTACTGCCGCCGATGCCAATCCCGGACTTTCGCGCCCCAGTCGCCCGCGGCCTGCGCCGCGACGGACAACACCGCCGCCACGTCCGGCGCCAGCACGTCCTGGCCGGCCACGGCGGGGCTGAAGGCGAAATGCTTCGCACCCTGGTGATTCACCAGCTTGATCAGAAGGCGGTTTTCGCCAGCCGCAAGGTCCACGCGGAAACGCGTGCGCACGCCGGGGTACGGCTCGGGCGTGCCCCGGCCGGCGACCTGGCGGTCGTTCACCCAGACCTTGAAGACGTCGTCCGCGCGCAAGGTAACGTCCAGCCCGGTGGGTGCCGACACGTGGACGCGCCGGAACAGGTAGTAAACGCCATGCACCCCGTGGAGTTCGTTCACCAGCAGGTGCGTGCCGCCGTCGCTCAGGTCGCCGCGCTCCTGCCAGCCCACCTCTTCGCGCACGCCAGCGTAGCGTTTGGCAAGGTCCACGCGGGTTTCGGGCTCGAAAACCTGTGCGAAGCCCGCCGCCAGGCCGCCGGACTTCAGCGGACCCAGCACCCACCAGGGCTCCAGTCGCGCCGGGTTGAGCGCCGCCACCAAGGTCTCGCCTTGCGCGGCGGAAATGCGGAAGCGCCCGATGGCCCGCGACTCCTTGCCGGTCTCGAACCTCAGCCGCACGCGCAAGCTGGCGTCGGCCGGCACGGTCACCGGCTGCGCCAACAGGAACAGTGCTTGCGGCGCGGTGCCGTCCGCGGCCGCGGCCAGCCAGCCGGTCTCCGGCTTGGCGTCCAGCGCCCGCGCCAGGTCGTGCTCGGCTTCGTGGCGGTCGGCGAGGGTTTGCGCGAAGCTCAGTTTTTGCGGCTTGGCGTCCACTGCGGGCGGCACCAATTCCGCTTCAAACTCGGAAAGCTGGAAGCGTCCGTCTTCCGCGCGCGAACTTCCCTGCTTGGGCAGCGACTCGTGCGGGAGCGCTTCCAGCCGCAGAGCCGCCAGCGGACCGCCCGCCGGTTTGAACGTGACTTCGTAAACGTCCGTCTCGGGTCGCGCGCCGCCGGCGAGCACGGACTGGTCTTCCAGGGGCGTCAGGCTGGCACCGTCCGGTTTGGCGGACTTCGCCGATGCCGGTGCGAGCGCCCGCCAGCCATCGGCCAGGCGCTCGTTCCAGGCTTTGGCCCAGGTTTGCAGGCTGGCGTCCAGTTCACTGGACGGAGCATCAAGTTGCTTCCGGGCATCGGTGATCCGCTCCTTGAGCCACGCGAGCCGCCCGGTCTGCTCCGGCGAGGGCAGTTTGAGGAACGGATCAGGATTCGGCTTGTTGCCGTCCATGACCGGCTCGTCGAGTTGGTTGAAGATTGCGAACAGGCCGTAGTACTCGCGCTGCGTGATGGGGTCGTATTTGTGCGTGTGGCAGCGGGCGCACGTGAGCGTCAGGCCCATCCAGGTGGTGCCGGTGGTCTCGACGCGGTCGAAGGCGTACTTGGCGGCGTACTCGGCCTCGATGGCCCCGCCCTCGCCGGTGCTCATGTTCGAGCGGATGTAACCGGTGGCGATCTTCTGGTCGCTGGTGGGGTTGGGCAGGAGGTCGCCGGCGAGTTGCTCGATGGTGAACCGGTCGAAGGGCTGGTTGGCGTTGAAGGCGCGGATGACCCACTCCCGGTAAGCCCAGATGTCGCGTTGCGCGTCAATGTGGTAACCGTGCGAGTCCGCGTACCGCACGGCGTCCAGCCAGTGTTTGGCCATGTGCTCGCCGTAGCGCGGCGAACTCAGCAGCCGGTCCACGAGCCGTTCGTATGCGTCGGGCCGCTTGTCGGCCAGGAAGGCGTCCACCTCCTCGATCGTGGGCGGCAGGCCGGTGAGGTCGAGCGTGGCGCGGCGCGCCAGCGTGGTGCGGTCCGCCTCGGGCGCGGGACGGAGGCCTTCCCGCTCGAGCCGGTGAAGGACAAAACGGTCCAAGTCGTTCCGCGGCCAGCGCGTGTTCTTCACGGCGGGAGGCGTCGGTGGCTGCGGGCGCACGAAGGCCCAGTGCTCCGGCCAGTCCGCGCCTGCGGCGATCCAGTCCTTGAGCCGCTGGATCTGCTCCGGCCTGAGCTTCTTGCCGGTTTTCGGCGGCGGCATCACGTCGTCCGGGTCGGCGGTGGTCACGCGGGCCAGCAACGCGCTGCGCGCCGGCTCGCCGGGGACCACGGCCTGGCGGCCGCCTTTGAGCGGTTGCAGCGCTCCGGCCTTGATGTCCAGACGCAGACCGGCCTTGCGCGCCTGCTCGTCCGGGCCGTGGCAGGCAAAGCAGTTGTCAGCCAGGATGGGGCGGATGTCGCGGTTGAAGTCCACCGCGCCGGAACGCGGGGCGGGCGTCGCCGCCCGGACCGTGGACAGCGCCAGGACCGCAGCCCAGCACCCTGCCAGAATGAGCCGAATGTGTCGCATTGCGTAACCGCTACTTTAGCGCATAAGCGGCCATGCAAAAGCGTTTTTTGCGTCCAGCCGCAGCCGCCTTGTCAACCTCCCCTCCCCTGCCCTAGCGTGCCGGCGGTGTTCGGAACGTTCGTCAACGCGGGAGCGATCTTGGCGGCTGGTCTCGCCGCGCTCGGGCGGGTGCCGGACCTGCCGGTGAGGCTGCAACGCCGGCTTCAAGGTTTGCTGGGCATCCTGACCCTCGCCCTGGCGTTTCACGTCGTCTGGCGCGGGATTGGCGCCGTCCCGGGCGCTCTCGGCCGGACGCTGGGTTTCGCCCTGCTGGCCTTTGTCCTGGGACGCTGGACCGGCGGCTGGTTGAAGCTGCAAAGCCGGCTGAACCGGCTGGGACAATTCGCCGGCCAGCATCTCACCGCCACGCCCGACCCGGCCGCGCCGTCCGCCTGGCCGCAAGTCTTCAGCGCCGCCACAGTGATCTTCTGCCTCACGCCGCTGGCTGCGGTGGGCCCGATGCTGGAAGCCCTGGCCGACGACCGGCGGGTGCTGGGCCTCAAGGCGTTGCTGGACGCCCTGGCGACGTTCTCGCTGGCGCGCTCGCGCGGTCCGGGTGTGGTGCTGGGCGCGGTGCCGGTGCTGGCCTTGCAGGGGACGCTCACGCTGGGCCTGGCCGCCGCGCGGCCGGCCCTGGCGGGCTTCCACGGCGACCAGATCCTGTGCGCCACCGGGGGGTTGATCCTGCTGCCGGTGGCGTTGGTGATGTTGCAGGTGCTGCGGGTCCGCCTGGCTGACTACCTGCCCGCCGCGGTTTGGGCGCCCCTGCTGGCGTGGCTTTTCCACCGGCTGTGACCCTGGCCGGGTGGATGCTGGACAAAACTGCCCTGCCGGTGTTGCGGCCGCGCGCAACGCGCGTCAGCGGCGTCGGATCAGCAAGCCGAGCAATCCCAGTCCGAGCAGGGTGCCCGTGCCGGGCTCGGGTATGGCCAGCGGTTCGCTGAAGAAGAGCGGTCCCAACGCCACGATGTCCACCACGCCCATCGGATCGGCGCCGTCGTTCACCCCCGGGAATGGAGGGACATTGCCGTTGGTGATGCGCACCCGGCCGATGGCTTCCGGTCCATCGAACCAGACTCCGAGGAAGCTCAGGCCGTTGTCGGCGGCTTCGACCTGGAAGTATCCCAGTGATTTCCCGTTGATGTTCCAGAATTCGAGGGCGGTGGGGCGCAGCCCGCCGGGATTGTCCACGTCCGAGAACACCGCGCCGAAGCCGCGGACGAAGGCCGGGAAGTCCGGGTCTCCCGGCACGAAGAACGTTACATCCGTGATCGTGCTCAGATTGGGCGAGAACAGCCGGTTGCCTTCGAAGCTTTGGAAAATCGTTTCGTACTGCGGGTTGATGTCTCCGAAGCGCAACGGCAGCCCCTCGCCCGGTTTGGCGCTCACGAGGAACCCCTCTCCGAAGGTGGACAGCACCACGCCCACCGGCGCGTCGGTGTTGAAGAAATCACCGGGCATGGTGTCCGGCGTGGCGTAAACGGCGGGGACCAGATCCCAATCCACGTGGCGGATGCCGGTGGTGAACGGCCCGCCGCCGACGCCGTTGTCCACCACCGTGCCACCAGTCTGGCTAAGCTGGACCCTGAAGGCCTCCACGGTGTCCGCGATGTCCGCGGCGCCGGCCCCGGCGTCGCTGAAGACCACTGGCGCGGCCAGCGGCTCTGCGACTGTCGCGAGCAAGGCCGCCCCGACAGTCACCACCTTCCCTGCTACAACATTCATCGGTGCCAGACATAGCTTTGCGCGCGCCCATTGTCCAACCTCTTCTGTCCATCAGTGTCGCTTGTCATGCAGCCGGGGAAACCAGTCCACTTCCGCTTCAAGGGGATGCGTGAGCAGGCCGCCGCCCCGTGTCATCCAGATTTAACCGGTTCCGGCTGCCGGAAGAGCCGGGGCACACCGTGACCTCTGAAGCCGGTGGGCCGGCTGTGGCTTTGACAAGCGGCGGCGGGATAATTAGCGTGAAGAGCATGGAACACCTCCACGCTCCGTGGCGGATTGAGTACATCCTGGCGCCCAAGCCCAAGGTGGACCGGTCGTTGTTCACACGAATCGCACAGTCGGACGACGACGTCGGCAACCACGTGCTGGCGCGCGCCCGGACCTGTTTTGCCGTGCTCAACACCTATCCGTACAACGGCGGCCACCTCATGGTGGTGCCGTACAAGCAGACCGCCGATTTCAACGACCTGGGTGACCAGGAACTGCTTGAGCTGTTGCGCCTGACGCGCCGTTGCCTCAACGCGCTCAAGCGCACCATGAACCCGGACGGCTTCAACCTGGGCATCAACCTCGGCCGCGTGGCTGGCGCCGGCGTCGAGGATCACCTGCACGTCCACATCGTTCCGCGCTGGAACGGCGACACCAACTTCATGCCGGTGCTCGCGGACACGTCGGTCATCCCCGAGGCGTTGGCCGATGTCGCCAGCCGCCTGCGCGCCGCCCTGGCCGCGGACAATTCCCCGCCTGCCGCCTGAAATGCCCACCGAAACCCTGCACTTTGACAACCCCCGGCTCACCTCGGAGCTGTTCAACCACGACCTCCGCAACCTCGCCGCGCTCGAAGCCGAACTGGGCGTCAAGGCCGTCGCCCGTGACGCCTGGATCCGCCTGGACGGCGAGGCCGAGAAGCTGGCCCACGCCCGCCATCTGTTCCAAATGCTCGAAGGCCGCGTGAAAGCCGGCGGAATCGTGCGCAACCAGGATTTCCTTCTGGCCCTGGGCATCATCAAGGACGAAGGCGTGGACGCGCTCCAGGCCCTGCAGGCCGAGCGCATCCAGACCTCGCCGCGGAAGGCCACCGTGAACCCGAAGACCCCCGGCCAGCGTCGCTACATCGAGGCCATCCGCCAGCACGACGTCACCTTCGGCATCGGTCCGGCCGGCACGGGCAAGACGTACCTGGCCATGGCCATGGCGGCGGCGGCGTTGCGCGACGGCCGCGTGAACCGCCTGCTGCTCACCCGCCCGGCGGTGGAGGCCGGAGAGGCGCTGGGCTTCCTGCCTGGCGACCTACAGGAAAAACTCGCTCCGTATCTGCGCCCGCTCTACGACGCACTGCACGACATGCTCCCGGCCGAGGACATTCAGCGGTTCATGGAACGGGGCGTCATCGAGATCGCACCATTGGCCTACATGCGCGGCCGCACGTTGAACAATGCCTTCATCATCTTCGACGAGGCCCAGAACTCGACGGGCGAACAGATGTTCATGTTCCTCACCCGGCTGGGCTTCAACTCGAAGGCGGTCATCACCGGCGACCTTACGCAGATTGACCTGCCGAAAAGCAAGCCGTCCGGCCTGCTCGAGGCTCGCCAGGCGCTCGGCGACGTGGAAGGTGTGGCGGTGATCGAGCTCGGCCGCAAGGACGTCGTCCGCCATCCGCTGGTGCGGCGGATTCTGGCCGCCTACGAACAGCACCGCGGCCTGCGGGAATGAACCGGCTGGTCGTGCGCAACTGCCTGCGGCGCGTGGCCGTGAACGGCCGTCAGCTCCGGGCCATCGCCGAAGCCGCGCTGGCGGCGGTGGTACAGCCAACCTGCGGCTCCCCGGCCCGGAACAGCCACGAAATCGGTATTTACCTGGTGGGCGACCGCCGGATAAGCGCGCTCAACCAGCGTTACCTCCAGCACGCCGGGCCCACGGACGTGATCACCTTCGACTACGGCCCGCCTGAAGGCGCCGCTTCGGGCGGACGCGGCCTGCGCGGCGACATCTTCATCGGGCTCGAGGTCGCGCGCCGGCAGGCTCGGGCTTTCCACACCTCCTGGCAGGCGGAAACCGTCCGTTACTTGGTCCACGGACTCCTGCATTTATGCGGCCATGACGACGAGCAGCCGGCGGCCCGCCGCCGGATGAAACGAACTGAAAACCGCCTGGTCCGGCGGCTGGCGGTCCGATTTGACTTCAGCCGGCTCGAACACCCCGATAAGCTCCGCGCGTGAAGACACAGATTCAGGTCTGGCGGGCGAACTTCCTCACCGGGCTGGCCGTGGTGCTGCCGGTGGTGTTGACGCTCATCATCCTGAAATGGGGTTTCGGCACGGTGGCGGGCATCACGGACAGTTTGTTGTTCTTCCTGCCCCGTGCGCTCACCCACGCCGACGACGGTCGCGGCCCGGTGTTGTGGTACTGGAGCCTGGCCTCGTTCCTCCTGACGCTGGTGCTCATCACGGCCATCGGTCGCGCCACGCGGTATTACATCGGCAAGCGCACGATCCAGGCGATGGACCAACTGCTGCGCCGGGTGCCGTTGCTCAACAAAATTTACAGCACCATCCACCAGGTGAACGAAGCCTTCACCACCAGCACCAAATCCTCGTTCAAGCAGGTGGTGCTCATCCAGTACCCGCGCCCGGGCATATACACGCTCGGATTCATCACCAGCGACGAAATTCCCGAAGCCGAGACCCGGGTGGGCCGCCGGCTGGACGGCGTCTTTGTGCCCACCACCCCGAACCCCACCAGCGGCTTCATCGTCATGGTGCCGGACGAGGACGTGATCCGGCTCGACATGTCGGTGACCGAGGGCATGAAGTACATCTTCAGCCTGGGCTCGGTCGTGCCGTCGTACGCCGTCGGGCCGGCCCGCGAACAGGGCGTTCTGCCGCCGCCGGTCCCCGCCAACCCATGAGCGTCGAGCGGGCCACGGGCCTCGTCCTGCGCGTCCGACCGCTCACCGAGACCAGTCTCATCGTCCATTGGCTCACAGCGGTCCAGGGCCGGCTGGCCACGGTGGCCAAGGGCGCGCGCCGGCCCAAATCGCCGTTCCGGAGCAAGCTGGACCTATTCTTCGAGGCCGACTTCAGCTTTCAGCGCAGCCGGCGTTCCGACCTGCACACGCTGCGCGAAGTGGTTTTGCGGGAAACCCACCCCGCGTTGCGCACCGACCTGGGCCGGCTGCGTCGCGCCGCCTACGCCGCGCTCCTGGTGGAAAAGGCCACCGAAGCGGAAACGCCAGTTTCCGCCGTGTACGCCTTGCTGCGCGATTTTCTCAGCCTGGACCCAGTGCCCGGCGGCCAGTCGGTGCTCAGCTTCGAGCTCAAACTGCTGGCCGAATCCGGTCTGGCGCCGGACCTCGCGGCCAGCCGCTTGAGCGCAGGCGCGCGGCAGGCGGCGCAATTCCTGACTGATGTGCCCTTGGCGACATGCACGCAGGTGGCGTTGACGCCCGGTCAACTGCGCGAACTCAGCCGCTTTTTGCACGGCTTCCTAGTGTACCACTTCGGCAGCGTGCCTGCCGGACGCCAGGCAGCGCTGGGCTTGGAACGCGGGCCGTCATTGGGCCTGCCAAACACGGTTGGCAGGCCGGCGGCCGGCGCGTAGAGTGCCGGCATGAATCCGCGTCACCGGCCCATTGTGTTTGGGCTGTTGATACTGGCCGCGCTCTGGCTGCTGGCCGGCGGCGGGTACTGGTACGCGAAGAACAGCCGGATGACCGCCGCAAAGGTGCGCCAGTATCTCGAGACGGTGGACCTCAGCCAGCTCCGCGGCGAAGCGCGGGCGAAGGCCATCCGCGAGCTGGTCCGCCGGCTCAACGCGCTGTCCTGGGAGGAACGCCGGGAGGCCCGCTTGGGCGCCGACTGGAACAAGTGGCTGGCCGCGATGACCGAGGAGGAGCAGGCCGGATTCATCGAGGCCACGCTGCCCACCGACTTCAAGCAGGTCCTGAACGCCTTCGAGGAACTGCCCGAGGCCCAGCGCCGCCGGACCATTGACGACGCTGTCAAGCGCCTGCGCCAGGCTCAGCAGGAGCTGGCCAGCGCCAACGCGCCGCCTGACTGGGGTCCGGAAGGCCCGCCGGTCCTGAGCGAGGAGGTGCGGCAACGCGCCGTGAAGTCCGGGCTAAAGACCTTTTACGGCGAAAGCAGCGCGCAGATGAAGGCCGAACTGGCGCCGGTGCTCGAGGAGATGCAGCGCATGATGGAAAGCGGCGTGTTTTTGCGCCGTCGCTGGGAGGGTTCCCGGTGAACCGCCGGCCGGGCCAACGCCGCGCCGCCTTCACCTTGATCGAACTCCTGGTGGTGCTGGCGGTGATCGGGCTCCTCGCCGGACTTCTGCTGCCGGCCGTGTCGCGCGCCACCGAATCCGGCCGCTCGACGGCCTGCCTGAGCAACCTACGGCAGGTGGGCATCGCCCTCCAACTATACGTGGACGACAACCACAACCGCCTGCCGGTGATGCGCGACCGGGCGCTCGAAGCTGCGGTGGAGGCCGTCACGAACGCGGTCCCGACCACCAACGCCGCCGCTTCGATGGACCTCGTGTTGCGGCCTTATCTCGGCGCTCCCGGCGTGTTGCGCTGTCCTTCCGACCGGAAGCGTTTCTTCGAGCTGACCGGCAGCAGCTATTCTTGGAACAGCCTGCTCAACGGCCAAGACGCCGGCCAGTTGCGCGTCTTCGCCATTGATTTCGACCCGCACCAGATTCCGGTAGTGTTCGACAAGGAGGCGTTTCACGCGGCGCGCGGCCCCAAGCGCGGGGTGAACTACCTTTACGCAGACGGCCACATCAAGAACCTGCTGGTCCTCGAGGACACCCGGTGAGCGCGCCTTCCCACGCGGACCCGCCTCCGGCGGCCATGATCGAACTGCGGCAGGTCACCAAACGGTTCGGCCGGCGCATCGCGGTGGAGGCGTTCGATCTCGTGGTGCCGCGCGGCGAAATCTTCGGTCTGCTGGGCCACAACGGCGCCGGCAAGAGCACGGCCATCGGGATGATGCTCGGTCAGGTCTGGCCCACCGCCGGCGGGGTGCGGGTTTGCGGCCACGATGTCCAGCGCGACCGCCGCCGGGCGCTGGCCCGCGTGGGTGCCATCTTTGAAACCCCCGCCTTTTATGATTACCTGAGCGGCTGGAGGAACCTGGAGATTTTCTGCCAGTACACCGCCGCGGTGCCGTCACAACGCCTCCGCGACGTGGTGGACTGGGTGGGCCTGACCAGCCGCATCCACACCCGGGTGCGCACCTACTCGCACGGCATGCGCGCGCGTCTCGCGCTGGCGCAAGCACTCCTGCCGCATCCCGAGCTGCTGATCCTGGACGAACCCGCCGACGGCCTCGACCCCGAAGGCATTCACGAGTTGCGGCAGACCATGTTGCGCCTGCAATCCGAGTTGGGGCTGACACTGCTGCTCTCGTCGCATCTGCTCAGCGAGGTGGAGCAGCTTTGCACGCGCATCGCCGTGCTCAAGGAGGGCCGCAAGGTCTTTGAAGGCACGCTGGCCGAGGTCCGCAACACCGCCAACTGGGTGCGGCTGGTCACTTCCGACTTCGAGCTGGCCGCGCGCCGGCTGCGGGAGGCCGGCTTGATCCAGCACGTCCGGGACGGCGCGCGGCTCAGCCTGACGCCGGGCGTGGGCACGGACGAAATCGCCCGCCGGCTGGTCCACTGGCAGATGCCGGTCTTCGAGCTCGCGTGGGAGCAGCAAACGCTCGAATCGTTTTACCTCAGCCTCATGCGGCCGCCCGCCGACGTGGCCGCCACGGCGTCCGTCCCGCCCCGCTTATGAGCCCGTCCGCCATTCCCGCCCCGCCGGCTGCTTCGTGGTTGGGCGCGTTCGGGCGTCAGCTCCGCAGCGAGCTTTGGAAGCTGTTCGGAAAAAAGCGGACGTACATCGGCTTCGGGATGTTCCTGCTCGCGCAAAACGTCATCGCGCTGGTGTTCAAGTTCACCCGCGCGTCCGGCCCGATGCAGCGGATGCTGGAGAGCGCCGGGCACACCGCGGAGTCGTTCATCTCCGTCCTCACCATCGCCACGGTCATGTTGATCCCGGTGGCGGCGTTCCTGCTGCCGCTGTACGTCGCGCTGGTGGGCGGCGACCTCGTGGCCAAAGAGGCCGAGGACGGCACGTTG
The DNA here is from genome assembly GCA_964568145.1 of uncultured Verrucomicrobiota bacterium. Classification (GTDB taxonomy): domain Bacteria; phylum Verrucomicrobiota; class Verrucomicrobiia; order Limisphaerales; family J093; genus DSVZ01. Next base: position 368,742 of record CAZMOZ010000001.1, read on the forward strand.
CGGATGATCCTGGCCCGGCCGATTTCGCGGGCGCGCCTGCTGGCGGTGAAGTGGCTGGCCGGCGCGATCTTCAGCGTCAGCCTGTGCCTGGCCCTGGGCGGTTTTGGGCTGCTGTTTGCCGGACTGCACTTTCCGTGGGGCGGCTTGTTTGTCTGGATGCCCGAGCAAGGCATCTTCGGCGTTTTCGACGAGGAAACCGGCTTGTGGCGCTACCTGGCGGCGCACGGCCTGCTGGTGACCGAGGCGGTGTCCATCATGGCGCTGGCCTTCATGTTCTCGTGCTTCAACGTGAAGCCAGCGGCGGCCACCATCCTGGGGCTCTCGTTCATCTTCGTGAGCTTCATCCTCGAACACATCCCGTACTTCGCCGACTACCGCGACTGGTTCCTGACCTACCACCTGCACCTGTGGCAGTTCATGTTCGCAGAGCGGGTGCCGTGGTGGCGCTTCGGCCAGTCGCTCAGCCTGCTGGCGGGCTTCAACGCCACCTTTTTCGCCGTGGGGCTGGCGGTGTTTCACACCCGCGACATCAAGTCCTGACGCCACCACGGCAGTCAGCGGGCCGGCCTAGTAACCCAGGCGACCTCGCCTGGGGCCGTGCCGCGGGTGACCCGCCCGCGGTCCCGAGAGGTCAGGGCTCGACGGAGGTTCGCCCCACCCCTTCAAGACCGGACCGGCACAGAAGTGAGACACGCCTCTGCGCTTGGCGATGGCGCCTTTTTGCTTGCCTCACAGGAGGCAGGGATTATTTTCGCAATGAACCCTGTTAACCGTGGCAGCAGCGTGAGGTTCTGCCGGTCGCAGGCCCGCGGGCTGTCCGCCAAACGTAAATAACATGCGCAACCCCACACCCCATCCGGTTGGCAGCCGTGGCTGGCTGTCGCGACTTACCGGGCTGACCCTCGCCGCGGCACTCCCCGCCTTGGCGGAGACCTTGCTGCAGGAGGATTTCAACACGGACGGCTCCGCCGGTCCCAACCCCCGCTACACCATCACCGGCGGCTTCAAGTCCGAGCCGCCGCACGCGCCTGAGAACATTGACGGCACCGCCGCCGATCAGACAGGACCCATCTACTGGGCGCGGAACACCGAGGTTTCCTTCGTGGGCGTGCCCGCGCCCACCAGGGGCCGCCGCGCCCTGCTGGCCTGGGACGGCGTGCTGGCGGCCGGCAGCGTTGACACGTTGGGCGCCTCGCCGGACACCATGCGGCTGGTCGCCAACACCGTGAAATGGCTGGCCAAGGACAAGCCCAACGCCGCGGTCGCCTTCAGTCCCAACATCGCCGCCGCCCAGGGCCTGGCCGATCATCTGACGTCGCTGGGCTACACCGTCGCCGATGACGACGGCACCACCTCGGACACGGCTTATCCGGCGGACGTGATCATCAAGGCGCCGGGCGGCGCGCCGTCCCGGTTTGTGAACGCCCCGCAGGGCGTCCTGGTCTTCTCCGCACTGGACCACGACGACATGCTCACCTCCAGCATCGGCAGCACCGTCAGCTTCCAGCCCGGCCAGGGCAGCATCGTCACGCCCACTCACCCGGTCGCCACCGGGGTGCCGGCCAGTTTCACCGTGGCCGACGTCTCCGCGAACTGGAACCTCATGGGCGATGTCCTGCCCGGCGGCGCCATCACCGTCGCCACGATGGTCCGCGTGATCCCGCCCACCGTGGCCAGCCTCGCGGACGTGGACGCCATGGCCGCCGGCACCAAACAGGCGACCAAGGCCTCGGGCACCGTGACCGAGCTGGACTTCTCCGACGACTCGCCCGGGGATTGGCCCGCCGACAACACCGTGCCGGGCGGCGCCACCGGCCTTTGGGGGCTGGTCGCCCAGGGCAAACTCAACGTCAAGACCGCCGGCAAATACAGCTTCGCGCTGGGCATGGACGACGGCGCCCGGCTGAGGATTGACAAGAATCGGAACGGCCTCGGCGCCGAGGACAACGTGATCGTCGAGGACGCCGCGGGCGGCCACCGCGCGCGGTACGGCGACGTGGAGTTCACCGCCACGGGCCTATATGATTTCGAGGTCACCGCCTTCAACTCCGGCGGCGCGGGCGATATCGAGATGTCCGTGTCCACGCAGGCGGGCGGCGGGGACACCAGTCCGATCAACGGCGGCACCTGGGAACTGCTCGGCGCTGGCTGGACCACCGGCCCGGTCGAACTCAGCGGCACCATCACCGTGGATTCCTACGTGCCCGGCGGCCCTAACCAGGAACTCACCGTGCCGTTGCTGGTGCTGCTCAACGGCCCGACGGACACGCCGCCGGGCTCGGTCTTCGGCGGGGGCGCGTTCAACGGCTTCGAAGGGACCGGCTTCTTTGGCGGCGCCGGATTGAACAAATGGCTGCCGGAACGAATCGCCGACCTCGGTGGCTACCGCTCCGTGCGGCTCAACCCGGTGAACGTGGCCGGCAAGCAGAACCACAAGCTGACCATCGCGCTGGCCGCCAGCTTCCTCGACTTCGAGACCAGCGACTTCCTCGACATTATCGCCTACCCCAACGGGGTTGGTGGATCCGAGGTGCGCCTGGCGCGGTTCAGCGCCCCGGACGCGAACTCCAAATACTTCGTGGACGTGGACCACGGCAATGCCCACCGCCTTGGCCTGACGTTCCAGGATGTCACCTACGATGTCCCCGCCGGCGCCACCCAACTGGTGATCGAGATTCGTGCGGCCACGACTTGGTGGAACGAGATCGTCGGCTTCGACAACATCCGCGTCACCGCCGGCTCGGAGGCCCCAACCATCGCGGTGAGCCGCGACGCCGGCGATGTGGTCGTCACCTTCACCGGCACACTGCAAGGCGCGGCCGCCGTGAGCGGTCCGTGGACCGACGTGTCGGGCAACCCATCCAGCCCGCTGCGGATTCCCAAGGCCAGTCAAGCCGTCCAGCAGTTTTACCGCGCGCGCAACTAAGGCGCCACTGCTCCGAACTGAAGCGCGGGCCAACGCAATCACCCAGGCCGTTTTGACCGGCGCACCGTGCCGGTCAAAACGGCTCTTTTTTTGCCGCCCGGATCGATCGGCCAGCCTGGCCCTTCCCGGTGACAACCTGTTGCCGGGCGTTGTCCACTCCAAGGTGGAAACTCCGCCGGTCGCCTCAATGAACCGGCCATGTAACTCATTCACCCACTCACCCATTTCACCGCTTCGCGCTGCGCCCCCGCCCGCCCGATTCCTGCGCGTTTGACCACTGTTCCCGCCCGCCGCCGACCACCCCCGCCTTGTGCTTTCCCGCCCGTGAGGTACAACCTCCGCCATGACGCACGCGACTGCGCCCGCCTCCGCGCCGGCGCTCAGTGATTTCATCCGGGACATCGTGGCTGCGGACGTGGCGGCTGGCCGCTATGCCCGCATCCACACCCGGTTTCCGCCCGAGCCCAATGGCTACCTCCACATCGGTCACGCCAAGAGCATCTGCCTGAACTTCGGCATCGCCCGCGAGTTCGGCGGCATCTGCAACCTGCGGATGGACGACACCAACCCGACCAAGGAGGACGTCGAGTACGTCGAGTCCATCATCGAGGACGTGAATTGGCTCATCGCTGGCTGGGCGGAGGACCGCATCGGGTTCAAACCGCGCGGCGCCACGCCCGCGGCGCAGACCGTGGACGGCAAGCCAGACTTTTACCTCGGCCCGGTGCTGCCAGTGCCCCAATCCGAAGTCCGGAATCCGAAATCCGCGGTCGTCGAGCCGTTTTACGCCTCCGATTACTTTGCGCAGCTTTACGAGTACGCCGTGGCGCTGATCCGCAAAGGCCTGGCGTACGTCTGCGACTTGTCGCCCGAGGACACGGACAAATACCGCGGCGCGCCCGACCGGCCCGGACGGGAATCGCCCTGGCGCAACCGCGGCATCGGGGAAAACCTCGACCTGTTCGCCCGCATGAAGGCCGGCGAATTCCCGGACGGCAGCCGGACCTTGCGGGCGAAGATTGACATGGCGTCGCCGAACATCTGGCTGCGCGATCCGGTGCTGTACCGCATCCGGCACGCGGAACATCACCACACCGGCAGCGCCTGGTGCATCTACCCGATGTACGACTTCGCGCACTGCCTGAGCGATTACCTCGAGGGCATCACCCATTCGATCTGCACGCTCGAATTCGAGGTCCACCGGCCGCTGTACGACTGGATTCTGGAGAGTCTCGACCTGCCCCGGCCGCTGCCGCACCAGTACGAGTTCGCCCGCCTGAGCCTCGGCTACACCGTGATGAGCAAGCGCAAGCTCATGCAACTGGTCACCGAGCGCCGCGTGGCCGGCTGGGACGACCCGCGCATGCCCACCATCTGCGGCCTGCGCCGGCGGGGCGTGCGCGCCGAGGCCCTCCGCGCCTTCGCCTACCACATCGGCATCACCAAGTACAACGCCCTGACCGACGTGGCCGTGCTCGAAAAGGCCATCCGCGACGACCTGAACGCCGTGGCGCTCCGGCGCCTGGCGGTGCTGCGTCCGTTGAAGGTCGTTCTCACCAACCTGCCGCCGGATCACAGCGAGGAAGTCGAGGCCGTGAACAATCCCGAGGACCCCGCAGCCGGCACACGCCGCGTGCCATTCAGCCGCGAGCTCTGGATCGAACGCGACGATTTCATGGAAGCGCCGCCGCCCAGGTTCTTCCGCCTCCGCCCCGGCGGCGAGGTGCGGCTCAAGTACGCCTACATCATCCGCTGCGAGGAGGTGGTGACGGACGCCGCGGGCCAAGTGGTCGAACTGCGCTGCTCCGCCGACCTGGGCAGCAAGACCGGCGGACCGAACGCAAGCCGCAAGGTCAAGGGCACATTGCACTGGGTGAGTGCGCGCCACGCGGTCGAGGCCGAGGTGCGGCTGTACGACCGCCTGTTCACGGCGCCCGAGCCCGACGCGGCCGGGGACTTCAAGCGGTTCCTCAACCCCCACTCGCTTGAAGTGCTCACCGCCAGGCTCGAGCCCGCGCTGGCCGGGGCGCAGGCCGGAGACCGCTACCAGTTCGAGCGCCTGGGCTACTTCGCGCTGGACCCGGACTCGCGGCCGGACCGTCTCGTCTTCAACCGCACGATCGCGTTGAAGGACACCTGGGTCCGCGAAGCGGCGAAAGCCGCCTGAACCCGCACCGCGGTTCCGCGCCGAACCGGCGTGAAACATTTGAAACCACGATTGAACACCCTTGGACACGAATCAAAAAGCCTGCGCGGAAGGCGCTGATGATGTCGCCTGCGCTGGGCAAGCTCGATTTGGCTCACCGTGCCCCGGTCATTCCCCAGCCAACTTCCTTTCGTGTTCATCCGTGTCCATTCGTGGTTGAGCCAAGTCGTCCCGACCCCGGCTTTGCATGGCCAGCCAGACCATCGTTGACATTGCCGTCTGCATCGGCGCCGCGTGGCTGGCCGGTTTGCTGGCCCACGCGCTGAGACAGCCCGTCCTGCTCGGCTACCTCGTCGCCGGTTTCCTGGTCGGCCCGGCCGGGCTGGGGCTGGTCGCCAACACCACGCAAATGGGCGTGATCGGCGAGGCCGGGCTCATGCTGCTGCTCTTCCTGCTGGGCCTCGAAATGGATTTCAAAAAGCTCCTGGCCATGGGCCAGCTTGTGTCGCTCACCGCCATCACCCAGGTGGTGGGCAGTTCACTGCTCGGCTTCGGCTGTTTCTGGCTGCTGCGGCCGCTCTTCGGCGGGGCTGGCAGCCTGGAGGTCTTTTACCTCGCTCTGGCGGCGGCGCTCAGCAGCACCGTGATCGTGGTCAAGCTGCTCCACGACAAACGCGAGCTGGGCACGCTCGCCGGCCAGATCACCGTGGGCGTCCTGATCTTCCAGGACCTGGCGGCGATCCTGTTCGTGGGCGTGCAACCCACGCTGCTCACGCCCGGCGTGGCCGTGCTCCTGACCACCGTCGGCAAGGTCGCCGTGCTGGTCCTCCTGGCGCTGCTCACCAGCAAGTACGTCCTGCCGCACATCTTCGCCCGCGTGGCGGCGCGGCCCGAACTGGTGGTGCTGGGTGCGCTGGCCTGGTGCTTCATCGTCGCCGCCTGCGCCGACGTGCTCCATCTCTCCCGCGAACTGGGCGCCATCACCGCCGGCATGGCGATCTCGACCTTCCCGTACGCCTTGGACATCGAGGCCAAGGTCGGCAGCCTGCGCGACGTCTTCGTGACGCTCTTTTTCGTGTACGTCGGGCTGACGCTACCCGTGCCGACGCTGGGTCTGCTGGGCAGCGGCCTGCTCATCGCCGGCGTCGTGGTGCTCACCCGCCTGTTGACGGTGTTCGTGCCGGTGTACCTGGCCGGCGGCGGCAGCCGGGCGGCGTTTCTGGCCTCGGTGAACCTCGCGCAAATCTGCGAACTCTCGCTTGTGCTCGTGGCGCTGGGCCGGACGCTCAACCACTTCAGCCGCGACATCAGCGGCGAGGTCACCTGCGCCTTCGCGGTGCTGGCGCTGGGTTCGACCTATGCCATCCAGGCCTCTGACCGGCTGTTCCTGGCCGTGCGGCCGTGGCTCCAACGGCTCGGCCTGCGCGAGGCGCCCGCCGAAAGCCCGGCCACGCCGGACGAGGAAAACCGCGACATCTTCGTGCTCGGCTTTTACCGCGCCGCCAGTTCGCTCATCGAGGAACTGACCCGCCAGAACCCCGCGCTGCTGCAACGCCTCGTGGTGGTGGATTTCAATCCGGTCCACCACGCCGCGCTGCGCGAACGCGGCGTGCGCGTGACCTACGGCGACCTCAGCCAGCGCGGCACGCTGGAGCGGGCGGGCATCCAGCGCGCCCGGCTCGTGCTCTGCGCGCTGGGAAGCTGGGTGCTCAAGGGTATCGCGCTGGACCGGCTGGTGCGCAACGTGCGCGCCTTGAACCCCGAGGCCCGCATCGTGGCCCTGGCCGAAGGCGTCGCCGAGAGCCGGCGGCTGTTCGAGGCCGGGGCCGACCACGTGATCGCGCCGGGCCTGCTGGCCGCGAGTGAAATGGCGGCGGCCATCCGGGCCTACGAGGACGGTCTGCTGCCGGAAAAGCGGGCCGAGTTCGAAGCCGCCCTCAAGGACCGCCGCGAGATTTTGGAGTGAAGCTCGCAGCGCAGGTCGCCGGCTTCCGGCTCACAGGGTGGCTGGCGTCTCGCTGAGACGCCGGTACCCGTCGCCTCTCAGCGAGAGGCGACCCACCGTGTAGCGTCGGTGCTGGGCGCCGGGTCGAACCGCAGGCTTGACGCTCCACCCTTGGCTGCGGCCAAAGCGGCCGTGAACGGCCGCAGTCCAAAACGCTCCGCTTTCGCCGGGATCGCGCGTTTTGGCTTCCTGCCTTCCTGATTTCCAAATTTTCTGAGTTTCTGAGTTCCGGCCAGGCTGCCCGCGTCTCACCGCCGCTCGCGGCGCAGGACGGCCAGTTCCCTGTTCTCGTTGTTTGGGCCGGACGCGGAGACGAATTCCCAGCCCTCGGCGACCGAGGCGTTGATGGCCTTGCCCAGTTCGTCCTGGAAGGCGCGTCCGGTGACGACGCGGTATTCCCAGGCCGCACGGCGGTCGTTATCGGTGGCCGCTGCAATGCTGGCCACAGCAGCCGCGCCCAGCAACGTACCGAGCAGCAGGCTTTTGGTTTCGATTCGGGGGGTCATAGTGCGGTTCTTTGGGCTTTCACGTGGTTGGTGCGGTGCGGGAGGTTAAAATAGGCCACGCTTCACCTCGATGAGGTCGCCCGGCTGGAGCCAGAACTTATTCTCCGCGTCTGACTTAGCTTTGAGCTCGTCCCACAGGAACTTCCGCGTCTGGCCGTCGCGGGTGAATTCGATCGCGGCACTCGCGTTCTCGGTGAACCCACCCGATTCGGCGATGGCGTCAATGATGTCCTTCCGCGCGCCCGGTCCGAGCGCCACCGTGCCCGGCCGCTTCACTTCGCCCAGCACGCGCGCCACGCCAAAGCCGGGCGATACGGCACGGTCCGCCGGCGGCTCCGACACCACCGGCTCCACTTTAACCGCCGGGTCATCCTTAGCGCCCCGCTCGCGGAGTAGGGCAATAACGTCCTGGGGCTTCACCTGCACGTACGTCCCACCACCGCCGAGAGGCGCTCTCACGGCTGCAGGTATCAGGTGCAAATCCGCCGCCCAGCACAGCGGAGTCCAGCCGGTTGAGTCTTTCGCGTTCGGATCGGCCCCGGCGTCAAGCAACAGGCGGATCATCTCCAAATCCCGGCGCTTGACGGCGAAGTGAAGCGGGGCGCGGCTTTCGGCGTCGCGGGCATTCACGTCGGCGCCATGCTCAAGCAGGAATTGGGCAAGTTCCAGGTTCGGGTTGGCCGCAGCCACATGCAGCGGCGTCACGTCTTTGTCCGCAGGTATGACTTCCGCTCCCTGGCCAGAGGGCGAACCCACAATCGGCATGCCGGGTGGGGGTCCGCGACGTGGCAGTGCGGACGCTGGGAATAACGAGCCGGCTCTCGCCGCCGGCTCCGCCTTTCGCGGGCCCAGTTGCGGTTCACCCTCGGGCCTGGAACCGCGGGCATTCACGTCCGCTTTGTTGGCGACGAGCAGCGCGGCCATCTCTGCCTGATTGAACTGAGCCGCCCGGTGCAACGCCGTCCAGCCGTAGGTCAACCGGCCATTCACGGCGGCGCCGTGCCTGAGCAATGCGTCCACGATGGCGGCCCGAGCCTCCGCCGAACCGGGTGCGCCAGGGGTCGGCGTCGGCGGTTGGCGCTGCTGGCGGATGGCGGCCAGCAGCGGGGGCCAGTCCGTTTCCTCGCCGCCATTCCAGCCGGGGGCGTTGGGGTCGGCGCCGGCGGCCAGCAGAATCTCCACGATTTCCGCCAGGCCGGCGTCCACCGCGTAGTGCAACGGCGTGTTGCCGCCGCTGTCGCGCGCGTTCACGTCCGCCTGGCGTTCCAGCAGCAGCCTGAGCGACGCCGACAAATTCCTTTGGAACGCCGAAGACCAATCGCTTGGGATTTGCGCGCCCCGGATGGCCACCCAATGGACGGGGGTGATGCCGCTGGCCGCCCGGGCGTTCACGTTCGCCCCCGCATCCAACAGGAGCCGGGTCATTTCCACGTCGCCGGGCGAGTGGCCCGCACCCAGAGCCCGGAAAAGTACGGTCCAATCGCCTTGCGGCTCCGGCGCGAGGATGCGGGCCTCCAAATCCGCTTTGTGCTCCAGGAGCAACCGCACCAAGGGTTCCCGACCATCGGCTACCGCGTACAGAAGTGCAGAAGTACCATGCGCGTTTGGGTCAGCTCCTTTTTCAAGCAGGCGCCTGACGGTGGCCGGTTGATTCGCCTGGATGGCGCAGACCAACGGAGTGAAGCCCTCATCGTCCTTCGCGTTGATATCCGCAGCGTGCTGGAGCAGCAGATCAACCGCCGCGGCGAAGCCTTTCTCCGCCGCCGTGTGCAGCGGCGCTTTGCCGACCTGACGCTGCTTTTGGCCCAACAAAGTCGCGCTCTTTGTGTTCACCGTCGCGCCGGCGGCCAGCAGCGTCTCGGCCACGGCCAGATAGCCGTTTTCCACGACCCGGTGCAACGGCGTGTAGCCGGTGTCATCCGCCGCATTCACGTCGGCGCCCTTGGCCAGCAGCAGTTCGCACATCCGTTTGTGGCCGGCGTCGGCAGCCAGGTGCAGCGGCGCCCGCCGGAGCCCGTCCACAGCGTTTACGTCCGCGTTGTTGGCCAGCAGGTACTCCGCCACGGCCAAGTAGCCCTTGGCGGCGGCGTTGTGGAGCGGGGTGCCGCCCGGTGATGTGGCGTTGCGCGCGTTCACCAGGTCCGGGCTGTCGCGGATGATCGCCTGAATGCGCCGGATTTCCGCTTCCTCCTCGCTGGTGGCGGGTGTCGGGCTGGCAGGCGCAGCCGCGGTGACTGTCGTGGCGGGCAGCCGCCGGGCGGCGGCCAGCTCGCGCTGGACGGCCAGCAACTCGCGCCGCGCGCCAATTTCCGCCAACGGCGGCGCGGCGCCGACCTGGATCTGCTTCCGGACCTCGGCCAGGTTTTCCTCGCACAGCGCCAGTTCCTCCTGCAGCGACTCGATTTGGCGCTCGCGGCCGGAGTTTTCCGGCAGCTTCCGTTGCAGGCGCAACAGCTCGCGCTGGACCCGACGCACCTCGGCCGCCTCCGCCTTACCGTTCTCGAACCGCTTGCGCGCCGCGAGCAACTCCTGCTCGACCAGCTTGAGTTCTTCGCGGAGTGACTCGGCTTCGGCGGGGTCAACCGGGGGCGGTTCGCTGGTCTGGACACCTTCAGTTCGCGGCAGCGGCACCTCCAGAAGATCCGGTCGGGTGCGGGACTCCAGTTCGGCCATTTGTCGCCTGAGCGCCAAGGCATCCCGCTGCAACGCCAACAGATCCTCGCGCGAGGCGCGCCCGGAATCCACCATGAGCTGTTTGTTCTTAATCTGATCCTCGACCAAGGCCAGTTCCTGCTGGAGCAGTTCAAGCTGGCGCTGTACAGCCGGGCTGAGCCGCCCGGAAGGCTTGGCGTCACGGCTCTCCGGCGCGAGCAGGGCCAGGTTCGTCCGGCTTAAGGCCGCCAGCGGGGCCTGGTCGGCGAACTGCTCGAGGAGGCGGCGGTACTGGGCGACGGCGTCGTTGGTGCGGCCCAGCTTGCGGTAGGTCTCGGCGAGGCGGAACACGGCCGTGGCGGCGGCCTGGCGCTGGGCGTCCGCCTGCCTGACTGCGGCCTCGTAAGCCTGGGCGGCCGTGTTGAGGTCGCGGTTGACCTCCTCTTCGAGCAGGCCCTTTTGGAGCGACTCGAGGAGCGGGTCGGCGGCCAGGGCGGTGAGGACCGCCGTGAGGCCGGCGAGCAAGTTCAGCGTGCAGGTTTTCATGGCGCCAAGATGCCGATGGACGGTCGGCCAGTTGTCAGGATTCTGCAAAAAGAGGAACCCCCGAGACGCCAGGTTCCAAGCCAAGATGGGCAAGGCCGACCCTGGCCGGCCCTAGCCTGCTTATTCCACAAACTGGTTCGCCGTACGGCGGACCGAAGGCTCGTAGCGCAGGTTTCCAACCTGCTGTATCGCCGACTTCCAGTCGGCGGAGCGTCGGAAACCAGGCGGCGCTCATCGGGTTGGAAACCCGCGTTACGGCAGATTGGGAATCTGCGCTCCGTCTTCCGGTTCCTGACCGCCTGTGAAATATACGGGCTAGCGGCGGCCCTTTCCCGCGGCATCTGGCCACCGGGTGGTTCATGGGGTCAGGGTGGTTTCACTTCGGGGGCAACTCCAGCCGGTAGCCCACGCCATGCACCGTTTTAAGCCAGCGCGGCCGGGCGGGATCGGGCTCGAGCTTGGCGCGCAGGCTGGCGATGTGATTGTCCACGGTGCGCGTGGTGGGAAAGGCGCCGTAGCCCCAGACCAGGTCCAGGAAACGCGCGCGGGTGACCGGCTCGCCCTCGGCCTCGGCCAGCAGGCGGAGCATGGCGAATTCCTTGGCCGTGAGATGCAGCTCGGTCCGGCCCCGCCAGGCGCGCTGGAGCGCGAAATCAATCCGCGCGTCGCCCAGGCGCAGTTCGCGCACGGCCTTGGTCTGCCGCCCCGCGCGCCGGAGCAGGGCGCGCACGCGAGCCAGCAGTTCCTCGGTGCTGAACGGTTTCACCAGGTAGTCATCCGCGCCGGCGTCCAGGCCGGTGACGCGGTCCTCGATCTGGTCCTTGGCGGTGAGCATGAGGATCGGCTCGGTGTGGCCCAGGCGACGCAACTCCGCGCAGGCCGCGAAGCCGTCGAGCTTCGGCATCATGATGTCGAGCAGGATGAGGTCGGGCCTTTCCTTGAGCGCTCGCGCCAGGCCGGCCTCGCCGTCGGCGGCGGTGATGACGCGGTAGCCCCCGGCTTCGAGTGCGTCGGCCAGGGCCGTGCGCATGGCCAGCTCGTCTTCCACGATCAGAAGGCGCTCGTTCATGGGGTGGGCTGCGGTGGAGTATCACGCACCGGCAGTTCGACCACGAAACGGCTGCCGCGGCCGACCTCGCTTTCCACCCACACGCGGCCGCCGTGGGCTTCGACGACGTGTTTCACGATGCTCAAGCCGATGCCGAAGCCGGTGGTCTCGCGCCGCAATTCGGATCCCCGCCGGTAAAACGGCTCGAAGATGCGCGCGTGTTCCGCTGGCGGGATGCCGGGGCCGTGGTCGGAGACGCAAAGACGGAGGCCGCAGGCCGCAGGATGGACTTCCAGAGCGATTTCGACGCTGGCGCCGGGCGGCGAATGTTTCACGGCATTGTCAATCAGGTTCACCAGCGCCTGCTGGATGGCCCGGGCGTCGAGAGAAGGCTGCAGGTCGAAGGCGGAAGGCGGGAGCAGCTTCAAGCTCACCTGCCGTTCGGCGGCGTACGGCTCCAGGAGCCGCACGGTCTGGGCCACCAGCGCCGGCAGATCGGTGGGCTCGAACTCGTACGGCTTCCGGCCCTGGTCAATGCGCGAGAAGTCCAGCACGTTCTCGATGAGCGCCGAGAGCCGCCGGCACTCCTGGCCCATGAGCCGGAAGTACTCGCGACGTCTCGTCTCGTCGGTGACGGTGCCGCGATCCAGGCTCTCGGCAAGGAGTCGCACGCTGGCGATGGGCGCGCGCAACTCGTGCGAGACGCTGGAGACGAAGCTGGACTTCATCTCGCTCAGGCGCAGTTGCCGCTGAAAGGCGCGATGCGCGGCGGCCAGGCCGATCAGCGCCGTGCCGGCGGCGGCCAGCACGAGACCTCCAAACAACCACGCGCGCTGGCGCTGCTGGGCGTAAAGCAGCGGCGCGTCGGCGAGGAACATCCGCACTTGGAATGACGGGGGCGGCGAGCCTTCCGGCCGCGGCAGCGCCTCCAACGTTGCCGCCCGCTCGGCCAGCAGCGGCAGGCCGGCGACCGCAGCGTCGGCTCCGCCCGTCTGGCCTGGTTCCATGTCCCGGTCGCCCAACCGGACCACCAGGCGCGAGTAGCGGGGAATCATCGTGGCGGCTTCCGTGGCACATTCGGCCAGGGCGGCCGATACCACGCCGCCGGGGTACACCAGCACCGACACCGGACCGACGGCACTGCTGGGGTTCGTTTCATCGCCGGTTGGCCCGGCAGGGTGGATCACCGCCAGATAACTCCGGTTGTCGCTCGTCATCCAGAACATGGTGCCCGGCGCCTGGTCCCACGGCTGGAGCCGGGCCAGGTCGGCGACGACCCGCGCGGTCTGCTGGCGGGCGTTCAGCAGCCGCCGCAAGATTTCGAGTCGGCTGGCGTCCTCAGTTGAGTCTGGCCGCGCGAGACGGGTCAGCTCCGCGAGCATGAGGCCGAGAAGCGGTGTTGCCGGCCATGACTCCGTCACGTGAACCAGCGCCTTCACCTCCGTGGTGTCGAAGCCCGAGCCCGACGGCAGCCGTCGCATCGCGTGCTGCCACGCCAGTTGGCCGAGCGGGAAGCTGGTTTCGCTCGGCACCTGGTCAAAGCGGTCCTGGAGTTCGCGAAACAACTTCACCGCCTCGGCCGCCGAAGCCTGCTCCGCCTCCAGGCACGATTTCAGGAACTGCGCGTTCGCCCGCAAGTCTTCGACTGTGGAGTTGTCCGCCAGCGATTGCAGTTGCTGCATCGCTTCGTTGGTCTGCCCGCTGGCGAGGGCGACTTGCGCCGCGTACCAGAATTGACGCTGTTCGGGGGCGAGCTCGATCAGCCAGGCCGGCGGGCAGCCGATGACTGGTTCGTCAAAGGCGAAGCGCGGGTCATCGCGGACGGGCAGCGCGAGCCGGGCATCAGGCTGGTCGGGCAGCGGAATCCCGGGATGTCGCGCCTGCCAGTTGGCGATGTGTTGGCGGACCGCGGCGACGTCCGTGCCCGCCGCCCACGCGCGGAAGCCGAGCGAGGTTTCCCAGTCGGCCTTGAGTTCGGACCGCGTGGTGTCGTAGTCGAGAAAGGCCCGTTCGAGCTGGCGGCCCACGAGGTCCGTCCATTGCGCCGCGACGAGCGCCGCCGAGTCCTTCGCCTGCTCCCCGGCCAGCGCGCGATCCTGTTGCAGCGAGATGAGTCCCAGGACCGTGAGCCCGACCACGGGCAGGACGATCAACACGGCCTGCCAGAAGAACCGGGGCGGGCGGTTTCGGGTCTGGCGATCCGGCGCGTTCATGCAACGGGGTGCGGAGGCTCTTTACGTCAAGGTGACCGTGTTGCCGAGCCGATTTGTCATGGAGATGCAAAAAGGCGCGGATAATCGGGTACGAAACTGGCTGGGCTGGCGCTGGTGGCGTCAGGCACCCTACCGCCTGGCGTTCCGTAGCATTTCGGAGGGGCGAGCTTCGCGAGCCTCGGCATTCTCCCCCGGCCGCGACGCAGCGCGGCCCTACTGTGCTGGAGATTGCCTTGCCCAGGCAGGGCGCCGCTGCGTCGGCGCCGTTTGTGGCGAGTGGCCGGTCTCTGGCCCAGGTAGCCGGCCCCTCGCTGCGGGGCCGGAACTTGTCGCCCCTCAGCGAGAGGCGCCCCACCTGCGGCACCGGACTGGAAACCCAGTTCACCGGCCGGCTGAGCGCGGGCGCTACGATTTCACCCCCGCCACCGGCGGAAAACGCGGCGCCTCCAGCATCACGGCCGCGGCCAAAAGCGCCTTGACAGCCCGGCGGCCAAACCGGGACGCTTCCGTTCCGAAATGGCCGACTTCAGTGCGCTGACACCCGGCGGGTGGTATGGCCAGGGTCTGGGGCATTCGGGCCTTGTGCCTGTGCGTGACCGTGTTCTGCGATGAAACGCGAGACTCATACACCTCCCTTGAACAAACCCGGCAACGGCGCGCCCGTGGCCGGTCTGCCGCCGCGGACCGAGGCCGCCGCCCTGCCCGCCCGTCCGGCGGCGGCCCCGGGCCGGGACGGCGAGCCGGTTGCGCCGGCGGCCACCGCGGACCTGCCTTTGCTGGCCAAGGCCCGGAATTTCAAGAACGCCGCCCAGGTGCGGGCGCTCGGGTTGTACCCGTATTTCCGCACCATTTCCTCCGCGCAGGACACTGAGGTGCTCATCAACGGCAAAACCGTGCTGATGCTGGGCTCGAACAGCTATCTGGGGCTGACCAACCACCCGAAGATCAAGGAAGCGGCGCGCGCGGCGGTGGCCAAGTACGGCACCGGCTGCGCGGGCTCGCGCTTTTTGAACGGCACGCTGGACATCCACCTCGAGCTGGAATGCGCTCTGGCCGGCTTGGTGAAAAAGGAGGCAGTGCTGCTGTACAGCACGGGCTACCAGGTAAACCTCGGCGTCATCAGCGCGCTGGTGGGCAAGGGTGAGTACATCATCGCCGACAAGAGCAACCACGCCAGCATCGTGGCGGGCTGCATGTTGTCGCCGGGCAAGTTCCTCCGCTTCAGCCACCGGGACATGGCGGCGATGGAGAACCGCCTCCAGCAGATCGAGTCCGACGCCGGCAAGCTCATCGTGGTGGACGGCGTGTTCAGCATGGAAGGCGACATCATCCCGCTGCCGGAGTTGTGCCGGCTGGCGCAGGCGCACCGCGCGGTGGTGATGGTGGACGACGCGCATTCGATCGGCGTGCTCGGACCGCAAGGCGCGGGCACGGCGGCGCATTTCGGGCTGACCGACCAGGTGCACCTGATCATGGGCACGTTCAGCAAGTCGCTGGCGAGCCTGGGCGGGTTCATCGCCGCCGACGCGGCCACGATTGACTACCTGAAGCACCATTCGAGCGCGCTGATCTTCAGCGCCAGCATGAGCCCGGCCAACGCCGCCGCCACACTGGCCGCTTTGAAGATCATGATCGCCGAGCCGGAACGCATCCAGCGGCTCTGGCACAACACCGAGCGCATGAAGCACGGGCTGCTCTCGCTGGGCTTCGACCTCGGCGCCTCGCAGACGCCCATCCTGCCGGTGTATGTCCGCGACCTCATGACCACTTTTCGCTTCTGCAAACGCCTCGAGCAGGAGGGTGTGTTCGTGAACCCGGTGGTGTCGCCCGGCGTGCCGCCTGGTCAGGAATTGCTCCGCATCAGCCTCATGGCCACCCACACGGACAAGCAGATTGACTTTGCCCTGGACAAGATGGGCCGGGTGGCGCGCGAACTGGGTCTGTTCTGAGCGCCGCCCGACCGGTTGAACTGATTTCCGTGTCCGCCGAACGTCGCGCCGCCGCCCGATCCCTCCATGAAAGTGCTGCTCACGGGCGCCAACGGGTTCGTCGGCAGCCACATTCTGGATCATCTCCACGCCGCGGGCGTGGCCGTGCGGCTGCTGCTGCGTGAGCGGAGCGACACGACCTTCATCCAGCCGCACCTTGCCCGCGCGGAAATCGTGCGTGGCGGGCTGGATGACCTGGCTTCGCTGCGGCGCGCGGTGGCTGGCGCAACCCACATCGTGCATTGCGCCGGCGCCACCAAGGCGCTCAAGCGGGCCGGGCTTTACACCGCGAACCAGACCGGCACGCGCAATCTGGTCCAGGCGGTCAACGAAGCCGGCCACGGCCAGCGCCTGATCCTGCTTTCCAGCCTGGCGGTGAGCGGTCCGGCCACGCGACAGCAGCCGGCCCGCGAAGACTCGCCGCCGCAGCCGGTGTCCGGGTATGGTCGCAGCAAGCTGGCCGCCGAGCAGGAAGTGCTTGGGGGGTGCCGCGGCGAGTTTGTCATCCTGCGCCTGGCGGCGGTGTACGGTCCGCGCGACCACGAGTTTCTGCCGCTGTTCCGGGCGGCCCGGCGGGGGCTGACGCCGCTGTTTGGCGGCGGCCGGCAGGAGTTGAGCCTGGTGTTTGCCACAGACGTCGCCGAGGTGGTGGAGCGGGCCTTGACGGCTCCGCGCCCCGGCGCGCCGGTAGTCAACGTGGCTGGCCCCGAGCCCGTGACCGCAGCGGGGTTGGCGGAGGAAATCGCCCGCGCACTGGGCCGGCGCACGTGGCGGCCGCGGCTGCCGCTGGCGGTGTTGCCGGTGGTGTGCGGGCTGGCCGCGGGCTGGGCGCGGCTCACCGGCCGGGCGACGATCTTGGCGCACGGCAAGCACCGCGAGCTGACCGCGCCGGGCTGGGTGGCTGATACGAACCGGCTCACGGGCTGGCTGGGGCCGGTCTGCGGCACGATCCTGCGGGATGGGTTCGCAGCGACGTGGCGGTGGTATCGCGAAGCCGGCTGGGTGTGATCGGACCGACAACCAATTTCCAATGAAGCATTACACCTTCGTGGACTATGCGACCCAGGGCTACATCACCCTGGTGGGCCTGCTGATCCTGCTCTTCCAGAATGAACGGGTGCCTGGCGCGCCGCTGCTCATCGCGCTGCATCTGGTGGCGCTCATCGCGGTGCATGGACTGATCCGAGTCCACGCGCGCCGGCTGGCGAACCGGGCGCTGGACTTCGTGCGGCATTTCTACCCGGTGCTGCTTTACACGGGGTTCTACCGGGAAACCGGGGTGTTGAACGAGATGTTCGTGCCGAGCTATCTGGATGTGCATTTTGTGAAGTTCGAGCAGCGGCTGGTGGGCTTCCAGCCGAGCCTGGCCTTCATGCAATGGCTGCCGTACCGCTGGGCCAGCGAACTGTTCTACAGCGCCTACTTCTCGTACTACCTCATGATCGTCGGCGTGGGGCTGGCGCTGTTCCTGCGCGAGCGACGGGCGTTCTTCCATTACGTCTCGGTGGTGAGCTTCACGTTTTATTGCTGCTACCTCGCCTTCATCTTCCTACCCGTCACCGGGCCGCGCCTGTTTTTCCGGGAGGTGGACCACTTCAGCCTGCCGGCCGAATGGCTGGCGCTCGGCGCGGCGCATCCGTACCCGGAGGCGGTGAAGCAGGGGATCATGTACCACGTGATCGCCACGATCTATGATCTGTTCGAGCCGCCCGGCGCGGCGTTTCCCAGCAGCCACGTGGCGGTGGCCATCTGTACGCTGTATTTCTCGTATCGCTACCTGCCCCGCATACGCCACGCGCATTTGGTGACCGTCATCCTGCTGTGCCTGTCCACGGTGTACTGCCGCTTCCATTACGCGGTGGATGTGGTGGCGGGCATTCTGACCGCCGTTGTGCTGGTGCCGTTGGGGAACTGGCTTTACCGCTGCTGGACGCCGCCCTTGGCGGCCCCAGAGCCCGCCTGCCCCGCCCAAGGGCAGGATTTGGCCGGCGCGCCGCCCGCCCTCGCCCCCGAAGCCCCGAAGTCCGGGCTCAGGGCAACTCCTCCAGCGTGATGTCGCGGTACCAGGCCTCGCTGGGCGGCCCGCCGTGAATCTGGAGCGCGATCAAGCCCGCCTGCTCGATCGCCGGGTCCGGTTCCGTGTAGTCCACCGTTTCGACACCGTTGATGGCCAGGCGGACCCGGCGGCCTTCACAGCGAATCTCGTACGTGTTCCAGTCGCCGCGCCGGAGCACGGCGTTGACCTTCGCCTTGTCGGCCCTGGCCAGCACCTGGTTGCGGCGCGACTCGTCGTACAGGCAGCCCCACCACTCCGGGTCGCCCAAGTCGGCCTGGTAGCCGATCATCTCAGGGTGGTTGGGAATGCGCCGCGAACGAATCTGGATGCCCGCGTTGGCGCCTTCGCCGAGAATTTTGAACTGGAGCCGCAGCACGAAATTGGTGAACGGCCGCGTCGTGGCCAGGAATTCGTTGCGTGGCACCGGCGCCTGGAGGCTGCCGCCCACCAGCGCGCCGTCCACGATGCGCCAGGTCTTGCGCGTGTCGCCTTCCCAGCCGGCGAAGGACCGGCCGTCGAAGAGCCGCAGCTTCTCTGCGGCAAGGACCGGTGGAATCAGCGCCAGGGCCAGCAGGCATCCGCAAATCCAGCGAGGTGTTTTCATGCGCGCAACCGGGGGTTGGCCGGCGTTGTAGCCCCCGACGGCGGCGGCGTCCAGCGAAGGATTGATTGCGGGCGTCGGAAGTTGCGTCCAATCGCCCGTTCGCCAACAATCCCGCTCCGACATCATCGCCATGAACCGCCGCGCCTTCCTCCGCACCGCCACCCTCACCGCCGCCACCCTGCCCCGGGCCTTGCGCGCGAGCGAGCCGCCCGCCCGGCCCGACGCCGACCTGCTGGCCGAAGCGCGCGAGCGCATCGCCCGCCACCGCCGTCGCCGCGGCCTCCTGCGTGTGCGCACCGCCGCGGGTCAACCCGCCGCCGGCGCGCGCGTCCACATCGAGCAGCTCCGGCACGCCTTCCTCTTCGGCTGCAATTTCTTCATGTTCGACCGCTGCGGCGATCCCGAGGCCGAGACCGCCTACCGCGAGCGCTTCGCCGCGCTGCTCAACTTCGCCACGCTCGGCTTTTACTGGGCCAGCTACGAACGCGAGCCGGGCCGGCCCAACTACGACTACACCGACCGCGTGCTGGAATGGACCCGCCCCCGCGGCATCCTCTGCAAGGGCCACCCCCTGGTCTGGGACCATCCCGCCGGCTCACCCCGCTGGCTGCCCGAGGACGACGCCGAACTGGCCCGCCTCTCGGACGGCCGCGTGCGCGAGATCACCGCCCGCTTCAAGGGCCGGCTCGACCTCTGGGACGTGGTCAACGAGGCCACCCACCTGCCCGACCGCGCCAACCGCACCCGCATGGCCCGTTGGGGCGAAAGCCTCGGTCCGGTGGCCTACACCCGCCGCGCCTTGGAAATCGCCCGCGCCGCCCATCCGGGCGCCACGCTCCTGGTCAACGACTACCGTCTCGACCCGCCCTATCGGGCCCTGCTCGAGGCCCTGCGCGACGCCGCGGGCCGCCCGCTGTTCGATGCCGTGGGGCTGCAAAGCCACATGCACGACCACCCCTGGCCCCTGGCCCGCGTCTGGGAGGTTTGCGACGCCTTCGCCCGGTTCGGCCGTCCGCTGCACTTCACCGAGACCACCGTCGTCAGCGGCCCCCGCCGCGGCCCCGGCGAAAACTGGGGTCCCACCACCCCCGAACTCGAGGCCCGGCAGGCCGAGTACGTCGAGCGCTTCTACACGCTGGTCTTCGCCCACCCGGCCACGGCCGCGCTGACCTGGTGGGACTTCTCCGACCGCGGCGCCTGGCAGGGCGCGGCCGCCGGACTCCTGCGCCGCGACATGTCGCCCAAGCCGGTCTATGACCGCCTGCTCGGGCTCATCAAGGGCGCCTGGTGGACCCGCGCGGAACTGACCGCGGACGCCCAGGGCGAATGCCCGCTGGACGCCTTCCACGGCACCTATCGCGCGACCCTGCAGGTCGGCTCCGCCCCGCCGGTCACGCGCGAGTTCACGTGGTCGCCGGAGGCAACCGGCCTCGTGGAAATCACCCTCTGAAGCAGTCGCTGCCGGGGGTTTTGTAGAACCAAGCCGCTCCACCCAGTACGGCCCGTGCGGCGGAAGTTCGAGAGCGCGGCCGTTGAACCGGACCCGCACTGCCGCGTCGTGGAAGTTGTACAGGCACGCCACCTCGTCCCACAGGTACAACCCCACGCCGGCGGCGCGCACCGATCCGCCCGCGTTGTCATCACGGTTCGCTCACGACCCGGTAATACCGAATGCCGCTCGCGGGCGGATTCCCATCCCGCACCGTGGCCGGTAACTGCGAAATGACACCGTCACCCAGCCGCGTCCATGAACGGAGGTCGTCCGAGTACTCCGCCCGCAAATTGCCGACGACATCGCCCGTGACGCGGAACTCAAAGCCGTCGCTCACGACCCGGGGTTGCACGATCCGCAGGTACCTGCCCACGATCCTGCGCCGCACCTCATCGCTGGTCTGACCGGTCAGGGCGTTCAATGGGCCCGTCCGCTCCAGTTCGCTCTCGATCGCGGATCGCAGGACCACGCCGCCAGCCCGATGCAACTGCTGGGCGAGCGTGCTGACAGCCTCGACAGTCGTTTCGGTAAGGGTTTGCTGCCCGTCACCGTCCACAAGATCGCGGATTGTCGGTTGCAGGCTCACGATCGTGTCCTTCACCCCCGCCAGCACCGCCGGGTTGGCAGCCATGTGATGGAGAATCTCCGCGCTGTTCTGGTAGAACTCGTCAATCAAAGCCCGCCCTTCCGGTGTGGCTGACAGCACCTCGTCGCGGAAGCGCCGCAGCAGGTTCAGGTCAATCGCCTCTCCTGGCCCGGCCAGCCGCGCGCCGCTCCCTGAAGAAGATGCGTAGACAGCGGGACAGTCGAAACCGTCGGCCCCATGTTGCTTCTTAAAGTTCGCAGTCACCGTGCGAGAAGCTGAAAGGGTCAGAGAGGCTGACAGACCGTTCGCTTCATCCACGCCACTCCAGCTATCGAGGAAGTAGCCATGCGCAGGATGTGCGATCAAGGTGACCCGTTCGCCTTCCCGATACGAGCTTCGTGCTGGCATGACCGTGACTTGGCCCCCATCAGCAATGCTCGGAGCGACGCGCAAACCATGTGGCGGGGGCGCTGAAATCCGCGCCATAAAATCCTCTGGAATCCATCCTTCCTCGTCCACTGGCGAATCCCATCTCACCTTGTACCAACGATAAACTTTCCCTTCTATCGGCATCGAAGGTAGCTGATCGTCCAGAATCGTTGCCTGAAGCCCGATGTAAGTCCGTTTCCCGGTGGCCTCGCCGCCGGCTGTCTTACGTATCTCGACGTCCGCTTCGATCGCTTCCACTCGATCACCAGCGAGGTAGGTTACAGGCAGCGTAGGACGATGATCGTCGATGAAGTCCGAAGGATCCAAAATGCCAACTTCTCCGTGCATGAGCCGGAATGCTTGAGCGACTTGTTCACTATCCAAGCCTTGGATGTGTTTCGCACCATCATGCGTATAGTAGCCTGCGCTTGCGCGTGGCCAGATCGGCCCCCCATCTTCTAAGCCGCCTCCATTGGTGCGCAACTCGAAATGCAGATGGGGACCAAAGGATGAGACCCTTGCTACGCGGGCAATGATTTGCCCACGCCTCACTATGGCACCTTTCTGAAACTCGAATGCTTCCTTTGCTGCAAGGATTCCGCCCAAATCGCCGCTGGAGTTGGGAATCTTTCGCTCCTGATCGAGTCCCCGATTCTGAATTTCACGCCAAGCAGGTGCGACGTGTACGTAAAGGCTATAAATGTTTTCGGGGAACCCCTGATAGTCGACCCGATGGCGGAGTAAAATTGCCCAACCTGAGCCAGACACCGTCGAACCTGCTTGCTTAATCTCGACTACCTGTCCGTCTGCCACAGCGAAGACAGGCTGCCCCAATTCATCTTCGGTCTTGTTCCAGTCCTCGCCAGGATGGAGCCCCCCGAATCGCGAATCGGGGTTGTAAGCCCCTACGTCTTGTAGATTGCGCCAGCCGGTTCCCGCGTAACTGAACCCCTCCAGCTCTCGCCCCATGAACACTTTTGAGTACGCGAGGGGCTTGTTGGTGTAGACGTGATTGCGTTCATCGTATAGCCAGCGCGAGAATGCTGTGAGCTGTCTCGGAGCGCCTGGAAACTCGGCGACAATTGTGGTTCGTCCATTTCGCCAGCCGCGGTCACCGATCGGGTAGTCGAATCCATCAGCGACGAGAAGCTCCCGTGTGACGACTAGGAACGTGTATGACTCCGACGATCGCCCGTCAGGGTTCGTGACCTTTACGGTCCACGTGTCCGCCGCGGTGCCCGTGACGATGGACATTTCCAGCTTGTTGGCGTTGACGAACGCTAATTGCCCGTTCGGCAGCCGGTAGCTGGGCTGCCCGGTCCAGGTCAGCGTAACGGTGGGTTTGTTGACGAAGTTCGCGCCGTTGATCGTGATCTTCTGGCTAACGTCCGAACCCTCCACCGGGTTAGGCGAGACACTGCTGATCTGGGGAAGTGCACCAGAGTACTCGACTACGAAGCCGCCCATGCGCGAGTCAGGTTCTTCATCGTTCCATAGGTCACGACGACCGGGTGGATAGCCCTGATAATACTGAAGTCTGCTTTCTCCATTGGGCCCGTAGTTGTCGGGCTGGTGCGTATCCCAGTTCGAGTAGGAGAAGATCTCACCGGTTGTCCAACGCCAGCCGCCGTCAGGTTCCGGCGCGCCAGCAGGTTGGTATCCGCCAAGCCACGGACCGAAGGAAACGTCGCTGCCGTAGCGACGTCGGTCCTGCCAGAAGCGATCATTTTGAATCAGGGCTGCCACAAACGTGTTTTCGGACGAGGAGGTGATGGAGGCCAGAGCGCCGCCTCGCCCTTCGGCGAAGGCCTTCGCCTCGTTCCAAGTGATGCCCTCGGCCACCCAGAAGGCTTGATAGGCATGGTCGTTTCCGCCCGCAGCGCGACGCCACACCGCCTCCGGTTCCGCCACCGGACCGGCCCACTGGAACATCTGCCCCGGAAATCCCGTGGGTTCGGTGTTCCACTCGATGATGCCGAAATAGTCCTCCGGCCAGCTAGAGAGACAACCAGCGGTGCCGGCGGCCGGCGCGTCGTTCCAATCGCCCAAGCGGCTGTTCGAGCGGTTGTGCGCTACGTGCCAGTTGATGGCGATGTAATCCTCGTTGCCGCAGTTGTTGGGCTCCTGCGAATTCCAGTTGGCGAACTCGAAGGGCTCGCCGGTAACCCAACGATAGGCTCCCTCTTGAACGTGATCGGTGAGCCCAATCCACAGAGGTTTTGCCGCGAAGCCGTTGCGCAGGAAGGCCCCAACCACAAAACGCTGCTCGGAAAGGCTGGTGATCGTGACCAGGTGGCCTCCGTAGCTGGTCGCTTCTGCCTGAGCCTGGTGCCATGTCCCG
Organism: uncultured Verrucomicrobiota bacterium; assembly: GCA_964568145.1. Taxonomy (GTDB): domain Bacteria; phylum Verrucomicrobiota; class Verrucomicrobiia; order Limisphaerales; family J093; genus DSVZ01. The sequence continues at coordinate 392,280 of CAZMOZ010000001.1, forward strand.
GCCTTGGTCGTCAGTGCGTAGAAGTGGCCGTTGGCGCGACGGGGCAGGATAGTGAGTTGCCGTTCGTACGCGTTGTCCGATTCGTTGGTCTCGTGAATCACGCCGGTAACGTCGGTCTCGATGCGTACGGTGTGAACACCGGCAGTCAGGCGTCCGAGAAGGTGATCCTCAACCCGGTCCGTACCGCCCGGCGCGACATAATCGTTGTACCACTCGAACCACTTGTAGCCGTCCACCGTAAGGCGGTAGTAGAACGTGCCCCAGACTGCGGCGGTGGTCGAGGTGTTTCGCACTGCCCAGTCAATGTACAGGTCTTGGTCGTCATAGGCCTCAGTTGCCGTCTGACGGTCCCCTTGCCGCGTCGAAATGATCAGCGGGAGCGGCCAGCCAGCAGGCGGAAGAGGTCGAAGGTTGGGTTGGGCGTGTACAGCAAGATCGCCGACTGCAGATGCGAGGATCGAGACAATAGACACAGTGCGGCCCGAGATTTTCCACTTGTGCAGGCGCGAGGACCACACACTCCGTCGGGGAGATCGCCTCTCCGCGAACCGATCGGTCTTTTTGGAGGAAAGACTACTACCTGACATGGTCGGGCGACTCCAATAGTGCTGCGCTCCCGTTGCAGACCACGATTGAGATTTACTTCTGTAGTCATTTATTGTTGTGTTATTTGCCACGCAGGAGCTGGTACTTGGCTACTGTACATTGTTCAGCCTTCCAACCTTTCTCGGTCTTGCGGAAGATCACCGCACCCCACAAGGTTGCGCGGTCCCTTGGATTGACGAGTACCCCGGGGTATTGGGACTGTTCCAGAAACCCATCCCAGTAGCCCTTGCCGGCGCCCGACGTTGGAGCCCGAGTGTGAAAGCCGGCGCCCAAGCCAAACAGCCCGGTTACCCACTTGCACGGCTGGGTGAACTCGATCTCTGCTGTCCACTCAAGTGTGTAGAAAGGAACACCAAAGACTTCGCCCTGCTGGGCGTCGGTCTTTTCAAATCGAACCAGGGTGATTCGCCCTTCGGATTCGCTGCAAATCCGGTTTTGGAGGACCGCCTTGCCGTCACCGGCAGAGGGCGTGCCGCGGGAGCAGGCGGCAAACAGGAGAAGGGCGACGTCAAAGGCAGAGCCAAATACTGTCTGCGAGGGAGGTGGTGGGAGCTTCATGGCGACCTCGATTGGACGCGACCTCTCAATTGGAGAGGATCTGCGACTTCTGGACTGGGTCAAGCAGTGGCGAGGTGTTAACCGCCGTGTCCAGAGTAGTGCGCAGTACCTGCCCGTGTGCCGAAACGAGGACGCCCAAAGCGTATAGCGGAGCGCCCAGCGCCACCGCCGCCGCGAAGCCGACCAACAGAGCGGCACCCCCCACGGAGCCGCGACTCGCATATGTACTGCTGGCAAAGGCTGTTGGCACCAGAAGCGCCAAGCCGCCGGCACAGACCGCAAGGAACTTCAATACGCCCCCGATGGCTGTGGTGGCTTTGGCAAGTCGGTAAGCGTCATTGTAACGGGCGGCCACAGACGCGACATGCGGACTTTCAACAACCGAAGCGCTGTCGGATTCAGAGGTGCCCCCCTCCGCTACTTGCGCCCCGAGGATGACTCCGACGGGGGCCCATTCATTGGTACCTTCTGGAGCCGCTAGTGAACCGCGCGGCACCTCTCGATTATTCCAAAGGACCATTAGTTGGTCCCGAGTCATGACGGACTGCTTGCCTTCGGGTGTCTTAAACGTGTATTTCATGGTATCGGCGGATTGTTCGCTTCTGCTGCGGCCGTAATACTTGGACCTTTCCGCTGCACGGCGGTGAACTCTGCATTGCGCTTGGAGTGTTTCGGGTGTTCCGCTCCGGGTTAGGCTTACTGCTGCGTGGGTAAGATCACCGTCCCCGTGGCAGGTTGGGCCAGGATTCCTGGAGCGTCTTGGTCTGGATCATCTGCTGCTGGTACTTCTCGACTGAAACCCACTTCTTGACGCGGCTGTTGCCCGGCACTGCTTGCTCCACTTCCTTGAGCTTGCTCTGAAACACCCACTGGAAGTTCTGTCGCTGGGTAACGCTGCCGGCGGCGTCGGTCGCCGTCACCACGTCGTAGAACATGACGCCAATGGTGGCGTTGGGTGACAGCACCGATGGCGAAGGACCGTAAATGTACACCTCCTTCTCCGATCGCGGTGGGACAATCACGTTGAGCAGTTCGCGGTAGTTGAGCTGTCCGACGTCGCTCACTTTGCCGTCGACATTAAACTCGACAACCGTGCCCGCGCCCCGAAAGGAGCGGTCCAGTTGGTTGTTGATCTTCACTTGGAACCGTAAGAATTCCGGCTCGACTCTGAGCGAGTGCTCCACGGACTCCCAAACATAGACGGAATTGGGCGGGATGTCCCAGACAACCCGCGGAATCTCCGCCTGCTCGTATTTGGTCGTGCTGACGACCCTGGCAGTATAGGTGACCGGGATTACTGAGATCTTCACTGCGTCGCCCTGAGTCACCTTGGTGTCGGAGGTCGGGACGATCTCGGGAATGCTTACCTTTTGGAGCACGGTGGAACCGGCCGTGGGTGCGGTAGTTGTCGTCTGGCAGCCGGTGATGGCAATCAAGCCGATGGCGGCAACGAGGCGCGGATAGGTTGGATTCATGTTGGTTGTTCCTCCGCGGAACCGACCGGCCACCTCAAAGCAACGGGCGCGTCACTCAACGCACCCCCACTTGGAACACCTGTAAGCAACGCCGATCACCGGGGCCATGCGCCGATGGCGCGTCATGCGTGCACGCCCTACGCAGCCTTCGGAAGCGGCGCCTTCCAGCCTTTCAAGGGAGCCCGTGGCCGTCAGCCACGCGAAAATGCCACTGAAAAGAACGGCCCAGTTTTAAGGAACGGACTGCACAATGCCAAAAAGAACGGCGATGACAAGCAGTTTGTTTGTCAAAAATACAACTAAAACAAATATACATCGATGCCATATGATAAGTTTATCTATAGAAAACATTAGGAGTTACGACAGAACGGACTGCAAACAGCCGACGGCAGCAGAGAAGGGTTGCGGACCACGAAGTCCACCTCCGGCGGGTGTATACACTATTCGCCACGCTGTTGTTCCATCGCGGGCGGCGCCGGGGCGCTGTCCAGTGTCGGCACGCTCCAACCCGCCAACACCCACCACCACCAACCAGTCCGCGGGGAAACATGCCGCGAACGTACCGCCGCCGCCCGGCCCTTGCCAACTGCGTTGCACCACGTCCGCACAAACCAGGGCCGGCCGCCACGCCGCCTTTGGACTTCGTTTCGACGCGGATTCGTGTCACAAGGGCCGCGTGACCGAACCGGTCGCCCTACCTCGCGATGATTCGCCCGCCGCCGCCCCGGCCACGGCGCCCGTGTCGCGGCTGGTGTTCTGGCTGGCGCTGCTGGTCCTGTTGGCCATCCCGGCGCGGGTCATCACCTACGGCTACCTGCCGGCGGATGACGCGCTGCGGCACGCGGCCAAGGCGGTCAGCGGCAAAACCTGGCCGGAAATCCTGGTGCTGGGCCCGCATTACACCGTGGACCACAACTACGGCTGGGAGGCCTGGCTGCGGCAGGTGCACCGGCTCACCGGCTGGGACGCCGAACGGCTGGTGGATTGGTCGGTGCTGGGCCTGTTTGTCCTGGCCGCCGGGGCGGGACTGGCAGGAGTGCGCCGGCCGGAGGCGTGGCTGGGCGTCTTGTTGGTGTTTTTCGTGGCCTGGACGCCGCTGGCCCTGCGTTGGATGAACGGCCGGCCGCTGTTGTTGAGCATTGCCGCGCTGATCGTGGTGCTGTTTTGGATTCAATCCACGCCGGCCCCACAGCCCGGCCGGGGCCGGTGGGTCGGGCTTGCGGCACTCCTCGCGCTGGCCGTGTTCGCGCACGGGGTGTGGTATCTGTGGGTGCTACCGGTGGCGGCGTGTTTTCTGGCCGGGGAACGCCGCTGGGGGCTGGCTCTGGCCGGGGCGTGGCTGGGCGGCGTTAAAAGGTTAAAAGAGAGCTTCGTTCAAGGGCTGCGGCGCAGATTCTTTGACCTGTCTCTTTTTCACCTTTCACCCTTTCAACCAACCCCGCCTCCGTCAACAAACGCCGCAGCCGTCGCCGCGGCGCGACCTGCCCGCCTGTCACACCTGCCACGGGCTGCGCAGCGGGCGCATGATGAAGCGGTCGGCCTCGGGATCGTTTACGAAGCGCTCGCGCCGCGGGTCCCATTTGAGGGGCCGGCGGAGGTCTTCGGCCAGGTTGCCCAGGTGGGCCACGGTGATCGAGCGGCAAGCCACCTCGGCGTTGGCGCCGGGCGGGCGGCGCGACCGCACGCTGTTCAGGAAGTCGGTGTGGTGGTTGTACGCCTCGTGCAGGTGGACGTCGTTGGGCCCGAGCTTGACCTTCTTCAGGCTGGCCGGCTCGGTCTCGAACACCTCGCGGCTGACCTTCACCACACCCTTCGTGCCCTGGAACATGATGCCCTTGCCGTGGCCGGGCACGCGGTCGCGCACGCACTTCACGCCGTTCGGGTAGATATAGGTCAGCAGCTTCACGTCCCGGCCGTCGGGCGGGAGGATTTCGACCGGCCCGCTGTCGTCCATGCCCAGGCCCCACTGGACGATGTCGAAGACATGCGCGCCCCAGTTGGTCATGTCGCCGCCGGAGTAATCGCGGTAGGCCATCCAACTGCCGGGGATTTTCGAATTGTACGGCCGCCAGGGCGAGGGCCCCAGCCAGAGGTCCCAGTGGAAAACCTCCCGCGCCGGCTCGGGCTCGCCGGGCAGCAGGCAATGGCCGGCGTTGCCCTCCACGTCGGCGGTCACGAGCTGGATGTCGCCGATGTAGCCGTTGTGGACCAGTTCGCAGGCGAAGCGAAACTCGGACCACGACCGCTGCTGGGTGCCGATCTGGAAGACGCGGCCGTAGCGGCGGACCGTGTCGGCCAGCGCGCGCGCCTCGCCGATGGAGAGCGACACGGGCTTCTCCGAGTACACGTCCTTGCCCGCCTTGACCGCCTCGAGGGCAATGAGCGGATGCCACCGCTCGCCGGTGGCGGAGAGGATGGCGTCAATGTCCGGTCGGGCCAGCAGCTCCCGGAAATCCACATAAGCGGCGCAGTCGCGGTTGCCGTACTTTTCGTTGACGGTGTCGCGGGCGCGCTCGCGGTTGGCCGCGTTCACGTCGCACACCGCCACGATTTGCACGCCCGGCTGGCTGATGAAACCGCCCGCCGGCGACCAGATGCCGCCGGCCATTTGTCGCGTACCCTGCCCGCCCACGCCGATGCACCCCATGACGATGCGTTCGCTGGGCGCCACGCGGCCGCCCCGGCCCAGGGCTGTGGCGGGAATGAACACGGGCGCGGCGGCGGCGAGGGCGGCGGAGCCCAGAAACCGGCGGCGCGAAACAGCCGTGCGTCGGGGTGGGGTGGGAAATTCGAGTTTCATGATTGTGCGGGCAAGGTTTTCGCGCTGTGGCGCGGAGCCGTCAAGTGACTTGGGCGCGCGCGGGCCGCAGGTTTTAGCCTGAGAAACTGGGTTGGGGAGCACACCCGCCCCGGGTGTCGCGGGACGCGCCTCGCGTCCCGCTCACTAGGGAAGGTCCTCACGAAAAAACTTTCAGGGCTGGATCTTTTTCCCGACTGTTTTTCCGCGGGGGCGCGGAAAACCGCACGCGAGGCGCGTGCGCTCCCCTTCCGACTTCGATCTTGGGTTTAACTTTCACACAAACGACAGCGCGCCGAACACCGCCGCCAGCAGCCAGATCAGCAACACCGCGGTTGTCTTGCCGAGGCCGCGCCGGACCAGACGATGGGAAAGATGGTTGGTGTCGCCCACATACACCGGCTGGCCGCGCCGCCAGCGCAGGATCACGACCCACGCCATGTCACCGAGCGCCACTGCCAGGATAAGCAGCGGGTTCAGCACCGCCGTCCGCACCGGGTGCGCGGGCGAGTAGTAGTCCGGCAAGATGGCCAGCACCGCGAGCAGATAGCCCACCAGGTGGCTGCCGGCGTCGCCCAAGAAGACGGTGGCGCGGGGGAAATTGTACGGGAGGAACCCGACCAGCGCGGCCGTCACCAGCAGGGCCAGCGCCGCCACAAGGTACTGCCCGCCCACCGCCGCCTTGAGCGCGAAACAGCCCGCGCCGATGGCTCCCACGCCCGCGCACAGGCCGTTCATGTTGTCGAGGAAGTTGAAGGCGTTGGTCACGGTCACGATCCAGAGCGTCGTCACCGCCAGACTGAACAGCAGGCTGGGCACGAAAAGCGTGATCCGTACGCCGTACACGGCGACCGCCAGCGCGATCAGCACCTGGCCGGCGAACTTGCGGGCCGGGCTCAGCTCGTGCCGGTCGTCCAGCCAGCCCAGCAGCACCATGGCCAGCGCGCCGGCGAGCACCACGAGCAGTTGCGGCGCGCGCCGGGTGTAGCCGTGGCCGAAGGCGCTGGTGGTCGGAAGGTCCAGCCAGCCCAGTTGCAGCGCCAGCGCACCGAGCGCCAGCGGCAGCGCCATGCCGGTGAACACGGCCAGCCCGCCCGCCAGCGGCACCGGCTGGTGGTGGATCTTGCGGTGGCCCGGATCATCCACCAGCCCGGTGCGGCGGCACCATGCGCGCCAGAGCGGCAGCGCGGCCTGCGTGGTGAGGAAACCGCCCGCCAGCGCGAGCGCATAAACGTTGAGGGGAAAGGTCATTTGCCGGATCTCGATTTCACGCAGAAGGGCGGCCGGCGGCGGTGCCGGTGGCCCGGCTGCCACCGCGGACAAAATCGTCCGTGTCCGATTGCCCGGCCGCCCGAGGAGAGGCCGGGATGTTGCCACTCAGCAAACGGCGACTCACTCTGGCAGGGCTCGACGGAGTCCCGCCCCGCCCGGCACAGGTCTGTCTTGCTGGAAACGGAGTTGCGCCCAAAGTCATGCCGGCCTTTCGCGCGGTGAATCCAGAGGCCGCCCCGCCTCCGCGGCGAGCCGCCGGTACAGCTTGTGCAGTTCGTCCACCAGGCGCTCGACGGGGAACCAGTCACGCACCAGCGTCTGTCCTTGCCGGCCCAGCCGTTCGCGCAAGCCGGCGTCCGCGGCCAGTTCGAGCAGGCGGCGGCGCAAGCGCTCCAGGTCGCCCGGCGGAATCAGAAAGCCCGTCTCGCCTTCGCGGCACACCTCCCCTGCCCCGTCGCAGTCGTAAGCCACCACCGGCCGGCCGGCCGCCAGCGCCTGCGGCAGCGCCCGCGCCAGGCCTTCGCGGCGTGACAGGTGCACCACCACGTCCATCACACCCACCCAGGCTGGCACCTCGGCGGGCGGAACCAGGCCGGCGAAAATGAAGTGCCGCTCCAAGCCGAGTTCGCGCGCCCGCCGCTCGAAGCGCGCCCGCCACTCGCCGTCGCCCACCAGTAGAAACTTCATCCGCCGGCAGTGGCGGATCAACTCCGGCGCGACGGCGAAGAGGTCGTCATGGCCCTTCAGCTTGAAAAGCCGGGCAATCTTCCCGACCACGAAATCGTCCGGCGCCAGACCTAGACGAGCGCGCAGCGCGGGGTCGTTGCGCGCCGTCAGGTACGGCTCGAGCGGGAAGCCGCTGACGACGCGCGTGTACTGCTCGCGGCGGCCGATGCCCGCAGCCAGGTACTGTTCGGCCATGGCCTGGGCCACGACCACGAAATGCGTGGTGACCCGGCCCGCCAGCCGTTCCGCCGCGGTGAAGGTGGCGTTGGCCACCGGGCCTTGAAAGGGGCCGAACGACGGACCGTGGATGGTATGGACGATGACGGGCACGCCGGCCGCGCGCGCGGCGAGGCGGCCAAGAAGGCCCGCCTTGCCGCTGTGCGTGTGCACCACGTCCGGGTGGCGGGCACGGAACAGACGTTTGAGGTCGCGGTAGGCGCGGAGGTCCAGCCACGGGTTCACGGCGCGGACCAGCGTGGGCAGGCGCGTGAACAGGCCGGGCTCGCCGGCGACCCAGGATTCCAGGGACCCTTCCGGTCCGGCGGTCGGGCCGGCCACCAGGTCCACTTCGAGCCCCGCGCGGCCGCGCAGGCCCAGCACCGAGGCAAGCGTGTTTTCCTGGGCGCCGCCCACGATCAAGCGGGTGATGACGTGGGTGACCCGCATTGCGGGCTAGGCGCCGCCGCTCTTCAACTGCCGCACCCGTTCGGCCACGTTTTTGTACTCGGTGGACTTCGGATCGCCGTACTTGAGGTACTGCTCAAAATGCCGCAGCGCCGCCGCCTTGTCCTGCTTGCGAATGGCGATCTCGCCCAACCCGAAATGGACCGCGAACGATTGCGGCACCAGCTTGAGCAGCGTCTCGTAATCACGCGCGGCCGCGTCCAGCCGGCCGGATTGCAGGTGCGCGATCGCCCGGTTGAGCAAGGCGGCGGTGTTTTCCGGGCTGGCCTTGAGCAGGGCGTCCAGCGGCGGGATGGCGCGCTCGAACTGCTTGATCTGGATGCAGAGCGCCGCCTTGTTGAGCAGCGCGCGCGCGTTGGCGGGGTCCAGCGCGATCTGCGCCTCGATGTTCTCGAGGGCGTTGGTGATCCGGCCGGTGCCCAGGTAAATCTGCGTGAGCGCCTCGAGCACGTTGTCGTTCTTGGGATGGCGCGCGCGCAAGGCCAGGGCCTGCGCCTCCGCGCCGGCCACGTCGCCGCCCACGAAGCGGCACATGGTCTCCGCGGTCTGTTCCCAGATCTGCGCCTCGGTGTTGTCCGGCAGCAGCGACCGCACCCGCCGGAATTCGCCCAGCGCCTGCCGGAAGCACGCGCTCTCCATGAACAGCAGGCCCAGCCGGTGGGTGAACTGCGCGTGGTCAAACAACCCGTCCTCGACCACCAGTTGATCCCAGCCGCGCCGCTCCTTGGAAAGGTCCACCGTCGGGGGCTTGTCGAGCGGCCGGACAGTGCCGCCGCGCAACTCGTCATTGAAGGCGAGGCTGATCTTCGCGGCGGTGTTGGCGGGATTGAGGCGCAAGGCCAGCTCGAGCCAGCGCCGCGCCCGCTCCGGCTGCCCGGCGCGCTGAAGCATCGCCCCCCACGAGGCGAGGCCGCGCGCGTAGAAGCCGTTGACGTAACGGCGCTCCATGGACACGGTGAGGGCCGCCGGCGGCAGGGCCTCGAGGGTGGGGCGCCGTTTTTCCCAGTCCGCCTCGCTCCGCGCCAGTTCCTCGGACGTGAACTGGCGGACCGCCAGGGCATCATCCGGCCGCGTCTGAAGCCGGAACACCAGGCCGGCGGGGGCCAGTTCCACACGCTCGAAGTAGTACCCCAGACTGGGATGCAGGTAAAACACCTGGTTCGACGCCGCCAGCGACCCGACCAGCGCCGACAGCACCGCGGGATCCAGCGCCTCCGGCAGCCCGCTTTGCGCGCCGAAGCGCCAGCGGTCGCCGTACCGGCCATGCACCTGCTGGAGGTACAGGCGGTACGGCATCAGCCGCGTCCACAGCAGCACATGCGCGCCTTCGGCCTTCCGGCGGGCCAGGCCGGCCTCGAGCAGCAGCAGGTCGTTCTGATCATCGCTCAGCACGTAGGCGTCCTTCGCGGGCAGCGAGCCCACGAGGTGGTCCGCCAGCCGCGCCAGTTCGCGACCGCTGTTGGCGCGCACCGCGGGGAGGTTCCTGACCGCCAGAAACCCCGCCGCGGCCACCGCCGCGGCCACCGTCAGACCGCCGAGCGCCCGGCCCAGCAGCCGCATGCCCGGCGTGACCAGGTACGCTGCCCGGCCCACCGGATCGCGCGCCATCAACAGCAGGTAACCGACGTAATACCCAACCGCCAGCGCCGCCAGGTAGTAGAACGGCAACAGCGCGCGACCAAAGCCCAGCGCCCGCGGACTCCAGACCGGATCGAAGAACACCGACCCCGCCGCGACCAGCATCACCACGTGCATGAAGCGCGTGATGAAGCCGGCCATCACCACGCCCGCGCGGCTGGTGTCCGCCTCCGCGGCCGGCCAGCGCACCGCCATCAGGAACACCGGCAGCACCGTGGTCAGCCCGATGAGCAGGATCGCAAAGGGCGGAAAGCTGGCGAGGGCCATCCGCTGGTTGGCCAGCACGGTGCGCAGATACGTGCCGAAGCCCGCGCCGTCCTGACCTTGCGTGACCGCCGCCACCGCGGGCAGCAGCAGGTACAGGCTCAGGCCGGCCACCCCGGCCACGGTGAGCCGCCCCAGAAACCGCCGGTTGAAGAAGTCGAAACCCTTCACCCAGATCAGGGCGATCACGAAGCACGGGAAGAACGCGATCATCGCGTAGTTGTTCGTGACGGCCAGGCCATAGATGAATGCCAGCGCGGTCAGCAGGTTCTCCTGGCCGGACACGCGGTATTCGAGCAGGCACCAGACCACCACGGTGAACAGCAACAGGTCGAGCATCTCGCCGGTGGCCACCGTGGCGTTCTCCCAGAACGTGAACTGCAAGCCGCATACCAGCACCGCGCAGACCGGCCCCACCCAGGCCAGCGGCGTGCTCAACAAGCCGAGCTCGCTCCGTTCCCGTTGCCGCGCCTCGCGGGTGCGGTCAAACGGCAGCAGCGCCACCGAGCGCGCCAGCAAGGCGAGCGTCAGCGCGGCGAACAGCGCGGCCAGGAGGTTCAACGCCACCGGCAGCACCGCGCCCGGCAGCCAGCGGAACGGGTAGGTGACCAGGAAATGGAGCGGCGCGTACAGCGTGGGCGACCAGTCCCAGCCGGCCACGCGGGCCACGACGGGCAGGCTGGTCAGTTGCAGCCAGCGGTTGAGCGTGAGCGCGTAAACCAGCAGGGCCGCGGCGGCAACCAGCCACGGCAGTCGGGCCCGGGTGAAGTCCCGCAACGAACGATCCTCAGCAGTTTCCATAGCAGTTGGAGGTCAGTGGTGCCGTGAGTTGAAACGAACCCCCGCCGGCTGGCAAGGCTGCACTGGCGGAAAGCGCGCTGCCGGCCGCGGCTGATTCCTTGTGCCGGACCGGTCCTGACGGGGCGGGGCGGGACTCCGTCGAGCCCGGCATTCCATCGGGGAATGCGGAATGTAGAATGCGGAGTTGGTCCGTGGTTCGTGGTGTGGCTTGCGGATTTCGGACCGCCTCGCCTCTCGCCCCTTGTTACGGATTTCGGCCTTCGCGGCCATAGGCCGCAACCCCGCAGGCGGGTCGGCCGCGGTACAGCCAAAGGCGAGGTCGCCCGGGCCGCTGCAACCCGTCCGTTGCCGCCGCGAAAGTGAGATGCGCCTGCGGCCACGCCCGGCGGCGAAGGGCCGCTTCAGACTTTCTTCGCCAGCCGTTCCGCCAGCCGGGAAAGGGCAGGCGAGCGGTCGAGCGCGTCGAGGCGCACTTCCAGCAGGCTGAAGCTTTCGGTGTGCTGCTCCGCGGCGGTGAGCGCGGCGTCGAAATCGCGCTCGGTCTCCACCACGAAACCGCGGCCCGCGCCCAGCAGCTCGGGCAAGCGGTGATAATTCATCGGCCAGAGGTCGTTGTAAGGGCCCTCGTGAATGTGCCGCTCGGTGCCGTAGCCGCGGTTGTTCAGGACGAGCACGATCGGGTTCAGTCCGTAACGCGCGGCGGTGGCCAGTTCCAGACCGGTCATCTGGAACGCGCCATCGCCGACCAGCACCAGCGGGCGCAGCTTCGGGTTGGCCAGTTGCGCGCCGATGGCCGCCGGCACCGCGAAGCCCATGGACGTGTAATAGGCCGGCGAGATGAACTCGGTGCGCTGATGGATGTACAGGTCCGCCGCCCCGAAGAGCGCGTCGCCCACGTCGGCGATGACGCAGGTGTTCTCGCGCAGGAAGCAGTTCAACCGCTCGAACAGCCGTTTCACGGTCAGCGGGCGCGCGCTGGAGCGCGTCCGGTCCGCTCCGCGGGCGCGGCGGCCAAACAGCGCGTCGGGCCGCGGTCCCGGCAGGCGCGGCAGAGCGCGACGGCGCAGCTTCGCGCGCAGGAGACCGTTCACGAAATCCTGGAAGCACACGTCTTCGTAGTGATGATGGCCCACGGAGAGCTTCTCGCTGGTGGCCGAGATGCAGCGGCCCGGATCAAGCCGCGCCGTGAAGACGCCCAGGTTGATGTCCGTCATGAACGTGCCCAGCATGAGCACGCAATCGCTTGATTCCACGTAACGGCGGACTTCCTCGCGGCCCATCGCGCCTTCATAGACGCCCAGGTAAAACGGGTGATGCTCGCCGATGACCGACTTGCCCAGCAACGTGGCGGCCACGGGAATGTGGGTCTTCACCGCCAGCTTGAGCAGCGCGTCCTGCAGGCCGAAACGGTGCACCTCCACATCCGCCAGGATGACCGGCCGCCGGGCCGCGTTGATCCGGCCCGCGGCCTCCTCGAGGGCGGCCCGCAGGGCGCACGGGTCGCTGCGCTCGTGGAATTCGTCCGGCTGGTGATAGGGGATGCCGGGCACGCCGACGAGGTCGCGCGGCAGCTCGATATACACCGGACGCTTGTAGCGCCGCGCGGCGTGGAGGACGCGGTCAATTTCCTGGAGCGCGGTCTGCGGGTCGCCCAGCACGGTCGCCGCCACGGTGAGTTGCTCGAAGACCTTTTTCTGCGTGTCGAACTCGCGGACCTTGTGGTGCAGGAGCGGGTTTTTCTCGCGCTCCCTCATGCCGGGCGCGCCGCTGATGACGACGACGGGCGATTTCTCGGCGAAGGCCTCGGCGGTGGTGTTGGCCACCTTCAGCCCGCCCACGCAGTAGGTGATGCAGACCACGCCGAGGCCGCGCACGCGGGCGTAGGCGTCGGCGGCGAAGCCCGCGCCCTGCTCGTCGCAGGTGTTGATGAGGCGGAGCGGGCTGCTCAGAAGCTGGTCGTAGAACCCCAGCACGTAGTCGCCGGGAATGCCGAAGACGTGGCGCACCCCGTAAGCGTGCAGTCGCTGGATGAGATACTCGCCGATGATCGTCCCGGTCTTCATGGCACGGCAACTTAACACCAGCGGCGGGGAAGCCCAAATGCGACGCGGGCCCCAGCGATTCCGCCGCAGGCGCATCTCACTTTTTGCAGCCGGTGGAAACAGCCAGAGCCCGCCGGGGGGTGGCGGCGGCCATCCTTGGCCGCCGTAAAGGGCGGCATCCTGCCGCCCGGAATCCGCGTCGGTCCCACCGCCCACCAGGCTGGAAGCCGGCCGCCACGCCGGCAGGCGCGTTTGCGCGTCCGCCGCGCCCCGCGTTAAGTTGCCGTGCCCTCAAGCGGTCCGGCCGGGCCGCGCGTCTTGAAGTGAGAGCCGTCATGCAGCCGGTCATGAACATGCTTCGCGAGTGGCTGGCGGAATTCCAGCCGGACGCCGCCTCGCCTTATCCGCCCGCCGTGCAGCAGGCGGTCTTTCTCGCCCGCCGCTTGCAGGAGCGCGCCTCCGCCCTGCAAACGCCCGCCGAGCGCCGCCAGCAGGCCGAGCTGGACCGCCTGTTGCAGCACCCGCGGGACAAGGCCACGCTGGTCCGGCTCACCGACCAGGCCTTCCGCGCGCGCGACCCGCACCGGGCGGTGGACCACCTCGTCCACATCCTCGACGTGCAGGGCGTGCCGCGCTGCTTCAGCCTGCTCGACCGCACGTTGCTGAAGGGCTTCCAGTTGTTCGGCGCCTGGGCGCCGGGCGTGGCGCTGCCGCTGGTCAAGGAGCACATGCACAAGGAGACCGCCAATGTCATCCTGCCCGGCGACCGCGACATGCTCACCGGACACCTGCGCGCCCGCGCGCGGGAAGGCGTGCGCATGAACGTAAACTTTCTCGGCGAGGCGATCCTCGGCGAGGAGGAAGCCGCGCGGCGTCTGGAGCAATACTTGACCGCGCTCGCATGGCCGGAGATCGAGGTCGTCTCCATCAAAATTTCCACGCTCTGCTCGCAGATTTCCGCCCTCGCCCGCGAACACACCGTCGCCACGCTTTGCGACCGATTGGCGCGGCTCTTCACGGCCGCGGCCCGCCAGACGTTTCAGCGGCCGGACGGCACGCGCGTGCCGAAGTTTGTCTATCTCGACATGGAGGAATACAGCGACCTCGCCCTCACCGCCGCGGCCTTCATGCGCACGCTGGACCGGCCCGGTCTGGAAAAGTTCAGCGCCGGCCTCGCGCTGCAATCCTACATCCCCGACTCGTTCCGCGCGCTCGGGCAGATCCTCGCCTGGGCGCGGCGGCGCGTGGCGGCGGGTGGCGCGCCCGTCACCGTCCGCCTGACCAAGGGCGCCAACCTGGAAATGGAGCGCGTCACCGCGTCGCTCAAAGGCTGGCCGCAGGCACCCTACAAGACCAAGCGCGAGACGGACGCAAACTACAAGCGGATGCTCCACGAGCTGTTGAAACCGGAGAACCTCGCCGCCGCCCGTGTGGGCGTGGCCTCGCACAACCTTTTCGACCTGACCTACGGTCTGGCGCTGGCCGGGGAGCGCGGCGCGCTGGAAAACGTGCAGTTCGAGATGCTCGAGGGCATGGCCAACCACCTGCGCCGCGCGCTGTTCGCGCTGTGCCACAACGTGCTGCTCTACGCGCCCGCCTGCCCCCGGGAGCATTTCCTCCACGCCATCGGTTACCTCATCCGGCGGCTCGACGAAAACACCGGACCGGACAACTTCCTGCGCCATGCCTTCCGCCTGCAAGTCGGCAGCGCGGACTGGCAGCGGCTGGAACAGGCGTTTCTGGATTCGTGGGCGATGGCGGACGCGGTGTCCGACGCGCCGCGCCGCACGCAACACCGGCAACAACCGCCGCCCGCCGCTTCACCGGCCGTCGCGCGCGGCTGGCAGCGGTTCGTGAACGAGCCGGACACCGACTTCGCCCTGCCGGCCAACAGCGCGTGGGCGGAGCAAATCATCGCCCGCTGGGAGCCGCTTCACGGCGAACGCGCGGCGCGCATCCCGCTCGTGGTGGCAGGCGAAGAAATCTTCCCGGACGAAGCCGCCGCCGCTTCCGCCACGCGACCGGTTCTCAAATGCCTCGATCCTTCGCGGCCGGGCGAAGTCGTGGGCCGTTACCCGCAGGCCAACGAGGACGACGTCGCCCGCGCCGTCGAATGCGCCGCGCGGGACGACGACGGCTGGCGCGCGCTGCCGGTGCGGGAGCGTTCTGCGGTGTTGGGGCGCGTGGCGCAGGAGCTGCGCGCGGCCCGCGCGGACCTGATCGGCGCGGCCCTGGCCAACGGCGGCAAGACCATCGCGGAGTCCGATCCGGAGGTGTCCGAGGCGGTGGACTTCGTGGAGTTCTATCGCGACACCGCGCGCTGGTTCCAGGAACTGCCCGCCGTTCGCGCGTGCGGCAAAGGCGTCGTCGTGGTGGTGTCGCCGTGGAACTTTCCCCTCGCCATTCCGTGCGGCGGCGTGGCGGCGGCACTGGCGGCGGGCAACACCGTCATCCTCAAGCCTTCCTCCGACGCCGTGCTGGCGGCCTGGGAGTTGTGCCGCTGCTTCTGGTGCGCGGGCGTTTCGCGGAAGGCGCTCCAGTTCCTGCCCTGTTCCGGTGGCCGGCAGGGCCGGACGCTGGTCAATCATCCCCGCGTCAACGCCGTGATCCTGACCGGCGGCACCGCGACCGCACTGGCCATGTTGCGCGAAAATCCGGCGCTGAACCTCTCGGCCGAGACCGGCGGCAAGAACGCCACCAGCGTGACCGCGCTGGCCGACCGCGACCAGGCCATCAAGCACGTTGTTCACTCGGCCTTCAGCCACGGCGGCCAGAAATGCTCGGCCACCTCATTGCTGCTGCTCGAAGCGGAGATCTATGACGACCCGCAGTTCCGGCGCGCGCTCTGCGACGCCGTCACGAGCCTCCGCGTGGGCCCGGCGTGGAAATTGCCGACCCGGATGGGCCCGCTGATCCGCCCGCCCACCGGCGACCTCGCCAACGCGCTGACGCGGCTCGACCCGGGCGAGGAATGGGCGGTCACGCCGCGCCCGATCGGCGACAATCCGAACCTCTGGTCGCCCGGCTTGAAGTATGGCGTGCGGCACGGCAGCTACTCGCACTTCACGGAGTTCTTCGGGCCGGTGCTGGGCGTGATGCGCTTCGAGAAGCTCACCGAGGCCGTGGCCATCGTGAACCAGACCGGCTACGGCCTGACCTCCGGGCTGGAGAGCCTGGACGAGCGCGAATGGGCGTATTGGCAGGAGCACATCCGCGCCGGCAACCTTTACATCCACCGCGTGACCACCGGCGCCATCGTGCTCCGGCAGCCGTTCGGCGGCCTGGGCAAGTCGGCCTTCGGTCCCGGCCTCAAGGCGGGCGGGCCGAACTACGTGGCGCAATTCATGGACTTCACGGACGTCGGCGAAGCCGACGCCGCCCAGCCGCCGGCGAACGCAAGCCTGGCGCAGCTTTGCGATGGACTCCGCGCGCAGGCGCAGGCTTCCGGCGAAATCACGCCCAGTGAAGTGGCGCGCATCGTGACGGCGGCGCGCAGTTACGCCGCGTGGCACGCGGAAGAGTTTGGCCGGGAGCACGACCACTTCCGCCTGCTGGGCCAGGACAATTTTCGTCGCTACCGGCCGGAGCCTTACCTGCGCCTCCGCATGCATCCGGCCGACACGCTTTTCGAGCTGTTCGCCCGCGTCTGCGCCACGCGCGTGGCGGGCAGCCGCGTCACCGTGAGCGTGCCGCCGGACTTCGCCTCGCCCGCGCTGAAGCTGCTCGAGGCGCTGACCGAGCCGTGGGCGGGCGCGATTGAGTTCGTGGAAGAAACGGACGCGCAGCTCGCGCAGGTCATCCGCGAACGCCAGACTGACCGCGTCCGCTACGCCGCGCCGGAGCGCGTGCCGGCGGCGGTGCGCGAAGCTTCGGCGGAGACGGGTGTGTGTGTCGCCGCCAGTCCGGTCTCGATGGAAGGACGGGTCGAACTGCTGTGGTATTTGCGCGAGCAAAGCCTGAGCATTGATTACCACCGCTACGGCAACCTCGGCGCCCGCGCCGGCGAGCCACGCGCCGAGCCGCGGTGAATGGGGCGCTTTCCGCCTCAGGTGAAAACCTGCGGCGGGACTGGCGGGAAGCGCTTCCCTGCGACCGGCATCCTCGTGGCGGCGCCGGCCGCGCCGTGCCCATTCGCGGCCGGACCGAAGTCTTCCACCCGAGTTGACTTTCGCCGCCGGCCCGCAACGCTGCCCCGACGCATGAACATCGTCGTCCTCGACGGCCACACGCTCAACCCGGGCGACCTCTCCTGGTCCGCGCTGGAGGCGCTGGGTGCGCTGCGGGTCTCCGACCGCACCCCGCCGGCTGAGGTGGTGTCGCGGGCGGCCGGGGCGGAAATCGTGCTGACCAACAAGACCATGCTCGACGCCGCCGTGATCGCCGTCCTGCCCCGTCTGCGTTACCTCGGCGTGCTGGCCACGGGCTACAACGTGGTGGACCTCACGGCGGCCCGCGCCCGGGGCATCCCCGTCACGAATGTCCCCGCGTACAGCACGCCGTCCGTGGCCCAACTGACCTTCGCGCTGCTGCTCGAACTCACCCACCACGTCGGCCGGCACAGCAACGGCGTCCGCGCCGGGCGCTGGAGTCGGAGTCCAGATTTCTGTTACTGGGAGACGCCTTTGGTCGAACTGGCCGGACGGACTTTCGGCGTCGTGGGCTTCGGCCAGGTGGGCCGGGCCGTGGCGCGGCTGGCCGCCGCCTTCGGGATGCAAGTGCTGGTGCATACGCGCCGCCCGCCCGCGACTGTGCCGGATGATGTCTGTTTCACCGACCTCGAACCACTGCTGCGCAAAAGCGACGTGGTGTCGCTGCATTGCCCGCTGACTCCCGAGACGAGGCATCTGATCAACGCGCAGCGGCTGGCGTTGATGAAGCCGGGCGCGTACCTGCTCAACACCAGCCGCGGCCCGCTCGTGGACGAAGCCGCCCTGGCCGAGGCGCTCAACGCCGGCCGCCTCGCCGGCGCCGGCCTCGACGTGCTGGGCAACGAGCCGCCCGCGCCGGACAACCCGTTGCTCGCGGCCCGCAACTGCGTCATCACCCCGCACCTGGGCTGGGCCACCCGCGCGGCGCGCGAGCGCCTGATGCGCCAGGCGGTCGAAAATGTGCGCGCCTTCCTCGCCGGCCGGCCGGTGAACGTGGTCAACGGACCGCTGCCCGCGCCGCCCGCCTGAATCTCCCCCCGCCATGACTCTCAGCGACATCCTGACCAACGAAGAACTGCGCCGGCACGAGTTTCCAGCGACGACCCGCGAGGTGTTCCTGGCCCACGCCGGGGTCTGCCCCCTGCCCCGTCGTGTGGCCGAGGCCGTGGCCGCCTGCGCCCGCGACGGCACGCTCGGCGACCAGGAAGCACCCGCGCGCGACTTCCCCGCGGTGACGCGCGAACTGGCGGCGCAACTGCTGGGCGCGCGCCCGGCCGAGATCGCGCTGGTGGGGCCCACCTCGCTGGCGCTGAGCGTGGTGGCCAACGGACTGCGGTTCCGGCGCGGCGCGAATGTGCTGGTCTATTTCGACGATTATCCGAGCAACGTCTATCCGTGGATGGCGCTGGCCGGGCGCGGCGTCGAGGTGCGGTTCCTGAATATCCGCCGGCTGGGCGTGATCCGGCCGCTGGACGTGCTGGGCCAGGTGGACGAGGACACGGCGCTGGTGGCGCTGGCCTCCTGCCATTTCATCTCCGGCTGGCGGCTCGACCTGCCCCGGCTGGGCCAGGCGTTGCGCACGCGCGGCATCCGGTTCTGCGTGGACGGCATCCAGACCGTGGGCGCGTTTCCGACGCCGGTCGGGCACGTGGACATCCTGGCGGCGGACGCGCACAAATGGCTGCTCGGTCCGTGCGCCGCCGGGCTCCTGTACGTGCGCCAGGAAATCCAGGAAGAACTCGTGCCCACGGTTTACGGCTGGCACAATCTGCGCTGCCCGGACTTTGTGGCCCAGGAGGAGCTGCGCTTCCGATCGGACGCCCGTCGCTACGAGCCCGGCAGCGCCAACCTGCTCGGCATCGCCGGCCTCAAGGCCGCGCTTGAACTTGTCCTGGAAATCGGCGTGGACGCCATCGCCGCCGAACTCCAGCGCAAGCGCGCGCGGCTTGTGACCGCCTTGCAGGCCCGCGGCTGGGAAATTCTTTGCGCCGACGCCCCGCCGGAAAACGCCGGCGGCATCACCAGTTTTCACCGGCCCGGCACCGAGCTGGCCGCGCTTCACGCCCAACTCGCCGCCGCGGGCATCGTCACCTCGCTGCGCAAAGATCGCGCGGGCAGCCAGTACCTGCGGCTCTCGCCGCATTTCTACAACACGGACGAAGAGCTGGACCGCGTGCTGGCGCTCTTGTCCTGAAGGAAACGGTTCAGGCCGAAAAACCGAAGCTGCCCGCAGCGCCGGATTCCCATCTGGCTCAACTCCTCTTTTCGGGATCAACGTTTCCTTTCTCCTCACCCCCGCCCTCTCCTTGAGGAGAGGGAGCCGCGCGCTCCGTCTTCCGCGAAAACCCACGGCGGGGCTGGCGGGTCGCGCTTCCTTGCGGCTGCCATCCTGGTTGCGGCGCCGGCCGCGCTGGGTTCAAGGTCACTTCCACACTGGCGCCAGCCGGCGGCCTGGGGCGCTGCCGGTCCAGGCCGGCGCCGCGCGGCCCGGCAGGGCCAGATGCACCTGCTCCGGCCGGCCCGGCGGTCCGGCGGCGGCGGCCCGGCTGATGAGCTGGTGAATCTGCGCGAACCACCATTGGGCGCGGGCCGCTCGCACCGGCCGGGGCCGGGCCCGGGGCTCGAAGCCCTGCGAACCGTCAAACGTGAGTTCCAGTTGCTGCGTCTTCATGGTCTGCCTTTCGTCATTCATCGCCGGCAGCCTACGAAGCCCGGTCGGTCAAATACTGTCCGAGGCTGAGGAAAGTTTCCTCAGATTCAAAAACGGGATTGCCCGCCAGACGCGCCCGGCGGCGCGATAGGAACGAACCGGGCCACGACGGTCTTCCTCCGCTTTCCGCCGGGCGGACTGTGCGGCAACCAACCGGAACGAAGCGGAGTCAGCCGAACAGCTCCAACTGCGGCCCGCGCGGCCGGCGAAACGCCGCCGTGGACAGTTCCGGCCAGGCGTCGGACAGACCGGCCCGGCGGCTGGCGTGGAAAAGCTGGCGGATTTGTTCCGCCCTCACACCTTCGCCGCTCATGCGCGCGCCAAACCGCGGATCGTTCAGCCGCCCGCCGCGCACCGCGCGGATGCCGGCCAGGACCTTGTCCTTGCGCTCCGGGAAATGGCGTTCCAGCCATTCCACGAACAGCGGCGCCACCGCCAGCGGCAGGCGCAGCATTTGCATGCCGGCGTACCGCGCCCCGGCTTCGCTCGCGGCCGCCAGGATACGCGGCAGTTCGTGGTCGTTGAGGCCGGGGATGACCGGCGCCACGAGCACCGCGACCGGCACGCCCGCCGCGGCCAAAGCGCGCAGGGCAGCCAGACGGGCCGTGGGCGGCGAGGTGCGCGGCTCCAGCACCGCCCGCAAGCTGGTGTCCAGCGTGGTTAGCGACACCGCCACGCAGGCGGCCTGGTGCCGCGCGAGTTCCGCCAGCAGGTCCGCGTCACGCGTCACGAGAAAGTTCTTGGTGATGACCTGCACCGGGTTGCGGCACTCCGCCAGCACTTCGAGGCAGCGCCGGGTCAACCGCAGCTTCCGCTCGACCGGCTGGTACGGATCGGTCACGCCACTCAGCGCCAGGACCTGCGGCTTCCAGCGCGGCGAAGCCAGTTCGCGCCGCAGCAACTCCGGCGCGCGTTCCTTCACCAGGATGCACGACTCGAAATCCAGCCCGGCGCTGAAGCCCAGGAACTCGTGCGTGGGCCGCGCGTAACAGTAGATGCAGCCGTGCTCGCAGCCGCGATACGGGTTGATGCCCGCCTCAAACCCCACGTCCGGGCTGTTGTTGCAGGTGATGATTGTCGCGGAATGGTCCGGAATGAACTGCGTCCGCGGCAACGGCTCCTCGGCCGCGTCCGCCCAGTCGGGATCGCGCTCCCGATGGGCGGCGGCAAAGCGGTTCGGCGATTGCGAGGCCGCGCCGCGCGGAGACCCTTTTTGACCGGGCCTGTCAGCCACGTCATCCGGCATCTGGGATCTGGAATCCGGCATCGTTTGTCGCCGAATCGGTTCTCAGCGCCCGTCCGCGGCCAGGTCAACCGCCGGTTGCCGACGCGGCTTCCGGCGCCAACACGCCTCGATCCGCAGGTCCAGATCGAGTTGCTCGGTCTCGCCCAAGGCGCGGGCGTCGCGGCCGCGCTCACGCAGCACCCGCGCAAAATCGGCGGCGAAGCCGTGGACCGTGTACACGCGGCGCGGCGAAACCAGTTCGACGAGCCGCAGCAGGTCGGGAAAGTCCGCGTGATCGCTCAGCGGAAACGCCGCGTCCACGCCGTAGCGGTAGCGGCAGCCGGCCTCCAGGGCCCAGCCGGTCACCGCCGCCACGCGGCAGCCGGCGCGATGCTCGCGCCACGCTCCCGCGCCGTTGGGCGGACAAATCACGACCCTGCCGGGCGCGGGCCCGCCGTCGTGACGCTCGCAGGCGGGCAGCTTGAAGCCGAGCGCCGCGTACTCGCGGGACATCTTCAGCGTTTGTTCATGCAGCACGATCGGCAGGCCCGCGTCCGCCAGGCCGGCCAGCAGTTCCTGGCTTTTGCCCAGCGAATAGGCCAGCAGAACCGCCGTGCCACCGCCGGCGATGGTCTCCCGGCAAAAGCGCACGACGTCCGCCAGCACTTCCGCCGCCGGCGGGAACGCGTACTGCGGGCGGCCGAAAGTCGTCTCCATCACCAGCGCGTCGGCGCGGCGCGGCGCGCACGGCTCGGCGGCCAGGCCGGGCTTGAGCTTGAAGTCGCCGGTGTAGAGCAGCGATTCGCCGTCCGCCTCGATGAAGGCCATCGCGCTGCCGAGAATGTGGCCCGCCGGCAGCAGCGTGAGCCGGAACGGCCGTTCGCCGCCGGAGAACTCGCGGGTCTCACCGAAAGCCGGCGTGTGTTCGAGGCGCTCGCCGCCCAGCCGGGCTTGCATGAGCCGCGCCGTGGCGGCGGTGAGGATGACGTCGCGATGGCGCGCGGTGTGATCCGAGTGCGCGTGGCTGACGAAGACACGCTCTGCGCCGCGCACGGGCAGCGACGCGTCCAGCCACAAGCCGAGTCGCGGTAGATGCAGTCCGCTGCGGGTGCGGTGAATTTCGAGCGCCGGCACAAGGCCAAGGTAAGAACGCGCCCCGGCGAGTCAAACAGTGGGACGGCGGCTGCGCCAGGCAGGGTTCGGCGGGGCGAGCGCCGCGTCTCCAGACCTCCGTTCCGGCTGCGGGCGTAAATGTCCGCGCCCCACCTCCGGCCTGGAAGCCCGGCTCTACGGCCGGCTGGAAGCCGGCAGCTACCTAGCAGGCCGATGCGGCCCGAATGAAATGGAGTTGCGCCCTGCATCCGCCGCGCCGCATTTCCCGCTTTTCAAGCGCGGCCTCGTGGCGCAGCGTGACGCCGCGATTTGCCATGAAAACCACCCGCTTGAATCCCAGGACCGTTTACCTCGTCGCCAGCGGCGACCTCCGGCTCTCCGCCAATCAGAAATGCTGGCCCGAACAGGAAAAGATGGAAGCCGCCCTCACCCGCGCGCTCGCCGCCGAGGGCTGGCGGGTGGAGCGCGCCCACCCGTACGACCGCGCCCGGCAGCACGGGTTCATTGACTCGCAGGCCCGCGGCATGGAGGTGTTTCGCGCGCTCGATCCGGACCGGCCGTTGATCGTCGCGGAAAGCGTCTGGCAGTACAGCCACCACGTGCTGCCCGGCCTGACCACCCATCGCGGCCCCATCCTCACCGTGGCCAACTGGAGCGGCACCTGGCCGGGTCTGGTGGGCATGCTCAACTTGAACGGCTCGCTCACCAAGGCCGGCGTGCGGTACAGCACGCTGTGGAGCGAGAAATTCACCGACCCGTTCTTCAAGAACGGCCTGCGCCAGTGGTTGCGCACCGGCGTCGTCACTCACGACACCAGCCACGTGCGCGACCTCGCCAACCTCAAGCTGCCCGAGGCTGACGAGGAAACCGGCCGCGGCTGGGCGCGCGAGTTCCGGCGTTGCAAAGCCATCCTCGGCGTGTTCGACGAAGGCTGCATGGGCATGTTCAACGCCATCATCCCCGACGAACTGCTCCACCCGACCGGTGTCTTCAAGGAGCGCCTCAGCCAGTCCACGCTTTACGCCGCCATGCAGCAGGTGAGCGACGTCGAGGCCCGCGCGGTCCTGGACTGGTACCTGCGCAAAGGACTGAAGCTCCAGTGGGGCGCTGACGAGGCCACCGAACTGACCGAGGCGCAGACGCTCCAGCAATGCCGCATGTACATTGCCGCGGTGCGGCTGGCTGCGGAGTTCGGCTGCGATGCCATCGGCATCCAGTACCAGCAGGGCCTGAAAGACCTCACGCCCGCCAGCGATCTGGTGGAAGGCACGCTCAACAACGTGGACCGCCCGCCCGTGAAATGCGCGCAGACCGGCCGGTTGCTCTACGCCGGCGAAGCCCTGCCGCATTTCAACGAGGTGGACGAATGCGCCGGCCTCGACGGCCTGGTCACCTACCGGCTCTGGCGTGAACTCGGCTTCGCCCCGGAGAACACGCTCCACGACGTGCGCTGGGGCGCGCCGTTCGAAGGCGACGGTGTGGACGATTACGTCTGGGTGTTCCTGATCTCCGGCGCCGCGCCGCCCGCGCATTTCATCGGCGGCTGGAAGGGGGCCAGCAGCGAGCGCCAGCCCGCGATGTATTTCCGTCTGGGCGGCGGCACGCTCAAGGGCGTGAGCAAGCCCGGCTGGATCGTCTGGAGCCGGGTGTTTGTGATGGGTGGGCGGCTCCATAGCGATCTGGGCGTGGCCGAAGTGGTCGCTCTGCCGGTGGCGGAGACCGAGCGGCGCTGGCGCGAAACCACCCGGCAGTGGCCGATCATGCACGCCGTGCTCAAGGGCATCTCACGCGACCAGATGATGGCGCGGCACAAGTCCAACCACATCCAGGTGGTGTACGCGCCGAACGAAAAACAGGCCCACCGCGCCTGCCGGATCAAGGCCGCCGCGCTGGCGGAACTGGGTTTGGAAGTCCACCTCTGCGGCGAGGTGAGCCTGGGCTGACGTGGGATCGGAACCGACTGTTGGCTCGGAGGGCAGGTGGCCGGCGTCTCGCTGAGACGCCGGATCGTGTCGCCCTTCGGCGAGAGGCGACCTACCACCAAAGCGGTCTGCCGGTTCTGCGACCCCGGCCCAGCCCCTCCTCGATGCTCCCCGCCAGGGCGCCCACCATGCGCCGCACCTGGACCGGCGTGGCGCAATACGGCGGCATAAGTACCACCACATTGCCGATCGGGCGGGTGAGCACGCCGCGGCGCGCCATCGCTTCGCACACCCGCGCGCCCGCGCGCTCGCGCAGGTCAAACGCTGCGCGCGTCGTCCAGTCCCGCACCAGTTCCACACCCGCCACCAGCCCCACCTGCCGGATGTCACCCACTTGCGGCAAGGCCCACAAACCGGCGAGTTCCCGGCCGAGCACCGCCTGCAGGCGTGTCCGTGTCTGCCGGGACGCCGCGCTCCGCAGCAGCGCGAGGCTGGCCCGCGCGGCCGCGGCCCCCAGTTGGTTCGCCGTGTAGCTGTGCCCGTGGAAGAAGGTCTTGAACTCCTCGTACCGGCCCAGAAAGGCGTCGAAGACCGCGCGCGTGGTGAACGTGGCGGCCATCGGCAGGTAGCCACCAGTCAGGCCCTTGGCCAAGCACAGGAAATCCGGCTGCACGCCTTCGTGATGGCTGGCGAACAGGGAGGCGCCGGTTGAAATCCCGCCACGCGCTCCCCAGCCGGCGGTCGGCGTCGTGTACGCGCCGGTCCGGCCGAAGCCGGTCATGACTTCGTCCGCGACGAGCAGCGCGCCGTGCGCGCGCGCCAGCGCGGCCACGCGGCGCAACCAGCCGTCCGGTTGCGGGATCATGCCGGCCGCGCCTTGAATCCGCGGCTCGAAGACAAACGCCGCGTAAGGCTCGCCGTGGCGGCGGCGTTGCGCGGCGAGCCGTTGCTCCACCTGGTTCACGCATTCCCAGCGGCATTGGCGGTAGGTGCGCGCGTCGGCCCGCTCCGGCATCGCCCGGTTGAACGGGCAGCGGTAACAGTACGGCGCCATGACCGCATCGGACCTGAACAGCAGCCCGGCATAGGCGCGGTGGAACAGGTCAATGTGCCCCAGGCTCACCGCGCCCACCGTGTCGCCGTGATACGCGCCGGTCAGGGACAGGAAGCGCGGGCGGCGCGCGCGGCCGGCGCGGCGGGCGAATTCGTAGGCGAGCTTGAGCGCCACTTCGAGCGCGGTCGAGCCGTCGTCCGAGTAAAAGACCCTGGCGAGCTTCGGCTGGCCGCGCAGGCCGGGCGGGTTGGCCTCGGCGATCAGTTCCGCCGCCAGCAGCGACGCCGGTTCGTTCGCGAGGCCCAGGGCGGAACTGTGCGCGAGCCGGCTCAACTGGCGGCGGACGGCGGCGTTGAGGCGCGGATGGTTGTGGCCGTGCAGATTGGTCCAGATCGAGGCGTTGGCATCGAGATACTCGCGACCGTGAACGTCCCGCAAAACGGCGCCGCGGCCGGCCACCAGGACAATCGGCTCGCGCCGCAGCCAGTCGCGCATCTGCGTGAACGGATGCCAGACGAAGCGGTGGTCCAGACGGGCGAGTGGATGCATTTGACCGGGGTGCGAGGTGTGAGGTGCGTGGGGATGAGGCCGGATGCGGGATACCAGATGCCAGCACCCAACTCCAAACTTCTAGCTACTAACTTCTGACTTCTGCCCGCCAGTCGGTTTGCCCAGCCGGACCAGTGCTTCGCACAACTGCGCCACGTCCCAGGCGGTGTGCGCGGCGGAAACGGTGAAGCGCAGGCGCGCCGCGCCGCGCGCCACCGTGGGGTAACGGATCGCCGGCACGAAGAAGCCCGCATCGCTCAGCTTCGCCGCCAGTTTGACTGCGGCGGCTTCGTCGCCCACGACCAGCGGCAGAATCGGGGACTCATCGGCGGGCAGGCTCCAGCCCGCGGCCGCCAGCGCGGCGCGCAGTTCACGTACCCGCGGCCAGAGTTGCGCGCGCAGCGCGTCGCCTTGGGAACTCGCGGCCAGTTCCACGCCGGCTTGCGCCGCCGCCACCGCGGCCGGCACGGGCGCGGTCGAGAAAATGAACGGGCGTGCCCGGTTCACGAGCAGTTCGATCAACTCCCGCGCGCCGCCGATGAAGCCGCCCGCCGCGCCCAGCGCCTTGCCCAGCGTGCCGAGATGGACCTCGACGCGCTCGGTCAGACCCGCCGCCGCAACCAGGCCGCGACCCTGCTCGCCGAAAACACCGGTGGCATGCGCCTCGTCCACCAACAGCCAGGCGCCGAAGCGGTCCTTCAAATCCACCAGCGCCCGCAGCGGAGCGAGGTCGCCGTCCATGGAAAACACGCTTTCGGTCACCACCAGCACGTGGCCGGGCGGCGTGCGCTCGGAGACATGCTGACGCGCCCAATCCAGGATGGATTCGAGATCAGCGAGGTCGTTGTGGTCGAACACGCGCAGCTTCGCGCCGCTCAGCCGCGCGGCGTCCACCAGGCTCGCGTGGGCCAGCTTGTCCAGGATCACCACGTCGCCCGGGCCCAGCAGCGCGGTGATCGCGCCCAGTGCGGCGGCGTAGCCGGTGGCAAAGGTCAGCACGGCTTCGAGGCCTTTGAACCGGGCGAGCGCGGCTTCGAGTTCGTGGCTCGGCGCCAGCGAGCCGCAGATCAGGCGGGACGCGCCGGTGCCGGCGCCGATCTCGACCGCCGCGCGCGCCGCGGCTTCGCGCAAGGCCGGGTGCGCGGTCAGGCCGAGGTAGTCGTTCGACGAGAAGTTGAGCAGCCGCCGGCCTTCGACCTCGATCCACGCGCCCGGCCGGGAGTCCACGCGGCGCAATGCGCGCCAGAGGCCCTGCTTGCGCAGTTCGTCGAGCCGGCGGTCGAGTTCCTGGATGAATGCGTTCAACGCCGGCGAGCTTAGCCCGGACGGTGCGTCTGGAGAACTCCGAATGAGCGTCAACGGCCAGGCGCGATGGAGAGCGGTTAAATGGGTGATTTGTCAAATGAGTTACATGGCCGGCAAATCTGCACGGCCGGGGATGCGCCGCAACTCCATCCCCCCAGCTTCCTTCTTGCATCCGGCCGCCGTGCTGATTGAGTTGGCGCGAAAATGGCAAGCGACCTCCCGATGCTCCGGCTGTTGCGCCCGTGCCATCGGGCGCACTGGCTGCCCGCCCTGCTGGCCATTGCAGCCGTGGCTTGGCTGCCTTTGGCCTGGCCTGCCGGGACGCCCGGCGTCGAGCCCAGGATTGCCGGCGCCGTGGGCGAGCCGCTTTCGGCCGTCGGGTTCACCCCGGCAGGCGGGGCGACCGGCCTGCACGCGCCCACGACCGCGTACAACCACGGCGACCCCACGCCCCAGGAACAACTCATGCTCGAGCTGGTGAACCGCGCCCGCGCCAACCCGCCTGCCGAGGCCGCGCGGTTCGGCATGGACCTCAATGAGAATCTCCCGCCCGACACGATTTCGCCGCACCCCAAGCCGCCGCTGGCCTTCCACCCGCACCTGATCACCGCCGCCCGCGCGCACAGCGACTGGATGCTGGCGGCGGATGTCTTCAGCCACGACGGCGAGAACGGCTCCACGCCGGGCGACCGGATGGTCGCCGCGGGCTATGTGTTCAGCGGAAGCTGGACCTGGGGCGAAAACATCGCCTGGAAGGGCACCACCGGCACGCCCAACCCGACCCAGTTCAGCGTGGACATGCACGAAGGCCTGTTCCGCAGCCCCGGCCACCGCGAGAATCTCATGCACGCGCCGTTTGACGAAATCGGCATCGGCATCCGCAGCGGGGTGTTCACGCTCGAAGACGTGGACTACAACGCCGTGATGGCCACGCAGAACTTCGCCCGCAGCGGCAGCACGCCCGCGCCGCTGGTGCTCGGCGTGGTCTTTCGCGACGCCAACGGCGACCAGGCCTACTCGGTCGGCGAAGGCCTGGCGGGCGTCACGGTGACGCCCGCGGCGGGCGGCGCCTACGCGGTGACCTCCGGCACGGGCGGCTTCGCGTTCCCGGCGCCGGCCACGTCCGGCACGATCACGGTGACGATCACCGGCCCCGGCCTGGCCGCGCCGCTGACCAAGACCGTGAACCTCGCCGCCGTGAACGTGAAACTGGACTTCGAGGTCAACGGCGAGACGCCGTTGACCTTCGTGCCGGGCAGCGCGG
The DNA here is from genome assembly GCA_964568145.1 of uncultured Verrucomicrobiota bacterium. Classification (GTDB taxonomy): domain Bacteria; phylum Verrucomicrobiota; class Verrucomicrobiia; order Limisphaerales; family J093; genus DSVZ01. The sequence continues at coordinate 420,433 of CAZMOZ010000001.1, forward strand.
GCTTCGATGCCGAAAAGCGCTTCCGTTTCGACCTGGCCGGGCCCAATGGCGCGAAGGCGCGCGTCGAGCACAGCGCCGATCTCGTGACCTGGCAGCCCCTCGGCACGTACACCTTGAACGGCGGCAAGGCCAGCGTGACCGACAACAGCGGGTCGCAAAGCCGTCGTTTGTACCGCGCGGTGCTGGTACCGTGAGACGGCGCGGGCGCTTCACCGACGGTGCCAGAGCAGCATCAGTTCGCGGCCCACCCGGTTCGGGTAAGACCGTGGCACCCACTCTTCGAGCGGCTCAAATGCCAGCGCAAACCGCTGGAGCAGTTCCGCGCGCGTTACGCCCCACGGCGGGCCGTCCGGATGCTCGGGGTTGAGGTAATGGATGGCCAGGAAATGGCCGCCGGGCCGCAGCCAGCGCGGCACCGCGCGGGCGTAAGCTCCGCGCAAAGCGGGGTCAATCGCGCAGAACAGCGTGTGCTCGAAGACCCAGTCGAACTGCGCGAACGGCGGGTCCGAGAGGAAATCGCCGGGCCGGAAATCCGCCGTCAGGCCGGCGGCCAGCGTCCGTTCCCGGGCCATTCGCACCGCGGTGGGCGCCACGTCCAAGCCGGTCGCCCGCCAGCCGGCCCGCGCCCAGGCCCGGACGTCGTGACCGGTGCCGCAACCCGGCACCAGCACCGTGCCGCGCGGCAGGCGCGGGCGCGCCGCCAGGAAATCCACCAGGCCGGGCGCCGGCCCGCCTTTGTCCCAGCGCAATTCGCCGCGCTGGTAGTGGCCTTCCCAATCGTACGGCGCCGCTGGCCCGGACACGACGGCCGCTTGCGGGTTGGCCGTTGATGAGGGGTCGGCGTTCACGGCTTGAGGCGCAAGCGCCGCTGGCGTCCGCGGCAGCCCGGCGTTGAAGATGCGGAAAGGCGCTTCATGTCACGCTTCGGCAAATGGAGCCTTGGCGGGCGCTCAAGTCAACCGTGCGGCCAAAGGCGCGGTCCGGCGGGCCGGGCTCGGTGGAACTGAAATCCGAACGTTGAGTCCCAAGTCCCAAGTTCAAAGTCCAAAGTCCAAGGTCGAAAGTCGAAGGCTGAGGCAACGAGCCACGAACAACAAACCACGAACACAAACTGCTGGGCTCGACGGAGTCTCACCACACCGACGCGGCCGGCGACCGCGAAATCCGAACACCTCGCACTTTTCTCGGCATCCGGCATCCACTTGCCAAGAACCACAAACTGATACCGCAAGGTTCGACTGAGTCCCGCTCCGCCACATTCTTCCCGGTGCCTTGTTCTTGCTTCTCGGTTGCCTTGACGCCGGTTCTGGCACAAGCCTTGTCGTGTTTGTTTCATGCGGCTGTCCCGCGAGTTCGCTGGCGGGTCCAGCCGGGAAACCTTGCGATGCTGAAGAGACACTCAAGCTGGTTGCGGGCGCTGGCCACGGCCTGGCTGAGCGCCGTTGTGGCCGCGACGCTGGTCGCCGCGGACGCCGGCTTCGAGGAAGACACCGGGTGGCGCTACTTCAAAGGCGTGCGCGAGGCGTCGGAGCCGGAGCCCACCGCGTGGCGGGAGCCGGAGTTCGTTGACGCCGGCTGGGCCGCCGGCCCGGCGCCGTTTTTCTACGAGGACAAGGCCGCCGGCTACACCGGCAACACGCGCCTGGCCGACATGCGCGGCGGCTACCTGACGCTGTTTCTGCGGAAGGGTTTCGAGGTGCTCACGCCCGACAGCGTCCGGCGGCTCACGCTCGAATTGCGAGTGGACGACGGCTGCATCGTCTGGCTGAACGGCCGGGAAGTCGCGCGGGTCAACATGCCCGACGGCGAAGTGCCATTCGACATCCCCGCCCTGAGCGCGGACAACAATCCGAACGTGTTCGGCGTCACGCTGGACAACGCGCCCGGCTTGCTACGCGGCGGCGTGAACGTCCTGGCTGTGCAGGCGGCGAACATCTCGCTGGCGGACAGCAGCGACTTCCTGTTTGCCGCGCGGCTGGCGCTCGAGGTGGACGATCAGGCGCTGTTGGTCGAAGCGGTGTTTCCCGAGCCGGGCAGCGTGTTGCGCGCGCTGAGCAGCCTGGAAGTGGTCTTCAACCGCAACGTGACCGGCGTGGACGCCGCAGACCTGCAGGTCAACAACCAGCCCGCCGCGAGCCTCGAGGTCCATTCTCCGCGCAACTACACCTTCCGCTTCCCCGAGCCGTCCGAAGGCCTGGTGACCATCGCCTGGGCGCCGGATCACGGCATCACGGACACCTCGCCGGAGCCGGTGCCTTTTGCCGGGGGCGGCTGGAGCTACACCCTCGATCGCCAGGCGCCTCCGCCGCAAGTCATCATCTCGGAATTCCTCGCGGACAACCAAAGCGGCCCGCGCGACCAGGACGCCGACCGCTCGGACTGGATCGAGCTGCGCAACCTCGGCGCCGAGCCGGTGGCGCTGGGCGGCTGGTTTCTGACCGATGACCCGGCCCGGCCTACGCAATGGCGCTTCCCCGAGGTCACCTTGAACGCGGGCGCGTACCGGCTGGTCTGGGCGTCGGGCAAGGACCGCGCGGACCCGGCGCGCGAACTTCACACCAATTTCCGGCTCGCGAACGCCGGCGAATACCTCGCTCTGCTGGACGCGCGAACCAACGTCGTGTCCGAGTTTGCGCCCACCTACCCGCCGCAACGCGCGGACATTTCCTTCGGGCGCGACCTGCTGGACCCGCAACGGGTCGGGTACTTCGCCAAGCCCACGCCCGGCGCGCCCAATATTCCCGGCGGATCCGGCTTTGCGACCGATCCGGTGTTCTCCGTGCCCGGCGGCTTGTATGTGACCAACCAGATGGTCATCGAGATCACCGCGCCTTCCGGCCACATCTACTACTCGACCGACGGCCGGCCGCCGGTGCCCGCCGTGAACGGCGTGCTGTACACGGGTCCGCTGACGCTCAGCGGCAGCACGGTGCTGCTGGCCCGCGTTTACGAGGACGACCTGCTGCCCAGCCGGGTGGTGGCCGAGTGCTACCAGTTCGCCGCGCCCAGTCTGGCCGGCTTTTCGTCGAACCTCCCGCTGCTGATCATCCAGCCCGCGCGGGGTGGCATTGCCTTTGATTCGAGCGCGCGCACGCCGGTGTTCGTCACGGCCGTCGAGCCGTTCCGGGGCCGCGCCACGCTTCGCGACAAGCCGGCGCATCGCGGCCTGGGGGGGATGAACATCCGCGGCCAGAGCTCGGCCGGCTTCCCGAAGAAGCAGTATCGGCTGGAACTCACCGATGCCGCCGGCCTGGACCAGAACATCCCGCTGCTGGGCCTGCCCGCCGAGGCGGATTGGGTGCTTAACGGCCCGTACTCGGACAAGAGCCTTATCAACAACTTCCTGACCTTCGAGCTGCACGAGCAGATGGGGCATTACGCCGTGCGCCGACGGCTGGTGGAGGTGTTCCTGGACGAAACCCGCGGGGCGCTCACCTATCCGAGCGATTACCGCGGCGTGTACGTGCTGCTCGAAAAAATCGAGATTGACCGCAATCGTATGAACCTCGCCCGGATGGGTCCGGGGGTGACCCAGGAGCCGGAGATCACCGGCGGCTACATCTTCAAAAAGGACAAGGACAGCCCCGGCGACCGCAACTTCAGCACGCGCGGCGGCGCGGGTTTTGGCGCCCAACTGCTGAAATACCACGACCCCAAACCCGACGAGATCACGTCCGCCCAGCAGGTCTGGCTGCGCAACCATGTCATCGCCTTCGAGAACGCGCTGTACGCCGGCGACTGGCTCACGCGCACCGGCAGCCAGCATTACTCGGCGTTCATTGACGTGGCCTCGTTCGTGGACAACCACTGGATCGTCGAGTTCACCAAGCAGATTGACGGCTACCGGCTCAGCAACTACCTCCACAAAGACCGCGGCGGCAAAATCGGCATGGACCCCATCTGGGACTGGAACCTCAGCCTCGGCAACGCGGACTACCTCGAAGGCTGGAACCCCGCGGGCTGGTACTGGCCGCTGCTCGGCGCAAGCGACCACCTCTGGTTGCGCCGGCTCATCACCGGCACGCCCGCCGCCAACACCCGCACGGGCGACCCGGATTTCAACCAGGCCATCGTGGACCGCTGGAGCGTCCTGCGGACGAACATCCTCAACCCGACGAACGTCCTGGCGCGCGTGGACGAACTGGCGGCCTACCTCGATGAAGCCAAGGACCGCGACTTCGCCCGCTGGCCGCGGCTCAACACCTACGTGTGGCCCAATCCGGCCATCTACATCCAGCCCACCTACGCGCAGATCATCGCGAACAAGAAGAAGTGGATCCAGGACCGCTTCAACTGGATTGACCGCCAGTTCCCGCGCGCGCCGTTGTTCAGCCATCCCGGCGGACGCGTGGCCGCGGGATTCACGCTCACGATCTCCGCGCCCGCGGGCGAAATTTATTACACGACCAGCGGCGCGGACCCGCGCGCGCCTGGCGGCGGGCTGCGGGCCGAAGCGGTCCGCTACACCGGCCCCATCCAGCTTGCCGCCAACGCCCGCGTCGTGGCCCGCGCCCGGCAGAGTGGCAACTGGAGCGGCCCGACCGCGGTCACGTTCGTCACCGCCACGCCGCCGCTGCGGGTGAGCGAATTGATGTACCATCCCGCGCCCACGCCAGGCGTGCCCGAGGGCGGAGAAGACCCGAATGACTTCGAGTTCATCGAACTCGTCAACCTTGGTTCGCAGCCGCTCGCCTTGACCGGCTTTCGCTTCACGCAAGGCATCCAGTTCGATTTCTCGACCGGCGCGGTCACGAGCCTGGCGCCCGGCGCGCGCGTCCTGGTGGTGCAGAACCGCGCCGCCTTCGAGCGCCGTTACGGCACCGGCCTCAGCGTCGCCGGGGAATACACCGGCCGGCTGGACAACGCCGGCGAGGCGCTGCGCCTGCTCGGGCCCGTGGACGAGGCGGTGCAGGAGTTCCGGTACGACAACCGCTGGCATCCGGCCACGGACGGCGTCGGCTTTGCGCTCGCGCCGGCGGACCTAAACGCGCCGCCCGCCGTCTGGAGCGCCGCCGCCGGCTGGCGGCCCGGCAGTGTCTTGAACGGAACCCCCGGCATGGCCGAACCGACGGCCCCGCGACTCCCGGCCATTCTGGTGAACGAAGTGCTGGCCAATCCCGATGCGGGCCAGCGGGACACCATCGAACTGTTCAACCCCACCGCCGGGATGGCCGACATCAGCGGCTGGTTCCTTTCCGATGACCGCCGCGTGCCCAAGCACGCCCTGCCCGCGGGCAGCGTCTTGCCGCCGGGCGGCTTTCTGGTCATTGACGCCGACCAGTTCAATCGCCCCGGCGGCGTCGGTTCGTTTGGCCTGAGCGCCGCCGGCGAGGAGGTCTTCCTGTTTTCGGCCGACGCCGCGGGGCGGCTCAGCGGTTACGCGCACGGCTTCACGTTTGGTGCCGCGCCGCCGGGCGTCACTGTGGGCCGCCTGGTCACCAGCGCCGGCGAGGAGCATTTCGTTCTGCAGGCCGAACCCTCGCTGGGCGCGGCCAACGTCGGCCCGCACGTTGGTCCAGTGGTCATCAGCGAAGTCATGTACCACCCGCCGGACGTCTTCGCCAACGGCGCGTTCTGGGACGCGCCGGAGGACGAGTACCTCGAACTGCTCAACCTCACAGACCAGCCGGTGCCGTTGTTCGATCCTGCCGCCCCCACCAACACCTGGCAGTTGTGCGGCGCGGCGCGGTTCCAATTCCCGACGAACCTCATCCTCGCCCCCGCCGAGCGCCTGTTGATCGTCGGTTTCGACCCGGCGGCCGACGCCGCCCAAGCCGCCGCCTTTCGCGGGAAATATTCCCTGGCGGCGGAGGTCCGCCTGCTCGGTCCCTGGCAGGGCAAACTCAACAACCGCGGGGAAACCCTCGAATTGATCCAGCCGCTCCCGCTTGGCGGCGACGAGACCGCGGCGTTCGCCGACCTGGTCGTGGACCGCGTGGAGTATCGCGATGAAGCGCCCTGGCCGGCGGGGGCGGATGGCCTCGGTTTCGCGTTGCAGCGCCGGCCCGAACAGGCTTGTGGCAACGACCCTGCCCATTGGCTGGCCGCCGCTCCCACGCCTGGCAAACCGCCCGCCGCGGGCGCGCTGCCGGAGATTCTCAGTCAACCCGTCGGCCTGGCCACGCTGGCGGGCCGCGGCATGATGTTGAGCGTGCTGGCCCGGAATCCAGCCGCAGTACGTTATCAGTGGCGTAAAGACGGCCAGCCTTTGCCCGGCGCCACGAACGCCGCGCTCAACCTCGCCAACGTCCAACTTGCCCAGGCCGGCGCTTACGACGTGCTGGTTTTCAACGAAACGGGAGCCGTCGCGTCCGCACCGGCCGCAGTGCGCGTCGCCTTGCCCGGCGCGGACACCGATGGCGACGGGCTGTCTGATCTGTACGAGTTGACCCACGGACTGGACCCCGCCTGGCCGGACGACCTCGACGCCGATCCCGATGGCGATGGCCTGAGCACACGCGAAGAACACATCGCCGGCACCAACCCGCTCGACCCGAAGAGCCGCCTGGGCTTCACCCATCTCGAATGGGGCGCGGCCGGCGTCAAACTCCGCTTCGCCGCCGCGTCCGACCGCCTTTACAGCGTCGAGTACCGGGACCGGCTCGAGGCGGATGAGCCGTGGCGGCTGCTGACCAGCGTCCCGGTCGTGGACAACGGCTCGGCCGCTTTGCGCACCGTGACCGTCACCGACGCGACCTCGCCGGCGCCTCCGGCCCGCTACTACCGTCTGCGGGCCGGCCAGCCTTAGCGGGAACGTGTCAGCCCAAAAACCGAAGTTGGGCCGGCAGGATGCACTGCGCTACGGCCAGGTGGGTGCATCTCAATTTCTTGCCGACCGTACCGCCGGCCGTTGCCACCGGCCGCGGAAAAGTGAGATGCGCCCGGCCAACTTCGGTTTTCGGGTTAAACGGCGTACTTTGCGACAATGTCCGCGGGCAATGGCTCGGCGCGACCGGTCGCGACGTTCACCAGCGTGAAGTGACACCAGCCGTCGGCCGCCAGCTTGCCGTTGTCGCGCTTGAGGATCTCGAACTCCACGCGGACGCCGTCCTTGAAGAACTCCTGGATCCAGGTGCGCACCCGGAAGCGCTCGCCGAACTTGAGCGGGCGCTTGTACTCGAAGTGCGAGGCGCGGGTGTACCAGCCGAGGCCGCGCGCCAGAAACTCCTCCATGCCCATGCCGTAACAACGCTCCATCTGGTCGCAGCGCGCTGCCAGCACGTAATCCAGGTACCGGCTGGCATGGACATGCTGCATCATGTCCAGATCGTCCGGCCGCACCTGCAACTCGGTCTCGAACCGGCTGCGGCCGGGCACCACGGTTGGGGGCTGGTTCATGGCAGTGTCGTTCGGCACACGAAATAGCGCAGGACCCGCGCGCTGTCACCTGTCGTGTGACCGCGCGATGCCGGCCGTCGAAATCCGAAATCCGAAACCCGAAATCCGCAGTCTGAAGCTCCGAGATGAAGGTCGCTGGCCGAAAAGCTGCACGGGCTGACGGTGTGGGTCTGGTTCGAAACTTGGAATGGAGTGGCCACGAACTACGAACCACAAACCACGAACCAAACAACAGGGCTCGACGGAGTCTCGCCCCACCGTCGCGGCCTGCGGACGCGAAATCCGAAATTCGAGATCCGAAATCCGAGAACCCCGCACCCCGCAGCTCGTGCCTCGCCACCAGCTTACGCCACCCAGCACCTCGCACCTCGCACCCCAAATCTGGTATTTGGTATCCGTCACCCGCACCCGTTTGAAATCCAGCCCGGGCGTTTGCCAGTCGCGCGGGCGCCGTCTAGCCTTGCCGCGTGGGCATAAACCATCTGACCTCGGGGAAGCTTCCCGCCCCGGCCTTCGATCATCAGCCGCGCACGCGACTGATCTTCGACGCCGGCGCGCTGGCCCGGCTGGGCGCGCTGGCCCGCGAACTGGGCGCGCGACGCGTCTTGATCGTCACCGATCCAGGCATCGTCCGCGCCGGTCACGTGGCGCGGGCGGAGCGGTCGTTGAGCGACGCCGGCCTGGCCGTGGCGGTGTTCGACGCCGTGCGCGAGAACCCGACCACGCTGGACGTGGCGCGCTGCGTGCAGGCCGCACGCGCGCAGCAAACCGACCTGCTGGTGGGCCTGGGCGGCGGCAGTTCGATGGACACCGCCAAAGGCTGCAACTTCGTCCTCACCAACGGCGGCGAGATGCGGGACTACTGGGGCGTGGGCAAGGCCGCGCGACCGATGCTGCCGCTCATCGCCGTGCCCACCACCGCCGGCACGGGCAGCGAGTGCCAGTGCGCCGCGCTGATCGCCGACGAGGTGACGCACCAGAAAATGGCCTGCCTCGATCCGAAGGCCGCGGCGCGCGTCGCGCTGCTGGACCCGGAGTTGACGCTGTCGCAACCACCCGCGGTGACCGCGCACACGGGCGTGGACGCGCTGGCGCACGCGGTGGAGACGGCGGTGACGCGCCGGCGCAACCCGATTTCCCTGATGCACTCGCACGAGGCGTTCAAGCGGCTGATCCCGGCCTTCCCGCGCGTGCTGGCGGCCCCGGACGACCTCGCCGCGCGCGCGCAGATGCTGCTGGCCTCGTCGCTGGCGGGGCTGGCCATCGAGAACTCGATGCTGGGCGCCGCGCACGCGTGCGCGAATCCGCTCACCGCGCAATTCGGCGTCGTGCATGGCGAGGCGGTGGGGCTGATGCTGCCGCATGTGGTGCGGTTCAACGCCGCCGATCCGGCCGCGCGGCTGGCATACGCGGAACTGGCGTCCGCGCCCGAAATCGCCTGCGTGAGCGACGGCCTGGAGCCGGCGGTCGGCGCGCTGGTGACCGCCCTGGAGGCGTTGCTGAACCGCGCCGGCATCGCGCGGTCGCTGGCGGACTTGGGCGTGTCGCGCGCCGCGATTCCCGAGCTGGCCGCCGGCGCCGCGCGGCAATGGACCGCGCAGTTCAATCCCCGCCCGGTGGCGGAGCCGGCTTTCCAGGCGCTGTACGAGGCCGCCTTCGCGCCGCGCCCGGATCGCGGGCCGGACGCACTCCCCGCTTGAGCCGGCGCGGGTTTGCGTTCCGCGCCCCGCTCGGCCAGAGTCGCCGCCATGAGCAAGCGGTTCTACATCACCACCGCCATTGACTACGTCAACGGCCTGCCGCACCTCGGCCACGCTTACGAAAAAGTGATCGCCGACGTGATGGCGCGGTCGCGGCGCAGCCTGGGGGTGGAGGTGTTCTTCCTGACCGGGACGGACGAGCACGGCCAGAAGGTCCAGCAGGCCGCCGCCGCGGAGGGCAGGACGCCGCAGCAGTATTGCGACGAACTGGCGGCGCGGTTCCAGACGCTGACCACGGCGCTGAATCTCTCGAACGACGAGTTCATCCGCACCACCCAGCCGCGGCATCAGGCCGTGGTGTCGGCGCTGCTCAACCACCTGCACGCCCGCGGCCAGCTCTACAAGGCGCCGTACCGCGGCTGGTATTCGTGGAAGGAGGAGACCTTCCTGACCGAGCGCGACCGGCGCGAGGACGGCACGTTCGACCCGGTCTGGGGCGAGGTGCGGGAGATCGTCGAGGAGAACTGGTATTTCCGCATGGGCCAGTACCAGAAGTGGCTCGCGGACCACCTCGAGGCGAACCCGGACTTCGTGCAGCCGGACTACCGGCGCAACGAGGTGCTGGGCTTCCTGAAGTCCGAGTTGCTCGAAGACCTGTGCATCAGCCGGCCCAAGGCCCGCCTGAGCTGGGGCATTCCCCTGCCCTTCGATCCCGACTACGTGAACTACGTCTGGTTCGACGCGCTGACGAATTATTACAGCCTGCCGGTCGCGCTGGGCGACGCCGTCGCCGCCGCGCCGCTGGGCCGTTGTTATCCGCCGCCCGGCGTGCCGGCGCCCGCGCCGGGACCCGAGCTTTGGCCGGCGGACATTCACGTGATCGGCAAGGACATCGTGAAGTTCCACGCCGTGTACTGGCCCATCATGCTGCACGCCGCCGGCATCCCGCTGCCCCGCCAGGTGCTGGCGCACGGCTGGTGGCAGAAGGACGGCGCCAAGATGAGCAAAACCACCGGCAACGTGGTGGACCCCTTCGCCGTGATCGCCGAATGGGGCGTGGACGCCTTCCGCTATTACGTGGTGCGGGAACTCGACATCGGCCCCGACGGCAACTGGACCGACACCGGCTTCAAGACCCGCTACCAAGCCGAGCTGGCCAACGGCCTGGGCAACCTCGTCAACCGTTCGCTGGCCATGCTCCGGCGTTACCGCGCGGGCGTGGTACCCACCCGCTCCGACGAACTTGCCGCCGAGGCTGACCGCGCGGTGAACGAACTCGCCGGCCAGTGGCGCGCCAACCAGCTCCAAGCCGGCTTGCTGACCATCTGGGGCCTGATCAACCGGGCCAACCAGTACGTGGACCAGACCGCGCCGTTCAAGCTGGCCAAGGACCCTGCCCAGGCCGCGCGCCTCGGCGCCGTGCTGTACAGCCTGGCGGAGACGTGCCGAGTGCTGGCGGTAATGCTCTGGCCGTACCTGCCGGACACCGCGGCGCGGATTTACCAGCAACTGGCGCTGTCCGACACCCCTGCGCGGTATGCGGCGGCGGGCTGGGGCGGGTTGCCACCCGGCCACACCATCGGCGAACCGCAGCCGCTGTTCCCGCGGAAGGATTAATCAACACAGCCGGCGGGCAGGCGGCGCCGGCGAGCAATGCCATTTGACGGTCAACCAACGCCCGTTAGCATCAGCGGCAGTGACCGACCCATTGGAGACCTACCTGCACAGCGTTGCGCAACTCCGTGCCTCGGGTGCGACGCTACCCGAAACCTCCGGCTACCCCGCCCTGAAGGATCTGCTCGACGCCATCGGTTCGCACCTCAAGCCCAGGGTCACCGCGCTGCTCCAACTCATCAATTCCGGGGCTGGTTTTCCCGACGGCGGCCTCTTCACGGCTGAGCAACTCAAGGGCTCCCCGGAAGACGCGCCGCTCCGGGGGTTGAGGCCTGCGCGCGGCGTGATCGAGGTCAAAGCGGTGGACGCCGGCCTCGACGCGGTTGTGCGCTCGCAGCAGGTGGCGGATTACACCCGCCACTATGGTCTGGTGTTGCTCACCAATTACCGCCAGTTCCAGCTTCTCCGCCGGTCGGCCGGCGACGTCCAATGCCTCGAAGGATTTGCGATTGCCGGCAGTCCGGAGGATTTCTTTGCCGCGGCCGCGCACCCGAAAAAGACGGCGCACGCCCTGGGCGAGCGCCTTGGCGAGTTCCTTAAGCGCGCCCTGCTCCATGCCGCGCCGCTCAACGACCCCCAGGACGTTGCCTTCTTCCTCGCCTCTTACGCCCGGGACGCCCGTGCGCGTGTCGAGGCTGCGGAACTGCCCGCCCTGGCCGGAATTCGCGTCGCGCTGGAAGAGTCGCTGGGCATGAGATTCGAGGCCGGCCGGGGCGAACACTTCTTCCGCTCAACCCTTGTCCAGACGCTCTTCTACGGCGTCTTCTCCGCCTGGGTGCTGTGGCACAAGGAAAACCCGCTGCGAAAGGATTCCTTCGACTGGCGCACCGCGGTCTGGACGCTGCACGTGCCGATGATCAAGGCGCTGTTCGAGCAGATCGCCACGCCCACCCGGTTGGGGCCGCTTGGCCTCGTCGAAGTGTTGGACTGGACCGCCACCGCGCTGAACCGCGTGGAACGGCCGGAGTTTTTCGCCCGCTTTGTCGAGGAGCAGGCCGTCCAGTACTTCTACGAGCCGTTCCTCGAGGCATTCGATCCCGACCTTCGCAAGCAGTTGGGCGTCTGGTACACGCCACCCGAAATCGTCCAGTACATGGTTGCCCGCGTGGACACCGTGCTGCGGGAGGAACTGGACATTCCGAACGGCCTCGCCGATCCGCGTGTCTTCGTGCTCGATCCTTGCTGTGGCACCGGCGCGTACCTGGTCGAGGTGCTGCGGCGCATCGTCAAGACGCTCCAGGAGGAGCAAGGCGAAGGGGCTCTGGCGATGGTGTCGGCCAAGGAAGCCGCCATGAAACGCGTGTACGGCTTCGAAATCATGCCCGCTCCGTTTGTCGTGGCGCACCTGCAAATGGGGCTCCTGTTGCAGAACCTGGGCGCGCCACTGGACGAGGCGCACGGTGAGCGCGCCGGCATTTTCCTCACCAGCGCGCTCACCGGCTGGGAGGCGGTGGGTGAAAACCCGCACCTGTCCAACTGGCCGGAGCTGGAGGCCGAACGCCGGGGCGCCGGCCTGGTCAAAAAGGACAAACCCATCCTCGTCATCCTGGGCAACCCGCCTTACAACGCCTACGCGGGGGTCAGCCCGCGGGAGGAACAGGGCCTCGTGAACCCGTACAAGGAAGGACTGGTGAAGGAGTGGGGCATCAAGAAGTTCAACCTCGACGACCTTTACATCCGGTTCTTCCGCATCGCGGAGCGCAAGATTGCCGAGCAGCACCTGTCGGACACGCCCCGACGCGGCATTGTCTGCTTCATCTCCAACCATTCGTGGATCAGCGATCCGTCGTTTGTGGTGATGCGCAAGCACCTGCTGCAATCGTTCGACAAGTGCTGGATCGAGAACCTCCACGGCAATCGGAAGATTTCGGAGTACGCGCCCGATGGCCGCACCAGCGAAACGGTCTTCGCCATCCAGGGCTTTTCACCGGGCATTCAACAGGGAGTCGCCACCACCCTGTTGCTCCGGAGCGGCAAAAAGCGGAAGCCTGTGGTCCTGTTCCGTGACGATCTGAACGCCGCGCGCGCGGCGGAGCGCCGGGCGCAACTGCTCGCGAGTCTCAAGTCGAAGAAATTTGACCGCCAGTACGAGAAAGCGGACCCGGAGCCGGAAAATCGCTTTTCGTTCCGTCCGGGTGACGTGACCGGCCGCTATCGGGAATGGCCCCGGCTGACCGAACTTTGCGCCGCAGCCCCCAGCAATGGCCTGATGGAAAAACGTGGCGGGGCGTTGATCGGCCAAGACAAGGCCGCCCTGCAACAGCGGATGCTCCGCTACTACGACGCCGCGGTGACCTGGGAGGAGTTGAAGGCCGCGGGCGAGGAATTGACGAAGGACGCCGCGCGATTCGATGCGCGGGAAGCGCGCCGGAAGGTCCTGGTGGCGGAACCTTTTCAGCCCTCCCACGTCTGCCGTTATCTGATGCGCCCGTTTGATGTCCGCTGGTGCTACTACAGCAGCGTGCGTCCGTTGTGGAACGAGCCGCGTCCCCGGCTATGGGCACAGTGTTGGAAGGGGAACGAGTTTCTGCTGACGCGGCTCAAGGCCGCAAAATGCCCCGAAGGTCCGGCCTCGTTTTACACCAGGCTGCTTTGCGACGATCACTGCCTCACGCCAGATGCCGTCGCCATCCCCTTCCGCCTGCGCGCCATGCCCAAGCCCAAGCCAAGAAAAGACGACGGCAACGGCGAGTTCGACTCCCTGCTCCGCGAGATGCCCCCCGAATACGGCGGCGGGGGCTCCGGCAAGACCACGGCCAACCTTTCGTCCGCCGCCCGCGCCTGGCTCGCCCGGCTGGGGATCAAGGACCCGGACAAGGACGCCGACACCGCCGCGCTGCCTTGGCTGCACGCGCTGGCCATCGGTTATGCCCCGGCTTATCTGGCGGAAAACGCGGACGGCATCCGGCAGGATTGGCCGCGCGTTCCCCTGCCGGGCTCGAAGGCCGCCCTGCTGGCCTCAGCCGACTTGGGCCGTCAGGTCGCGGGCTTGCTCGACACGGAACACCCTGTGCCCGGCGTCACCGCGGGCCGGCTCCGGCCCGAATTGATGGGCATCGCGGAGTTGCATGCCGTCCGCGAGCCGGACTTGAAGCTCACCGCCGGCTGGGGTCACGCGGGCAAGGACGGCGTAACCATGCCGGGTAAGGGCCGGCTGACCACCCGCGCCAAACCGACCAGCCAGACCGGCCTGCCCTGGTTTGAATTCCATGACATCTGGCTCAACGACACGACACGCTGGGAATCCGTTCCCAAGGAGGTCTGGGAGTACACCATCGGCGGCTACCAAGCCATCAAGAAGTGGCTGAGCTATCGCGAGCACGCGCTGCTTGGCCGGGCGCTCACCGCCGACGAAGCGCGCGCGGTCACGCACATGGCCCGCCGCATCGCCGCCCTCCTGTTGCTGCAACCGGATCTTGATGCGAATTACGAGCGGATCAAGGCCACCGCCTCACCGTGGGTGCCTTGACGCCCACTTGGAAGCCGCCGGGATCCCCCCGAAACGTTGTCTTGCCGCGCAACCGGAGCCGCCGCAACCGTGACCAGCCCTGGCTTTCCAAGCTCCCGGAAAAGAACGAGGGCCGGATGGGTGATCCGGCCCGGTTCCGAGAACAAATTCAATTCTCACGGCGGATGCGGCGCCGCAGACTTACGCCAACCCACACACACGGTTCACTGCGTTTTGCATCCCAACAACGCCGCCAGCTTACCCCGCCCCACCCTCCCCACCAGTCCCCAGAACTGGGGACAGCCCGTCCACCCGGCTCAGGGCCCGCCCGGCCCGCCGCCGTCCGCGCGCGCCGCGTGTTCCTCGTCGAGGTCGCGTAGTTGCTCGATGATCGCCGCCAGTTTGCGGCCGGTGCCCGTGAGGTGGTACTCGACCCGCAGCACCTTGCCGGGAAACTCGCGCCGGGCAATCAACTCGTAGTCGAGCAGCTTGCGCAGCCGCTCGTTGAGCACCTTGGTGGAAATGCCCGGGATGAACCGCTCCAACTGGCCGGGCCGCGTCACGCCGCGCGCGACGGCCGCCAGCACGGCCGCCGACCACTTGCAGCCCACCACGTCCTCCAGCCGCCGGTACCGCGCCCGCTCCGCGAGCGAAAGATGCCGCGTCTGATCCGGTTGTTTCATGGCCGCACTGTGCCTCCGGTGCGCCGGTCTGTCAGCCGGTTACCAAACGGTGCCCGCTCACCAGTTTGTGCCCTCTTGGCGCCAGCCGGGCGGCCGGCCAACTTGAGGGTGCGACGCCGGCCAGCGGGCCGGACGCCGCGCTGAAACTGACAAAACTCTGTTAACCGAGAACGCAGATGAAATCGAAAGCCGTGTTTTACCACGCGGGCTGCCCCGTGTGTGTCGCCGCTGAACAGAACGTCGCCGCCGCGCTCGATCCAGCGCGCTTTGACGTGGAGGTCGTCCACCTGGGCAAGGACAAGTCGCGCCTGGCCGAGGCCGAGCGGGCGGGGGTCAAATCCGTGCCCGCGCTGGTGCTGAACGGCGCCGCCTACCACATCAACTTCGGCGCCAGCCTCGACGCGCTGCGCTGAGGCGCACAGCCCGGGTCGTGCGGTTCGGGCGTTCAGGGGGCGGGAGGCGAGGGCGCCTCCCGCAACGCCCGGGGCGGAGGTGATCCCCAATGGCCTCCGGGCTGAGTCGTCCCGGAGCACTTTTACGAATCTGTCCTTGGAGCATCACGGCGCGGTGCCGGTTGGGCCGGCGGCGCGCAGGAAGTGCTCGAAGAAGGCGCAGAGTTGCGCGTTCGATTCGGCGGTCGGTTCGTGGTCCGGGCGGTTCGCCAGGCCGACGCGGTGGGTGAAGCCAAGCAGGCGATTCACCGCCACCGCGTGGTTCAAGGCGATCCAGCGCACGGGCGGGTCCTCCGAGCCGCCCGCCACAAAGAACGGCCGCGGCGCGATGAGGACGTGCAGCTCGTGCAGGTCCCGGCCCGCCGCGACCAGTTGCCGGTACGCGCCGGTGCGCGGGTTGTCCGGTCCGGGCACACCGGCTTGGGGGCGCGGTTCTTTCGGGTCGAGCCCAAGATACCAGGGCTCCCAGTAGTTCACGTTCGGGCGGGTTTCATCGAAGACGATGCCGGGGTCGCCGACCGCGACCGCGGCGAACTTCTCCCACAACGCCGCCGCGAACAGCGCCCACTTGCCGCCGTACGAATGGCCGGTCACGCCGATGCGCCGCGCGTCCACCTCGGGCCGGCGGGCCAGCGCGTGCCAGTAGTTCGCGGCCACGTAGGCGTGAAACGACAGCGGCTGGCATTGCGCGGCGCCGAGGTCCGGCTTCCAGGCGTTGCCGCCCGGAGTGCCGATCGAGAGCGTAACAAAGCCTCGTTGCGTGAGCTGAAGCGCGAAGTCCCGGTGCGGCTTTGCGCCCAGCCCGATGCTGGTCTCGGGCTCGTAGAACACCACCAGCACGGCCGGGAACGGTCCGCGGCCTTCCGGGATCAGGAGCCAGCCCTCGCCGCTTTGGCCCGGCGCGATTTCGAGGCGCACGCGCCGCTGACTGAAGTTTTCGCGCCGGGCCTGCGAGAACTCCTCGAGCTTCGGCCGCTCCAGCACCGGCGGCCAGGGGCCCATGACGGCGTGCCAGTGGTTGAGAATCTCCGCGCGCCGCCGGGGCCAGTCGGCGGCCGTCTTTACCGGCGTGCCGTCGTCGAAAACCAGCGGCGAGCGATACGAGCCCAGGTTGGTCCGGTACCCGGCCGGCGGCGTGAAGAACGGCTCCAGCATCGCCCAGGCGAAAGGCGTCTCGGCGGCAACCGCCACACCCAAACCCAGGCTGGCGGCCAGCAAGCGCCAGCCGCCGGCCCAAAGCGCGCGCGCCATCCCGTTGTTTCGCCAGCTCGCCTTCACGACACCAGTTCCAGTTGCGAGGCGCCTTTCGGCAGCGCAAAGCAGGCGGTGACCTCGTCACCTTGACGGAGCCATTTCCCCGGTTCGAGCCGGAGCGGCTGGTTGACCTCGGCAAGTTCCCCAACTGAATCCGCGCCCCGCAGCAACGGACGCGCGTTGCGCGGCGCCGGCCAGCGCAGCGTGAAGTCCGGGCAGGCAAACGGCGCGCGCAGCTTGATCCGGCTGCCGTCGCGTTCGATCCGGGTCAACTCGCGCGCCGCCCAGTACCGCGCCACTTCGCTGAGTTTCATCCAGAGCAGGTGGTCAAAGCGCGCGTGCAGGCGGCGGACGACTTCCCGGAAAACCTGGAAGCCCAGTTCCTGGCCGTTCCAATAGATGCCGGTCCAGTGACAGACCATGAGGGCCGGTTCGCCGCGCTGGATCACGTCCACCATCCGGCCGTGCTGGAGGTCGGCGGTGATGAAGCGGTCCGCGCCTTCCGGCGGCGTGTTGTCCCAGCCGCCCGTCCAATCGCCGGTGCAACCGAGGATGCTTACCACGCAGCGCGGGTCGGGGCCGTCGAGGCCGCTGGCCAGTTCGACCCGCGGGGCGACGCTTTCCGTGCCTTCGTCAAACAGGTCGCGGAAGTAGTGCGGAATCTCCGCGCCGAAGACGTCGCGCACGGACTCGAGCGTAGCTTGGGCGAGTTGCGGGCGCGCACGGTTCCCGTAGCCGCCGGGCGTGGTGACGCCTTCGCAGGGGAGGCCGATGTTTTTCAGGATGCGCAGCGCGTAGGCCTGGTAGGCGGCGATTTCGTCCCCGGACTTGCCGGTGGTCCAATCCCAGTTCTCCATGAACCGCAACGAGGTGTCGGGGTGCGGATGCCCGATGCGGAGGTCCACCACGCGCGTGTGCGTGACCATCTCGGGGTGGATGTCCCAGTTCGGCATCAACAGCGTGCGGACCAGCTCGAGGCTGTCGCGCAACTCGCGCGCGGTCCAGCCGGGCAGGAGGCGGTCCAGCCGGCCCACGCAGGCCGGGTAGGGCACGACGCTGTACTTGCCCTTCACGCCGTGCGCGACGCACCACTCGCCGAACTTGCGGACGAAGGCGTCCGGAATCTCGGCCGGCCACTCGCGCCAGTTGCGATGGTAGACGGGGTTCCGGCCGCCGTGCGCCTCGTCGAACTGCGGCATGGCGAAGCGGTTCAGGTTCACCAGGCAGGTCGAGTCATCAATGATCAAGCCCACCGGCACGCGTCCGCGCGGGTTCAAAACCGTCACGTCCGCCGCGCGTGCCGGACGCTCACCGGCGTCCTGCGCCGCCAGCCGGACCCCGCCGGCCACCGCGAGCCCGCCGGCGGCCAACCGGGCGAAAAACTCCCGGCGCGTGGACAACGGCTGCGGGGAAGGCACGGTGGTTTTCATGGCCAAAGTGGTAGCGCGCCCGGGGCGGGAAGAAAAGCATGTGCGTGTGTTTTGCTTTGCCGAAGCCGGGCGGTCTTTGGGAACGTCTCCGCCGCAGCCATGAAAACTTCGCCGCTTCTTGTCCTCGCCGCCGCCAGCCTGGCGGTGCTCGGGCTGGTCCCCCGCCCTGCCCTGGCCACTGATCTCGCCGCCGGCTTGAAACCCATTCCCACCGCCGAACTGGAGAAAATCCGCGCCGCGTTGCCAGCCCGGGCCAGCGTCGCGCCGCGGCAGCCGCGCAAGCTGCTGCTCTTCGTCCACAACGTCGGCTACGGCGGGCATCCCTCGGCCGAGTACGCGAACCACGCCTTCACGCTCCTGGGCGAAACGACCGGCGCGTTTCAGGCTGTGGTCCGCCGCGACCCCGAAGTGTTCCGGCGCGAAAGCCTGAAGCAGTGCGACGCCGTGTTCATCAACAACTGCGTCGGCAATCTCTTCACCGACCCCGAGCTCCGCCAGAACCTCGTCGAGTTCGTCGCCGGCGGTGGCGGGCTGCTGGGCGTCCACGGCACGACCGTGGCTTTCACGCAATGGCCGGGCGCGGTCGAGGACTGGCCGGAGTTCGGCTACATGATCGGGGCGCGCGGCGCCAACCACCGCGAGAACACCGAGCACGTGTTCATCAAGCTCGACGATCCCGGTCATCCGGTGAATGCCGTCTTCGGCGGCCAGGGCTGGGAGTTCCGCGACGAGTTTTTTCGCGTGGGCGAACCGTACTCGCGCCGGCGCGTGCGGGTGCTCTTCAGCATTGACACGGAGAAGACCGATCTGAAGCAGGGCCGGGCGTTCGGCCAGCTTGAGCGCGCGGACAACGACTTCGCGCTGGCGTGGCTCCGCAGCTACGGGCGCGGCCGGACGTTTTACTGCACCATCGCCCACAACCCGTACGTCTTCTGGGACGCGCGGATGCTCCAGTTTTACCTCGACGCGATCCAGTTTGCGCTCGGCGACCTGCCCGCGCCCACCACCGCCAGCGCCTGGCTCACGCCGGCGTTGCGGGCGCAGGAAAAGCTCGGCTGGCGGCTGGGCGTCGAGGCCTACACGTTCCACCGGGTCACGTTCTTCGAGACGGTGGACCGCGCGGTGAAACTCGGAGTGCCGTTTATCGGCGGGCTGAGTTTTCAGAAGGTCAGCGCCGACATCCCGAAGAACTTCGAGCCCAGCCTGAGCGACGACGAACTGCGGGCGGTCCGGCTGAAGCTGGCCGACGCCGGCGTACGGCTGCTCACGTTTTACCTTCAGGACATTCCCGGCGACGAAGCCGCCTGCCGGGCCGTCTTCGAGTTCGGACGCAAACTCGGCATCGAAACGTTCATGACCGAACCCAAGGTGGAGGCGCTGGACGTGATCGAACGCTTCGCCAGCGAGTACGGCATCAACGTGGCGCTCCACAACCACGACCCGAAGGCCTCGCCGCATTACTGGAGCCCCGACGCCATCCTGAATGTCTGCGCCGGACGCGGCCCGCGGATTGGCGCCGCGGCGGATGTCGGCTACTGGATGCGGGCGGGGATTGATCCGGTCGAGGGCATCCGCAAGCTGGGCGCGCGGCTCATCACGCTCCAGATGCACGATCTGAACGAGCTTTCGCCCCAAGGCTCGGACGTGCCGTGGGGGACGGGCAAAGGGCGGTCCGGGGAAATCTTCCGCGAAATCCAGCGGCTTGGCCTCCAGCCCACGATGATCGGCCTCGAGTACTCGAAGGACTTCGACAACAACCTGGCCGCCGTCGCGCGGTGCGCCGAGTACTTCAACCAGCTCACGCTGAAACTGGCGCCATGAGCAAAGCGCTTACGCTGGTGGGGCGAAACTCCGTCGAAGGATGCGGATACCAGATGCCAGATGCCGGCTGTGGGACTTCGGACTTCGACCTTCGGACTTCACTTCGGTGGGCGAGCCTCGGTCGAGCCCTACAATTCCGCAACCAAGCGCCAAGGCGCCAAGAATGCCAGGCCTGAAGAACCCTTTGCCATGAGCACCAGCACCGACACCCGTGTGGCCGCCGCCGCGCTGCAGCAGGCCTTTGATGCCCTGGCCGGATACGACCGCGGCTCCGGCCGGGGCGCCTTGCAGCCGATTGACGACGCCGTGGCCGCCGCCACGAACGACGCCGCGCTGCGCAGCGATCTCGAGCCGCGCCTCGCGGCAATCCTGCGCGGACCGGCCCCGGCCGTGGCCAGGGAATACGCCTGCGAGAAACTGGCCTTGATCGGCGGGCCGGCAGCGGTGGCGGCGCTGGCCGGCTTGTTGTCAAATCCCGACCTCGCCCACGCCGCCACAAACGCGCTGCAGGTCATGACCTGCGCCGAAGCCGCCGTCGCCCTGCGTGACAGCCTGGCTAGGCTGAGCGGTCGGGCTTTGGCCGGCGTCATCACCGCGCTGGGCACGCGGCGCGACATCGCCAGCGCGGGCAAGCTTGCGGCCCTGCTGGCGAACCCGGATGCGCGCGTGGCCTCGGCTGCGGCAGGCGCCCTGGGCGAAATCGGGTCGCCGGCCGCGGGCAAGACGTTGCGGGAGCTTCTGCCCAAGGCGCCTTCGGCCCTCCGGCCCGCGTTGGGTGACGCCTGCCTGGTGTGCGCGGAACGGCTCAAGGCCGCGGGCGAGGCGGGCGCGGCCCGGGCCTTGCTGGATGCGCTGCTGGCCACCGCGCCGTCGCCGCATGTCCGCGCCGCGGCATTGCGGATCAACGCCTGACCGGCTTTCGTCATGAACCCACTGACGATCATTGTGCCGCTGGTTCTCGTTCTGGGCGGGCTGCTGATGTTCTTCCTGCTGCCGCTCGATTTGTGGGTACGCACGGTAATCCTGCTTGGCGAACTTCTGGGTGCGGCGCTCGTTGGCTTTGTCCTGTGGCGCCGCAGCCGGCATTGAGCCCAAGCCAGTCACGAGGCTGTTGGCGCGACGCCAACGACGGCGACCGGCACGGTCGCGCTCCCCATTCCACGTGACAGGGACGTGCCGATATTCCCGGTCCGAATGTCAACTGGCGCGAAGCACCACCCGATACCCTCGCCGAACAGCCTTGCCCACGCAGCCCGACCAGTCTTCGCAGCGGCCGCAGCTTGTGAAGCGCCGGCCGGGCGCGGCTTGACGCCGAGGAAAGCCTGCTCTCTATTGCGCGCCGTGACGGTGACCACCCAACCGAACTTGCCCGGTTTCCGCCTGCCGGCGGAGCTGGCTGACATTCTGACCCACTGCCCCCGCTTCACGGTGGCCGGCACCGTGGATGAACTGCTCGCCCTCGCGGTGCGCGATGCCCGGGACGGGTATCACGACGTGGCGTATGACGTGTCCGGTCGCGGACACGTGCTGGAGGCGCGGGTCTGCCGGGTCAAAAACGGCCTGAGCGCGAACTACACCGAGCCGTACATGCGCCGGCGCGACCCGGATTGCATGGTGATCGGCGATGACCAGCCCACGAACAAGCCGACCTTCAAGGCGCGCTTCGGCACGGAGTTTGGCGCCTTGCGGGAGCAGACGTTCGCGTGGCTGAAGACGCAGGAACTGGCAGTGTTTGCCTTCGGGGCCGGCGTGCCGGGCAAGGGTATAGACGCCGTGGCGGTGGCGCCGGCCAACGCCGGGTTCTTCGCCTTCGGCCTGGCGCTCTTGCAGGGCATTCTGAATCCGCGCGAAATCGGCCCGGAGTTCTCACCTGGGGCGGTCATTTACGTGGCGCCGCCGTTCCGCCACACCGTTTTCGACGGCCGGCAGATCGTGGTCCACAACCGCCGGCCCGGCCTGCACGAGCTGTTCAGCTACAACCTTTATCCCGGCCCCAGCGCCAAGAAAGGCGTCTATGGCGTGCTGCTGGCGCTGGGTGAGCAGGAAAACTGGGTGACGGCGCACTGCTCGACCGTGCAGGTGATCACGCCGTACGAGAACAAGGTCACGTTCATGCACGAAGGCGCCAGCGGCGGCGGCAAGAGCGAGATGCTCGAGCACATCCACCGGCGTCGCGACGGCAGCCTGTTGCTGGGGCGGAATCTCGTCACGCACAGCGAGCGCACGCTCATCCTGCCGCGCGCCTGCGAACTGCGGCCGGTCACGGACGACATGGCGTTGTGCCATCCCAGCCTGCGCCGGCCCGGCAATCCGGACAAGCTGGCGCTCATGGACGCCGAGAAGGCGTGGTTCGTGCGCGTCAATCACATCACCCGTTACGGCGTGGACCCGCACCTCGAGGAGTTGACCATCCACCCGCCCAGCCCGCTGCTGTTCCTGAACATTGACGCCCACCCCGGCAGCACCGCGCTGATTTGGGAACACATCGAGGACGAGCCCGGCGTGCGCTGCCCGAATCCTCGCGTGGTGGTGCCGCGCGACATCGTGCCGGACATCGTCCACGGTCCGGTGACGGTGGACATTCGCAGCCTGGGCGTGCGCACCCCGCCTTGCACGAGCGAGCAGCCCAGCTACGGCATCCTGGGCCTCATGCACCTGCTGCCGCCGGCGCTGGCGTGGATCTGGCGGCTGGTGGCGCCGCGCGGCCACAGCAACCCCAGCATCGTGCAAAAGGAAGGCATGAGCTCCGAAGGCGTGGGCTCGTACTGGCCGTTTGCCACCGGCCGCCGCGTGGTCCAGGCGAACCTCATCCTCCAGCAGATCGTCTCCACGCCCAAGGTCCGGTACATCCTGTGCCCGAACCAGCACATCGGCGCCTGGGAAGTTGGCTTCATGCCGCAATGGCTAGCCCGCGAGTATCTGGCCCGCCGCGGCGGGGCGCGCTTCAGCCCGGAGCAGGTCCTGCCCGCGCGGTGTTCGCTGCTGGGCTACGCCTTGCGCACCATGACCATCGAGGGCCAGACCATCGCCGACGTGTTCCTGCGCGTGGACACGCAACCGGAGGTGGGCGCCGAGGCGTACGACTCCGGCGCGGCGGTCCTGCGCGACTTCATTCACAGACAGGTGCGCAAGTTCCTGGAGCCCGACCTCGACCCGCTGGGCCGTCAGATCATCGAATGCTGCCTGGCCAATGGCAGCCTGACTGAGTACGAGGCCTTGATCCCGCACGAGGTGACGGTCAAGGACTGGTGAGAGCCGCGTGTCTGCCGAACCTGGCAGGCCTCGAAGCGGCAAGCCAACCCATCACCGCATGAAGCCCAATTCGATTTCCGCCCGGCTGGTTGTCTTCGGTCTGGCCGCGTTCACCGGACTGGCCCAGCGGCCCGGCGAAATGCGAGCGCCGGCGTTGCCGGAAGGCGCCGTCGTTCATCGCGACCTCGTGTACGTGCCGGGCGGACACGAGCGGCAGAAGCTGGACCTTTACCTGCCCAAGGGCGGCTGGAACCTGCCGCTCATCATCAACATCCACGGCGGCGCGTTCAAAGCGGGCAGCAAGGAAATGGGCGTGCCGGTCGAGCACCTCGCGCGCGGGTACGCCGTGGCTTCGATCAACTACCGCCTCAGCCAGCACGCGCTCTTCCCGGCGCAGATCGAGGACTGCAAAGCCGCCGTGCGCTGGCTGCGCGCTCACGCCGGCACCTATGGCCTCGACCCGAATCACTTTGCCGCCTGGGGCAGTTCGGCTGGCGGCCATCTCGCGGCCTTGCTGGGCACGACCGGCGACACGAAGGAATTCGACGGGGGTGATCATCTCGACCAGCCCAGCCGCGTGCAGGCCGTGGTGGACTATTTCGGCCCGACCGATTTTCTCCAGATGGACGCACACCGGCCGCCGGACGGCATGGTCCATGACGCCGCGGATTCGCCGGAGTCGCTGCTGATCGGCGGGCCGATCCAGCAGAACCCGGAGAAGACCCGACGCGCGAACCCGATCACGTACGTCACCAAGGACGACCCGCCGTTTCTGATCGTCCATGGCGACGCCGACCCGCTGGTGCCGCACCACCAAAGCGAACTGCTGGCGGCCGCGCTGGAGCGGGCGGGCGTACCGGTGACGTTCTACACCGTCAAAGGCGCCGGGCATGGACGCTTCAACGACCCAAAGGTGGCGGAGTTGACCGGGGAATTCCTGGCGCGACACCTGAAGCCGACGGCGGCCCGGTAGGGCGTCGCGGCACCAGCGCCAATCGGCCAGCCCACAGTTCGGCACACCTTCGTCGGGGCTTCGCGCCGGGTATTGCAGAACCGCTCACCAAGTCCGCAGCCGGCTAGCGCGATTTAACTAGAGATGTGGCCGCGTGGGGAACGCGGGCTTCAGCCCGCTTCAACGTGCTCGGGCAGACAGGCGTGGAAGCGGCGTGAACGCCGCGCTCCGAAAGCGCTGGCGCAAGCGGCCACCGTTTTATTGAAAACGCTCTAACCGGGTGCATCTCACTTTTGTGCCGTCCGGTCTTGCCGGGGTGGGGCGAGACACCGTCGAGCCCAGCCTTTCGGGGCTGCGGCCGGCTAACCGCACCCCCGCGGGCGAGGCGCCCACGGCACGGCCCCCGGCGAGGTCGCCTGGACCACTACAGCCCGCCCGCTGCGGGCACGAAAGTGAAATGCGCCCGGCCGCCCCAGCCGCAAGATTCGTGTGGAAAAAGCCAACCGAAGGCAAGATGCTGCCACGCGTTCGAATTAAATCTGCCAGCAGCGTAACCAAAACCATTGCCTTGCCATGAAAGCCATTCTTCTTGCCGCCGCATTTGCCGCCACCGCCAGCCTGAGCACCGCCGAGGCGACCGCCAAACCCGACGCGGCCGCGCTGCGCGCCAAGGCCCTGGATTTGCTGGGCGTTCTGCCGGACAAGATGCCGGGTTCGGAACACGACACCCCGGCCCGCATCGCCCTCGGCAAGCAGCTTTATTTCGACAACCGCCTGTCGAAGAACGACTCCCAGTCCTGCAACACCTGCCACGATGTGACCGGCAACAAGGGCGGCGTGGACAACAAGCCCACGTCGGAAGGCGCCTTCGACAAGCGCGGCGACCGCAACTCGCCTACCACGCTCAACGCTGGCTTCCATTTCGCCCAGTTCTGGGACGGCCGCGCCAAGGACCTCAAAGAGCAGGCCAAGGGCCCCGTGTTGAACCCTGTGGAGATGGCCATGCCGGACGAGGCGGCCGTGGTGAAGAAGCTCAGCGAGGTCAAGGAATACCGCGACGCCTTCGCCAGGGCATTCCCCGGCGAGGCGCATCCGCTCACGTACGACAACATGGCGGAAGCCATCGCCGCGTTCGAGCGCACGCTCATCACGCGGGACCGGCTGGACGACTTCCAGAAGGGCGACAACCAGGCGCTGAGCGCCGCAGAACTCAAGGGGCTGGACCTGTTCCTGAGCGTCGGCTGCACCACCTGCCACAACGGCCCCGTGCTGGGCGGCAACACCTACCAAAAGGTCGGGCTCATCCACCCGTACGAGACCAAGGACCTGGGCCGCTTCGCCATCACGAAGGAGGAAGGCGACGAGTACAAGTTCAAGGTGCCCAGCCTGCGAAACATCGTGCTCACCGGGCCGTACTTCCACGACGGCACGCAGACCGACCTGCGCGCCACGACCATCAAGATGGCCCACATGCAACTGGACCGGGAACTCAAGCCGGAGGAGGCCGACGCCCTGATGGCTTTGATGCACGCCCTCACGGACAAGGCGCGCGCCCGCTGACCCGCCGCCGCCGTGGCCGCCGCCGGTCCCAGTCGCCTGCCAACCGCCCGCCGCCGGTTCCGCCTGGCCGGCGCAGCGCTGGCCTTGCTGGCCATGCTCCTGGCCAGCGGCAGTCACTGGATTGCGCTGCAAGGACTCGCCTTCGGCCGCATGATCGTGCGCTACGCCCAGGACGCGCCGCTGGCCGAGGCGGTGGCCAGGACCTTCGACGGCAAACACCCCTGCCCGCTCTGCCACGCCGTCCAGGAAGGCCGGCAGAACGAGGAGAAAAAGCGCTCGACGTTCGGCCCGCAGTCACGGCTGGAACTGGGTCTCCCCGGAACAGCCGTCGCCGCCCCGCGCTGGAACGTGAGCGCGCAAGACCGGCCCGCCGCGCCGCCGCGCCACTGGCACGCGCGCGCTGAAGCCCCGCCCAAGCCCCGCCCCCGCGCGGGCTGATCCTCCACCTTCGTCGGTGTCATCCCCCCGCCATGCTCCTGCCTTGGCGGGTTGGATCGTTTCAGATCGCCGCGGCTGCGTGCGCGCCAGCCGCGCCGGAGATTTTT
Organism: uncultured Verrucomicrobiota bacterium; assembly: GCA_964568145.1. Taxonomy (GTDB): domain Bacteria; phylum Verrucomicrobiota; class Verrucomicrobiia; order Limisphaerales; family J093; genus DSVZ01. The sequence continues at coordinate 446,542 of CAZMOZ010000001.1, forward strand.
CCGGCCGCTCCGCCGATCTGACTCCTTCCGACGCGCCAAGGTGGTTGCGCCAGTTGCCAAGCTGATTTGGAGTGGTTACCGCGCGCGGAACTTTGCCTGACATTACCAGTTTTGCCATGAACTTTGAGACTCCCGTCCGCTGCTGTCTATTGTGCCTGGGCGCCGCAAGCGCGGCGTTGGCCCAGCAATCCGCGCCGGCCGACCCCGAGCGGCTGCCGCGCGTCGTCGTGAGCGGCTTCAACGACCCCGCCCGCGACTGGTTCCCGCTCAACCTCGATTACCAGCAACCCACGCCCGCCGCCCACGCCCGCGCGCAGGATGCCGCGACGTTGCTGGATGACACGCCCGGCGTGGCCATCGTCCGCAACGGCCCGCAGACCGGCCTGCCGCAACTGCGCGGCCTGCACGCCGACCGCGTGAAGGTGCTGGTGGACGGCATGACGCTCACCCCGGCCTGCCCGAACCACATGGACCCGCCGCTGCACTACCTCGCCCCGGCCAGCGCCGGCAGCCTGCTGGTGTTGCCTGGCGTCACGCCGGTCAGCCTGGGCGGCGACAGCTTGGCCGGCACGGTGGTGGCGGAATCGGCGCGGCCGCACTTCAACACCAACCGGGTGTTCAAGCCGTTCGGCGAGCTGTCCGGCGCGGGTTATTCGGTGAATGACGGCTGGGCGGCGGCCGCCACCGCCGGTCTGGCCAGCCGCGATTACAGCTTTGCGTACGATGGCTCGGTGCAAGGCGCGGATGATTACCGCTTCCCCGGCGGCCGGGTGCGGGCCAGCGGCTACGACATCATGCACCACCGCGTCCGCGCCGCGGCGGAAACGCTGCGCGGCCAGCTCCGCGCCGAAACCGGACTCAGCCGCACGCGCGACGCCGGCACGCCCGCCCTGCCGATGGACATGATCGAGGACGACGGCTACCACAGCGCGATCGGCTTTGACGGCGATTTCACCGTGGCCACGCTCCAGAGCCGCGCGTTCTTCCACCACGCCGATCACCTAATGGACAACTACTCGTTGCGGCCGGCCGGCCCGCGCCGTCTGTTCTCGCCGGCCCGGAGTTCGGACTTCGGCTTCAACACGGGCGGAGCCATTGCCCGCGATTCCCAGACCTGCCGGCTGGGTCTGGACTTCCACGGCAACTGGTTTGATGCGTACCAGCAAAACGCCGTCAGCGCCCGGCGGCAGACCACCATCAACGACGGCACGCGGCATCGCCTGGGTGCTTACGCCGAGTGGCAGAACGACTGGTCGTCCCGCTGGCGCACCCTGGCGGGTCTGCGCGCGGACACGGTCTGGAGCGACACCGGCCCGGTCGAGGACTGGTTCCCCGAAGCACAAGGTGACGCGGAGGCGTTCAATCGCACGCGCCGGGCGATTTCGGACCTGAACCTCGACGCCCTGGTGGCGGTGCGCTTCACCCCGAGCGACGGAGCCGCGTACGAGCTGGGCGTGGCCCGTAAAAACCGCGCGCCCAGCCTGATCGAGCGCTACCTGTGGACCCCCCTCAGCGCCAGCGCCGGCCAGGCGGACGGCCGCACCTATCTCGGCAACCTGGACCTCGATCCGGAAACCGCCTGGCAGTTCAACCTTGCGGCCGACTGGCGCGGCCGGCGCTGGCAGTTCAAGGTGTCGCCGTTCTTCACGCTAGTGGACGGCTACATCCAGGGCGGGCCCGGCGACCGGCTGGACATGAACCAACGGCCCGTGCTTGCGTACGCCAACCTGGACCAGGCCCGGCTTTACGGCGTGGACGCCGCAGCGGGCTGGGAGTTCCTGCCGGATTTCAAGCTGAGCGGCGCGCTCAGCTACGTACGTGGCACGGACGAGGAACACGACGACAACCTGTACCGCATCGCGCCGCTGCGCGGCCGGCTGGAGCTGGCTTGGAGCAACGGGCGGCTTGAGGCGGCGGTCGCCGGCGTGCTGGTCGCGGAGCAGGACGAAGTCTCGGCCTACAACGGCGAACCGCCCACGCCCGGCTACGCGCTCGTGCACCTGCGGGCGGGCTGGAACATCAGCCGGCACGTGAACCTCCAGGTGGGTCTGGAGAACGTCTTCGACGAGGCTTACGCCGCCCACCTGGGCGGCATCAACCGCGTGGCCGGCGGCGACGTCGGCGTGGGCGAGCGCCTGCCAGGCTACGGCCGGTCCGGCTACGTGGCACTGCGGCTGCGGTGGGAGTGAAGACAGGAATTAGGCTGCTGCGTTGCGTTCAAACCCCGATAAGTGTGCGAGCAGAGGTGGACACCCTTGGCCGGGCGGGCCTGGAGGAGACCGGAGTGCAGCGGGGGCCGCCGGAAAGCGCGCTCGTCCAGCCCGCCCGGTTCGGCCATCGTCCGCCCGATGAAAAACATCATCGCCAGCTCCCCCACCGTCTCGGGCCGTCGCTGATCCGCGAAGTGCTGGCCTGCTTCCGCCGCCGCCCGGACCCTCGCACTGGACCGCTCGCGCTTCCACGAGCCTTACGCCGACTGCCCGCGCGCCGTCGCCCGCCACCAGCAGGATTCCTGGTCACCCGGTGGGAACAACGCAGCCTCCGGCATCCGGCCCCGGCTGTGCTTGGGGGCCTTACCTCCGGAGCGGGCATACACTGATCAAAGTCGGTCTGGACGGACGCGTCCCGGTCGGACCTCAACGTTGACGCGTTGGAGTCAGCGCCGACACCCGCGTCTTCCACTGCCAGCATGCCAACGGCACCATCAGCCTTCTCGCCCACGAACCCGCCCCCGGGAAACACCTCGCCCTCCCGCTCCAAGTCCGCGAGCCCTGAGCCTGTCCGCTTTTGCTCGCACGCATTTGTTCGCTTTTGAAATCTTCCCGACACTCGCCAAAACTCGGCTTGCCAGCCCCCGGCGGGGCGGGCAAGTTGCCGCGCTCGATTATGGCACACGTCAAGTTGCACATCCCCGGTCCGGTCGAGGTCAGCGAAAAAACCTTCCGCGCGTTCTGCCAGCCCATGATCGGGCACCGCGGGCAGGGCTTCAAAGACCTGTACGCGCGCATCCAACCCCGGCTCCAGGCGCTGCTGTCCACCCGGCAGTTGGTCTTCCTGTCCACCTCCTCGGCCTGGGGCGTGATGGAAGGCGCGATCCGGAACCTGGTCGCCAGGAAGGTGCTCAACTGCATGTGCGGCGCCTTCTCGGACAAGTGGTTCGACGTGGCCAAACGCTGTGGCAAGGACGCCGAGGCGTTGCAGGTGCCGTGGGGTTCGCCCATCCGCGCCGAGGCCCTGGACGCGAAGCTGGCCTCGGGCCAGTTCGACGCGCTCACGGTCATTCACAATGAAACCTCCACCGGCGTCATGTCGCCGCTGGCCGAGCTGGCCGCGCTCAAGGCGAAATACCCGGACGTGATGTTCATCGTGGACTGCGTCAGTTCGCTCACCGCCGTGCCGGTCGAGTTCGACAAGCTGGGCGTGGACGTGGTGCTGGCCGGCACGCAGAAGGCGCTGGCGTTGCCGCCGGGCATGAGCGTCTTCGTGTGCTCACCCGCCGCCCTGGCCCGCGCCGCGACCCTGAAGGACCGCGGGTACTACTTCGACTTCGTCGAGTTTCAGAAGAACGCGGAGCAGAACATGACGCCCAGCACGCCGAGCATCGCCCACGTGTACGCGCTCGAGTCCAAGCTGGAGGACATCTTCGCCGAGGGGCTCGAGGCCCGCTTCGCGCGCCACGCCCGGCTGGCCCAGCGGACGCGCGACTGGGCGGCGAAGCACGGCTTCACGTTGTTCCCTGACGCGGGCTTCGAGTCGCGCACGCTCACGTGCGTCAACAACGGCGCCAAACCGGGCGGCCGCGTCATCAACGTGCCGGAGTTTCAGAAGCGGGTGAAAGACCGCGGGTTCCTGATTGACGGCGGGTACGGCAAGATCAAGGGCACGACCTTCCGCCTCTCAAACATGGGCGACGAGACCGACGCCACGATGGACACGTTGTACGCGACGCTGGACGAGGCCCTGAAAGGACTCTAGCCGTGGCGTGGTGGCGGCGAGCGTTGCACCCGGCCGCGGGCCTGGTGCTCGGCGCGGGAGTTGTGTGCGGCGGCGCCCGCGCCATCGTGTTCCTGGCCACGGATGACCCCGCGCACAACACCACGCCGCCGGCCGGCGACCTCGCGGACAGCGGCTGGCAATGGCAGGGCAACTGGCGCGGCTTCGTGGGCACGCCCATCGCCCCCGAATGGTTCATCACCGCCCGCCATCTGGCCGGCGGCGTGGGCGAGCTGTTTCACTTCGCCGGCGAATCGTATCGCACCACCGCGGTGTTCCGCGACACGGCCAGCGACCTCGCCTTGTGGCGCGTCTGCGGGCGATTTCCCGCCTTTGCCCCGCTTTACGGCGGCGCGGACGAGGTGGGCCGTGAATGCGTGCTGTTCGGACGCGGGCGCGGCCGCGGCGCGCTGGTGGTGGTCACGAACGAGGCGGGTGAAGCGGTGCTCCGCGGCTGGGAGTGGGGCGGCGGCAATGGCACCTTGCGCTGGGGGCGGAACCGCGTGGCCGCGCTGAAGCCGTACGGCGAAACACCGGACGGGCTGCTGAGCGCCACGTTTGATGAGAATGGCGGCCCGGACGAGGCCATGCTCACCGGCGGCGACTCCGGCGGCGGGCTGTTCATCCAGCGCGAGGGCCGCTGGGAACTGGCCGGTGTCGCCTTCGCAGTGGACGGTCCATTCCGGCTCAGCGCCGACGGTGAAAGCCTGCATGCCGCGCTGTTCGACATGGCCGGCCTGTTCGTCGAGGAAGACGGTGTGTGGACGCGCGTGCCGAGGCGACCCGAGCCGCAGCCCGCGGCTTTGTACGCCTCGCGCATCGCCGCGCGGCGCGAGTGGATCCTGGCCACCATCGCGGCAAATCCCGAACCGGCCGACCCGCCTGAACTGCAGGCCGCCGTGGACGTAACCGGGCCTTACGTCACCGTGGCGGCCGCGGCGGATCCGGCGGCGCAAACACTCCGCGTGCCGGCTCCGGCCGGGCCCGCCTTCTACCGCCTGGCCTCGTGCCGGCCGACCCGCGTGTTGCGGATCGAACGCGACCGCGCCGACCTGGTGCTTTACTACGAGCAGCCTGGCGAAGCGCAGACTCCGACCCCCAATGCCCGCGAATGACATCGTGCGGCAGTCGTAGGCGGCAGCGGTTGAATGGGCGGATCGTTAAATGAGTTACATGGCCGGGCGTCTGCGCGGCCTGACAAGGCTTTCCGGGACGGCAGACCGAAGCTCCGCGCGCCGCAGTCGTCGGTCACCCAAAGCGTTTGCCGCAAAAAGACGCAAGATGCGCAGCGGCTCGCGTGGTGGTAGCACGAATTCGCGCGACCGCGTTCCGCCTGGCTACGGTGCGCGGCGCTGTTCTTTTTCAGCGAAGGCCTCCGCCGTCATGTACCAAGAAAGGAAACCTGCCTTCATTCGTGTGAATTCGTGTCCATTCGTGGTTGAACCGCGCAGTTCCGGCTGAGCCCGATTCGCGTTTGCATGCCGGTTCGCGATTGTTTCCAGCGCCTGACTGTGGTCCTGTAACCGCGTGTCATGAACCCTGCCACCGAAACCGCCGCCGCCCCGAGTCTGTCCCGCCGCCGGCCCTGCCGGCCTGAAATGACCGTGCGTCCGGGTACACGCCTCGGCTGGCTCGGGCTCGCGCTGGAACTGGCGGCGGCCGGATTCGCGCGGGCTGGCGCGCCGGAAGCCGGGGTTCCCCCGCCCACGAATCATGTCCTGGAACTCCGCGGCACGGGCGCTTACGCGGAACTGCCCGTCGCCCCGTTCCGCGGCCTCACCCAGGCCACGGTGGAATGCTGGGTCCGCTGGGACGAATTCGGCTCGATCCGCCGCGCGTGGAATTACGGACGGCCGAAACGCGACGTGAGCGTGATGGCGCGGAACGGTGAAGGGCTGGGCTTCGTGATCGGCGACGCGCGCAGCGGGCTCAAATGGATCGAAGTTCCCGGCGTGCTGCGCCAGGGTGAGTGGCATCACGTGGCGGCGGTGTCCGGTCCGGGCGGCATGCGGCTGGTGCTCGATGGCGTGCCGTTGCTCCCGGTGAACGACTACGCCGGCAGCTTCGCCGCCGCCGCGCCCGACGGCGTGTTTTACCTGGGCAAGTCGGTCACCGAGGCGGACCGCGAACCGCTGTTCAAGGGACTGCTCGACGACTTTCGCGTCTGGGACCGCGTCCGCGCCGACGCGGAAATCCGGCGGGACATGTTCCGCCGCGTGGCGCCAGGCGAACCCGGCCTGGTGATGGCGGCGGACTTCGAGTCGGACAGCGCGGGCGTGGCCAGTTCCGGCCTGGTGCAACTGCACGGCGCGGCGCGCGTGGTGGCCGGGGCCCTGCCGACGGCGGAATCCTGGCGCACCCAGACCCAGATCACCGGCCGGGTGGTCCAGGCGGATGGCCGGCCGGTGGCCGGGGCGTTGGTGCTGGCGGCGAGCGAGGAGCGCCGGCTGGCCGCGACCACGAGCGCCGAGGACGGCCGGTTCCGGCTGCGACTGCGGGTGACCGAGCCGATGCGGGTGCGGCTGGAGGTGCTGCACTGGGACGGTTTGTGCATGGACGGCCCGACGCTCGAAGTCATCCCGGATCAACCGGAAGTGCCCGCCGGCGAGTTGCGGCTAAACATCCTGCCCCAACAACGGGGACCGCCCGGGATGCATCCGTTCCGCGATGAGCTGCTGCGCCTGACGGGCTCCGAGAATCCGGTGGTGCGCGAGGCGGCGGACCGGTTGCTGCGGCGGATGCCGGGGCCGCGCCCGCCAGGCGAACGTGGTCCGGGCCGGATGACCGGCTTTGGCTTCGTGGCCGGCATGCTGGCGGCGTTCTGCGTGATGCACGCGCTGCTGTTCGCCTTTCAACCCACCGCGCGGAACCATTTGTACTTCGCGCTGGTCACCGGCGTGGCGGCCGCCATGAGCTGGCCGGCCTTGGGCATGGACCGGCTGACCGAACACTGGCTGCCCGTGCTGGCCCTGCTCACACTGCGCCTGTTTCAACTCCTGTTCGAGCCGCAGGCCCCGGCCCGGCTGCACATCTTGGCGCAGGCGGCCGGGGCGGCCGTGGCCGTGCGGATGGTGGACCAGTTTCTGCTCACCGTGCCCGGGCTGTTGCGCGGACTGGCCACGCTGGCCGGCGGGTTGGTGGTGGCGGTCTGCGCGGTGCGCATCGTAGTCATCGCTTTCCGCGCCTGGAAAGCCGGTCAGGAAGGCGCGCGGCTCATCGGCGTGGGCGTGGTGGCGTTTCTGGTGATGCCGGCCATCCCGTTCGGCGTCCCGGGGTTGGCCGGTCTGAGCTTCAGCCAACTGGGCGTGGTGATGTTCTTCGGCGCCACCTCGGTGCATCTGGCCCGGTCCTTCGCGCTGGCCAGCCGCCGACTCGAACAACAGACTGCGGAACTAACCGCCACGAACAGCAATCTCCGCAGCGCCAACGCGGAGATCGAACTCCAGAAACAGCAGCTCGCCGTGGCCAAGGAGGCCGCCGACGCCGCCAACCAGGCCAAGTCGCGCTTCCTCGCCAGCATGTCGCACGAGCTGCGCACACCGCTCAACGCCATCATCGGCTATTCCGAAATGCTCGAGGAGATCGCCGCCGAGGACGGCCACGCGAGCTACGTGCCGGACCTGCAAAAAATCCAGGCCGCGGCGCGCCACCAGCTTCTGCTCATCAACGACATTCTCGACCTCTCAAAGATCGAAGCCGGCAAGATGAGCCTGAGCCTCGAGGAGTTCGACGTGGCCGCGCTGGTCGGCGAGGTCGCCGCGACCGTCCAGCCGCTGGTCGCCAAGCGGGCCAATCAATTGACCGTGGACTGCCCGGCGGACATTGGCGTGATGCGGTCCGACCTCACCAAGGTCCGGCAGGTGCTGTTCAATCTGCTCAGCAACGCCGCGAAGTTCACGGAGAAGGGCCGGATTGCCCTGGTGGTTCGCCGCTCCGCCGCCGCACCCAACGACGGTTTGCCGGAGACCACGCTCGCCGCCGAAGCCGTGCCCCAAGCGCCTGACCAGATCACGTTCGCCGTGGCCGACACCGGCATCGGCATCGCGCCGGAGCAGTTGGAGCGCATCTTCCATCCGTTCACCCAGGCGGACGCTTCGATCAGCCGGCAGTACGGCGGCACCGGGCTGGGGCTCACGCTGAGCCGGCGGTTCTGCGAGTTGCTCGGCGGCAGCATCACTGCGGCCAGCGAGTTGGGGAAAGGTTCGACTTTCACCGTCACATTGCCGGCGGAAGTGCTTGCGATGGCCTCCGAACAGCCAGTGCTGGAACTGGCCGAAGCCGCGCTGCCCGCGGACCTGGCGTCGCTGGTACCCGGCCCGCGTGTGCTCGTGATAGATGATGACGCCGCCGCGCGCGATCTCCTGCAGCGCAGCCTCGCCAAAGATGGCTTCGTGGTCCGTGCCGCCGCCAACGGGCTCGACGGCCTGGAGGCGGCCCGCCAATGGCGGCCGGGCGTCATCACGCTGGACGTCATCATGCCCACGCTCGATGGCTGGGAGGTGCTGGCCCGGCTCAAGGCCGATCCCGTCACCGCGGACATTCCGGTGGTGATGGTGAGCGTGGTGGACGACCACAACCTCGGCCTGGCGCTGGGCGCGAACGAGTACCTGACCAAGCCGGTGGACCGCGAGCGCCTGAGCCGCGTCATGGCGCGCTTCCGGCAACGGCCCGGCGCGCCGCGCGTGCTGGTGGTGGACGACGACCCGGCCGCCCGCGAACTGCTCGCGTGCGCCCTCACTGCGGAAGGCTGGCGGGTGGTGGAGGCCGCCAACGGCCAGGCCGCCTTGGACACGTTGTCCGCCGGAGCGCCGGCGGCGATTTTGCTGGACCTCCTCATGCCGGAGATGGACGGCTTCGAGTTCATCGAACAGCTCCGCCAGCGCCCGGACGGGCGCGACGTGCCGGTGGTGGTCGTCACCGGCAAGGATCTCACCGAGGCGGACCGCCGTCGCCTCAACGGCCACGCGAGCCGCATCGTGCGGAAAGGCGGCTTCAGCCCGGCGCAACTGGCGGCCGAACTGCGCGCGCTGGTCGGCACGCCAGCCGGAGTTTGACACGCGGTCCGCCGCGCCTTATCGCCTTCGCCATGCCGAAAATCCTTCTCGTCGAAGACAACGAGATGAACCGCGACATGCTCAGCCGCCGGCTCGAGCGCAAGGGCTTCACCGTCGTCTGCGCTGTGGACGGCCACGACGGCCTCGCCCGCGCCCGCGCCGAGACGCCGGACCTGATCCTCATGGACATGAGCCTGCCGGTGCTCGACGGCTGGGCGGCCACGCGTCAGCTCAAGGCCGATCCGGCGCTGCGGCACATCCCGGTGATCGCCTTGACCGCGCACGCGATGGCCAGCGACGAACAGCAGGCCCGCGAGGCGGGGTGCGATGACTTCGACACCAAGCCGGTCGAACTGCCGCGGCTCCTGGGCAAGATCGGAGTGCTGCTCGGGCGCGCGGGGATGGCGCCATGAGTTCCCCCACCCCATCCGCCGCCGATTTCGCCGCCGGGTCGGCGTCCGCCGTGGACCGGCTGGCCCGCATCCGGCACGACTTGCGCACGCCGGCGTCGCACATCCTGGGTTACGCCGAGATGCTCCAGGAACAAGCCGCGGAGCTGAACCAGACGCGGTTCCTTGCCGATCTGAGACACATCGAGGCCGCCGGCCGGCAGCTCGTGGAACTCATCCGCGACGAGCTGATCCCGGAGCGGCTGCAAAGCGGCGCGGTGCCCTTGCGGGACCTGCACGCGGCGCTGCGCACGCCGCTGAACCACGTGGTCGGCTACACCGAGATGCTGCTCGAACTCGCGGAGACCGAGCGGGCGGAAGCGCTGGTCCCGGACCTGCAGAAAGTCCACAGCGCCGCCGGGGAGTTTCTCCGCTTGCTGGGCGAGTTGCTCACGCCCGAGAACCTCCAGGCCGCGCCTTCCGCGCGGCCCGCCGTGACCTCGACCGTTCATCCGGACGCCCTGGCCTTGTCGCGGCCGGCCGTGGTCGCGCCCGCCGCCGCTCCCGCCCAAGGCGGCCGCATCTTGGTGGCGGATGACGACCCGGGCAACCGAGACCTCCTGATGCGGCGCCTGCAACAACAGGGCTTTGTCGTGGAAACAGTCGCCAGCGGGCCGGAGGCGCTGGCGCGGTTGCGCCGGGAGCCGTTTGATCTGCTTTTGCTCGACGTGATCATGCCCCGCGTGGACGGCGGCCAGGTGCTGGCCGAGATCAAAGCCGACCCCGCCTTGCGCGAACTGCCGGTGATCATGCTGTCGGCGCTGGACGAGATGGACAGCGTGGTGCGCTGCATCCTGGCGGGCGCGGAAGATTACCTCGCCAAGCCGATGAACACGGTACTGCTGCGCGCCCGCATCGGCGCCTGCCTCGAAAAGAGCCGGCTGCGCCGCAAGGAGGCCGCCTACCTGGCCGCGCTCGAATGCGAGCAGCAGAAGTCCGAGTCGCTGTTGCTGAACATCCTGCCGGCGGCCATCGCCGAGCGCCTCAAAGGCGGCGAGACCACCATCGTGGACAGCCTGCCGGAGGTGACCGTGCTGTTTGCGGACCTGGTGGACTTCACGGCGCTGGCCGCGCAGTTGCCGTCCGTGGACGTGGTGCGCCTGCTGGACGACATCTTCAGCGCGTTCGACGAACTCGCCAAGGCCCAAGGCCTGGAAAAGATCAAGACCATCGGTGACGCGTACATGGTTGTGGGCGGCGTGCCCACGCCGCGGCCGGACCACGCGGAGGCGGTGGCCGAGGTGGCGTTGAACATGATCGCGCACGTCGAACGCACTTTTGCGGACTATCCCCTGCCGATCCGCCTGCGGATCGGCATCCACACCGGGCCGGTCATCGCGGGCATCATCGGCCGGCACAAGTTCAACTACGATCTCTGGGGCGACACGGTGAACACCGCCAGCCGGATGGAAAGCCACAGCCTGCCGGGCCGCATCCAGGTGACCGACGCCACGCACCAGCGGCTCGAGGCGCGGTACCGCTTCGAGTGCCGCGGCGACATCGAGGTCAAGGGCAAGGGGCTGGTGCGAACCTGGTTTCTGACCGGCCGCCGCGGCGCTCAAGCCGAAAACTGAAGTTGAGCCGGACGGGTATCCGGCGCTGCGGGCAATTTCGGTTTTCGGGTTTACACTGCTCTCCCGGTGCGCCAGTCGCGTAGCTGCGGGCACTGTGACGGTCCGCGGGCAGAACATCCGCAGCACGACAGGCCGGACGCTGGTCGCGCCACACCGATTGTCCACGCCGGTTACGGGCAACCGTGTTGCACACGCGCACCGCAGCCACAAACAAAAGCGTGCAAAACCCGGCCGGCCGGCTGACATTCGAGCATGACCCAAGCCAGCGGAGAAGGAAACCTGCGGTCACCCGGCGCCGCGTGTTTCGCCACGACACACTGGAGCGTGGTGCTGACGGCCGGCCAGACCGGTTCGCCCCAGGCGGCCGCGGCGCGGGAAGAGTTGTGTCGCGCCTACTGGTATCCGCTCTATGCCTTCGTGCGCCGGTACGGCCACGCCCCCGCCGACGCCGAAGATGCGGTCCAGTCCTTCTTCGCCGCGTTGCTCGAGAAAAACTCCCTGCGCCTGGCTGATCCGTTGCGCGGGCCGGTTCCGCACCTTTCTGCTGGCGGCCTTGAAGAACTTCCTGGCCAGGGAAAGGCATCGCCAGCGGACGCTCAAGCGGGGCGGCAGCGCGAGCTGACGCCGCGCAGCGACGTTTACGCGTTGGGCGCGATGCTCTTACCAGTTGCTCACCGGCCGGTCGCCGCTGATCGGCGCGTCGCTCCAGGAGACGCTGGTCCAAATCCGCGAGAAGGAAGTGCCGTCGCCGCGGCTGCTCGATCCGCGGATTCCTCGGGACCTTGAGACCATCTACCTGAAATGCCTGCAAAAAGAGCCGGCGCGGCGTTATGCCACGGCGAAGGAACTGGCGGACGAGCTGGGCCGGTTTCTCGAAGGGAAGCTGATCCTGGCCCGGCCTATCTCGATGGGGGCGAGAACGTGGCGCTGGTGTCGGCGGAACCCGGCCATTGCCGGGCTCAGTGCCACACTCCTCCTGGCGTTGCTTGGGGGGACCGTGGCTTCCACCTTGTTTGCGTTGGGGCAGTCGCGCGCTCGTGCCGAAGCGGAACAACGGCTGCGCCTGGCCACGGCGGTGAGCGACTTCCTGCGTCAGGACCTGCTGCTGTCAATGGATCCGTTCACTATTGGCAGGGCCTCCTCGGTTCGCTCGCTACTGGAGGCGGCCTCGGCTCGGCTGAACCGTCGCTTCGCCAAGGAACCCGAAGTTGAAGGGTTGATCCGGCGGACGCTGGGCTGGATCTACCGCGGTCTGGGAGACTTGGAAGTGGCAGAACGCGAACTCCAGCGCGCCCATCTCCTGCTCCGGGACCAGCTCGGGGCGGATCACCCGGATACACTGAAGACCGAAAGGTACCTCGCGCTGGTGTGCTGGGAGGCAGGTCGGTACCCGGAGGGCGAGCGAATCGCCCGCCGGGCGTTTCAGGGCATGCGTCGCGTCCTCGGCCCGGAGCACGAGGACACCCTGTGGTGCCTGAACGAGTGGGGCCTCCAGGTGTGGGAGCTGGGACGTTACCCGGAAGCCGCCGGGATCTTTCAGGAGCTTTGGGCGACGAGTCAAAGAGTGATGGGGCCTACAAACTCGCTCACCCTGCTCGCCAAGGGGAATCTGGCGCACGTGTATCGGGACACGGGCCGCTGGCCGGAAGCGGAGGCGCTGTATCTGGAGAAGCTCCAGGTGATCGAATCCCTGATGGGCGCGGGACACCCTTACACGTTGAACACGTTGCAGGCGCTGGCCGACCTCCACCGCAAACAGGGACGTGCCCAGGAGGCGCGGGACTTGCTCCTGCGAGCGCTGAATTGGTCGGTCAAAGTGCTGGGTCCGGAACATCGGTGGCATCTGTCGTATCAATGCAGCCTGGGAGGCGCGCGATTTGCTGGTCAGAACCTGGGAGACCAGCCGGCGCGTGCTCGGCGATACGCACCCTGACACGCTCGGCGTTCAACACGAGTTGGGCCTGCTGTACCACGCCCAAGGACGCCATCCGGAGGCCGAGCCGCTGCTGCTCCAGGTGGTTGAAGCCCGCCTCGGACAGTTGGGTGAGAAACACCCCCACACCCTCGCTGCGCTGAACAGCCTGGTCGCCCTGTACGAGGCTTGGGGCAAATCCGCCGAAGCGGCGAAGTGGCGGCAAAGACTGGATCGAGGCCGGCCGCCCAACACCCCGTAGCCGCCACGCAATCGCCGGCCACCCGATCCCCGCCGTTTGCGGCGACGGCACGGTGCTGCTCTGGCGCGCGCCGTCCTTTGAGGAGATTGAGGCTCGGGAACAGGCCAGGGTGCGGGGAGCCGGAGTTCCACCGCTGCCGAGGAACTGACTGCGGAATTCACGGATTCCGCGACTCCGCGGGGGATTCAGGTGACCCGGCCTGAGACGGGGCTTTTCCGCGTGCTTCCGCGGATTCCCTGCAACCATTCTTGAAAAATCCGTTAGGAGCGGAGTGAAGCGGTCAACGCCTTCCGGCCCGGGCTCGGGTGAATCCGGAGCAGCCGGAACGCGCCGCCGGGCCGCCCGGCAGACAGTTCGTGTGCGCGACTCGAAGCCGCCGACACCTCCGGCCGGGCAGCCAACATTGAATCATCGAACCGAACAGAACATGAAAACGACACCATCAACCAACCCCGGGCTGGCGCCCCCCGGTGCGGCCGGCGGCTGGCAAGTTCGCCGCCCTGCTCCTCGGACTGGCGCTCGGGGCCTGCTCAGCCGTGCCGCTCCAGGCCGGGGTTATCTCGAACTTCGATGCGCCCACTCCTGGCGACGAAGATGACCCGACTGGAGTGGTCGCCTTCCAGGCGACGGAGGGCCAGCTCAAGATCACGGCGCCGTTCAACTGGGCGACGGACCCGGCGGCTCTCCGCACCACCTACGGCAGCGTCTGGTGGGGCAACCAACTGCCGACCAAGGTGAACCAGACGCTGGAACTGCGCGTGGACGTTCTCAGTGCGCCCCAGGATGACATCTTTACCCTCGTGTGCTGGGAGGCGAATGTGTCGCCCCCCGAGGGTTATTTCCTCATGGCAGACCGGAATGAGCTTTGGTTGCTGAAGTTTTACCGACTCAACCCCGACCACACCGGCTACTCATTCCCGTTCTGGGAGCAGATGCCCGCGATCACAGGTCCGGTGACGCTGTCCCTCTGGCTCATGCAGACTGGTGACCGGGGCCTCAGTCTGCTGATCACAGCGACGGTGATGGAGCGAGGAAGCGGCGCCGTGCTGTTTCAACGGAGTTTCTTGGACACGCCGGCGGCGGACCCGGTGGTTCCGAGCCCGGGCCCGCACGGCATGCTCAGCCGCCTGCCCGAACCGGGCCGGGCTTTCACCGGTGGCACCGGCTGGCGGGCCTTGGGGTCTTCCAGTTCACCGACGGCCAACAACCGTCGGCGGAGTTGATACTGGACAACTTCGAGTACGGTTACTACCCCGCCCCGGTGCTGGACGTCGAGAAGTCCGTCCTTCTCTCCTGGCCGCAGAACACCGTCGAGGAGCAGATCGCGCTCGGGGCGGCCATCTTGGACGGGCCGTGGGTGCCCTGCCTGGAGCCGATCTTCAAGCGACCGGGCGAAGTGTGCATGGCCGTGCCCACCACCAGCACGCAACAGTATTTCATGTTGGCGCCGGGCAGCCAGTTCAGCGACGACTTCAGCGGGGATAAGGGGCAGTGGGAACCGATTTTCTATGCCGGGGACACGAGCAAGACCACCTTCGTGCAGACCAACGGCACGCTGCGGATTAAGGGACAGGCGGGTGCAGTGGCCAGCCGTGGCTGCGTCGTGCCGCTAGGGCCGGAGCAACTCCATGCCGACGTGGCGATGTCTGAGGTGCTCCCCGAAGTCTAGACAAATCTTCGGGTGATTTAGAGTGGTGGCAA
>CAZMOZ010000002.1:0-319615 GCA_964568145.1 uncultured Verrucomicrobiota bacterium
CCACCACTCTAAATCACCCGAAGATTTGTCTAGACTTCGGGGAGCACCTCAAGCATCCGGCAACGGCAGATTTTTTCGCTGCTGCGCCGCTTGGTCGCAGAGCGCGGCTCGCAATTGGTGGTGGCGACCCATTCCGAGGTGATTTTCGACGAGTGTGAATATGACCAGATCGTGGCGTTCCTCGACCCGCGCGTCGGCCCCCTCGCCTCTCAGACGGACAAGACGCAGGTCAAGAAGTCGTTACAAGACATCACCAACGCCGACTATCTGGTGGCCGAGCAGCGCAAGCGCGTCCTCTATGTCGAGGATTTCACCGACCTCGACATCCTGACGGCCTGGGCCAACGTCGTGCGCCCACCCGTGGCGGCGTTGCTGGGTGAAGCGTTCGTCAAGCATATCGGCAACGCGGTCGGCGATGCGCGCAAACACTTTCACGGATTAAAAGCCGCCATCCCCGACCTGAGAGGTTGCGTCTTGATTGATCAAACCGCGGTTGGACTGGAGGCCCATCCCGCCCTCCAGGAGAGGATGTGGCAGCGGCGGGAGATCGAGAACTACCTGATGCATCCAGCAGCGTTGCGACGGCTTTGCACGAAACTCGTGACACAGGAGATGGAACTCTTCGGCGCCCGCGCCGCCGACACGGCGGATGAACTGCGGCGCAAGCGCATGACGGCGGACGACTACGAGAATCCTCTTGGTGACAGCGCCACCCTGAAGGAAATCCGGGGCAGCGCCTTCTTGGAGGAGTTCTTCCGGGATTTCTTCAAAGGATTTCGGCTCTACAATGCGATGCCGAAGCGGGAATTCTACCAAATCGCTGCCGAGATGAAGCTGGAGGAGGTCCACCCTGAAGTGTTGGACGTGCTCGATGCGATTGGAGAAACCCTGAGAGGCCAAACTCGCCTGGAGAACGGGGCGGAGCACGAAAATGCCTGAACCGATCGTCAACCTTGCCGCCCTGGAACCGCTGTTCGCGCCCCATGAAGAGCCGAACCGGCATCGGGCCCGGGCACAGGACGACCAGCCGGCGCAGGTCAAGACGGGCCGCCGCCCCTCCAAAATCATCATTGCCCAGACGCTGCGCTCGCACGTGAAGGCGTGGCGCGAGACGGATTATCCGGGCGCCTCCGACACCACGCGGGAGTTGCTGCACCACTGGTTCGAGCGGGACCATCTGAGGGACGCGCCGGACGGCAGCCGGGTACCGTTCCGCTACTATTTTTGCCAGCGGGAGGCGATTGAGACGCTGATTTACCTCTACGAAGTGCGCGGCCTCCGCGCGCTGGCCAGCCTCGTGGCCGAGTTTGGCGGGCCGGACGCGGAAACGGCGGCGCTGGGCATGAACCCGGAGGACGACCGCTGGGCAAAGTATGCCTTCAAGCTGGCCACGGGCGCGGGCAAGACGAAGGTGATGAGCCTGGCCATCGTGTGGAGCTACTTTCACGCCCTGCGCGAGAGCGATTCGCCGCTGGCGAAACATTTCGTGGTCCTCGCGCCCAACCTGACGGTCTTCGAGCGGCTCAAGATGGATTTCAAACCGGCGGAAGGCGGGCCGGACATCTTCGACAAAGACCCGCTCATTCCGGTGGCGTGGCGCGGGGATTGGAATCTGTCCGTCGTGTTGCAGGACGAGGCCAGCGGCGCGGCCACGGGCGGGACGCTTTACCTGACCAACATCCACCGCCTTTACGACCCGAGCGAGCGCAGGCAACGCGAGCCGGAGACCTACGATTGGGTCGGCCCGGCGGTGTCGAAGGCGAAGGCGCTGGACACGGGCGCGGCGTTGCGCCAGCGCATCACGGGCCACGCGCGCGTGATGGTGCTGAACGACGAGGCGCATCATTTGTGGGACGCCGGTTCGGCATGGAATGACGCGATTCGATTTCTGCATGAAACGATAGCCGCTCGCAATGGAAGTGGCTTGGTGGCGCAATTGGATTTCTCGGCGACGCCGAAGGACAACAAGGGTCAGATTTTCCAGCACGTCGTCTGTGACGCGCCGCTGGGCGAGGCGGTGGACGCGGGCATCGTCAAGACACCGGTCATCGGCCGCGGCAAGCGGTGGGCGCAGCGCGTGAGCCGCGACGCCTCCGAGCGATTTCAGGAACAATTGATGATCGGCTACGCCCGCTGGCTGAAGTCGAAGGAGGAATGGGCCAGGAGCGGCAAGAAACCGGTGCTGTTCGTGATGACCGAAGACACCACGGCCGCCGACCAGATCGCGCGCCGGTTGAACACCGATCCGCTTTTCGCGGAGTTGAACGGCAAGACCACGAACCTGCACACCAACCTGAAGGGAAGGATCCAGTGGATCGGCGGGCGGCGGCACGGCTATCCGGTGTTTGAGGAGAGCGAGAGCGACATCAGCGACGAGGATTTGCAGGCGCTGCGCGAGTTGTCGCGGCAGATTGACTCCGACCAGAACCCGTATGCCTGCATCGTCTCGGTGTTGATGCTGCGCGAGGGCTGGGACGTGCGGAACGTGACGACCATTGTGCCGCTGCGGCCCTACACCTCCAAGGCGAACATCCTGCCGGAGCAAACGCTGGGGCGCGGTCTGCGCCGGATGACACCGCCGGGCGAAGCGGCGGAACTGGTGACGACGGTGGAGCATCCGGCGTTTGTGAGCCTTTACCAGCAGGAGCTGGAACAAGAGGGCTTGTTCATCGAGACGATTGACGTCGAGCATGTCCCCAAGACGACCGTCACGATCTTTCCCGACAAGGAGCACAAGGACTTCGCCAAGCTGGAGATCGTGTTGCCCGAGGTCAGCGCCGGCTTCAGCCGCAAGGCGACCCTGGAAGGGCTGACGCTGGACGACGTGCGCCAACAGTTCGCGCGCTACCGTCCGCTGCCGGTGGGCGAGCCGCGCACGGAGGAAGTTCCCTACGAAGGCTGACCTTTGATCACCGATGAAGTTATCGAGCAAATGACGATTCGCTTGCCGCTTCTGGAGAACGGCATCGGCGCGATTTCGTTCTACCGCGAAGAACTGGAATACATCGCGGGCTTGAAGGGAACGCACGCGATCCTTGCACCGCTTTTGGAAACCTTCCTCACGGAAATTCTTTTTGAGAAGCCGCTAACTCTGTTTGATCCAGCCTTGCTTGGCCGAATCGCTGATGCTGACGTGCGCGAGCATGTTCGGGCAACGTTTGTGCCGCTGATTCTGAAGCGCACGACCATCAAGGAACAGCGGCGAACCGGTGGTTCTGGCCGCTCGGTCGCGTCGTGGAAACCGTTTCAGGTTACACACTCCGTAACGCATCCCGCCGTGCCGGCTGCGCGGACGCTGTTCAATCTTGTGCCCTGCAACCGAGACCTGGAGGTGGCGATGAGCCAGTTCCTGGACCGCGCGCCGGACGTGGCGGCGTTCTGCAAGAACGCCGGGCCGCAGGCGCTTCGGGTGGATTACCTGAGCAGCAACGGACAACTGGCATTCTACACGTCGGACTTCCTGGTCCGCCTGCGTTCGGGCCGTTGCGTTTTGCTGGAGACGAAAGGGCGCGTGGACAGGGACGTGCCGCTGAAGGCGCGCGCCGCCGTGGCGTGGTGCAAGGCCGCGTCGAACGAGCAGGTCCAGTGGGATTATCTCTATGCGCCGCAGGAGACGTTCGAGGCGTTCAGCGACGACCGGCTCGACGCCTTGATGCGAAGCTGCAGGCCGGCGTTGCAGGATTTGCTGGACGAGGCCGTCGAGCCGCAACTGACGCTGGCGTTCGGCGAGGTGCGGTCGGACGAGACGGAGGCGTTCATCAGCAAGGCGGACTTCGCGGCGCTGCCGCCCGCACACCAGAAGATGGTTCGGCAGGCGATCGGTCTGTTTCAGTTTCTAAAGAAGAAGGCCGGGCAATCGCTTGCGCCGGTGTTCACGCCATTGCTCGGTCCGCTTGACGAGGCGGCCCGCGCGGTCCTGTTACAGCGCCTCGGCCCCGATGTCCCGACGGAGCGCGAGACGCAGCGGGGGTTTTTCGAGCCGGACGCGCGCGGCCTGCCGAAGCACGCGGCCGAAATGTATCAGCGGCGCGGGAGGGATTTGAGGCGGACGCTGGTTGATCACAACGGTGCGAGTCCAATCGGATTGCTGCGCTGGTGTCTGCAATTCGCGGGCGAAACCACCGGGCCAGTCAACGGAATCTTTGGCGTCGTCCGGCAACGCTTCAACGGCTTGCCGCAGGAACTCTATCAGCTCGTCACCAGCATCAACACCTTCCGCAACGACTATGTGGCCCACCAGAACAAGGAACTGACGGGTGCGACGCTGGCGCGCCAGGCGCTGGCCGAGTGGGCAGGCGGCCTGCGGCGGATTTGGAGATTGCATGGCTGATGCCCGGGTCACGCGTTCGGGTTAAAAACGCTCCCGGGGGCTCAGTTCTCACGAGGTTTTTCCATCCCCTTTCACACCTGCTTGCCGTGGCTTGCGAGCCGAAATGTTGCTGTGCGCCCCCGCCAGCCTACACCGGCAGCAACAGGGTGACGGTGGTGCCGAAACCGGGGCGGGAGGCGAGGTGAATCTTCCCCCGGTGGGCCTCGATCACGCGCGCGGTGATGACCAGCCCCAGGCCGGCGCCGCGCGGCTTGGTGGTGTCGAGCGGGGAACGGAAGGCGCGCTGCCGCTGCTCTGGCGTCATGCCGTGTCCGGTGTCGCGGACGATGATCGCCACGTGGGTGGCGCGGGGGTTGCGCGGCGGCAACCGCACCGCCCGGGTGGTGAGGGTGAGCCGCCCGCCGTCGGGCATGGCCTCCGCCGCGTTGAGGGTGAGGTTGAGCAGGGCCTGCTCGAGCTGGGCCGGGTCGGCCATGACCAGCGGCAGGTCTGCGTCCAGCCGGGTGACGAACTCGACGTTCTGCTGCCGGAGCTTGTGGCGCGTGAGCAGGGTCAGGTCGGTGATGAGCTGGTTGATCCGCACCGGGCCAAAGCGCGGTTCGCTTTGGCGGGCGAAATCGAGCACGTGCTCCACGATGCGGTTCAAGTGCGCCATTTTCGCGGCGAAGACAGCCACGTCGCGGGCGCGCGGGTCCGATTCGGGAAACCGCAGGTCCAGCGAGTGAAAGAGCATCTGCATCACGGTGAGCGGATTGCGGATTTCGTGGGCGACCTCGGCGGCGAGCAGGCCCAGCACCGAGAGCTGTTCCTGGCGGCGCAGTTGCTCCTCGGTATCCACGAGCCGCTCGTACAAGCGCGCCTTTTCGAGGGCGAGGGCGGACAGATCGGCGAAGGCGGCGAGGACCTGGATTTCCTCGTTGGAAAAGCTGTGCGGGGCGCCGGTGTACACGTTGAGTGCGCCGATGGCCGCGCCGCGATAGGTCAGCGGCACGCTGAGCAGCGACACCAGCCCTTCCCGGCGGGCGATCTCGACATGCTGGTAACGACTGGAGGTCTGGACGTTTTCGACCTGCAGCGGCTTGCGGCGGCGCACCACGCTGCCCAGCAGGCTGTCCGCCACGCTGAGCCGGGGTTTGTTCAAGTAGGCCGGGCCGGCGCCGAAGCTGGCGTGGAGGTCCAGCCACTCCCGGCTGTCATCGAGCAGGAGCAGCGACACCAGTTTCGCGCCCATCAACCGGCCGGCCTCCCGGGTGATGGTCTGGAGGGCATCGTCGAGGTTGACCGGGGAATTCACGGTCTGGCCGACCTTGACGAGCGTCTCGAACCAGCGCGCCTTGAGCCGCAGTTGCTCGTACAGCCAGGTGTTGTGAATGACCGCCGCGGCCTGCACGGCCAGTTCCGTGAGCAACGCCTCGTCGGCCGCGGTGAACGCGTCCGGGCGGTCGGAATCCACGTTCAGCACGCCGCGCACCTCGCCGCGCACCTCGAGCGGCACCGCCAGCTCGGAACGCACCTCGGGCCGGACCATGATGTAGCGCGGGTCCGCGGCCACGTCGGCCACGCGGGCGGGCTGGCCGGTGCGGGCCACCCAGCCGGTGATGCCTTCGCCGGGCTTGAGCCGGAGCCGGAGCGCCTCGGGCGGCAGACCGCAGGCGGCCTGAATTTCGAGAAGCTGCGTGGTGGGGTTCAGCAACACGACCGAACCGCTGGCCGCGCGCATGACCCGCACGGCCTCGCGGATGATGAGTTCGAGCGCCTCCTGCGGCTCGAGCGTGGAATGGATGACCTGGCTGACCGGGTACAGCAGGGTCAGCCGCTCCAGCCGGGCGGCCAGCTCGTCACGGCTTTCGAGGTTTTCGGGCACGTCGTGTTCGTTTGGTTTCGTACTGCGGTGGAAGTACGGTTTCGTCAAGCCGCGCGCCTGCGCCAGCCAGGCAACTCATTTAACACTTCACCCATTTAACCGGCCCTCAGCCGCCTCACCGCACCCGCCAGACCAGGGCCAGGCTGCTCAGACCAAAAACCATGTGGGGCAGCCAGGCCGCGACCCACGCCGGCAGGTAGCCGCCCATGCCCAGCGCCAGCGAAAGCCATTGCGTGAAGAAGAATCCAAACACGAGAAAGATGCTCACCGCCACGCCGGCAAAGACGTTGCGCCGCCCGCTGGGCGCGCCAAACGGGATGGCCATGAGCACCACCACCAGGCTGATCCACGGCTCGGCCAGCCGCCCGTGGAACTGCGTCTCCAGTTTGCGCCGGGCGGCGGGGGGCAGGCTGGGATGCAGGTCCTGGTACTCGCGGATTTCACGGAGGGACAGGCGGGCGCGCTTGGCGGCGCGGGCGCCCTGCAGCGCGGCGAAGCGCAGCTCGGTGTTGATCTGGGACGGGGTTTCGCTCAGCTCGAGCAGTTCGAGCTGGTTGGTCTCGCTGGTCTCCCATTGCGGCTCCGGCCAGGGGGTGAAGAAAAGCTGTCGCACGCCGTGGAACATCCAGGCGCCGTTCGTGTGCATGCCGAACTGCGCCGTGATGCGCCGGCGCATGCCGTTTTCCAACTCCCAGTCCACGTTGGCGTTCCACATCGCGCCGGTGTCGCGGTCGTACAGGCCGATGTTCCAGAGCCGGCGGTGGCGTTCGTTGTGGAAGGCCACGTTGCGCTGCCAGCGGGCGCGCTTCGAGCCTTCCGCGCCGGCCTCGTGGCGGTTCAGGACGCGCTCGCCCAGTTCCTGGCCGCGCGGCACCCAGATTTCGTTCAGGGCGAAGATCATTCCGCTGAACGCCAGCCCCACGCCGAAGTACGGCAGACACGCCCGCCACAGGCTCACGCCGGCCGCGCGCAGGGCCGTGAGCTCGTTGTGCCGCGCGTGGTGCGACAGCGCGTACAGCAGGGCCAGCAGCAACGCCACCGGGCTAATGGTGACGAACACCTCCGGCAGCATCAGCACGTAGTACTCGACCAGGTCGCGGGGTGTGAGCCGGGAGGCCTGAAACTTCTCGAGGTCACCCAGCAGGTCGAAGGAAATCCAGAAGACCAGAAAGCCGCCCAGGCCATAGGCCAGCGGCACCAGCAGCTCGCGCAAAAGGTAGCGGTCCAGCAACCGCATCAAGACCGAAGTGTTCCCGCCGTGGATGGTGAAGTCGAGCCCGGACTCCATCCCCGCGGCTCCGGGAGCGCATCTCAATTTTGCGCCGACAGTATCGCCTGTTGAGGTGGCGGCCGGCTTCCAGCCCGGCGGTTGTGTGCGAACGGCACCCTGCGAGCAGCGTGTCTGACGCGGGTTCCGGGCGGCAAGATGCCGCCCTTTACGGCAGCCAGGGATGGCTGCCGCTACCCCCGCGGCGTCCGGCCGTTTCGCTCGGCTGCAAAAAGTGCGCTGCGCCCCGGCTGCAGGCATCCCCCGCCGGACCGGGAAACCTGGCTCGCTGGCGGACACGAATGCCTGTCGCCCGCCCCGGCAGCCGAGACGGGTGCGGCCGCCGGAACCACGCAGCCGCGGGCGCCCCACGCCTGGGATTTCCGTTCCGACCGCCTGAGCGGCCGAGGAAGATTAGGGGAGATAAAAAGCGCTCCCCGATTCGCCATCCGTGGCGAAGGGCTGTAATGTATCGCGTCATTTGTTCATGCTGACCTTCTGTTGTTGGGCCGTGGCGGGGCTGGCCGCCGGCGTCGTCTGGGCTTCGTTCTTCGAGTGGGCGCTGCACCGCTTTGTCATGCACCGGCCGGTCGGGCCGTTTCGTTATCCGTTCGAACGGCACACGCTGGTGCACCACCGCGTCTTCAAGGCGGACGCCACGTACCACTTGTGCGATCCCCGCGACAAGAAGACGATTCCCATGGCATGGTGGAACGGGCCGGCCCTGGTGGCGGTGTCCGCGCTGCCGTTTCTGACAGTGGCGGCGGTGCTCGGCCAGTGGGGACTGGCCGTGGGCGCGGGGGCGGCGTTCGCGGGCTACTACGCCGCTTACGAGTATCTGCACTGGTGCATGCACCTGCCCCGGCGGCGAATCGTGGAACGTTCGGGCGTGTTCTTCCGGCTTAATGGCCATCACCTGCTGCATCACCGCTACCAGCACAAGAACTTCAACGTGGTTCTGCCCCTGGCCGACCTGTGCCTGGGCACGCTGCTCCGGCGGTCCAAGGTGCGTTTCCGGCAGGCGGAAGGTCCGTCCGTGCCGGATGTGCAGCCCCGGCTGGTCGCTTCCGGCCTCCCGCGGGCGGGGTAGGCCGTCCGGCGCCTTCCGCTGATTTTCCAGGCTGGCGTTCCGGCCGGGGGTTTATTTTTGCGGCCCGGCGCGGTTTGGCCTACAAACACCCCGCACGGAACCGGTTTTCATGAAGAAACCTCAAGTCGAGATCTACGACACCACCCTGCGCGACGGCAGCCAGGGCGAAGGCATCAACTTCTCGGTCGCGGACAAGCTCCGCATCACGGAGAAGCTGGACGCCTTCGGCATCCATTACATCGAGGGCGGCTGGCCGGGGTCCAACCCCAAGGACCTCGAGTTCTTCAAGCTGGCCGCGCGGCGCAAGTGGCGGCACGCGCGCATCGCCGCCTTCAGCATGACCCGCCGCAAGGGCGTGCGCGTCGAGAGCGACGAACTCATGCGGCAGATTCTTGAGGCCGAAACGCCGGTCGTCACCATCGTGGGCAAGAGCTGGCTGCTGCACGTGAAGGAGGTGTTGCGCGCGCGGCCGGACGAGAACCTCGCCATGATCGGCGACACCATCCGGTTCCTGAAGGACCACGGCAAGACGGTGATCTACGACGCCGAGCACGCCTTCGACGGCTGCAAGGACGACCCGGACTACGCCCTGGACACCTGGCTGGCCGCCGAAAAGGCCGGGGCCGACTGCGTGTGCCTGTGCGACACCAACGGCGGCGCGCTGCCGGCCGACATCACCCGCATCGTCGGGGCGGCGCGGGGCCGGCTCACCACCGCGCTCGGCATCCACACGCACAACGACTGCGGGCTGGGCGTGGCGAACGGCATCGCCGGGCTCGAGGCCGGCGCCACGCAAATCCAGGGCACGATCAACGGCTACGGCGAGCGCACCGGCAACTGCAACCTCACCAGCGTCATCCCGATCGTGCATTTCAAGCTGGGCTGGAGCTGCGTGCCCGCCGCTTCGCTGCCCAAGCTCAAGGAGCTGTCCGAGTTCGTGGACGAGATCGCGAACCTGCGCCACGACCCGCGCCAGCCGTGGGTGGGCCAGACCGCCTTCGCCCACAAGGGCGGCATGCACGTGCATGCGATTGACCGCGTGGCCCGCAGCTACGAGCACATCCACCCCGAGGCCGTGGGCAACGTCCGCCGCGTGCTCGTCAGCGACATGTCCGGCCGCACGAACATCCTGCTCAAGGCGGCGGAACTGGGCTTCCGGCTCGAGCCCGACGCCCCCGAGACGCGCGCCATCACCGCGCGGGTGAAGGAGCTGGAAAGCCAGGGCTACGAGTTCGAGGCCGCCGAGGCCTCGCTCGCCCTGCTCATCCGCGGCATCCTCGACCACAACCCGGAGCTGTTTTTCACCGTGGACTCGTACCATGTCTCGATGCGCAGCAACGGCCGCGAGTCCGTGTGCGAGGCCACCGTGAAGGTGCGCGTGGGCGACCAGGTCCACCACACCGTGGCCGACGGCGACGGCCCGGTGAACGCGCTGGACGGCGCGCTGCGCTCGGCCCTGGTTCGCTCGTTCCCGCGGCTGCGCCGGGTGAGCCTCACCGACTACAAGGTGCGCATCCTCGACGGCGTGGCCGGCACGGCCGCCAAGACCCGCGTGCTCATCACCTCCA
The DNA here is from genome assembly GCA_964568145.1 of uncultured Verrucomicrobiota bacterium. Lineage (GTDB taxonomy): Bacteria > Verrucomicrobiota > Verrucomicrobiia > Limisphaerales > J093 > DSVZ01. The sequence continues at coordinate 10,120 of CAZMOZ010000002.1, forward strand.
GCGACGGCAGGCGCGAATGGGGCACGGTGGGCGTGAGCGAAAACATCATCACCGCCTCGCTCCAGGCGCTGGTGGACTCGATCGAATACGCGCTGCTGCAACGGTGAGTCCGACGCGCCGCGCCTGGTCGGAGCCCGCGCCTCGACGCGGAATGCGGCCGGGGAAACGGCCGGACGCCGGCGAGGGTAACGGCGGCCATCCGGGCTGCACGGCCGGCTCTTAGCCGGCCCCTGGCTCAGGGGCCGGCCCCGTCGCCCCTCAGCGAGGGGCGACCTGCCTCCGCCAGCGGGAAGCCGCGCTCCTTTTTACTCGGACGCGCCCCGGAACTTCCGGCCGTTTCCACCGGCTGCCCAAAAGTGAGATGCGCCCTGCGTCCCCTGGCGTTCCGCGCGTGGCTTGCCGCTGCCTGCCGGCCGCGATAGGCTTCGGAACGTGAGCACCAGCTCCACCCGCGCGTCCGCCAGCACCGTCTCCCGGCCGGCTGGTGGGACCGGAGGTCCGACGGCTTTCGTCACCACGCAATGGTCGGCGGTGCTGGCCGCCGGGAGAGGGGACACCACCCACGCCCGCGCCGCGCTGGAACAGATCTGCCGCAACTACTGGCCGCCGCTCTACGCTTACGTGCGGCGCGTGGGCCATTCGCCGGAAGACGCCCAGGACCTCACGCAGGAATTTTTCGCACGGTTGCTGGAACGCAACACCTTCGCCCAGGCCGATCCCGAGCGCGGGAAGTTTCGCTCCTTCCTGCTCGCATCATTGAAACATTTCCTCACTAGCGAATGGGAAAAGGCCCGCGCCCAAAAACGTGGCGGCGGGGCGCAGTCAATTTCATTGCAACTGGACACTGCCGAAACCCGCTGCGCGCGATTGGCCGCGCCCGGCGACACGCCCGACCGCGCCTTTGACCGCCAATGGGCGCTGGCGTTGCTCGACGCGGTGCTGGGCCGGTTGCGGCAGGAATACACGGACGCCGGGCGTGAAAATTTGTTCGTCGGCCTCAAGGACACGCTTAGCGGCGGGCGATCCGAAATTCCGTATCGCGACCTGGGTGCGCGGTTGGGCATGAGCGAAGGCGCGGTGAAGGTCGCCGCGCACCGGCTGCGGCAGCGCTACCGCGAATTGTTGCGGGAGGAAATCGCGAACACCGTGTCCGGCCCGGAACAAGTCGAGGAAGAACTGCGCCAACTGTTCGCCGCGTTGAGTGGATAAAAGGCAATTTGACCACGGATGACACGGATGAACACGGATTTCTACTTCGGTTTCGGTAGGGACGCGTTCCACCGCGTCCCCATATTTCAGCAAGAAGTTTGGGACGCGGGTGGAACGCGTCCCTACCAGCGCCAATTCCTGGGTTTTGGGTGTAACCTTGGTCGGGTAATCCGGTAGTAACCGGTGTATGAATGATGCGATGTTTGCGATGATTGCCGTTGGCCTTTGGGAGATTTTGCTAATTCTCCTGGTGCTGCTCGTCATGGCGGGACTGGCTGTCGGCGTAATCCTGCTGGTGGCTTGGCTGGGGCGCCGAGGGAAAACCCAAACGCCCGCCGTTCCATCGGTTCAACTGCAGCCGGAGCCGCCTAAACCTGCTCTCTCCACCTGCCCTCGCTGCGGCACGCCGTTGCCCGCCGATTCCCCGCAAGGACTTTGCCCGCGCTGCGTGATGGGCGTGGGCCTCGCCACGCAAACCGAGGCCACCGGCGAATTCGGCCCGCACGGAACGCGCGTCACCAAGCCGCCGCCGTCGCCCGACGACATCGCCAAGAACTTTCCGCAACTGGAAATCCTCGACTGCCTGGGTCGCGGTGGGATGGGCGTGGTCTATAAGGCACGCCAGCCCAAGTTGAACCGGCTCGTCGCGCTGAAAATTCTCGCGCCGGAGAAAGGCGCCGACCCCAAGTTCGCCGAACGTTTTTTGCGCGAAGCCCAGGCGCTCGCGCGGTTGAACCACCCGAACATCGTCACCGTGCATGATTTCGGCGAGGCGGACGGGATGTTCTACCTGTTGATGGAATACGTGGACGGCGCGACGCTGCGGCAATTGTTGCGCGAAGGCCGGATGAAGCCGGAGCAGGCGCTGGCCATCGTGCCGCGGATTTGCGAGGCGCTGCAGTTTGCGCACGAACAGGGCGTCGTCCACCGCGACATCAAACCGGAGAACGTGTTGCTCGACAAACAGGGCCGCGTGAAGATTGCCGATTTCGGCATTGCGAAGATTGTGGCTGAAGCAGGTAGGGCGGGCAGTCCTCTGCCCGCCGAGGCCGCGCAACCGGAAGACGGCGCGCACGGAGTGACGCGCCCTACCGTCCATCTCACCCAAGACCAAGTCCTCGGCACGCCGCATTACATGGCGCCGGAGCAGGTGGAGCATCCGCAAACGGTGGATCATCGCGCGGACATTTATTCGCTGGGCGTGGTCTTTTACGAAATGCTCACAGGCGAACTGCCGCTGGGCAAATTCCAACCGCCGTCGAAGAAAGTCCAGGTGGACGTGCGGTTGGACGAAGTCGTCTTGCACGCGCTGGAGAAAGAGCCGGAACGCCGCTACCAGCACGCCAGCGAGGTGAAGACGGACGTGGAAAAGCTGGCGGCGACCGCACCCAAGCGTTCGGGCAGGTTGGCGCCGGATTGGGGGCGACGATGGTTGTCCAGACCGGTGTCGCACAGGTTTGCGGAGACTGTCTCCACACCGGAGACGATCGGGATGTGCCGGTGGTCCGCCCGCGTGCTGGGCAGCCTGTGGGCGGTTGGGCTGATCGTCCGACTCGCGACAGAGTCCGGCTGGCTTGCCCCGGGACTGCCATCCGGGACGTTCCAACTGCACGCAACGGCATTGGGAATCATTGTGCTGGGCGTGGGTCTCGGATGGAGATGGGATGGCCCGGCGGCGGTGTGCGCGCTGGGCGGGTGGGGCTTGTCCATCCTCGCCGCAAAACGCTTTGAGCCGTGGAACCTGCTCGACGGCCCCGTCATCTTTGGCTTGCTGCATGCCGTGGCCGCCGTCGGCCGGTTCAGCAACTCCAGCCCGGCAATCCCAAGGCCCGGATTCAGCGTCATCTGCCGCTGGTCTGCGCGCATCGTGGGGACGCGCTGGCTGCTGGTACTGCTGCTCTTGATGTTCGCAGGAGGCATGCATCCGTTGGGCAAGCACCCCGAAAGCACCGTGGCCGGTTTCGCGGCATTGGGTCTTATGGTGATTGGGGTGTTGCTGGGCTGGCGATGGAACGGCGTGGCGTGCCTCCTCGCACTGAGCGGATGGCTTTTGTTTCTCCTTTCGGCCGGGCAGCTCCCGGTGCGTGGCGTCCTTGTCCATCAGCCCGCGGTTGCCGGCGTGTTGCACGGCCTCGCCGTTGTTTGCCTGCTCGCGAGGACGCCGCTCCGTGATCGCCACGCCGAGGCGGTTGGTCTGACGCCTGCAAGCTGTCGAAACCAGGTCCAAGCGGCGTTGGTGGCGTTGGGCATGGTGCTCGCACTGGGCGCTTCGGTTCCAATCCTTTCCGGACAATTCCATCTGCCCTTTGGCCGGACTTACCGCAGCCAGATGGCAAGAAAGCAAGCCGAACAAGCCCAGGCAGCCGAGGCAGCCCGCCTGCTTCCCGATTTGACTAACAAGCTTCGGGTGGGGAGTTCGGACGAGCGCGCACTGGCCGCGCGAGGTCTCTACCAGCTAGGCCGCTGGGCGGCGCCGGCAACTCCCGACCTGATCGCGGCCCTGTCTGACACCAACTGGCTGGTCCGCATGTTGGCCGCCGGTGCGCTGCGGAACATCGGCACCAATGCGGGTACCGCGGCGGCCAACGCCCTGAAAGCGGGACTCCACGATCCCGATCAACGGGTTCGGGTGAACGTGGCCATCGCCTTGGCGAGTGTTGATTTGCACACAACAGTCAGTCTCCCGGTGCTGATTGACCGTTTGACGAATCGGCCGCCCGATTGCCATCCAAGCCTTTGGAACCTCCAGCGCATGGATGTGGTCAAGGCGCTGGGTGTGATGGGGGGCAGGGCTTCTTCCGCGCTGCCGGTGCTTCGGGCCCTGGAAAGTGAACTGCAAACCAGCCCGGTCATCGAAGTGATCGAAACAACGGGCAAGGGTTCACTCCGTGCGTCGCCGGGCTTCTGAATTCGCTGGGCGGTATTAGGCGGAAGAGCGCTCCGTCTAACCGGCCGCGAACTGCGACATCGGTGCGGTCGCGATGATGCTACCGGCGAGGAACCGTTCTCCGACCGGCGAGAGCCTCAGCTAAATATCGGGCCGGGAATTTCCCCGGACGCGGTTTCAGTGTCGCTTTCGGCGCCGGGCTGCGGCAGGCTGCCGCCATGAAATGCCTGACCTTCCCCGCCTTTGCGCTCGCCACCGGCCTGTGCGTCCACGCCGCCGACTGGGCCACCTACACGCCGCCCGCCGGCCAGGCCAACGGCAAACACGTCGTCCTGCTCGCCGGCGACGAGGAGTATCGCTCGGAGGAGTCCATGCCCATGTTCGGCAAGCTGCTCAGCCAGCGGCACGGCTTCCAATGCACCGTGTTGTTCTCGATCAACCCGGCCGACGGCACGATTGATCCGGTGAACCAGACGAACGTCCCCGGCCTGCACCTGCTGGGCACGGCCGACCTGGTCGTCTGCGCCTTCCGGTTCCGCGAGCTGCCGGACCCCGACATGCGACACTTCGTGGATTACCTCCAGGCCGGCCGGCCGATCATCGCCATCCGCACCGCCACGCACGCGTTCAGCTACGAGCGCAACAGGCAAAGCCCGTTCGCCCACTGGGACTGGCGCAGCCAGAAATGGCCCGGCGGCTTCGGCCAGCAGGTGCTGGGCGAGACCTGGATCAACCACCACGGCGACCACGGCACGGAGGCCACACGCGGGCTGATTGACGGCCTGAACGCGAAACACCCGGTCCTGCGCGGCGTGAAGGATGTCTGGGGGCCGACCGACGTGTACGGCGTCGTCCACCTGAAGCCGACCGACACCGTGCTGATGCACGGGCTCGTCCAACGCGGCATGAAGCCGGATTCGCCGCCGAACTGGGAGAAGTCGCTCATGCCGCTGGTGTGGACGCGCGATTACACCTGGCCGAACGGCAAGACCACGCGCGCGCTCACCACGACCATCGGCGCGGCGGTGGATTTTCAAAACGAGGATCTGCGCCGGCTGCTCGTGAACGCCGCGTACTGGCTCACCGGACTCGAGGTGCCCGCGAAGGCCGACGCCATGACGGTGGGCGAGTACAAGCCGCTGTACTTCGGCTTCGGCAAGTTCACCAAAGGCGTCAAGCCGGCGGACCTCGAGTTGAAGTAAGGCGACCGCCGTAGCGCCGCGCTCCAGCGCGGCCGGAGCGCGGACAGTCACGTCCGCGGCTGATCCACCTGCGGGTGGGTCGCCTCTCGCCGAGAGGCGACCGATCCCGGCCCCTCGGCGAGGGGCCGGCTACCTGAGGCTGCACGACAAGATGCCGCCTTCATCAGCAGGGAGGGATGCCTGCCGCCACCACTACGGCTACAATTCCCCGCCGGCTTTGCACTGGCCGGGCCGGCGCGGCGGTTCAGATTGTGCCCGCGGGTCTGTCCCGGCGCGGGCGGTGGCGATGCGTTTTTGCCTGACTTCAGGCCGCCGCGCTCGTACGCTCGCGCAACCTGAAGAAAGCCACGACCTATGTTCAAGCGCCTCATCAACCTGATCCGCGGGTTTTTCGGCCGGTTCGTTTCCGGCCTGGAGAAGCAAAACCCGGAAGCCCTGCTCGAACTGGAGAAGGAAAACCTGCGCAAGCAGATCGCCAACTACAACCAGGGCCTGGCCGCCCACGCCGGCTTGTGCGAAAAGCTGGTGGCCCAGATCAAACGCCAGGAAGCCGAGGAGCGTGACCTCTCCGCCAAGGCCCTGGCCAACCTCAAGGTGGGCAACAAGGACGCCGCCGCGCAGTACGCCTTGCGCCTGCAAACCGTCCGGCGCGAACTCGAGGAAAACCGCGCCCAGGCCCGGCAGGCCGAGCAGACTTACCAGGAACTGGTCCGGGCGCGCGACGTGGCCGTGAAGTCGGCCCAGACCAAGATCGAGTCGCTCAAGTACGCCATTGACGACATGCGCATCAAGAAGGCCACCGCCGAACTCACCGAGCTGGCCACGGGCATGATCACCCACATCGGCGGCAGCGGCGACACGATGGACCGGCTGCACCAGGTGGTCGAGGAGGAGCGGACCAAGGCGGCCGGCCGCGCCCGCGTGGCCCGCGACAGCCTGGACCTGAGCGAGGTGAACGTGAAGGAGGCCGAGCAGAAGGCGCTCGCGGACGCCGCGCTGGCCGAGTTCGCCGCCCAGGCGGGCATCGCGCTCGAGCCGCCCACGCCCGCGGCCGCCGCCCCGGCCGTCAAGGAGGCCATCGGGCCCACGGCCGAGCCGCAGAGGACCTGAGCCTTGACCGCTCCGCGGCGATGCCCGAGCCCGCCCCCGCCGTCCCCGCGACGCCCGATCTGCCGGCCTGGACCCGGCAGATCGTGGACGGCTTCAACAGCCAGGCGCACACGCAGTTCATCCTGTCGGGCAACATCCACGACACCTTTCCGGTGCGCGGAAACGGCCAGCCGGCCTTCGGCACGCTGAGCGAATTTCTCCAGGACGCGATCATCCCGCGCTACCAGGTCGTGCTCACGTACGACATCGGCAACGGCCTGCGGGTCGAGCGCGGCGGGGACATCTTCGGCCGCTGGCAGGAGAAGCTGGACGCCGCCAGCCGCGCGCCGCGGACGGCCATCGAGTTGATCACGCATTACCTGCGGTTCGTGGCCAACCTCGCCCGCCTCGGCCAGCCCCGTACCCGCGTGGGCGTGGTCTTGAAGGACGCGCAGCTTTTCGCGCCGGACGACGACCCGCGCCTCGAGACGCACGCGTTGGCGTTTCTTATCCGCGAATGGACGCGCGAGCCGGCGCTGGTGCAGCACGACATCGTCAGTTTCATCCTCACCGAAAACTTCAACGAATTGCACCCGCTGCTGCGACAGAACTCGCTGGCCGCGCACGTGCCGGTCCCGCTGCCCACCACCGCGGAACTCCGCGAAACCCTCGCCCGGGCCCAGGCCGCGCATCCCATCGCGCTCGGCGGCGGCGACCTCGACGACCTCAGCCGGCAACTGGCCGGCATCTCGCGCAGCGGCTTGATGAACCTGCTCAAGCTCAAGGAGCATCGCCGCGAGGCCCTGGCCGCGGGCGACATCACGCCGCTCAAGGCGCAGCTCATCGAGCAGGAATGCCCCGGCCTGATCGAGTTTCTGGCGCCCAAGCTGACGCTGGACGCCGTGCACGGCCAGGAGGCGCTCAAACGTCATCTGCGCCAGAACCTCGCGCTGTGGCGCGCCGGGGAATTGGATCTGCTGCCGATGGGCTACCTGATCTGCGGCCCGGTCGGCACCGGCAAGACGTTCCTGGTGCGCTGCCTGGCGGGCGAGGCCGGCGTGCCGGTGGTGGTGCTCAAGAATTTTCGCGACAAGTGGTACGGCAGCACGGAAGGCAACCTGGAGCGCATTTTCCGCACGCTCAAGGCGCTCGGCCGGTGCTACGTGTTCGTGGACGAGGCCGACCAGACGCTCGGGCGGCGCGGCGGCACCGGCGGCGAGCCCGAGGTCTCCGGCCGCATCTACTCGATGATCGCGCAAGAGATGAGCAACCCGGACAACCGCGGCCGCATCGTGTGGATTCTTGCCACCAGCCGGCCCGACCGTGTGGAGGTGGACCTCAAGCGTCCGGGGCGCGTGGATTTCAAGGTGCCGCTGTTTCCCACCACCACGCCGGAGGAAGGCTTTCAACTCATCCAGGCCATCGCCCGCCACCGCCGGGTGGAACTGGCCGACGCCTGCTTGGGCGAACTCAAGGACCGCATCCCCGACCTGCTGACGCCGGGCGAGGTGGAGGCGCTGGTCACGGAGTTGCGGCGCCTGCTGGCCACGGAACAGCGGTCGCCCATCGAAGCCTTGCAAAAACTGCTGGCGAACTATCTCAAGCCCGTGCCGGTGGAAATCCTGCTCGAACAGGTGCGCCTGGCGGTGCGCGAATGTTCGCAGGCCGAGTTCCTGCCCGCCCGCTTTCGCGACTTGGCGGGCTGAGGCGCGCTGGCGTTTGCGTCGTTCCAGAGACCTGTACCCGCCTTGCAGGCGCGGTCCTTCCTTGGGGTAAGCGGTGGAGCCCGATCGTCTTCCCCCTCCCCCGACCCTCTCCCTTGGGGAGAGGGAGAATCACGCCCCGTTGCCCGTGGAAACTCGCCGCGGGAATGTCGGCGCGCGCTGTTTGCGTTGCCTGCCCTGAACCCCAAAACCGAAGTTGGGCCGGCGGGACGCGCTGCGCCACGGCCAACTTCGGTTTTCGGGTTGAATCTACTGCGCCGCCGGATCGCTTTGCATCATGCCCAGGATGTTGCCTTCCGTGTCCTTCACGTAGGCCAGCCAGCCGACGCCGGGGATGGGCATCTTGGGCAGCACCACGGTCCCGCCAGCCTGCGTGGACTTGGCGAGCGAGCGATCAAGATCATCCGTGCCCACGGTGCAGACGTAGGAATTGACGCCCTGCCCGTCCGCGGGCGCCGGGCCCTGGCGGGGGAGCAGGCCGCCGTTTATGCCCGGCTCCGTGTCGGGGCCGGTCATGACCAGCCAGTACGGCATGGGTCCTTCCCATTTCTGGAAGGTCCAGCCGAGCACGGCGGTGTAGAAGGCGATCGCCCGTTCGGGCTGTTCTGCGTGGATTTCGAAGTGAATGACGCGGTGACTCATGGGGGGTGTGGTTTTCAAGTTGTTCGTCACGGCACGGCCGACTTCGGCCCTTCCCGGGATTGCAGACCAATACCTCGCTTTCGCTTCCGGCGCAAATCCGCAGATCACCGAAGGCCGGTGAGGCGGGATTTCAAGTCCCAAGTTCAAAGTCCCAAGTCCCAAGTCCCAAGTTCAAAGGCCGAAGTCCGAAAGCCGGCATCCGGCATCCGTCTCCCACGGACCGTCTGAGGGAATTTGAAACTCAGGAACTCAGGAAGGTGAATCGAGCCCCCACATTTGGCGCCTCTGCGCGGTGGCTGGCATCCGGGGTGCGGTTGGATTGTTTCAGGCGGCGGCAACCGGCTGAGCCACCGGGCTTGAATCGGCCTGAAGGAGCCGATCAACGGCTTGCGGCGCCAGCCCCCGACGACTGTGGACAGCCGACCTCGAACTTGGGACTTTGAACTTCGACCTTCGGCCTTCGGATTTTCGGATTTCGTCCTCGCCTTCGGTTTTTCAAATGGCCAGCCGGCCTTGCCGGTACGCCTCGTCCGGCCGGGTGGTGATGCGCTCGACATGCTGGGGCAGCAGGAACGTTGGCCCGCCCATGGCCGCGGCGCCGGCAAAGATCGCCGCCGCCTTGCCGGCCATCAGCAGGCAGGCCAGCACGGCCTGGGGCGAGCCGCCCAGCGCGATCACGCCGTGGTTTTGCAGCAGGATCAGCTTTGGCACCACGCCGTGGTCGCGCAGGAAATCCTTCGTCCGCTCACGAATCTGCCACGCCAGCGGCAGGCCGGGGTCGGCGTATGGCACGTACACCGACGCGGAGCCGCAGAACACGATTTCATCCGGGAACATCCGGTGCTCGGCAAAGTCGCGCGCCCGCGGTGAGCAGAGGATCTGGTTGAGCGTGACCGGATGGCAATGGCCCACGAAGCCGACACCGTCGAGCGTCAGCAGCCAGGCGTGGAAGATCGCCTCGATGCTCGGCTTCTTGGCGGCGGGATCCACCCGCGCGTCCAGCAGCGCCTTCTCGACCACCGCGTCCGGCAGGTTTTTGCGCTCGAGCAACGTGGCCAACTGCGCGGTGTCGCACACCGTCACGTCGGCCTCGGTGAGCGTGGCCAGCCGCGCGCCGCTGGCCTTCACGGCGAACTGCGTCGCGCTCAGCCGGACGGACGTGTTGCCTTCGCCCAGGATGGCGAAGTCGCGATCCTCGCGGCCGATTTCGTGGGAAAGCTCCAGCAGAGCGGCAATGTCGTCGCGCATGGGCGGATTCAACCCACCGTCGCGCGGTGCGCCAAGCGGCAAAGCGCGCGCCGCCACCGGTTAGTCTTGGTGGGGCGGGACTCTGTCGAGCCCTGCAATCTCTCAGGCTGGGCTCGGGAGGTCTCTCGCCCCATCACCATCCGCCGAGACATTTCCGCGCGCCTTGGCGTCGCGCGGGCGCGGCTGTAACATCCCGGCCGATGAACCTGTCCACCGACTCCGCAACTCCGCGTCGCTCCCGCCTGCGCAAATGGTTCAAAGCCGTGGCCGTCGTGGGCGGCGTGGCCATCCTCCTGCTGGGCGCGCTGGCGGTCAACGTGCTGTGGTTCAAGCCGGTGAGCTTCCGGCTGTTTTGCGAACGCATCTTCCTGCGGTTCGCCGTCGAATCGCCGGAGTTGATGACCCGGCTGGGCCTGGCGGACGCGCTGGGCATTGAATACTTCAACGCGCGGCTCGACGACCGCTCCGAGGCGCACCTCCGGAAGCTCATCGAGTTCAGCCGGAGCGAACTGGCCACGCTGCGCCGCTACAATCGCGCGCGGCTGGACGAGTCGGCGCGCCGCTCGGCGGACATCCTGGATTGGTTCCTCGAAGCCGCGGTCCAGGGCGGCGACCGGTTTTTCCACCACCCGTACGTGATTGACCAGATGGAAGGCATCCAGGTGTCGCTGCCCAACTTCATGGGCAATCTGCATCCGTTGCGCACGCGGCGGAACGCGGTGGATTACGTGCGGCGCCTGGAGCGGTTCGGCGTGGCCTTCGACCAGAGCCTCGCGCGGAGCCGGGCGCAGACGGAGCGCGGCATCGTGCCGCCACGCTTTGTGCTGGCCGCGATCCTCGAACAAGCCCGTTCGTTCACGGCGCCGGTCCCCAGCGAGAACGTGCTGTACACCACGCTGGCCGGGAAGCTGTCCGCCATGCCGGGTCTGACCGAGGCGGACAGAACCGCCTTGCTGGCCCGCGCGGCCGGCGCGGTTGAGCAGGTGGTGTATCCGGCGTTCCAGCGTCTGGCCGGGCACGTAGAGAGCCTGCTGCCTTCGGCCACGGACGAGGCCGGCGTCTGGAAGCTTCCGGACGGCGCGGCGTACTACGCGCATTGCCTGCGGCAGCACACGACGACCACGCTGACGGCGGAGGAAATCCACCAGACCGGTGGGGCCGAGGTGGCGCGCATCACCGCCGAGATGCGACGGATCCTGGACGCGGCCGGCCTGCGCGGAAAGACCGTGGCGGAGCACATGCAGGACCTGGCGCGCGACCCGCGGTTCCTCTTTGCCAACGACGCCGCCGGCCGGCGGCAGGCCATCGAGCACCTCCAGCGCATCCTCGACGAGGCCGGCGCGCGCATGTCGAACTGGTTCGGCGCGCTGCCCAAGGCCGGCATGGTGGTCAAGCGGGTCGAGCCGTTCCGCGAAAAGGCCGCCGCCATGGGCCAGTACCAGCAAAGCTCGCTGGACGGATCGCGGCCGGGCATCTTCTACGCGAATCTGCGGGACATGAACGAGTTTCCGCGCTTTTCGATGCGGACGCTCGCCTACCACGAAGGCATCCCGGGGCATCACTTCCAGATCGCGCTCGCGCAGGAACTCCGCGGCGTGCCCACCTTCCGGCGCGTCATCCCGTTCAGCGCGTACGAGGAGGGCTGGGCGCTTTACGCCGAGCGGCTGATGTGGGAACTGGGGTTTCACACCGACTCGTTCGACGACCTCGGCCGGCTGCAGGACGAACTGTTCCGCGCCGCGCGGCTGGTGGTGGACACCGGCCTGCACCACAAACGCTGGTCGCGCCAGCAGGCCAACGACTACCTGCTCCAGACCACGGGCATGTCCGCGGTGGACGTGACCAACGAAATTGACCGCTACATCGTCTGGCCCGGCCAGGCCTGCGCGTACAAGATCGGGATGCTGAAGATTCTCGAACTGCGCGAGCGCACGCAGGCCGCGCGGGGCGCCGGCTTTTCCCTGAAAGATTTCCACGACGCGGTGCTGCTCAGCGGCGCGATGCCGCTGGGGGTGTTGGAGCGGCGCCTCGAGCAGCATATCGCCCGTTCCGCCAAACGCAGTGCGGCGCGGTGACCCAAGGCACCGGGGTGGCGTTGGCCTGTCGCCGGCGCCGCCGCCCGCCGGATGGCATTGACGTTCACCCGGTCAGCGGCCACGGTGACGCGCGTCATGATCATCCGGCTCGGGAGAACCTATTACACGCTGCCGGTGCGGCTCATCGGCGGCGGCGTGCTCGGCGTGGCCCTGCTCGCCGGGCTGTTGACGACCTTTTACACCGTCGAGGCCGAATCGCAGGGCATCGTGCTGCGCTTCGGCCGGTACGTCCACACGGTCGAGCCCGGCTTGCGGATACGGCTGCCGTACGGCATTGACCGCGTGTACCGCGTGCCGGTGCGGCGGCAGTTGAAGCAGGAGTTCGGTTTTGGCACGCCCGGCGCCACCAACCCCTACCAGTATGCCGACGCCCGCGAACAGGAGCTGGAGCGCAGCATGGTCACCGGCGACCTCAACGCCGCCACGGTCGAATGGGTGGTGCAGTTCCGCATCACCGATCCGCTGGCGTACCTGTTCCACTTCCGCGATCCGGGCGGCACGCTGCGCGACGTCTCCGAATCCGTGATGCGCGAGGTGGTGGGCGACCGCACTGTGGACGAGGTCATCACGGTGGGCCGGCAGGACATCGAGACCGAATCGCTCACCCGGCTGAAGTCCGTGGTGGAGCAGTACCGGCTGGGCATCAGCATTGACCAGATCCAGTTGAAGAACGTGAACCCACCCCCGCCGGTGCAGCCGTCCTTCAACGAAGTGAACCAGGCCCAGCAGGAGCGGGAGAAGTCCATCAATGTGGCCCGCGGCGAATACAACAAGGCCGTGCCCCGGGCGCGCGGCACGGCGGAGGAACGCATCCGCACCGCCGAGGGCTACGCCGTGCGGCGCGTCAATGAGGCGCAAGGCGACGCCAGCCGCTTCACCGCCCTTTTCACCGAGTACACGAAGGCGCCGGAGGTCACCCGCCAGCGGCTTTACCTCGAGACGCTGGAGGAAATTCTGCCGCGCTTGAAGGGGAAGATCGTGCTGGACGAGGCCGCCCGCCAGGTGCTGCCCCTGCTCCAGCTCAGCCCCGGAAAGGAGGCGCGATGAAACCACTTGCCCCGCTCCTGGCCTTGCTGGCCGCGGGCATCGTGGTCCTCGTGCTGCTGGTCAGCGCCGTGTACACGGTGAACGAGACCGAGCAGGTCATCATCACCCAGTTCGGCAGACCGGTGGGCGCGGCCCGCACCAACGCCGGGCTGCACCTCAAGCTCCCGTTCATCCAGGAAGTTAACCGCCTCGAAAAACGCGTGCTCCGCTGGGACGGCCGCCCCACCGAGATGCCCACCAAGGACAAGACCTACATCGTGGTGGACGCCTTCGGCCGCTGGCGCATCAGCGATCCCCACCAGTATTTCCTCCGCCTCCGGGACGAACGCAGCGCCCAGTCGCGCCTGGACGACATCTTGGGCAGCGAAATCCGCAACGCCATCGCCCGCCACGAACTCATCGAGGTGATCCGCAGCACGAAGGACCGGGAGCCCGCGGTGGACCCAACCCTCCTGGGCGCGAGCGACGCGTTCTCCGGCCGGCTGTATCCGATCCGCAAAGGCCGGCCGCTGGTCGAGCGGGAGATCTTCGCCAACGCCGCGCCCAAGGTGGACGTCTTCGGCGTGGAGCTGTTGGACGTGCAGTTCAAGCGGGTGAACTACAACACCAGCGTGGCGCAGCGCATCTACGAGCGGATGATCAGCGAGCGGCAGCAGATCGCCGAGCGCTTCCGGTCCGAGGGCGCCGGCGAGGCCGCCAAGATCACCGGCCAGATGCAGAAGGACCTCCAGACCATCGAGTCCGAGGCCTACCGCAAGATTCAGGAAATCCGCGGCGCGGCCGACGCCCGCGCCACCGAGATTTACGCGGCGGCGTACAACCGCAGCCCGGAGACCGTGCGCTTCTACCAGTTCCTGCGCACGCTCGAGACCTACAAGGCGGTGCTCACCAACGACACCACCCTGATCCTTACGACAGAAAGCGACTTCTTCCGCCTGTTGAAGCATCCCGGCGAACCGTGAGCTGGGGCGGGTAGGAGGTCGGGAACGAGGGGCGAGGATTGACGATCGGCGAGTGACGATTGCGAAGCGCGGAACTCGGAACGCGGAACCAAGGCTCCGGATTTCGGATATGCGACTGCGGACTTGGGACTTTGAGCTTGGAACTTGGGAGTTCGAACGGGGGTTTGTGTAACCCGCCTCTCCCACCGCTTTCGGCGCCCCGCTGGCGCCAGATTTGGCATTGTCTGGCGCCCGCCCGCGGCCCACATTGCCGCATCTCATGCACACGCTTCGCCGCTTCCTCCTGGGCTGGGTCATCGCCAGCGCCGCCGCGCTTTCCGCCGCCGAACTCCGCATCGGCATGATCGGGCTCGACACCTCGCACGTCACCGCCTTCACCAAGTTGTTCAACGACCCGGCGGACCCGAACCACGTCCCCGGCGGCCGCGTGGTGGCCGGCTTCAAGGGCGGCAGCCCGGACATCGAGTCCAGCCACACCCGCGTCGAGGGCTACACGCGGGAATTGCGGCAAAAGTGGGGCGTGAAGATCGTGGACTCGATCGAGGCGCTCTGCGCCGAGGTGGACGTGGTGATGCTCGAAAGCGTGGACGGCCGGCCCCATCTCGAGCAGGCCCGGCCGGTCATCCAGGCCCGCAAACCGCTGTTCATTGACAAGCCCATGGCCGGCTCGCTCCGCGACGTGATCGCCATCTTCCGCCTGGCGCGGGAAAATCGGGTGCCGTGCTGGAGCTCGTCCTCGCTGCGGTACTACCCCGGCCTGATCGAGTTGAAGCAGGCCGACGTGGGCGCGATTCGCGGCGCGGTCTCCACCGGTCCGGCGCCGGTCGAGCCGCATCACCCCGACCTGTTCTGGTACGGCATTCATCCCACCGAGGCGCTGTTCGCGGTGCTGGGCACCGGCTGCGAACGCGTGGTCCGCACCCACACGCCGGACACGGATGTGGTCACCGGCGTCTGGCGCGACGGCCGGGTGGGCACCTTGATCGGCATCCGCAACGCCGCCGCCCCCTACCGGGTGACGCTGTTTGGCGCCAGGGCGGTGGTGGACCAGAAGTCCGGCGGCGATTACGCGCCGCTGCTGCGCGAGGTCATGAAGTTCTTCCAGACCGGCGTGGCGCCGGTGTCGCCCGAGGAAACGATCGAACTCTTCGCCTTCATGGAGGCCGCGGACGAGAGCAAGCGCCGCGGCGGGGTACCGGTGCCGCTTGCCGAGGTACTCGCTGCCGCGGGCGGGCCGTAGAGGGCGGCATCCTGCCGCCCGGAATCTGCGACGGAAAACCCCGCCCGCCGGATGCCGCCCGCGCCCCCCACCGGGCGGGAAGCCGGCCGTCACCCTCTGGCAGGCAATACTGCCTGCGCTATACTGAGATGCGCCCGGAAGTCACCACCCCGGCCCCTTGACGCTCCGCCGGCGGCTGCGCAAACTGCGGGCAATTGGGATTATTTGCGCCATGCCAATCTACGAATTCGCCTGTCCCCGCTGCCGGGTCATCTTCAACTTCCTGTCGAAGAAGGTGAACCCCACCCACTCCCCCACCTGCCCCAAGTGCGGCAACCGCCGGATGCAAAAGCAGGTCAGCCGCTTCGCCCATCTCCGCGGCCTCGCCGAGCCGGCGGCCAAACCCGCGGACGACGAGCCGATGCCGGACATTGACGAGCGGAAGATGGAACGCGTGATGAGCGAGCTCGAGCGGGACATGGATCACCTGGACGAAAACAACCCGCGGCACATGGCGCACGTGATGAAAAAGATGAAAGACATCATGCCGCCGGGCGTGGCGCCCAAGGAACTGGACGTGGCCATCAAGCGGCTGGAACGGGGCGAGGACCCGGAGAAGATCGAGGAGGACATGGGCGACGTGCTCGGCGACTTGATGGGCGGCCCGGAAGGCGAGGACGACGAGTACGGCGGCTACGGCGGCGGCGGTTACGCCCGCGACAGCGGGCTGTACGACTATTGAGCGGCGTTGAATGGGTTACATCGGTGAAAGGTTAAATGGGGGAATGGACCGCGCTGCGGCGCCTTTCAACCAATCACCATTCACCTTTTAACCAATCCTGCGCGCCTCAACGCGAATCACCGCGGAGCGCCCCTTTCCGCCTTGCGGCCATCCGAGTTTCTGAGTTTCTGAGTTTCGGCTTCCGTTTCGGGCTTGGCGTTTGGGCTTGGCGCCCGACTTTACCACCTCCAGAAGAGCCTGAACTCAAAAACTCAGAAAAGGCCCTGGCCGCGACGCCATTTAACCATTCACCTTTCACCTTTTTAACCAGTCAACCGCGCGGACTGCCCTCTTCCTGCCTTCCGGCTTTCCAAATTTCTGAATCTCGGCTGGGCGGTGTCGCGCGAAGGCCGCGAAGGTGGCGAAGCGGGAAGAACCGGCGTTTCGCCGCCCCGGCCGGTTCCGCGTGCCCGTTCATTGGGCTCAACCGCGTTTCGTCCCACCGGCATCCACTCTTGGATTTCGCCTTCGGATTTCGGATTTCGGATTTCAGTTTTCCCTTTCCTGCTTTCCGGCTTTCCCAATTTTTTAAGCATCCGAGTCCCGGCTTCAGGCATTCGGTTGGAGTTCGCCACCGCGGCGGACGCGGAAACCTTCGCCGCGCCATTCCACGGTCCGGCCTGCGAAGGCCATCGTCCACAGCACCGCGGCCAGCAGGTCCTTCACCGGCGCCAGCCACAACCAGGGCAGATGAGTCCAACGCCGCGTGAGCCGCCACTGACAATGCGCGGCCATCGCCAGCCGTGCGGCCAGGCACACGGCGAAACCCGCCAGCGACGCGCCGCCCGGCGATACCGCCAGCCAGAGCAGTGGCCAGAGCGTGGGGTTGCTCAGCAGACTCCACGCAAACGGCGCCGGCTGGCAGTGCCGGATCGTGCGCGTCCAGCGCAGTTGATGCCGCCAGACCGCGCCCCAGCCGCGCGGGGCTTCGCGGCACGCGGCCGCCACCGGGCACAACTCGAGGCGCGCGCCTTGCGCGGCCACGCGCCGGCCCAGTTCGTAGTCGTCCGCCAGGTGGTTGACCAGCGCCCGGAAACCGCCCAGGCGCTCGAGCGCGTCGCGCCGCACGGCCATGACCGCGCCCAGCGCGAAGCGCAACGGCCCCAGCCGCCGCGCCTGCAGGACGCTGGTCCAGAAATCCGCGTTCACGGCCAGCGCCTCCCAGTGCATGGCGGGTGTGACGGGCGTGGCCAGTTCGTACAAGGCGCACATCAGCCCGACCGGCGGAAGACTTTGCGCAGACGGGCCGCCTGCGCCAACTGCGGCGGGCGCATCGCCCGCACCACCACGGAACGGCAGCACGAGCTGGCTCAGGAAGTCCGGCGGCACCGCCACGTCCGCGTCGCTCACCACCAGCAGATCGTGCCGGGTCAGCGGCTCAAGCTGGGCGAGCTTCGAGACCTTCGAGTTCGGGCCCAGCCGTTCCGGGCAGACGACCAGCCGCGCGTCGGCGTGGGAAAATTCGACCTGGAGCCGGCGTACGACGGCCGCGGCCGGGTCGTCTTCGGCCTGCACCGCGAAGAGCCGTTGCACCGGCCCGGCGTAATCCTGCGCGAACCAACTGCGCAGGCAGGCTGCGGTCTCCGCGTCAGCGCCTTTGAGCGGTTTGAGCAGCGTCACGGGCGGGGCAAAACCGCGGTCCGGCGCGCGCCGGTGCAGCGGGAAGCGCGCGCCTTCCCACCATTGCCAGAGCAGCAGACCGAGGCTCAGCGCCGCGAGACAGGCCAGCAGCAGCGACATCATCACAGGACGGCGGCTCTCACCGGAAGAGCCGGAAATGCACGGCGGATGACCCACCGCGGCGAATCCGCAACCCGGGCTGACGACCGCAAGGAAGCGCGCCCCGCCAGCCGCCCCGCTGGTCTTCGCTGGAGCCGGCGCGCGCCTTGCCCTCTCCCGGCGCGGGAGGGCCGGGGTGTGGGGAAAGGCGGCGTTGGGCTTTCCCAGCCGTGCCCTTCACCAAGTTCTCGATGCCGCGAACGTCTTGCTTCATGTGTTGCGTGGAAAGGTTGAACCCGCACACCGAAGTTGACCGTAGCGCAGTGCGGCCCGCCTGCCCAACTTCGGTTTTCGGCTTGAGCGCTCCCAACGCTGCCGGCTTGCGGCCAGGGACCGCGAGCGCCAGAGTTCCGCCATGCCCGCACCGGTTTTGAGCGTCGCCCAGATGCGCGCCTGGGAAACCGCCTCCTGGCAGGCCGGCCGCAGCGAAGCCGAGGTCATCGCGCGCGTCGGCAGCCTGTTGGCCGCCCGGCTCCGCGCCCTCACCCGGCCCGGCGACCGCCTCCTGTTGCTCGCCGGCCAGGGCCACAACGGCGACGACGCCCGCGCGGCGGTGATTCATTTGCGCGACCGTGAGGTGGATCTGCTCACCGTCCGCGACCCGGAAAGCGGACTGGCGGAACTCCGCGAGGCGCTCGCGCGACGGCCCGCCTGGATCGTGGACGGCTTGTTCGGCATCGGCCTGAACCGGCCGTTGAGTCCGGCTTGGCTCGCGTTGATTGAGGCCATCAACGCCAGCGCGATGCCCATCCTGGCTGTGGACGTGCCGTCCGGGCTGAACGCGCAGACCGGCGAAACCTTCGGCGCCGCGGTGCGCGCGCAAATCACGATCACAGCGGGCGCCCCGAAAATCGGGCTGCTCCAGCCGGCCGCCTGGCCGTACACCGGCCGGCTGGTGGTCGAGCCGGACATCGGGCTGATCCCCGCGCCGGGTGAAGCGGAGTTGTGGTGGACGTTGCCGGTGGATTTCGCCGGCTTTCCGCCCGCGCCCGGCGTGGTCGGGCACAAAGGCGACCGCGGGCATTTGTTCATCCTCGCGGGCTCGCCGGGCTACCACGGCGCGGCGGTGCTCGCGGCCCGCGCGGCGCAACGGGCCCGGCCCGGCTTGATCACGCTGGGCACGACGCCCGAGACGTACCTCCCCGCGGCCGCGCAATTGCAGGCGGTGATGGTGGACCACTGGCCGTCCGTGCTGGCCAGGCTGCCCCGCGCCAGCGCGTGTCTGGCGGGTCCCGGACTGGCGGCCGCCGAGCTGCCCGCCGCGTTGCGCGAGGCGGTGATCGGCCTGTGGCGGACGGCGACGGTGCCGGTGGTGGCGGACGCCAGCGCGCTGGACTGGCTGCCCGCCGGCCGCGAAACCGCGCCCGCGCCGCGGGTCATCACGCCCCATCCGGGCGAGGCCGCGCGGCTGCTGGGCGTGAGCCCAGCGGCGGTGCAGCGGGACCGGCCGGCGGCGGTGCGGACGCTCTCGCAAAGTCGCGGCGGCTGCTGGGTGGTCCTGAAAGGCTTTCAAACCCTGATCGGACGCGAGCGCGGGCCGGTGTGGGTGAACAGCTCGGGCGACGCCGCGCTGGCCCAGGGCGGCACCGGCGACGTGCTGGCCGGTTTCCTGGCCGGGCTGCTGGCCCAGCCGAAACTGGCGGCGGACGCGGAACACACCTTGCGATACGCCGTCTGGTGGCACGGCGCGGCGGCGGACCAGCTCAGCGCCGCCACTGCCGGCTGGATTCCGGACGAACTGGCGGCGGCTCTGGGCGCGCCGGCCGGATGAAGCCTGGAACCTGAACCTCTGAGGACCGGACAATTCCGGTGAGGCGGGGAGAGCACACGCACCAGCGCGTATCCCGACCGGCGCCCTCGCCGGTCGGCTCTCCGCGGTCGAACCGGCCCGCGCGGGGCTCCAACCCCGCACGGCGCCCGGGACGGCTGCGCCCCCCTGTTCAACGGCATCGCTCCGGTGTCTAGGAGCAACCGAGTGCTGTCCGGCTTTTGTCCGAATAGGCGGGGGGAACGGGCGACCAGCCCGTTTTCGGCGGCAACCTGCCGCGCAACGGGCCAGCGGCCTGTTCCATCCATCGGACACTTTTCAGACAGTCTCTGGCTTACGGCGCGGCCCCGGCCGCTTCACGGCTCGATGACCACCTTGCCCAGCACCTGACGCTGGCGCAGCGCCGCTAAGGCGTCGGCGGCGGCGGCCAGCGGCACCGCGCGGTCAATCACCGGCTTGAGCCGGCCCGCCGCGGCCCATTCCAGCGTCGCCGCCAGGTCGCGGCGCGACCGGCCATAGCTGCCGATCAGCCGCTGTTCCTTCACGAAGAACGGCCAGAGCTGGAGGCGCACTTCACGCCCGGCGGTGGCGCCGCAGGTGACCACGCTGCCGCCGCGCGCCAGGCAGTTGAACACCTGCTCGAGCACCGCGCCGCCGACGTGTTCCACCACCACGTCCACGCCGCGCCTGCCGGTGAGCTTGCGCACCTGCGCGGGCCACGCCGGGTCCTGGGTGTCCACGGCGGCCTCCGCGCCAAGCTGGCACGCCAGTGCGCGTTTGGCCTCGGTGGAGCCGGTGCTGAGGACCCGCGCGCCCAGGCCGCGCGCGATCTGGATGGCGGCCGAGCCCACGCCGCTGGCGCCGCCCACCGCCAGCACCCAGTCGCGCGGCCGCACGGTCACGCGGCGGGTCAGCATGTGCATCGCCGTGCTGCCGGCGAGGGTCAGCGCCGCCGCGGTCCGGAACTCCACGCCGTCCGGCAGCCGCACCAGGGCTCGCTCAGGCACGCAGACCAGTTCCGCGAAGCCGCCGTCGCATTGCACGCCCACCAGCTTGGACTCCAGGCACAGCGATTCCTCGCCGCGCTGGCAGAATTCGCAGACGCCGCAAGACAGGTTGGACTGCACGGCCACGCGCTCGCCCACGCGCCAGCCGGTGACGCCGTCGCCCGGCCGGGCGACCTCGCCGGCGATCTCGCAGCCCGGCGTGCGCGGCAGCGTCAAGGCGATGGGCAATGCGCCTTCCTCGAGCCAGAGGTCAAGGTGGTTGAGGCCGCAGGCGCGCACGCGCACCAGCACTTCGCCGGCGCGGGGTTCGGGGTCGGACGCCGCGCGGAGTTCAAAACGACCCGGCCGGCCGTGCTCGAGGAGCTGGAAGGCTTTCATTGCCACAGCATGGGGCGGCTGCGTTTCTCCAGCAAGCCGCCAACCGGAAAAGGGCGTCTGATGTCCTGATGTTCTGCGGGTGACGCGGCCCGACCAGCCACGAATGCAATGCCCCCCATCGGGCCTCAGACGGCCGGCCGGGCCGACGCAGCGGCGCCCCGGTGGGCCGGGCTTTTTATCCCGTCATTTGTGGAACTGAAATCTTTCGCTGCTCTCATTTCTCCGCTTGCGGAGCCGTCCCGGGCGGCGTAGGGGTCACGCAGCATCAGCCAGCCAGAGCGTGCGACGGAGGTTCACCTCCCGACACGGGGTACGCGCCCGGGTGAAGACGGGCTGAGGCGGCACGGCCATGAGGCAGATTGAGATGGCAGGCGGTCAGGGTGGGGGCGTGAGGCGGGCGCCCCAACCCCCGGAAGGTGGAACCCTGTCTTCTCCCGGCGGCCCTGGGTGTGCCCCGCGTGGCGACCATCCATTCCCGGACTCTGGAGCGTTATGAAATCCTCTTTGAACTGTCTGCGCATCCCCCTTTGGGCCTGGCCAGCGGCGCTGCTGCTCATCCCGCTCTCCCACGGCCAGGCGCCGGAGACGGTGACGGTGGTCGAGCGCGGGCCGCACCACAACCTGGTGGCCACGACGCGGGCGGAGATTGATTTCGAGGGGCGACCGGTGGCGGTACCCGGCCGCTACCTCCAGCTCGAGGACGGCCTCAACTACTGGGACGAGGAGCAGCAGGCGTGGGCGGAGGCGGTGGCGGAGATCGAGCTGGTGAACGGCGTGGGCGTGGCCCGGCGCGGCCGGCAGCGGGTGCTCTTCGCGCCGAACGTGAACGCGCCGGACGGCGCCATCTCCCTCGCCACGAGTGAGGGGGTCCTCCTGCGCTCCTCGGTGCTGGCCCTGGCCTATTACGACGCGGCCAGCGGCAAGGACGCGGTGCTGGCGGTGGCGCGGGACGCGCCCGGGGAACTGCTCCCGCCCAACCGCCTCGTCTATCGGGACGCCTTCACCGGGCTCAAGGCCGATGTGGTCTATATCTACCGGAAGTCGGGCCTGGAGCAGGACGTGATCCTGCGCGAAAGCCCGCCCGATCCCGAGGAGTTCGGCCTGCTCGCGGAGGCGACCCGGCTGGAGGTGTTGACGGAGTTCTTCGGGGCGCCCGAGCCGGTGAAGCGGGCGCGGGGGGCTCGACCGGGTGGACGATCTGTCGTTGCGCGCGGCGATGGCCGAGCCGGACTGGGTGGACGAGGAACTGGATTTCGGCCCGGTGTGGCTGGGGGCGGGGCGGGCGCTGAGCCTGAGCGACTGGCTGGAGGGCAAGACCCCGGCGGCGCCCATCCCGGTGGGCAAACGCTGGGTGCGACAGGACGGCCGGACTCTCCTCTTCGAGTCGGCGGACTACTGGGCACTGGCCGCGGAGTTGCGCCAACTGCCACCCGTTGACACCTCGCCCCGGCGGCCGCGCCAGGCGGAGAGCGGCCGCGGTGAACCGCGCACCCCGCGGCTGGCGGGAGTGATCCCGAGCCCGCGGACCGGGGCCGTCGCCCGGCGGGCGGTGCCGCGACGCGTCCGGGCCACAGCGGCGGCGGGCGGCGCGCAACCGGACCCGGCGGCCGCGGTGGCCGACGCCCTCCAGGTGGCGGCGCTTGACCTGGACGCGCCGCCCGGCGTGGTGCTGGACTACACCACGCTCAACAGCCCGCTCAGCAACTATCTGTTCCGGGGGGACCTGACCTATTACGTCACCAGTGCGGTGAACCTGTCCGGCACCACGACCTTCGAGGGCGGGGCGGTGATCAAGTACGCCGTCGGGGCGGCGCTGGTGGCCAGCGGGCCGGTCGTGTGTGACACCACGCCCCACCGGCCGGTCGTCTTCACGGCCAAAGACGACAACAGCGTGGGCGAAACGATCAGCGGCTCGAGCGGCAATCCGACGGGGAGTTGGTATGCGAACCCGGCGTTGCGGATCGGCGTCAGCGGCCAGCAGCTCCAGCACCTGCGCGTGGCCCACGCCCAGACGGGCCTCTTCTTCCATGATTACAGCGCCGGCACGGCGAACACCCTGGCTCACGCCCAACTGGTGCGTTGCGCCACGGCGCTCCAGGTCAACGGGTACGGCGCCACGCCTCAAAACCTCCAGGCCCGGAATCTGCTGGTGCATCAAACGACCACCGCCTTCCTGGGCTACAACTTCAACGCGCAGGTCGAGCACCTGAGCGTCAACCAATGCCTGGTCCTGGGTACCGACAACAGCGGGAGCTACACCAGCACGCTCTGGCTGACGAACTCGCTCTTCGCCGGCCTCGGGAGCTACGGCAACGTGGCCGCCAACCCGACGGCCTGCCAGACCGTCGGCAGCGACGCGTTCCAGACCGTGGGCGCGGGCGCGCATTACCTGGCAGCCGGCAGCCCTTGCCGGGACGCGGGTGTCACCAACCTCAGCGCCGCCCTGCTGGCCGAACTCCCGCAGCTCACCACCTATCCGCCCGTGGTGCTCTCCAATGTCACCCTCAACGCCGCGGTCACCTGGGGGCCGCAGGCCGGGCGCGACACCGATGTGCCCGACCTGGGCTATCACTATCCGCCGATGGACTACGCCGTGAACAACGTCACCGTGGGCGCGAACGGCGTCCTCACCGTGCTGCCGGGCACGGTGCTGGGCGGCTTCGGCTGCGACGCCGTGATTGCCGACGACTACGGGCGGGTGAGCGTCACCGGCACGCCGGCCCAGCCGGTGCGTTTTGTGGGCTATCCGGCCCTCCAGGAGCAGAGCCTCATCTGGGGCTGCACCAACTGGGGGCCGAACCTGCTGACCGGACCGCTCCATGACGTGATTGACGGCAGCGAATCACCGGAGCTGCGGCTGCGATTTGCCGAGTTCGCGCAACTGGGCGGCCGGGGCCGGGGCGTGGTGATGCTCAACGGCTGGTGCGCGCCCAAGTACCTGCTGCTCGAGGACTGCCAGTTGTTCGGCTGCAAGAACTACCTGGCGGCCAGCTACCGGCGCGCGGCGCAGATTGACCTGCGCAACAACCTCTTCCGGCGCACACACCAAGAATGCTACGGCTGGGTGCGGCTGACGGCGTACAACAACCTGTTCTGGGGCGGAACCAACTTCCTCAACTCCGGCTTCACCGACAGCCCGCCCTGGGACTTCCACGACAACGTCTTTCATGACAACGGGCTGACGGGCGACTGGCGGAACCTGGTCCGCAGCCACAACGCCTACCTGGGCGCCGGCCAGGCCACCCTGGGCGGCCTGACCACCGGGGACGTGCAGTTGGCCAGTTTCGCGTACGCGCCCGGCCCGTTCGGGGCGTTCTACCAGGCGGGCACCACGCTGCGGGACGCCGGCAGCCGCAGCGCCGCCGACGCGGGCCTCTACCATCACACCGCCCGGGCCGACGCCGGCCCGGAAGGCGCGAGCCCCGTGGACCTTGGCTTCCATTACGTGGCCACCGGGCCGGATCCGGCCGGACTGGTGGGCCAGTGGCGCCTGGACGAGGGCGCCGGGAGCACGGCGGCCGACAGTTCGGGGCTGGGCCACACCCTCACGCTGTACAACGGCCCCACCTGGACCACCGGACCCGAGGGCCGGGGCGCGCTGCAGTGCGACGGGGTCAACGACCACGGCCGGGCGGCCGACACCCCCGCCTTGCGCCTGGCCGGCGACTTCACGATCAGCTTCTGGATGAAGAAGCACGCCGAGGCCGCCGACTGGAGCCGGCTGGTGGGCAAGGGCGACGTGAGCCTGCGCAACTATTGCGTGTGGGAGGAGTACGGCGGCGGCGCCCGGCTGCTGGTCCAGCAGTACAACGCCAGCGGGGTGCCGGTGCTCAACCTGTACAGCACCACCGGGCTGGCGTTGCACACCTGGTACCATGTCGTGGTCGTGCGGGAGGGCGCGGCGGTGCGCCTGTACCTCAACGGGGTGCTCGACGCCGCGGGCCCGGCCACGGGCGCGGCGGCGACTTCCACCCATCCGTTCACGCTGGCCTACGCGGGATACCACACGTTCTTCCCCGGCACCTTGGACGACGTGCGCCTGTACCACCGGGCCCTGAGCGCGGCGGAGGTTCCGCAGTTGCACCGGGGCGTCCCGCGCGACAGCGACGGCGACGGCCTGGCGGACTGGGAGGAGGACGCCAACGGCAACGGCCTGGTGAATCCGGGCGAAACCGACCCGAACAATCCGGTGAGCGACCCGGTGAGTGCATTGCTGGACAGCGTGAAGAAAGCGCCCGCTCCCGAGATCATCCAGTACAGCTACCGGCTCACGGCCAGCCGCGATTATCACACCTCTCCCCGCAATGGCAACATGCCGGACGCGACCGTGACCATGTGGTGGTGGGGGTTCCGGCCGGGCTGGCGTGACTGCACGGGCAACTACACCGAGATTTACGAGCCACCCATCATACCCGACACCCTCCTGCTGGGGGGCCGGGAGGACCGCTGGCAGCGGCCGTTCCCGGGACGAGCCACCAAGGTCGTTTGGGAAGTGCGGGAAGGCGGCCCGGGCAAGACTTACGGGGACACCACCTACATTGACGCGCCGCCCTCTGCGGAAATCAAGGTGCCGAAGGAAGTGTGCAACGGGCTGGTCTTGGAGCGGCTTCCCTACACCTCCCATTGGCTGACCTACACCCGCGGGGCCTGCACCACCAGCCACCTGAAGCCCAACGCCGTGAGCTGGCCCAAGAAGACGCGCTCGGTCGTCGTTTCCTGCGACGCGTTTGACAAGAGCGACGGCGCGACGTTGGATCCCACAGCGGATGGCTACATTTTGGGTGAGCCAAGGGACGAGCCCGGGGGGGTGGAAATCGAACCTTCGAGAATCTGGGTGGCGGGGAAACAACTGTACTGGGCGGACCCAGAGGCGGAGCATGCGGTCATGCTGCAAGTGGCGTTGGACAAACCCGATCCGGTGATCACCCCCGCTGTGGAGAATGTCCCGTGGTACGGTTATGGCCACGGGATCGTGCCCGGGGTGCCCCACCGGGTTGCCTTGGCCTGGTCCCAGCATCCTTCGGTCATCTGGCCCCGCGCTCTGCAAGCCGACTTTGACGCCGGCGCGGAAATCCTGGCCCGCGACGATGACGGTCGCGGCGGCCCGCGCGACCAGGACGACGTGCCCTGCTACCTGGAGTTCTTCCTCATCCCAGCGAAGCGAGCCACGTTTCCCACCGACTGGAATGGGACCGATTTTACCGCGACGAACTACAAGAATATCGGCAATTGGAGCGACCTGAATTTTCTCTGTGCCCAGACTTTCGCGAACATCAAACTGGTTAACGGGATCACCATAGACGGAGCTGATGTTCCGGGGTCTGGGGCGTCTGGAGTTCCGGCAATTGTGCTATCGAACGCGTCCTGCAACGGTGCTGTAGCGATGCACGAATATGGACACACAGTAGGCCTTGTGGACCGCACAGGTGATACCAACATGGTTATGTACAAGTTTGGTTATGGAGGCAGTGAGGTGACAGTCGATGACGGTGTGGCATTTTACAGCAAGAAACCTCAAGTATGGTTCGACTTTTGAAACCCATGAATGTCCGACATCGAATCCTGATTGCGATAGCCGGCCTTGGGTTGATCGCTGTTGGCGTCTGGCTTGTGTCCGAGCGTGATGGCCGATGGTCTGATCAGGAGTGGGCACCTCGCGACAAAGTGGAACCCAGCCCTCTGGTTCACTTCTCAGGCAATTCCAGCGCGTCTGTTGCTCCGACTTTGCCGACCAAGGTGGAGGCGCAGGCGGTAGTCGGCTCCTGGAGGTTATCGGAGCCGATCCAAGCCCTGCTGGCACGGCCGGAACACCAGCGTCCCCAAATGTGCGAGGTGCCGGCCTTCGACACAGCAGTGGAAGACGAGCTGATTCGCCGTTACCAGGCGATTCCCAGCTTGGGCAACAAGCAACACATCCTGCGGATGCTGGCCTACCGCGGTGGGGAGAAATCGGTGAAGCTGTTCATACGGGCGCTGACGGTCGAGTACACCGGCAAGAAACTGAACCGCGCGGAGGAAATCGTAATGAGCTATCTCCTCCAGCTCATGGGCCTCCTCGCACGAAGACACGAGAGTGCCAAACGCTTCTTGTGGGAGGCAACCGATCCCGGTTTCTGGGCTTCGCGGCGACTGTGGGAATGGAACCTCGGCCCCGCAGACATCAACCTGGCGGGGTCGGCCCTCAAAGGGTTGGCGCTGACCGGGACTGAGGAAGTCCGGGAGCTGCTTTCGTCGTATCGCTCCCGTGTGGATTACGTGGTGCGGTGGAATCTGGAGGGGGCAATCTTGGATGCGGTGTATATCCATCGCCGCGTCACGGAACATGGGGTCGAGAGGGTCATGGATGAAATCCTGTACAAAGCCGGGGATTTGCAGGATTTCAGGGCATGGTCGGCAACCGATGAAGGGCGCGACTGGACTCAATGGTACGTGGATGTGGGGCGGCAACATGCACGGGAGGCCCGGAACCAGCCCACCCCATGACACCAGCGTGACTGAAAATTTCATAGGACTGACGAGTTTCGCCTGCGCCACCGGGCCGCTGGGGCCGTTCTATCCCGCGACCACGAACCTCATCAACGTGGGCAGCCGGACCCGGGAAGCGGTCGGCCTGTACCACTTCACCGTCCGGGCGGCCCCGAATCTCAAGGAAGGGGAGGACAGCCCGGCGACTGTGGACCCCGGCTTCCACTACGTGGCCACCGGGCCGGATCCCGCCGGACTGGTGGGCCAGTGGCGCCTGGACGAGGGCGCCGGGAGCACGGCGGCCGACAGTTCGGGGCTGGGCCACACCCTCACGCTGTACAACGGCCCCACCTGGACCACCGGACCCGAGGGCCGGGGCGCGCTGCAGTGCGACGGGGTCAACGACCACGGCCGGGCGGCCGACACCCCCGCCTTGCGCCTGGCCGGCGACTTCACGATCAGCTTCTGGATGAAGAAGCACGCCGAGGCCGCCGACTGGAGCCGGCTGGTGGGCAAGGGCGACGTGAGCCTGCGCAACTATTGCGTGTGGGAGGAGTACGGCGGCGGCGCCCGGCTGCTGGTCCAGCAGTACAACGCCAGCGGGGTGCCGGTGCTCAACCTGTACAGCACCACCGGGCTGGCGTTGCACACCTGGTACCATGTCGTGGTCGTGCGGGAGGGCGCGGCGGTGCGCCTGTACCTCAACGGGGTGCTCGACGCCGCGGGCACGGCCGCGGGCGCGGCGGCGACTTCCACCCATCCGTTCACCCTGGCCTACGCGGGATACCACACGTTCTTCCCCGGCACCCTGGACGACGTGCGCCTGTACCACCGGGCCCTGAGCCCGGTGGAGGTTCCCCAGTTGCACCGGGGCGTCCCGCGCGACACCGACGGCGACGGCCTGGCGGACTGGGAGGAGGACGGCAACGGGAATGGAATAATGGACAATGGCGAAACCAATCCGGCCACTCCGATCAGCCGGCCCGCCACCGGCAAGCTGGACAGTGAACTGGCCGCGCGGGTGCCGGAAGTTATACTGTGGGGTTATACCAACAGTGCCCATCTCCAGTACGCTGTGGCCCATGCTCCGGACGCCACGTTCCAGATGAAGTGGAGCAGTTGGTGGCGGGGTTGGGCCAAACGGATCGGAGACTACACCCGCCTGAACCCCAGCGACGGGTGGGTCCGTCGGGGAGAAGATTACGACTGGCCCTTGGTCAGACCGGGAACTTGGACCACTTGGCAGGAGGATGCCAACGGCAGCCGGGAAAGCTGGGTTCTGTCCACCACTGTGGATTATCCGCCTTCGGTCGCGTTTCCGATCCCCGGGGAGCGGTGCGCGGCCGGCTCCTTCACGCATCCCACCACGGGCGACGTGTACACGCGCTCGGCCCAGACTGCGGTGCGGTTGACGGGCGGCGGCGGCTCGTGGCCAAAGTCCACCAAGTCTGTGCTGTTGACCGTCCAGGCGGTGGACAAAAGCGACGGCAGCGCGGTGCCCTGGGCTGCCCACCAGTACACTCTGGCGGAACCCAGCACGACCTGGCAGGGCGTGGAAATTGACCCCGCCAGCCGCGAGATCCGGGTGGCGGGCCGGCTCGCGGACGCCAACGGACACGTGCTGGTCGAGGTGCCGCGGGCTGGCCACAAGGACGTGACCCCGGAAATCGCGGGCTGCGCGTGGTACCGGTTTGAGTTGGCGCCCGCCTTGCCCTGGCCGGTGCGGATGTCCTGGTCGCATCACCCGCTGGCCAGCCCGGTCAGCCCGCAGGCGAAATTCGACGACGGCGCGGTGATGCTGGCGCAGGATGATGACCAGCGGATCAAGAATCCGACCGCCCCCAACGATGACGTGCCAGTGTACGTGGAATTCTTCATCATCCCGGCGCAGGCCAGGACCTTCCCGGGCGCTTGGGGAACAAACCCCGATTACAACGAAATCACATCCGAGCAAAGGGTTCGGCAACTGCTTCAACAAACCTTTGCCAATGTGAAACAAGTGACTTTGATGGTGTGGGAGGTTAACGGGCAATTGCAGGTCTTTGGGGGGTGGGCAGCCGTGAATACTCCGTCTTTGGTCTTGATGGCCAACGCGCCGGCCGAGACCGTTATCCATGAATGGGGACATACTGCCGGCTGCCCAGATCGCGATGATCTCCCTGAGGCCGTCATGTACAAATGGTATCTGGGCCCGGGAACTCACCGCGAGGTCAATTGCAATGAGGCCTCCTTGATGCAAGGCTGGAACCTCCCCTTCTGGCCATGACCAAAGAATTTCGTATGAAACCACTCTCCCGACGAACAATCTTCCTTGCCTCGGTTCTGCTCTTGGGCGGGGCGTTGGTTGGGTTTTATTGGGTCCAGCGTCCGGGAGGGACCTCCACCGGGCCGGCCACGGAACCACCGCAACCGCCGCCTTCGGCTGCGGAGTCGGCGCCTGTCCGGCCAGCCGCTGGAAACCGGGTGCTGCCGTCGGCAGCCGGGGAGCTTGAGCAGGCGGCTCCCGCTAAACAACCCCGCCCGGCGTGGGTGGAGGCTTTGTACCACGAGCCGACGCGTCGGCCCCGCCTGGCGGAGATGACCCCGCTCAGCCCGGAACTGGAGGCGGAGCTGATCGCTTACTACCGCAGCCTCCCCTCCATCACCAACAAGCTGGGACTGGCCGGCGCCCTGGCCCACGCCGGCGGCGAGGCGTCGGTGGAATTACTGATCCATGCTTTGACCCGGGAATATGCCGGCCGTCACCTGGACTTGTGGGAAGCGGTTCAATTGAGCTTCGTGGGGCGGTTGCTGGGGTTGGCTGCCGCCCATTCCGACCGGGCCTGCCAGTTTTTGGTCCAGGGATTGGATCCCGCTTTCTGGACCACCAACGCCACCTGGAGCGCGCCTAATCAAGGCCCTTCCGGGCGCCTGCCGGGGGAGTGCATCATGGGCTTGGGCCTCAGCGGCCGGGAGGATGCCTGGCAAACGATTCTGCGTTTGAAGGACCGTCCGGTGACCGATTATCTCCGGAAAGTGGCCCCGGACATCTGCGGCGTGGCTTACTACCGGGCGATGATGGCCGAGATGGGACGGGAAGAATTCCTGGACAACCTCTGGTTCACCGGGGTGTCCATAGAGCGGATCGGGGAATGGTGGAAGACCCCGGAAGGGAAACAGTGGTACGATTGGATGGAGCGCGTCCAAGGCATCACCAACGCCCAATCTCCATGAGCCGGCGTTCTGCCCAATTGGTCGTACCCGCTGGCGTCTGCGGCCTGACCACCGGGGACGTGCAGTTGGCCAGTTTCGCGTACGCGCCCGGCCCGTTCGGGGCGTTCTACCAGGCGGACATCGCGTTGCGGGACGCCGGCAGCCGTGGCGCCGCCGACGCCGGCCTGTACCACCACAGCGCCCGGGCCGACGCCGGCCCGGAGGGCGCCAGCCCGGTGGACCCCGGCTTCCACTACGTGGCCACCGGGCCGGATCCCGCCGGGCTGGTGGGCCAGTGGCGTCTGGACGAGGGCGCCGGGAGCACGGCGGCACCGGTGGTACCAACCTGCTGGACCGCACCGGTACGAAGGACCGTCTGGGCCGCTGGACCTACCGGGACCTGGATGCCATGCGCCGCGTGACGACCATCACCGACGCCCGCACCAACCAGACCCACTTCGAGTGGTGCAGTTGCGGCGTGTTGGAGTCCGTGACCGATGCCCTGACCAACACCACGACCTTCTACTACGACCTTGCCGGGCGGCCGACCAACGTGGTCGCGCCCGGGAGCGGCACCGGAATCAGCATCGGGTGGAATGCACTCGGCCGGCCCGTGCGCCTCGCCGACGCGCTGGGCTACGTGAATCTGTTTACAAACACCATGGGCGTCAGACCTTGGTGAGCAACAGCTTCGGCGTGTGGCGGGAGCAGGCATACAACATGAATGACCGCCCCACCAACATCGTGCTGGCCTCCGGCGCGCGGTATGCCCAGGAGTTTGACAACTTGGGCCGGCTCCTCATCCGCGCCGAGGTCAACAGCGGCGGGGTCGAACAGTTTGGGTACTCGGCCAACACCGCCGGGGCCGTAACCTACACCAACCAGCTTGGGACCAATGCCGTGCTGCTGTCCTACGACCTCTTCGGCCGGGTGCAGGGCCTGAGTTTCGGTTATCGCACCGGCGGTCAGTTCGTTTCCGTCCGCAGCAATTACTTCGCCTACACCCCGGCGGGCGACCTCCAGATCATGTGGGACAGCCTCTGGCACAGCACCATCTGGACGTATGACATGCACGGCCGCGCCCTGCGCAAAATGATCGCCGGTGCCAATGCCTGGACCAGCGATTACAACGCCAACGGCTGGGTGACCAAGCATTGGACGGCCCAGAAGGGCCTGACCCAGTACGGCTATAACGAAGTCGGCAACGTCACGAACGTGAATTATCCGGCCGACACGGACCTGATCCTGCGCTACGACGCGGCCAACCGGCTGACCAACCCGGTGGACGCGCTGGGCACACACACGTTCACCTGGACGGACTGGGGCGCACTGTCCAGCGAGGACGGCCCCTGGGCGCAGGACACGGTGAGTTGCGGCTACAATGACTCGCACCGGCGGCAAAGCCTGAGCCTGCTCCAGCCCAATGCCAGCGCCTGGACGCAGACCTACGGTTACGACGGCAACTGGCGGCTGACCAACGTCACCTCGGCGGCCGGCGCTTTCGGGTACCAGTACCGGGGGCCGAGCGGTCTGAGGGTGAACCTAGCCCTGTCCAACGTTGGAGCGATCACCAACGAGTTTGATCCCCTGGGCCGGCTGCTGGCCACGGTGCTGCGCACTTCGGGCGGCGCCATCCTGGGGAAGCACGGCTACCTGTACGACCTGGCCCATCAGCGCACGCAACAGACGCTGGCCGAGGGCAACTTCTGGGGCTACGGTTACGACGTCCTCGGGCAGTTGACCAGCGCGAAAGGCAAGGAAGCCGGCGGCGCGAACCGGCTCCAGGAACAGTTGACGTACGGCTATGACGCGGGGGGACCTTGACGGCGCGAACCAACCACGCCTTGATCCAGACGTTCACCTTGAACAACAGCGTCAACCAGTTGAGCACGGCCAGCCGGAGCGGCACGCTCACGGTGGCGGGCCTGGCGCAGGGGACGCCCACCAGCGTGACGGTGAAGGACAACGCCAACGCGGCCCAGGCGGCGACGGTCTATGCCGACCAGAGCTTCGCCCGGGCGGGGATCAGCCCGCTGGACGAGGCAAACACGTTCACGGCCGTGGCCGCAGGGCGGCTACGGGCGGCTGGCGACGAACACGGTGACGCCCTGGCTGCCGGCCGACGCCAGCCTGGCCCAGCCCGGTGGCCCGGCCAGCAGCTCCAGGATGGGCGCCCGCCCGGCTCGACCGCGAGCGCCACGGTCACGCTACCCACCGGCGGCAAGGCCGGCAGCTCGCAGGATTCGGCTGGGGGCTTGATCGGCCGATGAAGTCTCATTCCTGCGCCGGCGGTGGAGCCGGATTGTTCCCGGCCGGTTTCCACGCCGCACGGATGAGCGCCGCCACGGCCACGGTGACGAGGCAGCCCATCAAGGTGTACCACGGCCAGGCCACGAACGCGCGCCATTGCACGTACACGGTCACCATCACCGCCAGCGCCGCGAGCATCCCCGCGATCACGGGTCCGGGGCGGCCGCGCCGCCACACCAGCGCGAGGATCAGCCCGCCCAGCATCGCGCCGTTGGTCAGGCCGCCCAGCGCGAACGCGGCGTTGAGCACCGATTCCACGGCGCGGGTGAGGATGGCCACGCCCGTCAGCAAGGCGGCCCAAAGCACCATCGAGGCGCGGCTGAACCGCAGGTAAAACGCCTCGCTGCGCGCCCGCCGCGCCAGGCCCCGGTAGAAGTCCATCGTGAACACCGCCGCCAGCGCCGAGAGCGCCGCGCTCACCGAGGACATCGCCGCCGCCAGGATGGCCACGACCAGGCAGCCTTTGAGCCCCGCCGGCAGCGCCGTGAGGATGAAGATGGGGAAGACGTAGTCGTTTTTCCGCACGCCGGGCCGCGCCTCGGGCAGCGGAATCGGAAACGGGTGGGTTTGATAGTACACCCACAGCAGGGTGCCGACGAGCAGGAACACCAGCATCAGCGGGAGGATGATGACCGCGCTGAGCAGCAGCGCCCGGCGGCCGTCCCGCACCGAACGGCACGTGAGCACGCGCTGGACGATGAGTTGATCCGCACCGTGCGAGGACATGACTTGAAACGTGGCGCCGAGGAGGCCCATCCACAGGTTGAACGGCAGGCCCAGGGTGAAGTCGAGGTTCAGCCAGCGCAGCTTGCCGCCGGTCGCGGCCAGGTCCAGCGCGCGGCCGAAACCGCCTTCGATCAGGCCCGGGATGTACACCAGCGTGAACAGACCGCCGGCGAGGAAGAGCAGGAATTGGAGCGCCTCGACCCACACGGCGGACTTCACCCCGCCCGCCAGCGTGTACGTCAGCGCCAGGGCCACAAACAGCGCGATGGCCCAGCCGATGCCGGCGTCCGCAAAGCCCAGGATCAGTTGCAGCGGAATGCAGCTCACATACACGCGCACGCCGGCCGCCAGCACGCCGGCCAGGAGGAAAAAACCGCCGGCCGTCCGCCGCGCGGCCGGTCCGAAGGCGCGCTCGAAAAGCTGGTACGGCGAGTAAATCTCCCCGCGAAAATAGTGCGGCACCAGCGCCACCGCCAAAATGATCCGCGCCAGCACGTAGCCGAGGATGATCTGGATGAAAGTCAGGTGGTCCGGCCCGAAGGCCAGCGCCGGCACGCCGATGAACGTGAGCGCGCTGGTTTCGGTGGCGATGATTGAAAAGCCCACCGTCCACCAGGGCAGGTTCCGGCTGCCGAGGAAATAATCCCGCGTGCTGCGCTGGCGGCGGCCGGACCAGACCCCGAAGCCGATGACCACGGCCAGATACCCCGCGATGATGATCCAGTCCGCGCCGGCGAGATGATGCACCGAGTCGGGCATGGGGCCGGGAGTTTGCGGGAGCGCCGGAACCTTGGCCAGCCCGACCTCGGCTTCGCGACCCCCAACAACCGGGTGTTGATGCCGCGACGATTACGGCTGCGGGCGGGTGAATTCCCCGGCCGGGCGCCGCAGCCGGAAGAAGCGATGGCTGTTAGTGGCTTCCACGGCCATCGTATTCTGCCCGGTCACGTTCCAGGCAGCCGGGCCGATCCGTTGCCAGGCGGCGACCGGTTCAAGACTCGACGTGCTTTCCACCTCGCAGAGCCCCAAACCGGCATCCCACGCCAGTTCCACGCGCTGCTCCTGAACGCGGTAAGCCAGGTGAACGCCGGGTTGCGGCAGCCGCACCGGCACCAGTTCGATGCCCTGGTTTTGTCCCCGGTTGCGGCTGTAGCGCTTGGTTTCCGAGCCATCCCAGTGTTCGTGGACGCCGAGGCTTTGGAGAGCGACACCATTGCCGTCCGGGTCGTAGAACGTGCCCGAGGGGGGGCGCGTGCGCCAGCGCGGCTTCGTGAAGATAATCCTCCTGGCCGCCTTCCAGACTGCCGGGTTCATTCACGCCGCCGGTGACCACCTCGGGCCACTCCGCGAGCAGAAAGTCATGCGCCACCGAATCCAGGGCCACGGCATCCTGCGAAAGGAAGAGACTCGAAGGCCAGTCGCCCCCGGCTTCGTTTCCGAAGGGCGGCGAATGCCAGCGACGTGGTTTGGCGTCGGAGTAGTACCCGCCGTACAGGCCATCCACCAGGTTCAGCACGGTTTTGCCCCCGAGGTCTGGATGCCCGAGCAGATCCACCATGGCGCGATAGCGACCCGTACCGGGGGAGTATTCCTTGTTTGGCAGCGAGGCGTGTAGCTCGTAGTAGTCGAGGCGGCCTTCCTTGCGGAGGTGATTGTTCGGCAGGCGGATGAGCGCACCGTACCAGTTCTTCCCGCAGAGCGTAATGCCGGCGGAATGGCCCTTGAGCGTGGTGAAGTTGATGACGTACGTGGCTTCCGCAAACATCCGGGGAATGTAATCCGGCACCTTGCCGGCCGCGGC
Organism: uncultured Verrucomicrobiota bacterium; assembly: GCA_964568145.1. Taxonomy (GTDB): domain Bacteria; phylum Verrucomicrobiota; class Verrucomicrobiia; order Limisphaerales; family J093; genus DSVZ01. Next base: position 45,652 of record CAZMOZ010000002.1, read on the forward strand.
GGGGGTGCTCCAGTACATGGGAACGGTCGAAAACTCCGCGCGCACCCGGTGTTCACCACCTTCGTTTTCGACATACTGGACCCCGGGATACGCCACCCGCAGCGGGGCCAGGTAACTGTCCGGCCACAGCGCCGTGGTGTCGCCCACCGAGATGTCGGCCTCGCGCACCCCCGCCACCTCCACCAAATGCCGCAACAACGCCCGCACCATCTGTGGGGCGACGTCGATGTGGTTCGGGAAACGGGTCTTCACGCGCGTGACCGGATCCACAAACGGCTTGCTCGTCTTCGTCCCGGCCCAGCAGGTGACCAAGTTTAACTTGATGGCTACCTTTTCGCCCGGGGTGTAGCCCTTCGCCTCCCGGCCATGCGTCGCGTTGAAATGGCGGAACAGCGCGTCCCACGCCCCGGACTCGGTGGGCTGGCCGGCCAGCGAGCGGATGCCGGCGGACATCATCTGGTCCACCACCTCGGGGTTGGTGTGGGCGTCTTCGTACCAACGTTGCTCCGATTCGGGGCCGGCCCAGTCCGTCGCATCCGGGGCGTGCACCCAGACCACGCGCCCCGCGTTCAGGCCGCGTTCCACCCCGATCGCGGCGTGCGGCTCGGGCGTCGTGGCCTGGAGACGTGTTCCGATCACCGGCTGCAAGATCGCCGCCAGCGCCGCCAAGGCTACACTGAAGCAGGCCAGCGCCCACCCATACCGCGACTGCGCCCACAACCGGACCGCCTTGCGCCGCGCCGCGATCCACAAGCCCACCGCCAGCAGCCAGGCCAGAAAGCCGGCCGCCATGGGCATGGCCAGGCGCTGGCAGGGATAGACCGCGCGGCTCGGCTTGGGGCCGACGCGAAGGAGGAACCACAGCAGCGAAACCGCGCCCAAGATCGGGAAAGCCAGCCTGGCCCACCAGGCCTTCGGCCGGCCGGAACGAGGACAACAAGGCCGGGTATGCGGAAGGCTGGTTTCCGTTGCCTGGGGTTGCTGCCGGTGCCGTGGGTCGGCGGCATGCTGTGGGTCCATCGCCTGCATGAATCAATCCAACCTGCTTCCCAAGCCACCGTCAACGCAACCGAACGGCGGCATAACTTCAGTCTTATTCAACGCCCGGCGGACACGGCGAGAAAGCCCAAACTCAGAAACTCAAAAAGGGCTGGTGGGCAGTGGGGTGGAATTCGGCATCCGGTGGCCGTCCCCTGGCACCGGGCCAGACCCGTCACCTCAGCGAGGGGCGACCTGCTCCCGCTTCCGGCCGCTTCCGCGACCGCAATAAGTGAGATGCGCCCCGCCGGTCAGAATCTGCGCAGGAAACTCTGAAACCGCTCCGCTCAGCGGCAGATGCTCAAGCTAGGCCGGCCGGGACCCAGCGCCAGGTCCACCGCCGGGGGCAGCAGTTCGGCTTCGGCGGCCCACAGTTGGGCGCATTCGGTCAACGGCAGACCCAGGGTCTCGCCGGCGGAGCCGACAAAGCCGGCCAGGGTCTGCCGCGAGTAATTGAGCAGGCCGGGCCGCAACGGCAGCGAAAACACCGCCAGCACCAGCCCGTACACCAGCACATGCCAGGCGCCGGCCTCGCCGGCCTCCACAGCCCGCCAGTAACGGCGCACCGGCCGTTGATCCCGGAGCGGCAGCATCCGCCAGAGCTGCGCGCGCCCCACCGCCTGACTCGCCGCCGCGAAGGATTGGAAGCGCTGTTCGCGGCTCAACGACCGGTCCAGCGCGAGCAACTCGCGCAGTTCGTACCGGCCCGCGTGATCGAAGGCGCGGCGGATCAGCGGCAGTTCCACCGGCGCGAGCAATTCGGTGCGGTACCAGGTCAGAAAACCGCGCAGCGTCGGCACGTCGCGAACGCTCCCCGTCAGGGTGCCCGCGGTGGCGGCGGCCCAGGCGGCGTCAGGCGGCGCGACCAATTGCCGCGTCAACGGATGCGGGTCGCCCATCATCCGGGCGGCCTTGAAACTCCTGGCTGGCAGCTGTTCCAACATGCTTCTCGCGCCGAGCGCCGGACTTTCCATGCTTCCGGCGTTCATTCTGGCGGCCAGCATAGGCGCAATTTCCCGCAGTCGGGAAGCGTCAAACAACGCTCGCGCCTGAAAAATTTCTCCAGGCTCACCCGTGCAAGGCCAGCCCGATGACCCCCAGCACGGCCATGACTCCGCCCGCCAGCGACCGCCAGCCGGGACGGTCGCCTTCGAAGATGTAGGTGTAGGGGATCACCAGCAGCGGCGTCATCGCCGTGATGGGGAGCACGATGCCGCTGGGCGTGGTCTTCAGCGCCCATTGATAAAACCCCACGCCGATGGACGGCCCGGCCAGCGCGTTGGCCAGCACCCAGGCCGAAGCGCGCCGCCGCTCGCGGGAAGTCAGCCGCGGTTCCGCCTCCCCGGCCTGGCGCCAGCGGCGTCGCATGACGCTCCAGACGTAAGGCAGGGTGACAAACGCCAGGCCGCCGAGAATGCGCTGGTAGGCCGCGGTGCCGCCGTCCACCTGCTCGCCCGCCGCGGCGGCCAGCGCGAAGGCCTTGCGCGTGAGCACGGCGCCCAGGCCCTGGCCGAGCCCCGAGAACACGCCAAACACGATGCCCGCCAGCCGCTGGCTCCGCGGAATGGGCAGGCCGCGCTCGGGCGCCAGCGAGAGGCCCACGCCGGCCAGGATCATCACGCCCCACAGCATTTGCGCCGCGCTCAGCCGGGTATCCAGCCACAGCCATTCGATCCAGGCGGCGAACGGCGCGGCCAGGCAGTTGATCATCAGGCTGCTCAAGCGCGGTCCCAGCCGGGGCAACGCCTCGAACAGCGCGTAGTCGCCCAGTCCGAAGCCGATAACCCCGCTCAGGAAGAACAGCCAGAACGCGCCACCGCCCCAGCCGCGCCCCAGCGTGTGCGCCCACGCGCCCAGCAGAAACGTGGCCAGCAGGATGCGCCAGAAATTCGCGGCCTGGCTGCCCAGCAAACGCGCGGACCGGCTGGCGGCTATGACCGAACCGGCAAACAGGACGGCGGCGATGACGGCGGGCAGCATGGTCCGGCGCGGCCAACCCGCGCCGGCCGCGCAGCATGGGGGCGGCCATTGGATTTGCCAACTTCGCGCTGGCACTGGCGACTGGGCCAACAGCCGAAACTCAGAAACTCAAAAATCAGGAGAGCAGGAAGGCAGGAAGCAAAGAACCAACGGGGCTGTCCGCCACACCAACCTCGAGTTTGGGATCTTGGTTTGTGGTTCTTTGTTCGTGATTTGTGGTTCGTGGCCACTGGATACTGGTTGCTGGGGGCGGATGCCGGATGCCAGAAGCGGGAAGCGAGGATTGAGAATTGAGGATGCTCGTTTCCCGCTTCTCGCTTCGCACTACGGATTTCGGATTTCGGATTTCGGACTTCCCGCCTAGTCTCCGCCCATGCCTGAACGGCTGGCTGGCAAGGTGCTGGTGGTGATCGGCGGCACGAGCGGACTCGGTTTGTCCGCCGTGCGCGCGTGCGTGGCCGCCGGCGCCCGCGTGGTGGCCGTGGGCCGCGCCGAGGACGACGTGGCCGCGCTGAACGCCGAACTGCCCGGCCCGGTGCGCGCCCTGGCCGCGGACGCCACCCGGCCCGACACCGCGCCGCGGGCCATTGACACCGCGCTCGCCGCGTTTGGCGGCTTCCACAGCCTGTACCACGTCGCGGGCGGCAGCGGCCGGCGGCAAGGCGACGGCCCGTTGCACGAACTCACCGACGAAGGCTGGGAGCACACGCTGCGCCTGAACCTGACCTCGGTGATGTACTCGAACCGCGCCGCGGCGCGGCAGTTTCTCCGCCAGGGCACGGGCGGCGCGGTGCTCAATTGCGGCTCGGTGCTCGCCTGGGCGCCGTCGCCAGCCTTCTTCAGCACGCACGCCTACGCGGCGGCCAAGGCGGCGATCATCGGCCTCACCACCGCGGCCGCCAGCCAGTACGCGCCGCACAACATCCGCTTCAACGTGCTCGCGCCCGGGCTGGTCGCCACGCCCATGTCCCGGCGCGCGCAAGGTGAGGCCGCGGTCATGGACTTCATCCGCGCCAAGCAGCCGCTAGACGGCGGGCGCATCGCCCGGCCGGCCGACCTGGACGCCGCCGCCGTGTTCTTCCTGTCTGATGAATCGCGGTTCGTGACCGGCCAGGTGCTGGCCGTGGACGGCGGCTGGAGCGTCTCGGAGGGCCGGACCCCGCCGGCCGAAGCCGCTCAATCCGACGCCGCCGGGCCGCGCCCATGAACTACCTGCTCGGCATTGATCTGGGCGGCTCGAGCGTCAAGGCCGTGGCCGTCACCCGCGCGGGCGAGGCGCTGGCGCGCCACCTCCAATCCTTCGCCCCGGAACAGCCCGGCCAGTTCATCGAAACCGTCCGCGCCACGGCCCAAAGGCTTTCCGCCCAACTCGGCTCCACGCCGGAGCGCATCGGCCTGTCCGCGCCGGGACTGGCGTCACCGGACGGCCGCGCCATTGCTTACCTGCCCGGCCGGCTCGCCGGGTTGGAAGGCATGGACTGGACGGAGCAACTGGCGGCGCCGCATCCCGTCCCGGTCTTGAACGACGCGCACGCGGCCCTGCTGGGCGAGGTCTGGCGCGGCGCGGCGCAAGGCGCGCGCAACGCCATTCTGCTCACGCTGGGCACCGGCGTGGGCGGCGCGGCCCTGGTGGACGGCCGCCTGCTGCGCGGGGCCATCGGCCGCGCCGGTCACCTGGGTCACCTCTCGCTCGATCCGGCCGGGCCGCCGGACATCTGCGGCACGCCCGGCAGCCTCGAACTGGCCATCGGCAACGCCACCATCGGCCCGCGCACGCAAGGGCGCTTCGCCACCACGCACGATCTGATCCGCGCCTGCGAGGCCGGCGACGCCTTCGCGCGCGAAGTCTGGCTCAAGTCCGTGCGCGCGCTGGCGGCGGCGGTGGCCTCGCTCATCAACGTGCTCGATCCGGAAGTGGTGATCGTCGGCGGCGGCATCGCCCGCGCGGGCGCCATGCTGTTCGAGCCGCTGGCGCGGTTTCTGGACGAAATGGAATGGCGGCCGGGCGGGCATCGCGCGCGGCTGGCGGCGGCGCAACTGGGCGAATTTGCCGGGGCCTGCGGCGCCGCCTACCGTACGCTCCACGAAGCATGAGCCGGAACACCGCAGCGACGGGCGCATCTCAATTTCGTGCAGGCCGGATCGCCTGCCGGGGTAGCGGCCGGCTTCCAGCCCGGCGGTGGTGGGCAGACGGCACCATGCGGGGCGGCGTTTTCTGTCGTAGATTCCGGGCGGCAGGATGCCGCCCTCTACGGCGGCCAAGGATGGCCGCCTCCACCTCCGGCGGCGTCCGGCCATTTCCACGGCTGCAAAGAAGTGAGGGGCACACCGCAGCCACCCGGCACGCCTGCGGCCTCGATCGTGGGCGTTCGGTTTTGAGGACGAGGGCGGGAACCGGCGCTGGCCGGGAAACGCACGCGCCGCACGGGACAATTGGTCAGTCTCGGCGGAGCGAGACTCTGTCGAGCCCGGCAATTTCTCAGGCAGGGCTCGAGAGGACTCTCGCCCTACCGCGATCCACTGAGGCATTGTCCCGAAAACCGAAGTTGGCCGTAGCGCAGTGCGTCCCGTCTGCCCAACTTCGGTTTTCGGGATTACCCCACGGGCGGTTTTCCCGGATGAACCGCCCGCGCCGGGCGCTAGCGCCGCGTTGCAGCCCCGGGAGGATGCCGCCGGCCGCGCTGCGCGCCTTCCTGTTTCTCCTGTTCGGCTGCCTCTTGCTGACCGCCCGGGCGCAGCCAGCCGCGACCGAGGCCACCGCCGGTCCGCCTGACTTGGAGGCCGTGCTGCTGCGGGCGGTCGAACTGGCCCGCCAGGACCTCGACTTCGAAGCCCGCTTCAAGGCCCGTTACGCCTACGTCCGCACCAAGGTTACCGAGACGTTGAGCGCCGACGGCGGGGTGCGCAAACGCGAGAACCACCGCATCGAACACACCCCCGACCGCCCCGAGCCGGGCGACCCGCCGGCCGGCGATGACGGCTCCGCCGATGCCACAGCGGCGAAGCGCGCTTACGAACGACGCGACGTGCAGGTGACGCCGGAGACGCTGCGCCGGTTCCGGTTCACCGCCGCCGGGCGTGAGGATCTCGCCGGCCGGCCCGCCTGGGTGGTGGATTTCACCCCGGCCGGCGACCGCCAGCCCGCGCACAGCCTCATCGAGAAGTTCATCAACCGCATGGCCGGGCGGGTGTGGATTGACGCGGCGGACGGCGGCGTGGCGCGGGCGCGCTTCCGGCTGGTCGAGCCGGTGAACGCGGTGGGCGGCCTGGTCGGGGCGCTCAAGCACTGCGAGGTGGCCTTCGAGCGGGCGCGCACCGCGGACGGCCTGTGGTACACCCGCCTGCTCACCTGGCGGATCGAGGGCCGCAAGTTCTTCTCCCGCCGCATCATGGAGCACCGTGACGAAGTCTCCGAAGTGCGCCTCGCGGTCCCGGCTCAGGAACCGCCGGACGAGGTGGCCGCCGCGGAGTAGGTCCCAAGTTCAAAGTCCGAAGTCCGAGGGGCGAAGTCCGAAGGCTGAAGGTCGCCATCCGGCATCTGGCATCCGCTTACCCAGTACCTAGTAACCAGTGACCCGTGACCCGTGACCACGAACCCAATCCACAATCGTCAATCCGCATTTCCCCCGCCCCTGTGCGGGGAGACGCACAGTTGCCGGCGCGCGCGGACCGTTTACGATTTGACGCGCGGTCAGCGGCGCGTTAGACATGCGCCGCACTCCGCGACACAGCACTGTATATTGCCATGAAACTGAAACAAGCGAACCGGGCTGACCCCGCCGGCGGCTTCACCTTGATCGAACTGCTGGTGGTCATCGCCATCATTGCCATCCTTGCCGGCATGTTGCTGCCGGCCCTGGCCCGCTCCAAATCCAAGGCCCAGGGCATCCTGTGCATGAACAACGGCAACCAGATGATCAAGGCCGTGCAAATGTACGCCTTGGACAACCAGGATTTCATGCCGCCCAATCCCGACGACGGCAACACGACCCCAGGCCACAACTGGGTCGGCGGCCAGGCCGGCCAAGGCGGACAGCACGAATACAACCCTGACGTACTCCGCGACAACCGGACTTCCTTGCTGGCGGACTATGTCGGCAACGCCATTGATATTTACAAGTGCCCGGCCGACAAACGCATGGGCAACTACACGGGTACCGATCCCAACCTCAAGGGCAAAAAGGTGCCGGCGGCCCGCACTTTTGCCATGAGCCAGGCCGTCGGCTCCATTTGCGCGGGGTTCGACAGCGGCAGCGTTCACAGCGGCCCGCCGCGGCTGGCCACCAACGGCCCCTGGCTGGATAGCAACCACAGCAACCGCCGCAATGCACCGTGGCGCACGTACGGCAAGTCCTCGGATTTCAGCGATCCGGGTCCGACACAGACGTTCGTGTTTGTGGACGAGGAGCCGGCCAGCCTGAACGACGGCGGCTTTGGCACTTCCGCTGTGCCGAACTCGCGCTGGGTGGACTTCCCGGCCACGTTCCACGGCGGGGCGTGCGGCTTCGCATTCGCCGACGGCCACTCCGAGATTCACAAGTGGAAGAACCTGGCGGGCGTGGAGGCCAAAGGCGCGCCCGGCCGGCGCACCCTGCCGCCGAACGTGCCGGTCAACCGCGATTTCCGCGACATCAACTGGGTGGCCAGCGTGAGCTCGGCCCGGGCCCGGTAAAAAGTCCTCGCAGCCCAAAGCAAGGCGCGCTTCCCGGCGCGCCTTTTTTGTTTGCCGCCGCGCGCTCCAAAGTTGGGTCGCCCCGCGTAGGCAGGTCGCCCCTCACCGAGGGGCCGGCTACCTGCTTTCCGAGCGCCGGCGAACGCGCCAGCGTTCTGGAGTGCGGCAGTCCCCTGCCGCTTGGGAGGCGCGGCGGTGAGATTTACGATTGACGATTAGTTCGTGGTTCGTGGTTCGCGGGTACTGATTACTGATTACTGGTTACTGGGTGCTGGGTACTGGGTAAGCGGATGCCGGATGCCAGATGCCAGAAGCGGGAAGCGAGGATCGAGAATTGAGGATGCTCGCTTCTCGCTTCGCACTTCGGCTCTCGCGACTGTTGACTTGGGACTTTGAACTTTGAACTTGGGACTTTGAACTTGGGACTTCCGATTTCCGGTTTCCGATTTTCCTCGCGCGGTTCACGATGCCGGCCATGAGCGGACTCGAATTCGGCCTGTTGCTGGGGGTGCTGGTCGCGGGGTTTGCCGCGCTGATCTGGCTGGCGAGCCGGCCGCGCGACGCCGCGGCGGAGCCGCTGCTGCGCCGGCTGGCGGAACTGGAGGCCGCGCTGGGCGGCGCGTTTGCCCGGGCCCACGCCGACCTGGCCGCGCGCGTCGAGCAGGTGAAAGGCGACCTGCGCACCGACCTGGCGGAGCGCCTCCAGGCCGGGGTCACCGGCCTGCGCGACGGCGTGGAGCGGCAGTTGAGCGAAGGCCGCGGCGAGCAGGCGCGCCGGCTGGAGGCGGCGGTGGCGGCGCTCGAACAGAAGTTCGAACTGTTGCGCGGCGGCACGGAGTCGCGGCTGAACGCCGTGGGCGACAAGCTGGCGGGGAAGTTCGACCAGTTGAGCGAGGCGCAGGCGCAGGCCGCGCGCCAAGCCCGCGGCGAGCTGGCGCAGGCGCTGGGGGAGTCCACCAAGGCGCTGGAGCAGCGCTTCGCCGCGCTGGAGCAGCGCACCACGCAGAGCCTGGAGACCATCCGCGCCAACGTGGACGCGCGGCTGGGGACGATCAGCGAGCAGGTGCAGGCGAAGCTGGAGAAGAACCTGCAGGAGGGCTTCGCGCACTTCCAGAAGGTGCAGGAGCATCTGCGGGCGGCGGAGGAGCAGTTGCGCAGCGTGGGCCAGGTGGGGCAGTCCATCAACGAGCTGAACGCGCTGCTCAAGCTGCCGCACCTGCGCGGCAAGTTCGGCGAGGCGGAGCTGGGGCGGCTGCTGGCGGACTTCCTGCCGGCCAGCGCGTTCGTCGAGCAGGCGGTGATCGTGCCGGGATCGAAGGAGGCGGTGGACGCGGTGGTGAAGTTCCCGAAGTTTCTGCTGCCCATTGACAGCAAGTTCAACCGCGAGCAGGTGCTGCCGCTCTTCGAGACGAGCGACCCCGAGGTGCTCAAGGCCGCCCGCGAGCAGCTCGCCGTCACCATCCGGGCGCAGGCGCGGACGATCAGCGAGAAGTACATCCATCCCGAGCACGGCACGACGGACCTGGCGCTGATGTTCCTGCCGAGCGAGACGCTGTACTTCGAGGTGATCCGCAACGGCGAGCTGTGCGAGGCGTTGCACAAGCTCAAGGTCTTCCCGGTGTCGCCGAACACGCTGGCGATCACGCTGCGGGCGGTGGCGATGAGCATCAGCCAGTTCGAGTTCGCGCAGGGCGTGCAGAAGACGTTGGAGCAACTGGGCGCGGCGCAGCGGAGCTTCGCGTTGTTCCAGCGCAAGTTCGAGGAGGTGGGCCGGGGCCTGGAGAAGGCGCAGGAGGCCTATAACACCGCCACCGGCCACCTGAACCGCTACGCGAACCGCGTGGTGCGCCTCACCGGCGAAGGTGTGCCGGAACTGCCCGAGACCGCCGAAGCCGCGGGAAGTCCGAAATCCGAAAACTGAAGTCGAAGGTCGAAAGCCAGCACCCAGCACCCAACATCTGGCATCCGCGTTCCCCGTACCTCGCACCCCGCACCTCGTACCCCCTATCCGGCATCTGGCATCCGCTTACCCAGCACCCGCTACCCAGTACCCAGTAACCAGTGACCAGTAACCAGCGACCAGACCCCTTCAGCGAGTCCCGCACCGCCAGGTCAGGGCGACGCGTAACTCCGCACTTCGACTTCAAAATTCCGCGCTGCCGGGCGTGCGGGCGAAGGGGATCACGTCGCGGATGTTGCCCACGCCGGTGAGGAACATCAGCAGCCGCTCGAAGCCCAGCCCGAAGCCCGCGTGCGGCACCGTGCCGTACCGCCGCAAATCCACGTACCACCAGTAATCCTCGGGCTTGAGGCGGTGGAACTTCATGTTCTCGAGGAGCTGGTCCAGCCGCTCTTCGCGCTGCGAGCCGCCGATCACTTCGCCGATGCCCGGCACCAGCACGTCCATGGCCGTGACGGTCTGCCGGTCGTCGTTGAGCCGCATGTAGAACGGCTTGATCGCGCGCGGGTAGTTGAAGACCGTGACCGGCGACTTGAAGTGCGTCTCGGTCAGGTAGCGCTCGTGCTCGGACTGGAGGTTCGCGCCGTATTCGACGGGGAATTCAAACGCCTGGCCGGACCGCCGGAGAATCTCCACCGCCTCCGTGTACGGCACGCGCTGGAAAGGCCGATCCACGACGAACTCCAGCCGCCGCCGCACTTCCTTGTCCACGAACTTCTCGAACAGCGCGAGGTCCTCGCCGCAGTGCTCGAGCGTGTGGCGGGCCATGGCCTGCACGAACGTCTCGGCCAGATCCATGTCGCCCGCCAGGTCGCAGAACGCCATCTCCGGCTCGATCATCCAGAACTCGGCGGCGTGGCGCGCGGTGTTCGAGTTTTCCGCCCGGAAGGTGGGCCCGAACGTGTACACGTTCGAGAGCGCGCAGGCGAAGGTCTCCGCCTCGAGCTGGCCGCTCACCGTGAGGTACGCGCGCCGGCCGAAGAAGTCCGCCTCCGGCTTTTCGTCAATGTTCTCCTTGAGCGTGGTGACGCGGAACATCTCGCCCGCGCCTTCGCAGTCGCTCGCCGTGATGATCGGCGTGTGGACGTACACGAAGTCCCGTTCCTGGAAGAACTGGTGCACCGCGTGCGCCAGCCGGCTGCGGGTGCGGAACACCGCGCCAAACAGGTTCGAGCGCGGCCGCAGGTGCGCGATGGTGCGCAGGAACTCGAGCGAGTGCCCCTTCTTCTGGAGCGGATAGCTGGAGTCGGTCCGCCCCACCAACCCGACCCGCGTGGCGCGCAACTCCCACTTCTGGCCCGCCGCCGGCGACGGCACGAGGTTGCCCGTCACGGACACCGCGGCGCCGGTGGCGAACTCGGACAGCAGTTCCGCGCCCGGCACGCCCGCGTCCACCACCACCTGGAGGCTGGCCAGGCAGGAACCGTCGTTGACCTCGACGAAGGAAAAGCCCTTCGCGTCGCGGCGGGTGCGGACCCAGCCCTTGACGGTCACGTCCTCCCGCGGCGTCGAACTGGCCAGGACATGCTTGATCAACGTGCGCATGACCGCAGTGTGCGGAGCCGGTCGGCCGCGCGCCATCTTTATCAAGGCGAACCCTTCGGCGGCGCGACCACCCCGGCGCGGGTGAGCGGCCGCGGCCGTTCCGGCGCCGGCGACAATGCCGGGGCGGCCGGCAGGGCCAGCGCCCAGGGCGCCACCGGGCCCAACGCCCGCCGTCGCTCCGCGTTCGGCCGGTCGAGGCATTCGAGGATGGCGGTGCCGCGCACGGCCGGATTCGGGTGCCCCAGCAGCTCCGCGATTTCCCGGGCGCTGAGATGCTGTTGCAGCAACGCGCGCGTGGCGTCCTCAAACAGCGGCGGGCCGAAGGCGCGGGCCGCCGCCTCATCCAACGCGAGGCATTCGCGCAAGAACCGTTTGGCGGCGCCGCAACGCAGGTCCGCCAGCGCCGGCAGCAGATGCAGCTTGAACCGCGCGTCCGCCCAGGCCGCAGGTTGCGCGTCCGCGGTTTCCGGCTCCGGCAGTTCGACCGGTCGCGCGCGGAACGCTTCGATCAGCACTTCCGCCGAGGCCATCACTCCCAGGCTGCCCAGCGCCCGCGCCGCGAGCGCGCCGTCCAGCGCGTGGTAGCGCCAGTCGGGATGCGGCGTGCGCCCGCGCACCAGGCGTTCGAGCGCGCGGGTGATGTCGCGATGCCGCCGGCCGAGTTGGCCCAGTTGATCCGCCGCCCAGGCGCGCTCGACGATGCGCGCGGCGCGGCGCGCCTGCACCGCGGGGTCCGGCCGCAAATCGTCCGCCTCGGGAAACGGCGCCTGGAGCAGGCCGAGCAAGGCCAGCGCCGAGTCCGGCGGCACCGTGCGCTGCAAGTCCGCCACGAGCGCCGCCGGGTTGAACGGCGCCCCGGCCGGCGCCGGAGCTTCGCGCCGTTTTGGGACCAGCCGGTACGTGCGCAGCAACGGCACCGGGCGGTAGTTGGGCCGCTCGAGCACCCACGCGGCCACGCGCGGATCGTCCACCAGAATCATCTCCCCGGGCAGCCGCAGCGCGGCCCGCACCGCCTCCGGGTCCACGTCCCGCCGGCCGGCGTAAAGACCCGGCGCCTTGTAGCGAAGCGGCTTCACGCGCGGATCGCGGGCCAGGCGCGGGGCGTTCGCCTCGCTCACGGCCACGACGTGGTCCCAGACATCGGCCGCGTCCAGCCAGCGAATGAGGTCGTCCTCGAGGCCGGGCTCCTTCACGTCCAGGTGGAGCAACGCCGCGCGCTGGCGGACGAGGTCGAGCAGTTGCACGAAGCTGGGCGGAGTGCCGCCGGCCGGCCGGCCGAAGGCCAGACGCGGTTTCAACGCCAGCAATTTGCTTGCGGTGAGCTGCGACACCTCGCCGATGCCGTGGGTGAGGCGGTCGAGCATGTCGTCGTGGAAGAGCGCCAGCACGCCATCGCGGGTGCGCCGGATGTCCACCTCGAGGCCGTCCGCGCCCCAGTCCATTGCGGTGGCGTAAGCCTGCAGGCTGTTCTCCGGCGCGGCCGCCGAGGCCCCGCGATGCACCATCACAACCGGGCCGCGGCGGCGCCCGGCCACCTGCTCGTGCCGCCAGGCGCGGTCGGCCGCGGTCTCCGGCGTCAGCTCGAGCACGTACTCCCGGGCCATTTGCGCGCGGGCGCAGAACCCGCCGAGCAACGCCGCCGTCAGCGCGAAAGGACAGAGAAACGCGCGCATGACCGCGAAGCTAGCCGGGACAAGCTGGACAGGCGACTTTCTTGGAGGGAACACGAAATTGACAGCGAGCGGCGGGGCAACCAGGCGCGGTTAAACCCGAAAACCGAAGCTGGCCTTGGCGCAGTGCGTCCCGCCGGCCCAACTTCGGTTTTCGGGTTGAAGGGGTGAATTGTGGAATGGGTTAAATCCGGAGACCCAAGTTGGCCGTGGCGCGGCGCGCTCACCGGAACGGCTCCCACTCGGGTTCGTTCGCGAAAATCCAGCGGTAGTACTCGGTGCCGTGAAGCTGGCTGGCGGCCGCCTCGTCCACCACCACCGTGCAGCGGGGATGCAATTGCAGCGCCGTGGCGGAGATCATGGCGGTGATGGGCCCCTCCACGGCCTGGGCCACGATGCCGGCCTTTTCCCGGCCCGCCGCCAGCAGCAGGCAGCGGCGGGCCTCGAGGATCGTGCCCACGCCCATGGTGATGGCGCGGCGCGGCATCCGGTCCGGGTCGTCGAAGAGCGGGCGGTTTTGTTCGAGCGTCTGGGGCGAAAGCGCCTTCACCCGGGTGCGCGAATGCAGCGCGGAGAGCGGTTCGTTGAAGCCGATGTGGCCGGCGCGGCCGATGCCGAGAAGCTGGAGGTCAATGCCGCCAAAGCGCTTGATCAACTCCTCGTAGCGGCGGCACTCGGCGTCGAGGTCGGCCGCCATGCCGTCGGGCAGGTGCGTGTTGCGCGGGTCGAGGTTCACCTGCTGGAACAGGTGGTGGTTCATGTAATGCCGGTAGGAATGCCGGTCCGTGGGCGGCAGGCCCACGTACTCGTCGAGGTTGAACGTCGAGCACAGCGAGAAATCCAGATGCTCCTCGCGGCGCATGCGCGCGAGCCGGGCGTACACGGCCTCCATCGTGCGGCCGGTGGCGAGGCCCAGCACCAGATGCGGGTTGGCGCGCAACTCGCGGGCGATCACGCGGGCCACCAGCCCGGCCGCGGCGTCGGCGGTGGGTTGGATGATGACTTCCACGCCGGCCATGCAAGCACAGCCGCCGCCGGCCGGCACGCAAATTGAGCGGCGTGCACCGGCCGGCGGCTCGGACGACTCGTCCGCGAGGGATTGGCCGGAGCGAGCCAGCCGGAGAAATGCAACCGGGCATCACGCCGCCCCGGGCGTTGCGGCAGGCGACCCGCTTCCCGCCGTAGAGCGCATGTATTGCCTGGCCAGGCAGCGTGGGTTTGGCCGTGGGCGGGGTTTTCCGCGAGGCGCGGAGAACGGTGTCCGGGGCGGGCGCGATCCCCCGGTTGAGCCAGCGGCCATGGTCCCGTACCGTGACCGTGCGATGCTGATCGCCTTCCACAAGCCGTACGGGGTGCTGTCGCGGTTCACGCCGGACGGCTCGCCGCACCGGCCGCTGGCGGAGTTTGGCTTCCCGCCGGGCGTTTATTCCATCGGTCGGCTGGACGCCGACAGCGAAGGGCTGTTGCTCCTGAGCGACGAGCCGGGTTGGAACGACCGGTTGCTCAATCCCCGCCAGGCGCATCCCCGCGAGTACTGGGTCCAGGTGGAACGCGTCCCGACCGACGCGGCGCTGGCGGCCCTGGCCCGCGGCGTGGTCATCGAAGGGCGTCGCACGCGGCCCTGCCGGGTGTGGCGGATCGAGCCACCGCCCGCGTTGCCGCCGCGCGACCCGCCGATCCGGTATCGCAGAAACGTGCCCGACTGCTGGCTCGCGCTCGAGCTGGTCGAAGGCCGGAACCGCCAGGTGCGCCGCATGACCGCCGCCATCGGCCATCCGACGCTTCGGCTTATCCGCGTGCGGATTGGCGGGCTGGGTCTGGGCGCGCTGGCGGCTGGCCAATGGCGGGTGTTGAATGCCGCGGAGCGGCGCCTGGTGGCCGAGGCCGCGCTTTGAGCGCCCTTCGATTCGAGACTTTTGTTCCGCCGGTTCCCGCCGTAAACAGTCGCCCGTGCCGCGCCAGCCTTTGCCCGATGCCGTCCCGAAAGAGATGACCGCCGTGGTGTACCGCGGGCCGGGCGATTTGCGGGTCGAGACCGTCCCGGTGCCGCGCATCCGCCCGGACGAACTGCTGGTGCGCGTGGCGGTCTGCGGCGTCTGTCCCACGGACATCAAAAAGATCCAGTACGGCACCGTGCCGCCGCCGCGCATTTTCGGCCACGAAACCGCCGGCACGATTGTCCGCGTGGGCGCGCGCGTGCGCGGGTTCCGCGTCGGCGAGCGCGTGGCGCTGCATCACCACGTGCCCTGCCGGGACTGTCATTTCTGCCGGCACGGCGCCTTTGCCCAGTGCGCCACGTACAAGCGCACCGGCATCACGGCCGGGTTCGTGCCGGCGGGCGGCGGCTACGCCGGGTACGTGCGCGTGATGGCCTTCGTGCTGCCGGGCGTGGTGAAGATTCCGCCCCGGAACAGTTTCGTCGAAGGCGCGCTGCTCGAGCCGGTGAACACGGTGCTGAAGGCGGTGGAGCGGCTGCGCCTGCTGCCCGGCGATGCGGTGCTGGTGGCGGGCCAGGGACCGATCGGGCTCCTGTTCACGCGGCTGCTGGCGTTGCGCGGCGCGGCCGTGCTGGCCACGGACCTCATGCCCGGGCGGCTGGCGTGGGCGCGACGGTTGGGCGCGCGGTGGACCGCGCGGGGCGACGCGCCGGACCTGGCCGGTTCCATTGCGCGCTGGACGCGCGGTCGCGGCCTGGACGCCGCGGTGGTGGCCGTGCCGTCGGACTCCGTGGTGCGGCAGGCGCTGGAACGGGTCCGCGGCGCGGGGCAGGTGCTGCTCTTCGCCCACACGAAACGCGGCGCGCGGATCGAGGTGGACGGCGCGGCCATTTGCGTGGACGAGAAGGACCTCATCGGCAGCTACTCGGCGGACATCACGTTGCAGCCCGCGGTGGCGCGGCTGGTGTTTGGCCGCCGGCTGGACGTGCGTCCGCTGGTCACGCACGAGTTCCCGCTGGCTCGAACGGCGGCGGCCGTGGCGTTGGCCAGCACGCCGCAACCGGCTGCCTTGAAGGTGGTTGTCAACCACGAGCGGGAAACGGTCTTTTGCGCCGAAGGACGCCTCTCACTTTTGTGCCGGTCCGGCCTTGACGGGTTGGGGCGGGACTCTGTTGAGCCCTGACTTTCCAGGACTGAGCTCGGCAGACCGTAGTCCTCGCGGGCGGGTCGCCCGCGGCACGGCCCAGGCGAGGTCGCCCGGGCCACTACGGACCGCCCGCCGCCGGCAAGAAATCGAGATGCGCCCTGCGTTGAATTGTAACGGGAGTTTCGCTAGCCAGGCGTCGTGCTTTTGGTTAAAAAGCCCGCGGCTCATGGGCGACACCAAAAAGCAACACGTCATCCGGGAATTGGTGGTGGCCAACAAGCTGGGCATTCACGCGCGGCCGGCTTCCATGTTTGTCCGGGTCGCGAACCGCTTTGCCTCCGACGTCTTCGTCGAGAAGGACGGCGAGACGGTGAACGGCAAGAGCATCATGAACCTGATGATGCTCGCCGCGGGGCCGGGTTCGCGCATCCGCGTGCATGCGGAAGGCGCCGATGCCGCGCAGGCGGTGACGGAGATCGAGAACCTGGTGAAGTCGAAATTCAACGAGGACTAGCCGCCGCCGTCCCCGCCCGCCCCTCATGGCCGCCCCGCACCTCGACATCCGCTCCGTGGCCCACCTGGCGCGGCTGGAGTTGTCCGCCGCGGAAATTGAGCGGTACGGCGCGCAGCTCGATGACATCCTGCGGTACTTCGAGCAGCTCCAACAGGTGGACGTGTCCGGCGTGGAACCCATGGCGCACGCCATGCCGCTGGTCAACGTGACGCGGCCGGACGCGGTCCAGCCTTCGATGCCCCACAGCGAGGCGCTGCGCAACGCCCCGGTCCGGGGCCACGACCTGTTCGTCGTGCCCAAGATCGTCGAGTAGCCGCCCACCATGCTGCACCGGCTCACCCTGGCGGAACTCGCGGCCCAGCTTGCCGCCCGCGCCTGCTCCGCCCGCGAAGCCGCCCAGGCCTGTCTGGACCAGATCCAACGCGTGGACGGGCGGGTGGGCGCGTTTCTGCACGTGGACGCAGCCGGGGCGCTGGACCGGGCGGACGCCGCGGACGCCGCGCTGCGGGCCGGCGGCACGCACGCCGCGCAGCCGTTGCTGGGCGTGCCGCTGGCGTTGAAGGACATCATCGCCACGCGCGACCAGCCATTGACCTGCGGCTCGCGCATTCTGGAGAACTTTGTTTCGCCGTACGACGCCACCGTGGTGGAAAAGCTGCGCGCGGCCGGCGCGGTGCTGGTGGGCCGGTTGAACCTCGACGAGTTCGCGATGGGCAGCTCGACCGAGAATTCCGCCTTCCAGCTCACGCGCAATCCGTGGGATCTCGAGCGCATCCCGGGCGGGTCGTCCGGCGGCACGGCGGCGGCCGTGGCGGCGTGCGAGGTGCCGGCCGCGCTGGGCTCGGACACCGGCGGCTCGGTGCGCCAGCCGGCGGCGCATTGCGGCGTGGTGGGGCTCAAGCCCACGTACGGCCGCGTGTCCCGCTACGGGCTGGTGGCGTACGCGTCGTCGCTCGACCAGATCGGCTGCGTCACGCGCACCGTGGCCGACGCGGCGCGGCTGCTGGGAGTCATCGCCGGCCACGACCCGCGGGATTCAACCAGCGTGCCGGAGCCGGTGCCGGATTACCCGGCCGCGCTGGGCGGGGACTTGAAGGGACTTAAAATCGGTCTGCCGCGCGAGTACCGCGTCCCCGGCCTGCACCCCGAGGTGCAACAGGCGGTGGAGGCCGCGGTGAAGCAACTGGCCGCGCTGGGCGCCGAACCCGTGGAAATCTCCCTGCCCCACACCCAACACGCCGTGGCGGCCTACTACATCATCGCCCCGGCCGAGGCCAGCGCGAACCTGGCGCGCTTCGACGGCGTGCGCTACGGCCTGCGCGTGGACGGCGCGGACCCGATCGAGATGTACAAGCGCACCCGCGGGGCGGGCTTCGGCGCCGAGGTTAAGCGCCGCATCCTCCTGGGCACCTACGTGCTCAGCAGCGGCTACTACGACGCGTACTATTTGCGCGCGCAAAAAGTCCGCACGCTGATCCGCCGGGATTTCCTGCAAGCCTTCGAGCGGGTGGACGCGATCGTCACGCCCACCACGCCCGGCCCGGCCTTCAAGCTCGGCGAGAAGGCCAGCGACCCGCTGCAGATGTATCTGGAGGACATCTTCACCCTGTCCTGCAACCTGGCGGGCCTGTGCGGCGTCAGCGTGCCGTGCGGCTTCACGCGGTCGCCGCGGCTGCCCATCGGCCTGCAACTGCTGGGCAAACCATTCGGCGAGGCCGGCCTGTTGCGCATCGCCCACGCTTACGAACAGGCCACCACGTGGCATCGCGAGCCACCGCCGCTGGTCCGGGACTGAAGCCGGGACCCGGCGGCTTTTCACATGGTCAAACTGGTCTTGTTCGACATTGACGGCACCCTCATCCGCACCGGCGGGGCGGGGGTGCGCGCGTTTGAGCGGACGGGCGCGATGGAGTTTCACATCCATGATGGCATGCGCCAGATGAGCTTCGCAGGCCGGACCGACACCTCGCTGGTGCGGGAATTCTTTGGCCGGCACGGCATCCCGGCGACGCCCGTCAACTTCCAACGCTTCTTCGAGCGGTACGTCTTTTTGCTGGATCACCTGCTGCCGCAGCATCGCGGCGCGGTGTGTCCCGGCGTGGCCCGGTTGCTGGCCGGCCTGCGGGCTTTGCCGCACCCGCCGCTGCTCGGCTTGCAGACCGGCAACATCCGCCTGGGCGCCGAGATCAAGCTGAGGCATTACGGGCTTTGGGGGCATTTCGAGGTTGGCGGCTTTGGCGACGATCACGAAGACCGCCGCGAGCTGACGCGCATCGCGGTGCAACGCGCCGGCCGGCGGCTGCGCATCCGGCTCGCGCCGGGGGAAATCATCGTGGTGGGCGACACGCCGCACGACATTGATTGCGCGCATGCGGTGGGCGCGCGGGCGTTGGCGGTGGCCACCGGCGGCGCCACCCGCGAGCAACTAGCCGTTCGGAAGCCGGAATGGCTGGTGGATGACCTGACCCAGTTCGGCGTCGCGGACCTGGCCGGGCGCGGCTGAAGGCCGCCGGCGGTCAGTGCCGGTGCGCGCCCCCGCCGCCACAGCGGCAGCAGGACGACGGGTTGCCGGCGCAGGCGGGTTCGGCCACGGTGCTGTCGCCGCCGCTGGAGGCGAACACCGAGAGTTTTTTCCGCAACCTCGTCGAGCCGCAATGCGGGCAGCGCGTGCCCTCCCAGTGCGTGGTGCGGACCAGCACCTCGCTGTCACGTTCGCAAGCGGCGCAGTGAAACTCGTAGATCGGCATGGCCCAAGGGTAGCCGCGCCACGCCCGCGCTCAAGCCCCGGCCGCCGGCGCTTTTCCTCGCCGCTGGCGACCCCGCCGGCTAGCGTGCCGCCGGTTTATGGCAAAACTGCTGGCCGCTTTCCTGCAACCCATCGCCGCCTTGTGGCTGGTGTTGATCCTGGCGGCGTTGTGGGAACTGCGCCGGCGCCGCTGGCGGTCGGCCACGAGCGCGGCCGTGCTCGCCGCCGGCCTGTACGTCATCGGCGGCACGCCGCTGCCGGCGACCCTGCTGGCTTCGCTGGAACGGCCTTACGCCAATGTGCAACTCCCGGCCCTGCCGGCGGGCGACGCGGTGGTGATGCTCGGCGGCATGCTCACGCCTTCAAGACAGGACGTGTTCGGGTTTCAAGTTGACGGCGCCGCCGACCGCGTGATCACCGCCATCGAAGCGACGCGCCAGCAAAAAGGCCGCACGCTGGTCCTGGGCGGCGGCGTGAACCCCCATGTGCCCAACCCCGGCGAAGGAGAGTTGCTGCGCCGCTGGATTGTCGCCTGGAACGCCACGCCGGTGCCAGTGCAGGTGCTGGGGCTGTGCCGGGACACGCGCGACGAAGCCGAGCGCGCCCGGAAGCTGGCAGAGGCCCAGGGCTGGCGGCGGATTGTGCTGGTGACCTCGGCCTCCCACATGCGTCGCGCCGAAGGCACGTTCCGCCGGCTGGGTTTCGAGGTGGTTTGTCTGCCGTGCGATTTCGAGGGAATGACGGCACTGGAAAACCGGCGGCAGTTTCTCTCCTGGGCGCCGGGCCTTCGCGGGTTCGAGCAACTGGAACGGTACCTCCGCGAAGTGGTTGGCTGCTGGGTGTACCGCTGGCGGGGCTGGCTGTGAAGCGTGCGACAGTGGCCGCCGGCCGGAGCCTTGTTCGTAACCATGCTCTTGCTCATAATCTCTGGCGGTGCAGGGCGCTTGACCTGTCCCTTGCTTGGCTGACTGTGGGGCAGGATTCCTGTCGAGCTGTGGCTTCTCGTAGCCGCAGTCGTCAGACGGTGGGTGGCTGCGGGCGGATTGCCCGCGCCACTACCTTCCCGCACGGACACTAGAATCCGAAGCGCAACTGCCGACCGGCGCTTTGCTCCTAATCGTGCTCTTGCACGTAATCGCCGGCGGTGACTGGCTTGCCGCCACCGCTTGTCCGCGCCACAAAGTCACGGCGCCGTCGCCGCCGGCGGCCTGGCCCGGGCCGCTTCTTCGGCCAGGCGCTGGTTGACCACGTTGAGGTAATTGTGCGCCAGCCAGTTCGAGTACCACTTGATGGCGATGGAGCGTTCAAGCCAGCGTTTGGCCTCGGCCCAGTTGCCAATCTGAAGTTCGTGCCAGCCGCGCAGCAGCGCCACGTAATGGTTGTTCGGATCCAGGGCGACCACGCGGTCGAACAACCGCCCCGCTTCGCCGTGCCGTCCCAGCCAGTCGAGGGTCATGGCTCCGCGCAGCATGGCGAAGGTATCCCGCGGATTGAGCTTCATGGTCTGATCGAACCACTTGAGCGCCGTTTCCGCCGCGGCCTGCCAGCTCGGACCGCCTTCCCAGCTTGCCCGGCGCCAGGCTTCGCCCAGGCGGGCGGCGAGTTCGGCGTTGCGGGGCTCGATTCGCGCCGCGGCTTCGAGCGCGGCGATCTGCTCCTCGAAGCTCGCGGCTTTGTCAGAGCGCGCCATCCAGCGGGCTTCCTGCCAGCGTTGGACGGCCTGTTGCCCGAACCACGCGGCGCTGGCCAGCGCCAGCACGCTGAGCAATAGGCGGCCCGCCAGGCCGGGGTTCAGCCAGTAGCGGTTCGAGGTGAAGCGCAGGTGGCTGGTGAGGATGGCCGCCAGCAGGACCGCAAGCATGGCGTTGGCGGGGATTTGCAGGTTGAAATCCACAAACGAATGCAACGCAATCGCCAGCAGGCCGGTGCCCGTGCCCAGCACCAAGGCGGCACGGTCGCTGGGCTTGGCCGTCAAGCCGTCGCCTTCGCGGCGCACATAACGCCAGGCGCGCAGCCCGCCCAGCACCAGGCAAACGACACCACCGCCGACCAGACCGAAGCCCAACAAGCCCCAGTCGGCCAGGACGTTCAGGTAATCGTTGTGGACCCAGTACGGGCGGGTTTGGAGCGTCTCCGGGCGGTATTCCGGGAAGCGAACGTCAAAGTGTGCCGGGCCGACCCCCAACCACGGCGAATCCAGCCACATCCGGGCGGCTGAGGCCCACAAATCCGGGCGGCCCCAGATGCTTTGAAGCTGCCCCGGCACCAGCGCCAGGCGGAAGCGTTTCTGGATGTCCTCGCCTTTGTAGGCAATGACGCCGCCCAAGACGGCCAGCCCAAGCATGCCCAGCAGGACAACCTTGCGGTACCCCCGGTACTTCAGCACCAGCACCCCGGCCATGAACACCAGCGCCAGGCCGCCCGCCAGGTAGCCGCCGCGGGAAATCGAAACGCACAGCCCGACAAATGTCATCAAGGCTGCGTACGCGCTGAAGATGCGCGCCAGCGCCCGCCGCCGGCTGAGCACCAAGATGGCCAGCGCCACCGGTAGCAGCATTTCCAAGTAGCCGGCCAGGTGGTTGGGACAAATGAAGGTGCCGGAGCCACGACCCTTGAAAGCGGTCGGCCGGATGAAGCCGAAGACCTGGTTGCTTCCGGTGATGAACTGGTACAAAGCGTACAACGACAATGCCGTGGCCACGGCGAGGGTCACCGCCACCAAAATTTGGATGCTCTCCTGGCGGTGCAGGTTGTTGATCACCAAGAATAAAAACCAGCCGTACAATAGAAGCCGGCTCAGTTCCAGCCGCGCCACGTACTCGACATCCGCGAACCGGTACCAAACCAGGGCGTACAGCAGGAACGCCACCACGAACCAGCAGACGGGAGACCAGTGCAGGTGGTACGACCGCGCGATCCACAGCCGTGCCACCCACAAGATCAGCCCGGCGGCCAGGAGCACTTGGAGGCCGGCAAATTCCTGCGGACGCACCCCGCCCAGCGCGGCCGGTCCGAAGACCAGCGCGACGGCCACCACCCCCAGAATGCCCAGTTCGAGCCACCGATCGAGGCGTTCGCGATCCATGTGCGCCACACTCTCGCAACCTCCGCCACGCGGGTCACGCGAATTTCCGTGGCACTGGCCGGCGCCGCACCAGCCATTCGCCCCGCCTGGTGCCGCAAGATCCTTTTTCAAAACGGGTTGTGCCGGGGTCGGATCCGGAGAGGAAGGCCGGCGTTCTGGCATTGCAACTGCTTAGTAAATCAAGCATGAAAAGTCGTTGACACTCGGGACTGAAAATCTAGAGTGCCGTGAGCCGTAACCCTAAAATACAGTCGAACCCTATGAGCCGAATCTTCCGGAAACACAAAATTGGGGCGTTCACGCTGATCGAGCTGTTGGTCGTGATCGCCATCATCGCCATCTTGGCCGGCATGCTCCTGCCCGCGCTGGCCAAGGCCAAGGCCAAGGCGCAGAAAATCAATTGCGCCAACAACCTCAAACAGGTGGGTCTGTCCTTCCGCCAGTTCGCCACGGACCAGCAGGACCGCTTCCCGCAGAGCCTCAGCACCAATGAAGGCGGCTGCAGCGAGTACGTCACGATGGCCAACGGGCAGGGCGAGCCGCGCAACACGTACTGGATCTACGTGACCATGTCCAATGAACTGGCCACGCCCAAGACCGTGGTCTGCCCGGCGGACAGCGGCCGCACCGCCATGAGCAACTTCTTCGGAGTCATCGCCAACAACGGCAATGTCGCCCAAGGACGCGGCAACGCCTCGGTGAGCTACTTCGTGAACTTGGACGCCGATGAAACCCGCCCGCAAGGCATGCTCGCCGGCGACCGCAACATGTCCACGGTGTCGAATGCGACCACCGCCACCGCGTATGACGCCTTCTTCAGCAAGCAGGTCCAACTGGATCCCAAGCTGATTGCCAACAAGGCCAACGCCCAGTACTACCTGAACTTCCACAACACGGTCCATCAAAACCAGGGCAACGTGTGCCTCGCGGATGGCAGCGTGCAGCCGGTGACCGGCGCCCGCGTGCGCGAACAGGTCATCAACTCCCAGGACGTGCATCGGTTGATCTTCCCGCACGTTCCGGGCAAGAACAACTAAGCCCTTCCGTTTTTGGGTTACCAAGGCACCCGCAAGGGTGCCTTTTTGTTTTCCGGGGGGCTTTTCAATCCGAAAACCGAAGTGGCTCGTAGCGCCGCATTCCCATCCGGCTCAACTTCGGCTTGCGGGTTCAAGGAACTCCACGGTGGCCGGGCTGAATGTTGGGTGTCCCGGGGGCTGTCCGAAAAGCAGTCGAGGGGCGGAACAGGCCCCTGGCCTGTGGCGGCAGGTTATCACCGCGAACGGGCGGGAAGCCCGCTCCACCCGCCTTTTCGGACCGGCCATCGTCCAAAAGGGTGATACCGGCTTCGACAGCTTTCGCCTACAGTTCGTTTCGACGGGAACCCGGACGATCCGGGAAAGGGCTTGCGAAAGCGCCAGAACGCACGATTGCGGCGGCAGACGCCAGGGAGGGGTCAAGCGGTAGCCGGGGTGAACCACATCCCCCCCACGCGCAGTTCAACAATCGCCTTCCAAAGACCGCTCGTAAGCCTTGTTGACCCGGCAACGGGCACCCAGCACCTCGCGGAGCGGATCCGAATCCGGCGCGCAGAATCCCAGATGCGAGTGGCGTCGCCAGCCTTCAGCAAAACGAAAACGCCGCGACATCCGTCCGACCTCCCGCGCCATTTCGTCCATGGCATCCAGGTACGAGTCCATGCCTTGGGTGGCGTCCAACCAGTCTTTCTGGCTGCGATGGCAGGCCAGCGCAACGCGTTTGGTGGCTTGCACGTCGGTTGTGTCCACAAACAGACCGGCCGGCACCCGGCGCCCCAGTCCGTCCCGCAAACCATGCGGCAGGGCGTGGTACACCGTGCAGTCGCCGCTGATGGCCCGGCGCGACGGCGCGCTGAGGTAATTGGGCATGCCCCGCACAAACGCCGCCGTGACCGCCACCCGGCAGGCGTTCATGTGGTCTTCCATGTAGTCCTGCGGCGAATGCGTGAGCACCACACGCGGCCGGACCGCGCGGACCACGGCCGTCACCCGGCGCAGCAGGCGGTCTTCGTAAAAGATTTCCGCGTCGTCCACGAAGGCCGGATGCCAGTGGGCACCCAGCACGCGCGCGGCTGCGCGGGCTTCGGCACGGCGGAGGCGACGGGTCGCTGCAGCCCGGTGCACGCGGCTGCCGCAGTTGCCGGTGGCGAGGTTCAGGTAATGCGCTTCCCAGCCGGCCGCCCGCAGCAATAGCAACGTCCCGGCCATGAGAAACTCGATGTCATCCGGATGCGCGGCGATGGCCAGGACGGCGGGCATGGTCGGGGAACAGGTTGGGGGAGGAGTGTCGAGGGGGGAATTGGTTTCGGCGCGGGCCGGCGGCGCGGGGCCGCCGACCGGCGGGCTCAGCCTGCCAGCCAGTTCAAAATGGCCTTCTGGGTGTGCAACCGGTTTTCCGCCTGCCGGAAAATGGTGTCGGCGTGCGCCTCGAACGTGGCCTCGTCAATCTCATTGCCCCGGTACGCCGGCAGGCAGTGCATGACGAGCGCGTCCGGCCGGGCCAGCTTCAACAACGCCGCGTTGAGCTGGTAGCCTTGCAAATCCTGCCTGCGCCGCGCCTGCTCGGCTTCCTTGCCCATCGAGACCCACACGTCTGTGTAAAGCACGTCGGCGTCCTTCGCCGCGGCGTGAGGATCGGCCGTGACCACGGTGCGGCCCCCCGCGCGGTGGAGCAGCGCCGGCGCGGGCTGGTAGTCGGGCGGCGCGGCGATGCGGAGCTCGAAGCCCAGCTTGGCGGCGGCAAACACCCACGACCGCGCCACGTTGCACGCGCCGTCGCCCACGAACGTCACCACCCGGCCGGCGATCGGCCCGCGCAGCTCCTGGTACGTGAACACATCCGCCAGAATCTGGCACGGATGCTCGTCGTCCGTCAGCGCGTTCACCGTGGGAATGCCCGCGAAATGCGCGAAATCCTCGACGTCGCGCTGGGCAAAGGTCCGCAGCACCGCGCCGTGCACCATGCGGCCGAGCACGCGGGCGGTGTCCTTGATGGGCTCGCCCCGGCCGAGCTGGATGTCGGCCGCGTTGAGGAACAGCGGCCGGCCGCCCAGCTCGTGGATGCCGACCTCGAACGACACCCGCGTGCGCGTGGAGGACTTGGAGAAGATCAGCGCCCAGGTCTGGCCGCTCAGCGGCCGGGGGTGCGTGGCGCGGTCGCGCTTGAACGTTGCGGTGTCCCGCAACACACGGTCCATGTCCGCGCGGTCCAGGGTCTCCAGGCTCAACAGATGTTTCATGACGTTCGTTGGGCAAGCCACCAGCCCGGCCCACTGACCGGCTGGAAAGGGACAGTCTATAAAACCAGCGACGGGCCTTTGTCCACAAAGATTCGCGCGAACCGCTTGCGCGGATGCATCTCACTTCCGTGCCGGCAGCGGGCGGGTCGTAGGGGCCCAGGCGACCTCGCTGGGGCTGTGCCGCTGGCGACCCGTCTGCGACAGCCGCGGTCTGACGACCGCTGCCGCGGAAGATCCAGGGCTCGACGAAGCCGGATGGGAATCCGGCGCCACGAACCACTTCGGGTTTCGGCCTGAAGCCATTCCAGGTTTGCCGGCCGGGCGGCGGCTGGGCCACACTCTGCCATGCGCGTAATCCCCGTTTTATTCCTGGCCGTGGCCGTCCAACTCCCGGCCTTCGCCGCGTTGCTCGATGAGCTGGCCCGGCCCCAAACCGGCCGCTCGCGCCGGATCACCTCCACGATGCGCCAGGGCGAGGTCCGCCGCGGCGGCGCGGACCGCCAGCTTGATCCCCAGGCCGAGCCGATAGGCGACCGCGAGGAGGCCAGCAACTGGGACAACTTCCGCGTGCCCCCCGGCGAGACCCATGTGCTGATGGACCTGCGCGGCTCGGGCGTCATCACCCACCTCTGGCTGACCTTTCTGGGCCCGGAGCCGCAGGATTGGGCGCCGCAGGGCTCGGCCAACCACCAGGAGATGCTGCTGCGCATGTTCTGGGACGGGCGCGCGGAACCGGCGGTCGAGGCGCCCGTGGGCGACTTTTTCGCAAACTGCTTCGGCAAGCGCAGCGAGGTGGTCAGCCTGCCGGTGGTGGTCGAGGACGCCGACTCTTACAATTGTTTTTGGCCGATGCCGTTCCGGGAGGCCGCGCGGATCGAGATCGTCAACCAGAGCGCCCGGCCGATCAGCCTGTTGTACTACAACATTGACTGGATCGAGAAACCGGTCCCGCCCGACACGCCGTACTTCCATGCCCGGTACCGCCAGGAATACCCGGTGCGGAGCGGTCAGGACTACGTGGTGCTCGAGACCACCGGCAAGGGTCATTACGTGGGCACGGTGCTGGCCGTGCGCACCCGCAGCCCGGCGTGGTTCGGCGAGGGCGATGAAAAAATCTACGTGGACGGCGAGGCCAAGCCCTCGATCTGGGGCACCGGCACCGAGGATTACTTCCTCTCGGCCTGGGGCCTGAAAAAGACCGGCACGCCGTACTTCGGGGTGCCGTACTTCGACCAGTGGGGCATCGTGGGCGGCCACACCAGCGCCTACCGCTGGCACTTGGCCGACCCGATCGTCTTCAACACCGGCCTCAAGGTCACCTTCGAGCACTGGGGGTGGATTTCGCCCGATGAAAACCCCGACCGCAAAAGCATGAGCTGGAACGAGCGCGAGGACGACTACGCCAGCGTCGCATTTTGGTACCAGACCGGCGCACCGTCTCCCCAACCGCCGGTGCCGCCCGCCACCGCCCGCCGCCTGCCCAGCCTCGAGCGCGTGATTGCGTGGACGCGCGATTTCGCGGACCCCGCCCATCACGGCGTCGGCCCCGCCGGCCCGCAGACCCTGGACTTGTACGAAGGCCCGCAATTGCTCTACCGGCCGCCGCAGGCCGAGGGCGCCTGGCTCGAGGTCCGCTTCCGGATCGAGAAAAAAGAGCCGCTGCGCTTGCTGCTCAACGCCACGCAGAGCTACGACTTCGGCCGCTACCAGCCCTCGCTCAACGGCGTCAAACTCGGCGGCGCGCTGGACTTTTACAGCCCGCACATCGTTAACACCGAGTTCCACCTTCTGGATTTCTGGCCCGAGCCCGGCGACTACACGTTGCGCCTGGAGTGCGTGGGCAAGCACCCCGCCTCGCAGGGCCATTACCTCGGCCTCGAGTCGGTGCGCTTGCGCGAGCGCCGCCCCCGCGTGGCCGAGTACGGTCATGACCGGGACCGCGACTGGCGCACCAATCCCGTGCTGTACCGCTAACACTGGCGCGCATGGCAACGCCCGAGCTCCCGCCCGAACCCGGTCCGGACGCCGTGGTGCCGCTGCCCCTGGAGGGCGTGCTGGACCTGCACACCTTCCCGCCGCGCGTCGTGGGCGACCTGGTGCGCGATTACCTCGAGGCCTGCCGGGCGCGGGGGGTCCTCGAGGTGCGGATCATCCACGGCAAGGGCAGCGGCCACTTGCGCCGCTCGGTGCACGCCCTGCTGGCCCGGCTTCCGGCCGTGGCGCGCTTCGCGGAAGCCGGACCCCACTTCGGCGGCACGGGCGCCACGCTGGTGTGGCTCAAGCCGCCCAAGCCGCCGGCAAAGTAAGGCACCCGCATGGCCGGGCCCGCACTTGTGGCCGGTTCTCCACTTTCAGTCCCTGGCCCGGTTACAGCGGCTGAGCGTCGGAGTGCCAAAGTGAAAAAAGGCGGGGCAAAAGCCCCGCCCGGTTGTGTTCAACTCCCGTTTTCCCACCCCCACCGGGGGCAACTCAAAGTTGCGCCTTTGGCAGGATGACGGTGTCAATCACGTGAATGACCCCGTTGCTGGCCAGCACATCGGTCTTCACGACCGTGGCGTTGTCCACCTTCACCTTGTTGTCCACGACCTGAATGTTGACCTTCTGGCCGTTCACGGTCTTGGCATGCATCGGCTTGACGTCGGCGGCCATGACCTTACCGGGAAGGACGTGGTAGGTCAGAACGGCCTTGAGTTGCTCGCGATTTTCGGGCTTGAGCAGGTTTTCGACCGTGCCCGCCGGGAGTTTCGCGAAGGCTTCGTCAGTCGGGGCAAACACGGTGAAGGGGCCTTCCCCTTGGAGCACGTCCACCAGTCCCGCAGCCTTCACTGCTGCCACGAGGGTCTTGAAGCTGCCTGCTTCGCTGGCCACCGCGACGATCGTCTTGGAGCCGTGCGCGGCGCTGGTGGTGCTGGTGGTGTACTTGTCCGCGGAGCAAGTGTCCGCCCAAACGGGCGCGCCCAAGATACCCGCCGCCATGAGTGCGATCATCGAGTGTTTCAGTGTCATGTTTGTGTGTCTCTCTGTTATCAACCGAGGTTTTTGTCTGTGTGCGGCTGCTCGCCGCGGCCGGCCACCGGGGTTCACTTCGTGCAACCCGTGGCGTTGCCGGCTTGCGTCATTTCCCCACTCGGGAACGACGCGGCAAAGTGCACCCGGTTTTTCGCTCGTCAAATATTTGTCTGCTTTTTGTCTAGAAATTTACGGATGCTCCAGACTTTTGTCCAAGCTACTTGTTTTCAATACCTTGACAGAATCACACGTGGGGATTTGCGCATCTTCGGGCCTGACGCAGCTTGTTTTTATGAACAAAACGGTGTCGCATGTCGTGGTTCTGGGGGCTGGATTTGGAGGCTTGGAATTTTGCAAACGGATGAAGTGCGCCCCAGCGCGTATCACCTTGGTGGATCGGCAAAACCACCACCTCTTTCAACCGCTGCTCTACCAAGTGGCCACGTCGGGCTTGTCCGCGCCCGACATCGCGGAGCCGGTGCGGGCCATCCTTTCCCGCAGCCGCAACACCACCATCCTGCTGGACGAGGTGGTGGGAGTGGACCTGGCCGCGCGGCGCGTGCGTCTGGCGCAACACACGCTGGACTACGATTACCTGGTGCTCGCGTTGGGCGGGGTGACCAACTACTTCGGACACCCGGAATGGGCCGAGTTTGCTCCGGGGCTGAAATCGCTGGACGACGCCCTGCGCATCCGGCGCAACGTGTTGCTCGCGTTCGAGCGGGCCGAAGGTGCCCAGACCGAGGCCGAGCGCCGGCGCCTGACGACCCTCGTGGTGGTGGGGGGCGGCCCCACCGGCGTCGAGCTCGCCGGCGCGTTCGCCGAATTGACCAAGGTAGTGCTCAAGCGCGATTTCCGCCGCATAGACCCGGCAGCCGCGCGCGTGGTGCTCCTCGAGGCGGGGCCGCGGTTGCTGGCGCATCTTCCGCCGCACTTGTCGGCCTATGCCGCCCAAAAACTCACTCGCATGGGGGTCGAGGTGCGCACCGGTGTCCCCGTGCGGGAAATACGGCGCGAGCACGTCGAGCTCGCCGACGGCACCGTCATCCCGGCGGCAAACATCATTTGGGCGGCGGGCGTCGCGGCGAATCCTCTGACGCAGGGGCTGGGAGTTGAACTGGACCGCGCCGGCCGCGTGAAAGTATGTCCTGATCTCAGTGTGCCGGGGCATCCCGAAGTCTTCGCGATCGGAGACCTGGCCCTCGTGTTCGACGAAGCGGGACGACCGGTACCCGGGGTTTCGCCCGCGGCCATGCAGATGGCCCGGCACGTGGCGCGCCTGATTCAACGCGAGCTGCGCCACGGAGCCGCGGCGTCGCCGTCGCGCCCCGCCTTCCATTACTGGGACAAGGGCACGATGGCCACCATCGGTCGCTCCGCCGCGGTCGCGAAGATCGGCGCGCTGGAATTCACCGGCTGGCCCGCCTGGCTGGCGTGGCTGCTGGTTCACCTGATCTTCCTGATCGGGTTCGACAACAAGCTCGGGGTGTTGCTGCAATGGGCTTACTCGTACTTCACGTGGAAACGCGGCGCGCGGATTATCACCGGCCTGTCGGAGGTGCCGGCGGCGTCGTGCGAACCGGGACGCCCGCGACCGCAAGACGCCCGTCTGCCGGCTCTGAAATCGGAGCTCTCGGGGGTGGTGTAAGCCAGCCGCCGTGCCCGGCGTGAGTGTAGTCGGGGTGGGGCGCTTTTTCCTTCAGTGCGGAGCAAAGCCGCTTTGCAGCGGGCGGCCGTCCACATCTTCCACGCGCCAACGCCCCGGCGCCAGCCGCAGCGTCAGTGCCCCCGTGTCGCTGGTGAACAGCACCGGGCATTCCGTGCGTGCCAGCCGCGCCCGCAGCACCGGGCTGGCCCGGGCGCTGGTGGGCGTTTCATCATCGGCCACGATCACCACGCGCGGCCGGACCGCCTCCAGCAAGGCCGGCTCCAGCGGCTCTTCCGCTGTGGGCAAGCCGGCGAGGACAATGTCCGCGCGCAGGTCCGGCTCCCGTGCCCGCAGGGCTTGCTGGCCGAGCCGGCCCAGGTCCGAAAGCAGCAGCACCCGCCAACCGGCCACCTCGGCGCGCAGCACCAGCGCGGCGTCGTCGGCGCGCGCGAACCGGTCGGCGGCCTCCGGGTGCAACACCGTCCAGCCGGCCAATGTGTCGCCGCGCGCCACGGTTCGCCACCGTTCAGGCGTTGTGGCGAGCCGGTCCAAGAAGGCGCGGTACGCCGGGGAGCGAAACCGTGCGGGGCCGGTCCAAACCGCGCCCGGATGGAAGTTGGAAACGATCAGCTCCGCGCCGCCCACGTGGCGGACATCACCGTGGGTAAGCGCGAAATAGGCGAGCCGGTTCACGCCCTGCGCCCGGAGAAACGGAACCACCACGTGTTCCGCATTGCGGGCGTTGCCGGCGTCCACCAACAGATCGCGCGCCCGGCCCGGCGCGTCCCCCCACACGGCCGCGCCGCCGTTCAGGGGCAAGAGCGTCAGGCGGGTTTCCTGGCGCGGGCGGGCGTACACGACCCACCCGCCCAGCACCAGCCCGCCCGCCAGGACCGCGCTCAGCGCCCGTCGCCCCGGTCGCCACGCCCATCCGTTCGCCAGTCCGATCAGCGTCGCGTAGTAAACGGCCATCGCCGGCCAGCCCGGGTCGGGCACGTAAAAAAAGGCGCGCGGCAGCCCGGCCGCCCATTCGCTCACGCGCACCATGCAGCTCATCCAGAACCACGCGCCGTGGCTGAACAGACCGGTCAACACCGGCAGCCAGTCGCCGCAGGCCAGCGCGCCCACGGCGGACATCAGGGCCAGGCTGCCCAGCGGGACCACCAGCACATTGGCCGGCAGACTCACCGGCGTGAGCAGGTGGAAATAATGCGCGATCAACGGCAGCGACCCCAGCCAGGCCGCCAGCGACACGGCCAGGCTGAACGTGACCCCGCGCACCACCGGATCGAGCCAGCGCCGCCAGCGCGGCAGCAGTTCCGCGGGCAACAACGGGTCGTGCCGCCACCACCGGTCGCGCAGCCGCACCAGTGGCGGTACCACCAGCGCCAGACTCAACACCACGGTGAACGAGAGTTGGAACCCGGCCTGGAACAGTTGGCGCGGCTCCCACAACAGGATCAACAACGCTGCCGTGGCCAGCGAGTTCAACAACTGCCCCGGCCGGTGCATCGCCCAGCCGAGGATCACCGCGGACATCATGACCGTGGCCCGCACGGCCGAGGGCTGCCAGCCCGTGGCCGCGGCGTAAAACCACAACAACGGCACCGCCGCCAGTCCCGTGGCGCCCCGCGGCACCCGCGCCACGCGCAACAAACTCACCAGCACCCCGGCCACGAGCGCGATGTGCAGCCCGCTGATGGCAAACAAGTGCATCGTGCCCGAGCGCATGAACGGCTCGGCCACCTCATCCGTGAGCGCCGTGCGCCAGCCCAGCGTCATCGCCCACAGCAGCCGCAAAGGTTCATCCTCCCCCGGCAGGTGCCGCGCCAGCGTGCGTTGCGCCCAGGCCCGGAAGCGGTCCGGCAGCGGCGGGCGCGCGGGCTGCGCGCTCGCGGCCAGGCGCCAGTCCCCCGGGTCGCGCGCCTCCAGTACCCGGTCCAGCCCCTGCCCGTAGAAGTACCGGCGGGCGTCAAACAAACCGGGCGCGCGCGGCGGCCGGGGCGGACGCAACACGCCAAAGACCTCCACGACCCGACCGGCAAAAAACTCCGGGCCCAACTCGCCCCGGGTGGTCACCGCCACGCGACCCGCCGCCGGTTCCCACCGGCCGTCGCGCTCAAGCGCCTGCACGTGCACCACGGCCACCGAGCGCACGGTGTCCTCCGGTCCCCAGCCGGTGACGCGCAGTTCCGACGCGCTGGCGAGCACGCCCCGCACAGTGACCAGCACCGGTTCGGCACCCGCCACGCGCCGTAGATCGTGCGGCGCCAGCACGGCCGTGCGCACCTGGAGATTCAAAAAACCCACCGCCCCGGCCAAAACCGCCAGTGCCCAGGGCCGGCCCCGGGGCCAGATCGCAAACACCACGAGCGCACCGAAGCCCGCGGCAAAACCCGTCAGCAGGGCTGGCGGCGTCCCGGCACCCAGCAACACTCCGCCCGCGTAGCAAACGGCCACGGGCAGCAACGGGTACTTCAACATGGCTCGGACAGGGACGGCGCGCTGGGTTCGCCGCCCAGCAAAACACGGTATCGCCCTGCTCCGCAAGCCGTGGCGTTTCCCCGGCGTGGCACCGCGCCGCCAAGGACGCTTCCAAGCAGGAAAGGTCCGAAGGCCGAAGGCCGAAGACAGGAGTCGGAAGCCAGAAGCCAGGAGTCAGAAGTCAGAAGGCGGAGGCCGGAGGCCGGAGGCCAGATGCCAGATACCGGAGGCCGGATACCGGAGGCCGGTGGCCGATTCACCACCCGATCTGCCAGTTTTCGCCTTCCCCTTTTGGCCATTACCCCGTTTGGTCGGGTCGTCTTTTTCTGAGTTTCTGAGTTTCGGCTTGGCCGAAGGCCGGCGGTGGGTTGTTGCCTGTCTGCCGGCGGGCGTCTGCCGGCGGGCCGTCCGGCCCGTGGTGGCTGGCGACCGGTAGGATGCCGCGGAGTCGGCGTCGCCCTTGGCCGGCCGCAGCCCAGCTCTACCCAATCGAATCAACCGTCCCTGTTGGCGCGGCGGCTGGAAGACCCGGTCGGAGCAGGCCGCCGCCGCGCCGCCAGGAGCCCCAGCCCGCCGCCCAGCGCCAGCAACGTCCTCGCCTCCGGCTCTGGCACCAGACAGAAGCTCTGCAGACCGTACGGAACGTTCGGTGTGCCAGGCGGCATGACCGTCCACATGGGCACGATGTTCGAGACGCCGTATTTGCCCCCGGCCGCCACCGCCTCCTCGAAACTGGCGCCCGCCCGCGCCTCCCAGGCCCGCAGTTGGGTATAGACCAGATCGGCGATGGCGTTGGGGATCGTGATGGCGACGCCGTAAATGTAGCCCGCCCTTTCCCCGGTTCTGAACGGCATGACCCAGCCCACCGGGCTCAGGCTGTCCGGCGTCCGGCCCGCATACACCTGGGCCAGATAGGCCGCACCGGCCAAGCGCGTGGCACAATCCGTGTCAAAGACTGGCGCATCAATGCCGGCAATACTGAAGCGGTTGCCGAAGCTGATCTGACCTTGCGCCCAAGCCTGCACCGATCCGGCGCAAATCAGCAACACGGTCGGGAACAATTTCATAAAACCTCCATCGTCTGGCTCTCCAAGGTTCACGGGCTGGCTTTGACCTGGGTGATCCACGTGCCCCACGGCCGCTCTGGGACAGGATCGGCATATTGTTGCACCGTCCAAAACGTGCCGAAGTTTGGATTCTGGGAATCCGGCGTGGGGTCCATTGAGGTGGCGGAATAATCCCCCCAGCGGGGTCCGCCGGTATAGGCGCCCCGGCCGGCCTGGACCGGGGCGGGCCGGTTCATCCACGTGCCGTTGGCTCTGCGCCCCCGGAAGAAGGCGCCGATGTATTCGGTGGCGCGGGAGCCCGAAAAGCCCACCACCAAGTCCCCGGCGGCATTCACGTTCAGGGAGGGGAAGTGGTACCAGTACGGGTTGCTGCTGGCGGTGTCGTAAATCCGGCCGTGGCTGGCGTACGCGAGACCGCCGCTGCTCACCTGGAGCTTGAACCACTGGACGGCGGAACGGTCGGCCGTCGGGCCGTCATAGTCTCCGTCCACGCCATCCAGCCCGACATGGTGGCAGGTCCAGAGGTAACCGTTTCGGATCACTGCCGTCATCAGCCGGCTACCCAGGTTTCCCAGTTCCAAGGCCGTTCCGTCTTTGTGCGGCGCCAGCAGGACGCTGTTGGTTCCCGACACCTGCGGGATGTCGTAGTAGTCGCGGTACGGCCCTTCGACAACCTGCCAGTTGCCCACCCATTCGGGATTGGGGCCGTTCCATTGCAAGCGGCGGAAGTAAATCTGCCCGCCGAGGTTCCCGCTGCTGGGGCCCTTGGCCACAAACCAGGCATATCCACCGACCGGGGAGGCATCGAAGTTATACGCCGGCTGGATGCACCACGTGTTGGTTTCCCAGTTGCTCAACACCAGCGGCGGCGGCGGTTGATAGACGGCGTTCGTGCTATAAACATCGGGCTTCTTGAAGGCCTGGACGCGATAACCGCGATTGTTGACGTCCGACGAGCGCACTTGGACCGACACGTAAAATCCGTTCGTGTCCACCCCCAAGACAGGGAAATCCACCCACCAGTTGCTTGAATCCAGCGGTAT
This sequence comes from uncultured Verrucomicrobiota bacterium, assembly GCA_964568145.1. Lineage (GTDB taxonomy): Bacteria > Verrucomicrobiota > Verrucomicrobiia > Limisphaerales > J093 > DSVZ01. The sequence continues at coordinate 80,471 of CAZMOZ010000002.1, forward strand.
TGGCACAGGGAACCGCAGCCAGTCATTCGTGTTCAGGAGGCTTGGTTGGTCGGTCAGACTCACCTGGAGCACGATGGCGTCGTTGGTCCCTGAGCTGTCGCTGTGCATGGCGCACGAGACCCAACGTTCGCTGAAGTGATCGTACCAGATCCGCGGATCAGCCATGCTATTGGTCCCTCCTGGCGGGTTGAAGAAAACCGTGAGGCTTGTCTCATTGGTGCGCGTTCCGGTTACACGGTCGAACGCGACAACCTTGCCGGCCCCCGTGGTCATTGCGATGAATCGGGTCAGTCCAATAGCCCCCATCGTGTCCGGTACAACTCCGCCGTCATCGCCGTTGAGTCCGGCAAAACTTTTGTCCGTGTAAAACGGGGCCGGGGTCATGATGCAGGAACCGCAACTGCCCGGGTAAGTGACCGCAAACGCAGTAGTTACGTCGTGCTTCTCCAATCCGCTAGGATGTACAGTGATCCCACTGCCGATTCGAACTGCCGTCAGGCAAGACTCGAAGAGTGTGTCCTGCAAGTAGTGGGTCAGGGCATAGCCTGGGCCACTGTCGTATTGGACCGCCGTCTTGGCCCATCGAAAACGCGCCTTGCGGATGATGGTGCTGTATGTGTCATAATACACCCCGACGGCTGGGCTTGCGTGGAAGTTGGGCAAGCCGGTGCTCCCGGCGATCTTTTCGCCAAAAGAGTCGTCGTCCTTGGAGGTAAAAACTGGAGTTTGCAGGGTGTCCGCAAAACTCGTTGGACCAGTGATTTTCATCCAAGCGTTATTGGCGTATTTGATGGTGCAGCCCGCTTGGAAGGTAGCCACCCCGGGGCCCACCGTGAAGTTGTTCGGGATGTAGTAAGTCTCGCCCATCACAAAGGTGTAGGAATAGGCCGAACCGTTCAGCTCAAAGTCCACCACCACCCCGGCCGGCCAGTACGGAAGCTGCGCCACCTCGACCGGCTGGCGCGCGCTCACCCGCTCCGCCCGCGCGCTGCGCCAGTCGCGCTCCCCCGGCGCCGCCGTCCGCGCCTGCCGCGGCAGCTCCGCCGCCAGCCGGGCCAGCGCCTCCCACGCCACCGATTCCTCCAGCATCGCCCCGCCGGCCCCGTCCGGCGTCCACACCTTGCGCACCTCCACCGCCTCCCCTGGCGCCCCGCCCGCGCCCACCTGCCAGGCCCACTCGCTCCCGGCTCGCACCGCAAAGGCGTGCCCCTGGAGGATCGAGGCGCCGTCGAAATGAATGCCCACGTCATCAGACACCGCCACCCCGCCCGCGCCGGGCACGGCCACCCGCTGCAACACCGGCTCGGGCGCCTCGACCCACTCCGTCACCACCACCAGCCGGGTCGTGTCGGGGGCAAACCCCTCCGGCGGCCACGGCAGTTCGCGCAGCACCACGCTCTGGCTGAACCGGTTGTGCCGCCACTCCAGCACCACGTCGGCCGCCACCCCGTCGAAGGCGTCGCGGGCCACCAGCCAATTGGGCGGCACCAGCTCCAGGGGCGCGCTGGCCCTGACCCTCGCCAGCGGTTGCCGCTGGCCGGTGGCTTCGTCCAGCCACTCCAGCGCCCGCAGGCCGCCCCGCAGCCGCGCCCCGGCCGGGGTTTCCAGGTCGAAGACACTCTCGGCATTGAGGTCGTGGCTGAAGATGGCCCGCAGCGGGCCGTACCGGGCGAGGGCCCCGTCGGGGAAACGCTCGATGAGGTCGCGGCTTTCCTGCCACTGGCCGCTGACGGGGTCCCGGTAATGCAGCCCGTTTTCCAGGAGCGTGTACCGCCCTCCGGACTGCCAGTGCAGCGAGCCGTCCGCTTGCGCCCGGGCGCGGAAGCGCTGGAAGACGGCGAAATCCTGGCCGCGCTCGACCACGCGCCATTCCTCCGCGGCGGGCGGGGCCGGCCCGAGTGAGTCGGTCGGCTGGGCCCGGCCGGGCCGGGCGGCCCCGAGGCCGAGGGCGAGGGTGATCCAAAAGAAACGAGGAAGCGCGTTCGGGAGCTTCCTCCCGGGGATGGATGGACCGGGTTTCATGGGACGGAAACTTTTGCGAACGCTGACTGTATAACGCCCCCCCCCCCCCCGCCTGTCAAGGAGGTGGACGGAAAAATTTTGGGGCGCGGTGGTGCCGGCTTCGGAGCGGTACAGGGGGGGGTGGGGAGCCGCTGTCCCGGCTGCAGGCTGACAGGCCGGAGGCCTGCACCTCATGTGAGACATGCAGGCCGGAGGCCCGCACCACAGGGGAAGGTTCGAAGTCCGAAGTCCGAAGTCCGAAGACAGGAGTCAGGAGGCAGGAGTCAGGAGGCAGGAGTCAGAAGGCAGAAGGCAGAAGGCGGAGGCCGGATTCCAGACGCCGGAGGCCCCTGACCGGTGGCGCGGGTCGCCTGCCCAGTTGCCGGCTTTTCCTTCGTCTTTTGGCCTTCCTCCTCGTTTCCCCGGCGACCTTTTCTGATTTTTTGAGTTTCGGCTTGGCCGGAGGCCGGCGGCCGGGCCTGGTGCCTTGCCGGGCGTGCCGTTGGGGGAGTAGCCTTCCGCCCCCGGCTTACGGCCGGCGTCCATGGACTACAAAGACACGTTGAATCTGCCGCGCACGGACTTCCCCATGAAGGCCGATCTGGTACGGCGCGAGCCCGAGCGTTTGGCCCGGTGGGAAGCGGCGCGCCTGTACGACCGCATTCAGGCCGCCCGGGCCGGCGCGCCCGCGTTTGTCCTGCACGACGGCCCGCCGTTTGCGAATGGCGAGATTCACCTGGGCCACGTGCTCAACAAGATTCTCAAGGACATCGTCATCAAATACAAAACGCTGCGCGGCTGCCGCGCGCCGTACGTGCCGGGCTGGGACTGCCACGGGCTGCCGATCGAATTCCAGGTCACGCAGGAATTGCGAAAGGACAGAAAACCGGATGCCGGTGCCCAGACCCCGGATGCCAGACCCCAGATGGCGGACTCGGGCGGCGAAGCTTCAGCGCCCGGCACCCCGCACCCCGCACCCCGCACCCAGAATCCGGCATCCGAGTTTTCCCCCGTGGCCATCCGGCGGGCTAGCGAGGCTTACGCGCGCAAGTACGTGGCGGTCCAGCGCGAGCAGTTCAAACGGCTCGGCGTGCTGGGCGACTGGGACAACCCGTACCTGACGCTCGCCCGCGAATACGAGGCCGAGGAGCTGCGCCTGTTCGCGGCCATCGTCGAAAAGGGCTTCGTGTATCGCGGCAAGAAACCGGTGTACTGGAGCATCCCGTGCCGCACCGCGCTGGCCGAGGCGGAGGTCGAATACCAGGACCACGTCAGCCCGAGCATCTACGTGAAGTTTCCCGTGCTCGGCCACGCGAACACGTTCATCCTGATCTGGACCACCACACCCTGGACGCTGCCGGCCAACCTCGCCGTGGCCTGCAACTCGTCCTTCAGCTACTCGCTGGTGCGCGTGCCGCGCGACAACGCGGCGGGGCAAGATTCTGCTGAGCCAGCCAGTGACCCGGCGGGGCGGGAATCCGTCGAGCCGGCCGCGAACGCGGACTCCCCGGACCAGGGCCCAGCCTGGGAAGATTACATCGTGTCCTCGCTGCTGCTCAGCGCCGTGGCGCAGAAGTGCGGTTGGACGAATTACCAGATCATCCGCAGTCTCGAGGCCGGGCACCTGAGCCAGGTCGAGTACCAGCACCCGTTCTGTGCGCGCACCGGCCGGTTGTTCGCGGGCGACGAGTTCGTGACGAACGACACCGGCACGGGCTTTGTCCACATCGCGCCCGGCCACGGCCTCGAGGACTACGGTCTGGGCCTCCGCCAAGGCCTGCCGATCTATTCGCCGGTGGATGACGACGGCCGCTTTGCCTGGACGGACGACCTGCCGCGCGAGCAGCAGATGCCGGCGGCGTTGATCGGCAAGGCCATCCTCGAACGGCACGGCAAAAGCGAGGCGAACGAGGCGGTGCTCCAGGAACTGCGCGCCCGCCGCGCGCTGTTGCACCAGGAAGCCTACACGCACAGCTACCCGCACTGCTGGCGCAGCAAGACGCCGGTGATCTTCCGGGCCATGGACCAGTGGTTCGTGCGGGTGGATCATGTGGTGGAAAGCGGATCCCGGATGCCAGATACCGGACACCAGAGGCCAGACTTGGGCGGCGAATCTCCAGTCTCCAGCACCCCGCACCCCGCACCCCGCACCCAGCATCCGGCATCCGGCATCCGGCATCCGGCCTCTGGAAAACCCTTCCGCCAGCTTGCGCTGGAGGAGATCGGCCGCATCACGTGGATTCCCGAATGGGGCATCAACCGCATCAAGGGCGCCGTCGAGTCCCGGCCGGACTGGTGCATCTCGCGCCAGCGTTCCTGGGGCGTGCCACTGCCGGCGTTTTACGACGCCGCGGGCCGGCCGATCCTCGACGCCCGCGTGGTGCGCCGCGTGGCCGATTTGGTCGAGCAGCACGGCTCGAACGTCTGGTTCGAGAAGACCGCCGCCGAGTTGTGGGCCATGGTGCGGCCGGCCGGGTGGTCCGGCCCGGAAGCGGTCGCCAAGTCCGCCGACACGCTGGACGTGTGGATTGACTCCGGTTCGAGCAGCCAGGCCGTGATCGCCCGCCGCCCCGAGCTGCGCGGCGCCGGCCGCGAGGTGGACGGACGCCTGCCGTTCCAGGCCGACCTGTACCTCGAAGGCTCGGACCAGCACCGCGGCTGGTTCCAGTCCTCGCTGCTGTTGTCGCTGGCCGGCAACGGCGCGGCGCCGTTCAAGACCGTGCTCACCCACGGATTTGTCGTGAACGACGCCGGCGAAAAGGAGGCCAAGAGCCGCGGCTCGAAGTCCGCCACGCTTTGGGTGAACGACTTCGGCGCGGACGTGCTGCGCCTCTGGGTCGCGAGCCAGGATTACCACGGCGACATGGTGCTGAGCGAGGCGCGCATGCTCAAGGTGGCGGAGGCCTACCGCCTGCTCCGCAACACGCTCCGCTACCAGCTCGCGAACCTGTTCGACTTCGACCCGGCGCGGCACGCCGTCCCGGACGACCGGCTCACGCCGCTGGACCGCTGGATTCTCGGCGAGTTCGCGCGGCTGGAGGCGGAGATCGCCCGCGCGTACGACCAGTACGAATTCCACCTCGTTTACCAGAAACTCAGCCAGTTCGCGGCGGTAGAATTATCTGCAATCTACCACGACCTCATCAAGGATCGGCTCTACACCGAGCCGGCAGGTTCAGAACGACGGCGGTCAACGCAGACCGCGCTGCACCGGATGGTGATCAGCCTGTGCCAGATGCTCTCGCCAATCCTGGCCTTCACGGCGGACGAGGCGTGGGAGTTTATTCCGGGCAAGCCGGCGGACTCAGTGCATTTGAGTCGCTGGATTCCGAGCATAAGCCCAGCGGTGTGGACCGAGGATGTCGAATTTGGCCGCTTGTGGAAGATTCGTCCAATGGTGTTAGCCGAATTGGAGCAACTGCGCCGGGACAAAATCATCGGCAAGGCACTGGAAGCCCAAGTGACTGTTCGTGGCACGGGTGGCTTGCCTGTGTTCCAAGCCATCCAGCACCTCCAAACGGAATTTAAGGAGATCCTTGGCGTCTCCAGTATACGGATCGAGCAAACTGGGATTCCCGTTGCCCCGCTGCAGTTCATCACCGCAAAAGCCGAAGGCCGCAAATGCGAGCGCTGCTGGCATTGGGAGACTGACGTCGGGGCGCACGCGGAACACCCGACGCTGTGCGGGCGGTGTGTGCGGGCGGTCGCCGCGGCCGGGAGCGCCTGAATAAGGCGGGGCTTGCCGGCTCAGCCCGCCGCCGTCACTGCACGATCTCGCAGCGGCTGAACTCGATGACGCCGTCCTTGTCCAGGCCACCGCAGCGGCCGGCGATGACCACGGTTTGCCCGGCCTCAAGCAGCGGCACCTCACGCCCGCTGTCGTAGCGCGCGGTCAGCACGCGCCCGTTCTGCGTCGTGAACACGGTCTTGTAGCGGTCAATGTAGTTGAACCGGCACGCGACGCTGTACGCGCGGTCCGGGCTGGCCAGGAGCACGGTGAAGTTGCGGGTGATCAGCCCGGTGTGGAAGCGGTCCACCGCGCCCTTGACGCGGAACGTCTGTTTGCCGTAACGCGCCGCCGCCGCGGCGGGATCGCCGGTGAAATGCGCGACCAATACGTCCGCCTCGACCACGGTGTCGGGCGTCAGCGGCGGCAGCCCGGCCAGGGGCCGAACTGGTTTGGCTTCGCGCGGCGGCCGGGCGGCGTCGCGGGCCGGGCGTTCCTGGACCTGGCGGAGGCGCTCGTTTTCCCGCCGCAGGCGCTTCAACTCCTGCTCCTGGCGCTCCGCCTCGGCCCCGGCCTCTTTGCGCTGCTGCTTTTCCTGCTGCTGGCGCAGGCGTTCGTTGTCGCGACGCAGTTGTTCGAGTTCCTTTTCGGCCTGTTCGAGGCTGCGCCGCAACCGCTGGACCTCGGCGTCTTTCTGGCGGAGGGCGTCGGTGTCCTCGGCCGTGCGGGCGGGCGGCGCGGCGCTGAGCAGCGCGGCGGCGAGGCTGAGGGTGGCAAACATGCGGGCGCGCATAGCTTGGGCAGTCCAACGGGCGCGGCGGGCAACGTCAAGGCCGAACCCGCCGCGGGCTGGACGCGCCGGCGGCGGGTGATACATTGGCGCGAATGTCAACGGCAGTTCCGGCCGCCCCGGCGGCTCCGCAGAAAGTCAATCTCCGCCGTCCGGATGTCATGGAGGCGGTGCAGGCGCTGGTGGTCAGCCATTACCGCAGCAACTTGGTGGACCGCATCCGCGCCGCGGGCGGGGTCATCCAGGCCGACGGGCTTACCATCAAGCTGGCGAAGGAATTCGGGTTTTGCTACGGCGTCGAGCGGGCGATTGACCTGGCCTACGCCGCGCGGAATTACTTCCCGCCGCCGCGCCGGATTTTCCTGCTGGGCGAGATCATCCACAACCCGGAGGTGAACGACCAGATTCGCGGCATGGGCATCGTGAGCATCTCCCCGCGGCCCCCCGCGGCCGAGCTGGCCACGCTCACCGCGGACGACGTGGTCATCATCCCGGCGTTTGGCACGGAGGTGGCCACACGGCGCGCCCTCGAGGCCAAGGGCTGCATCCTGGTGGACACCACCTGCGGCGACGTGATGAGCGTCTGGAAGCGGGTCCGCCAGTACTCGAAGGAATCGGTCACCAGCATCATTCACGGCAAGGCGCGGCACGAGGAGACCAAGGCCACCACCTCGCAGGCCACCGCCTACGGCAGCGGGCATTACCTGGTGGTCTTCAACCTCGAGGAGACCGACGAGGTCTGCCGGTACATCGTCGAAGGCGGCGACAAGCGGGCCTTCCTCGAGCGGTTGAAGGGCGCGTACTCGGCCGGATTCGATCCGGACGTTCACCTGCGTGCGGTGGGCGTGGCGAACCAGACCACCATGCTGCGCGGCGAGACCGAGGAGGTGCAGCGCCGCATCCGCGCGGCCATGGAAAAGCGTTACGGCCCGGCCGCGCTGCCGCGGCATTTTCGTTTCTTCGACACGATCTGCGGCGCCACGCAGGACCGGCAGGACGCGCTGGAGAAGCTGCTGCGCGAGCCCATGAGCCTGCTGCTGGTGGTGGGGGGCTACAACTCCTCGAACACCTCGCACCTCGCCGAAATGGGCGAGAAGCTGCTGCCGACCTATTTCATCAAGAACGCCTCGAAGATGGTTTCCAGCCGCCTGATCCAACACTGGAACCAGCACCGCGGCCGGGAGGTGGAAACGGCCGACTGGCTGCCCGCCGGCGACGTCACCGTGGGCATCACCGCCGGCGCCTCCTGTCCGAACAACCTCATCGAGGACACGATCAAGCGCCTCTTCGAGCTGCGCGGCCTGTCGGTGCAGGAATTCCTCGCCCGTTGAAGCCCGACCCGGCCGCCGGCGGCCCGCTGCTGATGCCCTGTTCCCGTCTCGAGCTTGAACAGCGCGAGCGCCAGTTCCTCGCGCCGTGCGCCCAGTTCAGCGCCGACACCCGCGGGCGCGACCACCCCGAGCCGCCGCCCGAATGGCGCACGCACTACCAGCGCGACCGCGACCGCATCATTCATTCCCGCGCCTTCCGGCGCCTCGAATACAAGACCCAGGTCTTTCTCAACGGCACGGGCGACCACCTGCGCACCCGCCTCACGCACACCATGGAGGTGGCGGCCATCGCGCGGAACCTCGCCCGGGCCCTGCGCGTGAACGAAGACCTGGCCGAGGCCATTGCGCTCGCCCACGACCTCGGCCACCCGCCGTTCGGGCACACCGGCGAGGCGGCGCTGCACCGGCTGCTGCACGGCCACGGCGGCTTCGAGCACAACCGGCACAGCCTGCGCATCGTCGAGGTGCTTGAACAGAAGTACCCCGGCTTTCCCGGACTGAACCTGAGCTGGGAAGTGCGCGAAGGCCTGGCCAAGCACCGCACCGGGTACGACCGGCCCGATCCCCGGCCGGGCTTTGACGCGCCGTGCCCGTCGCTCGAGGCGCAAATTGCGAACCTCGCCGACGAAATCGCCTATTACAGCCATGATCTGGACGACGGCTTGGACGCGGGGCTGCTGGACGAACGGCGGCTCGAGCGCGACGTGCGCCTCTGGCGGCGGGCGGCGACGCAGGTGCGCCGCCAGCACGGGGCGCTTCCGGACGAATGCCGACGCTCGTACACCATCCGCTGCCTCATTGACGACCAGGTGCGGGACGTGGTGGAGCACACCCTCGCGGCCGTGCGCCGCGCGGGGGTGGCCTCGGCCGACGATGTGCGCCGCCAGCGCCGGCCGCTGGTTGCCTACAGTCGCGAACGCCGGCGCTCCAACACCGAGCTCCGGCGCTATCTGTACCGCAACCTGTACCTGAACCCCGCCGTCCACGGTCCGAACGCCCGGGCGGCGCGGATGCTCGGCACGCTGTTCCGGTTTTACCTGCGCGCGCCCGAGCGCCTGGGCGAGCAGGCGCGCAAACGCATTCCCGCCGACGGCCTGCACCGGGTGGTGGGCGATTATCTGGCGGGCATGACGGACCGGTACGTCATGCAGGAATGCCAGCGGCTGCTGGGGCTGACGTTTTGAGCGCGCAGCGCCCGCGGTTTTCCAGCGGGGCGCTTCGAGGCGCTTAGTACACGATCAGCGAGCGGACCGGGAGGTCCCGCAGCTTCTCGCGGCCTTTGAGGAAGGCGAGTTCGATGAGGAAGGCCACCTCGATGATTTGTGCGTCCAGGCGTTGAACCAGGTTCGCCGCGGCGCGCGCGGTGCCCCCTGTGGCCAGCAGATCGTCCACCAGCAACACACGGCTCCCCGGCTGGAGCGCGTCCGCGTGAATGGCCACGGTGTTCGAGCCGTACTCGAGATCGTAGCTCTCCTCGATCGCGCGGTAAGGCAGCTTGCCCTTCTTGCGCACGGGCACGAAGCCGGCCCGCAGCTTGAGCGCCGCCGCCGCGGCGAAGATGAAGCCGCGCGCGTCCACGCCCACCACCGCGTCCACGCCGCCCGGCGTGCAGCGCCCGGTGAGCAGGTCCACCGTGCCGGCAAACAGCCGGGCGTCGGCCAGCAGCGGCGTGATGTCCTTGAACTGGATGCCGGGCTGCGGGAAGTCCGGGACGTTGCGGATGGCCTGGGCGAGTTCGGCGGCGGTGGGCGGGGCGGGCGGCATGTGGGGCGGGGTCAGTGGTTTTCCTGTTCCAATTTCGCGATCATGCGGCGGAGCTTGGCCAGCGCCAGATTCTGGATCTGGCGGATGCGCTCGCGGGTCACGCCGAAACAGGCGCCGACCTCCTCGAGGGTCTTTTCCGTGCCGCCGTCCAGGCCGAACCGGTAGCGCAGGATTTGCTGCTCGCGCGGGTCCAGGTGGGTGATGAGTTCGCCCAGCATGCTGGTGAGGGTCTTTTCCTCAAGCTTGGCGTAAGGATCCTCGGCGCGCTCGTCCTCGACCACCTCGGCGAAGGTGTTCGAGTCGTCGTCGCCGATCGGGGCGTCCAGCGAGGCGGGCCGCGACGACGCCATCCGCAACTGGGCCACCCGGACCGGCGACATCTGCAACTCCTCGGCCAGCTCCTCGTCGGTGGGCTCGCGGCCGAGGATTTCCTGGAGGTTCATGGCGATGCGCCGCATCCGGGAAATCTTGTCCACGAGATGGACCGGCAGGCGGATGGTCTTGGCCTGGTTGGCCAGCGCGCGCTTGATGGCCTGCTTGATCCACCAGGCGGCGTAGGTCGAGAGCTTGCCGCCCTTGGCGGGATCGAAGCGCTCCACCGCCTTCATCAGGCCGAGGTTGCCTTCGTTGATCAGGTCCAGCAGCGGCAGACCCAGGCCGTCGTAATCGTGCGCGATCTTCACCACCAGCCGGAGGTTGGCCTTGATCATGTGCTCGCGGGCCTTGCGGTCGCCGCGCTTGATGCGGGCCGCCAGCTCGATCTCCTCCTGGGGTGTGAGGAGCTTCACCTGGCCGATCTCGCGCAGGTAAAGCTTGATGGCCGAATCCGCGTCGTAACTGCCCGGCTCGCGCGCGGACGCGCCGGCCGGCTCGTCGCGGGGCACTTCCACGGGCGGTGGCGCCGGTGCGGGCGGCGGGGCGGGAAGCGCAGTCAGCGAGGTGGCGGGCGCGGATGGGGGCGCCGGACGGGTCGCACGGGCGCGGACGCGCCGGGCCCGGCGCACCGAAGCGCGGGGCTTCCGGTTTTTGGATTGCCTTCGAGAACCCGCCATGGACGGGAACAGAGTGGGATTGGCTCCCGATGGCTTCAAGCAAATTGGCGGCGGGCGGATGCCAACGGGCGCGCATCTCTATTTCGTGCCGGCAGGATCGCTTGCCGGGGTAGAGCCAGGCTTCCAGCCCAGTGTGGTGTGCGGGATGCAGCATGGGGCGATTTCCCCATCGTAGATTCCGGGCGGCAGGATGCCACCCTTTACGACGGCCAGGGATGGCCGCCACCACCCGACCGCGTCCGGCCGTTTCCACCGGCTGCAACATGGTGAGGTGCGCCCCCGCCGCGAGTCTGCTTTGGGGTTGAAAGCCAGGTCGCTCACCGCATCATCCGGCCATGCAAGCGGTCTTCACCGGTCCCGTGTACGTGGTGCGGGACAACATTGACACCGACCAGATCATCCCGGCGCAGTTTCTGACGCTGGTGCCGACGATCCCGGCCGAGTACGAGAAGTTGGGCAGCTACGCGCTGTGGGGGTTGCCCGAATCGGCCTACCCTGTCCGGTACGTGCGCGAGGGCCAGCTCGACAGCAAATACCCGATCGTGGTGGCGGGCCGGAACTTCGGCTGCGGCAGTTCGCGCGAGCACGCGCCCATCGCCCTGGGCTCGGCCGGCTGCCGCGTGGTGCTGGCCGAAAGCTTCGCCCGCATCTTCTTCCGCAACTGCATCGCCACCGGTGAGCTGTATCCCTGCGAACTGACCGCGCGGCTCTGCGACCGCCTCCAGACCGGCGACGTCGTGACCGTGGACCTCGACACCGTCACAGTGAAGCTTCACGCCTCCGGCGAGGTGATTCCGCTCAAGCCGCTCGGCGACGTGCGGCCGGTGATAGACGCCGGCGGCATCTTCAATTACGCCCGCAAGACTGGCATGATGCCGAGCTCCCCTTGATTTCCCAACTTGGCGCGCCATGAAACCGATCCTTTCGTTTGCGTTGCTCTGCGCCGTTTCGCTCACCGCGGCCGACCCCCCCGAACCGCGCCTCGTCACGCCCGCCGCCGCCCCCGGCGCGCCGCCGTCCGACGCCATCGTGTTGTTCGACGGAAAGGACCTTGGCCGGTGGCGCGGCGAGAATGGCGGCCCGGCCCGCTGGAAGGTGGCGGACGGTTACGCCGAAGTGAACGGCACGGGCAGCATTTTCACGCGCGAGGAATTCGGCGACTGCCAGCTCCACCTCGAATGGGCGACGCCGGCCGGGGCGAAGGACGAAGGCCAGGGCCGGGGCAACAGCGGCGTGTACTTCCACGGCCGCTACGAAATCCAGATTCTCGACTCCTACCAGAACAAGACCTACCCGGACGGCCAGGCGGGGGCGTTTTACGGCAATGCCGCGCCGCTGGTGAACGCCAGCCGCCCGCCGGGGCAGTGGCAGACATACGACATCATCTTCCGCGCGCCCAAGCTGGCCGAGGATGGCAAGTCGGTCGTGCCGGGCGCGCTCACGGTGTTCCACAATGGCGTGCTCGTGCAGGACCACGTGCCGATCAAGGGCGCCACCACCGCCGCGGCGTTTGGCGCCGTGGCCCGGACGGGCAGGGGACCGCTGATGTTGCAGGACCACGGCAACCCGGTCCGCTTCCGCAACATCTGGCTGCGGCCGTTGTGACGCGGCCCTCAACGCGCCTCGGCCTGCGCCGGCACCGGCCAGTCCGGCGAATCCACCCGCGCCCCGGCCAGCAGTTGCTCGAGCCGCCGCACCACCTCCAACCGGCTCGCCGCGAGGTCGCGCGTTTCGCCGACGTCGGTTTTCAGTTCGTAAAGCTCCAGCGGCTTGCCGGGCGCGAGGCGCACACCCTTCCAGTCGCCGGCGCGGATGGCCTGCTTGAAGCCGCCCTCGAAAAACTCCCAGTACAGAAACTCGTGCCGCCAGCGCTGCGGCCGGCCCAGCAACGCGGGCACGATCGAGATGCCGTCGCACGCCGGCGGATTGGCCACGCCGGCGAGTTCCGCCGCGGTGGGCAGGAAATCCCAGAACGCCGTCACCTGGCCGCTCACCCGGCCCGCCGGCACCTGGCCCGGCCAGCGCGCGAGAAACGGCACGCGAATGCCGCCCTCGTAGAGATCGCGCTTGATGCCGCGCAGCGGGCCGTTCGCGTCGTTGAAGGCCGGATCAAACCCGCCCTCGCGGTGCGGACCGTTGTCCGAGCTGAACAGGACCAGCGTGCGCTCGTCCAGGCCGAGTTCGCGGAGCAAATCGAGGATGCGCCCCACGTCGCGGTCCAGACGCGAGATCATGGCGGCGTGGGCCTTTTGCGCGGGCGGCCAGTCGAGGTCGCGATACCAGCCGGGGTCGGGCACCTCCATGCCGGCCGGGCCGGCCTCGTTGTTGGCGTGCGGAATGGTCGGGGCGAAGTAGAGGAAGAACGGCCGGTCCTGCGCGCGCCGGATGAACGCCAGCGCCTCGTCGGCGATGAGGTCCGCGCTGTACTCGGCCTTGTTGTCCGAGACGCCGGCGCCGTCCGGGTCTTCCTTGGGCACGGTGTTGCGCAGCCGCACCCGCTCCTCGTTCCGCCACAGGAAGGTCGGATAGTAATTGTGGGCGTGCCGCTGGTTCAGGTAGCCGAAAAAGTAGTCGAAGCCCTGCCGGCGCGGCAGCCCGGCCGCGGCACCGCCCACGTCGCCCAGGCCCCATTTGCCGATGAGCGCGGTGGTGTAGCCCGCGCCTCGCAGCACCCTGGCCACGGTCACGTCGTCCGGCCGGAGCGACTGCGCGAGCGGGTTGGCCCGGCCGGCGTTGCCGCGCACGCGCGCGTGGCCCATGTGCCGGCCGGTCATGAGCGCGCAGCGCGACGGCGCGCAGACCGTCGAGCCCGCGTACGCCTGCGTGAAGCGCATACCCTCGGCGGCCAGGCGGTCCAGCCGCGGCGTGCGGATGCGCTGCTGGCCGTAACAGCCGAGGTCGCCGTAACCCAGGTCGTCAGCTAGGATGAAGATGATGTTGGGGCGCGGGGCGGCGGCCCGAACCGCCGGCCAGAACGCACCCAGAAGGCCGAACCACGCGGCCAGCCAGAAGGAAAGACATGGCTTCATGCGCCGATGGAATCAGCGGAAGGCGTCCGGGTTCAACGGCAATTCGCGCAGGCGGCAAACTTCGCCGGCGCGCACTGATCACGCGCGTTGCCGGTCAGCGCCGCGCGCTGTGAGGGCCGTTGCACCAAACGCCCGACATGCTTCCGGCTCAACTGCGGACGTGTCGCCCATGCCACCACCACTCGACTCCCCGCGCCATTACCAGTTCCGGCCACTCTCGTTCAATCGTACAGCAAAAACTCGCGGCGACGCCGGGCAAAGGCCTCGAGGTCTGCGGCCCAGCCCTGCTTGATTTCGGCCAACGGCCGGCCGGCCTTGACGGCTTCGAGCACTGCGGCGTCGGTCAGCAGCGGCAGCAGGTTCCCGGTCGCAAACTGGCCCGGGTACAGCCGCTGCAAGGTCAGCGCGAGCGTCAGCCCGAGGTCCACCGCGTTGAGCGCGTCGCGGTCGGTCACCACCAGGCACACGCCGCCGCACGACTGGTTCTTGAACGTGCTGGCCCGGGGCGTGAACCGGACGGGCACGCAGCGCACGCCCGGCAGGCCGGCGTGGTTCAGCTCGGCGGCAAACTTCACGTCGTCCACGTACGGCGCGCCCACCACCTCGAACGGCGTGTCGGTGCCGCGGCCCACGGACACCGCCGTCTCCAGCAGGCCCACGCCGGGGTACAGCGTGGCCGCGGTGAGGTTGCGCATGTTGGGCGAGGGATTCGTCCACGGCAGGCCGGTTTCGTCGAACCACTGCGCGCGCGACCAGCCTTCGAGCGGGATCACGGTCAGATCGCACTTCCAACCGCGCTCGGCGTTGAAGAGCCGGGCCAGCTCGCCCACGGTCAGGCCGTGCCGCAACGGGAGTTTGTGGAAGGCGACGAACGCGGACGGGCCCTGGTGAACCGGGCCTTCGACCGCGACGCCGTTGATCGGGTTGACGCGGTCGAGCACGAAGAACTTCCTGCCCGCGCGGGCCGCGGCCTCCATCGCCAGGCCCATTGTGGAGATGTACGTGTAAAACCGGCAGCCAACGTCCTGCACGTCGAAGATCAGCGCATCCAGTAGCGCGAGTTGCTCCGGCCGGGGCGCGCGGCTCTCGCCGTACAGGCTGAAGACCGGCAGGCCGGTGCGTTCGTCAACGCCGTCGCCGATCTTCGCGTCGAGCGAGCCGTGGAGGCCGTGTTCGGGGCTGAACAGGGCGACCAGCGCGACGCCCGGCGCGGCCTTGAGCAGGTCAATGGTGGACCGGCGCGTGCGGTCGTGTCCGGTGTGGTTGGTGATGAGGCCGACGCGCAGGCCGCGCAGCGGCGCGAACTGCCGCTTCGCCAGCACGTCAATGCCGTTGAGGACCGGGACGGAGGCCGGTGGCCGGGAGCGGGATGTGGAGTGCTGGGCGGTGGATGCCGGAGTCGGCTTGCTGGCATCGGGCATCCGGGATCCGGATTCCGGCGGCAACGCGCCGGGCACGAAGCTGAAGTTGAAATCCCGCACCGCCTGGGCGGCCAGCGTGCCCAGTTGCCGCCGCAGCGCGATCACGTTGCCGTTTTCGTCCGGGTGATTCCGGTTCGACAGGAAGATCACGAACGTGCGCGAAAACGGGTCAATCCACAGCGAGGTGCCGGTCCAGCCGGTGTGACCGTACGAGCCGATCGGAAAGATGTCGCCGCGTGGCCCGGCGTACGGCGAGTCAATGTCCCAGCCCAGGCCGCGGCGGGGCAGGCCGGGCGGCGTTTGCACGCTGGTCAAGAGCCGCACGGTCTCGGGCCGGAAGATCCGCGCGCCGTCCAGTTCGCCGCCGTTGAGCAGCATGCGCGCGAAACGGGCGAGGTCGGCCGCGGTCGTGAACAGCCCCGCGTGTCCAGCCACGCCGCCCATGCGCCGGGCGCGCGGATCATGCACCACGCCCCGCACGGGCGCGCCGTTTTCGACCGCGGTGGGCGCCACGCGGCGCCGCTTGTCCGGGGGCGGGTTGAAGCCCGTGTCGGTCAGCTTCAATGGCCGGTACAACTCGGCGGCGAGGAATTCATCGAGCCGCCGGCCGGTGATGCGGCGCACGATTTCGCCCAGCAGAATCGGGCCGGTGTCGCTGTAAATGAACCGCGTGCCCGGCGACGCCGTGAGCGATTCGGCGAAGCACAGCTTCAACGCGGCGTCGTAGCCGGACCAATCCGGCTGGAGGCTGATGTCCGGCCGCAACCCGGACGTGTGGGTGAGCAAATGCCGGATCGTGACCGTCTCCTTGCCGCCGCCGGTGAACTCGGGCAGGTGCCGGCTCACCGGATCCTCCAGGTCCAGCCGGCCGCGCTCGACCAGCAGCATCACCGCCGGCGCGCAGGCCACCACCTTGGTTAGCGAGGCGGCGTCGAAGATCGTGTCCGTGGTCATGGGCTCCGGGGCGGACACGAGCGCGCGGTGGCCGAACGCGCGGCAATGCGCGGCGCCGTCGCGCTCCAGCCAGAGCACGCCGCCGGGAAGTTTCTTTTCCGCGATGGCGTTGCTGATCGCGGCGTCCATCTCCGCGAGCTTGGCCGGATGAAACGCCGGCATGGGCGCGGGGGGCGGTGCCGGAACTGGTGAGGGAACCGGTGTTGCGGCCGGCAGCAGCGTCGTTGGCGGCGCGGGCGGGCGCGGCGCGCGGCAGGCGACCAAGGCTGACAGAAGACCGGCCGCTCCGGCGGTGACGAGGGCCCAGCGAGACTTCACGCGCGCAGGCTAACCAGCCGCCGGCGCGACGGCAAACCTCGCGGCGGGCCAGTTGTCCCCAGGACACTCGTCGCGCACTTGAACCGCGAATAGTGGCGCATCGCTGGTCGCGTGATTCGGGAGCGCAACCATTCCGGTGGGGCGAAACTCTGTCGAGCCCCGACCTTCCATGGCTGCGGTTGTCTGACCGCGGCTGCTGCGGGTGTGACATTGGCCGCGACGCGGCGCGGCCCTGCCGGGCTTGAGGATTCTGACCGTCCCGGCAAGGCGCCGCTGCATCGGCGCCGGTTGGGGGTAGCCGGCCCCTCGCTGAGGGGCCGGACTCCGTCGCCCCTCAGCGAGGGGCGTTACACCTGCGACGCCGGATTTCAATCCGGCGGTACGACTGACACGATCCTGGCCGGACTGGAGTCCGGCGCAACGGCGGGCAATCCGAACCCAGCATTGCCACGCGCGCCCGGCGGGCGGTAGCCTGTCGGCGTTTGCCAGTTATGACCCGCCAACAAGTGCTCGACCTGTACTTCCTCGACGCCCGCCACAAGCTGATCGAAATCGCCGCCTTCCTCGACCGGGTGGACCGGGCGGACGGCGAGGCCGACTTCCGCCTCGACGCCTTTCGCGAGGCGCTGCGTTGCCTCGCGGCGGCCCGGTCCGACCGCGCGGCGGCGGTGCTGATGACCTTCAGCGATCCGACCACCGAGCCGATTCCCCAGGCGCCGGGCAAAGGCGCCGTTGGAGCCTGGAGCGGCCAGCAGCCGGCGGCTTGAACTTCTTACCCGCCAACCGACATGCGCTACATCGAGCCCCACGCCCACATGGTCAGCCGCGTGACCGACGATTACATGGCCATGGTCACCGCCGGCTGCGCCGCGGTGTGCGAGCCCGCCTTCTGGGCCGGCTTCGACCGCAGTTCCGTCCAGGGCTTCCACGATTATTTCTGCCAGCTCACGGATTACGAGCCGCGGCGGGCGGCGAAGTTCGGCCTGCCGCACTTTTGCTGGCTGTGCCTCAACCCGAAGGAGTCCGAGGACCCCGGTTTCGCGTGCGAGGTGCTGGGCCTCATCCCGCGGTTTCTGGACCGCCCGAACGTGCTGGGCATCGGCGAAATCGGGTTGAACAAGAACTCGCGGAACGAGCTGCAGGTGCTTGAGTGGCACGTGGACCTCGCGGCGCGCGCGGACCAGCTCATCCTGGTGCACACGCCGCACCTCGAGGACAAGCACAAGGGCACTCGGCTGACGCTCGACGTGCTGCGGGCCGATTCGCGCATCCGGCCGGAGCGGGTCATCATTGACCACGTGGAGGAGCACACCGTGGAGATGGTCCTCGACGCCGGTTTCTGGGCGGGCATGACGCTGTATCCGGAGACCAAATGCACGCCGGCGCGGGCTATTGACATCCTGGAGCGGTACGGCGTCGAGCGGCTCTGGCTGAACAGCGCGTGCGATTGGGGCGTGAGCGTGCCCTTGATCGTGGCGCACACGGCCCGCGAAATGCGCCGACGCGGCTGGCCTGCGGACGCCGTGGACCGCGTGATCTACCAGAATCCGCTGCGCTTTCTGAGCCAGAGCCCGCGGTTCAAGCTGGCTTGAGTCCGGGCGCCGCGGACCTACCTTGAAGTCATGGACTGGCAACAGGCAACCGCCCTGGCCATCGTGGCCCTCACGGCCGCCGTGATGGCATGGTCGGTCTTGCGGCCCCGGCGCCCCGGCAGAAAGTCCGGCGGCGGCTGTCCGGGTTGCGGGGCCGGCGGCGGCGGTGCGCCGCGCGAAACGCTGGTCCTGCACGCCCGCAAAGGCGAACGCCCCGAAGTCTGGGTCCGCCCCGCCGACCGGCCGCGGGCGTAAGCTGCTGGCTTGGTCCGCACGGCGGCAGTCCCAGCCCCGTTGCATGCTCAAAGTCCATCAGCCTTGATCCCCCAACTGACGGTGGACGGACACCGACAGCTTGGGAAAGGCGCATTTCAGGTTGTTGCAGCCCGCGGGCGGACCGTCGCAGCCCAGGCGACGCCACCTGGGGTCGTGCCGCGGGTGACCCGCCCGCGGTGATCGCGGTCTGACGACCCCGGTCCCGAAAGGCAGGGCTCGAAGGAGTCGCGCCCCACCCCGTCAAGGCCGGGGCGGCACGAAATTGAAATGCGCCCGGTCGGGAAAGTCCCCACAGAAGCCTATTGACGCACCCCGAACCTCTGGTACTTTCGCGGCTCTTTGCTTCGGACGCTTGATGAAGACGTATCTGCCCAAAGTGGACTTGAACGCGCGCCCCTGGCGCGTCGTGGACGCCAGCGGCATGGTCCTCGGCCGCCTGGCCGCCACCGTGGCCAACATGCTGCGCGGCAAGGACAAGCCGGTGTTCACGCCGCATCTCGACGCCGGTGATTTCGTGGTGGTGATCAACGCCGAGAAGGTCCGGTTGACCGGCAAGAAGGAGACCCAGAAGCGCTACATGACCTATTCCGGCTGGAAGGGCGGCGAGCGATACCGGACCGTGGCTGAGGTGCGCGCCCGCCACCCCGAGCGCCTCATCCTGCACGCTGTCAAGGGCATGATTCCCAAGAACCGCCTGGGCGACCGCCTGCTCACCAAGCTCAAGGTGTACCGCGGCGACCAGCATCCGCATCAAGCCCAGAAACCGACTCCGACAACGATCCCCGCGTAGTTTCCCATGTCACAGGTCTCCGAATTCCTCGGCACCGGCCGCCGCAAGACCGCGGTGGCGCGCGTGCGTCTGGCGCCCGGCGCCGGCAAGATCACCATCAACGGCCGGCCCATCGAAAACTACTTCGTGCTGGAGGCCCAGCGCACCTGGGCCACCCACGCGCTGGTCGTGACCGACACGACCTCCAAGTTCGACGCCCGCGTGAACGTGTCGGGTGGCGGCCCCAACGGCCAGGCGGGCGCGGTGCGGTTGGGCATCGCCCGCGCGCTGTTGAAGACCGATCTGAACTGCCGTTCCGTGCTCAAGGCCGAGGGGCTCCTGACACGCGACCCGCGCGTGAAGGAGCGCAAGAAGTACGGCCAGCCCGGCGCCCGCAAGCGCTTCCAGTTCAGCAAACGTTGAGCCGCAACCCGGCTTTCCGCCAGGCCCCGCCTGAACCGCTGGCGGTTTTTTTTTGTTGTCCCAGTGCGAGGAACAGCCGGTAATCCTTGAACCCGAAAAACCGAAGTTGGCCGCGGCGCGACGCCCCCGCCAGCTCAACTTCGGTTTTCGGGTTGAACCACCCCGGCAAGCCAATCACCGCCCGGCTGATCTCAGGCGCCAACTGACTCTGATGCGTCCAACCCGCCAGCAGACCGCCCGCCGCAACTCACCCGGCGGGCGGCGGGTTTCTGCCGTGGCTCTGTGAACCTTAAAGGGCCTGTTCCGCCCAGCTCACCCCAGCCCGTTTCGACTCCGACCATCCCGGCGACGGCACCGAAGATCATTCAACATCCGCAGGACCAAATCCAGTGGGTGGGTTACCCCTTGGCGGTGTCGGTGGCTGTCTCAAGCGCGTCTCCGGTCCAATACCAATGCTATCAAGGGACTGGCGGAGATACCTCGTCACCCGTCGCCGGTGCCACTTCTGCAGATCTGCGGATCCAAACGGTCACAAGCTCCACGACCTATTGGGTGCGGGTGTCTAGCCTCGGCGAGACGACGGACAGTTCCGTCGCCCAAATCCATGTTGCCGCCGAGCCCGTCCTTCAGGTCTCGCACCACGCCAACGGGCAATTGAGCATCCGGCTGGTCGCCGAGCCCGGGTCCTCATGGCGGTTGATGCATTCGCACGATATGGACGAATGGTCGCCGCTGCGGACACATTCACCCTGGCGAATGCCGTCCACGATATGTTGACAATCCCGCCGGAGGCTGATACTCAATTCTTCAGTTGTGTCAAAGTGCAGTGATGCATCCGAAGTGCTCCGGAATCAGGCCGGCGGACCCGCTTGGTTTCCGAACGTCTCGCACAATCTTCAAAGGCACTGCCATGAGGCGACTATGGGCCCTCTTTGACTCCACACGCCCGGCCGGTCACCCCCTGTGAACCTGCCGCGTCCACTCCCGGAATCACCCCCCGCCTCTTTGCAAAGCGTGGCGAGGCAATTGCAGCCAGCTTTCGATTCCGTTTACCCGCTGCGAGGTGGCGCCGTCCTTGCTAAGAGCGCAGGCCGGTCCCGGACCGCCGAGCCCTGTCCACGCGATTATCCGGCGTGCCAACACCGGGATTCCGGACTCAACGACTCCAAGGTGTTTGGCGTCACGGGATCCGCGCTGGGACGCATCTTCTTGACACTCTCACTCCTCTTGTTGACCCACGGTTCTTGGGGAGTGACGCGAGCTGCGCAGGTGGTAGGCTGGGGAAACACCCTGAACCACCGTCCCCCAAGCGACTCTTCGAATGTCGTGGCCTTGGTCGGCGGTCCCTTCCACGTCCTAGCCCTAACCCACGACCGCCGGTTGATCGGGTGGGGGTGTAGCGAGTACGGTGCAAGTCCCGTTCCATCCACCGTCAGCAACGTGTGACCATGGCAGCGGGCTTCGATCACAGTCTCGCGGTTACCGTGGATGGTCGGGTGGTAGGCTAGGGGCGGAATGACCGCGGTCAGGTCAGGGTTCCTTCCGGCCTGAGCAACGCGGTGGCTGTTGCCACGGGCTTTTCCCACAGCCTGGCGCTGAAGGCCAATGGGCGGGTGGTGGGTTGGGGCGACAACTGGGCAGGACAGGCAAACGTGCCTGCCGACCTGAGCAACGTGGTGGCAATCGCGGTGGGTTCCTGGCACAACGTGGCTCTGACCGCCAGTGGTGCCGTGGTCGCTTGGGGCAGCGACCTTCTCGGTATCTCGGACATTCCTGCCCTTCCGGCGAATGTGGCTGCCATCGCCGAGGATCCCAACGCCTGCGGGTACTATGGGAATCCGATCGGCTTCGGCAAGCACTGCTTCTTCGCGGGGTTGGGGGGCGATCCTTGGTGGCCGGCGATCTTCCACGAACTCGATCACAACTCGGCATCGTTGGTGGTGAGGATCATGTACGGCGAGCTGACCTACGGGGCCGGGCTGTACGTCGAGGGCGACGCCAACCTTCCCCCGCGCTGGTCGGGAGAGAGTCTCGTGGACAACCTGGTTCTGGCGGAGGCCACAGAGCGAGCCTCCAGCGCCAGTTTGACGAGAACCGTCGGATCGCCAACGAGCGGTTGCGGGAGTGGGAGGCACAGACTGCGCCACTCGACGACCGGCACGGGGATTGGATCTGGGAGGGGCTCCACTTGAGAATCAGCGAGCGCTTTGGCCGGGAGTACTTCCGCCGATATGTACGGGCGTGGCGGCGGGATCACCACGTTCGGCTGTTGCTGGCTGGACCTGCGCCGTCGTCCGACTGGTATGTGCACGTCACCCGGGAACAGCGCGCCACGTTCATGGCGGCGGCCGTCAGTGCCGCGGTAGAGGAAGACCTGCGGGAGGAGCTCCGGAACTGGCGATTCCCGGTGGACGACGCCCTGTTCGAGGAGCTGTTCGAGCACCTGACCACGGCGATGCATGATCCGCTATAGAAAACTTCGACGCGATCGGTTCCTGAAAGTTACGCTTACGGCCTCGAGTACTACGGGATTCCAACACACAACGCACTTATGAAGAGCCCTATTCTCTCGCTTCATTCACTCCGACGTCCCCTGCTCCTGTGCGGCGCGCTTGGCGTGATCTTGAGCCCGATCTGCACCGGCGCGCTGCGCACCCCAACGCCGCGCGAGCGGCTGTTGGCCCGGTTCAACGAGCCGCTGCCCCGCGGCTTCAATGTCCTTCCTGAAAAGCAGGGCGGTGCCACGAACGAAATGCAGACTGCGTTCGAGGAGCGCCAGGGTGTTAGGTTGGAGCGGACACTGTTCGCTGAGTATCGGACAACCATGGGGACCAAGGGGGACGGCGACCTGCGGTCGGTGACTGTTCCCCAGAACACTATCGTCAACAGCTACTTCATCTTCCACAACCTGGCAGAATCCGTGTACGACCCCGACGATTACACCTGGGAGTTTGAGCCTGGCGAGAGGATCGTGGGCGTAATGGCAGACAACAAGGGTTGGTTGGAGATCGCGTCATCGCCGATTCTGGGGCGTCCGAGCTTGCTCACCGACCGCGGGTACCTGGATCGTCACATGGATGACCGGGGGTTCGAAGGACGAAGAACGGATGGCTGGGAGATTCTGGCGGCGAACCGGTTGCGGGTTTACACCAGAGCTTCGCAGCCGGGCGATTATCTGCGGGTAGTCACGACGGTTGACAACCACCCGCCCACAGTTCAGCCCATTCCCAAACAGACGATGCTTGAGGACGGACAGCGCGAGCTCGTGCTGGGTGTCAGCGACGATCGTACGCCGAACTCTCGGCTGACCTACGCGATTCAAAGCTCGAATCCCGCCCTGCTCCCGGCGAGTGCGGTCACGGTTACAGTGACAAACGAGGTGCCGCGGATGACGATCCGGCCGTTGCCCGATCAGTTTGGCGTGGCCCGGATCGAGCTGCGCGTGGGGGATGAGCAGGGGTTGGTAACGACCGTTTCGTTTGCTGTCACGGTGGTACCCGTCAATGACCCACCCACGCTGGACGCCATCGCCGACCTGACCCTCGAGCAGGATTCCGGCGAGGTGAGCGGCACCCTCACTGGCATCAGCGCTGGCGCCGCGAATGAAGCAAACCAGTTCCTGACGGTGTCCGCGGGTTCCGACAATGCCGTGGTCATTGCCGAGCCGATGGTGGAATACGCAAGTCCGGCGGTGCAGGGCACCTTGCGGCTCCGGCCGGTTCCGGGCCGCAACGGTCGGGCAGTGATCACCGTCACGGTGAGAGACGACGGGGGCGTGGAGTTAGGCGCCGTTGACACGATCACTCGGCAGTTCTCGGTGACGGTGAACGTCGTGCTTCCAAACTTGCCGCCGGCGGTCAACCTTGCCCACCCGACCAACGGCCAGCGTTTCGGGGAACCGGCTGCCATCCAATTGGAGGCCGTCGCCACCGACCAAGATGGCACGGTCCGGCAGGTGGAGTTCTTCGCGGAAGGGGCTTCCCTCGGTGTGGTGACAGCGGCTCCCTTCCATCTCTTGTGGCAGGGTGTTGTGGCCGGCACCTATCGGCTCACGGCCCAAGCGACGGACGATGACGGCGCCGTCGCCCGCAGCACGACTGTGGTTATCACGGTGCTGCCGCAGCCCACGCCGCCGACCGTCTCCTTCGTTCACCCGGTCGCGGGTCAGTTGGTGGCACGCAACCGGTCGCTGCGCCTCGAGGTCATCGCACACGACACGGACGGGGAGGTCGCGGGCGCGGCTTTCTACCGCACGGGCCCCGGACCGACAGACCCTGAGATCCCCATCGGCACGGTGACCCAGCCGCCCTTTGTCATGGATTACCGAGGCATCGGTCCGGAGGGGAGTTACACCTTCGTGGCCGTGGCCACGGACGACGACGGCCTGAGTACGCGCTCAGCCCCCGTGAGCGTGGAAGCCATCGGCGGTGACATCCTGCTGATCGGGAGTCCCGACGATCCGGAAATCGGCACGCTGTCCCGGTACCTTTCTGCCGCGGAGGAGTTCCAGATCCCCTCTCCCACGAGCATCACCGCGGAATGGTATGAGCCGGACGTTCGGATCGTCGAGGCAGCGCAGGTGAACCCGGCGATGGCGGAGGGCTTCCGCATGCTCATCTCGCCTGACGTGGGTACGACGCCGGGCGGGATTGCCGCGAACGTGATCGAGACCCTCTGGCAAGGCTGGCAGCGCGGGGTCGCCGTGTATCTCATCGGCGAGCGGTTGGCCTCGGCGGCAGACGAGTTGACCGGCGCCACACGGCAACGCTGGGCTGAGTTGGTCGGTTTGAGTCCCATGCCGGGGGAAGCCGGACCCGGGTTCGTCCGACGTCGCGAGCCAGCCAACCGCGTGAACGAGTTCTTTGGCAGCAACTTCCCCCCTGGGAGCAGCAAGCCTGGCGTCACGGATTTCTGTTATCCCCGCGTCCTGCCTCGGGTGGCCGCGACGGCCGGGGGCGAGGTGCGGGCAACGCTGGAGGACTCGCCGGTCCTGCTTCGTTATCCAGGCTTCGACGAGCCCGAGAATCCGTTCCTGGGCTTCCGGGTGGTCCAGGGGTTCCTGGTGGCTGGCGGCCAGGCCTCTCAAGGCGGGGAGAACGTGTGTACGGAGGCGGAGGCGGCGGACTCGTTGGTCCAGCGCCAGTTGCTGTTCCAGAACGCGGTGCTGTGGCTACTGGGGGCGTATTGCGACAACTTCGTCACCTCGCTGACAGCTCCGCCAGCGATCCAGCTCAAGCCCTGTGTGCCCACGGAGTTGATCGCCGTCGTGAGCAACAACGGCGCATGTGCGGCGGGGGGGTAGTGGTGACGCAGACTGTTCCCGAGGGGCTCAGGGTGTTGGATGCGTGGATCGAGGCGGATGACAGCCCGATCCGGAGCCCGCGGGTGCGAGTCGGGAAAGAGGAAGTGGTTTTGGGTGTCGGCCAGGTCGGAGGGCCGGGCCGCGTGGCGCTGCACAGCGTTGTGGTGGAAGAACACCCGACGGAGGCGTCCATGTTCTACACGGTGAACGCCCGCTTTCAGCACCCGTCCCAACACGCGATCGAGTTGGGGACGGAGGGGACGCCTTGCGCCTGCCCGCGATTGGCAGCGGGGTGGACCGCGACCGAGCTTCGTCTCGTGGTCCGGGGGAGCTGCGCCGTGAGGACCGTCCTCGAGCAGTCGCCCGACCTGGAGAACTGGACCCAGGTGATGACGAACGGAGAACAGCCGGACGGGCACGAACTGCTGCGACTTGCCCCGGGCGGAGTGAGGGCCTTCTACCGGCTGGCGATCCCGGTCCAATGAAGAACCGAAGGGGTCAGTCCCACATATACACACCTCTCGAACCGGGCGGCGGGCGGGAGGTCCTTGTCCGGTATGACGCGGACTGGACGGTTGAGGGTGGGGACTCGGCGTCGCTGTCGTACCTGCGGAGGATGCGGAGATGTTGATCTGTGGGACTGACCCCTATGGCGCGGCTGCGGATTCGGCTTGGCAAGGTGCTGGGGCTCGCCGAGGATGCGCGGCGTTCAACCCGTGGACCCGCGATCGTCTTGCCCCGGAGGCAAACGGGTGGCCTTCCCGACCACCCAGTGGAGCGTCGTTGTGTCGGCCCGCGACGGGCGGGAAGAGAGCCTCGAACAGTTGTGCCGGGAGTACTGGCCGCCGGTGTACGCGTTCCTGCGACAGCGCGACCCGCCCCACGACGCCAAGGACCTGGCGCAAGGGTTCTTCGAGTTCATCCTCTCGCGCGACTTCCTGGATCAGGTGGAGCGTGAGGGGGGTCGGTTCCGTTCCTTCCTGCTCGCCGCGCTCAAGCACTATGTCTCCAATGTGTATCGGCGGTCGCGGGCGCAGAAGCGGGGCGGCGGCCGGTGGTCTATCGGCCGGACGTGCTGGACGACTACCACAACTTCCCCACCGGCTTCCTTTTCGCCGGCGCGCCTTGCGTGGTGAGCACGCTCTGGGCGATTCCCGAGCTGCCCAGCGCGCTGCTCATGGACACGTTCCACGAGCGCTGGCTGGCCGGGGACCCGCCCGCCACCGCCCTGGGCGCGGCCCAGAAATGGCTGCGCGCGCTCCGCAGGGGCCCGGCACTGGACGCCGTGATGGGCAGATTCACGCAGGCGCTGCCGAAGCCGCTGGCCGAGAAGTGCCAGGAACAGGCCGTGTTGTTCACCCGGGAATTCGGCGACACGCCTTTCGCCTCGCCGGTGCACTGGGCGGCGTTCACCTGCAACGGCCTGGCCTACGCGAAACCGGCGGGTCTGTGAGCGGGACGCCACCCGGAAGCCGCAGCCGCGAACGCCTCATCCTCCGGCTTGCTTCGCGAAAGGCGGACGCTTACAAGGACCTTGTCATGCCGCCAAACACCCGCCATTCGCGCCGCCCGCGTCCTCGCTGGCCGGCTTGGTCGCGGTTGGTTGTTTTCGCCGTGGTGGTGACCGCCATTGCCTGCTCCGGCTTCGCCCACGACCTGTTCGCCGCGTACATCCAGCACCGCGTCGCGGTCACGCTGGGCGCGAAACACGTGGACGTGACCGTCCAGCTCACGTTCTTCGAGGATGGCTCCGAGCACGAGCGCGCACACCTGGACGCGGACGGCAACGGCCGCATCAGCCGCGCCGAAATCGAAGCCTACCTCCGGGAATTCGAATCCCGGCTGGCCCAGGCCGTCGGCTTGCGGGCCGGCGGGCAGGCGGTCGCGCTCTTGCCGCTTTACCCGCCAGCGATTGACCTGTTGGGCAACGACCGCGTGGGGCGCGGGCATCATCGGCTCACGCTGCACTTCTTCGCGCCGACGCCCGTCGAACTCGCGCCCGGCATGGAAATGGTGGTCGAGGACCGGCTCTGGCCGGGCACGCGCGCGTTGGGCCTGATCCAAGCGGAAGGCCGGGACGGTTGCCGGCTCGAAGCCATCCCGCCCGGCGATCCGGTCTGGCCGCCGGCGCGGGACGGCGAGGCGCGCGAGTTCAAGGCGCGGCTGCTTGCGCCGCCCGGGGTTAAACCAGCGTCGCCGGCTTCCGCTTTTTCGCCATGAGCGTCACCGCGCAGCACCGGACGGTGCGGCCGCGCTGCGGCGCGGCCTCGAAGCTCAGGCGGCGACGCAGCGCCGCCCAGCCGGATTCTTGAAGCAATGCACTTTCCGCGAAACCCGCGGGCCAACCTTGACCCCACCTACCCCATGAAAACCACCGCCTTCTGCCTCCACCTCCTCGCGCTGCTCGCCTTGACCCTGCCAGCCCGCGCCGAATCGCCGCCGTTGCCGCCGGGTATCATCGAGTTCGCCGGCCGCCTCGCCCAGAACCACTGGCATCTGTTCGGCCCCGAACGCCGGACCGAACTCGACGCGCTCAACCGCGAACTGCGCGAGGCCGACCAGCAGGTCCGTCAGGCGCGCGACGAAGCCGCCCGAACCGCCGCCGCCGGGCGCCGCGCGCAGGCCGCCGGCCGCCTGCTTGAACTGGTGAAGACCAGCCCGCGCCTGACCCGCCTTGATCTTGCCGCGGCAAGGCCGGCGTTCGCGCCGCCAGGGCCGATCGAGTTGCCGGGCGACACCGGCGCGCTGCTGTTCGAGATCAACGCCGGCGGGGAAGGCCAGCGGTTCAGCGCCGTCACAGCAGATCTTTCGCTGCCGCCCGGCGAATCGAGCCTCGTGCCGCTGGAAGCGGCGGCGCAAGGCGTGACTTACGCGCTGGCCGGGCTCGAGCACGTGCCAGTGGCGCGCACGACGCTGCGCGTGGAGGTGCGCCGTCCAGGCCAGGGGCCGTTCCAACTGCCGCTGGACGTGACCACGCCCGCGCCTGGCCGGCTCCGGCTCACCGTGCTGTCCGACGACACCGGCAAACCCACGCCGGCGATGGTCCGCCTGATGTGGCGCGTGGACGGGTTGCAGCGCCGGCCCGCGAACGGCATCGAGTTCGCGCCGCAGTTCGACAGCCAGGGCCACGCCAGCGGCGTGCGAGCCGCCAACCTGCCGGGTCCGCTCGGCGTGCATTTCTGGTGCGTGCCGGGGCCGTTCGACATGGCGCTCGCGCCCGGCGTCTGGCAGATCGGCGTGCGCCGCGGCGTCGAGCACGAGGTGCTGTTCGAGGACGTGACGATTCGGTCCGGCGAGCTCACTGCCAAGACGCTGCGCCCGCGCCGCTGGGTGGACATGCGCCAGCGCGGCTGGTGGTCCGGCGACGACCACGTCCACACCCGCATCCTCAGCGACGACGACGCGCGAAACGTGATGGCCTGGACGCAAGCGGAAGACGTCCATCTCGCGAACATCGTGAAGATGGGCGACATCTACCGGACCTATTTCGAGCAGCGCGGCTTTGGCCCGGCCTTCCGCGTCGTGGATGGCGAGTACGTGCTCGCGCCCGGCCAGGAATGCCCGCGCACGCACGACCAGATCGGCCACACGCTGGCGATGAACATCACCGCGATGGTCCGCGATCCGGAGCGGTATTTCCTGTACGACACCGTGTTCGATGCGGTCCACGCCCAGGGCGGCCTCACCGGCTACGCGCACGTGAACTCCGGCATGTTCCATGTCCATCGCGACATGAGCCTGAACGTGCCGCGCGCCAAGGTGGACTTTGTCGAAATCCTCCAATTCAACCAGCTCGGCACCGACCTCTACTACGAGTTTTTGAACCTCGGCTGCAAGCTGACCGCCAGCGCCGGCTCGGACGTGCCGTGGGGCGGAACCATCGGCGAGGTGCGCGCTTACGCGTATCTCGGGCGGCAGCCGTTCAGCGCGGACAACTGGTTCAAGGCCTTCGGCCGCGGGCGCACCTTCACCACCAGCGGGCCGATGCTCGAGTTCCGCGTGGACGACGCGCTGCCCGGCGACGAGTTGCTGGTGAAGTCGCCGCGCAAACTGCGCGTCCGCGCCCGGGCCTGGGGCGATCCGCAGCGCATGGCGCCGGTGAAGCTGGAAATCGTCCGGCACGGCGAAGTCATCCGTGACACGGGATCGCGCGACCCGGCCAAGCCGGAGGCGAAGCTCGACTTCACGGTCGAGGCGGGTGACGGCTTCTGGATTGCCGCGCGGGCGCGCGCCGGCGACGGCACCAGCGCGCACACCACCCCGGTTTATATCATCCGGCCGGGGCTGCGGTTCTGGAAGTTCGACGGGCTGGAAGACCTGCTGGCCAAGCGGGAAGAAAGCCTGCGCCAGATCGAGGGCATCATCGCAGAGGCCCGCCGCCTGGAGGCCGAAGGCCGCCTGGACACCGACCGCTACCGCCAGCAACTCGCCCGGCAGGGCGACGCCCTGCTCGAGCGCCTCGCCCTCGCCCGCGGTCTCTACGCCGAACTGCGCCGCACCGCCGAGGCCGAGCGTGGCCGGCGCGGGCTGTCGTCCCAATGATGCGGGCCGCCAACGGCGCTCTTCTCCTTCTGATCGTTGCAGGAGCTGGCCTGGCGGCCGGCCAGGAACTGCTGCGCGATCCGCACTTCGCGCGGCCTGGCGGTCCTTGCGCCGAAAGCCGGCGGAGGCGAGTTGGGACGACTTCAATTGACCAACGCCACCGGTGCGCCGGTCTGGCAACTCGCCCAGTGGCACAGTTGTCTTCCGCTGACCCACAGCGTGGCGACCGCCGACGCCGTGTTGTGCGTGTCGAATGTCGCCAAGTGGTTCTGCCTGGACCTGCGGGACGCGGCTGCCCCGCGGCTGACGCTGGGGGTGGACTCACGCCCGGAGTATGGCGGCAAACCGCGCCGCAGTCCCGCCGCGCCGTGGGCGCACCTGCTGGTCCAGCAGGCGATTGCAGGCGCACCGGCGCTGGCGGAGATCGAGTCGCTACGGCTGAGCTTCGAGGTGAGGCTGCTCGAGGCGGAGACGTTTCGGCCCGAAGGCTACTCGCCCGACCTGCATGCCGCGCAATTCCAGGTCGTGCTCACGCTGAACAACACGCGGCGGGATTCACCGGGCCATGGCGATTCCCTCTGGTTCGTCGTGCCGGTTTATGACGACCGCCATGCCGTGCCGCCGGAATACATCGCCCGGGACTTCGCCGTGACGCAGGGCAAACTGATCTACAACCCCGGCGGCGCGGCGTTGGGGCTCCAACCGTTGCGCCCGGGCCACTGGCAGCGGCTGGATTGCGACCTGCGTCCGTGGTTGGAGCGGGCTTTGCTCACCGCGTGGGACAAGGGTTGCCTGCGGGACTCGCGCCGGCCGGCCGATTACCGCGTGGCGCACCTCAACTTCGGCTGGGAAGTGCCCGGCCTGAACCGGGTGGCGATGGAGTTGCGGGCTTTGAGCCTGCGGGCGCACACCCGCAACACGGATCCGGCGGAATGCGGCACGCGTCGCGGTCAGGACGTCGTGCCCTGAGGCCAGCACGCGGTGGACCGCCCGAGGTGTGGTGCTGGTTTGAGTTGCGTGGCGGTCTCCGTCCCGGCGCGGTTACTCCGAACCGGCAGCAGCGGTGCGGACGGGCTTGGTTGCGCGCAGGGCATTCTGGCCCTGCCGGGCGGAGTCAATGGCCAGACCCAGGATGCGGGCCGCCTCCTGCGGCGCGTGGAAGCCCAGCGAGTTTTCCGCCTCCACGAAGTCGAGGTAGAACTGCGCCTGCCGATGAAAGGCCCGGGCGGCCGCGAGTTCGGCGTCCGGCCGGCCGGTGGCCGCGGCGGCCTGGAGGTCGTCAATCAGCTCCACCACGGCGGTCATGGCGCGGTCGCGCAGTTCATGCGTGCGCGTCTGGATGGTTTCGACCCGGTCCTTGAGCTCCGCCTCCGGCCATTTGTGGCAGGTCTGGCAGGCGCGATTGATGTTCAGCAGCGGGCTGCGGACATGGTGGTCGCTGACCTTGTGGGCGCCCACGCGCTCGTACGGCATGTGGCAGTCCGCGCAGGCCACGCCCGAGCGCGCGTGGATGCCCTGGCTCCACATCTCGAATTCGGGATGCTGGGCCTTGAGCGCCGCCGCGCCGCTCCCGGCGTGCGTCCAGTCCTTGAAGCCGGCCTCGTCGTAGTACGCCAGAATCTGCTCGGCCTTGATGCCTTTGTGCCACGGGAAGGTCAACCGCTTCTCGTCGCCCTTGAAGTAGTACTCCACGTGGCACTGGGCACAGACGTAACTGCGCATTTCCTGGCGGGTGGCCATCTGGTTGACGTCGTAGTCCGGCATGCCCTGGCTGGCCTTGAGCGCCTTGATGCCTTCCCTGAACGCGGGCCGGGTGATGCGGAGCTGCATGGTCTGGGGCTCGTGGCAGTCAATGCACGTCACCGGGTGCCGCACCAGCTTCCGCGCCTCGTCGAACGGCAGGGCGTTGACCCTCTCGAAGCCGCGCAACAGGTCGCTGTCGCCGGCCCTTTTATGGGCGACGTAGGTGGAGGCGTGGCAGTTGAGGCAGGCGCCCGGCTGCGGGCGGGCCTGGCGGCCGGTGAAGGTCTGGTCGTCCAGCATGTAGGCGTGGCCGCGTTCCTCGCGGGTGTCCAGGGCAAAGCCGTATCCGGCCCAGATTCGTTTCAGCCGCGCGTCCTCCTCGAGCTTCGACTGCGCCACGACCGAGCGCGGGTCGGCGTCGGTCGGCGTGCGCGGCATGGCTTCGCTGCCCCCGTAACGGGTACGCTGCTGGTCCACCGTGCGGCGGTAGGCGTTGTATTGCACCGGGAAGTTCTTGCCCCAGACGGCCGGGTCCTCGGTGTCGTCGGTCAGCTCGACCACACGGAAGAACGGATTCCGGGCTTCCTGTTTGCGTTCCATGATGTTGACCAGCAGCGCTAGGCCGGCAACGGCCAGCAAGGCCGCCACGGCCGTGGCGAGACCGAATTTCAGAATCTGCCCGCCGCGCGGGCGGGCGGGTTGGGGGGCGGGGGGAGTCGGGGGAGTGTTCATGGTGCATCAGAAAGAATGGCCCACGCCGGGGTGGCAGCGCAGACAGGAGGCGCGTTGGGCGGGGGCGTCGGCGCCTCCGACGCCCTCGATGCCGTGGACGATCTCCGCGTGACATTTGCGGCAGGCCGCCTCGGCAATGCGCCGGTTGCGTTCGTTGATCCGGAGGTTGTCGGGGTAGCCGCCGGTGGTGAAATAGAACGAGTGCCAGAAGCCGTTCTGCGCCTTGCTGACGTACTTGGACACCAGGCCGGCGGGCGTGTGACAGTCGTTGCACGTGGCCACGCTGCGATGGCTCGAGTGCTGCCAGCCGTCGTACTGCCCCTGCATGACGTGGCAGTTGACGCAGGCCCGCGGGTCGTCGGTGAGGTACGACGCGCCCTTCGCGTACACGAACGTGTAGGTCACCACACCCAGTGCCGCGCCCAGGCTGACGCCCACGGCGATGCCTGCCAGCGTTGCGGTCTTCATCGGCTCGCCGGAAAAATAGCCGGCGGTCAGCGGAAGAAAAGCAAATGCGGCGCGTGTTGAAAATTTATGAGAACCCGGCGGCTTGCCGGGCGTAGCCTTCCGCGAGCGGCCGCCGGCTTACGGCGCGCGGACCAAAAGCCGGTAGAAGCCGCCGCCGGCGGGGGCGCTGGTGTCCACCCGGTTGGTGCCGCGCGACCAAGCGGTGAAGCTGCTCACTGGCGTCCACGCCGTGCCGCTTCCCAGGACGGCCGTCCGCTCAAGCTGGTGGGTCAGGCCGAAGGTGAGGTTGGTGACGGTCAGGTTCACGGCGCCCCCGGTCACCCGCAATTCCACGAACCGGGGAACGCGGACCGGTTGCTGAACCGGCGCCAGCAGCCGCGGGTAGAACGCGGCGCCGGGCTGAACGCCGGTGGTGCGGTCGAGAAACTGGGTCGGCGCGTCCGCGTCCAGGCGGCAGATCAGCGGCAGCGTGAAGCCGCCCAGGTCGGCGGCGTACGCGCGCCACTCGGCCGAGGCGTCCACATCGCAGAACCACGTCACGTACTCGGCGGCGAGGAGCGCACGCACCGGCGGGTCGGCCAGTTCGCAGATCGTATTCAGCATGTAACTGCAGTTGCCGCAGGTGAGCCGCCCGGCGACCAGTAAAATCCGCTTGCCCTCCTGTCTGGCCGCCTGCACCGCGCTCGCCCGGTCGGTGTGCCAGACCAGCGTTTCGGACGCGCCGGTCCTGGCCGGGCAACTCCAAAGCAAGGCGACCACGAGCAGGGAAAGACGCACGCGTTTCATGATGGGAACTCCGGTCCGTGTGGTAGGCCGGTTGGCGCGGGACGTCAACCTGATTTCGGCCAACGGCCGGGCGCATCTCGCTTTTTGTGGCGGTTCAGTTTTGACGCGGTGGAACGAGACGCCATCGAGCCTGGCAATTTCTCAGGCAGGGCTCGACGGAGTCTAGCCCCGCCGCGATCCACGAGGCATTACACCCGATCGCCGCCGCCCCTTGAAGTCTTGGACCAGGTGTGTTACACAAAATCCGCTGACCTCCAGGGATGGGGAATGTGTGGATGAGTCGCCTCGAGCTCATTACCGACTGGCCGGCGAAAGCCTGGGCGGCCCGGTATAAGGCCCGCCTGCTGGCGCGGTTGTGCATGGTTTCACCCAGCCAGTTGCGCCGTTTCTTCGTCAAGACCTTCGGAATGTCACCCCAGCGGTGGCTCAACGAATTCCGTTTGTCGGAAGTGACGCGCGGCATTTGCTCCGGTCAAATGACGGTCAAAGAAGCGGCTTCGCTGTTCCACTTCGCCGATGAAGCCCATCTCTGCCATCAGTTCAAGCGCCGCTTCGGATGCAGTCCCTTGGCGTTCGCGCTCCAGACACACGCGAACGAACGTGAATCGCGCGAGAAATCAACCGACACAACGAACCGGCCGCAGGCTCGCTCACGAGGCCGAACACACATCCGGAAAACCAAACGCGCGCGGAAGAGTTGAGTGCCGCGGTCACCATTTTTTGTGCGCACCGCGCGCCGTACCAAGTTCCGGGCTCTGAGTGTTCCCGGCCGCCGTGCGTAAGCCAGCGGCCGGAATAGCGGCACGTACTGGGCTGAATCCGCGGGCGGTCGCCTTGCGCCCGGAAGGGGAAAGCTCGCGCGTAAAGTGCGCGCGGCAGACAACAAATGCCTGATTGGGACAATGAATCGGCGTTGCGGCCGGTGGCTGAGCCGGCGAAACTAAATAGCGGAAAGGTCAGATCCTCGACGGAGGATCACGATCAGCAATGAAACGATCTGTTCACATGGCGGAAAATTTCAACCAAAGTAATTTATGAAACATCACCTCAAGCGGACTGCTGCCAGCGTTGCCCTCATCGGCATCCTGGCGTTCACAAGCTCGCATGCGTTCGACACCGAGATCGTCGAATACGATCCGGGCCCGGGTCCCAGCGAGGGTTGGCTGGCGCAAACCGACATTTTCTGGGGCTACGTGGGTGGGGTCGGCCCCACCTACTGGGGATGGACCATGGCCAGGTATTCCCGTTCCGGTGTTCAACTTGATCTGGCCAGGCAGAGTTATGGACGTGATGCTAACCAAGTTGACCGGGTGGTTGACTTTTACCATGCTGGAACCGTCACATACTTGGTCGCCGAGTGGTACTGGCTCGATTCAGATTGGATTTCGGGCAAGAGCAAGGTGTGGAGGGTTTCGGGTTTCCCACTCTACCGTGCAGAGGCCAAAGTTCTCGACTAGCTAACCGCGCAATGAAGCGAGAAGCGCGAGTAATTCTCCTCGCTCACCTGCGGATCCAACCGTATCACAGGCTTGCTTGGTAATCGAGCCGTAGAATGGTTAAACCGCACCATTTCCACGGGACCGCTTCCCTCCTCGCCTTCGTCATTGGCCTGGCAGTTGGTCAATTCGGATTGTCCCGGCCCAGCCGACTAGGCAGCGAGAAAGCGATGATGTCTCCGCTGGTCCCGGCTGTGGGCGCCTGCTCGGGCTACGCGGCCGCCGATGGCCAATCCGAACCTTTGCGTAACACAGGCGAGCCAAGCAACGCGGCGGCCATCGAACGACTCCGGCGACAAGGAATTGATATCACCCAGGCGGAGCTTGACGAGACCCTGGAGTTGACTCTGCGCCAGAGGCAGGGCGAATACGTGTTGCTCTTCGAGCGCCCGCTGTCCCGGAAGGCCGACGATCGCGTCCGAAAGGACTTGGCTGAAGAACTCGACCGGATGGAGGGACCGGAGTACGACCGCATGTTCAGGGACTTTGGGCTGACGGCCGAAGCTAGTGACCGGCTCAAATTGCACGCGTTCAAGATCGCCCGGGCGGCGCTCGAGGCCGAGGCGGCCATCCACCAGTTATTGCGCGCCAGAAGCGACTACGACGCGGCGGTCCGGTCACTGCTGTCCACGGACGACTACGCGCGTTATCGCCGGATGGAGACTGAGCGTCCCGCCCGCAATGAGTGCGAAAAGATCAACGCCTTCTGTCAGCGCAAGTCTGGCAAGGAAGCAGCCCCGGAGTACAAGGAGACCATGGTGAGCCTCATTAAGGGAGCCGGCGCATACACGGAGTCTCCGACCTGCTACCGGCCGTACGACGGGTTGCCGGGCACCGTCGTCGGGACGGAAGCCGTGCTCCAGCATCTGGAGCGGAAGACGGCGCACTTGGCTGAAGCGCTGGGGAAACTCCGCGAGCAGGCGTGCCAGCACGGCTTGCCGGGGGAATACCAACAACTCCTGGCCGACTATTTTGAGGAGGATATCCGGCAGACAACAGAATGCCTCGAATCCCTTCGCCGGGAACTGGGCCGCAAGCCCCCGACCGGGACGGCTCGTCACAATGAAGGCACTGCGACTAAATAGCTTGCGCCGCGATCAACACGGGCGGGTGACGCGCGGTTTCACGCTGATCGAGCTGCTGGTGGTCATCGCCATCATCGCGGTGCTGGCGGGCCTGCTGCTGTCCGCCTTGTCACGAGCCAAGGCCAAGGCGCAGGCGACGCAGTGCTTGAGCAACGTGCGGCAACTGGGCCTGGCGTACAGCCAGTACGTGGGGGATTACGGACTGTCAGATCAGGAGTCGCTGTCGCCGGGGGGGTGGTTTGATTTCGTCAGACCTTACCTTTCCAGCAACACGCAGGTGAGGTTTTGCCCGGCCACCCGCGAGGATCCGGCCAAGCGAAAGGAGCCGCCGCTTGCCTACGGTGTGGGCGCGGCGGACATGCCCTATCGTGGCGATTTCATTGACCTCCAGCCGGGGGTCGTCTCGGAGTCCCGCGTTGGAAGCTACGGTTTCAACGGGTGGGTGACCCGCGGGACGAGCACCCCACTGGGGCCATCGTTCGAGCTGCCGTTCAGGAATGAATCCGCGATTGCCAAGCCCAGCGCCACGCCCCTCTTTGCGGATAGTTTCGACGAAGAGCCGCTGCCCATGCCGCACCACCGCCCGGGCCGCGACCTTTACACAGTCTATGATGGCGACTTCGCCCTTTCGATGCCCAACCTCACCATGGCGCGGCACGGCGGCCCGGGCACGGCGCACAGCAGCCTGCCGGTGGCGCCGGGTCAGCCGCTGGGGCCGTACGTCAACCAGATCGTGTTCTTTGACGGCCACGTCCAGCCCATCAAGCTGGATCATCTGTGGAACCTCTACTGGCATGCCCAATGGGTGCCGCCGGCCACCCGCCCGCCCTGAGCGCCGCGGTGGCAGCCGGCGTCTCTGGAGACGTAGATGCCTGGCGCCGGCATTTGTCACCGGCGGCTACTCGCGCCATGTTCCGGCCATGATAACGGTTCGCGGCGCGGCGGACCGCGGTCTGGCCGAGCACGGCTGGCTGCGGTCGCGGCACACGTTTTCCTTCGCGGATTACCATGACCCGGCGTACCTGGGTTTCCGCAGCCTGCGGGTCATCAACGACGACCGCGTCGAGCCCGGCCGGGGCTTCGACACCCACCCGCATCGCGACATGGAAATCTTCAGCTACGTGCTGGCCGGGGCGCTGGAGCACCACGACAACCTGGGCAACGGCCGCGTGCTCCAGCCGGGCGAGATCCAGCTCATGAGCGCCGGCACGGGCGTGACGCACAGCGAGTTCAATCCGTCGCGGACCGAGCCGGTTCACTTTTTGCAGGTCTGGATTCTGCCGGCGCGCCGCGGTCTGCGGCCGGGTTACACCGAGTGGCGGCCGGGGCCCGAACACGCGGACGCCCCGAAGGTGCTGGTGATTTCGCCGGACGGCCGGGACGGCTCGGCGGTGATTCACCAGGACGCTTCGGTTTACCGGCTCCGGCTCCCGCCCGGCCAGAGCGTCACGCATGTCCTCGCACCCGGCCGGGGCGCGTGGCTCCAGATCGCCGAAGGCGCCTTGACGCTGAACGGCGTCGCGCTGAAGACCGGCGACGGCGCGAGCACGGAAGACCCCGGCACGCTCGTCTTCGCCGCCAGCGAGCCGAGCGAGGCGCTGCTGTTTGATCTCCGTTGATACCCAACCAACCCGACCCACCCCATCCCCGCATGACCAAAATCCTTGTTCTCTACTACTCGATGTACGGCCACGTCGAGACGCTGGCTCAGGCTGTGGCCGAAGGCGCGCGCTCCGTGAACGGCGTGGAGGTCACTGTCAAGCGCGTGCCCGAACTCATGTCGCCCGAGGTGGCGAAAAAGCACGGTGCCAAGCTCGACCAGCCGGCGCCCATCGCCGACCCCAAGGAACTCGGCGAATACGACGCCATCCTGTTCGGCACCCCGACGCGCTTCGGTAACATGGCGGCGCAGATGCGCAACTTCCTCGACCAGACCGGCAGCCTGTGGGTGAAGGGCGCGCTGGTCGGCAAGGTGGGCAGCGTGTTCACCAGCACGGGCACGGGCGGCGGCAACGAGAGCACCATCATGAGCTTCGTCCACACGCTCATGCACCACGGCATGATCTACGTGGGCCTGCCGTACGCCTGCCCGGAACTGGCGGACGTCAGCGAGGTCAAGGGCGGCTCGCCGTGGGGCGCGGCCACCATCGCCGGCCCGGACGGCTCGCGCCAGCCCAGCGCCAAGGAGCTGGCGCAGGCGCGCTTTCAAGGCCGGCACGTTGCGGGCATCGCGCGCAAGCTGGCGGCTTGAGCCGGCGCGCGACGCTGGCGGGCTACGTCATCGCCGCGCGCGCGGTGGACAAATGCTGCGCCGTGCTGGCGGGCACCGCCGGCGAGTATCACTCCGGCTGCCCGCTGGACCAGGTGTGGCTGGATTTCGCCGGCATCAGCTAGGAGGCGTTCCGCGACTTCGTGGCCACCGGCGCGACGGACGCGGAGACCGCGGACTGGATTCAGAAAACCGCCCGGCCGCGCCCGGCAACTGCTCGACCGCCACCGCCCGCAGCCCGGCGAGAGCGACCTGCGCGGCTGGGAATGGCGTTTCCTCTGGCAGCAATGCCGGAGCGACGCCTTCGCGACATTGTGCGTCCGCTCCAGCTCGGTTGACTTGCTCGTGGTGTCGCCGGAAGGCCGGTGGCTGGCGCTGAACGATCTGTTCGGCCGCGGCCTTGCGCTGTGGGGAACCTCCCGGCCCGCCAGGAAGCGGCTCAACTCGCTCCGACGGGCTCCATGTTCAAAGCCGCGTTTTGCGCAACACGTCCGTGGCTCGCGTACGCGGGGATCGCGAACTTCCAGACTCCGGACCAACAACCGCGGGTCTGGTTGTGGGATCTGGAGCGGCAGCATGTTTTGCTCGAAATGCCACTGCCCGGGCTGTGCACCGGGCTGGCCTTGTCCGAGGACGGGAGCCAGTTGGTCACCGCCG
Organism: uncultured Verrucomicrobiota bacterium; assembly: GCA_964568145.1. Classification (GTDB taxonomy): domain Bacteria; phylum Verrucomicrobiota; class Verrucomicrobiia; order Limisphaerales; family J093; genus DSVZ01. The sequence continues at coordinate 118,998 of CAZMOZ010000002.1, forward strand.
TTAGCGGCGATGACAACGCGGAGACCCTCGCGTTGTGGGAATTGCCCGGCGGCCGCCGGCTGGCGGTGTACCCGGCAGCGCAAGGCAGCCAGCGGCCGGGCTCGCAGTTCGCCGTCACCCGCGACTTCCGGCTGGCCGCCCGTTTCAACGCCAGCCTGCAGGTGATGCAGGTTTTCGAACTGGCCTCGGGCGCGAAGTTGTGGACCGCCAGCGCGCCGCCCGAAAACCAGTTCATGGAGGCGGCATTCTCGGCGGACGGCCGCTTCCTGGCGGCTTGCCGGCCTCACAATTCGCACGGCCTGCCGGTTGGGAAACCGGCGTTACACCGGGTGAGCAGCCTTGTCCGGCGGCGGTGGCGGCTGGAGTTCCTCGAGTTCCTCGATCTGGCGCAGGTACTCGAAGGTCTGTTCCGCCTCGGCTTCGTCCACGACGCTCAACGCGAAGCCGACATGTACGACCACATAGTCGCCGATCTTCGCCTCCGGCACGTAGGCCAGGCTCACTTCCTTGACCACCCCGCCGAAGCTGACCTTGCCGGTCCGCTCCAGATCGGCGCCGGCGATGCTGAGGACTTTGCCCGGGACTGCGAGACACATGTTCAGCCTTTCTGCTTGCGCTGGCCGGCGCCCAGCCGAGCGGCGGCCACGGCCTGACCCAGCGCCACCCCGCCGTCGTTCGGCGGCACGCGCTGATGCCAATAAGGACTGAAACCCGCGCTGCGCAAGCCTTCCACGGTGCGTTCGAGGAGATACTTGTTCTGAAAGCAACCGCCGGTGAGCGCGACCCGCCGTTCGCCCACGCGCCGCGCCACCGCCACAACGGCCTGCGCCAGCGTGTTGTGGAACTTCGCCGAGATCTGCCAGACCGGCACGTCCAGCCGCAAATCCTTCAAGATGGCCTCGAGCAGCGGCGCCCAGTCCACGATGTGCGTCACCGGGGGGCAGACAAAGGCCACGCATTCGGCGTGGACGGGGCAGGGCGGCAGCGTCTGGCCGTTGTGCTGCGGGTCGCTCCGCACTTCGCGGACCACCACCGGGTAGCAGTCTTCCGAGTCGCCCGGATCGAAGGCGAATTCGAGGTCCATGGCGGCCTGCCCTTCAAAGCGCGTGACGTGCCGTAATTCGAGCAGCGACGCCACGGCGTCGAACAACCGGCCGGCGCTCGAGGTGAGCGGGGCGTTGAACGGCCGGGTGAGCAGCGGGCGCAGCGCCCGCAGATCCGCCGGTTTGAAGGCCTTCACCGGCGCCAAGTCGGCGCGGGTGAAAACCGCGTCCCCCAGCAGCGCGTGCAGCAGGCCCAGCGCGGCGCGGCGCGGCTCCTTCACGGCCTGCTCGCCGCCCGGCAGCCGGAACAGCCGCAGATGGCCCACCCGTTCCACGGCGGCCTCGGTCACGCGCAGGAATTCGCCGCCCCAGATGGTTTCGTCCGTGCCGAAGCCGGTGCCGTCCCAGGCCACGCCCAGCAGCGGCGCGGGCAGATCGTTTTCCGCCATGCAGGCCAGGACGTGCGCGTAATGATGCTGCACGCACACGACCGGCCGGCCGGATTTTCTCGCGTGCCGCGTCGAGAGGTAATCTGGATGCGCGTCTGCCATCACCCGTTCAGGCGTCATGTCGTACAACCGGCACAAATCCGCGATGACCCGTTCGAACGCGCCCAGCGCCGCGGCGGTGTCGAGATCGCCGATGTGCTGGCTCAGAAAGACCTGCCGGTCCCGCGCCAGCGCCACTGTGTTCTTCAGGTGCGCGCCGACCGCCAGCGTGGGCGGCAACGGCTCGCGCACCGTCACCGGCAGCGGCGCAAACCCGCGCGCCCGCCGCAGCACCAGTTCCCGCCCCAGCACGATCCGCATCACCGAGTCATCAACGTGCCGGACGATGGGGCGGTCATGCACCAGAAACAAGTCCGCAATGCCCGCCAGCCGTTCCAGCGCCCCGGATTCGGTGATGCAGATCGGTTCGTCGCTCAGGTTGCCGCTGGTGGCAACCACGCTGAAGCCCAGGTCCGCCAGCAGCAGATGGTGCAGCGGCGTGTAAGGCAGCATGACGCCCACGGCCGGGTTGCCCGGCGCCACGGCCGCGGCCACGGGCGCGGCCGCTCGGCGGCGGCACAAGACAATCGGCGCTTCCGGCGACCGCAGGGCGCGGGCTTCCAGCGGACCGATTTCGCAGAGCGCCCGCGCCATGTCCAGCGAAGGACACATCACCGCCAGCGGCTTCTCTTCGCGCCGCTTGCGCTCGCGCAGCCGCCGCACCGCCGCCTCATCGTCGGCCCGCGCCATCAGGTGGAATCCGCCCAGACCTTTCACGGCCACAATCTCACCTTTGTGCAAGGCTTGCGCCGCACCGGCCAGCGCCGCGTCACGCCGGGCCAGTTCGCGGCCGGCGCGGTCCCACAAGGCCAGTTGCGGACCGCAGTCCGGGCAGGCGTTGGGCTGGGCGTGAAAGCGCCGGTCGCGCGGGTCGCGGTACTCCGCCGCGCAGGCCGGGCACATCGTGAAGCCCTTCATGGACGTGTGCGGGCGGTCGTACGGCAGCGCCTCGAGGATGCTGAAGCGCGGGCCGCAGTGCGTGCAGTTCGTGAACGGGTAGCGGAAGCGGCGGTTGGCCGGATCGAAGATTTCGCGCACGCACTCCGGGCAGGTGGCGATGTCCGGCAGCACCAGCGCGGTCTTGTCGCCGGACTCGTCGCTGGCGCGGATGGCGAACTCCGCGTAGCCGGCGGGATCAAGTTCGGTGGCTTCGAGGCTTTGGATGAAGCTGTGCGGCGGCCGCCCGGCCTCGAGGCGCAACAGAAATTCCTGGCGGGCCGCCGCCGGGCCTTCGACCTCGACGCACACGCCGGACGCGGAATTGCCCACCCAGCCGCGCAGCCCCAGCCCGGTGGCCAGGCGGAAGACAAACGGACGGAACCCAACCCCCTGCACCGCGCCGCGGATCACGAGGCGGGTCCGGCCCAGGTCCGGTGGGCTCATGAACGGCGGCCGGGCGCCCGCGCCACGGCGTCAGCCCTGGCCATAGAAGCCCACCAGTTGGTCATGCGTGGCGCGCAGGCGTGTGAGCAGCACCTGCGCGAGCCGGCGCGACAGCTCGTAGCCCAGCCGCGGGTGCTTCTCCGCCACGGCGCGGAGCTGGGTGGTGTCCCATTCCAGCGCCTCGACCTCCTGCGCCGCGCGGCAGGTGAAATGCCAGGTGAACGGCGGGAACAGCCAGGACCAGCCCAGCGCCTCGCCCGGGCCGACGCTCTTGAAGCCGCCAGACGAAGGTCCGGGGCTCTTCGTCTCCAGGCTGACTTCACCGCGCAGAATGAGGTAAAAGCGGTTCGCCTCGTCGCTCTCGCGGGCGATGATCCCGCCGGGGGCGAACCGCACCCGCCGCGCGCCGGCCGCGAGCAGTTTCAGGTGCTCCGGTTCGAGGCCCTTGAGAAACGCGTGGCTGGCCAGCAACTGATTCAGGTCTTGCATAATGCCGGGCGACGGCAGCGCCGCCGCGATGGATTTGGTCTCCCCCGCCACGTCCCGGCGCGGCGGGATCTGACGTCGAAAACTTGCGCCAACGGAACTCCGCGGACTCTCCCGGCGTTGGCCGGCTCTTTACCGAATTTGTCCACGGCCGCCCTCCAGTGATTCAGCAGATGCGTGGCAGTTGCTCCCCGCTCAGCAGGTCGAGCACCCGGTCCACGCCGATCACGCTGCGCAGCGTGACGAGCCCCGGCCGGTCCGCCTGCACGGCGCCGATGCGCGCCGCGCCGGCGCCTTCCGGCCGTGCCCGCAAAATCGCCAGCGCGCGCCCGGCGTCCTCCGGCGCCACGAACGCCGCCAGCCGGCCTTCGTTGGCCACGTACAGCGGATCGAACCCCAGGATCTCGCAGGCGCCGCGCACCGCGTCGCTCACCGGCACCGCGGCCTCGTCCACGCGGATGTGCACGCCCGCGGCCGCGGCGATCTCGTTCAACGCCGCCGCCAGCCCGCCGCGCGTCAGGTCGCGCAGACAATGCACCGCGACGCCCCCGGCCAGCAGGTCGGCCACCAGGCCTGACAACGGCGCGCAGTCGCTCGCGATGGGACTTTCAAACTCCAGCCCTTCGCGCACGGACATGATCGCCATGCCATGCCGGCCAAGGTCGCCGCTGACCAGGACGACGTCGCCCGGCCGCACCGCGCGCGGCCGGATGGCGGAGGGGTGCTCAATCACGCCCACGCCGGCGGTGTTGATGAACAGGCCGTCGCCCTTGCCCTTGTCCACCACCTTGGTGTCGCCGGTGACCAATTCCACGCCGGCCGCCGCCGCGGCGTCGCGCATGGATGCGGCCACGCGGCGGAGCGTTTCCATCGGCAGGCCTTCCTCGATGATGAAGCCGGCGCTGAGCCAGCGCGGGCGCGCGCCGCACACGGCCAGGTCGTTCACCGTGCCGTTCACGGCCAGCGTGCCGATGTCGCCGCCGGGAAAGAACAGCGGCCGGACGACATAGGAGTCGGTGGTGAAGGCGAGGCGCCGGCCGTCCACCTCGAGCACCGCGCCGTCGTGGCGGTCGGCCAGGGCGGGATTGTCGAACGCGCGGTAAAACACCTGTTCGAGCAACTGCTGCATCAACCGCCCGCCGCCGCCGTGCGCCAGCAACACCCGCGGGTAGTCGCTGAGAGGCAGCGGACACTGGAGGGCGAACTCGGCGGGCGCCTCGGGCATGGCGTCAGGCTGGCTGGCCGGCGGGTTCTGGCGCGGCCTGGCCCATGCCCGCGCGGCGGTAGCGATAGTACGCGGCGCAGGCGCCTTCACTGGAAACCATGGTCGCGCCCAGCGGATGTTCCGGCGTGCAGCGCGTGCCGAACGCCGGGCACTCGTGCGGCTTCTTCACGCCTTGGAGCACCAGCCCGCTGAGGCATTCCGCCGGTTCCTCAGCCGAGTAGTCCGTGAGGCCGAACCGCCGCTCGGCGTCGAACGCGGCGAATTCCTCGCGCAGGCCCCAGCCGCTCCGGGGAATCAAACCGATGCCGCGCCATTTGCGGTCCACCACCTGGAACACCTGGCGCACCAAAGCCTGCGCGGCGGGATTGCCTTCGGGCCGCACCGCGCGGCCGTAGGCGTTCTCAACCTCGGACCGGCCGGCCTCGAGCTGGCCCAGGCACATGTGAATGCCGCGCAGCACGTCCACCGGCTCGAAGCCCGTGACCACGAGCGGCACCCGGTGGCGCGCGGCGAGGGGGAAGTATTCCGCGCAGCCCATCACGGTGCAGACGTGGCCGGCGGCGAGGAAGCCCTGCACACGGTTGTGCGGCGAGGCGAGGATTGCCTCGATCGCGGGGGGAACCAGCACGTGTGACACCAGCGCGGAGAAATTGGCCAAGCCCTGCCGGCGCGCTTGGAAGACCGCCAGCGCGTTGGCCGGGGCGGTGGTTTCAAACCCGACCGCGAAGAACACCACCTGCCGGTCCGGCCGCGCGCGCGCCAGCTTCACCGCGTCCAGCGGCGAATACACGATCCGCACGTCGCCTCCGGCGGCCTTCACGGACAGCAGGTCCTGCCGGCTGCCCGGCACCCGCAGCATGTCGCCGAACGAGCAGAACGTGACTTCCGGCCGGGCGGCGATGGCGATGGCCTTGTCAATGAGTTCCAGCGGCGTCACGCACACCGGGCAGCCCGGCCCGTGCACCAGCGTCACGCCCGGCGGGAGCAGTTCGTCCAGGCCAAACCGCACGATGGCGTGGGTCTGGCCCCCGCACACTTCCATGATCGTCCACGGCCGCGTGACCCGCCGGGCAATCGCCCCGGCCAGCTCGTTCACGCGTTGCGCGTCGCGATATTCGTCCACGAACTTCATCCGGCAGGGCGTACCGTCGCGGAGCCCCGCGGCACCGTCAAGCGCCCGGGCTTCTGTGGCGCGGGGCCTGCCTTGGGCGGATGCGCTTTCGCCCCTTGGCCGGAGCGATGCCATTGGACCGGGGAGCGCACCCGCCCCGGGTACCGGGGCGGGCGCCTCGCCCGCCACTTCCCGCGCGGCGGGTTGGGAGCGCCGTCCGGTGTGGTTCGAACACGGAGAACCGACCGGCGCGGGCGCCGGTCGGCACACGCGCGGGCGTGTGTGCCCCCTTCCTCAACGGAACCGTCCCGGCTTGGGGTTGAAGCCACGCCGCTACACCGTCACCCACCGTCGCGCTTTGTGGCTGGCCAGGATGGCTTCGCAGACGGCGACCTCGGCGTGGCCGTCCTCGGCCGTCGCAAAGGCGCAGTCACAACCTCCGCCGGCCGCGATGCAGCCGTAGATCGCGCGAAACAGCATCTTGAACGTGTCCGGGAAGCCTTCCACGTGGCCGGGCGGGAAATCCATGAAGCCGGCCGCCCCGTCGCCGAAGGCCGGCGTGGCGCGCACGGCGGTCTCGTTCGCGCCGTCGCGGTTCCCGAAGTGCAGCATCTCCGGGTCCTCCGAGCACCACCACGCGGATTTCTTCGAGCCGTAGATTTCGAGCCGGATGCAGTTCTTGCGGCCGGCGGCGACCTGCGACACGCCCAGGTTGCCGCGCGCGCCGTTGCTGAATTCGAGCAGCACGTTTGCGAAGTCCTCGGTCTTCACCGGGTACGCGGCGTACTGCGCCCGGACGTCGGCCTTGGCAAACGTCTGGACCTCGCCCAGTGGGCGCCGGCGCGTCTTGTGAAACGTGCCGAGGTCGGCCAGCACCCGGCGGATCCGCGCGCCCAGCACGAAACACGCGGTGTCCATCCAGTGCGTGCCGATGTCCGCCACGGCGCGGAGCCGGCCGCCCTCGGACGGCAGCAGGCGCCAGTTGTAGTCGGTGTCCCTGAACAGCCAGTCCTGCAGGTACGAGCCGTTCACGTGGATGATCTCGCCCAGTTCGCCGCGGGCCACGAGCCGCCGCATCTGGAGCACGGCCGGGTAGAACCGGACGTTGTAATTCACGGCGAAGACCGTGCCGGCCCGGCGGGCGAGCTTCACGATGCCGGCGGTCTCGCGCGTGTTCATCGCCAGCGGTTTTTCGCAGACGACATGTTTGCCGGCGCGCAGCGCGGCCAGCGCCATCGCGCAATGGAACCGGTTGGGCGAACAGATGTGCACCACGTCCACATCCGGCGCGCGCAGCAGCGCACGGTAGTCGTCGAAGGCCCGCGGAATGCCGAAACGCCCGGCGAGCGCGTGGACGCGGTCGGGCAGATCGCACAACGTGGTGACCTGGACGCCGAGGCGGCGCAACGCTTCGAGGTGAACCGGGCCGATGAAGCCGGTGCCGATGATGCCGGCGCGGAGCGGGGAAATGGATGGCATAGCCGGCGGCGCTTGTAGCCCGCCGACCGCCGGCAGGCAAGCCGCGGCCGGGCGGCGCTGGCCGGGGCGCATCTCAGTTTTGCGCAGGCAAAACGCCTGCTGGGGTGGCGGCCGGCTTCCAGTCCGGCAAACACGGCGAGAAAGCCCAAACTCAGAAACTCAAAAGGGGGCGGTGGGTAGGGGGAGGATTTGGCATCGGGTAGCCGGCCCCGGGCTCAGGGGCCACCCGTCGCCCCTCAGCGAGGGGCGACCTACCCCCTCCCGCCGGCGTCTGGCCGTTTTCACGGCTGCAAAAAACTGAGATGCGCCCCAGTGGCTGGACACGCCTCACAAGGTTGAAGCTGAGCAGGCACAAAGACGCAGGCGACCCACCGGCCCAGTGAAGCGGGCGTGGCGCACGCCCAGCAGATGAGGCGGTGCGCTGCCGGTTCAACGGCCGCTCCGGTTCAGGTCGCGAGACTGGTTTTCAGCCTGAGCACTTCGGCCCGCAGTTGTCGGGCGAGCGTCTTGCGATCCGCCGGCCTTTTGCTCACCGGCGCGAAGCTCACCGCGGCGTCCACCCCGCGTTTGCCCAGAAGATTGAGGAGGTGCGGCAGCAAGGTCATGTCGCGCCAGTAGCAGACCTCCGCGCCGGCGTCGCCGTCCGCGAGCATGTAGTGGAGGCAGGCGGCGCTGAGCGGGCACTCCGTGCTGGCGGCGGACTCCAGCAAGGCGGACTTGAACGGCAGGACTGTCGCGCCGTCGGAGCTGGTACCCTCCGGGAAGAGCACCACCAGCACCCCGCTGGCGAGCGCCAACCGCACCGCCGCGTTGACGCGGGCCACGTCCTGGCGGCGGTCGCGGCGGGCGAAGACGGTGCCGGCCAGCCGCGCGAACCACCCCAGGACCGGCCATCGCCGCACGTCGAGCTTGGCGACGAAAAGAGCCGGGGCGAGCGCGCCGAGCACCAGGATGTCGAGGTACCCCAGGTGATTGCCGACCAGCAGGCCGGTGGTTGGGATGGCGCCGCGGACGCGCAGCCGGACGTTGAAGACGCGCAAGACCCGGCGGCATCCTCGTTGCAGCCAGCGCGCGCGGGCGATGGCGTCCGGGATCGCGCGCTGGAGCCACACGTGGCGTGGAAAGTTCAACGCCGCGAGCGCGAATTCCGCGCCCAGCCACACCAGCCGCGTGAGGATGCGAACCCAGCGCCGGGCTTGGAAACCCCAGCCGGCCGCGTCCGCCGGCGCATCCGCCAGGACGCTGTCCACCTCCGAGAAAATGGCTGGGGGCTGGCGGGTCATCCGAGAAAGCGTTCGCGCGCCGGTGCCGGCAGGGTTTCGAGGTTGAGCAGCGTGAGGAAGTCAATCGTCTTGAACTCGCGGTCCAGCGCCGGCGGGCCGCAGATTTTCGCGCCAAGTTCGAGATAGACCCGCAGCAGCTTCGGAATCTTGACCGGTTCGGGAGCCAGGTTTTCCAGCGAACATTCCCAGGCCGGCAGCGGCCGGGTGCGCAGCGCCGGAGGCGCCAGGTGATGGCGGCAAAGGTCGGCGTAGGCGGACGCGCCTTCGGCCGGGTCTTGCGAGGTGAGCGAGCTGCAGCCGCAGAGGTAACGCCCGCCGCGCGCGCGCGCGTAATCGGCAATGCCCTTCCACAGCAGGCCCAGCACGATGAAGTTGCGGTGCCGCGCGTGAACGCAGGCGCGGCCCAATTCGATCAGTTCCGCCCGCAACGGCTCGTAAGGCCGGAAATCAAATTCCTGCTCGCTGTAATAGCCGCGGTGCGCCGCCGCCGAGGGCCCGGTCTGCAAGCGGTACGTGCCGACGACCATGCCGGTGGGCGCGTGCCGGACCAGCAGGTGATCGCACACGGGGTCGAACGCATCGGCGTCGAGGCCGGTGGCGTGCGACTGCTCCAGGCCTTCGCGCAGTTCGAGGTTGAAGACCGTGTAACGCAGCGCCTGGGCCGCGCGCAGGTCGGCGTTGTCGCGCGCCAGGCCGACGGAATAGCCGCCGACCGTGGTGGTCAGCCGCGGGGCGGGCGCGAGCCGGGTGATCATGACGCGATGCCGGCGGCCGCTGGCGCCGCTCCAGACCACCTTGATCCGGAGGGCGGCGCCGTTCGCCGCTGTGGCTTGGTCAGGTGGCGGGGGAAAACCTTACAGCCGGCATGGGCTACTATGCCGCGCGGCGAAGCGCCGCCTTCATCCGCTCGCGTGCCGCGGGGCTGAGGCGGGCGGGCGGGCCGGCATTCAGGCTGTCTGCGTCGCTCTGCAAGGCGGCACGCAGAAGCCGCACCTGCCTGCCGTACCTCCGGCACCAATCGCACGCGAGCAGATGCAACGTCACGCCCAGACGCCAGCCGGGCGGCAGCGGACGGTCGGGGGTGCTGGATTGCAGCGCGGCGACGTGCTGCCAGGAGGGCAGGAGGAGGTTCACCAGGGTTCCCAAGGCCGACTTTGCGTTGTTCATGAACTTCCGCACGAGACAATTCACCAGGTCCGATCCGGCGGCGTTGCCCACCGCACCCCGCGGAGGACACCGCGACTGGCGATGCGGTGCCCGCAAGCGGTTGGTCGGCAAAGGCGCTTGAACCTTACAGCTTCGCAGCGCGTGCCGGCCCGCTCTGGAAGCCAGCCGCCGGATGGGTCGTGTAAGGATTCCGCTCCTTTGCCGACGCATCTTCGCGATGCAACATTGATTGTCTGATCGCGCCCGATCCATGAACGCCACATTGACCGCACCCAGGCCGGACGTTTCCCACCAAGCGCTCATGCGCGAGCACCTGCGCGCCGAGAATCTCCCGCTGGCCGAACTGCCGGCGTGCCCCATCAACAAGGTGTTGCGCGGCCAGAAGGCGCTGGTCACCGGCGCGAACTCGGGCATCGGGCGAGCGGTGGTCATCGCCCTGGCCCACGCGGGCGCGGATGTCGTCGTCAACTATGTCTCCCGCCCCGACGCCGCCGAGGAGGTGGTGCGGGAGGCCGCGCGGTGCGGCGCGCAGACCTACGCGCATCGCGCCGACGTGCGCAAGGAGGACGAGGTGCAAAGCATGTTCAGGACTATGATCCAGGAGTTCGGCACGATTGACGTCCTCGTCAACAACGCCGGGCTTCAGAAGGACGCGCCGGTGGATCAGATGACGCTCGCGGACTGGCAGTTCGTGCTCGACGTGAACCTGACCGGCCAGTTTCTCTGCGCCCGCGAGGCCATCCGCGAGTTCAAGCGCCGCGGCGTTCGCAAGGAGGTTTCCTGCGCGGCCGGCAAGATCATCTGCATGAGCAGCGTCCACGAGGTCATTCCCTGGGCGGGCCACGTGAACTACGCCGCCAGCAAGGGCGGCGTGATGTTGATGATGAAAAGCATCGCCCAGGAGGTCGCGCCGCACCGCATCCGGGTGAACAGCGTCGCGCCGGGCGCGATCCGCACGCCCATCAACATGCAGGCCTGGGGCACGCCCGAGGCGTACCGCGAGCTGATGAAGCTCATCCCGTACAAGCGCATTGGCGAGCCGGAGGACATCGGCCGCGCCTGCGTCTGGTTGGCCAGCGACGACAGCGACTACATCCACGGCGCGACCATCTACGTGGACGGCGGCATGACGCTGTATCCGGGTTTCGAGACGGGCGGCTGATACCTCATCTTGCTCCTCATCGTAATCCTGCTTCCAATCCCTTCGCCCTGGAGAGTACGACCAACATGGAAACCGAGATCATGAATCCGGCCGCCGTTTTATGAATCTTCTCCAGGCTCCCGAATGGCTCGCAGCCGACGGCCGCGGCGGCTTTGCCAGCGGCACGGCCAGCGGCATTCGTACGCGGCGTTACCACGCGCTGCTGCGCGCCGCCACGACGCCGCCGACCGGCCGGCTGGTGCTGGTCAACGGCTGCGAAGCCTGGATCGAGACGCCCGCCGGCCGGTTCGCGCTGACGTCGCAAAACTACGCGCCCGGGGTGATCCACCCGGATGGCGCGCAACGGATTCAGACGTTCGCCAGCGAGCCGTGGCCGCGCTGGCAGTTCAAGTGCGAGGACGGCACCGAACTGGCTCAGGAACTGGTCGTGGCCGGCGAGGCTGGCGTCACGGCGCTCGCCTGGCGGCTCACGCGCAAACTGCCGGGCGTCCGCCTGTTCGTCCGGCCGTTGCTGTCCGGGCGCGATTATCACGGCCTGCACAGGGAGAACACCGCGTTCCGGTTGGATCCCGGCCCGGGGCCGGACAATGTGGAGTGGCGGCCTTACGACGGCGTGCCGGGAATCCGCGCGTGGTACAGCACCAATGGCCGCTACACGCACGCGCCGCTCTGGTATCGCAACTTTCTTTATGCGGCGGAGCGCGCCCGGGGACTCGATGACACCGAAGACCTGGCCTCGCCCGGCGTGTTCGAGTGGGATTTGTCCGCCGGCGAAGCCGTGTGGCTGCTGGCCGCCGCCGGCTCACCCGCGCCCGCCCTTCCGCGTCGCGGATCCGTCGTGGGATTCCGGAACCTGCTGCGCGAAAGCGAACGCAGGCGCCGGGCGGCGTTCCCGTCGCAAATTGCTCGCGCGGCGGATGCCTACATCGTCCACGGCCGCCACGGCAGAACGATTGTTGCCGGCTATCCGTGGTTCACCGACTGGGGGCGCGACACGTTCATCGCGTTGCGCGGGCTGTGCCTGGCCACGGGACGCCTTGTGGACGCGCGCGACATTCTGCTGGCGTGGGCCGGCTGCGTCTCCGAAGGCATGTTGCCGAACCGATTTCCCGATCACGGCGGGCAGCCGGAATACAACTCGGTGGACGCCTCGTTGTGGTTCATCGTCACGGCGCACGAATACCTCAATGCCCGTGGCAGCCGGGGCAACGAGGCTCTGACTTCTTCCGAAAACGACCCGCGCGAATCAAACACCGAAAGTCAGAGCCTCCTCACGTCGGCTGCTACGGCCGAGGCAACGGCGCTCCGTTCCGTCATTGAGCAAATCCTCGAAGGTTACGCGAAAGGCACGCGCCACGGCATCCGTCTGGACGCCGACGGCCTGCTTGCGGCGGGTGAACCCGGCGTGCAACTCACCTGGATGGACGCGAAGGTCGGCGATTGGGTCGTGACGCCCCGCATCGGCAAGGCGGTTGAAATCCAGGCGCTCTGGCTTAACGCGCTCAAGATCGTCAGCCAGTTCTCTCCCGGCTGGGGCGAGTATTTCGAGCGTGGTCTGAAAGCTTTCCGGGAGAAGTTCTGGAACGCGGAGCGCGGCTGCCTGTTCGACGTGGTGGACGTGAACCATCGCGCCGGCGAGAAGGACGCCGCCTTGAGACCCAATCAAATCTTCGCCGTCGGCGGATTGCCGTTTCAACTGCTTGCCGGCGAGCGGGCCTGGCAGATCGTCTCGCAGGTCGAGGCGAAGCTGCTTACGCCGCTCGGCCTGCGGTCGCTCGCGCCCGACGAACCCGGCTACGCGCCCCGTTACGAGGGCGGGGTCGGGCCGCGCGACGGCGCGTATCATCAAGGCACGGTCTGGCCGTGGCTCCTGGGACCGTTTGTCGAGGCCTGGGTGCGGGTGCGCGGCGACACCGCCGCCGCCCGGCGCGAGGCCCGCGCCCGGTTTCTCCGGCCCGTGCTGGCCCATCTCGACGAGGCCGGCCTGGGTCACATTTCCGAGATCGCCGACGCCGAGCCGCCGCACACGCCCCGCGGTTGTCCATGGCTGGCGTGGTCGGTGGGCGAAGCCCTGCGACTCGACCGCGTGGTCCTGGCGGAACCCGCTGCGAGCGGTCGGAAGAAACCCGGCGGCAAGACGCCCGCCGTTTACGGCATTGACCGCGCCGTGAACGGAGGCGGCTTGCCCGGAAACCGTATCAGTCGCGAAGCGCAAACAAGAGCAAGGCACCCATGAAAAACGGCGGAACCAACCCGGAATTACGACGGCTCGCCCGCGCCAACGCTGGCCAGGAGGCCTGGCGTCGGTGGGGACCCTACCTCGCCGAGCGCCAGTGGGGCACGGTGCGCGAGGATTACTCGCCGGGCGGCACGGCGTGGGACTACTTCCCGCACGACCACGCCCGCAGCCGCGCGTACCGCTGGGGCGAGGACGGGCTGGCCGGGATCAGCGACGACGAATGCCGGCTCTGCCTTGCGCTGGCGTTGTGGAACGGCCGCGACCGGATCTTGAAGGAGCGCCTCTTCGGCCTGACCAACTCGGAGGGCAACCACGGCGAAGACGTCAAGGAGCTCTATTACTACCTCGATGCCACGCCCACGCACTCCTACCTGAAAATGCTCTACAAGTACCCCCAACGGGAGTTCCCTTATGCTTGGCTCGTCGAGGAAAACGCGCGGCGCAAAGCCGACCCGGGCCAGCCGGAGTTCGAGCTGCTGGACACCGGCATTTTCAATGACGACCGGTACTGGGACGTATTCGTCGAGTACGCAAAGGCCGCGCCGGATGACATTCTCATGCGCGTCACGGTCAACAACCGCGGGCCGGAGGCGGCGACGATTCACCTCCTGCCGCAGCTTTGGTTTCGCAATACCTGGTCGTGGAAGCACGGCGCCGCGCAGCCGAAACTGAGCGTCGGCGAAGACGGTTCGGTCGTCGCCCGGCATTGCGAACTGGGGGAATACCGATGCTGGTTTAAACGCCTTGATTCCCCTGACCCTCTCCCCGAGGGACAGGGCTGGGGTGAGGGGGAACAAAGCCAGGAAAGCCCGCCAACCCTCCTGTTCACCGATAACGAGACCAACGTTCGCCGGCTTTTCGGCCGGAACGACGCCCGCGGCCACTTCAAGGACGCCTTCCACGAATATGCCGTCGCGGGCAACAAAGCCGCCGTGAATCCGCAGCAGACCGGCACGAAGGCCGCCGCGCATTACGTGCTCACCGTGGCGGCGGGCGGCTCGGTGAGCGTGCGCCTTCGCCTCGTGGCGCGGATTTCCAAACCAGCGGTGTCGCAGGCTGCCAGCCTGCGAAGCGTTGAAGCACGGCGGGGACGCACGAAGGATCACACGGCCGGCCGATTGGGAATCGGCGATGCGGCAGACGGGAAGTCCGCGCTCCAGGCTTTTGCCGACTTCGACGCCATCTTCGCCCAACGCCGCCGCGAGGCCGACGAGTTCTACGCCGCGTTGCAGAAGGACATCCCCGACGCGGATGCGCGGCTCGTCCAGCGCCAGGCCTTCGCGGGCATGATCTGGAGCAAGCAGTTCTTTTACTACGACGTGCCGGAATGGCTGGGCGGCGATCCGGTCCAGCCACCGCCTCCGGCTGAACGCCGGCGCGGTCGCAACCACGAGTGGACGCACCTCAACAACGCCGACATCCTCTCCATGCCCGACAAGTGGGAATACCCTTGGTACGCCGCGTGGGACCTCGCCTTTCACTGCCTGCCGCTCGCGCTCGTGGACGCCGAGTTCGCCAAGTCGCAACTCGTCCTGCTGACGCGCGAGTGGTACATGCACCCGAACGGCCAGCTTCCCGCCTACGAGTGGGCCTTGGGCGACGTGAACCCGCCCGTCCACGCCTGGGCGACGTGGCGCGTCTTTCAGATTGATCGCAAGCAGCGTCGCGCCGTGAATCCTGCCGCCCCCGGCGATCTTGCGTTCCTGGAGCGCGTCTTCCACAAGCTGATGCTCAACTTCACCTGGTGGGTGAACCGCAAGGACGCGCAGGGCCGGAACATTTTCCAGGGCGGCTTCCTCGGCCTCGACAACATCGGCGTGTTCGACCGCAGCGCGCCGCTGCCCGGCGGCGGGTTCATCAACCAGGCCGACGGCACGAGCTGGATGGCGATGTACTGCCTGAACCTGCTGCGCATCGCGCTGGAACTGGCGCGGCACAACCGCGTGTACGAGGACATCGCAACCAAGTTTTTCGAGCACTTCCTCGGCATCGCCGCCGCGATCAACGGCGCGGAGGACGGCGCGCTCGGCCTGTGGGACGAGCGGGACGAGTTCTATTACGACCACCTGTGCCTGGCCGACGGCCGGAACGTGCCCATGAAGGTGCGCTCCATGGTCGGCCTGATTCCGCTTTTCGCGGTCGAGGTGCTCGAACCGGAGTTGTTGCGGCAGCTTCCGGACTTCGCCGGGCGCATGGAATGGTATCTCAACCACCGGCTCGAACTCGCGAAGCTGGTCTCGCGCTGGCGCGAATGCGGCGCGGGCGACCGCCACCTGCTCTCGTTGCTGCGCGGTCACCGCATGAAATGCCTGCTCCGCCGGATGCTCGACGAGAGCGAGTTCCTGAGCGAGCACGGCGTGCGCGCGCTTTCCAGGGTGCACGAGCGCGAGCCGTACCGCCTCGACTGCGGCGGCCTGACGCACGAAGTCCGCTACTGGCCGGGCGAATCACGCAGCGGCTTGTTCGGCGGCAACTCCAACTGGCGCGGCCCGATCTGGATGCCCGTGAACTACCTCGTCATAGAGTCGTTGCAAAAGTTCCACCATTACTACGGCGACGATTTCAAGGTCGAGTGCCCGACCGGCTCCGGCCGGTTCATGACGATCAACGAGGTCGCTGCGGAACTCACACGCCGCCTGACGCGCCTTTTCCTGAAAGACGAATCCGGCCAGCGGCCCGTGCTGAAGTATCACCCGAAGCTCGCGAGCGACCCGCATTTCCGCGACTACGTGCTCTTTCACGAATACTTTGATGGCGACACCGGGCGGGGCGTGGGCGCGTCGCACCAGACCGGTTGGACCGGACTCGTGGCGAAGCTGCTCCAACCACGACGGGAACAACCCAAACGCGCAGCCCAGCCTGGCCCTGCGCGCCCAGGGCGGGCCGCCGCGCCTCGTCCGCCGCGCGAGCGGGAAGGCGAACCAGGATTGGCGGGCGGGCGGAGCCTGGTCGAACACTGAGGAGGACCGATGTGGAAGCCGTGGCGGCGGAGTGGAAATCTGCGCCACGACGCGGGAGCAGACGGGTCGCGCCATTCACATGCTCGAGTCACTTCGCCAACATTGGCCGGAATATCTGATCGAAGCGGCGCTGCTCGGCCTCTTCATGATTTCAGCGGCGCTGTTTACCGCGCTGCTGGAATATCCCGGATCGCCCGTCCATTCGTGGATTCCAAATCCGACCGCGCGCCGTGCGCTCATCGGCCTGGCGATGGGCTTGACCGCCATCGCGCTGATCTACTCACCATGGGGCCAGCGTTCCGGCGCGCACATGAATCCCGCCGTGACGCTGACCTTTCTCCGGCTTGGGAAGATGCCGGCGTGGGACGCGCTCTTCTACGTCGCCGCGCAGTTTGTCGGCGGCGTTGGCGGCGTGTGGCTCGCGCAGCTCGTCCTCGGCCCGGTCCTCGCCCATCCGGCGGTCAATTACGTCGCGACCGTGCCCGGCTCCGCCGGCGTCGGAATTGCCTTTGCCGCGGAAGCCGCCATCGCGTGCGGCCTGATGCTGACGGTGCTGTTCGCGACAAACCACCCGCGGCTCGCGCCGTTCACCGGCTGCCTGGCCGGCGCGCTGGTGGCGCTTTACATCACCTTCGAAGCGCCGCTCTCCGGCATGAGCATGAACCCGGCGCGCACCGTCGCTTCGGCCCTGCCCGGTGGCATCTGGACAGCGTGGTGGATTTATTTCACCGCGCCGCCGCTGGGCATGTTGGGCGCGGCGGAAATCTTTCGGGTGTTCAAAGGACTGGCCCGCGCGGGCTGCGCCAAGCTGCACCACAGCCCGCGGCGTCGGTGCATCTTCTGCGGCCACGCGGGCGCGACTCCCGCGTTTTCACGGTGAGGTTGTCCCGCCGGAACCGCTTGTAAGGTGTTGGGTCCCGCGCCGACCCACCATCGCGCCGCGCGCAATGGAACCGCGCGGCAAAGACGAAACCGCAACAAAACACACGACAGACACTGGAAACCACAGCAAAGACCTCATGAAATCGTCATTCCTTGCCTCCCTGGCCGGACTTGCCCTGCTGGCCGCCGCGAGCCTCCAGGCCGGTGGCCACACCAGCACCCAGTTCGCCGGCGCGAAGGCCAATCGGGGAACCGTCACCCACACGGTCGAGCAGGGCCGGAACGTGCTCACCCTCTCCGCCGACTTCAAGGTGCCGGACGCCCCGGCGCCGCACTGGCAGGTGGTGGACTCGAAAGGCAACGCCTACCTGCTGCAACGGCTGAAGATCAAGGGCGACAAGTACCACCAGAGCCTCACGGTCCCCGCGTACGTCCCAGACATCGCGCGGGTGCAGATCTGGTGCGCCTGGGCGGAAGTGCTGCTGGGCGAAGCGTCATTCGCTCAGCCGGTCACCGCGGCCAGCCGCTGAAGCGACGGCCTCAACCTGGCGCCGACGCCCGGCGCCGGTTTTTTTTGTCTTTACTCGCTGTAAGCCGGCTTCCCCACCCCCGACCAAAGAGCCATGAACGGCCACCACGACGTCATCATCATCGGCTCGGGCGCGGGCGGGGGCACGCTGGCGTATCGGCTCGCGCCCAGCGGCAAACGCATCCTGCTCCTCGAGCGCGGGCCTTACGTGCCGCGCGAAAAGGAGAACTGGAGCACGCTCGCCGTGAACGCCCAAGGCCGTTACCACACCCGGGAAGTCTGGCGCGACCCGGACGGCCGCGACCTGCATCCGCACACGAATTACTACGTCGGCGGCAACACCAAGTTCTACGGCGCGGCCCTGTTCCGGTTGCGGAAGGAGGACTTCGGCGAAATCCGCCATCACGGGGGCGTCTCGCCGGCGTGGCCGATTTCCTACGACGACCTGGAGCCGTACTACACCAAGGCCGAGCGGCTTTACCACGTGCATGGCGAGCAGGGCGGGGACCCCACCGAGCCGTGGCGGAGCGCGCCGTTCCCGTTTCCGGCGATCGGCCACGAGCCGCGCATCCAGCAATTGAGCGATGACTTCGCGCGACTGGGCCTGCGCCCGTTCCACACGCCGCTGGGTGTCATGCTGGACGAGCGCAACCCGCGCCGCAGCCCGTGCATCCGGTGCGGCACCTGCGACGGCCATCCCTGCCTGCTCAACGCCAAGGCCGACGCCCAGGTGTGCGGCGTGGACCCGGCGCTGGAGCACCCGAACGTGACACTGTTGACCGACGCGTACGTGTCGCGCCTGGAAACCAGCCCTTCCGGCCGCGCGGTGACGAAGGTCCACGTCGAGAACCACCGGGAGAAACTGACGTTCTCTGCGGACATCGTCGTGGTCGCCTGCGGCGCGATCAACTCCGCCGCGCTGCTGCTGCGCTCGGCGAACGACAAGCACCCGCGCGGCCTGGCCAACGGTTCGGGCGTGGTGGGCCGCCACTACATGGGCCACGTCAACTCCGTGCTCATGGCGATCTCGAAATGCCCGAACCCGACGGTTTTCCAGAAGACGCTTTCGGTGAATGATTTTTACCTCGGTTCACCCGAGTGGGCATACCCGATGGGGCACATTTCGTTCGTCGGCAAGCTCGACGGCGACACGCTCAAGGCAGGCGCGCCCGCGCTGGCGCCGCACTGGACACTCGAGCTGATGGGCCGGCATTCGCTCGATTTCTGGCTCACCAGCGAAGACCTGCCCGATCCGAACAACCGCGTTACGCTGGATCGCGACGGTCAAATCGTCCTGAGCTACCGGCCGAACAACGAGGAAGGTCACCGGCGCCTGATGGCGAAGCTGAAAAGCCTCATGCAGCAGCAGACCCGATGCCCCATGCACGGCCACGAGTGCCACGAGGGCCTGTTCGCGCGCAACCTCTTCGCCGGCCAGCGCATCCCGCTCGCCGGCGTGGCGCACCAAAACGGCACGATCCGTTTTGGCCGTGATCCGAAGACCTCCGCGCTCGATGTGAATTGCCGGGCGCATGAATTGGACAATCTTTACGTCGTGGACGCGAGCTTCTTTCCCTCGAGCGGGGCGGTGAACCCGGCCCTCACGATCATGGCCAACGCCCTGCGCGTGGGCGATCACCTCCTGGAGCGCCTGCGATGAAACCCGCGCCTGGCATCGCCCTGGTCGCGCTGGCGGTTGTCGCCGTCGCGCCGTTGTTGTCCGGTCGAAACACCAAACCTATGACCCCCGCCACTGTCACCGTCCGGCTCCTCGACGCGGCCGGTCAGGTCACCGGGCCGCTGACGCTGCCCAAGGTCGTCAAATCCGACGCCGCCTGGCGCGCGCAACTCACGCCCGCGCAATACCGCATCACCCGCGAGCACGGCACCGAGCGCGCGTTCTGCGGCGTCTTCCACGACAACCACCAGACCGGCGTGTACACGTGCGTCGGCTGCGGTCTGCCGCTGTTCCGTTCGGACGCGAAGTTCGACTCCGGCACCGGCTGGCCGAGTTTCTTCCAGCCGGTCGCGAAGGAAAACATCGGTGAAACCCGTGACCACAGCTTCGGCATGGTGCGCACCGAGGTGCATTGCGCGCGCTGCGACTCGCACCTGGGCCACGTCTTCCCGGACGGCCCGGCGCCGACGGGTTTGCGCTACTGCATCAACTCGGATGCGCTCGCGTTTCACGAACGCCCGCCGGCCCCGGCGGCGCGGGAGAAGGTGCTGCTTGGCGCCGGCTGTTTCTGGGGCGTGGAGGAAACCTTCCGCCAGTTGAAAGGTGTCACGGCCACGCGCGTCGGCTACGCGGGCGGCCACACGAAGAATCCCACTTACGCGGACGTGTGCTCGGGCGCCACCGGCCACGCCGAGGTCGTGGAAGTCGAATACGACCCCGCGCAGATCACGTTCGACCGGTTGCTCGAGGTCTTCTGGGCCCGGCACAACCCGTTCCGGCCCCGCCGCACCGGGCCGGACGAGGGCGACCAGTATCGCTCGGCGGTCTTCTTCACCACCCCGGAGCAGGAAGCGGCCGCCCGCGCCTCCGCCGCGCGCCTCGAACGGAAGAACCCCGGCGAGCGGATCGCCACCGAGATCAGCCTGGCCGCGGCGTTTCATCCCGCCGAGGAGTACCACCAGCGCTATTACGAGAAGCATGGCGCGAAACAGTGCGCCGCCCCGTGACCGGAAAGGATCCCATGCCCGCCCCCCCGCTCGTCGCGATCATCACCGGAGCCATGGGCAACCTCGGCGCCGCCACGGCGCAGGCATTTCGCGCGGCCGGACACCGGACGGTGCTGGTGGACCGCTCGCCCGACCGCCTGCGCGCGGCTTACCAGGACCTCGCCGGGTCGCTCGATCACCTGCTTGCCGGCGGGGTGGATCTGGCGGATGCCGCCGCGCTCGGGAAGTTGATTGACACCACGCTCGCGCGGTTCGGCCGCGTGGACGCGCTGGTCCATACCGTGGGCGGTTGGCGCGGCGGACGGCCGGTCCACGAAACCGATCTGGCCGACTGGGATTTTCTGTTCAACGTCAACCTGCGCACCACCCTGCTGTGCTGCCGGGCCGTGGTGCCGGCGATGCTCAGGCAACAACGCGGCCGCATCGTCACCGTAGCTAGCCGCGACGGCCTGGCGGGCACCGCGGGCTACGCGGCTTACAGTGCGTCCAAAAGCGCGGTGTTGCGGCTGACCGAAGCGCTGGCCGACGAGCTCAAGGCGGCGAACATCAACGTCAACTGCGTCCTGCCCTCCACGCTGGACACGCCGCAGAATCGCGGCGCCATGCCGGAGGCCGACTTCAGCCGTTGGGTGGAACCGGTGGCGGTGGCGGACGTGATCCTGTTCCTGGCTTCGGACGCTGCGCGCGCCATCCACGGCGCGGCCATTCCGGTCTTCGGCAAAGGCGGCTGAAGGCGCGCCCACTTCCGGCCGCGGCGCTCGCGACATCGGGCGCACGGCTTCCCAGCTTCAACCGAACCCGAAAACCGAAGTTGGGCAGGCGGGCGGCATTGCGTTGCGGCCAACTTCGGTTTTCGGGCTGAATCGTCCCGGCTCCAGTCCGGGCGGGTCTCTTTGGCCAATGGCCCCGGCTTTTCCCGTAAGGTCCCGCAAGGCGGCGCGACAAACCTCCGGCGATGAAGACACCGATTGCGCGGATGATCCTCCTTGGCGCCCGTCTGGCTTGGCCGGGAGCGTTGCCGGCCGCGACCGTGACGGTGCCGCCGGCGGCCGACACGTTCCTCTCCGAGTTCAGCCCGGATCACAACACCGGCGGGCACACGAACGTGGCGGCCGGGACCGTGAGCAACGGCACGCGCACGCGCGCCTTGCTGCGCTTCGACATCGCCGGGCACGTGCCGGCGGGTGCGACGATCACGGCTGTTACCTTGCGGTTGCACGTCACCCGCGTGATTGACGGCGGCGGCGTGAACTCCGCCTTCCAGTTGCGACGGGTGCTGGCGCCATGGAGCGAAGGCGGCAAGACCGGCAGCCTGGGCGCGCCCGCCGGCAACGGCGAACCGACCTGGACCCACCGCATCTTCCCCGACACCACCTGGGCCGCGCCTGGCGGCGCGATGGGCGCTGACTTTTCGGCCGCGGTCAGTGGCTCGACGGCCGTGGCCGGGCTTGGAACTTACGACTTCGCCTCCACGGCCGGGTTGATCGAAGACGTTCAGTCCTGGCTCGACAATCCCGCCGCAAATTTCGGTTGGGTCTTGCTGACCGAACTGGAACAGGCCAGCGAAACGGCGCGCCGGTTCGCCTCGCGAGAGGACACGGCCCGCACGCCCGCATTGACCGTCGAATTCACGCCGCCGGCCCTGCAGTTCCGCATCACCCGCGTGAGCGTGGTGGGAAACCAGGCGACGCTCGCCTGGACGAACGGCCGCCCCAGCTACCAGGTTCAGATGCGCCCGAGCCTCACCCAGGCCTGGGTGAACGTCGGGCCGCTCACGAGCGCGGCCAGCGCGACGGTTCCGTTGAACGGCGAGCAGGCATTCTTCCGCGTGGTGCAGGATTACACCGCGCGGTACCAGGTCCGGTTCGATGCCACCTGGAGCCGGCAGACGCATCCGGCCGATTTCCCAAACGGGGCGCACTGGTCCGGCCTGGTGGGCGGTGTGCACAACGAGCAGGCGCATTTCTGGCGCGAAGGCGAACCCGCCAGCGAAGGCATCCGCCTGATGGCGGAGCGCGGGAGCCAGCCGCGGCTGCTGGCCGAGGTCACCAGTGCGATCAACAGCGGCACCGCGCACTTCACGCTGGCGGGCGGCGGCATCAATCCGGCGCCGGGTACGCGGCTCCTCGTGTTTCCGCAGCCGATGCGGCGCGATTTCCCGCTGGTGACACTGTGCTCGATGATCGCGCCCAGCCCGGACTGGTTTGTCGGGGTGGACAGCCTGAGCCTCCTCGAAGACGGCCAGTGGGTCGGCAGCAAGGTCGTCACGCTGTACGGCTACGACGCGGGCACGGACAGTGGCGCGAGCTACAACTCGCCCGATTTGGTCACCGTGCCGCGAGGTGTAGTGACGCGCTTCACCGGCTTCCCGGCCCTGGTGAACGGCGTGATCGTGCCGTTCGGGACGTTCACTTTCACGCGGCTCGATTGAAGCGGGGCTCCGATGAAGTACCTCCAGCACGCCAGCTTCGGCATCAGCATTCTCGGCATGGGTGTGATCGCGTTCGGCGTCCTGGGCGGCCTGGCGCGCTTTCTCCGGTCGGAACTCGCGGCCATGCGCGGCGGCGAGGTCGAAGGCGAGCGGCGCCGGCTGCGCCAGGCGCTCGGGTACCATTTGTTGCTCGGCCTCGAATTCCTCATCGCCGCGGACATCGTGGACACGCTGATGAAGCCCGGCGCGCGGGAACTCCTCATCCTCGGCGCCATCGTGGCGATCCGCACCGTGATCAGTATCTTGCTCAACGCCGAGCTGGCGCACGAAGCCCGCGCCGGCGGAAAGGCGGTCGCCCCATGATCGCGGAAATCCTGCTGCTCGCGCTGGGCCTCTACCTGCTGGCCGGGCTGGTGTTTGCCGTGCCGTTCGCGCTGGCGGGCGTGGGGCGGATTGATCCGCACGCCGCTCGCGGAAGCCGGGGGTTTCGCCTGCTCATCGTCCCCGGCACGATGTTCCTCTGGCCGCTGCTGGCCTGGCGGTGGATGAACGGGGTACGGGAACCGCCGGAGGAAAAGACCGCGCATCGCCGCGCCGCGGCGGCACCGCGCGGCAGCCGGCGCGAAACGGTCAACGCGGCAGCCGCTGCCGTGCGGAAAGGAGACCACCCATGACCCGCCGGCTCCGCCAGCGGCATCGCGTGATGTTCTGCGCGCTCGGCGTGGTTCTGCCGCTCGCCTTTGCCGCCGGCATCGCCGCGCGCAAACCCGTGCCCGTGATGGCGAATCTGCCCTCTGCGCTCCGGACCGAGGCGCCGCGTTTCGAGTCGGTCGTCTGGGAGCGCGACGATTTGTGGGCGCCGCGAACGATCCGCACCCGCCTTCTGGCCGGCACGGCGGACCGCCGCGCGGTGGAACTGGGCGTCCCGCATGACATCGTCCGTCCCGATCTGCTCGTTTACTGGGCGCCGGGCGAGCCCGGACCCGGCGACGCGATGCCGGCGGACGCCGTGTTGTTAGGAGCTTTCACGCCGCGCGCCGCGTTGTCGTTGCTGGCCGAAGCCGCCCAGCATCCGGGTTGGCTGATTCTTTACAGCCTGGCGGACCACGAAGTCGTCGCCCGCTCGCAACCATTCACCTTTTAACCTTTCCACTTTTCACCCGTTTAACCCTCCGCTCATGGGTCTCGCCTACACCGCCGTCCAGTGGAACCGCCAGAAGCGGATTTACGATCTGGTTCTGGCGGGCGGGGTGGGCACGTTCCTGATCCTCTTCGCCGGCTTCACCAAGGCGCTGTTCCCGTTGGTCACCGACGAAATCCTGCTGCTGCGCGCGTTCGGCGCCGCGGCGTTCGTGCTGCTGCACATCATCCTGTGCATTGGACCGCTCTGCCGGCTGAGCCCGCGGTTTCTCCCGCTCCTTTACAACCGCCGCCACGCGGGAGTCACGATGGCCCTGCTGGGCCTGATCCACGCCGCCCTGGTCGTCGTGACGTATCATGCCGGCGGCGACACAAACCCGATCCTGAGCATCTTCACTAGCAGCCCGCTCACCGGCTCCGTCGCCGGCGTGCCGTTTCAGCCGTTCGGCTTTTTCGCGCTGGTCATCCTGCTCCTGATGGCCGCGACGAGCCACGACTTCTGGCTCGCGAACTTGGGCGCCCCCGCCTGGAAGGCGCTACACCTGCTGGTCTATGTCGCGTACGCGCTGCTGGTGCTGCACGTCACGTTTGGCGTGCTCCAGGCCGAGACCAGCCCGGTTTACGTCATCGCCACGGGCGTGGGGCTGGCGACCGTGCTCGGACTGCACCTCGCTGCGGCGTTCAAGGAAACGCCCCTGGACCGTGAAGCGTCCCGCTGCGGCGCGGGCGCGGGGGCTCTGCTCGGGAAATCCGAACTCGAGGCCGACGGATTTGTGGACGCCTGCGCCGTGGCGGACATCCCGGAAAACCGCGCCCGCATCGTCTGCCTGGGCGGCGAGCGCGTGGCCATCTTCAAGTACGACGGCCGGATTTCCGCCGTGTCGAACGTCTGCCAGCACCAGAACGGGCCGCTCGGCGAAGGTCGGATCCGGGACGGCTGCATCACCTGTCCCTGGCACGGCTACCAGTACCTGCCCGACACGGGCGCGTCGCCGCCGCCGTTCACGGAAAAGGTGCCGACCTTCAACGTGCTTGTGCGCAACGGACGCGTCTTCGTCCACCCACAACCCAATCCACCGGGCACGCGCGCCGAACCGGCGTTGATTGACGAGAGCACCCGCGAACGCGAGGCAGCTCAGGCTGCTTCCGACAGCGGTCGTCCGTCGTTTGGTGATGAACGACTCATTTTGCCCGCCGCCCCCCGCTCGCCATGAACGACGATTTCTACATTGGCTGGGAAGGCAAGGCGCCGCCAGCGTTTCGGCGCACCCGGCGCGGGACGGTTGCGGCCCTGCTGGTGCTCGCGGTGGCCCTGGCGACCTTGTTCGCCGTGGCGCAGCGCACCATCGGCGTGAGCGTGTTCGAGTGGGGGACGGTCAAGTCGTTCACCGGTGTGCTGCGCAGCCAGCCATATCCGCATCTGCTCGTTCCACGACCCGGCGCCGCTGGCGGCGAAGTCGCGTTCTCCACTTACCACCTCGTGAGGCCGTTCAAGTTCGGCCTGGAACCGGAGATCTCCCGCCGGTTTGACGGCCGGGCGGTCAGCCTGAAGGGAACGCTCATCTACCGCGACAACCAGACGATGATCGAAGTCCCCGGTGATTCAATCCGCGACGCTCCGGAGGCGTCGAAGCCCGCCGAAACCACGTCCCGCCCGGCCAGCAGCCTGGGCCGGCAAACGCTGGTCGGGGAGATCGTGGACAGCAAGTGTTACCTCGGCGTGATGAACCCCGGCCAGCTCACGCCGCACCGGGCGTGCGCCATTCGTTGCATCAGCGGCGGCATCCCGCCGGTGTTGCTGGTGCGCCAGACCAACGGGCCGGCGCTTTATTTCCTGCTCGTCGCGCCCGACGGTCGTCCGGTGAACCAGCAGGTGCTCCCCCTCGTGGCTGAGCCGGTCCAGATCACCGGCGAAGTCGAGCGCCAGGGCGAGTTGCTGATCCTGCGGTCCGACCCCGCCACTTACCGACGGGTCCACCGCTAACCCGGGTCGGGGTAAAGGCCTAACCAAACTTTTGTGCATATGCATGATAATTTGGTAGAAACCTCAGCCCCTGAATTCGCCAATCTGTCGCGCGGCGAGGCCCAAGGTCTTGACGCGACTCCGCCAAGCCTTCGGCCCGAGGTAGCCCGTTGGGTGCAGCCGTTCGGGCAGCAAGGGATCCGAGGAGACGGCCGCCAGCCACGCTTCTTGTTCCTGCCGCGCCCACTGGCGGAAAGAGGCGGCCGCAGTCTCATCGCGAACCGGACCTGCTGGGCGGGAATCAAGAACCTCCAGATGCCTGGCATAGCGGCGGTTAATTTCATCAAAATCCCAAGCGCCAGCCACGATCTCGTCATCCGTCTCGCCAGCAGCCGGACGCGCTTCCAGCAGGATGAGGGACTCCACGTCCACTTTGCTTCCGGCGAAAATGGCCTTTTCGTCCGCCACTGGATCAGGACTGATCCAGACACTCTTCTGCAGCCAGCCGAACCCGCGAGCGCGCAAATGATTTCGCAGCCGGTTCCGCTTGGTGCCTTCTGCGGCTGGCAGGTCATACACGACCAGCCGCCAACACCCGTCCCACGGACGCTGCCAGCGCGCTTCGGGATCGCGTCCGCCCAAGCCGCGCAATCGTCCAAGTTCGGTCAGGCGCAAGACACGCTCTGATACGCAAGCATTGGGGCGATCCGGCCGGAGTTCAATGAGATGCTGGCGCTCTAGCCGGGCAAGCTGACGGTGAAACCCATTGCGATACGCCCAGCCCTCGAACGACTCCGACATGTTCCGCCAGGCGGGCCAGCGCAGAAGGTCGCAGGACCACAACAGGAGGTAGAGCAGCTCTTCAGTCTTCGGTTTCACGCTTGGAAGGTGGAACTTGGCTGGCCGAACCGACAAGACCAAACTTTCGTGCATATGCACAAAAGTTAGGTCGAAACGCAGCAGTTCCACGGTGAGCGCTCGCGGGACG
This sequence comes from uncultured Verrucomicrobiota bacterium, assembly GCA_964568145.1. Taxonomy (GTDB): domain Bacteria; phylum Verrucomicrobiota; class Verrucomicrobiia; order Limisphaerales; family J093; genus DSVZ01. The sequence continues at coordinate 145,702 of CAZMOZ010000002.1, forward strand.
TCACGATGCCGGACGTAAGCAAGGCCCGGCTGGAGCCGACTCATAAGCCGATGCAGATTCTGTGGACGTTCCGGACAATGATCGGCGGCCGACGCGCATTTTGGATACCCGGCGCGTGGCTGGCGCTGTCCCTGTGCTTGCTGGCCGCGGTGCTGCCCTCACTGGCGGCGGTGCGCGAGGTCGGGGCGATCGGTTTGACGGTGGGCGACCTCGACCGCGCGCTGGCGTTTTACACGAAAGTGCTGCCTTTCGAGAAAGTCGCGGAGTCAGCGTCAGCCCCGGGCGCGGCCGACTCGTTGCTGGGCCTGAGCGGCACAGAACTGCGCAGCGTCGAGCTGAAGTTGGGCGACGAGCGGATCACGCTGACGGAGCACCGGACGAACAAGGGGCGCCCGATCCCGCCGGACTCGCGCAGCTTCGACCACTGGTTCCAGCACATCGCCATCGTCGTGCGCGACATGGACGCGGCATACGCGCACCTGCGCCGGCACAAGGTGAAACACGTCTCAACTGCGCCGCAGACCCTGCCGGCGTGGAACCGGGACGCGGGCGGCATCCGCGCGTTTTACTTCCGTGACCCGGAGGACCACGTGCTGGAGATCATCTGGTTCCCGCCGGACAAGGGCGACCCGAAGTGGCAGCGCCCCACCACCAATCTGTTCCTCGGCATTGACCACACGGCCATCGTTGTCAGCGACACGGACAACAGCCTGGCGTTTTACCGCGACCTGCTCGGGTTGCGCATGGCGGGCGGCGCGGAGAATCACGGCGTCGAGCAGGAGCATCTGAACCAGGTCTTCGGCGCGCGGCTGCGCATCACCGCGCTGCGGGCCGGGCGCGGGCCGGGCCTCGAACTCCTTGAATACCTCGCGCCGCCGGGCGGCCAGCCGTTGCCACTAGACGCGCGGGCGAACGACCTCATCTTCTGGCATACGCGGCTCGAGATGGACGCGTTGGACGACACGGCTGCCAAGCTGCGGTCGCAGCGGGCGGCCTTCGTCTCCACCCAGGTCGCGACGCTGGCCGGTGACGCAACAAGCTCCGGTCTGGCTGGCATCGCAGGCTCCACGCCTGGCAGGCGCAGCGTCATTGTCCGCGATCCGGATGGCCACGCGCTGCAACTCATCCAGCCGGCGGGCCGCCAGCCACCTGTCACATCCGCCTCCGGAGTGTTCGGACCTTGAGCCGCCCGCCGCGACGGCAGAGCGCTGAAAGGTTTCCGTCGCAGCCCCGACTCATCCAGGCACAACCATGCTACATTACGGACCTACGAAACTGAAAATGAACACGACCCTGCTGACACTGATCGCGGCGCTCGCGCTGGCGGGCGTCGCCATCGCCGATCACGCGCCCGGTGACAAGGTGCTGGTCCTGAAAAACAAGGACGGCGTGGCCATCCTCGGCTACGACCCGGTGGCTTACTTCACCGAAAACCGACCGGTGAAAGGCAACCCGAAGTTCCAGTCCGAATACGAAGGCGCGAAGTACTACTTCGCCACCGCGGAGCACAAGGCGCTGTTCGACACGGCCCCCGCGAAATACGCGCCGGCCTACGGCGGCTATTGCGGCTACGCGGCGAGCATCAACCGGCTCTCGCCCATCAGCCCGGACTGGTTCCAGATCGTGGACGGCCGGCTGATCCTGCAACACAACAAGAAGGCGTACGACAAGTTCAACGCCGACCTCCCGGGCAACCTCGCCCGGGCCGACCAGAACTGGCCCGGCCTGGTGGTGCGCAACGGCACCGGCGGCCGGTCGCTGGTGAACGTCAACCGCAAGGGTGTCGCTCTCGAAGGCCACGACCCGGTGAGCTATTTCACCGACGGCCGGCCGGTGAAGGGCAACCCGAAAATCGAGGCCACGTACAACGGCGCGCTGTACCACTTCGTCTCGGAGGAGCATCGTGAGACGTTCGAGCAAAACCCGGCGAAGTACGCGCCGGCGTTTGGCGGCTTCTGCGCCTACGCCGCGTCCGTCAACCGCATCAAGCCGGTCAACGTGATGCTGTGGTCCATCGTGGATGACCGGCTGGTCCTCCAGCACTCCCGGAAGGCCGTGGAACTGTGGAACAAGGACGTGGGCGGCAACCTCGCCAAGGCCGACCGCAACTGGCCCAGCCTGGTGGAGCGCGAAATCGCCCGGCGGCTGGCGAGTTCCAAGTACCCGCTCACTTGGCCTGGCTTCTACGATTACGGCCACCGCAAGGCGGCCAGCCGGCCGGCGGACGGCGAGACCTTCGCGGCCAATGACGCCGGGTTGGAGCGGACGCCGATGCCCGGTGACGTGGACTGGCCGGGATTCTGAAACCTCTTCGCGGCTTCGATCTGAAAACTCATGTACACCCGCCTGCGCAAACTCGCTTCCGCCTTCCTGCTCGCCGCATCGGCCACCGTGCTTGCCGGTGGAGAGTTGGCGGTTAAACACACGCTCACCCTGGACGGCGCGAAAAAGGTCTCCGACGCCGCCGTGGCTTGCGCCCGGTCCAACGGCGCGCCCGGCGGCGCCATCGCGGTCGTGGACGACGGCGGGCATCTGCTGCACTTCGTCCGGCTCGACGGCACGTTCACCGGCAGTCCAAACATCGCCATCGGCAAGGCGAAGACGGCGGCGTTGTTCCGCAAGCCGACGGGCGAGTTCGAGAGCCTCGTCAACCAAGGCCGCTTCGCCATGACCGCGCTGCCGCCGGATTTCACGCCCTTGCAGGGCGGCGTGCCCATCCGGCACGGCGGGCAAGTCATCGGCGCCATTGGCGTGAGCGGCGCGAAAAGCGCGGCGCAAGACGAGGAAATCGCACAGGCCGGCGCGCGCGTCTTGGAAGCGGCCGGACCGGCGGAGAAGTGAATGTTCGGCGCCGCCCGGCCTGGCCGGGATGGCGAAGAAGCGTGACAGGCGAATCGGTCCGGGTGATGAACAGATTCTGCCGCAACGTCCGGGTCTGGCAGCGGGTTTGACAAAGTGCGAACCGAATTTGTCGCAGATGCCACGCCGGCAGGCGGTTGACCGGGCCGCGTTTTGCGCCGACCGAAGGGCGGCGGTAATGTGATCCCGCCGGCAGGCGGCAATGAGCACGCGCCCAGACACGCAGCAAACCGAACCGCTGGATACTTCGCAGGCGGATGCGGTGCTCCAGTCCCGCCTCCTCGAAGACAGCGTGGACTGCATCAAGGTCCTCGATCTGGAGGGCCGGCTGCTGGCGATGAACACCGGCGGCCTGAAGGCGCTGGAGATTTGCGACCTCGCCCCGCTTCTGGGCGCGTCCTGGATGGATTTCTGGCAGGGCGCAGACCGGACGGCGGCGCGGGCTGCGGTCGAGACCGCGCGGGCGGGCGGGCGCGGGCGCTTCGTCGGCTTTTTTCCCACCACCCAGACACGCCGCCCCGCCTGGTGGGACGTGGTGGTGAGCCCGGTGCTGGACGCGCGCGGCCGGCCGGAGAAGCTCCTGGCCATTTCGCGCGACGTGACGGAGTGGAAACATTCGGAGGAATTGCTCCGCGCGCTCATCGCCGGCACGGCCGGCGTCACCGGCACGGCGTTCTTCCGGTCGCTGGTGCGGCATCTCGCCGAGGGCCTGCATGTGCGGTGGGTGTTTGTGGCGGAGTGCCTGCCGAATCTGCGCGCGCGGACGCTGGCCTTCTGGCGGGACCACGATTTCGCGCCGGACATCGAATACGCCCTGCCGGGCACCCCCTGCATGGAAGTGGCGCGCGGTCGCACGTGCCACGTACCGGACCGGTTGGCGGAGGTTTTCCCCGAGGACAAGGGCATGATCGAGCTGGGCACGGTGAGCTACCTCGGCGTGCCGTTGCTCAAGTCGGACAAACGCATCATCGGGCACCTGGTGGTTTTCGACGACAAGCCCATGCCGGCGGATCCGCTGGCGCTGTCCGTGATGGAGACCTTCGCCGCGCGCGCGGGCGTCGAACTCGAGCGGCAGCAGGCCGACGAGGAAGTGCGCCGCCTCAGCGGCGAAAGCGAGGCGCTGCTCAAGATCAACCGCGCCATCGGCCACCACCTGCACCGCGATGAGTTGTTCGGCGCGCTGGCCGGCTGCCTGCGCCACGTGGTGCCCGCGGACCGCTTTGGCATCGAGCTGCCGATGGACGGCAACCGGCTCCAGGGCCACATCCTGACCCCGTCCGCGGACCGGGCGGAGGCCACGCAACCCACGGTGCTGCCGGCCGAAGGCACCGTGTGCCACTGGGTCATTCAAAACCGCGAGGGGTTTGTCGCGTCCACCCGCGAGGAACTGCGCGCGCGCTTTCCCGTCACGTTCGACGTGATGCGGCAGGAGCGCATGGACTCGCTGTGCGCGCTGCCGCTGGTGACCGGCGAGCGTTGCCGCGGCGCCCTGTTCTTCATGGCGTCCGCGCCCGGCGCCTACGGGCGGCTCAGCCGGGGCTGGCTCGAACAGCTGGCGGGCACGGTGGCGGTGGCCCTGGACGACTGCCTCGCGCACGAGGAGGTCCGCCGCTTGCGCGACCGGCTGGCCGCCGAGAACGCGTACCTCCAGGAGGAAATCCGCGCCGAGCACGACTTCACGGAGATCGTCGGCAACAGCCCGGCCTTGCGCGACGTGCTGCGCCAGGTGGAGCAGGTGGCCGGCACCGACTCGACCGCCCTGATCACCGGCGAAACCGGCACCGGCAAGGAACTCATCGCCCGTGCCATCCACGACCGCAGTCCGCGCCAGAGCCGGCCGCTGGTGAAGGTGAACTGCGGGGCCATCAGCGCCGGGCTGGTCGAGAGCGAGTTGTTCGGCCACGTCAAAGGCGCCTTCACGGGCGCGCTGACGAACCGCGACGGCCGTTTCAAGGTGGCCGACGGCGGCACCATCTTCCTCGACGAAGTCGGCGAGCTGCCGCTGGAGACGCAGGTGAAGCTGCTGCGCGTCCTCCAGGAGCAGGAGTTCGAGCCGATCGGCAGCAGCCACAGCGTGAAGGTGAACGTGCGTATCATCGCCGCGACCAACCGCGACCTGGCCGCCGCCGTCGCCGCGGGCAAGTTCCGCCACGACCTGTATTACCGCCTGAACGTCTTCCCCATCCACGTCCCGCCGTTGCGCGTCCGCCCGGACGACGTGCCGTTGCTGGTGACGTTTTTCCTGCAAAAGTTCGCGAAGCGCTTTGGCAAGCCGGTGAAGCGCGTTTCCGAGGACACCATGGCCCGCCTCGCGGCCTACGCCTGGCCGGGCAACATCCGCGAACTGCAGAACGTTATCGAGCGAGCGGTCGTTCTCTCCAGCGGCCCCGAACTGGTGCTCGCCGCCGACTTCGCGCCGCCGCGTCCGGCCGCCCGGCTGGCGACGTTTCCCGCGCCGGCGGATGCCTGGGTGCCGCTCTTGCCGACGCCGGCACCGGCGCCAACCCCAATGCCCGGCCCGGCCGTCGGTTCGCTGGAGGAGATGGAACGCCGCCACATCGAATCGGTGCTGGGCCAGACCAACTGGATGATCGAAGGCGCGCGGGGCGCGGCCCGAATTCTCAATCTGCATCCCAGCACTCTGCGCAGCCGGATGCAGAAACTCGGCATCAAACGGCCGGTCCGGACCGTGCCGCAGCCGCGGTGAGGGGGTGCCGGGCTTCAATTTCCGGTCCGCGCGGGGCGGCGGCTACCGGCCCGGCCCGGGCGACGCCTTCAGTTGCGCCTCCACAAACGGCGAGTACGCGACAAACGCCACGCCGCGCGACCGGAAATCCGCCAGCAACGCCACGCCTTCCGCGTCGAGGAATTCCACTTCCGCGAGGTCGAGCTTCAGCACCCGGCCCCCCGCGAGGACGTCTTCGCAGGCCTTGCGCGCCTCCGCCACCCACGGGCCAGCCACGCGGCCCTCGAGGCGGAGCGTGACGCTGTGGTTCGGCGGTTGAACTTCCGAGATTCGCAGCATACGCGGCTCAGAGGTTGACCGAGGACGGCTGCGCGGGCTCGGGGTTGCCCTGCCACCAGCCGGCAAGGTGCTCGCGCAGTTGCTTGCGCGCGCGGTGTAGCATCACCCAGAGGTTGCTCTCGGAGATGTTCAACGACCGGCACACCTCGCGGTTGGGGCGTTGTTCGATTTCGTAAAGCTGGAACACCTGCGCCAGCCGCGCCGGGAGCCGCCCCAGCGCCTGTTCGAGCAGGGCGCGAAACTCGGCCAGCTCCATCCGCCGCGTGGGCGAAAGGCACTCGTCCGCCACTTCGTGCAGCCAGCGCACGGAATCGTCGGCGCCATCCGGGTCGTCCGCTGCCGGGAACGGCCCGGCGCGGTGCGCGCGCTCGCGGCAGGCGCGGCGGAGATGGTCGTAGATCTTGTGGCGCAAAATGCCGACCAGCCAGGTGCGCTCGGACGACTGGCCGGCGAAGGGGTCGCGGGCCTTGAGCGCGGCGAGGAACGTTTCCTGAACGAGGTCTTCGGCCACGCCCGCGTCGCGCACCTGGCCCAGCGCGAAGTGGAACAGGTAATGGCCGTGCGCATCCACCCAGTCGCAGGCGGTCCCGGCGCCGGGTTCCAAATTCAAGTCAGTGATTGGGAGAACTGTTGTCATAGCGGGCGCCCTCAAGGCAGCCGCCATGCCACGACTTCACCGGCCGCGCGCCACCAGCCGATTCCGTTGAAAACACGCGGGTTTGGAGAATCGCGTCGCCGCCCGGAGTTCCGTGCCGTTTTTCGTGGCCACGAAACGTCGCGGGAAGCCGCGAGCGGTCGTGGGCGGCCAGGGACGGCGGTGCTCCGCGACCACACCGGCTGGCTGGTAAGGAGCGATCGGCTTCCCCGACCAATCGCCGGTTCAAACGATGCCTATGTTGTCCCGCCCCGCTTGCGTTGCCGTTGCGCTCCTCGCCGCCGCCGTTGCCGCCCGGTCTGGCGCCCGCGCCGACCCGAGACCGCGCACGGTGCTGCCGGACGCCGTGGTGGACTTGCGCACCGCCGCGGGCGTCGCGCGCGTGCAGGGCCAGTGGCGCTACAGCGACACGCGCATCCTTGCCCTCGCGCACCGCGGCGTCGGTCCGGACCTGAAGGCCAGCGGCCCGCCCAACCGCACCCATGACTTCGAACCCGACGCCCGGGCCGCCGACTTCGATGACTCAGGCTGGGAGGTGATTCCCGCCGATTCGCTGGAACAGCGGCGCGGTCCCGGCCGGCTGTCGTTCAACTGGTATCGCCTCAAGGTCACCCTCCCCGAGAAGGTTGGCGGCTTCGACATCCGCGGTTCGACCGTGGTCTTTGAAATCGTCGTGGACGATTACGCGGAGGTCTGGGTGAACGGCCAGGCGTCATATGCGCTCGGCCAGGGCGGGGGCGCAGTGGCGGCGGGCTGGAACGCGCCCAACCGGGTCGTGCTCACGCGCGACGCCCGGCCCGGCCAGGAGTTTTCGATTGCCGTCCTCGGCATCAACGGTCCGCTCTCCACCCACCCGGACACCTACATCTGGATTCGCAGCGCCACGCTCGACTTTTACGCGCCGGGCAAGCTCAGCCGGGCGCAGCCGGTGAAGCTCGGAGTGGACCGCCGGGATCCCGCCTTGGACGAGATTGTCCCGCCTTGGACGACCCTGACCAGGGTGGCCGATGGCTTCACTTTCACGGAAGGCCCGGTGTGGGTGAGCGACGGCGACGGCTACCTCCTCTTCAGCGACCCCAACAACGACGTGATCCACCGCCTGACGCCCGACAGCGAGGTGAGCGTGTACCTCGTCAAGTCAGGTTACGCGGGGGAGGACATCGGCGAGTACCGGCAGCCCGGCTCCAACGGCCTGGCCCTGGACAGCCAGGGGCGCTTGACGGTCTGCCAGCACGGCCACCGTCGCGTCGTGCGTCTGGAAAAGAACGGGCTCACCACCGTGCTCGCCGACCGCTTCAACGGCCGGCGCCTCAACTCGCCGAACGACCTTGTCTATCGCAGCGACGGCACGCTGTACTTCACCGATCCGCCGTTCGGGCTGCCGAAATTTCACGACGACCCGCGCCGCGAGCAGCCGCACTTCGGCGTGTATTCGGTGAAGGACGGCCGGGTGCGCCTGGTCAGCGCCGAGTTCACCGGACCGAACGGCCTGGCCTTCTCCCCCGAAGAGAAATTCCTTTATGTCGGCAACTGGGATGAGAAGCGGAAAGTCGTCTTCCGCCATCCTGTGAACCCGGACGGCACGCTCGGCCGGGGCGATCTCTTCTGTGACCTGATGGACGCACCCGGCGAGGACGCGATTGACGGCGTGAAGGTGGACCAGCGCGGCAACGTGTACGTGAGCGGGCCGGGCGGGTTGTGGATTTTCTCCGCCGCGGGCCGGCACCTCGGCACGCTGCGCGGTCCCGAGCACCCGCACAACATGGCGTGGGGCGACCCGGACCGCCGCACGCTCTATCTCGCCGCGCAAACGGGCATCTACCGCCTCCGCCTGAATGTCGCGGGCGCCGGCGCGTTTCCCAAGCCCGCCGCCGTGGCCAGGAATTGAACCGGGGCGGCCGATGACCTGCGAGGCACCGCCGCAGTCTTTCCCGATCAACGCCGCCGGCGTTGTAAGGTTTCCCGCCCGTTTCCGACCAAGCCGCGTATGAATAAACTGTTGTGCCTGGCCGGGCTGGTGACGTTCACGCTGATCGCCTGGGCGCAAGACAAGACCTTGCAGAACGTGGACAAGGCCGGGCTGGCGCTCCAGGGCTACGACCCGGTCGGCTTCGTCACGGAGCACAAACCGGTCAAGGGCCGGCCGGAGTTCCAGAGCGTGTACCACGGCGCCACGTACCGTTTTGCCTCGGCGGAGAACAAGGCGCTGTTCGACCGGGACGCCGCGAAGTACGAGCCGGCCTTTGGCGGCTTCTGCGCCTACGGCGTTTCGCGCAACAAACTGGTGGGCGTGGACGTGGAGGCCTTCCAGATCCTGAACGGGCGTTTGCTGCTGCAATACAGCAAGGGCGTGCGGAACGATTTCAACAAGGACCCGCAGGGCAACCTGACCCGGGCCGATCAGAACTGGCCGGGCTTGGTCGGGAAACAGGGTAAATGAGCCGGCCCGGCACCCGCCACGTCCGCTCCTAACCGGAATGCCCGCATGACCACCCTCACCAAACCCCAGCTTGTGTTCAGTTGGATTTGCCGCCTGGCCGCCGCCGGCATCCTGCTGCAAACGCTCTTCTTCAAATTCACCGGCGCGGAGGAGTCGGTCTTCATCTTCACCCGGGTGGGGATGGAACCGTGGGGCCGCTACGGCTCCGGCGGCGCGGAACTGATCGCGGCGGTGCTGCTGCTGACGCCCCGGCTGGCGTGGACGGGCGCGCTGCTCTCGCTGGGTCTCATGGCTGGCGCGCTGGCCGCCCACCTGACCGTGCTGGGCATCGTGGTCCGGGACGACGGCGGCCTGCTCTTTGCCCTGGCCGTGGTGGTCTTGGTTTGCAGCCTCGCCACGGCGCTGCTGCATCGCAGTGAAATCCCGGTGCTCAGCCGGCTGTTCCAACCACGCCAGGCATGAACTCCTCCTCCCCTGACGGGCGTCGGGACCTGATCGCGGCGGTGATCGAGACCCTTGGCCAGGGCGAGGCGCTGCTGCGGCACGTCAGCGACGCGGTGTACATCCGCAGGCTTCCCGCCGCGCACAACGCCGCCATCGGCGGGCACTACCGGCATTGCCTCGATCACTTCCGCAGCCTGCTGGAGGCGGCCGCGGCGGGCGACCTGGACTACGACCAGCGCGCGCGCGGAACGTTGATCGAACACAACCGCCACGCCGCGCTGCAGGCCACGCGCGTCCTCCGCGACGGCTACCGCAACCTCGCGGAGCGCTGGCTGGACCGCGAGTTGAGCGTGACGTGCAAAACCCGTTACGCGACCGCCGGCTCGCAGGCCGCGTCGTCCACGGTGGGCCGGGAAATCATGTACGTGGTCGCCCACGCCGTTCACCACTACGCGCTCATCGGCATCATGTGCGGCATGCAAGGCGTTACCCTGCCGGCCGGCTTCGGCGTCGCGCCGTCCACGCTGAAACACCAGGCCGACCTCGCCGCGGTTTCCGCGTGACCGGCACGCGCGGTGGCTCTGGATCTTCCCAACCCAAACCAGCCGCCGGGCGCTCCGCGACCACAGCCTGCTCCGCTCATGACTCCCGAACTTCTCGAACAACTGCCCGCTGGCTTCCTCGCCTGGCCGCCGGCCGCCCAGGCAGGCGCTGTGTTCTTCTCGACGTTCATCCTTGAAGACGTCGCCGCAGTGGGCGCGGGGCTGCTGCTCGCCGCCGGCGCGCTGGTCTGGCCGACGGCCTTCTGGGCCTGTTTCCTTGGCATCTGGCTGGGCGATGTCGGGCTTTACGCGCTGGCGCGGGTGGCGGGGCGGACCTGGTTCGAGCGTCCCGCATTGAAGCGATTTTCCCAGCGGATCAAGCAAAGTGAGCGCTGGTTTGTCCGGCATGGGAGCTCCATCCTGATTTTCAGCCGGCTCCTGCCGGGCGCGCGCCTGCCGACGTACCTCGCGGCGGGCTTTCTGCGCCTGCCGCTGGACCGCTTTCTCGCGATCACCGGCGCGGCGGCGCTGGTCTGGACGGTGATCGTGCTGGCGTTGACCGACCTGCTTGGCGTCCGCCTGGTTGGCTGGCTGCGTTTGGGCCAGCAGGCCGGCGGGGCGGTTTACCTCGGCACGGGGCTGACGCTCGTGTTTTTGCACGTCGTCAAGAAGCTGGCGCGGGCCGGCCGGCTGAACGCGAAAAGCGAGGCTGGCCGCAGCACAGTGCGTCCCGCCGGCCCAACTTCGGTTTTCGGGCTGAAGCGCCTGACCCTCGGGCTGGCGCGCTGGCGGCACTGGGAATTCTGGCCGCCATGGATTTTTTACGCGCCGGTCGCGCTCCATTGCCTGTGGCTCGCGGTGAAGTATCGCGGGCTCACGCTGCCCACCGCGGCCAACCCCGGCATCTTCACCGGCGGCGTCGTCGGTGAATCCAAGATGGCCACGCTGCGCGAGTTGATGGCGACCAGTCCCGGGTTCACGGCTGAGGTGGAGTTGCTCACCGGCACGACGCCGGACGAACGCCTGGCCGCGCTCCGGGAAATCTGCCAGCGCCGCAAGATCACCTGCCCGTTCATCTTGAAGCCGGACATCGGCCAGCGGGGCGTCGGGGTGAAATTGATCCGCAGCGAAGAACAGGCGGTGGCTTACCTGAAGCACACCGACGCGGCGTGCCAGGACTCCGTTTGGAGGCACGACGGTTTGGCGCACCGTCCTCCGCCTTTGCTGGTGCAGTGTTACGTCGAAGGTCCAGGCGAGGTGGGCGTGTTCTACTACCGTTTCCCCGGCGAACCGCATGGACACATCTTCGCCATCACCGAGAAAATCTTCCCCACCGTCACCGGCGACGGCCGCTCGACCCTCGCCGAACTCGTCTGGAACGACCCGCGCGCCCGCTTTCTGGCCGCGCAGTATCTGGACCGCCTTTCCCATCGGCGTGACGAAGTGCCGCCCGCCGGCGAGCGCGTGAAACTGGTCGAGACCGGCAACCACGCGCAGGGCTGCGTCTTCCGCGACGGCAGGCATCTTTGCACGCCCGCGCTGGCCGCCCGCATTGACGACATCTCGCGGCGGCTCCCGGGTTTCTTCATCGGCCGCTACGATCTGCGTTACGCGTCGGAGGCTGATTTGCGGGCCGGGATGAACTTCCAGATCGTCGAGCTGAACGGCGCGGCCTCGGAAGCCACCAGCATCTACGACGCGCGCAACTCGCTTGTCGCCGCCTACCGCACGCTGTTCCGCCAGTGGGACCTCGTCTTCGCCATCGGCGCCGCGAACCGCCGCCGGGGCTGCGCGCCCACGCGCCTGTCCGTGCTGTGGCGGAGCTGGCGCGCGTATTCCGCGCAAGCCGCCGGCTATCCCGCGGCGGACTGAGCGCCCGACCATGTGTACCGTCACGTTCCTGCCCCGGCGCGCGGGTTATTGCCTGGGGATGAATCGCGACGAAAAGCTGACGCGGCCAGCCGCGCTGCCGCCCCGGTGCGTCAAACGCGGCGCGCGTGTGGTGATCTGTCCGGCGGAACCGGGCGGCGGCACCTGGATTGCCTTGAACGACCGCGGCGCGAGCTTTGCGTTGATCAACTGGTATTCCGTCCCCCGACGAATCTCCGGCAATGCCGTCAGCCGCGGCCAGGTGGTCCGGCGTGTGTGCTCCGCCAACACGCCTGACGCGGTCGTGAACGCGCTGGCCAGGCTGCCGTTGTCCCGGATGAGTCCTTTTCGACTCATCGGCGTTTTCCCAGCCACGCACACCCTTCTGGAATGGCGCTGGGACCTGGACGCGCTTGACCGCGTGAACCACTCGTGGAAGCGGCGACAGTGGATTTCCTCCGGCTTCGACGAGCCCGCCGCCCAGCGGGTGCGGAGCCGGACGTTTCGGCGGGCGCTCCGCCAGAGGTCGGCTGGCACGCTGGGCTGGCTGCGCCGGCTGCACCGCTCGCATGCGCCGGCGCGGGGTCCGTTTTCCACCTGCATGCACCGCGCGGAAGCCGCGACCGTCAGCTACGTCGAAGTCGCCGTGGCTTCGTCGCGGGCCACGCTCCGATACCTCGCCGGCGCCCCCTGTCAAAAACCGGCGGCGCGAATCCATCGCTGCTCCCTGGTATGCGTCGCCGCTCTGCCTCGCGCGCGCAACCGAAGGTCACGGTGACGACCCGCCGGCTCGGGCGCATCTCCGCTTTGAGGCCGGGACGCTTCGCGCCCTGGTAGCGGCAGGCTTCCAGCCCGGCGGAGCCCGGCCGGCGGGCTAGCTTGGGAGTGGCGTTTCCCAGACGGGTTCCGGTGGCAAGATGCCGCCCTTTACGGCAGCCAAGGGATGGCTGCCGCTACCGCTCGCGCGCTGGCTGTTCCCCGCGCATGCAAACAACTCAGATGCACCCCCACCCGCTTCCCGGCAAGTTCCCGCTCGACAGCGGTCCGGCGCTTCAGCTAAGCCCGCGTCATGCACACAACTGGTCGCGTCCGGCACCTTTGCTTTCTGGCAACCTCACTCGTGATCTGGGCGTCGGGTCTGGCGCCGCTCCGCGCGGCGGAAAGCCCGGTCGCGGCGCTCGCCGGTTTTCGTTACGGGCAGCCGGCCGACCTCCTCAACGCGGTCGAAGCCGAGGTGCGGCGCGCCCAAGCCGACCCCGCCTGGCGCGCGGCGGTGGAACGCGACCTGGTGGCGGTGCTGGACAGCAGCGTCGCGCCCGAAGCCCGGCAGTTCGCTTGCGTTCAACTCCGCGTCATCGGCACCGCCCGGGCCGTGCCGGCGCTGGCACGCGCGCTCGCCGACGCCGAACTGGCCCCGGCCGCCACCGCGACGCTGGAAGCGTTGACCGAACCGACTGCCGGCGACGCCTTGCGCGCGGCGCTGGCCACCGCCAGCGGTCGGACGCTGCTCGGCGTCATCAACGCCTTGGGCCGGCGCGCCGAGCCGGCCTCGACCGCCGCGCTGGTCCGGCTGCTCGAACGGCCGGAGCCGGACATGGTGGCCGCCGCAGTGCTTGCCTTGGGACACATCGCGGACGACGCGGCCCTGGACGCGTTGCGCGCCGTGGCGGTGCATTTTGACGAACGCGCCGGCGAGGGCGGCGGCGGCCCGGGCCTCGTGGTGAAGCTGGCGGGGCCGGTGAAGGTCAGCCTGGCCCCGGTGCTGGCCGACGCCTTTCTGGTCTGCGCCGACAAGTTGCGGGCGGCGGGACAAACGGCGACAGCCGCGCTGATTTTCGAGCGCCTGCACGGGGCGGCCGCCGCGCCCGAAGCCAGCCGGGTCGCGGCCTTGCGCGGCTGGGTGGTGAGCGATCCCGACCGCGCCGCTGCGCGCGTCTTTGAACTGCTGGTCTCCGGCCGCGACGGCTGGGACTTGATCGCGCAGGGTCTGCTGCGCGAACTGCCCGCGAGCGCCGTGGCTGAAACGCTCGCGCCACGGCTGGACTCGTTGCCGCCAGTGCGGCAGGCGGCGGTTTTGACCGTGCTGGCGGAACGGCCGGTGGCCCCGACCAGCCAGTTATTGCTCGCCGCCAGCAGCCACGCCGAACCGGCGGTGCGCCTCGCCGCGTTGAACGGTCTGGGCAATCTCGAAGCCACCGGGCCGGTGGCGCGCAGCCTCATCACGGCCGCGGCCGGCCGGACCGGCGCCGAGCAACAGGCGGCGCGCGCCAGCCTCGCCCGCGCGCGCGGCGCGGCGCTCGACGCCGTGCTGCTGGCCGGGTTGCAGACCGGCCAGCCGGCCGAGCGGGCCGAATGCGCCCGGGCCCTGGCCACGCGGGGCGTTCGCCGGGCCGTGCCCGCGCTGCTGGCCGCGGCGCAAGAGGCGGAACCGGTCGTGCGGGCCGCCGCTTTTCAAGCCCTGGCCGGACTGGCCGAGGCCGCCGAATACCCCGCGTTGCTGCGGCTCCTGCTCACCGCCGCCACGGCCGCCGACCGCGCCGCCGCGGTGAAGACCGTTCTCGCCGCGGCCAGCCAGTTGCCGGACTCCGCCAGCCGCACGCGGCCGTTGACCGACGCCTTCGCGGACGCCTCGCGCGAGACCAGGCTGGCGCTGCTGGCCTGTCTCGGCCAGCTAGGCGGCCCCGAGGCGCTGGCGGCCGTGCGCGCGGCCGTGCGCGACCCGGACGAGGCCGTGCGGGGCGAAGCCGCGGCCACGCTCGCCGGCTGGCCGGACGCGAGTCCGCTGCCGGACTTGCTCGAACTGGCCGCAACCGCCAGCCCGCCGGCGCATCGCATTGTGGCGCTGCGCGGCGTGGTGGCCGTGGCCGACCAGGCCACCAACCTGCCGCCGGCGCGCCTGCTCGAGGTGTATCGTCGCGCGCTGGCCGCGGCGGCCCGGCCCGAGGAAAAGCGGCTGGTGCTGGCCGGCGCCGCCCGCCTGAACGACCCTGCGGCGCTGGACTTGGTGGAACCGTTGCTGGCCGACGCCGCGCTGCGGGACGACGCCGCGCTGGCCGCCGCCCAACTGGGGCGCCGGCTGGCGGAGAGCGATCCGGCGCGCGCGCGCGCCGCAATAGATCGGGCGCGGGCGACGTCCACAAATCCCGCCGTGCAGGCGGTCGCGCGCGAGACGCTCGATTTGCTCGAACGCGACCAGGATTTTGTGCGGACCTGGCTGCTTGCCGGGCCGTTCACCACGAGTGGGTCCGGCCGGTTGATTGACACCGCGTTCCCGCCCGAAACCGACGCTCCGACCAAGTGGAAGCCGGTGCGCGCCGGGCAGGGGATCGTGGATCTGGGCGGCTTGCTGGGCGGCGATCAGCGCGCGGCCTACCTGCGCGCCGTCGTGCACAGCCCGCGCGCCCAACGGGTGCAATTGCAGTTGGGCAGCGACGACGGCCTGAAAGTCTGGCTCAACGGCCAGGTGGTGCACCGGGCGGACGTGGACCGCGGGCTGGTGCCGGGGCAGGACCAGGTGGAGGTGGAGCTGCGCGAAGGCCGGAACACGCTGCTGTTGAAAGTGGTGCAGTTCGCCGGTGGCTGGGCGGCGTGTTGTCGCATTCGTGGCCTGGACGGCGCCAGCGTGCCGGGCCTGACCGTGACTGCGGAGTGACGTGTTTTGCCGGGTGGGAAGCCGGCGCTGCCGCGGTGCGTTGGCAAAACGTCAGGCATCCTGCCGCCCAGTTCTCCGGTGAAGTTTTTCGGAGGGGCGAGCGCCGCGAGCCCCAAACTTTCCCCGTGCTACAGCTTGGTAGCCGGCCTCTGGCTCAGAGGCCGGGAAGTCAGGCAATCGAGGTCTGGCTGAGACGCCGGCGCTTGTCGCCCCTCAGCGAGGGGCGACCCACCTGTGAGGGGCGACCCACCTTGCAGTGTCGGCGCTGGGCGCCGAATCGCGTCGCCGGCGCGCCGCTACAAGCTCCCGCCGGGCTGGAAGCCCAGCTCACCGGCAGGCTGGAAGCCCGCTGCTACCGGGGCGCCGCTACACGCCCGCTGTTCCAACGGCGGGTTGCGTTTTGCCTCGCCGTCGGCGTGCGCGGCTGGCAGGCTGCCGCCATGCTCAAGGCCGGAATCGTGGGTCTCCCCAACGTGGGCAAGTCCACGCTCTTCAATGCCCTCACCCGTTCCCACAAGGCCGCGGTGGAGAACTACCCCTTTTGCACCATCGAGCCCAACCTCGGCGTCGTGGCCGTGCCCGACCCGCGCCTGGACGCGCTCGCCGAGGTGGTGAAGGTGCCCCAACGGATTCCGACGACGATCGAGTTTGTGGACATCGCCGGTCTGGTGAAGGGCGCGTCGCACGGCGAGGGCTTGGGCAACAAGTTCCTCAGCCACATCCGCGAGGTGGACGCCGTGGTCCACGTGGTGCGCTGCTTCGAGGATCCGGACATCCACCACGTGACCGGGCAGCCGGAGCCGGTGCGCGACATCGAGATCGTCAGCACCGAACTGGTGCTGGCGGACCTCGAGACGGTGCGGCGGCGACTCGAGCGCGTGGCCAAGGACGCCAAGCGCGGCGACAAGCACGCCTTGCTGGAGCTGCATTGCCTGGAGCGGCTGGAGCCGCACCTCAACGCCGGGCAGCCGGCGCACTTGCTGAGCTTCACTGGCGAGGAAGCGACGGCGGTGCGCGGCTTCGGGCTGGTGACGGCGAACCCCACGCTCTTCGTCGCCAACATCAAGGAGGCGGACCTCGCGCGGCCGGACGCCAACCTGCACGTGGTCTGGGTGCGCAAGTACGCGCGCGTCCACCAGGCGTGCGACACGGTGGTGGTGTGCGCCCAACTGGAGAGCGACCTCGCCGACCTGTCGCCCGAGGAGGCGGCGCAATACCTGGCGGAGCTGGGCGTGCGGGAAAGCGGCATGGCGGCGTTGATCCGGGCGACGTATCAACTGCTGGGCCTGCGAACCTTCTTCACGTTCAACGAAAACGAGGTTCGCGCCTGGACCGTGCCGGCGGGCACGACCGCGGCGAAGGCGGCCGGCCGGATTCACACCGACTTCGAGCGAGGCTTCATCAAGGCCGAGCGGGTGTCATGGGAGGGCCTGGTCAAATGCGGCTCGGTGGCCCGCGCGCGCGAGCAGGGCATGTACGCGCACGAAGGCCGCGACTACGTGGTGCGCGACGGCGACGTGCTGCTGTTCAAGTTCAACGTGTGACGCGGCCGCGAGCGGTGGGGCGCGCAAGCCCGCGCGGCTTGGACTTCCCGCTCTTCATCCAGCTCCTGTCCCCGGCCTCCGGCCGGGCGACTCCACACACCGTCCGGTGCCGCTCACGAGCCGGGTTCCCCGACCAGGAACCGCGCAAACTCGGCCCGCAAGTGCGGCGGAATGCGCGCCTTGAAGCGCGCCGCCTCGCCGTCGTAATCGCGCTCGACGATCTGCCCGACCTCGTGGAGTCGGGCCACCGCCGCCGCCTCGCCGTGCGGGATGGCCAGCTCGAGGTAGTCGCGCACCGGCCGCAGCACGTTGCCCAGCGCCGCCAGCAGGTCGTCGAAGCCGGCGCGGGTTTTGGCCGAGATGGCGACCGCCCGCGGATACCGCTCGCGCCAGAGGGCCAGGCCCTCGCCGTTGGCGAAGCGGTCAATCTTGTTCAGCACCATGAGCACCGGCGTCCGGGCGACGCCGATTTCGTCGAGCACGGTGTTGACGGCGGCGATCTGTTCTGCGGCGCGTTCGTGGCTCGCGTCCACCACGTGCAGCAGCAGCTCGGCGTTGACCACCTCCTCGAGCGTGGCCTTGAAGGCCTCGACGAGCTGGTGCGGGAGTTTGCGAATGAAGCCCACCGTGTCCGAGAGCAGCACGTTCTGGTTGGTCGGCAGGCGGAGGCGGCGCGTGGTGGGGTCGAGCGTGGCGAAGAGCTGGTCCTCTTCGAGCACCCCGGCCCGGGTGAGCGCGTTGAAGAGCGTGGACTTGCCGGCGTTGGTGTAGCCGACGATCGAGGCCAGCGGCCATTGGTTGCGACGGCGGCCCTGGCGTTGCGTGGTGCGCTGGCGCCGCACCTCCTCGAGTTCGAGCTTCAGCTTGTCAATCCGCTCCTGGACCTTGCGCCGGTCCGCCTCGAGCTGGCTTTCGCCCTCGCCGCCGATGGCACCCAGGCCGCCGCGCTGTCGGGAGAGGTGCGTCCAGTACCGCGTGAGCCGGGGCAGCAGGTGCTGAAGCTGCGCCAGTTCCACCTGCAGCTTGCCTTCGCGGGTGCGCGCGCGCCGGGCAAAGATGTCCAGGATGATCTCGGTGCGGTCGAGAATCTTGCAGCCGATCACCTGCTCGAGGTTGCGGCCCTGAGCGGGTGAGAGTTCGTCGTCGAACACCACGGTGTCCACGTCTTCCGCGCGGCAGCGCTCGGCGAGTTCCCGCGCCTTGCCGGAACCGACGAAGGTCGAGGCGTTCGGGCGTTGGAGCTTCTGGGTGGCGTCACCGGCAACCTGCGCCCCGGCGGTGCGGACCAACTCGGCGAGTTCTGCCAGCGAATCCCGCACATCAATGACGCTGCGGTTTTTGAGTTCGACGCCGACCAGAAGCACCTTCTCGGTCCGGCGTTCGCGATTGGTGGATATGAGCGCTTTCAATTCCCGATCAACGCGACGGGGGAAGGTACGCGCAGACTGCCGCCTCCGCAATCGCGCCGCGGCCCGGTTGAGCCAAGGTGAGGCGGGCGTCCCGGGGTGGTGGCGTGGCCGGCCCCGTTCGCGGAAGTACCGCGGGCGACCCGCCCGCGGTCACCGCGGACATGAGTGTCCGCGCTCCGACAACGGCGTCGGTGCCTGGCGGCAGCCTTTGGTGTGCGCCAGTTCACTGGCGCTTTCGTGGTGGCTGCCGCTGCCTGACGACCGCACCCATGGAAAGCCGTGCTGAAATCCAAAGGCCGGACACGGCTGCGGTGCGGCATCACGCTGCCACGAACCACGAACCACAACGGCAGGACTCGGCGGAGTCTCGCCCCACCAAGTCCAAGCCGGAGCCCCAAGAAACCGGGGCGCGTCCGGCAAATTGCGCTTGGCAGTCACGGCCGCGCCTTCAATGCTCCGCGCACACAAGCCATGAGCAGATTCACAATGCTTTGCGGCGCCTGGCTGGCCGTGGTTACCGCGATGGCAGGCGAAGAAGTCGTCGTTGAGGAGAAATTCGCCGGACGGCTGGACCCGGGCTGGTCGTGGATTCGCGAAGATCCCGCCGCGTGGCGCCTCCGGGACGGCGCGCTGGAGTTGCGCATCCTGCCGGGCAACCTCTGGGGCGGCGCCAACAACGCGAAGAACGTCTTGGTGCGGCCCGCGCCGGATCCGGCGGGCGGCGAGATCGAGATCACGGTCAGGTTCGAGAACGCGCCCACCGAACAATACGAGCAGGTGAACCTCGCGTGGTATTACGACGACCGCCACATGGTGAAGCTCGGGCGGGAGATCGTGGACGGCCCGGTCTGTGTGGTGATGGGCCGCGAGGAGCGTGACCAGTGCCGCACCATCGCCCGGCCGCCCGTGCCCGGCGGCTGGTACAAGCTGCGGCTGCTCGTCTCCGGCCACCGGATTCGCGGCCAGTACTGGCCGGAGGGCGCGTCCGGCTGGACCGACGCCGGGAGCTGCGACCTGCCCGCGCCAGCCGGCGGCCAGCCGAAGATTTCGCTGCACGCCTACAACGGCCCCGCGAACGAGGAGCATTGGGCGCGGATCACGGAATTCCGCGTGGTGCGCCGCGCGCCGTAGGCGGGCTTTGGTCGCCCGGTTCAATCCCGCCGGTAAATTTCGCGACGATGGCCGACGTAGTGGAGGTAAAGCCGGCCGGAGTTCAGATCGAATTCGTAAAGCACCCGATATTCGCCCACGCGAAGCCGGTATTCGGGCGACCTTTCAGGCGTTTGTGCGGGAAACTGCGCAGTCGCGTGCCCAGCTCGTCAACCTTGTCGCGGGCGGACTCCTGAACCGCCACCGACAGGGCATCGAACGCCTTCGAATATGTAGCAGACCAGACCTGGAGGGCCGCCGCCATGGGTCATTCCGGCTGCCGGGTGCAGCAGTCGCCGACGGCTATTTCGCGGCGGGATTGCTCAAGCCTGTGTTTGATTTCGTCGGTCAACTCAAGCTGGTCTTCGAGAAACTCCTCGAACCAAACCCGAAACTGCTCCAGTTCCGCCGGCGTTAGCCGGGGGATGGCAGCCTCAATTTCCTGCACTGTGCTCACGCGCTGAAGTTTAGCACGGTCCCCCACGTTGGGAAATGAAATGGCAAAGCCGCCGCCAGCCGGCCAAACTCTTGCGCAACGACGACAGTCTTGCCGTCATTGCCCGGCGCACTAACTTGCCCGCATGTTGGCGCTGGCCTTGCACGAATTCCACGCCCGTCACGGCGCCGTGTTCACGGCCGTGAACGGCTGCGAATTTGTCGCCAATTACAGTGCCCCGGTGGTCGAGCACGCCGCGCTGCGGCAGGCCGCGGGAGTCCTTGACCTGAGCAGCCGCGGCCGGTTGTGCGTGCTGGGCGCGGACCGCGAGCGCTTCCTCAACGGCCAGGTCACCAACGACGTGAAGGCGCTGGGCACTGGCCAGGGCTGTTACGCCGCCATCGTAAACGCGAAAGGCCGGATGGAAAGCGACGGCTTCATCCACCGCCTGGCCGGGGAGTTCCTGCTCGACTTCGAGCCCGGCATCTCCGCGGCGCTGACCTTCCGGCTGGAGCGGTACGTGATTTCGGACGACGTGCAGATCGCCGACGCCGCGTCGCATTACGGCCTGCTGAGCGTGCAAGGCCCGCAAGCCGCGGCGGCGGTGGCCGCGCTGGGCCTGGGCGTGGCAACGCCTGCGAAGCCGCTTACGATGGTCAGCGTCAACGATCCCAATTGGGGCGAGATTTACCTGGCAAACCAGCCGCGGGTCGGGCTGCCGGGCTTCGACCTGTTCGTGCCGGTGGCGGCGCTGGCGAAGGCGGCCGAGACGCTGATTGCCGCGGCGAAGGCGGTCGGCGGCCGCGCCGCCGGCTGGGACGCCCTCGAAATGGCGCGCGTCGAGGCGGGCATCCCGCGCTTCGGCGCGGACATGGACGCCACGAATCTGCCGCCCGAAGCCGGCATTGAAGACCGGGCTGTCAGCTACACCAAGGGCTGCTACATCGGCCAGGAAGTGATCGCCCGCGTCCGCACGTACGGCCAGGTGTCGCGGCGGCTGCGCGGGCTGCGGCTGGCGGACGACCTGCCGCGCCTGCCCACCCGTGGCAACCCGCTGTTCAAGGACGGCCGGGAGGTCGGCTTCGTGACCAGTGCGGTGCGGTCGCCGGCCTTGAACGCGAACATCGCGCTGGGCTACGTGCGTCGCGAATGCAACGACGTCGGCGCCGAACTGACGTTGCGGGCCGCGTCCGGCGAAAGCCCCGCGCGCATCGTGCCGCTGCCGTTTGTCGAAACCAGCCGCGAGGTCAGCGGCGCGCCGGCATGAGCACGCCGGGACAGCCTGCGGCGGGACCGACGCCGGTGGGGCGGACCGCTCGCGCCCATGTTGAAGTGGGGATTGCCGGGCGTGGCGGAAGGCTGGGTTGCGCAACCGCCGCCGGCTGGCGAAGTCCAAAGTCCGAAGTCCAAAGTCCGGAGGCGGAAATCCGAAATCCAAAATCCAAAATCCGAAGACGGCTGTGGCGCAGCGTGCCCCCGCCACGAACCACGAACCACGAACCACGAACCAGCGCGGCAGGGCTCGACGGAGTCTCGCTCCACCCCTTGGGCCGGTTTCTCGGCGTCTTGCTGGCGCTGGCGGCGCCGGGCTTTTTTACCGCTTGCCGCGCGCCGGCTCCGGTTGCGCTCGAACGGTTCGAGTTCACCGAGTCGCAGATGGGCGTGCCGTTCCGCATCGTGCTTTACGCCGCCGGCCGGGCGCAGGCGGAGGCCGCGGCCCGGGCCGCTTTCGCGCGCGTCGCCGCGCTCAACGCCGTGATGAGCGACTACGACAGCGACAGCGAGTTGAGCCGGCTTTCCCAGACCAGCGGCACCGGCCAGGCGGTGAAGCTCGGCGAGGACCTCTGGACCGTGCTCGCCCGGGCGCAAGACCTGGCCCGGCGCACGGATGGTGCCTTCGATGTCACGGTGGGGCCGTGCGTGAACCTGTGGCGGAAGGCGCGGCGGGACCGAGCGCTGCCCGACCCGGTCCGGCTGGCCCGCGCGCGCGCCGCCACAGGCTGGCGGCATCTGGAATTGGACGCCAAGCAGCGCACCGCACGGCTGCGGGCACCCGGCATGCGGCTGGACTTGGGCGGCATCGCCAAGGGTTACGCCGTGGACGAGGCCTTGAAGGTGCTGGCCAGCCGCGGCATTCGCAGCGCACTGGCGTCGGGCGGCGGTGACCTGGCGGTGAGCGACCCGCCGCCCGGCAAACCGGGCTGGCGCATCGAGGTGGCGGCGCTGGACGCGCCGGACGCCCCGCCGGCCCGCCACGTGTTGCTGCGCCGCGCCGGACTGGCCACGTCCGGGGATCTGTTCCAGCACGTGGAAATCGGGGGCGCGCGGTACTCGCACATCGTGGATCCCCGCACGGGGCTGGGTTTGACGGATCGCAGCCAGGTGACGGTGATAGCGCGGGACTGCCTGACCGCCGACAGTTTGAGCACCGCCATCAGCGTGCTGGGACCGGAACGCGGGCTCGACCTGGCCAACGCCAGCGGGGCGGGCGTGTACCTCGCGCGCCAGCCGGGCGGGCGGGTGGAGGTGGTGGAAAGCCGGCGCTTCCGGCGGTGGTTGGAACGATGAACACGTCGCCGCCTGTGGATTGGAATCAAGTTGGCGGCGCTGTGGTCGCGACCGGAACGCGGTTTTGGTGCGGCCATTCGGCCCATCCTTGTGTCCGCGTCTGAACCATCCATGCCCGGCGATGAGCAACGCCCGGCGCCGCGGTCCCGGTCGCCGGCCCGGAGCGTGTGGTCCGTGGTGCGCGAGCAGGCGGAGTTTGTGCGCTCGTTCCTGCGGTCGCCGGCCCGGGTGGGCGCCATTTGTCCCAGCTCGCTGGCGCTGGCGCGGGCGATGGTGGCTGGCAGCCGGCTGGACCAGGCACGGCTGGTGGCGGAGCTGGGCCCCGGCACAGGCGCGTTCACGCGGGTGATCCTCGAAGCGGTGGGCCCGCAGACGCGGGTGCTCGCGCTGGAACTCGACGAGCGGGCCGTGGCGCGGCTGCGGCAACGCTACCCGCGGGTGGAGGTGATCCACGGTTCGGCCGAGGCGTTGCCGCGTTACGTGGAGCAGTCCGGACTGGGCCACGCGGACTACGTGATCAGCGGCCTGCCCTGGGCCGCCATGCCGGCGGAGGCGCAGGCGCGGATCATGCGGAACGTCGCGGCGGCGCTCGCGCCGGGCGGCGTCTTCACCACCTTTGCCTACCTGCACGCGCGCGGCTCGCCGGCGGGGCGGCGGTACCGACGGTTGCTGGGCGCGTTGTTTCGCGAAGAACGCGTCAGCGCGGTGGTGTGGCGCAACGTGCCGCCGGCCCTGGTTTACCGCTGCGTGAAATGAAGCGGCGGACCGCCGGGACACACCCGCACGGCGGTTGCGTCATCATTCCATCTCCTTTCTTAACAAGGCACCAAGAAAAGTTGTGATTTTACCAAAACCGGGTTAGCTCGCGGGCCGGAACTAGCCTATTTGAAGGCTGACACACGCGGGCGTTCGGGCGTTGTCACGGCAAACCCGCGCCCTTGGAGCCAGCAGCAAACGCGTTATGGAAATCAAGCGCACAATCAAGTACGAGGCCGACCGGGTGTTGGGCTTTGGGCGGGAGGTCATGAAGGTGCCGGGCTGTGAAGCCCTCGAGCACTGCATCCAGTGCGGGACCTGCTCCGGCGTCTGCCCGCTGAGCATTTACATGGATTACACCCCGCGCCAGGTCATGGAACTGGTGCGCTCGGATTTCAAGAACGAGGTGCTGCAGAGCCACACCATCTGGCTGTGCGCCTCCTGTTACGCCTGCACCACCGAATGCCCGCGACAGATCCGGATCACGGACATCATGTACGAACTCAAGCAGCGGGCCATCCATGAAGGCGTTTACCCGAAGCACTTCCCGATTCCGGTGCTGGCCGAGGAGTTCACCAAGATGGTCCACGACCACGGGCGCATTTCCGAGACCTGGCTGGTCACCAAGATGTACCTGCGCACCAACCCGCTGGCGGCCATGGGCATGGCCGGCCTGGGCATGAACCTCATGAAGACCGGCCGCTTCTCGCTCAAGCAGGACAAGATCGAGCGCCGCGAGGAAATCGCGAAGATCATGGAGGCGGTGGAACGCGAAAACGGAAAGGCCAGGGCATGAAATACGCGTACTTTCCCGGCTGTTCGCTCAAAGGCACCGGCAGGGCGTACGAGGAGTCGCTGGTGCCGGTCCTCAAGCACCTCGGCGTGGAGCTCGAGGAGTTGGACGACTGGAATTGCTGCGGCGCCACCGCGTACATGGCCGTGGACGAAGGCAAGGCCTGCGCCGCCGCCGCGCGCAACCTGGCCATCGCGGAAAAGTCGGGCCTGCGGCAAATCCTGGCGCCATGCAGCGCGTGCTACCTGGTGCTGAACAAGGCCCAGCATTACATGCACGATTACCCGGGGATGCGGCAGACCGTGTCGCGGGCGCTGGAAACCGTGGGCCTGCGCTGCAACGGCGACACGCCGGTCCGGCACCCACTCGACGTGCTGCTGAACGACGTGGGCCTCGAGGCGGTGAAGCAGAAGGTCGCACGGCCGTTGAAGGGCCTGAAGGTCGCACCTTACTACGGCTGCCAGATTGTCCGCCCGTACGCCACCTTTGACGACCAGGCCAATCCCACCAGCATGGACCGGCTGCTCGAAGCCCTGGGCGCCACGGTGGTCAGGTGGCCGCTCAAGACCAAGTGCTGCGGCGGCAGCCTCACCGGCACGCTGCCCGAGGCCGGGCTCCGGCTCAGCTACATCCTGTTGAAGGAAGCCATTAAACGCGGCGCGGACGTCATCGCCACCGTGTGCCCGCTCTGCCAGTTCAACCTGGACGCCTACCACCCGAAGATCGCGGCGCGCTGGGAGCCGGTGCCGGTGCCGACGGTGTATTTCAGCCAGCTCATGGGGCTGGCGTTCGGCCTGCCGGCGGAGCAGACGGTGCTCCACCGCGGCATGGTGCCGATGAAACCCCTGCCCGCCCTGCCGCCGCAGCCGGCGGTCGCGACGAAGTGACAACCGGCCAGCCCAGTGCCCCCAGAGTCGAAGCCATGAGTGCGAAACAGGACGACATCCGG
Organism: uncultured Verrucomicrobiota bacterium; assembly: GCA_964568145.1. Taxonomy (GTDB): domain Bacteria; phylum Verrucomicrobiota; class Verrucomicrobiia; order Limisphaerales; family J093; genus DSVZ01. Next base: position 170,792 of record CAZMOZ010000002.1, read on the forward strand.
ATCGGGTTTTACGTCTGCCACTGCGGCAGCAACATCGCCGCGCTGGTGGATTGCCCCGCGGTGGCCAAGTACGTCGGCACGCTGCCCAACGTCGTGCTCGCGCGCGACTACAAGTACATGTGCTCGGACCCCGGCCAGGAGCTGATCCAGCAGGACATCCGCGAGTACCGGCTCAACCGCGTCGTCGTGGCGTCCTGCTCGCCCTTGTTGCACGAGCACACCTTTCGCGGGGCCACCGAGGCGGGCGGGTTGAACCCGTTCTTCTTCCACATGGTGAACATCCGCGAGCACAACTCGTGGGTGCACACCGACCGCGTGCTGGCCACCGAGAAGGCCAAGGCCCTGTCCCAGGCCGCCATCGAGCGCGTGGCGCACCACAAGGCGCTCGAGATCAAGAAGGTGCCCATCCACCCGGACGTGCTGGTCGTGGGCGGCGGCATTGCGGGCATTCACGCGGCCATGACCCTGGCCAACGCGGGCAAGAAGGTGTACCTCGTCGAGCGCGAGCCTTCCATCGGCGGGCACATGGCCAAGTTCGACAAGACCTTCCCCACGCTCGACTGCGCGGCCTGCATCCTCACGCCGAAGATGTCCGAGGCGGGCGCCCATCCGAACATCACGCTCTGGAGCTACTCCGAGGTGACCAAGGTGGACGGCTACGTGGGCAACTACACCATCCAGGTGAAGCGCAAGGCGCGCTACATTGACGAGGACCTCTGCACCGGCTGCCAGGACTGCATCACGCATTGCGTCTTCAAGGAGCCGAAGTTCGAGGACGAATTCAACGAGAGCCTCGGCAAGCGCAAGCCGGTCTTCATCCCCTTCCCCCAGGCCACGCCGCAGGTCGTGCTCATTGATCCGGACGTGTGCCTGAACTTCAAACGGAACAAGAACCCCAACGGCACGCCCATCGTCGGCGACAAGTGCAAGAAGACCTGCGTCGAGGCGTGCGGCGAGAAACAGGCGATTGACTTCACCCAGAAGGACAAGGTGGTGGAAGTCAAGGTCGGCAACATCATCGTCTGCACCGGGTTCAAGACCTTCGACGCCGGGCGCCTGCCGGCCTATGGCTACGGCATCTACAAGAACGTGTACACCGCGCTCGAGGTGGAACGCCTGGTCAACGCCTCCGGCCCGACCGGCGGCGAGGTGTTCCTCCGCGAAGGCAGGAACGCCGACGGCACGCCGCGGACGCCGAAGTCCATCGGCATCATCCATTGTGTGGGCTCGCGTGACAAGAAGACCAACATCTGGTGCTCGCGCGTGTGCTGCATGTACTCGATGAAGCTCGCGCACCTGCTCAAGGAGCACACCGACGCCGAGATCTACAACTTCTACATTGACATGCGGACGCCCGGCAAAGGCTACGAGGAGTTTTACAACAAGCTCCTCGAGGAGGGCACCCACTTCATCCGCGGCCGCGTGGGCGAGGTCACCGACTGGGCCATGACACCGGAGGAGGAGGGCAAGCTGGTCATCCGCGTCGAGGACACGCTGGCGGGCGTCGTCCGCCGCATCCCGGTGGACATGGTTGTGCTCGCGACCGGCCTCGAGCCGCAGGCCGACGCCGGGAACGTGCGGCGGCTGTTCAACATGAGCTGCGGCGGCGACGGCTGGTTACTCGAGCGCCACCCGAAGCTGGCGCCGGTGAGCACCTTCACCGACGGTGTGTTCCTGGCCGGCTGCTGTCAAGGGCCGAAGGACATTCCCGACACGGTGGCGCAGGCGGGCGCGGCGGCGGCGGAGGCGCTGGCGCTCATTGACAAGGGCTACGTCGAGCAGGAGCCCAACACCGCATACGTCCTGGACGAGGAATGCTCCGGCTGCAAATCCTGCATCCCGCTCTGCCCGTACACCGCCATCCTCTTCGACGAGGGGCGCAAGAAGGCGTACATCAACGAGGCGCTCTGCAAGGGGTGCGGCACCTGCGTGGGCGCCTGCCCGTCGGGCTCGATCGTCCAGAACCTGTTCGAGGACGCGGAAATCTTCAGCGAAATCCAGGGAGTGCTGGCTTATGACTAAGGACTGGTCGCCACGCATCGTGGCCTTTTTCTGCAACTGGTGCACCTACACCGCGGCGGACCTCGCCGGGGTGTCGCGGCTCAAGTACGCCGCCAACGTGCGCGTCATCCGCCTCATGTGCTCCGGCCGCGTGGACCCGCAGTTCATCCTCGACGCCCTGAGCCGCGGCGCGGACGGCGTGCTCATCGGCGGCTGCCACCCGGGCGACTGCCATTACGTTGAGGGCAACTACAAGATGCTCCGCCGCTTCCAGCTCCTGAAGCGGATGCTGGCCGACATGGGCATCGAAGAACCGCGCGTCCGCCTTGAATGGATTTCCGCCGCCGAGGGCGAGAAGGTCAAAGTCGTCATCAACGAGATGACCGAACAACTCAAGAAGCTCGGCCCGCTGGGCATCCCGCAGAAGTTCGCCGACTGGGACCGCGAGGTCATCGAACTGGCCCGCGAAGCCCAAGCCCGCGATGCCGCCCAGGGCGCCTGCCCCGGCCGCGCCGCTCAACCCGTGAAATTGGAGGCCGTCCATGCCTAAGCCCAAAGTCGCCTTTTACTGGTGCGCCTCGTGCGGTGGTTGCGAGGAAACCGTCGTGGACCTCGCCGAGGACATCCTCGGCATGGTCGAGAAGGTGGACATCGTCCTGTGGCCCGTCGCGATGGACTTCAAGTACAAGGATGTCGCGGCCCTGCCGGACAAGTCCATCGTGGCCACGCTGCTCAACGGCGCCATCCGCACCTCCGAGCAGGAGGAGCTGACGGTGCTGCTCCGCCGCAAAAGCCAGTTCCTGATCGCCTACGGCGCGTGCGCGCAGCTCGGCGGCATTCCCGCGCTGGCCAACCAGTTTTCCCGCGAGCAGATCCTCAAGTTCAACTACGAGGACTGCCCGGCGCTGGCCAACGACCAGAAGACGCGCCCGCAACGGCATCTCGAGGAAAACGGCCGCACGCCGCACCTGCCCGAGTTCCGGAACGTGGTGCGCGCGCTGGACCAGGTGGTGGACGTGGATTTCTACATCCCCGGCTGCCCGCCGACGCCGAACCTGACCAAGGCGGCCTTCGACGCCCTGCTCAGCGGCAAGCTGCCGCCGAAAGGCTCGGTGCTCGCGCCGGACATCGCGCTGTGCGACGAATGCGAGCGCAAGGCCACCAAGCCGACCAACGTGGCGTTCACCGGGTTCAAGCGCCCGCATCAGGGCCTGTGGGACTCCGGCCAGTGCTTTCTGGCCCAGGGCGTCGTGTGCCTGGGCCCGGCCACCCGCAGCGGCTGCGGCGCCGCCTGCACCAGCGGCAACATGCCCTGCACCGGTTGCTTCGGCCCGACCTCGCGCGTGCGCGACCAGGGCGCGAAGATTCTGTCCTCGATCTGCTCGAACATCGCCGCCAAGGAGGAGGCGGGCATCAACCAGGCCCTGGCCGGCATCCCGGACCCGGTCGGCACATTCTACCGCTACGGCCTGGCGAAAAGCCTGCTCCGGCGCAAGATTACCCTGCCCGCTTCCGGCAACGGACACTGAGGGCTGACCTATGGAACAAGCTGTCAAACAGACCTTCAATCAAGGCAACCTGCGCGCCAACGCCGCCTACCAGGCCACGCGCCGCAACGTCACCATTGACCCGATCACCCGCCTCGAGGGCCACGGCAAGATTGACATCTACCTCAACGACCGGGGCGACGTGGAGCGCGCTTACATGCAGGTACCCGAACTGCGCGGCTTCGAGGTGTTCAGCTTGGGCCGCCCGGCCGAGGACATGCCGCAGATCACCAGCCGCATTTGCGGGGTCTGCCCCACCGCCCATCACATGGCCTCGGCCAAGTGTCTGGACGACCTTTACAAGATCGAACCCACGCCCGCCGGCCGGAAGATTCGCGAGCTGGTCTATAACACTTTCGTCCTCGAGGACCATGCGCTGCACTTTTTCGTGCTGGGCGGGCCGGACTTCATTGTTGGCCCCGACGCCCCGCCAGCCGAGCGCAACATCGTGGGCGTGATCGGCAAGGTCGGGATTGAGGCGGGCAAGAAGGTCATCGGCACGCGCAAGCGCCTGCGCGAACTCATCGCCTACTTCGGCGGCAAGGTCGTGCATCCGGTGCTGGGCCTGCCCGGCGGCGTCAGCAAGGCGCTCAAGCCCGAGGACCGGCCAAAGTTCCAGCAACTGGCCAGGGACGGCGTCGAGTTCGCCGAGTGGACGCTCGCGGTCTTCAAGCAGATCGTCCTCGGCAACCCCGACTACGTGCAGATGATCACGTCCGACGCCTACACCCACCAGACGTGTTACATGGGTACGGTGGACGACCAGAACCGGGTCAACTTCTACGATGGCAAACTCCGCGTGGTGGACTGCAACGGCAAGGAGGTCTGCAAGTTCACGGCCCAACAATACCGCGAGTTCGTGGCCGAGCACGTCGAGCCGTGGAGCTACATGAAGTTCACCTTCCTCATGCAGCGCGGCTGGAAGGATTTCGTGGAAGGCCCGGACACCAGCATCTACGCGGTCGGCCCGCTGGCCCGGCTGAACGCCGCCGACGGCATGGCCACGCCGCGGGCCCAGGCCGCTTACGAGGAGTTCTACCGGACGCTCGGCGGGAAACCGGTCCACCACACGCTGGCCACGCACTGGGCGCGCGTGATCGAGATGATTTACGCGGCCGAGCGGATCGAGCAGCTCATCAACGATCCCGAGATCACCAGTGCCGAGGTCCGTCGTGTGCCGACCAACGTCCCGAAGGAAGGCATGGGCGTGGTCGAGGCGCCGCGCGGCACGCTGTTCCATCATTACCAGACCGACGAACGCGGCGTCATCACCATGGCCAACATGATCGTGGCCACGGGCAACAACGCCGCCCGCATCGCCATGAGCGTCGAGCGCGCCGCCAAGGGCCTCATCAAGGGCGTCCAGGACGCGACGCAAATCCCCGAGGGCCTGCTGAACAAGGTGGAGATGGCGTTCCGCGCGTACGACCCCTGCCTGGGCTGCGCCACGCACACCCTGCCGGGCCGCACGCCGCTGCGCGTGCGCATCTACGACCGCGGGCGGCGCCTGTTGAACGAACTCGTGCAAGGTTGAGGCGGCGGCGCTTTTGGGCTGACGGCGAGGGTTGGCAACCGGGCTTCGGAATGAACACGGCGGCGGCGATGGTGCATGAAACGGCAGAAGCCGGGGCGCCGGTTTCTTCGCCGATGCCAGCCCCGCGAATTCTTCTGCTGGGTCTGGGCAACGACATCCTCACCGACGACGCCATCGGCCTGCACGTCGCGCGGCAACTGAGCGCGGAACTGGCCGGCCACCCGGCCATCGAGGCGCGCGAGACCACCGAGATGGGCCTGGCTCTGCTGGACTTCATGACCGGCTGCGACGCGGTGCTACTCGTGGACGCCATCCAGACCGGTCAGGCGCCGCCGGGCTTCCTCCATGAACTGGAACCCGCCGGGCTGACGCAGCTCACCGGCCGGACCCCGCATTTCCTGGGCGTGGGCGAGACGCTCGCGCTGGGACGAGAACTCGGTCTGCCCATGCCCCGGCGGGTAAAAATCCTGGCCGTGGAAGTCGCCGACCCGTTCTCGCTCGGCACGGTGATGACCCCGGCGCTGCAAGCTGCCCTGCCGGCCGCCGCGAACCGCGCGCGCCGGTTGCTTGAAGAACTGGCCGCCCGCCGGTAACCGGCCCGGGTTCTGAAGCGGCACACCGCCCTCTTCGGCGGACTCCAAACAGGGATCCAGCAGGCTGGTTGCGCTCCCCATCCGCCCCGCGCCATCGCCCGCCGGCGTGCAGCGGTGCTGTTCTAGCATCCTCTGAAAAAATAAAGTTGAATCTGTAACGCTGTTAGAATAAGATTTTTTACCGTCAGAAAGGCCCGGTGCGGCCGGCGGCAGACACGCGAACCAGCGCGGCAGCCCGGACCTGACACGGAACAGCACCCAATTCAATCCCCGGACAGTCCATGAACCTGATGATCGTCTGGAAACTCGTGCCGGACACGGTGGAGGAATTGAGCATCGCCGCCGACGGCAAGTCGCTGGACGCGGAGAGCCTCCGCTTCAAGCTGGGCGACGCGGACGAGCACGCGCTGGAGCAGGCGCTCCTGCTCAAGGAACAGCACGGCGGGAAAGTCACCGTCGTCGCCTGCGAGGCGCCGGAGGTGGACGACGCGCTCTGGGCCGCCCTGGCCAAGGGGGCGGACCGCGCGGTGAGGCTTTCCGTCCAGCAGACCGGCCTGGGCACGGTCGCCCTGAGCCACGTGCTGGCGCGCTTCTTCGCCTCCCCCGCCGCGGAGTTGACGTCGGACACCCTGCTGCTGACCGGCTCGCAGGCGATTGACGACCTGGAGGGCGAACTGGCGCCGTACCTGGCCGCGGCGTTGCGTCTGCCGTACCTCGGCGTGGTGAGCGGTCTGGACGTCGTGGAAGGCGGCCGGATGGCGGTGGCGATCAAGGAATTTGCCGGCGGTCTGCGCGGCGAGTTTGACGTGCCCCTGCCCGCGGTGCTGGGCATTCAGTCCGCCGGGAGACCCCCGCGGTACGTGCCGGTCGCCCGGGTGCGGGCGGTGATGAAATCCGCCCGGATTGAAACCGCCGACGTGCCGCCGCCCGACCGCCCGGCCCGGCTGGAAATTGTGCGGCTTTACAAGCCCGAACCCACCGGTCGCGCGCGGCTGCTCGACGGTCCGCCGGAAAGCGTGGCGGATCAACTGGTGGAGGTGCTGGCAAAGCACGGCGTTATTTGAGGAGGCTTCGTTTTATGGCCCACCCGATTCTGGTTTTGGCGGAGACGCTCCGGGGTGAAATCCCGGACATCACCTTTGAAATGCTCGGCGCCGGGCGAAGCCTGGCTGGTGCGCTGGACGCCCCGCTTTACGCCCTTCTGCCGGGCAGCGCAGCCGCCCCGCTGGCCTCCAGGCTGGGCGCAGCGGACAAGGTGCTGGTCGCCGACGATCCGCGGTTGGACCTCGCGCCCGCCGACACCGTGGCCGCGGCGCTGCAAGCCGCGATGGACCACGTCCAGGCCGGGCTGGTGCTGCTGGGCTGCACCAATGTCTCGCTGGGCAACGGCGCGCTGCTGGCGGCGCGGACCAGCCTGCCGCTGGTGAACTTCTGTCGCGCGGCCCGCGCCGAAGCGGGCGTCGTTGTGCTCACCAGCCAGTTGTGTGGCGGCAAGCTTCTTGCCGACGTGAAGCTGCCGGACGGGCGCGGCATCGTGGCCATTTACCCGGGCGCGTTCCCGGCGCGGGCCGGCTTCAGCAACCGCACGCCGCCGGTGGAGAAGCTGGACCTGCCGGTGGCCGCGCCGCCGGCTGTTTTCCAGCGTTACCTCGAGCCGGAACCCGGCGAGGTGGACATCACCCGGCAAAGCGTCCTCGTGGGGGTGGGCCGCGGCATCCAGAGCCTGGACAACGTGCAACTGGCCGAAGAACTGGCGGGGGCGCTGGGCGGCGCCGTGTGCGCCTCGCGGCCGGTGATTGACCAGGGCTGGCTGCCGCTGAGCCGCCAGGTGGGCAAGTCCGGCATGACCGTCAAGCCGCGCGTCTATCTGGCCCTGGGCATCAGCGGCGCGCCGGAGCACTGGGAAGGCATGCAGAACTCGGAATGCATCATCGCCGTCAACACCGATCCGCGCGCGCCCATCTTCGACGGCGCGCATTACGGGGTGGTGAGGGACGCGCTCGAGCTGCTGCCCGTCCTCACGGAAAAGGTCAAAGCCCGCAAAGGGTGAGCGGCATGGACCCGGTCCAGACATCCATTCCCGGCGTGCCCGGGGTGCTGGCGCTGTGGCTGCTGGCGGCCACGGCGTTCGGCGTCTTCGGCCACCGTTGCTGGCGGCTGATCGGCGTGCTGCGGCGTGCGGGGTACGAAGACCGCATTGACCGGATCGGGCGGCGCCTGGCGCACGCCGCGAAGCATGTGCTGCTGCAACCGCGCCTGTTCAACGAGCGAGGCATTGGTCTGGCGCACTTCCTGATTTTCTGGGGCTTCATGCTGTACGCCGCCTGCTTTGGCTGGAGCCTGGCGCGCGGCCTGTTGCCTTTCCTGCCCGTGCCGTACCCGGATCAGGTAACCGTGGTGGGGCTGGGGCAGGAGGTCTTCGCCGGGTTGGTGCTCGTCGCGCTGGCGGTGGCCCTGGCCCGGCGGCTGTTCTTCGCTCCGCCCCATCTGCACCAGAGTCTGGACGCCTGCCTGATCCTGGCGCTAATCGGTTTTCTGATGCTGACGACGCTGTTCGGTTCGGCCTTCCGCATCGTAAGCGAAGGCAGGGAAACCACCGCCTGGACGCCGCTGGGCGGTCCGTTGTCCAGGCTCTTCACCGCGATGCCGCCGGAGAACGCCCACGTGCTGGCCGCCGTCCTGTGGTGGTTGCACATGCTCGGGGTGCTGGCCTTTCTGGTATACCTGCCGTACTCGAAGCACCTGCACCTGCTGGCCGCGCCGTTCAACGTCTTCTTCAGCCAGGGCGCGACGCGGCCCGTGGGCGATCTGGAGGTGCGCGGCGCGAAGGAAGACTTCACGGCCGGTGCCTCGCGCTGGGAGGAACTCACCTGGAAACAGTTGCTCAGCGGCTTCGCCTGCGCCGAATGCGGACGGTGCGACCGCGCGTGTCCGGCCGCGGCCTCGGGCCAACCGCTCCTGCCCCAGCGGCTTGTGCAGAAGATCAAACAGCATGTCCTGAAGACCGGACTGCGCCGGAACGGTTCCGCGAAAGGAGCACGACCGGCCGCGTTGGCGAACCGAGACGCGAAGGGCAAGTCTTCCGCCGACGAACCCGTCAGTGCTTCGGGGGCAAAGGACAACTCGGAGAACGTGCCCCGACTTGCCGGCGACGTCATCACGCCGGCCGAGTTGTGGGCGTGCGCGACCTGCCTGGCGTGCATGGAGCGCTGCGCCGTCTGGAACGAGCAGGTGCCGCTTCTCGTCACGTTGCGCCGGCGTCTGGTCAGCGAGGGGCAATTGGACCGCGGCGCGCAGGACGCCCTCGCCAGCCTGCAGCGTTACGGCAACGCCTTCGGCAAATCCGAGCGGCTGCGTGCCCGCTGGGTGCAGGCCGCCGGTCTCACGCTGCGCGACGCCCGCCAGGCGCCCGTGGAGTACTTGTGGTTCGTGGGCGATTACGCCAGTTACGACCCGCGCTGCGAGGAGGCCACGAAGCAGACGGCGCGGCTGTTTGTGCAGGCCGGTCTGGACTTCGGGCTGCTCTACGAGGCCGAACGCAACGCGGGCAACGACGTGCGCCGCTTGGGCGAGGAGGGCCTTTTCGAGATGCTGCGGGAGCGCAATCAGCAGACCTTCGCCCGGACGGCCTTCAAGACCATCGTCACCACAGACCCGCACACGCTCAACACGCTCAAAAATGAGTACGCTTGGAACGGTCGCCGCGTCCCGGTCAAACACCACACCGAGGTCCTCGACGAGCTGTGCGCCGCGGGGCGGCTGCCGTTGAAACGGCGGCTGACCGGCCGCGTGACTTATCACGATCCGTGCTACTTGGGCCGCTACAACGGTGTTTACGACCCGCCGCGGCGCGTGCTCCGGGCGCTCGGGCTCGAAGTGGTCGAGATGCCGCGCTGCCGGGAGCGGAGTTATTGCTGCGGCGCGGGCGGCGGGCGCATCTGGATGGAAGACACCGAACGGCCAAGGGAACGGCCGGCGGAAAGCCGCGTCCGCGAGGCGGCGACATTGCCCGGTGTGAACACCCTGGTGGTCGCCTGCCCGAAGGACCTCGCGATGTTCCGCGACGCCGTGAAAACCACCGGCTGCGAGGACCGGCTGGCGGTGAAAGACCTGGCGGAGCTGGTCGCCGAAGCGGCGCTGTGAAATGAACTCCGAAAACCGAAATTCGAAAACCGAAGGGAATCCGAGGCCCGAAATCCGAAAGAGGACGCGCGCCGTTGCCGGTCTTTTGGAGTTCGGTTCCCGGATTTCGGATTTGATCCGGCATTCGGCGTTCGGACTTCGCGCTTCGGATTTCAGCATTCACCCCCACTTGAACCCAAGGAAATCCCATGGTCGCCACGCTGGAACCTGAAGTCTGCGCGCGGGACACCACGCTCGACACGATCCTCGCCACGCCGGAGGGCCGGCGCATCCTGGCCTGCATCCAGTGCGGCACCTGCTCGGGCACCTGCCCGTACGGCGAGCACATGGATTACACGCCCCGCCGCATCATCAACCTCCTGCGCCGGGGCCGCATCCAGGAGGTGTTCGGGTCCGACAGCCTGTTGCGGTGCGTTGCCTGCTACGCCTGCATGGCCAAGTGCCCACGCGGCATCCGGCTTTCGGACATCCTGCTGCCGCTGGTCAAGGAGCAGACGCTGGCGCACTCGCCGGAGATTCCGGCCGAGTTGCAGCGCTCGCTCCAGAACACCCTGCGCTACGGCAACCCGATGGGCGAATCCTCGCGCAAACGCGCCAACTGGGTGAGCACCGCCGGCACGCCGGTGCCCATCATGGCCGGCAGCCAGGAGCCGGTGGACGTGCTCTGGTTCGTCGAGTGCTACACGTCCTATTACCCGCGTGGCATTGACGGCAGCCGCGCCACCGCCCGGCTGTTCAACGCGCTGGGCATTGACTTCGCCATCCTCGGCAACGAGGAGAAATGCGCCGGGGACTGCGGCCAGCTCACCTGGGAATCGGGCCTGTTCGAGACGCTCACGGATTACAACATGGAGATCTTCCGGAAGTACAAATTCAACCGCGTCGTCACCGGCGACACGCATGCCTTCAACGCCTTCCGCATCCGCTATCCGATGTACGGCTTCCACCACCGGGTCCAGCACACCCACCTGTTGCTGGCCGAATACCTGGCGGAGTTGCAGCCGAAACTCACCCGGCCGCTTCGCCGCGTCGTGACCTACCACGACTCCTGCTGTCTGGGCCGGCGCGCGGGCTCTTATGACGAGCCGCGCCGCCTGCTCCAGGCCATCCCCGGCGTGAAGCTGGCGGAGATGGTGCACAACCGGATGAACTCGATCTGTTGCGGCGGCGGCGGCGGCGGCATGTGGCTGGACACGTATTTCAAGTCCAAAGGCATGGAGCGCCTGTCCGAGCGCCGCGTGCGGGAGGCTGTGGCCACGGGCGCGGACGTGCTGGCCGTGTCCTGCCCGTACGAGATTTTCCGCTTCGAGGACGCGCTCAAGACCCTGGGCTGCGACCAGAAGATGGTGGTACGCGACGTGTCCGAACTGCTGGCGGAATCCCTGGGAGATTGAGCCATGAAACGCGCCCCCCGCGACCACGTACGCATCGGGTTTTACATCTGCCATTGCGGCACCAACATCGCCGGCCTGGTGGACGTGGAGGCGGTGGCCCGCCACGCCGCGACGCTGCCCGGCGTGGCGCTCGCCCGCCACTACAAGTACATGTGCTCCGACCCGGGCCAGGAGCTCGTGATCAAGGACATCCTCGAGCACAAGCTCAACCGCGTGGTGGTGGCCGCCTGTTCGCCGCTGCTGCACGAGCAGACTTTCCGCAAGGCGGTCGCCAAGGCGGGGCTCAATCCGTTCTTCCTCCAGATGGTCAACGTGCGCGAGCACAACGCCTGGGTGCACACGGACGCCGGGGCGGCCACGCAAAAGGCGCAGGCCCTGGTCCACGCCGCCGTGCTGCGCGTGGCGCACCACAAGCCGTTGGAAATCCGCAAGGTGCCCGTGCTCCAAGACGTGCTGGTCGTGGGCGGCGGCATCGCCGGCATCCACGCCGCGCTCACGCTGGCCAACGGCGGCAAGAAGGTCTTCCTGGTCGAAAAGGAGCCGACCATCGGCGGCCACATGGCCCGGTTCGACAAGACCTTCCCCACCCTGGATTGCGCCGCGTGCGTGTTGTCTCCGAAGATGGCCGCCGTTGGCACGCACCCGAACATCACGCTCTGGACCTGGTCGGAGGTCGTCCAGGTGGTGGGCTGCGTCGGCAACTACAAGGTCACCGTCCGCCGCAAGCCGCGGTACGTCATCGAGGACCTCTGCACCGGCTGCCAGGAATGCGTGGACGCCTGCGTGTACCGCGAGCCGAAGTTTCCCGACGCCTTCAACCTCGGCCTGGGCAGGCGCAAGCCCGTTTTTCTCCCCTTCCCGCAGGCCGTGCCGCCCGTGGTCATCATTGACCCGGAGACCTGCATCGAACTGAAGACCGGCCGGTGCAAGAAGACGTGCGTCGAAGCCTGCGGCGACCGGCAGGCCATTGACCTGCAGATGCGGGAGGAAACAGTCGAGATCACCGTCGGCGCCATCATCATGGCCACCGGCTTCCAGATTTTCGACGCCCGACGCGCGCCTTATTACGGCTACGGCGTCTTTCCGAACGTGTACAACGCGCTCGAGGTCGAACGGCTCATCAATGCCGCCGGTCCCACCGGCGGCGAACTGCTCCTGCGCGACGGCCGCATGCCCCGAACCGTGGCCATCGTCCATTGCGTGGGCTCGCGCGACGAGCACACCAATCCCTGGTGCTCGCGCGTGTGCTGCCTGTACTCGCTGAAGCTGGCGCACCTCATCCACGAACGGACCCGGGCCGAGGTGTACAACTTCTACATAGACATCCGCACCCCCGGCAAGGGCATGGAGGAATTCTTCAAGCGCATCCAGGAGGAAGGCATGCACCTCATCCGCGGCAAGGTGGCCGACGTTTACCCCGTCCCCGGCGAGGGCGCGAACGGCCGGTTGATCGTCCAGGCCGAGGACACCTTGATGAACCAGATCCTCAAAGTGCCGGTGGACATGGTCGTGCTGGCCGTGGGCCTCGAGCCGCATCCCGAGGCGGAAAATCTCCGCCGGCTGTTCAACCTGAGCTGCAGCGCCGAAGGCTGGTTCCTCGAACGGCACCCCAAGCTCGCGCCGGTGAACACCTTCACCGACGGCATCTTCCTGGCCGGTTGCTGTCAGGGACCGAAGGACATCCCCGACAGCGTGGCGCAGGCCGGGGCGGCGGCGGCCGAGGCCTATGCGCTCATCTGCAAAGGCCACGTCGAGCTGGAGCCCAACACCGCCTTTGTCCTGGACGACTGCTGCGGCTGCAAATCCTGCCTCCCGCTGTGCCCGTACACGGCCATCGCCTTCCATGAAGGCCGGCGCAAGGCGGTCATCAACGACGCCTTGTGCAAAGGCTGCGGCACGTGCGTGGCGGCCTGCCCGTCCGGCTCCATCGTGCAGAACCTGTACGAAGACGAAGCCGTGTTCAGCGAGATCGATGGCGTGCTGGCCGAAAGCTGACGCCGGATGCGGCTGCCGTGGTGGCTGCTGTACTGTGGCCGCAGGCATCCCTGCCTGCGGTGGAGCCGGGCAACCTGCCCGGCGGCCCAGCGCTGGCAGTTCAGAGCGGGCGGTGTTTTCCAGCCGCGGTTTCGGTCGGCAGGATGCCGCCCTCCACGGCAGCCAGGAGGGCTGCCGCCACGGCGAGGGTAGATCGCCTCTCGCCGAGAGGCGATTCCTGCCGGCCTCTGAGCCAGGGGCCAGCTACCCGTTTTCAGGCGGCCGGATGCCGGACGCCACCACCAGGAGCGCCATCGCGACTCTGCGCTTGCATCGAGCGCGGTTTGACCTAAACGAGTGCCGCACCGCGCCGCATCATGCGCCAGTACCTCGACCTCCTCCGCCACGTGCTCGAGCACGGCCGTTTCAAGGCCGACCGCACGGGCACCGGCACGTACTCGATCTTCGGCGCCCAGACCCGGTACGACCTCCAGGCCGGTTTCCCGCTGGTCACCACCAAGAAGCTGCACCTCAAGTCCATCATCTACGAGTTGCTCTGGTTCCTGCGCGGCGAGACAAACGTCCGCTGGCTCCAGGAACGGGGCGTGACCATCTGGGACGAATGGGCCGACGCCAACGGCAACCTCGGCCGTGTGTACGGCGCCCAATGGTGCGACTGGCGCGCCGCCGACGGCCGCTCGATCCACCAGATTGACCGCGTGATCGAGGACATCCGTCACGACCCGGACAGCCGCCGCCTGATCGTCACGGCCTGGAACCCCGGCGAAATCGAGGGCATGGCCCTGCCGCCGTGCCACTGCCTGTTTCAGTTCTACGTGAGCGACGGCCGGCTGAGCTGCCAGCTTTACCAGCGCAGCGCGGACATCTTTCTGGGCGTGCCGTTTAACATCGCCAGCTATGCGCTGCTCACGCTGATGGTGGCGCAGGTTACCGGCCTCCAACCCGGCGAGTTCATCCACACCTTCGGCGACCTGCACCTGTACGCGAACCACGTCGAGCAGGCGAAGCTCCAGCTCAGCCGCGAGCCGCGTCCGTTGCCGGTGATGCGGCTCAACCCGGCCCGGACGGATATCCACGACTTCGTCTTCGAGGATTTCGAACTGGTGGGCTACGACCCGCACCCGGCCATCAAGGCGCCCGTGGCGGTATGAAGCTCTCCGGCGAAGGCGGAGATTGACCCCAAACACCGAAGTTGGCTGTAGCCGCAGTGCGTCCCGCCTGCCGAGCTTCGGTTTTCGGGTTGAATCTTCACCGCGGACTCGCCGCCGGACACACCCTGGCAAAGAGACTCCCGCCCAGAATGGCGGGAGTTTTGAAAACGGTGACGCCGCCGGAATGCCGGGCTCAGAAATACCCCCCGATCGGGCTGTCCGGCGCGGCCCACAGTTCGTTGGGCAGCACGGCCGGGCGGAACATGGTGCCGCCCGCCACGCCCCCCGCCAGATCGTAGTATTTCTTGTAGGTGATGGTCATGGTGCCGCCGCTGATCAAGCCGACGGTGCCCTTGCCTTTGACATCCACGGTGACACTGATGGCCTTGCCGCCGCCGTGCCGCTGCGAGATGCCTTCATGCGGCTGGTTCCCGGCGTCATTGAAGAAAAACGGCGTGTACTCGTCCGCCTCCCACATCAAGTAGGACATCGGATTCATCGAGGCGGCCTTGTGGGTGTTGCCGATGGGGGGCAGCGGCGAAGTGCGGGTGGAGTTGACCAAGTTGCCGTAGCTGATCACCGACCCATTCCACGTGTAGCTGGTCAGCTTGACGTCCCGCTGGCGGTACAGGTTCCTTTTCGCGCCGCGGGATTCCACCGCGTCTCTGGGGCAGATCAGCACTTTCTCGGTTTCGAGGTACCGCCCCAACTGGCTTTGCCGGAAATAAGGCAACTGGTTCGTGTACTCCATGCTCCCCGCGGCGCTTCGCATCCAGCCCGGGCCCTCGATGTACGAAGCGTAGCACCAGTTGTTGGGGCCGTTGGCGCTGCTTCCGGACACGGTGCCCCAGCTCGGGTGCGGGAGATAGTCGTTGTTGTCACCCGTGTACATGGCCGTGGCGACCAGGATTTGTTTGTTGTTGCTCAGGTCCAGCGATGCCTGGGCTTTGTCCTTGGCCCGACTCAAGGCCGGCAGGAGCATGCCCGCCAGGATCGCAATGATTGCGATGACCACCAGCAGCTCGATCAAGGTGAATCCGCTCGGCTGGCCGGGGCCAGCCCGCCGGTGAATTTCAGTCTTTGTCATGAGCAGTCACGTAAAAGTTCGCTTGAGAACTAGTACCCGGCCCGCGCCCCGCAACAAGTGTGCTTTGCAGCGCACAGTCCGGCCGGGGTGAGAAGGTTTTTCCAGCAGCGGCCTTCCCGCACTTGGAATGCCCGGATTTCGGCCGGCCCCCCCGCAAAACGAAAACTCCCGCCTGGGCGGCGGGAGTTTCGCAGCGAAGACCCTCAGGCGGACGCACCGGCACCGCCCGGAGACCGGTTCATCGGGCAAAGCCCGGACCGTTAAGAACTTCGTTGGGATACGGCGCGTTGAGGTAGCCCATGAATTTCTTCATCTTGATGTACTGGGCCGTGCCTCCCACCGTGCCCACCATGGCGCCGCCGCCCCGCTCGGAGTTGTCCCGGTAAACGCCGCCGGCGTGGCGCTGGGACACGATTTCACCCGCGGTCTGGGGGTTGTTGCCCGCGTCGTTGAAGTAGAACCCGTTCACCTCGTTCTGCTCCCACAGGATGATGTCCGTCGGGTTGAAGTCCGTCGTGCGGAACGTCTTGCCACTGGTGATGATGCCGGCCCGGGGACCGCAATAGCCGCCCACCGTGCCGTTCATGCAGTACGATGTGATCTTCACGTAGCGGTCTTTCCACCACTGCTTGAACTGCCCGCGCGAACGGTCCGCGATGTCCTTCGGACACCACATCACCTGGTGCGTGGCCAGAAACGGCCCAAGCTGGCCGATCTTGAAAAACTGCACCTGGTTGCTGAACTGCGCCGAATTCTCGAAGTAGCCCGCCGCGCTGGGAATGTACTGCGGTCCGCCAGGAAACCGGCCGTCGTTCCTGACCGCGTAGGCCCAGCCGTCGGGACCGCCGTTGGCCGTGCCATCCACCGAGCCCCAAGTCGGGTGCGGCAGGTAATCCCGGTTGTCCGTCGCGTACATGTGGACAGCCAGGAGGATTTGTTTGACGTTGTTCACGTCAATTGTGGACTGGGCCCGGTCCTTGGCCCGTCCCAAGGCGGGCAGGAGCATGCCCGCCAGGATCGCGATGATCGCGATGACCACTAGCAGCTCAATCAGGGTGAATCCACCCGGATGGCTGGGACCGGTCCGTTTGGAGGTTTCAGGTTTTGTCATATGCAAGTAGCAAGGGTTCGCTGTGAGAAGTGGTAGCCGAGCCCCGGCCGCAACGCAAGTGTGCATTGCAACGCACAGGCGGGCGGGGTGCCGTCTCGCTTTCCTCGGGCGGAGCCCGGCACGGGGCAGCAGACGCCTGCCTGGCTGCCGCCCGTGATTGGGATAGCCGGCCTTTGGCTCAAAGGCCGGAAGGCGTCGCCCCCCGGCGAGGGGCGACCTGCCGGAATGCAGAAAACAGAAACGGGCCCCGGGATTCAGATTGAGTTCGCCCCGCCAAAGCCAACACTCCCCTCATGATCCCAATACGAATGCCCGACGTCGCCGCATCCGCCCGGTCTGAGTCGCACCGGCCCAGGCGTTTGCGCGGCCACCGGTTGTGGTCGCATTTCCGCCGGCTCGGCGCGGCCTGCCTGGGCCTGGCTTCGCTGGCGGTGGATGGTTTGCCGGCTGATTCCGACCCGGCGCCAGCGGAGGCGCCGCTGGTGGCCCGCGCGGGCGACCGCAGCGTGGTCTTGCACTGGCGGGCGTCTGGACGCCCGGCGGGCTTCAACGTCTTCCGCCAGGCGGGTGATGGGTCGCGGGTCCGGCTCACCGCGAAGCCACTGCGGGTGCCGCGCTTTGCCGATCTGGCCGTCACAAACGGCGTCACGTATCGCTACGTCGTCACCGGCGGACCGGGCGGGCCGCTGGCCGTGGAGGCGACGCCCCGGCCGTTCGCCAGCGACGCGGAATTCCTCGAACTGCTCCAGGCCACGGCCTTCGACTACTTCTGGCGCGAGGCGAATCCGGCGAACGGCCTGGTCAAGGACCGCAGCACGACCAACTCGTTTTGCAGCATCGCCGCGACCGGCTTCGGCCTGACCGCCCTCGGCATCGGCATTGACCACGGCTGGATCACACGCGAAGCGGGCCGGCAGCGCGCGCTCACCACTTTGAAGACTTTCCGGGAAGGCCCGCAGGGCGATGCGCCCGCGGGTGTCATCGGTCACCGCGGGTGGTTCTATCACTTCCTGGACATGCAGACGGCGACGCGGTTCAAGCGGGTGGAACTGTCCTCGATTGACACGGCGCTGTTCCTGGCCGGCGCGCTCGACGTCCGCGAGTACTTCGACGGCGAACATCCCGACGAGCGCGCCATCCGCGAGCTGGCGGACGCGTTGGTGGACCGCGTGGACTGGCGCTGGATGGCGGACGGCGGCGACACGCTCACGATGGGCTGGCATCCGGAAAGCGGTTTCCTCCAGAGCCGCTGGGTGGGCTACAACGAGGCGATGATCCTTTACCTGCTGGCGCTGGGCGCGCGGCACGGGGCGCTGGGGCCGGAATTCTGGCAGGGCTGGACGCGCGGGTACCGCTGGGCGACGTATTACGGGCAGAGCTACATCGAGTTCGCGCCGTTGTTCGGGCACCAGTACTCGCATGGCTGGGTGGATTTCCGCGGCCTTGCGGACGCCTTCCTGCGCGGGCGCGGCATGGACTACTTCGAGAACTCGCGCCGCGCCACGCTGGCCAACCGCGCCTACTGCGTCGCAAATCCCAAGGGCTGGCGCGGCTACGGTCCGGACTGCTGGGGCCTGACCGCGTGCGACGGGCCCGGCTTCGCGCCGTACCACGCCTACAGGGCCCGCGGCGCGCCGCCGCCGGAAAACGACGACGGCACGATCGCGCCCACCGCGGCGGGCGGCTCGCTGCCCTTCGCGCCCGAGGTTTGTCTGCCGGCGCTGCGGCACTTTTACGACGCCCACCGTGAGCGGCTGTGGACGCCGTTCGGCTTTCGCGACGCCTTCAATCTCACCGCCGACTGGTGGGACCCCGACGTGCTGGGCATTGACCAGGGACCGATTCTCATCATGGCGGAGAATCACCGCGCCGGCCGGGTCTGGCGGCGGTTCATGAAGAACGAAATCATCCGCCGCGGCTTGGAGCGGGCGGGCTTCACGCGGATTGGGAACGAACGGTGAATCTCAGCCGGAAAACAGGCTGGCCAGGACGCCAGCGGGGGCCTGTCGCCCCTCGCTGAGGGGCGACAGGCCCGGCTCCTGAGTCAGGGACCGGCTATCCGAAGCCGGTCACCACCCCGGCAGGCGATCCCGCAGGCACGGAATTGAGATGCGCTCCCGGCAACGGCCGGCGCAACCGTGGACTCCACGGCCGTGGTGGCTCACGGCTCCGGCACACGCGCCAGCACGACGCGGAAACCGAGGTCGCTGCACCGGTTGAGCACCCCGTAGCTGTCGCGGTTGGCCGAACGGCAGGTCCGCGCGGGATACAGCCACGAGCCGCCGCGCGCGACGCGCAAGGTGCCTTCGGGCAGCGTCACGCGGTTGGTCACCATGCCGCCCGGCAGGTTCCCGCGCCACGTGTCCAGGCACCATTCGAGCACGTTCCCATGCATGTCGTGGAGGCCCCACGGATTCGGCTTGCGCGTGCCGACCTGTTGCGGCGTGGAATCGCTGTTGTCGCCGAACCAGCCGTAGTCCGGCAGCGCCGTGGCGGCGGGATCGTCGCCGTGGCTGAAGCGGCTGTGGGTACCCGCGCGGCAGGCGTATTCCCACTCCGCCTCGGTCGGCAACCGGTAAGTATGCGTTTCGGGCAGCCGGCCGGCGGCGCGCTCGCGCTCCGTGAGCCGCCGGCAATATTCCACCGCCTCGAACCACGTCACCCGCTCCACCGGCAGTTGACCGTGGCCGGCGTACCGGCTGGGGTTCGCGCCCATCAAGGCCTCGAAGGCGGCCTGCGTGACTTCGTGCCGGCCGATCCAGAACCCCGCCGGGAAAACGACGCGGGTCAACGGTCCTTCGTCCAAATCGCGGTCCTTTTCCTCGGGCGGACTGCCCATCGTGAACTCGCCGGGCGGAATCCACACCAGGTCGCCGGCCGGCGTCACGGCGGGGTCCGGCAGTCCGGCCTCGGGTCGCGCGCCGCCGCCCACGCCAATCCGCGCCAGAAGTTCGGGCGGCCAGGCGGCCACGCGGCGCAACCGCTCGAGGCGGCTCGCGTGGATGCGCCGTCGCGGCCCGGCAGCCATTTGAAATTCCAGGTCGGTTGCCATGAGGTTGGCGGTGAGCGTCCGCCCGTTCGTCAACACCAGCTCCACCCTGGCGGGCTGGGCGGACGAAAAGCTAGCCGCGGCGATTTCGCCTGACGCCCAGCGCAAGGCCGCGCCGCCGGCTTCGACGCAAAACGGGTCGCTCAGCAACTCGCCCGAGAAGAAGTCGCCGTTGCGAAGCTCGGCCAGCACGCCGGACGGTTGGGGCGCGACTTCGCCCGGCTGGCGGCGGACGGCCAGTTTCAAAAGGTCTTCCGCGCGGACCGCGACCGGCGCGTTCGACCCGGCCGGGTCGAACGAAAAGACCCGTTCGCCCGGAAACCCGCTGAGCCGGTCGTGGCGCCGGGTGACCACGACGACCAGCCCGCTGGCGGCGTCGGTGAAATCCACGCCCGCGATCTCGTCGGCGGGAAACACCAGTTCGTCCTCGGCCACGCGGAGCCGGAACGCATCAAGCCGCCACGCGCCTTCGCGGCGTTCGCCGGTGCGGAGCAGCAGCGTGTCGGCGTGGGGCAGGCGCGGCAGATTCAAGACCACGGCGGGCTCGCTTGCCGGCTTGTGGGCGGCGTCGCGCGGAACGTCGTTCGGCTCGGCCGCCAGCATGGCCGGCGATGCCGTCGCCATTGTTGCCGCGAGAATCGCCTTCCAGCTTTCGCAGCGGCTGGTCCGCGGTCGGCTGCGCGCGCAAAGTCTGACGACGCCGGGTTTCATTTGGGCGGGTCGCGCGCGATGAAGAGGCCCAGCGTGGCCGCGCCCAGCGCCAGCGCGATGCCGTACAGCCAGGCCAGCGACGTGAGTTCGTCACGCAGGCTGGCCACACCACCCAGCACCTTGTCCATGGTCCGCACCATTTCGAGGTAGGACAGTTCCGGGAGGCCGGCGAAGTCGAACAGCAGGTTCGAGGCGTGCCACAAACCCGCCGCGCCCAGGATCGCGATCAGCGGGCTGCGCGAGATCACCAGCAGGAAGAGCGTGAGCGTGACCAGCAGGCAGGCGCAGCCCAGCACCTTCCCCAGCCCGATCAACATCCAGCGCGGCGTGACCGAGGTGGTGCGGGATTCGAGGTCGTCCACGCCGCGGCCGGTGAGGCTGTTGAGGAGGAGGTTGACGCGGTTGGTACGCTCCTCGCGCGGCGGCAGCACGATGCGGACATCGGCGTCCTGGCCCAGCAGGCCGAGGGTGCCTTTGCCCTGGAAGCGGACGGTGGCGAAGTTGCAGGTGCGTCCCCAGCGGTCGGTCTGCGTCGTGGCGCCCAGCCGGTCCACCGTGGCGGTGAATTCGGTCTTGCCCACCGTGACGTACGCGGCCAGGCCGGTCTTCAGGCGCTTGAACTCCTCGAAGTCGTAGATCGGCAGCCGGACTTCGTACTCGTCCAGGCGGGCGAGGGTGAGCAGGTGCGCGCCAAGCGGCACGTGCTGGGCCGGCTGCACCAGACGCTCGGTCACGTAGCCCGACAACGGCGCGGTGACGGTGGCGTGCCCCAGCCGTTTGCGGGCCTCGCGCACGCGCGACTGCGCGTTCTCCACGAGGCGCTCCGTGGTGGCGATGGCGTCCTGCGCAATGCGGACCTGGTTCTCGGCGGTCTGCAAATCACGCTTGCGGGACCGCACCTCGGTCTCGCGGTCGGCCTGCTCGATGCGGCTCATCAGGTCCTTCGCCATGAGCGCGCGCTCGGCCCGGGCCAGGGCGTCCTCGACCTGGGCCACCACGCGCAAGGCGTCCTCATGGCGGCGCTGGGCGTTGCTGACCTCGTTGCGCGCGGTCTCCTCCGCGCGGCGTTCCGTCTCCAATTGATCGAACAGCAGCCGGTCGTCGAAGACCGCCAGCACGTCGCCGCTGTTCACGGCGTCGCCCACCTCGACCTTGACCTCGAGCAGCGTGCCGTCGGTGCCGGCGAAGACCTTGCGCGGATCCCAGGCTTCGATCTTGGCGTTGGTGGCCTTCGACAAGACCTGGCCCGCCTCGGCGCGGAGCAACTGGTCCTGGCGGATCGCCCAGAACGACGCGGGGAGCAGCAGGCCGCCGATGAGCAACACCACCGCAAAACACCGCGCCAGCAGCTTGCCGCTCACGTACTCGCCGCGCGTCAGGCCACGGCTCAGGATGGCGTCGTTGAGACAGTCCTGCTCGCGGGCAAAGGCGCCGCCGGCGATGAAGATCACCCCGTGCATCCACAGCAGCAGGTACGTGACGTACACCGCCTCGAGCATCTGGCTGGCCGCCCGGTGCTCCGCCTGCATGCCTTTCAAGGCCAGGACGGTCAGCAGGCCGCTGGCGATGAGAAAACCCCGTGCCAGCCAGGACTGGGCGATGGTTTCGAGGTCGGCCACCGCGAGCAACCGCACCGAGCGGAACCGCCCCGGGAGGCGCCGTCCCGCGCCCAGCGTCGGCAACACACCCGGCCCGGCCGCGGGGTTGATCCCGCCGGCGGCTGGCGCCTCGCCCGGCACCGGGCGCGGCTCAGGATTGGGCGGCGCGGAGGAAGCCACGGAATTCGTCGTCTGTGATGAGTTTGAGGTAGGCGTCCTCGAGCTGGCGCCCGAGGGAGTTCACGCCTTCGATGGTGGCGCCGTGCTCGCGGGCCAGTTGCAGAAGCCCTTCGAGCACGACCGCCGCCGGCTCGTCGGGGCGCAGTTCCACGCGGATTTTGCCGCGCTCGAGCGAGAGGTCCGGCCGCCGCAGTTCCGCGAGCAGCGCGGCACGGAAGCCGTCGATCTCGCCGGCGACACGGAGTTCGAGCAGGCGCCTGGGCAGTTGCGCCTCGAGCTCGGACCGCGTGCCGTCGAACAGAAGCTGGCCCTGGTTCAGGATGAGCAGCCGGTCGCACACCCGGTCAATGTCGCCCAGGATGTGCGAACTGAGCACCACGGTCTTGCGCCCGCGCAGTTGCTCGAGCAGCTCGAGCGTCTGGCGACGGCTGATCGGGTCCAGCCCGGCCGTGGGCTCGTCCCAGACCAGCAACTCGGGGTCGTTCATCAGCGACGCCGCCACGCCGAGGCGCGTGCGCATGCCGGTCGAATAAGTGCCGATCCGCCGCCCCGCGTCCTCCGTGAGGCCGACCGCGCGCAACAGCGTGCCCATGCGGGCCTTGGCCTCGCGGTGGTCCAGCCCGAAGCACGCGGCCACGAATTCGAGGTAACGGATGGCGGTCAGGTCCTTCGGAAACGCCGGCTCGTCCGGCAGAAAGCCGACCCGCTGGCGCAGGCCCCGGGCACCGGGGCCCATGGGCTGGTCAAACACGCGGATGTCTCCGGCGCTGGCGGTGATGAGCCCCAGCGCGAGCCGCAGCAGCGTGGACTTGCCGGAGCCGTTCGCGCCCAGCAGGCCCACCGTGGAGCCCGGCGGCACCGAGAACGACACGTCCGCGAGGGCAATCTGGCGGCCCTGATAAACCTTCGTCACGCGCGCGAAACTGATGGCCGTGGCACTCACGGGGTCGGCGGTGACTTTGCGGCCAGCCGCGCCGGCGTGGCAAGGATTCCCAACGCAAGGAGATTCCCCGGTGCCTCAGCCGAAGGAGACGAGCACGAGCAGTTGAGCGGGCAAGCCGTCTCAAGAGCGGTCCTGGCTGACGGCAAGGTCCGCGTGTAGCTGTCTGACGAGTCGAGAACGGAGAACTGAAAAACCAGGCAGCAGCCGCCCGGGCCTCAGCCAAACCGTGTTAGTCATGCGGTTTGCACAAACTTACCTCACAAGTTGGCGACCCTCCTGGTCGGGCAGGAATCAATGTTTCAAGGAAATTTATTGACTTCTGCAGTATAGCTCATGTACTGTTTGCACCACTGGGAACAGCAGTCATGAACCGCCCTCTTTGCTCCCGAATTTGTGTTCCCGGTGGAGGTGAACTGGGCAGCAAAACAAACAGCCAGCAAAACCAAACAACATGAAGAAAACCACAGCCACACTGATCGGAGCCCTTGCGGTGTCCCTGATTGCCTTGATCCCAGCCCGTGCCGCGGTCGTCGTAAACGAGAAGATTGACCTCACCGGTTTCCTCGTCTTCGTGCCCTGTGCCGACGGCGGAGCGGGGGAACTGGTGGAGTTCGAGGGCAACTTGCATGTCTTGATTGCCGAGACAGCCGACAACAAGGGTGGCTTCCATGTGAAGATGCACTTTCAGCCGCAGGGGTTGAGCGGCGTCGGTTTGTCCACCGGAGACAGCTATCAGGCGACCGGAGTGACGCAGGATCACCTCAATCTGAAAGCGGGTGTAACTTACACCTACGTGAACAACTTCCGGATGATCGGTCAGGGACCGGGAAACAATTTCCTGGTTCACGACACGTACCACGTCACAGTGAACGCGAACGGCGAACTCACCGTGGAGCACATCAATTCCAGCGTGGAATGTAAGTAGCCCGGACAGGAGCTGGCGCGGGGGGAGACGCGCGCCTTCCGCCCGCTTTCAACTGCGCGGTGGCTGCCGGAAGGTGGTAGCCGCCGCGTGGTCTTTCTTACGGTCGTGAATCAAGCGTTGGGGTGAACACCGGTCCTGTCCTGATACTGGCCGCGTTTCGCCGGCACCCCTTTAGCGGTCTTCGTCAGCTTGAGGTTGGACACAGCTCGATTCACGCGGGCGAAGGCGGGACAATTTTTCCGCCGCGAATTTTCAGGAGCGGCACTGCTTGAAGTGGCTCCTCCCGGCCGCCTCTAGGGCGGCGCGTGGATTCAAGCGCAAATTCAATGCCCGGCCGGCGGCTCCGCGAAGGCCGCGCGCAACACCATCCCGACGAACGCCGCGAGGCCCGGCGCCTCCGAGGCCCGCGGCCCGGCCACGTTCAGCCGGCGCACCCGGTGACGCCGCACAAACTCGCGCAGCCGCGCCGCCGCGTTTCCGGCATCCCACGCGGCGGCCAGTTGCAGCACCGGTTTGCCCAGCAGCCGCGCGGTCTCGAGCGTCAATTGCGAGCCGCCGGCCAGCTCCGGGGTGGGCGAGAAGATCACTGTGGCGTCGCTGTCCCGCACGTTCAGCCGCGTGCGTTCCTCGTACGCGGCGGACGCAGTCTCGGTCAGCCGGTAACACGCCGGGATGACGCCGTCCTCGGCCTTGCGGCCGCGCGGGCACCAACCGCCGTGCGGGATGCCGTGCGCCCGCGCGAAATCCAGCGCCGCGCGGTCGGCGCCCGTCTGGCCGCCGGCCCAGATTTCGGCCGGGCAGTTGGCGGGCGGTTGCGCGCGCGCGCCAGCGGGCTTAGCGCCTTGCCGGGCGCGTCTTTGGCCTTGGGCCTTCGTCTCAGTCATTTGTGTAACCACGAACGAACGCGAATGAACACGACTCCGCCCCACGCGGCAAAGCCACAATCCAAGGAGATGGCCGCAGAAAGGCGCAAGGAACGCGAGGGCGCCTGCTCATGACTTCTTCTGCGCTTTTTGCGCCTCCTGGCGGCCAAATCTCACCGGTCGAGGAAAGTTGTGCGTGCGGGAGTCGCTGCGCCACGGACAACGCCGGCTTGCGGCTTCAATCCGCCGGCCCGGTGAGCGGCTCGGACTGGTCGCGCAGTTCGGGCAGCCGCAGCGCCACGAGCGCCGCCGGCAGGAACAGACAGCCCGCCAGCAGCAGCGTCAGGCGGTAATCCCCCACCTGGCCGAACAGGCCGAAGAACACCACGCCCACCGCCGACACCACGCGGCCGATGTTGTAGCAGAAGCCGGCGCCGGTGGTGCGCAGCAGCGTCGGAAACAACGGCGGCAGGTACATGGTGTAGAGCGCGAACAGGCCCTGGAAGAAGCCCGGCACGGCCAGCAGGTAGTACAGCCGCGCGTGCGGCCACTCGACTGCGTAGCAGCCCAGCATCGCCAGAAAGTAGCCTAGCGACATGGCTGCGATGACGCGGCGGTAGCCGAAGTGCCGCGCGAACGCCGCCGCCACGAAGTTGCCCAGGATCGAGGACACGATCACCAGGTTGAGGATCGCCCGGCCCCAGTCCGCCTTCTCGCGGTCGCTGAGGCCGATCACGTCCGGCAGGTTCTTGAACTGAATCTGGTTCCAGAACATGAACGCCCAATGACCGGTGAGGCCCAGCGCGCACACGGCGATCACCAGCCAGGTGGTGCGCCGCACCCCGCCGCGGAACAGGTCGCGCACGCGGGGCGTTTGCGCCGCGCGCTCGGCGCGGGCCCGGGCCGCCGTCCATTCCGCCGTCTCCGGCACGGCGCGGCGAATCCACAGCACGAGCAGAGCGGGCAGGATGCCCACCAGGAAGAGCCAGCGCGGTTGCTCGGCGACCAGCGGCGCCATGAGCAGGTGCGCCAGGACGGCCAGGAGGATGCCGACGTTGACGCCGGTTTGCAGCACGGCGGCGATCCACGGCCGCCAGTGCCGGGGCCAGGTCTCGGACAGCAACGACGCGCCCACCGCCCATTCGCCGCCGATGCCCAGCGCGGAGAGGAAGCGAAACAGGCCGAGCTGCCACCAGGTTTGCGCTGTGGCGGACAGGCCGGTGAAGACGGCGTAGGTCAGAATCGTGAGGCAGAGCGTCCGGCTGCGGCCCAGGCGGTCGCCGATGCGCCCGAAGAACCCGCCGCCCAGCGCCCAGCCCAGCAGGAAGAGCCCCTGGATGATCGAACCGTAATGGCCGACGGCGGGGTCCTTGGTGTTCGTCACGCCCAGCAACTCCGCCACGAACTGCACGTACACCAGCGTGTACAGGTGCATCTCCAGACCGTCGAAGGTCCAGCCCAGCCACGCGGCGATGCCGGAGCGCCATTGCTGCGACGAGAGATCGCGGAGGCGGCGGACCGGGCGGGTGGCGTCCGCGGGCTGCGGGGCGGCCGGGGCTGTGGGCTTGGGCACGCCGGAGGGAAGCACAAGACGGCGATTCGCTCAACCCCGGCCGGAAGCCGGGCCGGAAGCCAAAACTCAGGAGTTCGAATTTGGAAAGCAGGAAAGCAGGAAACTGAAATCCGAAGTCCGTAATCCAGAGTCCAAAGTCTGAAGTCCGAAACCTGACTCAGCCGGAGCGATGCCATTGGACCGGGAAGCGCACCCGCCTCGGGTGCCTTGGCGGGCGAGGTGCCCGCCCCTCCAGCACGGCGGGTTTGGCGCACTGCTGGGCGGCTGAACCTGCCGGGCTTCAAGCCCCCTTCCTGCGGGGTTGAGTCTCAGTTGGCCGGCGGCTCGGCGCGCAGGCGGTAAAACCGAACCGGGTCGGGCGGAAGCGGCATGCTCCCCACGTTGGTCTTGCCCGGCGTCAGACCCGCCACCACCGGAACCCAGTCCGGGCTGTCCAGCGTTTCGGCTGCCTCGATGGAATAGTCGGCGTCGGCCCAGACTCCGCTCCACGAGAACTGGATTTGCTCGCCCTGCCGCGTGGCGGACAAATACAGCATACCCGGACCCAACTCGCGAACGACGGTGAAACCGAGGGCTGCGAAGGTTGTCTCCGCCCTCTCGGACGCCTCCGCCATCCACTGTTCAACCGCCGAGGGAATTGCATCCAGGTCGCCGGAGATAACTTGGGGGAATCCCACCAACTCGACCACACGCCAGGACCACGCCGGAAAGCCCGGCCGATAGAAATCCCGGTTGCTCCAGTCACGGGTCTTCGCCACCCGGACATGAACAGTGACTCCCTTGTAGTGTGTGGGGGGATCGTCGGGAGGAGGTGGGTACGGCACGTAACGGGTGTTGAGGGGGTCCGTGGCAATCAGCCAGCGCGCGTGGGCGATGGCCTCCGGATCCGAGAGGGGCAGCACATACGATTCGGGGGGCCGCGCCCCGGGCACCGGAATGCGGGGAATCCGCTCGCCCACCAGGAAATAAACGACCGGTTCGGTGCCTGCGGTGACCGCCTGCCCCCAGAGCAGCAGCAGGCCGCCGGCGGCCGCCAGCCGTCTCCACTTCCGGCTGGAAGGGGGTGTGCTGGGCCCGCGCGGGCTGGCCGGGGGCCGGGAAACCTCCCCGGGCGTGGGGATGCTCACGGGCACGTTGCTGCTCAACGTTGGCTTCCCCCGGGGAGCAGCTTCCGAGGACTGGGTTGCTTGCATACTTCACCTCTTGTTCAGGGCCACACCAGAAAGTTGCGGCTCCAGTAGAATCCGACGTTCTTGTAGCTGAAAAATGACTCGCCCACGCTCACCTGCGGTTCTGACGGCGTCCAGCCGTTGCTGCCGTAGGTGTATTCCACATAGCTGCCACCGACCATGCGCCGCACCTTGTCGCCCTGCAACACCGGGAAGAGCAGATCGGTGGTCACCCGGCCCGCTTGGGGAATGATCGAGCTGCGAAGCGTCCACCCGTTGTCCACCGGGTTTGCCCCGTAGCCTTGAACCACCTGGCCGACGAAGGTTAACCCGGCCGGCCCGCCCGGCGGATTGCGGAAGAGAATGCCTTCACCGGGCGTCACGGTCATGTTCGGGTCGCTCCACTCACCAAGATCAAAAGTGTTGGCCGTCCAACCGGTCGGACCGTATTTGTAAACGGCCGTCCCATCGGGAACACCGGGAAACAGGGCAACCACCCGATTGTCAGCAGCCGAAAGCGGGTTGGCAATCAGCGCATCTCCCGCGGGGACGGACACGTCAACATAGCCGACGACATTGCATGAGTTTTGGCGCGGCGGGCCGGAAATCATCGCTCGGTAGAAGGCCTTGCCACCTGAGGCGCCGGAGTCAACATAGTCATAGCTTCCTGCACCAGAAAGAGTAACGTTGGCGTAACCGGGGACCCATGTCGCCAGATCAGCCGACCGGTCAACCCTTACCTGAGCCGACGCCGGGCCGAGAATTCGAGCACGGAATTGGCTTGCCGGACGCTGCAACGTGTTGAGATCGAAGCTTAAACTGGGGGGGGGGGCGCCGTGGGCGGCGGAAAGACCAGCCGGCAGGTGAGTTTGACGGTACCCGCTGCGCCGTTGTAACCATCCACCGCGACGTGATATGTGGTACCCGGGATCGGGTCGAAGTACACCCGGCTGGTACCACAGCCCCCGGCGTTCGAGGTCACCAAGGTCAAGGTGGAGACTGAAGTTCCGGTGTAAACCGCAAGCAAGGTGTTGAAACCACTGCCTTCGGTGGACAGCTCCGTGCAGCATTCTTTCCACGCGGTAAATCGAAACCAGACGGAGCGGCCCCCTGCGTTCCCGGTGTGGTTGGGTTCCCCGGGTTCTTTGGTGGCGTTGACGTTGTTTGCGACCGCCGTTACCCGATCGGCGTTGAACGGCTGGTTGATCCAGATTGCCTTGGGAAAGTTGTCATTGCCTGGTGGGCGCGGAGGCCAGGTAACCGCGAAGGCGCCGGACAGACTCAGGCGTCCACCGCTCTGGGAATTGGTCGCGGAGCCGGCGAGGGGATCAACCGTGCTGAGCAGCCGGTTTTTGTGTTCAAGGTACGATTCATACGGGAAGTAGCTCCTCACCAGCGCCAGCGCCCCGGTGACATGCGGGGCCGCCATTGAGGTGCCGTAAAACCAATCGTAGGCACTGGTCGTTGCGTGGGTCGTCGAATACACACCGTTCGTTCTGGGCGTGTTCTCCGGAGGCTTGTCACCTCCCGGCGCCCCAAGATGGGCATACGCGGTGCCATGTGCGGAGTAGCTGGCAAGGGTGTCATTGCGTGTGGTCGCAATGACAGTCAGGATGTTATCCACATGAAAACAAGCTGGCCAATTCCGGGCGTCGTCCAAGTCATATGAGTTGTTACCTGCTGCGGCCACAAATAAAATCCCCTGGTTCCGGGCCGCTGCAATGGCCTCCCGGAGAGACTCACTTCCCGCGGTTCCCCAACTCGCGTTAATAATGTGAGCTCTCTTAGCTATAGCGTAGTTTACGCACTCGATCGCGTCGGAGACGTCGCCTTCACCAGCTTGGTTCAAAAACTTCAATGCCATCAGTTGCACGCTCCAAGCCACTCCGACTACACTGATTCCATCATTGCCACGGGCACCGACGATCCCCGCCACATGACTGCCGTGCCCGCGGTCGTCCATCGGATTACCACTACCAGTGATGGCGTTGATCCCATAAATGTCGTCCATATAGCCATTACCATCGTCGTCAACGCCGGGTGTCCCGTTCAGCTCGGCCGGGTTCTTCCACATGTTGGCCGCCAGGTCCTGATGATCATGGCGGATGCCGGAATCAATGACCGCCACGATGATGTTGCCGGCGTCGCGTTTCGTGTCCCAGCCTTCCGGGGCGTCAACGTCGGCGTCCGCCACCCCACCGTGCCGTCCGGTGTTGTGGAGATTCCACAGCGTCTGGTCGGTAAATTTGGGGTCGTTGGGGTATGTTGCCGCCTCAACGACAGCGTAATCCGGCTCGGCATACTCAACCAGACCGCTGCTGCGGAAGACGGCGAGGGCCTGTTCAACGGTCATCCCTCGGGGCAATTCCACCACTTCGATGTTACCTATTCGCTCCCATTTTCTGAGGATGCGCGTACCAAATCGGGTGTGCAAGTTCCCGAGGTTGGGCACGGCGGGTTTGACCAGAATCCGATCGGGGCGATACCGCAATGTTTGTTGAGTTTCAGCGTCGAAGGGCAGCCCGAATACAGCAATCAACAGTGCCGCTACGGCTGCCCGGGGGGTACACTCTTTTCATAGCACCAAATTTCTGTATGTGCGGAGGAATGTACAAAACAACCGGTAATCGTCAATGGTTTTTTGTAAGTAGATCTGGAGCAATTGGAGATCCCCGGTACCCACCAGCCCAGCCACGCGGCGATGCCGGAGCGCCATTGCTGCGACGAGAGGTCGCGCAGGCGGCGGACCGGGCGGGTGGCGTCCGCGGGCTGCGGGGCGGCCGGGGCTGTGGGCTTGGGCACGCCGGAGGGAAGCACAAGCTGGCGATTCGCTCAACCCCGGCCGGAGACCGGGCCGGAAGCCGAAACTCAGAAACTCAGGAGTTCGAATTTGGAAATCAGGAAAGCAGGCAGACGAAGTCCAAAATCCGAACCTGGTGGGGCGAGACTCCGTCGAGCCCTGCTGCTATGGTACCTGGTACGTGGTTCGTTGGAGGCGGATACCGGATGCCGGCTTTAGGGGACGCGGACGGCCACGTCCGCGGGCTTTGTTTTTGGCGGGCACCTACTCAGCCCGAAAACCGAAGTTGGCTGTGGCGTTGGGCGTCCCGCCAGCCCAACTTCGGTTTTCCGGTTCAGCGGGTACCAGGCGGTGGCGGGGCCGGTTTCTTCTTATAGACCTTCACGTAATCCACGATGAAGACGTCGGGGAAGACGGTGTGGCGGATTTCCTCCTCGCGGGAGGGAATCTCCATGCTGAGGATCAGGTATTCCTCGATGTGCGACAGGCCCTGCGTGACCTCGTAATACCGGTAGCCATCCACGAAGAAGACGTACTTCTCGGGGGTCCATTCGAGCGCAAACGTGTGGAAGCCCTCGCTTACGCCCGGCCGGTGGCTTTGCATGCCGCGTGTGGTCTTCTGGTTCGGCCCGTAAGCCCAGTGGACGTTGTGCGAGACGATGTCGGTGCCCAGCTTGCGGAAAAATTCCATGATGTCTATTTCGGCGCCGTACACGGCGGGGTCCTCGCCCTTGGCGATGTCCGGGGACTGGATCCAGAACGCGGCCCAGATGCCCGGCGAGCGCTGGAGCTGCGCCCGGCACTCGAAGTAGCCGTAACGGGTCTGGAACCGCCCCTGCGTGCCCACCGCCCCGAGCAGGATGCGGCCGTTCTTGCGCAGGGCGCTGAGCTTCAAAAAGCCATCCTCGACCGCCACGGCCTCCGGCGAGACAAAGCCCAGGGCGCGCGGGCCGACGCCCCGGACTTCCCATTTTTGCGGATCGAGCGCGGTGCCGTTGAAGTCGTCCTGCCAGAAAAGTTCGTAGCCGAGTTCCCCGGG
Organism: uncultured Verrucomicrobiota bacterium; assembly: GCA_964568145.1. Lineage (GTDB taxonomy): Bacteria > Verrucomicrobiota > Verrucomicrobiia > Limisphaerales > J093 > DSVZ01. The sequence continues at coordinate 202,198 of CAZMOZ010000002.1, forward strand.
TGTTTGGCGCGTCTCCGACATCGGGTTTTGCGCGGGCCGTTGCGCATGATAGTCGGGCAGGCCAGGCCACGCCGCCAGCACCAAGCCGGCAAGAATGGGAAGCAGACAATGCACGCGCGCGAGCCGCCCCCGCCGGAGGCTGCGCGCACACGCGACGGAAGACTGGCGGTGGACGCTCGTCATGTGAGGAGTGTGATCTGGCGCGAAAGTGCCCGACCAGCCGGAAGGCCGGCAAGGCCAAAGGCGACGGGCACACTCGTGGGAACCGGCCGGCAGAGATGCCGGCGTTCCCCGTCCAAGCCAGTGCTGGGCAAAACCGGATTGCTGCTCGATTTTGCGAACCCGGCTCAGGGCAGCAGCACGATCCGGTAGTACTGGGCCGGCGCGCCGTTGTGGCCGGTGTCGGTGAAGGCGGCCTCGGGCCCGGTGGCCGTGACCTGGCCGGCGTTCCGCCACGGGTCGCTGGCGAGCGCCGCGGCGGCTTCGACGCGATAGCCCCGGCCCGCCACCGCGGTCCAGCGGAGCGTGACTTCGCCCGCCTGCCCAAGCTGGATGCCGGTCACCCGCGGCGTTTGCGGCGGGGCTGTCTGGTTTGCGGCGCCCGGCGTGGGCGAGCCCAGCTTTGCCGCCATGGAATCCTCGAGGCGTGGCGCCGGGTAACCGAAGGACTGGTCGGCGCCCAGGCCGGAATATTCGAGGAAGTCCACGACCGCCGGCTGGCCGTTTTGCAGCCGCGACAGCACAACCACGCCGGCCGGCACGGCGAGGCGGAAGTTCGTGTGCCACTCGGCGGCGGTCGTTTCGCCCTGCTCGGCGTCGGCCCACACCAGCTTGAACTGGCCGGCGGCGAGGCTGGCGCCGGGTGGGAACGGCCATTTCGCGAGCGCCGCGTAGCTGTCGGACAGATACCACCCGTCCAGCACCGCCGGGGCGGCGCCGTAGTTCGCGAGTTCGATCCACGGATCGCGGTCGCCGGCGTTGTCGCGGATGCCGGTCTGGTTCACCGCGAGGACTTCGTTGAGGCCGACCGCCGGGAACGGCTCGAGCTTGCCACGCACGGAATTGGCGTAGCCGGGTGTGTAGCTTTCCCGGCGGACTTCGAGCACGTCCACGCTCACGCCAAAGACGATGTCCGAGCTGCCGGGGTTGGTCTGGTGGACTTCCACCGCCAGCACGTTCTCGCCGGCGCGCAGGTTGTCCACGGGGATGGTGAACGGCCCTTCGTAGGCTGCGTCGCCGACGGTGCGCGTGGCCGGGGTGTCGCGTTGCGGAATCTCGCCTTCGGCCATGCCCAGCCAGTAGATCGGCCTGCCGTTGAGGTAGAAGACCGCACCGTCATCGAGCACCGTGTTGAGCACGAGTGAGGCGCCTTCGGGATTGCCGTCGAAGTTGAACCGGGCGCGGAAGAGATAGCTCATCTGGCCGAGGGTGAGCGGGGTGTTCTTGGCCGCGGGCAAATCGGCGCCTTCGACGTACAGGAGCGCTTTGCCGCTGGGCCAGGCGGTGTCGCTGTACCCGCGGTTGGTCCAGCCGGGGGCCGGGTCCTCCGCCGCCTCCCAGTAACGCCAGCCGGCCTCGATGGGGATGAGGTTGCGCGAGGCGTTGGTGCTCTGGCGGGTGACCGCCGCCCAGTTGGCGACGCGCGCGTTGTCCTGGGCGGGGTCAATCAACTGGAGCGACGGCCCCTGGCCGTTGGCCGCGGCGGGCCACGGCGCCGTGGCGCGGAAGGCCACGCGGTCCACACGCGTTTCTGGCGTGGGCGCGCTGGAACGGTACAGTTCGATGACGCCGCCGTCCGGGCCGAGTTCGTTCACGTAGTTGCCCAGCAGATTGGTCCGGGCGCCGTAGGCGGTGGTGAACCTCGCGGTGTCCCGCGCCACGACCAGGAAGCCGCTCGGTGTCAGCCGTGTGCCGGCCGGGAACAGATAGCGCGTGCCGGTGAGCAGCCAGCCGGACAAATCCCAGGTCGTGTTGGTGGACGCGTTGTGGAGTTCGACGTACTCGGCGCCAGTCACCGCCGGCCGGTACATGATTTCGTTGATGACGATCTTCGGCTCGGCCACGACCACGACGGTGAACGTCTGGCTGGCCGTCTTGACGTCCTCGGCGTCGTCGGTCACGCGCACGGTGATGACATTGGTGCCCGGACCGGCGTCGGCGCCGATGGCCCAGGTGAGCACGCCCGAGTTCGCGTCAATGCCGGCGCCGGCGGGCGCGCCGGGCGCGAGGCTGAAGGTGAGCCGTTGCGGCGGCAGGTCGCTGTCGGTCGCCGTGTTGGTGATGACCAGCAACGTGCCTTCCGACACCGTGCGATCCGCGATGGGCGCGAGCGCCGGCGCTTCGTTGAGTTCGCGCACGTTCACGCTGAAGGTGCGGGCGGTGGTCTGGTTCGGCGGGTTCACCTCGCTGACGCGCACGACAAAGATGGCGTTCGTGGGGCCGTTGGCTTCAGAAGTCGGCCAGGTGATGAGTCCGGTGTCCGGATGAATCGAAGCCCCGGACGGCGCCTGGTCGAAGGAGAACCGCAGCGGGCTCGGCGGCATGTCCGGATCCGTGGCCGTGACCTGAAGCTGGAAGGTCGCGCCTTCGTCCACGAACTGCGGGTCAATGAATGGCACGTCCGGCGGATTCGGGATTTCGCGGACGGCGATCAGAAACGTGCGCGCATCGCTCAACGGCGGCTGGCCGTCATCGGTGACGCGCACGTTGACGTTGGTGGTGCTGCTGCCCAGCGCCTCGGACGGGGTCCAGGCAAAGCCGCCGTCCTCGCTCAGCGTGGCGCCTTCCGGCGCGTTCGGGCCGAGTGAAAACACGAGCCGGTTCGGTGGCAGGTCGGGATCGCTGGCGGCGAGTTGCAGCGTGAACAGCGTGCCTTCGTCGGCCACCTGGTCCGGGATGACGGGCAGGACCGGCGGCAGATTGACCTCGGCCACGTCCACCGCGACGCGGACCGAGCCGATGCGTTGCGGCGTGCCGTTGTCCGTGGCGAAAATGAGGAAACTGACACGGCCGGGGCCGTCAGCTTCGGCCGGCGTCCACACGAACTGGCCGGTCACCTCGTCAATCGTGGCGGCGGGCGGGGCGTCGGGCCCGAGGCTGTAGCGCAGGGTTTGTCCGGCGTCGGGGTCGTTGGCCTTGGCGGTGAAGCGCAGGGCCGCGCCTTCGCCGACCGCCTGGGCGGGGATGGCGGTGAAGACCGGCGGGCGGTTGCCGCCTTCGAGGTAGTTCGGCTGGCGCGGCGTGGGCGTGGCCATCTCGAACAGCGGTTCGGCCGCGCCGTCCGGGTAGCGGCCAATGCTCACGTCGTCTGCCTGCCCGCCAAAGGTCACGGCATCCACCAGCACGCCGTTGAGGTCGAAGAGCCCCAGTTGCTCGCCGTCGCGCGCCAGGCTGAAGTTCACGTGCAGCTCGCGGCCGGGGGCATTCTGGCCCGTTTCGCCATCGGCCCAGACGAGCAGGAAGCCGCCCGCCGGAATCACGGTGCCGGGCGGGATCGTGTATCGCCCCGGCGCATCCAGCGCGTCGGTCAGCGTGTAGCCGCTGAGGTCGGCCGGGGCGGCGCCGGCGTTGTACAGCTCGAACCAGTCGTCGAAGTCCTCGTCGGCCGGATCCGCGAGCGTCCGGGTGTTGGCGGCCATGATCTCGTTGAGGCGCACCAGCAGCGTGGGCAGGGCCGGGTTGTTGGCCGCGCCGGGCGTGACTTCGACAAACTGCCGCCGCTGCCGCGGCTCGCCGTCCGGGTAGGAACCGACGCTCCGGCCGGCGGACAACTGCGTGTACTCGACGTAATCCATGACCGCCGGAGCGGTGGGCGAACCCTGCTGGCGGGTGAACGCAACCACGCCGGTGGCGGGCGCGAGACGGAAATTGGTGTGGAGTTCACCGGGCTTGGACTCCGCCGGCTCGCCGTCGGCCCACACCACCAGGAACTGGCCGGGGCCGAGCGTGGTGCCGGCCGGAAACTGCCAGCGCATGAGGCTGGTGTACGAATCCGTCAGGTAGAACGGCGAGAGGTCCACGGCGTTGGTGCCGGCGTTGTACAACTCGATCCACGGATCGCGGTCGCCCGCGCCGTCGCGCGGCCCGGCGACGTTGTTGGGCTGAACTTCGTTGAGCCAGACCGGCGGGAACGCGGGGAGCGTCTGTGCGATCGAGTTGGCGCGGCCGGGGGTCGTGCGGTCCGTCGCGTTCGCGGCGGTGGCCGCCCAGTTGGCCACGCGCCAGGAGCCTTGATCGGGGTCCACCAGTTGCAGCGACGGTCCGAGGCCCGCGGCGTTGGTCGGCCAGGGGAGGCGATCCCAGTAGCGCAGGTCGGTAATGAGCCGGTCCGGTTGTTGCGCGACGCCGGGCTTGATCAGCGCCAGGCGCTCGCCGTCGTTGTCCAGCGAGCCGGTGAATTCGGCGAAGACCGGGAGGTTGCGGCCGTACACCGCCTCGAAGCCGGCGCGGTTGCCGACCAGCAGCAGATACGACCGCGGCGCAATGATGGCGCCGGCCGGGAAGGTGTAGCCGACACCCTGGAGGACGCAGCCGCTCAGGTCAAACGGCGTGTTGAAGGAGCGGTTGAACAGCTCGATGAACGTCGAAGCCAGCTCGCCCGCAGCGGCGTCGTAATGGACTTCGTTGATGACCACGAAGTCCTCCAACCGCTCGATCGCGCCGGTGTAGCGGACTTCGATGGTATCGCTGGCGCCGGCCACGACGTTGCCACGGAGGTCCTTGCCGACCAGTGTCAGCCGGTTGGTCACGCCGGTGAGCGGCACGGTGAGATTGAAAGTGCGCACATTGGACCAGGTAAGCGGGTACGGGATGCCGTTGACCTCGATGGTGGCCACGGCAAACGGCGCCGAGCCGCCGAGCGTGACGGTGGGGCTGGGTGACTCGAAATCCGCGCCGCCGTTGGTGGTGATTTCAAAGACCTTCGCATCCGCGGCGTTGAGCTGGTTGGCGATGACGTTGCGGCGGCTGTTGATCCAGGTGGTGATGGCGGTGGGGCCGGTGATGCCCGTGACACCGTTTTTCACCAGGGCCGAACGGCGCGCGTCAATCTGCGGCTGGAAGTTCTCGGGCAGGAACGGCCCGTTGATGGTGTCCTGGTAGGCGCGCCAGTTCATGCGCTGGAAGGCGGGCGTGGTGTACGCGCGGCTCATGGTGGGATCCTGGCCGCCGCCCCGCAGCGGCGCGCTGGTGCCGTCGCCGAGGCCGAAGACGAAATCAATGTCCCAGGGAATCAGCACCCAGCGCTGCGCGGCCGGGCGGTACAGGTACATGTTCTGGCCCACGTTGTAGGTCCAGGCGTCCCAGTTGCCCATCGCGTAGTCGAAGCAGAACGCCCGCATCCATTGCTCCATGTCGGCCTGCTGCAACACCCGCGGCACGTAGCTGCCGGAGGTGTCGTTGATGGCGCTGACGAGGTCGAAGAACTGCGCGAAGTTGTTCGCGTCGCCGTCGTTCGAGCGGCGCTGCCAGTTCCAGCGGTAACGCGCCAGCTTGTAGGCGCCGCCAGTGGTGGTGAACCGCTGGATGGTGGCGCCGGTGGCGTTGAAGCCGCGGTTGTCATCGTTGAACTCGAACCAAACCGCGACCTTGTACAGGTCGCCCTCGTCGTCGGTCGGGAACCACTTTTCGGCGTAATCGTGATTCGGCTGCTCCAGGTCTTCCATGATGTCCGGCCGGAACGGCCGGCCGTTGAAATACAGCCGCATGTAATGCGCGTGCAGATACGGGATGCCCAGTTGTTGCGCGTACCAGGCGGCGAGCTGGCTGCGGATGCCGGTGGATTCGGAGCCGCCGTTGCCGGTCGAGGCGAACACCCGGTCGAAGGTGCCCAGCAACGGCTCATCCCGCGGCGTGGTCGCCGCAATGTCGCCCGCGCCGCCGTGGTACGGGCTGCCCTTGTCGCGGAAGCCGGTGTTGTAGATCACCCGGTAATTGCCATAGACCAGCGTGCAATCGCGCCAGGTGTTGTCCAGGGCGTTCTGGCGCGCGTTGCCCGTGGCCTGGGTGTGCCAGAGATGGTAATGCGCAAACGTCCCGAACGGGATGACCTCGCCCCAGCGGACCAGGCACTCCTGGCCTTGCGTCCCCGCTTCGGTGAACCGGCCCGCCGGGAAAGTGCTGCTGGCCGGCGTGCCCGCGGCATCCGTGGCAATGATGCGGAAGGCCACCAAGGTGCCGTCGCCCCGCCCCGGCAACAGGCCGGAGTAGATGCCGTCGCCCGCCAATTCATCCCCCTGCGTGCCGTTGTCGCGCAGGGTCACCGTGGTCAGCGTCGTGGCGGGATCGAGCCGGTAGCGCAGTTGCACTGACGCGATGCCGTCGGGGTCGGAGACGCGGCAGGTCACGCGCACCTGCTCGTTGGCGGCGGGCAATGGCGGGTTGTGGGCGACGTCGTAGATGGCCGGGCCGGCGTTGGCCACGCGGCGGCTGTTGGCCTGGCCGGGCGTGCCCAGATTACGCGGCACCGTGAGGTTCGCCGCCAGTTCGAGGCCGTTGCCGTGCAGGCGGAACAGCGCCTGCGGCCAGCCGGCCAGCCAGCGGACCCTGGCCCGGAGGGTGACTTCCGAATTGCCCGGCAACGTGCTGCGCAGGGAGTTGCGGAGCGAGTTCGGGCCGGGGTCGCCATCGCCCTGGGCGCGGACGCGCAAGCAGTTGGCGCCGCTGGCCGCGCCCGAGGACACCACGGCGGAGGTGCTGTGGTTCCCGCTCAACACCCAGCCGGTGGTGCCGTTTTCAAAGCCGCCGTTGTTGACCACATTGGTGCTGCCCACGCGGAAGGCCTCGATGTCATCCACCAGGCACTCGCCCGCGCCGAGCAAGGTCACGTGCAGACGGTTGGCCGTGCCATTGGCGTTGTCCACCCGGCCAGTAAACTCGACGGTCGTCCACGGCGCTTTGGCCGTCTCGTCGCTGTCCGCCCAGTTCGCCGGCTGAAGCAGGTCGGCGCGCGGGTCAATCAGTTCCAAGCTCGACCCGCCGCCGTCGGCCCACTCCCCCCACCGGCCGCCATCGCCGTAAGTGACCTCGGATACCACGACGTGGATGAGGTTGGTTTCCACCTGGCCGACGGTGTTGGTGGTCAGGATCGTGACCGGCTTGCCGAGGGCCAGCCGCTCGCCGCGGTTGCTCAACTGCCCGGCGTAGTCGCCAAGGCAGTTGGCAGTGGTCAACTGCGGATAGTTCGCCCGCAACTGCGCGGCGTTCTTCGCCACCACGAGGTAACCGCCGGCCGGCAGCGTCGTGTTGTTCGGGAAGGTGTAATCCACGCCGGTCACGAACCGCCAGCCGGCCAGGATGACGGGCGTGGCGCCGCGGTTGTGCAGCTCGATGAACTCGTCGTTGTTCTCGCCCGTGATCGGGTTGTACATCAGCTCGTTGATGACCACGGCGTCCGCGCGCCACGCGGCGTTGGCCGCGCCCGGCGTGGGTTGCGCCAGCCGCCGGATCGTGGCCGCGCCGTCTGGCGAGCGCCCGCTGGCGACGCCGTTTTCCTGGCCGCCAAAGCGGAGGGCATCCAGCACGCGGGTGCCGGCGGCGTTGACGAGGTAAATCGTCTCGCCCGCGGCGTTCAGCGCGAAGCCAAGCTGGCTCTGGTCCACGGACAGAAAACCACGCGGCTCGAGGAACGTGCCGGCGGGGAAGCGGAAGCGGTTCGTGGCCGGGTCATCGGTCAAGACCATGCCGGACACGTCCACCCGCTCGTTGGAGCGGTTGTGCAGCTCGATGAAGTCCAGCACCGGATCGTCCGTGTGGGCGAGGAATTCGTTGATGACCACGCGGGTTTCGGGCGCGGGAACGGTGGGGTCGAGCGTGCCCGGCGACCCGCCGATGAACTCGCAGGCCGCCCAGGCGCGCGGGTCGTTTTCGCCGTAGCTGGGCCGGGCGAGCACGAGCGAGTGGCCGGCACCGTCGGCCGACACCGGCCAGGGCGGGTTGTCCGAGTACTCGACTTCGAGCCGGATGGCGTTGGCGTTGTTCCGCAGGCGGATCAGGCCGCCTTCGTTGGCCAGCGCGCCCGTGTAAGGCCCGAGCACGTTCGTGATGCCGTACACGGCCTTGAGGTCGTCCGGAACCGCGGCGATGACGACGGTTTCGCCGGCCTGGAGGCGGAACCCGGCGGGGAAGTCGAAGTTCACCTCGCCGGTGATCCGCCAGCCGGTCAGGTCTTCGAACACGGAGCGCGCGTTGTGGACTTCCAGAAACTCGAGGTTGCGGCCGTCGGTTCTCGGCGCGGGGTGGTACATGATCTCGCTGAAGATCATGCCGGTGGCGCGGCTGGACGGGCCGACCGGCTCCTTGGTCAGACCCGGGGCGCCGGTGGTGGCACTCACTGTGGGGCCGATGTCGCGGAACCGCGCTGTGGCGAGCACCTTCTCGTTGTCGCTGCTGACCGCGAAGCCGAGGTACACGCTGTTCGGCACGCCGGTGAGCGTGGCCGAGCCGAGCAGCGTCCAGACACGGCCGTCCAGGCTGGCGTAGCCGGTGAAGGTGTTGCCCACGCGCTGCAGCCGCAGCCAGGTGTGCGGGTAGTTCACCGGAAAACCGTTGCGGGGCGCGGCGGTGGTGGCGCTGGCGCCCAACGTGCCCCGCGATTCAAAGAAACAACCCAGTTGCGGCGAGGACGCGAACGCCGCAGCAAACCGGACGTTGGCCTCGAGGCTCTCCCGCGCCATGAGCCCGGCGTGGAGAAACGGGTCGCTGATCGTGACGCCTTCGAGCCGCGCCTGGAAATCGAAGTTCCCGGACCGTTGCTGCCAGCCGAACTGGAACTGGTCCGCGGTGCCGCCGATCGTCTTGCCCGCGCCGGTCACATCCACGCCGCCGGGCACCGAAAGCGTGTTGCCGGCCAGGGTGGGCGAGCCGATGTCCACCGGCGCGTACTCGGCCGCCACGAAGGTGATCTTCGAGTTCGGGGCGATGGTGTTCGGGGTCTGGGCGTTGTCCCTCACGTTGTTCACGGTGAGCGTGTAAGTCGTGCCGTAGGTCATGGCCGACGTGACCAGCACCACCGTGTCCGGGCTGGCACCCGGGCTGGCGCCGCTCACCGTGACGCCGTTGTTGAGCTGGTAATTGCCGGGCTGGGTGGCCGAAGCCGCCTGGACGGCCTCGCTGAAGGTCACGACCAGTTGCGTGGTGCCCACATTTTGGACACCCGCCAGCGTCGGCGGGATGGTGTCCGGCGTGACGGTCAACACGGCTTCCGAACTGGTTGCCGTGCCGAGGTTGTTGGTCACGACACAGCGAAACCGTGCGTTGTGGTCTGTCATTTTGACCGGGCCGTAAGCCAAGTCGGGCGAGGTGGCTCCGGCAATCGGCGAGCCGTTCCGCTGCCACTGGTAGCTGTAAAGCCCCACTGTGGAAAGCCGCACGCGGAAGCTGGCGATGCCGCCCTCGACCACGGTTGTGTTGGTGGGGTGCTCCGTGATGACCGGCGCGGAGAAACTGACGCCGTACGGCAGGAGGTTCGTGGCCACAATCGGCGCCTGGTCGGTGCCGTCCGGCATTCGCCAGCGCACGGCCAGGTTGTCGCCGCCCCAGCCTTCCTTCATCAGGGCGGAGATGTAGTAGGCCCTGCCCGCCTGCAGTGTGATGGACTGGGATTGCTGGTTGGGCTCCCGGGTCCATTCCCGCGAGGAGGTCCAGCCGGACACCCAGGCGATCTCCCGCGCCTTGGCCGGGTCTTCATCCGTGCTGAGCAGCAGTGACCCGGCGTCGTCGCTGGCGATCCAGAAGGTGTAACCGCCGGTCCGCGGAGCGATGATGTAGCCGTGCAGCCGCTGGCCGTATTCGTCCAGCACGTCGGTGGGCGCCTCAAAGAGGTCGGTGACGTAATTCGTGGTGGTGGGGCGGTTTGGGAAGTCCGGATGGCCGGTCAGGTCGGTCATGACGACGCCCGGGATGCCCATCCAGACCTCGCGCAACACGCCGTTGGCCGGCGGGTTGGCGGCGTGGGTGGCGGCGGCTGAAAACAGCAACAATCCGATGGCGGTCAAGCGGTTCAGATGCTTCATGGCAATTCCGAAATCCCGGGGACCGTATGATCCCTGGCGGCGTCCGAGTGCGTCACGCGGCTGTAACACAATGTCGGAAAACAGCAAGTCACAAGCCAGGAAACCCGCCTGAGCCGGTTTGAGCGGCGTGCGTCCGGCGGAAAGCCCGGTCAGGCTCGCATCCGGATTCTTCATTGGGCGGACGGGGTAAAACAACCCTCCTTGCGACACCCGCCGCACCGGCGTGTAAACGGGAAATAAAAGGTATTGACTCCTGTATGCGGAGCGGTAATTTCCACGCCGTAGTTAACGGAGCGTTGTGGCCAACGCCGCAACCAAGGGAACAAACTATGAACCTAAAACACCTAGCACTCGGCGCGGCGCTGGCCACCACCAGCAGCTTTGCCGGGATCATCATTCAGGAAGCCGATGCGGCGACCACGTTCGCATTGACCCTGAAATGGAGTCCGGAAAGTCCGAATCCGGAGTCAACGTCAGATGCGACCGGCGCCTGGCACTGGGACGTGAAGTTCACCAAGACCGCGACCCATGTCATCGCCGACTTCAACGGCACGCATGTGCTTCCGCTCGGCCAGACGTTCAGCACCACGCTGAGCGTTCCGCTGACCGGTGGTTCGGCGGCGGACTTCGACATCCTGGACGACATCACCAGCTACGACGCTTGGAATGCCAGCCTGCAGCGGAATCCCCAGTTCCTGCCGCTGGTGTTCAACGTTGGCGCGGGACATGTCATTGTGCCGGAAGCGCGGGAATACGCCCTCCTTGCCGGGCTCGGTCTGGTGGGCTTCGGCGCCTGGCGCCGTTTCCGCAAGTCTTAAGCGCGGTCCGTCAACACGCACTTGAGATTTTCACGGCGCGGGTTCTGACCCGCGCCTTTTGCTTTTCTGGCGGGGTTCGCCGGCTGACCCGGCTGCGGCAAGGCGGTTCAACCCGAACGCCGAGGTTGGCCGTAGCGCAGTGCGTCCCGCCTGCTCAACTTCGGTTTTCGGGTTCAAACCGCCGGCCTTGGGCGGAGCACTTGGGACCGCTCGCAAGAGGTTTTCCGGGGCGGCTGCGCTGAGTGGAATCGCCGTCTGCCACCCCTGTCGTTGCCGTTCACCCGCCCATTGATCCGCTAAAGGGATTGTCCGTGTGGTGGTTACCTCATTTCAAACAACGCTCATCCGGGGCCATCATCAACGATTTACTTCATGAATAAAATAAGTTGACAGACCCCAGCCAGTGATTACTTTACGCGGCGTGTGACGGACCGTTGCGGCCTTAACGCAACCAAGGGAACAAACTATGAACCTAAAACAACTAGCACTCGGCGTGGCGCTGGCGACCACCAGCAGCCTCGCGGGAATCATCATTCAGGAGAGCGATGCGGCAAACACGTTAGCGCTGACCCTGAAATGGAGTCCGGAAAGTCCGAATCCGGAATCAACGTCAGATGCGACCGGTGCCTGGCACTGGGACGTGAAGTTCACCAAGACCGCGACCCATGTCATCGCCGACTTCAACGGCACGCATGTGCTTCCGCTCGGCCCGACGTTCAGCACCACGCTGAGCGTCCCGCTGACCGGTGGTACCGACGCGGACTTCGACGTCCTTCTTGATCCGCCGTGGGGCTATGACATCTGGAACGCCAGCCTGCAACGGAATCCAAGTTTCCTGCCGTTGGTGTTCAACGTCGGAGCGGCGCAGGTCATTGTGCCAGAAGCGCAGGAATACGCGCTGCTTGCGGGGCTTGGCTTGGTGGGTTTCGGCGCCTGGCGCCGTTTCCGCAAGGCCTGACCCCAGCACGTCAACTCATTTGAACACGCACGGCGCGGGCTTTGGCCCGCGCCCTTTTTGTTTTCGACCGCTCGCCGGAAAACGTTCAAGTCCAAGCCAGAACGCGGCCGCCGGCCTCCGCGGTGGCGCGAAACCGGTTGAACCCGAAAGCCGAAGCTGGCCGTGGCGCCAGCTTTCTAGCGGGCAGGCGCATTTCACTTCTTTTGCAGCCCGACAAAACAGCCAGACGCCATCGGGGGTAGCGGCAGCCATCCCTGGCTGCCGTAAAGGGCGGCATCCTGCCGCCCGGAACCCGCATCAGACGCGCCGCCCGCCGGGCTGGAGGCCGGCCGCTACCCCGGCGGGAGGTGTCGCCGCCCAAAAAACTGAGATGCGCCCCGTCCGACTCAACTCCGGTTTTCGGGTTGAGCGCGGCTGTGGCTGCCGGCTAGCCTCCCGCGATGACCAAGGCTGCCCAGTACGCCGAAGTCCGGGCGCACATCAGCAGCTTGATCGCGGGCGAGACCGATGAAATCGCGATCCTGGCCACCGTCGTGGCCGAACTTTACCACGCCTTCGACCATTTCGACTGGGTGGGGTTTTATCGCGTGACCGCTCCCGGCCTGCTGAAAGTGGGTCCGTACCAAGGCCGGCACGGGTGCCTGACGATCCCGTTCGACCGCGGGGTGTGCGGGAAGTGCGCCCGCGAACGCGTCGCGCAGGTGGTGGCCGACGTCCGCGCAATCCCCTACCACATCGCTTGTTCGAACTCGACGCGCTCCGAGATCGTGGTGCCGGTGCTCGATGCCCGGGGCGGGTTGCGCGCGGTGCTGGACGTGGATTCCGACGAGCCGGCCGCCTTCGACGCGGTGGACCGCGAGCACCTCGAAGCCTTGTGCCGCGTAATCGGCCAAGTGTACCCCCCGCCGGACACTGCGGCCCCGCCCCAGCCCGGAAACGCCGTTTGATCCTGAAAACCGAAGCTGCCTGTAGCGCCGGATTCCCACCCAGCCAACTCCGGCTTTCGGGTGGTTGGCCCGCAAAAGCGGGGTGCTGGATCACTCGCCGATGATTTTCACCAACACCCGCTTGCGGCGGCGGCCGTCGAACTCGCCGTAAAAAATCTGCTCCCACGGCCCGAGGTCCAGCCGGCCCGCAGTGATGGCGACCACCACTTCGCGGCCCATGATCTGGCGCTTGAGGTGGGCGTCGGCGTTGTCCTCGCCAGTGCGGTTGTGCCGGTACTGGGCCACCGGCTCGTGCGGCGCGAGTTTCTCCAGCCACACGTCGTAATCGCGCAGCAGGCCGTCCTCGGCGTCGTTGATGTACACGCTGGCGGTGATGTGCATGGCGTTGACCAGACACAGCCCTTCCTGGACGCCGCTGCGGCGCACCAGGCCGGCGACGGTGTCCGTGATGTTGAGGTAGCCGCGCCGGTCCGGCACGTGGAACCAGAGGTATTCGGTGAGCGATTTCATGCCGCCATTCCACGCGGAAGCCCCGCGCCCGCCAATCGGAAAGCGTGAGCGATCGGTTGCGCGCCGCCGCGCGAGCCAGCTCCGGCCCGGGCGCGTCGGGTTGAAGGCCGAAGGTCGGAGGCCGGAACAACGAACCAAGAAACCAAGAACCAAATAACAGGGCTCGACGGAGTCTCGCCCCACCACGTCAAGGCTGAACCGGCACAAAAGCAGGAGCGCCCCCGTGTGGCGCGTTGACCGATCAGGCCGATTCCCGGCCATCCGCGCCCTGGCCGTCGAGGTCAATCAGGATGTCCCGCGGCTCGGCGCCCTTGCTGGGGCCGACGATCCCGCGGTTTTCCAGCTCGTCCATGATGCGCGCGGCGCGGGTGTAGCCCAGCCGGAGGCGGCGCTGGAGCAGCGACACGCTGGCCTTTTGCTCGCTGCGGATGACCTCGATGCACTGCTGGATCAGGTCCTCGTCCTCGTCGCAGCCGCCGTTGTCGTCCAGCGCGCCGGCCGGCGCGGAGAGTTGCTTGTGGATTTCGAGGTCGTAGTTGGGCTTGCCCTGGCGGGCGATGAAGTTCACCACGCCCTGGATTTCCGGGTCGGTCACCAGCGCGCCCTGCGCGCGGATGAGCTTCGCGGAGCCGGGCGGCAGGTAGAGCATGTCGCCCTTGCCGAGCAATTTGTCCGCGCCCATCGCGTCGAGGATCGTGCGCGAGTCCACGCGCGAGGCGACCTGGAAGGCGATGCGGGCCGGGATGTTTGCCTTGATGACGCCGGTGATGACGTCCACCGACGGGCGCTGGGTGGCCACGATGCAGTGGATGCCCGCCGCGCGCGCCATCTGGGTGATGCGCGCGATGGCCATCTCCACGTCCGCCGGCGCCACGAGCATCAGGTCCGCCAGCTCGTCAATGATGACCACGATGTAGCTGAGCTTGTCCGGGATGACGATGTCCTCGTCCTCGGTGACGGTGATGTCTTCGTCCACCTGCACGGCGAAGCCGTCCGCACTGGCCTCGATCTTCTCCTTCTTGGCGGTCAAAGGCAGTTCCGGCTCGCGGACGGGCAGGGGTTTGTCCTTCGGGCGTTCGTTGAAGGCCTTGATGTTCCGGACGCCGACGCGGGCGAAGATTTGGTAGCGCTTCTCCATTTCGCTCACCACCCAGCGCAGCGCGAGGATGACCTTCTTGGGGTCGGTGACCACCGGCACGACCAGGTGCGGCAGGGTGTTGTACTGCTGGAGCTCGACCACCTTCGGGTCAATCATGACGAAGCGGAGCTGGTCCGGCGCAAACTTGTAGAGCAGCGACGCCACGAGGGCGTTGATGCACACCGATTTGCCCGAGCCGGTGCTGCCGGCGATGAGCAGGTGCGGCATGTCCGCCAGGTCGCCGATCAACGGGTGGCCGTACACGTCCTTGCCCAAGGCCAGCGGGATGCGGGCCTTGGTGGCGCGCCACTCCTCGGACTCGAGCAGCTCGCGCAGGATGACCTTCGACTTGACCCGGTTCGGCACCTCGACGCCCACCGAGCTTTTGCCCGGCACCGGCGCGAGGATGTGGATGCGCTCGGCCTTGAGCGCGGCGGCAATGTTGTTGGTGAGCGCGGTGATCTTTTCGAGCTTCACGCCGGGGGCCGGGTGCAGCTCGTAACGCGTGATGGTGGGGCCCTTGGTGATGTCGCCGGGCGAAACCTGAATGTCGAACTGCGCGAGCGTCTGCTGCATGAGCCGCGCGTTGGCCATGAGTTCTTCCTTGGACTCGGTGGGCTTGACCGTGAGGTCCGGCAAGGCCAGCAGGTCCAGCGGCGGGAGCTTGTAATCGCCGATCTGGGGCGGACGCGAGACGGCGAGCGGCCTGGGCTTGGGTTTGGGCGGCGGACTCGGCCGGGGCGGAACCGGTGTCGGTGCCGGGGCGCTCGGAGCCGCCACCGTGTCTTGAGCGGGCGGCGTCACCGGCGGCGCTTCGTCTGAGGCGGCTTCGGCGGCAGCGGCAGCCGCGGGCGCCAGGGCATTGGCTTTGCCGAGAATGTCCACGGTGGTGGCGGCCGCCACCTCGCGGGCGGGAATGACTTCGTTGATCTCCGGCTCTTCGTCGGCTGCCGCGCCAGCCGCAGGCGGCGAAACAGCGGCGGGCCTGGCGGGCTTGGTCTTGTCCGCCGGCGTGCGCAATTGCGGCACGCTCAGGTCGCGCACGGTCGGCTCGGGCACCGGCTTGAGGTCGGGCCCCAGGCCGGCCCGGGCGGCGGCGGGGGCGGCGGGCGCCTTGCCGTTTTGGGCGAGGGTGCGGTCGAGTTCGGCCTGCAGGCGGCGGGCTTCCTTTTCGAGTTCGCGCGTGCGCTTTTCGAGACTCTTGTCATCGCCGGGGATGACTTCAGTCGGCGCGCGCCAGCGGGCCCAGAGTTCCCGCGCCCAGTCGCCGAGCTGGAAGTTCGTGAGGCCGTACAGGCCGATCAGATAGAGGCACGAGTACAGGATTGCGGAGCCCACGCCGCCAAAGTAGCCGAACACGTAATCATTCAGGCTCCGGCCCAGCACGCCGCCCGCGCCGGGCGCGTGCAGGCTGAGCGCCAGGTGCTCCAGGAAGCCCGCGCCCATCGCGCGCGGATTGCGCGCCAGATGATTCAGCGCTACGTGGTCGGTGGCCAGGTCCAGCCCGCCCGCGCAGGTGACCACCAGCAGCAGCGCCCAGGGCCACTTGCGGCGCAGGTAGCCGAGCGCGCGGAGAAATTGCGCCAGTCCGAAGCCCAGCAGCAGCACCGGGAGCAGATACGCGCCCGCGCCAAGCGTGAAAAACAGGCTGTACCCCATGCGGGCGCCGAACTGGCCCACCCAGTTGTGCGGCGGGTCGTTCGGCGGCGTGCGCACGGCCGCGAGGTCGTACTTGTCGAACGAAAACAACGCGGCGAAAAGCAGCAAGGCCAGCCCCAGCAGGAGAATGCCCAGGATGTCGTTGCCGCCGCGCGCGCCGTTGTTGGGGTCCTTCCGAGCCACGGACGCAATCTAGGAACCTCCCCCCGGACTGCAATGCGGAAAAGGCGCCGCGCGGCCGCGGATTATCCACCCTTTCACCCGGTTTGCGCCAGACTAGTCGCGCGCGGAACAGCGACGGGGTGCGGACGTTCACCTACCCGATGAGCAGGAAGGAGCGGGGGCTCGCGGCACCCGCCCCTCCGGAGACTTTTCGGAGGGAGGAATTCTGCAACGCCCAACCGGAACCGGGAATGGACTGGAGCGCCGCCGGCAACCAGTTCGTTCGTTCGCGTCGGTTGGCGTGTCTGGCGGGCAAAAGTCGGATTCTGGATTCAATCCGAAAACCGAAGCTGGGCAGGCGGGACGCACTGCGCTGCGGCCAACTTCGGTTTTCGGAATCAAGGATGCGCCACGCGGAAGTACGCCCGCTCCCAACCCGCCGGCGCCGGCCACGCGAAGTCGTCCGTCTCGGACACCGCCTGGCCGGCCGGCGCCCACGTCAGCAAATCCCGACTCGATTCCACCGCGTATGCCTGCCCCGGCACGCCCGGCCAGCGCAACGTCCCCGCCGGCTCCAGCGTCACCGCCACCGGGCGCACGAGCGCGACCGCCGCCAGTTCCACCTCCGCCGCCGCGGACGTGGTGTCGTCGCCGAGGAAGACGAAGTTCGCTGTCTCGTACACGTCCGGGAAGCCGTTGAAGGCCGTGTAGTCGCGCACCGGGCCGGTCAGCAGCGGCGCGCGGTTCACGAAGAGCGTGTAGTGCGCGGCGCGCAGGCTCAGCACCGCGTCCACCCAGCCGGCATCGAAACGGTGCGACGCCTCCTCGCCGCGGGTGAACAAAGGCTGATCCGCCTGCGCGAACACCTGGTCCTGCCAGAAGCCCAGCTCGATGCCGCGGCGCCCGGCGTCGAGCACGATCACCGAAAAGCCGGCGCGGTCGTTGCGCGCGTGCCGCTCGACGGGCAGGCGAAACCGGAAGGCGAGGTTGAAGCCCGCGTGGCGGTCCAGCGCCGGGGTGATAACCCGCGCATAGCCGGCCGCCTCGGCATTCGCGGCGGTGGTCGCCAACCGCACCGCGTCGCCGGTGTGACTCTGCTGGGCCAGGCCGGGCAGCGCCGCATACGACCAGCCTTGCGCGGCGGGCAATGTGCCCAGCCGGCCGTCCAGCAACACCTGGCCTTGGGCCGGCAGCGTCACGGCGAGCAGAACACCCGGCAGGCATTTGAAGGCTGGCTTCACCGCGCGGGATCTGCGGGTGGCTCGGGCGGGGCGCAAGGTCACCGGCATGGCCATGATTCTGGCGTTCGGCTACGCGCCCCCTGGTGGTTCACTTGCCCGTCAGGCCGCAAAGGTAGGCAAAGATCAGGTCGGGCAACTGCCGGCTGTAGCCGCCTTCCAGCACGCTGAACACCGGCACACCCAGCGAGCGAAACGCCTCGCCCAGCCAGGCGAAATCCTCCTCCTCGAGCGCGGCGTCGCTCAACGGGTCTTCGCGGAAGGCGTCGAACCCTGCGGAGACCCCGACCAGGGCGGGCTGGTAGCGGCGGAGATCGTCCAAGGCGGCGGCCAGTTCCGCGCGGTATTCCTCGCGGCTGGCACCGGGCGGCACCGGGTAGTTGTGCGCGTTCTGGTGCGAGCTTTCGCCCGTGCCCGGATAGGCGGGGAACTGGTGGACCGAAAAGAAGGCGCAATCGGGCCGGCCGCGGAGGATGTCCTCGGTGCCGTTGCCGTGGTGCACGTCGAAGTCGAACACGGCCACGCGGCGCACGCCGCGGCAGAGCGCCTCGAGCGTGGCGACGGCGATGGAGTTGAGGTAGCAAAAGCCCATCGCGCGGGTCTGCGTGGCGTGGTGGCCGGGCGGGCGCAGCAGGCTGAACACCTGCCGGCCTTCGCGGGCCAGGTGCAGGGCCTTGAGCGCGCCGCCCACGCTGCGTTCCGCGTGCGCGCGGATGTCCGGGTACGCCGGGGTGTCGGCGTCGAAATCCACCGGCATGGCCAGGCGGCTGAGCAGGCTGGGGGAATGGGCGCGGAGCAACTGCTCTTGGCGCGCCGGCCCCGGCGCGGCCCAGGTGATGGGCAGCCGGGTCTGCTCGCGGAGTTTCTCGACGGTGCGCGCCACCCGCGCCGGGCGTTCGGGATGCCCCGGCTGATGGTAGGCGGCGCACCGCTCATCAGTAATGACAATCATGCCGTTTGGTTCCAAGGATGTCTTCGAGCGCGGTCTTGTACCATCGGCCCCCGGAGTCGCAAGCCTCAAAGCCCGGCTGGCCGATGCGGGTGCGGGGTGGAACGGCCGGCCAAGCTTTCAAATGCGGAAGGCAGAATTGGTTCGTGGTTCGTGGAGAACGGATGCCGGATGCCAGATGCCGGCCTTGGCCCTTCGACTTTGAACTTGGAACTTGGGACTTGGAACTTGGGACTTGGAACTTGGGACTTGGAACTTGGGACTCAAACACGGACTTCGGATTTCGGACTTCCGATTTTGGATTTCGGCCTGCTGCCGCGCGGTCCCCGGCGCCACGCCTCCCCGCCACAGAGCGCGTTCGCTCAAAGAATTGCCTTTTTGATTGAATACCGGCAGCGTGCGCCAATCTAAACGTTGTACGTCTGAACCGATGAACATGAAAACTTGGTTTGAATCCCTGAGCCCCATCACCCTCGCCTTGGGCGCCGCGTTCGCCCTCGCCACCGCCGCCCACGCGGCGGACGCGGAACTCGCGCCGCTGCCCTTGAAACTGCCCATCCCCGCCTTCATGGGCACGCCCACCGACATCCCGCTGGGCGACCACATCGAAAAGCCATCCGACAAGCCGCGCCCGCCCTTCATGGCGCCCAAGGGCGTGCAGAACCTTTCGCTGGGCAAGAGGGTCACCAGCAGCGACAAGTCGCCCATCACCGGCTCGCTCGAACTGGTCACGGACGGCGACAAGGAGTCAAACGACAACAGCTTCGTCGAGCTGCACCGGCGCACCCAGTGGGTGCAGATTGACCTCGAAAAGCGCGCCCGGATTTACGCCATCATCATCTGGCATGCCCACAACACCTTCCAAGTGTACCACGACGTGATCGTGCAGGTGTCCGACGACCCCGACTTCACCCAGGGCGTGAAGACCGTGTACAACAACGACTACGACAACAGCTCCGGCCTGGGCGTAGGCACGGACAAGGAGTATTTCGAGACCTACGAGGGCCGGCTGATTGACGCGAAGGGCGTCGAAGGCCGCTACGTGCGGTGCTACAGCCGGGGCAGCACGTACAGCGCGCTGAACCGCTACACCGAGGTGGAAGTCTGGGGCGTCCCGGCCGAGTGATTCGCGGCTCCAACGCGGCAACCGGTCTTCCGGATGACCCTGGAGCCTCCAACCGCAACCCCTGTCCTGATCGCCAGCGCGGCGGGCGCCCGCCCTCGCGCTGGTTTTGCTTTCCCCGGCCCGGCCCGGGCGGGATGGCGCGGGGAGGTTTGCGGACAGCGGAGTCGCCCCAACCTGGAGGCCGGCGCGTGAACCGCTGGATCGTGGCCGGTCTGTTGCTGGCGCTGGCGCTCGGCGCCGCCTTGCGCCTGCCGCGCCTCGAGGAGCGGCCGTTGCACACCGACGAGTCGGTCCACGCCTACAAGTTCGCCGGGCTCTGGGACCGCGGCGAGTACCGTTACGACCCGGACGAATACCACGGTCCGAGCCTGTATTACGCCACGCTGCCGTTTGCCTGGTTGAGCGGCGCGGCGAACTCCGACGAACTCCGCGAAGCCACGCTGCGGCTGGTGCCGCTGTTCTTTGGCCTCGCGCTGATCCTGCTCGTGGTTTTGATGGCCGATGCGCTGGGACCGCCGGGCGCCGTGACCGCCGGCCTGTTGACCGCGGTTTCGACAGCCTTCGCCTTCTACAGCCGTTATTACATCCACGAGATGCTGCTGGTGTTCTTTGCCGGTCTGTTGGGCGCGGCGCTGTGGCGGTACACGCGCCGCCCGGCCTGGGGTTGGGCGGCGCTGGCGGGCGTGGCGCTGGGCTTGATGCACGCCACGAAGGAAACCTTCGTCCTCAACCTGGCCGCGATGGCCGTGGCCGGCGTCGCGGTGCTGGCGTTGGACCCAGATCGCCACGAAGCCTGGCTCCGGCTGCGCGCATCAGGCCGGCCGGGGCACCTGGCCCTGGCCGCGGGAGTGGCGCTGGCCGTTTCGGTGACGTTCTTCACCTCGTTTTTCCAGCACGCCGGCGGGCCGCTCGATTCGCTGCGCACGTACCTGCCCTGGCTCCAACGCGCGGGCGGCGCCTCGCCGCATCTGCATCCGTGGACGTTTTACCTCGAACGCCTGTTCTGGTTCCGCCCGGCGGCCGGACCGGTCTTCAGCGAATTGTTGATCGGCATCCTGGCGCTGGTCGGCGCGGCGGCGGCGTTCCTGCCGGACCGCTTCCCGCCGTTCCACCGCGGGCTGGCGCGGTTCCTGACTATTTACACCGTGGTTCTCATCGGCCTGTACTCGGTCATCGGCTACAAGACGCCGTGGTGCGTGCTGGGCTTCCTGCACGGCCTGATCCTGCTGGCGGGCGTGGGCGTGGCGGCGTTGTTCCGGTGGGCGCGCCTGCCGTGGCTGCGCGGGGTGTTGGCCGCGCTGCTGCTGGCCGCCGCGGCGCAGTTGGCCACACAGGCGCGCCGGGCCAACGGCGCATTCAGCACCGATCAGCGCAATCCGTGGGTGTACGCCCACACCTCGAAGGACCTGCTGCGGCTGGTGGACCGCGTGCTGGGCGTCGCCCGCACCCACGGCGACCCCGCGCGGATGGAGATAAACGTCCTGGCCACCGGCGGCGATTACTGGCCGCTGCCCTGGTACCTGCGCAGCCTCAAGGAAACCCGCTGGGCGGACGGCATCCCGGCCGATCCGTTTGCGCCGGTGGTGATCGCCAGCGCGCGGCTCCACGCCAGCCTCGACGAGAAATCCGACAAACGCTGGATCAGCGCCGGCTACTACGAACACCGGCCGCGCGTGTTTCTGGAGCTGTTCGTCGAACTCGAGCTGTGGAAGCGCTACCTGGCCAGCCTGCCGCCGCCGCGAGACGACGAGGAAGACGTCGCGGACAACCGCCGCTGAGTCCCGAGCCCCACGCTCCAAGCTCCAAGTCCACGTGTTGGGTTGCTCGCGTTATCCGGCCTGCCGCTGCACGATGAAGGCCGAGAACGCCGTGTCCTGAGGAGCCGAGCCGCTGGTTCGCTTCTCGCGCGGTGGACTCGCCTCGCCGGCTGTTCCGGCTTGGCGCCATTCCGACCCGGCTGTGTGCGGATTGCTTTCGCGTCCGGGTTCGCATTAGCTCCGGCGCGTGCCGCAGGTAAAACCGCGGCATCGCGGCGCGCCCCGGACCGTGTGGGTTGCCGAAACCGGCGTCGCCCCGCCCAACATGTTCAAGCACCGGCGAAAATGGCTGCGGGCCCTGCGCTGGACCGCCCTCGCGGCGGGTCTGGCGACCCTGGTCGTTTTGTACGGCTGGCGGTACGGCTTCAGCGCGCTGCCCGAGCCGGGGCCGGGCCCGGCCTTCGATGCCGGCGAGTTCTTCGCGCCCGAAGACCCGCCGCCCTCCAACTTCTGGCATCACGTGCGCGCGCTGGCGCTCAAGCGGCCCTGGCAACCCAGGGCGGGCCGGCGGCCGGCCGGGGCGGCGCCATTGTCCCCCACGTCTTACGGGGTGGAATGGAACGAGCACCCCGCCGTGCGGGCCGCGATGGAGGCGGCGTTGACCGCCAGCGACTGGCGGCCGCCGCGCGCGTTGACCTCGGACGATCAGACCGCGCTCAGGTTGTTGCACCTCGCCGCCCGGCAACGCGCGGCGACCGCGGCGGACGATGCGGCCACAGCCTTGACTCTCTGGTTGGACGCGTGGCGCCTGCAGGCGGCGGTGGTGCCGGCCGCGGAGTTCCCGGCGTTTTTCGATGAACGGGGCCTGGAGGAACTGAATGCCTTTGAGGCCCGGATGTTCCGGCATCGGGCGCTTACGGGTCCGCGGCTGTCCTTGCCAGCCACGCGTCAGTTGCTCGATGGGCTGGCGGCGGTGGGGCGGCGGGCGAGCCGGCCGGCGGCGTCGTACGCGCGCCAGGTGCAGCAGGCGGCCGGGATGTTGCGGGCGGCGCGCCGCGCGGACTGGAGCCGGGTGGGGCGCGCCACGCGCGTGGCCGGGATGCTGATCCGGCAGGACGCCGTGCGGCTGGTCACGGACGTGCTGGACAGCATCAGCGGCTGGCGACAGCGGGGCGAGCCGGATTACCACGGCGCTGCGCACGTGCTGCGGCCGCTGGGGGAACTGTTCGCGGTGCTGCAAACCCTGGTGGCGCGCGAAGCGGACTTCGCCCGGATGGAAGCCGCGTGCGTTGGCCGCGCGCTCGCCGCCTTGCGCGAGCTGGCGTTGCCCGGGGCCGGCTCGGCGCCGTCCTGGCTGCCTGGACCGGCCAGCCCGCGGTCGTGGTGGCGGCGCGCCTTCGACCGCCCGGCGGTGTGGCGGGTGCCGCATCTGTTGCCCAATCCTCACGCCACGCTGGAAAGCTGGCAGCAATGGCAGTTGTACCTGGAATCCTGCCGCCTGACCCTGGCCTTGCGGGCGTTCCGCGATGCGCATGGCCGCTGGCCCGATCAACTCGACGAGCTGGTTCCGGAAATCCTCGAGGCCGTGCCGCGCGATCCGTTTGGCGCGGGCGCGCCGTTGCGTTACGCGCGCACGGGTGACACCTGGCGGTTCTGGTCGGTGGGCCCGGCGGGACGCGATCCGGCGCCCGAGGCGTCGGATGGCTCTCCGCAGTGGGTTTTCCGGTCCTCGGAACCGGACGCAACGCCGGCTAGCGGCGGCCGCTTCGGACGGTGAGACGGGGTTTGAGCCGCAGGCGGTTTGAGCGCGCGGATGATGAGGAAGACCGACGCAAGTGCAGCGCGGCCGTGAGTTTGCGGCGGCTCCAACCGCTGATCACCCGGCCGTCCACGACCGTGATCGGCAGCACTTTGCGGTAGCCGAGCACGACCTTGGCCAGAGACTTGGGTCGGGTCAGCACGTTGACTTCGTGGAAGGCGACGCGGTGTCGGCGGAGGAAGGCGCGGAGGCGGCGGCACAACAGACAACCGGGCAGCGTGTACAGCGTGACTGGCGGAGCGTCTGGGGCCATGGCGGTGCCGGCCGGGTTGTCTGCCGGAGGGTGGTGGAGCCGAGGGGAGTCGAACCCCTGACCTTCTCATTGCGAACGAGACGCTCTACCAACTGAGCTACGACCCCGACCCTCTCCGGTGGCGGCGGTGGTTGCCGCGGCCACGCGGCTGACTATGCGGGCCCGTCCACGCGCCGCAAGCGCAAATCGGGCGCGGTTCAACGAGCGGGCGCATCGTGCGTGTGTGCCGGTCTGGTCATGACTTGATGGGGTGAGACTCCGTCGAGCCAGGCTGTTTGGGCTCCGGTTCGTGGTTCATGAACCGAGGACTCAGGGCTGCGGATTCCGCGGCCGCAATTCGCGTCGGTGGGGCGAGACTCCGTCGAGCCCTGACCTTCCAGGGCTGCGGTCATCAATCCGCGGTCCCCGCGCGGGCGGGTCGCCCGCGGCACGGACCCAGGCGAGGTTGCCTGGGCCGCCACGGCCCGTCTGCCGCCGGCATGAAATTGAAATGCGCCGCGGACGCGCCATCCGCGCAAGTTTGCTTCCCTCGCCGCCGCGCCTGCGCTAGTTTGCCGCCGTCAGCACTTCCAAGTCATGCGACCGCGCGCGCTTCAGCGATCAGCCGTCCGGGCCGGGACACCGTCCGGCTGGCATTGGCGGCTGTCCACCGCCGGCCCTGATCCGGCTCGCAGCCGGCCAGGCCAGCACGGATTCACCTTGATCGAATTGCTGGTGGTGATCGCGATCATCGCCGTGCTGGCGGGCTTGCTGTTGCCGGCCCTGGGCCGGGCAAAGGCGCGGGCCCAGGTGACCTTCTGCCAGAACAACGAACGCCAGCTTGCGTTGGCGCTGACGCTTTACGCGCACGACCACCGCGGGGTGTTCCCGCCGCGCGCCGACCAGAACCGCTGGCCCACACAGCTCCAGCCCGGCTACCAGGATGTGAAGGTGCTGCTCTGTCCGAACGATGCGACCAACCGCGCCCGCCGCGCCGCCAGTCCCGGCGCGCGGCCGCCCGCGCCGGACGCGGCGCCGCGCAGCTTCATCATCAATGGCTGGAACGATTACTTCCAGGAGGTGCTGCGTCTGCCCTTTTCGGCCATCGGCGGCAAGAGCATAACCGAGAGCGCCATCACCAAACCCGGCGAGACCATCGTCTTCGGCGAGAAGGTCACGGGCTCGGAGCATTTTTACATGGATTGCTTCGAGGGCCAGGGCAACGACGTGGACCAGATCGAACGCGCGCGGCACCTGAGCGGTGGCCGGCAGTCGAATGTGGGTTACTCGAATTACGCCTTCGCCGACGGCAGTTCGCGGCTCGTGAAGCGCGGCCAGCTTCTTTACCCGCTCAATCTCTGGATGGTCACCGATTACTGGCGCACCAACCGCGTCTTCAGCAAATAGCCCCCGGGCGGCCGGTGGTTTTCCCAAACCTGTTCAATTTCCACGACACATGAACAACCCCCACCCATTCCCCACCCTTGCCCCCGCCACACTGGCCGGCCTCGCGGTCTGCCTGTGGTTGTCCAGTCCGGCACACGGTGCCGAGCCGCCGGCGACCGCCGCGTTGCGCGCCGGCACGAATTTCATTGCCACGCCGGTGTTTTCCGCCGAGGCCGACGCCGCGCTGCTCAAACACTTCGAGGGCCTGCGTGTGGCCGATGTGTGCGACGGCATGGACGCCGTGGGCCTGCCCAACCGCGGCCTCATGTCGCCCGACATCCATCCGCTCTGGCGCGACACCGAGCGGTACACACACCGGTTCGTGGGCATCGCCGTCACCACGCGCTACATCCCGACGCAGCTCCCGCACGCCGGCCAGATGAAGATCGAGGACTACGACAAGTGGGCGGGCGAGTGGTACACCCGGCGCTCGCCCGAGCCGTTCATGAACCTGTTGCGGCCCGGCTCCGCGCTGGTGATCGAAGACGCGCCGGACAGCGACGTGGGTTCCATCGGGTCGAACAACATCCTGGCGTGGAAACTCCGGGGCTGCGTCGGTGTCGTCACCAGCGCCACCGCGCGCGACACCGACGAAATCATCACCGAGAAGATTCCGCTGTACTTCAAGCGACCGGGACGCGGCATCCGGCCGGGGCGCAACGAAATCGAGTCCGTCAACCGCCCCGTGGTGGTGGGCGGCGTCACCGTCGTGCCCGGCGACGTGATCGTTGCCGACAGCGACGGCGTGATCGTGGTGCCGCGGGCGCGGGCGGAGGAGGTGGCGCGTTACGCGCGGAAGATTCTCGACGGCGACAAGGCCGGCCGCCGCAGCCTGTACGAAAAGCTCGGTCTGCCGCCGGACGAATCCGTGAAGTGACACGCCCGGCGCGAGAGCCGTACCACGCGCCTTGTCGCGTGGTTGAACAGACGAGCCTGTAGCCAACCCGGTTGGCCGGCGGTGGGGCGGCCAACCGTCCACCGCAATGCGAAGCCGGCTCCAACGCAGCGCTCAAGGGGGTAATCCGCAAAACTGGTTGCCATGCCGGGCGGGGTTGCCATACTCGACCCCGCTTGGGCGGCACCGGCAGACGTTCCCAACCGGGCTGGAGGATTGACAACGCAGGCCGAGAACCAGGCTTGCTTGACCAAGGTCCAAGTGGTGACAGCCGGTTTCCCCAGCCGAAGGGGGCGCTTCGGTTCACCGCCGCGCTGGCAGCCAGTGTAGCTCAGTGGCAGAGCAACGGTTTCGTAAACCGTAGGTCGTCGGTTCGACCCCGACCACTGGCTCCATATTAATTGCTTTTACATAAAGGAGTTGCGTAGGCGGTGGCAGGCAACTTGTCTGCAAGACTTCAGCGAACTCGTTGTCCGGCACCGACTGGCCCGTCACTGGAACTCACAGCCCCACCACGGTCCGCGTCCCGCATTCAGCCTTGTTCAGGCTCTTCTGCAAAGAGCGATGAAACCGAAGTTGGGCAGGCGGGATGCACTGCGCTACGGCCAACTTCGGTTTCCGGGATGAACCAAGGCGGCGACGCTGGATCATTCCCACATCGTGCCGGTCTGTGAAGTGGGCGAGGTAGGGAGGCGGCTCTTTCTCACAATGCGCTTCGTCGAGGGAGGGACACTTGCGCAACGTGTGATGGCAGCGGGCAATCCGAGGCGGGAGCGCCCCGGGTCGGCAGGGCGAGGCCGCCGGGCGCCACCGCAATCCAGCGCGCTTCCTCATAAAAGCAGCGACGTGTCCCGGAATGGCGCGCGCACTCCGCGCTTGCCTGCGGCCCGGCCGCCCGCATTCTGCGCGTGACCATGCAATCCCCCTCCTGGAAGGAGCGGTTGAGCGAGAAACTGGCGGATTACCCGCTCTTGCGGACGTTGCTGCTCAACCCGTGGTTTGCCCTGGCGTTCTTTGCGGTCGCCCTGCTCGGCCTGGGCACCGCCGTCTGCCTGCCCAAGGTGTGGCTGACCACCCCGCCGGACTTCACGCCGGTCATCAAGATCAGCATCCTGGACATGATCCAGGCGCGCTCGCTGCGGGCCTCGGCGCGCCGGCACGCCGAGGCGGGCCGGCACCGCGAGGCGGCCATCGCCTGGCAGTCCGCCACGGCCAACGACCCCGGCAACCTCGAGCTGCACCGGGCGCTGTTTCGTCATCTGGCGCAGGCGCCGGTAATGCCGCTGTCCCAAGTGAACCGCGCTTTTCGGGGCATCGCCTGGATGCTGCAACTTGGCGCGACCAACCAGACGGACCTCGAATTGGTGGCCACGGCGCTGGACCGGTACGGCCTTTCGGAAGATGTGTTCACCCTGTTGTCGCCGCAGGCCGGCCGGCTTTCGCCGTCGCTCGAAGCGGCTTACTTGAAGGCGCTGTTCCAGGTGGGGCGGTACGACGAGTTTGGCCGGCGCTGGGAGCGGGTGCAACCGCAGGTTGCCGCCGATGCCGAACTGGCGCTCTGCCACGCCGCGTACGTGGCCGGCTGGGGGTCGTTGGAAGACGCCGCCACCGCCCGCCAGCAGGTGCAGCAGGCCCTGGACGATCCCCGGCTGGGGACTTACGCCTGCCGGCTGGAGATGTCCGTGTGCGCGCAACGCCTCGACGTGACGGGGTACCAGGAGGCGTTGCGGCGGTTGCAGGCCGGCTCCCACGACCGGGTGCTGGACCACGTCCGCTACTGGCGGCTGTTGCACGCCACCGGCCGGACGGCCGAGGCACGCGCGCGCGCGAACACCTTCAACCGCCCGCCGCAGTCGGGTCACGAGGTGGTGCAAATGGCGGAGGTCTTGATCGCCCTGGGGCTCAACGCCGAGTGCCTCGATTTCCTGCAACGCCAGGTGCGGGAGTTCGGCCGGAGCTACAGCATCTGGAGCGTCGCCGTCTGGGCGGCGTACGCGGATGTCCTGATCGCCGGGCGGAACTGGGAGCAGTTGAAGGAAGTCGCCCTGGAGATGCGCGCCCTGCCGGCCGGGGCGCAGGCGGCGCTGGGCGGCTTCAGCCAGTTCCTGGAAGGCCGGGTGGCGTACGTGCAAGGCTCGCCGGCCGCCGCCCGGGCGGCGTTCACCGAGGCGGTGCGGCTGGGCTTCCCGCTCGGCCGGGTGGGGGTGCGCGTGGCCCGGCAGCTCAATCAAATGGGCTTCGCGGACCTCGCGCTCGAGACGTTGCGGCCGCTGGAGCCGCGCTTCGAGAACGACCTGTTATACTGGAAGGTGGTCTTCGACGCCAGCTACGCCCTGCGGGCGGACGACACGCTGCTGCTGCGCGCCGCCGCGCGGGCTTACGAACTGGCGCCGCAAAGCACGGAATGGAAGTTCAACTACGCCGCCGCGCTGCTCATCGGCCGGCGCCGCCCCGAGCAGGCGCTGAGCCTGACGCTGGACCTGCTCGAAACAGACGGTCGCACCCCCGGCGGCCTCATCAACCACGCCATCGCCCTGAGCCTCAATCATCGTTACGACGACGCGGCGGAAATCCTCCGGGAGATCAACCCCGAGCGCCTGAACGAACCCCAGCGCGTGGCCTACCAGATGGCTTGGCTGGACATCTACTACGAAGCCGACAATTGGGCGGGGGTGCGGGAAAGCCTGCGTCACGTTGACCCCGCCGGGCTTTTCCCCTGCCAACAACGGTGGATTGAGGAAATCCGCCAGGCGATGCCCAAGTAGCGGTCTGCCGGCGGCGGTTGAACCCGAAAACCGAAGTTGCGCGTGGCGCCGGATTCCCCTTCGGCTCAACTGCGGTTTTCGGATTCGGGGCTCCAGTCGGTAGAGCGCAGACCCCGCGGGCGTGTCGCCCGCGGCCCGGCCCCAGGCGTGGTCGCTTGGGCCACTCTGGCCCACCCGCTGCCGGCACGAAACTGATGTGCGCCCGGCGCCCGGAGCAGCCCACCTTTAGGCTTTGCGGAGCTTCCGGCCCGGTTATACTACGCGACGGGTCGCTTTGCCGCGCCCCGAGTGCAATCAACCACCAAAATTATGCCACTCACACACACCCGAGACCTGTTCGCCAAGGCCCTCAAGAGCAAATACGCCCTGGGCGCCTTCAACGTGAACAACATGGAATTGCTCCAGGCCATCGTCGAGGCCTGCGAGGAGGAAAAGGCGCCTGTCATCCTGCAAATCTCCAAGGGTGCCCGCCAGTACGCCAACCCGGTGT
This sequence comes from uncultured Verrucomicrobiota bacterium, assembly GCA_964568145.1. GTDB lineage: Bacteria > Verrucomicrobiota > Verrucomicrobiia > Limisphaerales > J093 > DSVZ01. Next base: position 231,117 of record CAZMOZ010000002.1, read on the forward strand.
ACCTGAGGAAGCTCATCGAAGCCGCCATCAGCGTCACCAACATCCCCATCGCCGTCCACCTTGACCACGGCGACTCCTTCGAGCTGTGCAAACAGTGCATTGATGAAGGTTTCACCAGCGTCATGATTGACGGCAGCCACCTGCCCTTCGACAAGAACGTCGAACTCTGCAAGCGGGTCGTGGAATACGCCCACAAGCACAACTGCGTGGTGGAAGGCGAGCTGGGCCAGCTCGTGGGCGCTCAGCACGACGACGGCGAGGAAGGCGGCGGTTACTCGAAGGGCGGCGTGTACACGCACCCGGACGAGGCGGTGCAGTTCGTGAAGCTGACCGGCGTGGACTCGCTCGCCGTGGCCATCGGCAACTCGCACGGCGCGTACAAATTCAAAGGCGAGCAACACCTCGACATCGAGCGGCTCAAGGCCATCAAGAAGGCCCTCATTGACGCCGGCCTGGGCGATTACCCGCTCGTCCTGCACGGCGCCTCCAGCGTGCCGAAGGACATCGTCCGCGAGATCAACCAGCACGGCGGCAAGCTGGGCGAAGACACGGCCGGCGTGCCCGAGGCTGACATCGAGATTGCCCGCCGCACCGGCTGCACCAAGGTGAACATTGACACCGACCTGCGGCTGGCCATGACCGCCGCCATCCGGCGGGTCTTTGCGGAAAACCCGAAGGAGTTCGATCCGCGCAAGTACCTCGCCCCCGCCCGGCAGAAGGTGAAGGAACTGGTCCGGCACAAGGTCAAGAACGTCCTGTGCTGCGCCGGCCACGCGTTTGACTGAGCCGGTCGCGCCTGCTTGCAGGCCTGTAAAGTTGAGGGCGGGAGCAATCCCGTCCTCTTCTTTTTAACCCGAACACCGAAGCTGGCCCTAGCGCAGTGCGTCCCGTCTGCCCCACTTCGGCTTTCGGGTTTAAGGTTCATGAAAGGAACACGACGCGCCACGGGCGGGGGGCAGATTGCCGCCTCACTCCGGCCGCACCCGCAAGCGGTAGAACCTCTCGGCGGCCCCCGCCGGGTCGAGCAGTTGGAACGCCGTGTCCCCGCCGGACACACCATTGGTCAGCGCGGGCCATGGTGGTGAGGCGAACAGGCGGTCGCTGTATTCCACGGTGTACACGCGGTTGCTCAGGCTGAAAAACTCCAGGCGAACCGCAGCCTCGCCGGGCACGGGAGTGATGGTCAGCCGCAGCACAGAGACGGGCTCGAGCGGCCATGTCCCGGCGTAAAACTCCTCCAGATTGGTCGCGCCGTCCCGGTCAGGATCGTCACCGGCGTCCTTCAGCACTGGATTCAGCCCGTGCTCCCACTCCCAGCCGTCTGGCATCCCGTCGCGGTCCGAGTCAGCTTCTGAGTGCATCATCTCGTAAGCGCCCAGGTCCGGCGCGGCGACACCGTCGTTGTTCCCGTCGAGAGGGCGGCGCACGAGCCTGAGGTCGTGCGCCGAGGCGTAAAGCGGATCGCCGGCGTCAAGGCACGGCGAGTCCGGGCGCAAGCGCCAGTCGCCGTTGCCGGTGAAGCCGGGCGGCACGCTGAGGTCCGTGGCGCCAGCGGGCAGGTTCACGTAATCCTGACGCTGGTTTGCGAGGTTGTTGCGCGCGAGCACGGGCCGGGCCAGCGGTGTCGAGGGAATCTGGTAAAGACCGGACGAATTCGAGGCAAAAATGTTGTTGGCGATGACGAGGCGTTCCGGGTTCGCCGTCAGCACGAAAGCGAGGCCGCCGCCCATTTCGGAGAACAGGTTCGTCGCCACGTTCCCGGCGATGGTGTTGTGGACGATGGACACCGTGCCGGTGGCGCCCGGCAGCACGCTCCAGTAGATGCCGCCGCCCATGCCGCCAAACGAGGTTGGGTCGTAGGCGCGGTTGTCGAGGATCAGGTTGTTCTGAACGCGCCCCTCCGGGCAACCGGCGGCGTGAATCGCGGCCCCGGTGCCGGCGACGTTGCCGCGAAACGTGTTGGCTTCGATCAGGCAACTGTCGTTTTGGAGCAGCGTCACCGCGCCCTGGTTCGCGCCTAGGTACAGCGGCAGCGGGTACGTGTTGTAGAACGCGTTGCTCTCGATCAGGTTGCCGCGCAGGACCGGAGCGGAATGGAGGGAGTACACGGCGGGGCCGTAGGGCGCCTGGTTGCGCCGCAGCGTGTTGCCCTCGATCAGCGGTTGGGAATAGCGCTCGCAGTAGATGCCGCCGCCGCGGCCGTCGAAGGTGTTCAGGATTTCGTTGTCCTGAATCGTGTTGCTGCTGATGAGCGGATAACTGGTCCGGCAGTAAATGCCCGCGCCGAGCGACGCCTGCCCCGGCGGGGGCGTCACGTTGTCGTGGGCGAGCGAGTTGGATCTGATGAGGTTGTGGCGGATGTTCGGGCTGGAAAGGTTGAGGTGCAGCCCGCCGCCGTTGCCGCCGCGGCCGTACTTGTTCAGCCCCGCCCCGCCGGTGTGCCGGCCGCCGCCGGTGACCGTGAACCCGTCCAGCGTGCTCACCCGGAAGCCGGAGTTCTGGAACACCACCACGTTGGGAAGTTCGTTGCCGTGGATGACCGTTGGCCGCGTCTGCGGGTCCCGCTCCGCCCGACCGGTTTCCGTCCCGGCGAATCCGCCGTACAGGTGGACGAAGGCCGGCACGATCAGGTGTTCGCGGTATGCGCCCGCAGCCACCCAGATTTCGCCCCCGCGCAGCTTGGCGTGATCAATCGTCGCCTGAAGCGACTTCCTGGCGGTCGCCCAAGACAATCCGTCCGCGGCGTCGTCGCCGTCCGGGCGGACGTGGAATCGCGCCAGAACGGTGCTCCACGTCTCGCCCGCAGATTCATCCGCGCCGATGTCCATGCGGCCGCCGGCGACGCGCGGCTGCTCGTCAATGTCCTGCCAGTCCGCAGCCCCGACGAGGTTGGTGCCCGCGTTGACGCACGGCGAATCCGGCTGCAGGTGGAAGTCACCGCCCTCCACGCTGGCCAGTTTGGGACCGGCGGAAATGTTGCCATCCCGCCCGGTGCGGGAGGCCAGCCCGGTGTAGTCCGTCGCCTCGTCGAAGAGCCGGTTGCCGATGACGCAGTTGAACTCGATCACGGCGTTGGTGGGCGTGCCGGGCGCCAGTTCCAGGCCCCAGGGATTGAAGGCCACGAGGTTGTTCCGCAAGACCGGCAGCAGCGCCACCAGTGGCGCGGCGGCACTGCCCCAGAAAATCCCCGCGCCGTTGTTGGCGACAATCGTGTTGTTGAGCACCTGCGGCACGCCGCCGTTTGAGTCAATCAAGGCGATCCCGCCGCCCTTCCAGCCACCGTTGGCGGCCACGACGTTGTTGCGCAGCACCGGCGAACTCATCGCGGTGGGATGCGGCCGGCCGTCCAGATCATCGGCGGTGGCGAAGATGCCGCCGCCGCCCACCGGCACCGCCACGCCGTCGAGGGTGAACGCCGTGTTCGCGGAAATGACGTTGTTGGCAATCAGCGGCGAGGAATCGCGCCAGCAACTGATGCCGCCGCCGTTCTGCCGGGCGAAGTTCCACGCGATGACGTTGTGCAGGATGCGCGGCGAGGCGTCAATGCACGCGATGCCGCCGCCGTCGTAGGCGTAATTGTACACGATCACGTTGCGCTCGAGGGTCGCGACGGCGTTCGTGGCGAGGTTCTTGACCGACACGCCCGCGCCGTAGGCCAGCGCCGCCGTGCTTTGGTTGTCGCGGATGACGTTGTGCCGCACGACCGCCGCGGTGTTCACAAGCCGGACGCCCGCGCCGGCGCCGCGGCGGATCGTGAAGCCGTCCAGGATCGTGCCCGGGCCGCCGGCGGAGATCAGCACCACGATCCCGTTGGTGGTGCCGTCCAGCACGGTCGTGTGCCGCACCCAGTCCCGGGCGGCGAGGTCAGTTTCGTTCCCGGCAAAACCGCCATACAAGGCCACATCCGGCTTCAGTTCGACGTGCTCGGCGTACGTCCCGGCGGCCACCCACACCTCGTCGCCGGCTTTCGCTGCCGCCAGCGCCTGGCCCACGGTGCGCCTGGCCTGATCCCAGGTCGCGCCCGAGTTGGCGTCGTTGCCGGTGGGACTGACTTTCCAGGCGGCGGCCCGGGCGGAACCACCCAGCAGGTCCGCGGCCAGAGCACAGATTCCGGTGAAACGAAGCAGGGAAGGAAGCGTGGCTTTCATGACGGGTAGCAATTGAGCGCGCCTTTGACGGCATGACCAGTTCGCGTCCCCGCGGTTCCGAAACCTCGCAGCCGGCGAGCGACGCGCTGCCGAGCGAGTGGCGGCGCCGGCGTGAGTTCATCGCTGTGGGGAGTCTCAGGACTACTAACCCTGGACGGTCATTTGTGCAAGGCCGGCTTTTGCGAAGCACCTGGCGGGAGCATCCCCGTTTCGCGCAGGTCGTTCTTGCCCTGGTGGAGCGGAACTCGTCGAGCCAGCAGTTAAACGCGGAAAGCGGATTATGTTCCTGGTTCTTGGTTCTTGGTTCCTGATCTGAAAACTGAGGACTGAGGACTGAAGATTGCGGACTACGGCCTTGGGCCTTCGACTTCCCGGTGGGGCGAGACTCCGTCGAGCCATGCCTTTTCACCCGCACTGGGCGTGGTGCCGCAGGGCGTGGTCGGCCAGCACCAGCTCGGTCATGGCCTCCACCATCGCCACGGCGCGGGACAGGGTGGGCGCGTTCACCTCACTGGCTCGCCAAGCCAAGCGCTTCCGACGGCGATCGGAACTTGAAGTCAAAACTCCAGCGTCCGGCACTTTTCGTCGAGCGCGGCGATGATGCGCTGAACCTGCGCGGGCTCGAGCTTGTGCGGCCGGCCTCGCAGGTAACCTGCCAGATACTTGTCGTTCATGGTTCTGGCCACGCTTGACGACGAGGCTTGTTCAACATACCAGCCAGGCACAACCACCAGCGCCTCCGCCACGACTTGCTCGCCGGTTTTCCTGGTCAGGTACTGAGCCACTCAGCGAGCGTTGCGCACCGCTTGAGGGATTGTCTTGCGGTCTTCCCAGTTGGGAAACGACAGCCTGTCGCCATTCTGGACGACCTTGTATTGCGGCTTGCCGGCGCGGGAGAGCGGCTTGCTCCGCGTTTTCGTCTCAAGCACAAACACCCCTCGTGTACCGACACAGACATGATCCACGTTCCAGTCCCCGTCGCCAGGCAGGTCGTGGAACGTTCGATAACCTTCATCGGCCACTTCCGCCAGGATCTCCCCCACCGCCTGCTCCCCGCGCAACCCTAGCCGCAACTGTCGAGTTTCATTCCTTAGCCGCACCAAGCGAATGAGTAGCCAGGTGCCAAGCCCAATGAAGAAAAGTATCATGACCAACGACACCAGGCCGATCTTGTGGACCAAGAGGAATCGGGTAGCCGGTAGCAATGCCGGCAACGAGCCGACGGCAATACCCCAGCAACCGAGTGCGGCCAACAGCCAAACGGTAAATTTGTCGAACACCTCGTCGAGTCGCAGCATCAGGGAATAGCCCGGGGGTCGGAGTAGCTTCTGAGTGGTGGGTGGGTTTCGCTGTTTGTCCCGATGCTTGTCCACTACCTCAATTTTGAGCCAAATCGCAACAAGTGGTACGGACAAACCAACCAAAAAGGGCAGGCCGGCTTTCAATTGGGCCGGCCAGTCAAACGCAGCTAGTGTTGTCATGCCGGGCGGACTTTCCGAAACACACCCGGCTGAGGAAAGCAAACTGTTGGATCACCCGCACTGGGCGTGGTGCCGCAAGGCGTGGTCGGCCAGCACCAGCGCGGTCATGGCCTCCACCATCGGCACGGCGCGCGGCAGCACACAGGGATCATGGCGGCCGCGGCCTTTGAGGGTGGTGTTCTGGAGGTTCACGTCCACCGTGTCCTGCTCGTGCATGATGGTGGCCACGGGCTTGAACGCGACGCGGAAGTAGATCGTCTCCCCGTTGCTGATGCCGCCCTGCACGCCGCCGCTGCGGTTGGTCACGGTGCGCACGCGGCCGCCCACGTTGCGGAAGGCGTCGTTGTGCTCGCGGCCGGTCAGCCGGATGCCCTCGAAGCCCGAGCCGAGGTCGAAGCCCTTCGCGGCCGGCAGGCTGAGCAGGGCCTTGGCGAGGTCGGCCTCCAGCCGGTCGAACACCGGCTCGCCCCAGCCGGGCGGCACGCCTCGCGCCACGCCCAGCACGATGCCGCCCACCGAATCACCTTCCGCGCGCCGCTGCTCGATGAGTTCGATCATGTGTTGCGCGGCCGCCGCGTCCGGGCAGCGCACAATGTTCGACTCGATCGCGTCGAAGCTCACCTTCTCCGGGTCCACCTCGGCCCGGAGGTCCTGCACTTGCATGACGCAGGCCAGGATTTCCACGCCCCAGCGTTCGCGCAGGAGTTTCCTGGCGATGGCGCCGGCGGCCACGCGCCCCACCGTCTCACGCGCGCTGCTGCGTCCGCCGCCCGGCCAGGCGCGGATGCCGTATTTGGCCTGGTAGGTGTAGTCCGCGTGCGAAGGGCGGAACTTGGCGGCCATCTCCGCGTAGGCCTCGGCGCGGGCGTCCTCGTTTTTCACCCACAAGGCGATGGGCGTGCCGAGCGTGAGCCCCTCGAACGTGCCGGACAGGATTTGCACGGTGTCGCTCTCCTTGCGGGGCGTGACGATCTTCGACTGCCCCGGCCGGCGGCGGTCGAGGTCCGGCTGGATGTCCGCCTCGGTCAACGGCAGGCGCGGCGGGCAGCCGTCCACCACCGCGCCCACGCCGCCGCCGTGGGATTCGCCCCAGGTGGTGACGCGGAAGAGGTGGCCGAAGGTGTTTGCCATGACCGCAGGGTGCGCGAAAGCGCCGGCGCGGTCAAACCCCGGTCCGCGCCCGGCCTACGGCGGGCAGCGGCGCAGGTGGTCCAGGAGTTCGGCAAAGTCGCACGTGGCCAGCGCGCAGTATTTGTCCCCGGCGCCGTAATAGACGAACAGCGTGCCGTCCTTCACCACGGTGCCGCACGGGAAGCAGACTCCGCGATAGAAGCCTTCGATTTCGTAATCGGCCTCGGGCTGCATCAGCCAGTCCGGCGTGCGGTGCCGCACACGGGCCGGATCCTCGAGGTCGAGCAGCAACGCGCCCAGGCGGTAGAACTTGTCCGCGCCCACCGCGTGGTAAAGCGTGAACCAGCCGTGCGGCGTCTTGAGGGGCGGCGTGTTGAGACCCAGCTTGTTTGTCTCCCACGCGAAACGCTGCTTGATGAGCAGCCGGCTGGGCGCGGCGGGCAGGCCCATGAGGTCGTCGGCGCACTTGATCCAGGCGCAGGCGTGTTCGGTGCCGTATTGCGGGCCCACCCATTCGAGCGGCCGGTGCGCCAGCCAGAACTTCCCGCCGATCTTCTCCGGGAACAGGATCGCGTCGCGGTCGTCCAGCAGCGGGTCGGTGATCCAGCCGGCGCGGATCCAGTGCCGGAAATCGCGCGTCAGCGCCAGGCCGGTAAGTGTGGCGTTGGCGCGCAGGTAATGCGGAAACTCCGGCGCCGCCCCGGCCGGCCGCGCGTAGTGGTCGCGGCCGCCCGGCACCCAGAACTGGCCGAAGGGATAGTGCCGGCAGGCATAGGTCACGTAGAACCAGTCGCCCAGCTTCACGATCCGCGGATCCTGGATGGTCGCGCCGTCGAAGCCCTCGCCGCTCGGGCTCAAGGCGGGCTGGTCGCTCACGCGCTCGAAGTGGTACCCGTCCCGGCTTCTTGCCAGGCCGAACCAGCATTTGTACTCCGGGCCGGACTCGGCGGCGCGGTACAGCAGGATCACCTCGCCGGTGGCCTCGTCCAGCCACGCGGCGGGATTGAACACCGCCAGGTCCTCCCACGGATGGTCCGGATGAGGCGACAGGATCGGGTTGCCGGCGAAACGCTGCAATTTCATCGCCGCAGCGTGGCAACGGCCGCCCCAGCCGGCAAGCGCGGTGGGATGCGGCTGGTGGAAACCACGAAGACGCCAAGGACACGAAGGGGCGAAGCCATAAACTCATCGGGCCTTGGAAGACGGTCTGTCTCCGGCGGTTGTGCCCGGCAGGGCGAACGGCGAAGCGAGGGCCGGTCTTTATTCGTGCGGATTCGTGTCCATTCGTGATCCCGGCGAACGGCTCCCACCGAGCCGCCGGCGCGTTCAGCGCTCCGCCACCACCGGCGCCAAGTCCAGGCAGGCGCCTTCTTTGGTGCTGCGCGCAAAGATGCGGCCGCCGCTGACGGTCGGGTGGTTCCAGCACTTGCCCGCGACGGCCTTGGTCCGTGCGATTTCCTTGTATCCGGATGGCTGCGGGTCCACGAGCACCACCTCGCCGCGGTCGTTCAAGGCCACGAGCACACCGCCGGCCAGCACCACCCCGCCGGGGCCGAAGTCGGGCGCCGACCAGACCTCCCGGCCGGCTGCCAGCTCGACGCACTTGAGCGCGCCTTTGCCGTATTCCTTGAAGCTGAACATGCCGTACAGGTGGCCGTCCCGGACCACCGGCGTGCTCCAATGGTTCGCCAGGTCGTTGCCGGTCTTGCGCCACAACTCGGCGGACGTCCACGCCTCGCCCTCCCGGCTGATGCGGTAGGCCCCCGCGCCCACGCCGTAGCCGGCCGAGCAGTACACGATGTCGCCGTCCACGACCGGTGACGCCGCGGTGGACACGCTGAAGCGGTACGGCTGCCGCCAGAGCACCCGGCCCGAGGCGGCCTCGCAGGACACCAGCCCCGACTGGGCGAAGAAGATCACCTGCCGCACACCGTGGATCGTGGCGAACGTGGGCGTGACGTGGGTGGGCGTCTCGGTCCCGCCCTTCCAGGCCACGGAACCGTCGGCCTGCCGGAACGCCAGCAGCGACTGCCCCGGCCCGCCGCCAGCCACGAACACCAAGCCGTCCTCGAGCAGCGGTGACGCGGCGTTCTGCCACGCGATCATCTTGCCGCCAAAATCCGCGAGCAGGTCCTTGGTCCACAAGGTCCGGCCGTCCGCGGCGTTCAGGCAGTGCAGCTTGAACCGGCTGTCGAAGACGAACACCCGGTCGCCCGCCACGGAGGGCGTGCTGCGCGGGCCGTCGCCACCCTTGTTGTCCGGCGCGCCGGAGTCGCCGCCGCCGTCGTACTTGGCGGAGTTCAACGGCGCGGCCCACAGCTCCCGGCCGGTGGCGGCGTCCAGCGCCAGGCAGACCTCGTGCTTCACGCCGTCCACCTCGCGGGCGACGACGGTGAAGGCGCGGTTGCCGGCCACGGCCAGGATGCTGAAGCCAGCCGGGGTCGGCGTCTTCCAGACCACCTTCGGTCCGCCGGCGGGCCAGGCGGTGGCGAGGCGGCTGGTGGTCTTGCCGTCGTGGCTCGGGCCGCGGTACTGCAGCCAGTCGGCCCGGAGCGGGGTGGCGGCGAGGCAGACAACGGCGGCGCCCGCCAGGAGGCGCGCAAGGCGGCGGTTCAAAACGTCGTTCATGCGGGTGCGAGTTTGCCCGCAAACCGCGCGACGTCAAATCGGGCTGGCGCGCTTTGTCCGGGCGGAAGTCGTAGCGCCGGCTAACAAGCCGGCACCTTGGGTGGGTCGCCCCTCGCTGAGAGGCGACGCTTCCCGGCCTCTGGGCCGGAGGCCGGCCAACGCGCAGCGGCGCCGTGCCGGCACAGTGAAATCCGGCTGGCTAGAAGCATCCCTTCAGCCGGCGGCGGTCCGGGCGGCCAGCCGCGCGAGGACTTCCTGGGTCAGCACTTCGTAAGCCGCCGCGCCGGCGCTGTACGGGTCGTACACGATGATCGGCTGGCCGTAGCTGGGCGCCTCGGCCAGGCGCGTGGTGCGCGGGATGACCGTGTCGAAGACGATGTCCTTGAAATGCTCGCGCACCTCGCTCACGACCTGCTGCGAGAGCCGGGTGCGGCCGTCGAACATGGTCATGACCACGCCGAGCAGTTCGAGCCGCGGATTCGTCCCGCCGCCGCGCAACTGGTCGAGCAGCCGCGTCAGCATCGAGATGCCTTCGAGGGCGTAATACTCGCATTGCAGCGGCACCAGCAGGTGATCGGCCGCGGCGAAGGCGTTCAAGGTCAGAATGCCCAGCGAGGGCGGGCAGTCCACGAGGATCAGGTCGCGCGTGGCCTCGGCACGGATGGGCGCGAGCGCCGTCGCGAGCCGGCGCAGGTGGTGGTCCAGGCGTGGCAGCTCGACGTCGGCGCCGCACATGTCGAGTTCGCTGGGAATCATCTCGAGCCGCTCAAACGCGGTGGGTTTGATGCGCGGGGCCAGCGGCTCCTCGCCAAGCAGGGCCGCATAGGCGCTGGCGCCGGGAGTTTTCTCGAGGCCGAGGCCGCTGGTCGCGTTGGCCTGCGGGTCGAGGTCGAGCAGGAGCACGCGCCGGCCGGCGGCGGCGAGGCAGGCGGCGAGATTCACGGCGGTGGTGGTCTTGCCGACGCCGCCCTTCTGGTTGGCGACCGCGAGCACGGTGGTTGGCACAGCGGGATTTAAGGCGTCCGCCCGGCGGGCTTCAAGGCTTTCACCGTGGTCAGGATGCCGCGTCCCGAGTACAGCCGCGGCTGTAGTGGCGCAGACGCCCGCGCCTGTGGATGTCACGCGGGCGACCAGCCCGCAACCGCCGTGGACGTGGAAGTCCGCGCCCCAAGGCTGGGCGTCGGGGAACTCCGCCCTCCGAAACCAGCAATGCTGCCGCTGAGGTTGCAGCGCTCGCCGGCTTCTCTCCCCACCCGCACAGGGCTGACCTGTGAAACTGAGATTCGCCAATCCCCCGCGCCGGATTTCCCGCTTGCCGGGCCGCCGTGTGGACGGGATAACCACGCGCCGTGGATGGGTTGCCGCAAGCCGACGCCGCCCTGTTCCGGTTCATCAACCTCTCGCTGAGCCACCCCCTCCTCGACGCCGTCATGCCGTGGTTCAGCGGGAACAAGGCGTTCATTCCCGCCCTGCTGCTCGCGCTGGCCCTGCTGGTCTGGCGCGGCGGCGCGCGCGGCCGTGTCTGCGCGGCGCTGCTGGTGCTCCTGCTGGCGCTGGGCAACACGATCTTCGATCTGCTCAAGGAAGTGTTCGCCCGGCCGCGGCCGTTTGTGGATTTGCCGGACGCGCGGGTGCTGCTTGGCCGGGGGGGCAGCGGAAGCCTGCCGTCGGCTCACGCGGGCAATTGGTTTCTCGGCCTGGCCGTGCTCGCCCGGTATTACCCGCGCACGTGCTGGGTGATGCTGGCGCTGGCCGTGGCGGTGAGCTTCTCGCGGGTGTACTGCGGCGTGCATTACCCGGCGGACGTGCTGGCCGGCGCCGCGCTCGGACTCGCAATCGGCTGGGGCGGCGTGCTCCTCGCGGACCGCCTCTGGCGCGCGGCCGGCCGGCGGTGGTTCCCGCTGTGGTGGCGGCAACTGCCCTCGCTGCGCGCCCCGGTGTTCCACCCCGACCCGCTTGCCTGGCAGCCGGACGCCCCCCCGGTGCGCGACCCGGCGGTGGTGGCCGACCGCCAATGGCTGCGGCTCGGCTGCCTGTGCATCGCTGCGCTGTTCGTGTTCCGCCTGGGTTACATCGCATCCGACACCATCGAACTCAGCGAGGACGAGGCCTATCAGTGGCTGTGGTCGAAACACCTCGCGCTCTCGTACTACAGCAAACCGCCGATGATCGCGTACCTCCAATGGCTGGGCACGCGCTTGTGGGGTGACACGGAACTGGGCGTGCGCTTCATGTCCCCGGTGATCGCGGCGGGGATCGCGTGGCTGCTGTTGCGGTTTTTCGCGGCGCACGTGAGCGCGCGGGCCGGCTTCTGGCTGGTGGTCATGCTGAGCGTGACGCCGCTGACGGCGGTGGGCGCGGTGCTGCTCACCATTGATCCGCCGCTGGTGTTGTGTTGGACGGCGGCGATGCTCACCGGTTGGCGGGCGCTGCAGGCCCACGGCCGCACGCGCGACTGGGCCTGGACCGGCCTCTGGATGGGGCTGGGGTTCCTCAGCAAGTACACAGCGTTGCTGCAATGGGTCTCGTTCGCGCTGGTCTTCGCGCTCTGGTCCGCAGCCCGCCGGCATCTGCGCCGGCCCGGCCCATACCTGGCGCTCGCGATCAACCTGCTGTGCATGCTCCCGGTGCTGGTCTGGAACGCGCAGCACGGCTGGATCACCGTGACCCACCTGGGCGAACGCGCCGGGCTCGACGAAACGTGGCGCTTCACGCCGAAATTCTTCCTTGAATTCACCGGGGCCGTCTGCGGCTTGCTGAATCCGGTGTTTTTCTTCGCGGTGATCTGGGCGGCGGTGCTCATCTGGCGCCGGCGTCAGGCGCATCCGCTCTGGTTTTACCTGCTGCTCATGGGCGCGCCGGTGCTGCTCGGCCACTGGTTGTACACGGTGCGCGCCCGCGTGCTGCCCAACTGGATTGCCACCGCCGTCGTGCCACTCTTCGCGGCCACGGTGGCCTGCGCGGAAGCCCGCTGGCGCGCGGGCGGGCGGGGCGTGAAGCCGGCGCTGGCCGCGGGCCTGGGCCTGGGCCTGCTGCTGGTGGTGCCGCTGCACGAAAGCGACTGGTTGGGCCAGGCGATCGGCCGGCCGCTACCCGCGCGGCTCGACCCGCTCCGCCGCGTGCGGACCTGGAGCGACACCGCCCGCTTGGTGGGCGAAGAGCGGGCCCGGCTGGCCGCCGAAGGCCCGCCGGTCTTTCTCATCGGCAACCACTACGGCATCACCGGCCAGTTGTCCTTTTACCTGCCGGAGGCCAAGGCGGCGGTGCGGGCCGGCCGGCCGTTCGTGTACTTCCGCTCGAGCGACGTGCCGTTGAACCAGTTCTTTTTCTGGCCGGGCTACCAGGATCGCAAGGGCCAGAACGCGCTGTTCGTCATGCCCACCGACCGGCCCCGGCCGCCGCCGGAACGGCTGGTGGCGGAGTTCGAGTCGGTGACCGACCTTGGCCTGCGCGAAATCCGGGACGGCTCCCGCGTGATGCGGCGGGTCCAGCTTTATGCGTGTCGCGGGTTGCGTTGAAGACCGGGCCCCGGCCGGGGCCAACACGTGCCGCCACACCTGGCCGGTGCGGAACTACGACCTGGCCGCCACGCTCAACTCCGGCCAGGCGTTCCGCTGGGAACCACGCGACGGTGGCTGGGAGGGCATCGTGGCCACGCGCTGGGTCCGGCTCACGGCCTCCTCGCATGCCCTCATCGCGGAGACGGCCGTGCCGCCGCCGGACTGGGACTGGCTCGCGCGCTATCTCCGGCTGGACGACGACTTGGACGCGATTCTGGCCACCTTCCCCGACGACGCGCCGCTGCGGGCCGCCGTCGCCGCGTGCCGCGGCTTGCGGTTGTTGCGCCAGGATCCCTGGGAATGCCTGGCGACTTTCATCCTGTCCTCGACAAAGCGGATCACGCACATCCGGCGGATCGTGGCGACGCTGTGCCGGCGTTTCGGCGAGCCTGTGCCCGTGCCGGCCGGCCGCGAACCGGGCTTTGCCTTTCCGCCGCCCGCCCGGCTCGCCGCCCGCACCGAGGCCGAGTTGCGCGGCTGCGGCATGGGCTTCCGCGCGCCGTACCTGCTGGCCGCGGCCCGCCACGTGGCCGCCGGCGAACTGGACCTCGCGCGGCTTGGCCAACAGGCGCTGGCGGAGGCGCGGGCGGCGTTGATGACGCTGCCGGGGGTGGGACGCAAAATCGCGGACTGCGTGCTGCTGTTTGCCGGCGGCTTCGACGCGGCGTTTCCGGTGGACGTGTGGGTGGGCAAGGCGCTGCGCGAACTGTACTTTCGGCGACGCCGCCCCCCGCCGCGCCGGCTCCTGGCCTTCACGGAAACACGCTTCGGTCCGTACGCCGGCTACGCGCAGCAATATCTCTTTCATTACCGGCGCACGCGCGCGGACTGAGCGGTTGTCCGGAACTTGAGCCGTAGTGTTCGATATGGCGGTTCACTCAGGCCGCGCTGCGCGGTTCAGGTTTGCGCGGCCGGCGCCCGCCGCCGCAGTCTTGGCCCGCATGAGTGTGTCGCTGGAAGCCACTTTCGCGCCCGCCGAATTCGAGGCGTTCGCCCGCCGCGACCTGGGTGGAACGGTGTGCGTGGTGTTCGACGTGTTGCGCGCCACCAGCAGCATGGTGACGGCGCTGGCCCGCGGCGCGGCGGGCATCCTGCCCGCGGCGGAGATCTCCGAGGCGCTGGCCGCGCGGCAGGCGCGGCCGGAGGCGTTGCTGGCGGGCGAGCGCAACGGCGTGCGCATCCCGGCTTCGCTGAGCGGCGGGGTGGACTTCGATCTGGGCAACTCTCCGCGCGAGTTCACCCCGGAACGGGTGCGCGGCCGGACCCTGATCATGACCACCACCAACGGCACGCGGGCGTTGCGAGCCTGCGGCGGCGCGCTGCGGGTGCTGGCGGGCGCGCTGGTGAATCTCGGGGCGCTGGTGCGGTTGATCGAGCGACACCGCCCGCCGCAACTGCTGCTGGTGGGCAGCGGCACGCTCGATCAGGCCGCCTTTGAGGATGCGCTGGCGGCCGGCGCGCTGGCCGACGCGGTGTGGCCGCTGTACGCCGAAAGCCGGGTGAGCGACGGCGCGCTCATGGCGCGGCACCTGTACCGGACGTTTGCGGCGGACCTGCCGGCGGCATTCCGGCTGTCCCGCAACGGCCGGCGCCTGCTCGCCCGCCCCGAACTGCGCGACGACGTGCCGTTTTGCGCCACGCGGGATTTGTTCAACGTGGTGCCGGTGTTGCACGACGACGGCGTGCTCCGCGCGGGCGCGGTTTGAAGCTTCGCGCCCGCCGTCGTCCGAGATCAATGCCCGAGCAGGTGCTGGAGCTTGTCGCGGTAACTGCGGCTCAAGCTCAGCCGGGTGCCGTTGCGAAGGATGACCGTGTAATCCCCGTGGAACATCGGCTGCAGTTCCTTGATGCGGTCCAAGTTGACGATGGTTGAACGGCTGATGCGCATGAAGTGCCGGGGGTCGAGCCGGGCTTCGAGCGCGGCCATGGTTTCGCGCAGCATGTGCGCCTCGGCGCCCACGTGGAGGTTCACGTAATTGTCCGCCGCCTCAATCCAGTCCACGTCCGCAGTGCGGATGAGCATGACGCGGCCGCCGGTTTTCACGACCAGGCGGTCCACCTTCTGCGTGGCGGGCCGCATCTCGGCGAGGAGGGCGTTGAGTTTTTCGTTCAGCGCGCCGGTCTGGGCCAGGCGCAGGCGCTCGCGGGCGCGGCTCAGGGCCACTTGCAGGCGCTCGCGGTCGAACGGCTTGAGCAGGTAGTCCAGCGCGTGGACTTCAAAGGCTTTGAGGGCGTGCTGGCTGAAGGCGGTGGTGAAGATCACGGCCGGCGGCCGGGCGGGCTTCGCGGCCGCCAGCACCCCGAAGCCGTCCAGCTCGGGCATCTGCACGTCGAGGAAGACCAGGTCGGGGGTGTCGCGCTCGATCGCTTCGACGGCTTCCGCGCCGTCCGCGCATTCGCCGATGATTTCAAGGTCCGGCTCGGCGGCCAGCAGGTCGCGCAGGCGCTCGCGCGCCAGCGCCTCGTCGTCCACCAGGAGGGTGCGGATTTTCATGGCCCAGGCGGTTCTGCCGGCAAGGGAAGCCAAGCGCCGCGCACCGGTCAAGCGGCCAGACGGGCGGGCGCGGACTTGACTTGGCCCCGTGAGCGCTTCATTAACGCGCGTCAACGAACGGCACAACCTGACTTTTGCTGACTCCAACCGGGGCCCAACGCATGAAATACCTCCGCCGCAAGCCCGTCACGGAACTCCAGGCCGAGGTGGCGAGCGACCAGCGGCTGCGCCGCACGCTGGGGCCGGTGAACCTGGTGGCGCTGGGCGTGGGCGCCATCATCGGCGCGGGCATTTTCGTGCTCACCGGCCAGGCGGCGGCCAAGTTCGCCGGGCCGGGCATTGTGTTTTCGTTCGTCATCGCCGGGATCGCCTGCGCCTTTGCCGGGCTGTGCTACGCGGAGTTTGCCGCGATGATCCCGGTGTCGGGCTCCGCCTACACGTACAGCTACGCCACGCTGGGCGAGTTCTTCGCCTGGGTGATCGGCTGGGACCTGATCCTGGAATACCTCTTCGCCGCCTCAACGGTCGCGGTGGGCTGGTCGGGCTACGTCGTGTCGCTGCTGAAGGACATGGGCCTCCACATCCCGACGGCGTTTGCGAGCGCGCCGTACAACCACGAGGCGCCGGCCGACGCCGGCTGGAACCTCTGGCGCATCTTCACCGAAGGCTGGACCAGCACCGGCGCGGTCCTGAACGTCCCGGCCATGGCCGTGATCGCCGTGATCACGGTGCTGCTGGTCATCGGCATCCGGGAGTCGGCATTCTTCAACAACGTCATCGTGGCGGTCAAGGTGTCGGTGATCCTGATCTTCCTGGCGGTGGGAATGGCCTACCTGAACATGGAGAACTGGACGCCGTTCATCCCGGAAAACCAGGGCCCGGGCCTTTTCGGCTGGGACGGCGTCCTGCGCGCGGCGGGGGTGATTTTCTTCGCGTACATCGGCTTTGACGCGGTCTCGACCGCGGCCCAGGAGGCCCGGCATCCACAGCGCGACATGCCCATCGGCATCCTGGGGTCGCTGCTGGTCTGCACGCTGCTGTACATCAGTGTGTCGCTGGTGCTCACCGGCATCATCAAGTACACCGAGTTGGGCGTGCCGGATCCCGTGGCCAAGGCGATTGACTCGCTCGGCCCCGGCGTGGCCTGGCTGCGGCCCATCATCAAGATCGGCGCCATCGCCGGGCTGTCTTCCGTGATCCTGGTCATGATGCTGGGCCAGCCGCGCATCTTTTACGCGATGGCCCGGGACGGCCTGCTGCCGCCGGTGTTCAGCCATGTGCATCACCGGTTCCGCACGCCGTGGCTGGCCACGATCCTCACCGGCGTGGTGGCCATGACGATGGCCGGGCTGTTCCCGATCGGCATTCTGGGCGAACTGGTGTCCATCGGCACGCTGCTGGCCTTTGCCATCGTGTGCGCCGGAGTCTTCGTGCTGCGGTTCACGGATCCGGACATCCCGCGTCCGTTCCGCGTGCCGGCGTTCTGGCTGGTCTGCCCGCTGGGCGTGTTCTTCTGCGGGTTGCTCATGTACAACCTGCCGCCGGACACCTGGGCGCGGCTGCTGGTCTGGATGGCCGTGGGCCTGGTGATCTACTGGACTTACGGCGCGCGCCACTCCGGCCTGGCCCGCGCCAGGGCCCCCGTCGGCTGAAACGCCGCAACCAGCCCGCGACTGAGGTCGCCTCCGCGAAGCAACCGAACAGTTGCCGCCGGTTGACCGGCAACGCCGCAGCCTGACACGCTGATTTGTGCGCGCGACGACCCGGTTCAAGGATAGACTCGTGAAGAGTTCCGCGCGCTGTCCGACAACTTGCGCCGGAATGCGCGCGGCGCGCGCAAAAATTGAAGTGAAATGTTGCGCGGATGAAAACCGTTCTCCATAATCCGGGCGTTGAGCCCGATGCGACCATGATTGCCAACCGAACAGGATTTATTCCCATCTTGGAAGGGAGGTGACGTTCACGTGCCAGCGAAGAAAAAAGCGGCAGCCAAGAAACCCGCCAAGAAGGCAGCCAAGAAAAAGTAGTTTCTAACCTCTGATCACCGGCCGGGAGGCTGATCCCGTTTCGCGAGATTCGCCTCCCGGTCTGGTTTTTCCCTTTCCGCCGTGGCCACGCTCGTGTTTGACATCGAAACCGCCGCCCTGGGGCGCGAGCATTTCGACGAGGCGCAGTGGGAATACCTGATGCGCGAGGCCGAACGCCTGCCCGACGAGGCGGCGCGGCAGCAGCGCGAGGCGGAGCTGACCCGCCAACTCAACCTCTACCCGCTCACCGCGCAGGTGGTCTGCGTCGCCATGCTCAACGCCGAGACCGCGCGCGGCCAGGTGCAGTTTCTGGCAGCCGATTACGAGGAGGGCGCCGCCGCCGCCGAACCCAACGTCGAGTACGTCGCGTGCATGGACGAGGCCGAACTGCTGGGCGCCTTCTGGGACGTGGCCCGGCATTACGACCAGATCGTCACCTTCAACGGCCGGGCCTTCGACGTGCCTTTCCTGTACCTGCGCTCGGCGATCCTCAACGTGCCGATCTCACGGAAGAACTGGCTGGGCTACCGCTTCGCAACCGAGCCGCACTGCGACCTGGCCGAGCAACTCACCTTTTACGGCGTCAGCGGCCGGGACGGCGCGGCGCGGCGCTTCAACCTGGACTTTTACTGCAAGGCCTTCGGCGTGGACTCGCCCAAGAGCCACGGGGTGACCGGCATGGACGTCAGCCAGCTCCTGGCGGAAGGCCGGCAGCGGGAAATCGCCGAATACTGCCTGCGGGACGTGCGCGCCACCGTCGAACTGTACCGCATCTGGCGCGAGCGGTTGGCCGGCATCAAATGACCGGCCGGCGCACCCGCGCTCGCGGGCAACGCGCCATCTCGGGCTGCCCGCCCCGCAAAAAAGGGCAAGCAGTGGCCAAGGCATGTGGAGCCCGGGCGACCGTCCCGCCGCCAGATTGCTGCCCGCGTGTTCCCGGCGGCCCGCGCCCTGGCTGGCGCACGTTTGCGGGCAGTCCGCCGGCGCGCGCCTCCCGGCCTCGCGCGGCCCCACCGGGTCCGCCGCGGACGGGGCCAAAGCCGAGCCGGAGATCGAATCATGAGCAAAGTCTTTGCAACCATTGATGGCAACGAGGCCGTCGCCTATGTGGCCTACCGCTGCAACGAGGTGATGGCGATTTACCCGATCACCCCCTCCTCCAACATGGGCGAGTGGTGCGACCAGTGGGCCGCCGAGGGCGTGCGGAATCTCTGGGGCACCATCCCGTCGGTGGTCGAGATGCAAAGCGAGGCCGGGGCCGCCGGGGCGGTGCACGGCGCGCTGCAAACCGGCGCGCTCACCTGCACCTTCACCGCCTCGCAGGGGTTGCTGCTCAAGATTCCGAACATGTTCAAGATCGCCGGCGAACTCACGCCCACGGTCTTCCACATCTCCGCGCGCACGCTCGCCACACACGCGCTGTCCATCTTCGGCGACCACAGCGACGTGATGCACGCGCGCACGACCGGCTTTGCCCTGCTCAGCTCCGCCTCGGTCCAGGAGGCGATGGACTTCGCGCTGATCGCCCAGGCCACCACCCTCGAGGCGCGCGTGCCGTTCTTGCACTTTTTCGACGGCTTCCGCACCTCGCACGAGGTCTCCAAGATCGAAATGGTCACGGAGGACATCATGCGCCAGGTGATTGACGAGGACCTCGTCCTCGCCCACCGCCGGCGCGCGCTGAATCCGGACCGGCCGGTCCTGCGCGGCACGGCGCAGAACCCGGACGTGTTCTTCCAGGCCCGCGAGCGTTGCAACCCGTTTTACCTCGCTTGCCCGGACATCACGCAGCAGGCGATGGACAAGTTCGCCGCCCTCACCGGCCGCCGGTACCGGCTGTTCGATTACGTGGGCGCGCCCGACGCCACCAGCGTGTTGGTCATCATGGGCTCCGGCGCCGAGACGGCCGAGGCCACGGTGAATTACCTCAACGAGGAGGGCGGGAAATACGGCGTGGTCAAGGTGCGGCTCTACCGGCCATTTGACGTGCGGCGGTTCCTCGCGGCGCTGCCGCCCACGGTGAAGACGGTGTCCGTGCTCGACCGCACCAAGGAACCCGGCGCCACCGGCGAGCCGCTGTACCTCGACGTGGTGACCGCGCTGGCCGAGGGCCTGGACGGCAGGCCGGCCGCGTGGCCGCGGGTGTTGGGCGGGCGGTACGGCCTGTCCTCGAAGGAATTCACGCCGGCGATGATCAAGGCGGTGTTCGACAACGCCGTCAGCGCGCAGCCGAAGAACCATTTCACCGTGGGCATCGAGGACGATGTCACCCGCACCAGCCTCGCGTACGACCCGGAGTGGTCCATCGAGCCGGCGAGCGTCACCCGCGCGCTGTTCTATGGCCTGGGTTCGGACGGCACGGTGGGCGCGAACAAGAACTCGATCAAGATCATCGGCGAGGACACGGAGAACTACGCCCAGGGCTACTTCGTGTACGACTCGAAGAAGGCCGGCGCGGTCACGGTGTCGCATCTGCGCTTCGGGCCGGAGACGATTCCCAGCACCTACCTGGTGAGCAAGGCCAACTTCGTGGCCTGCCACCAGCCGGTGTTCCTCGAGCGGTACGACATGCTGAAGCCGATGGTGCCCGGCGGCACTTTCCTGCTCAACACACCTTATTCGAAGGACGAAATCTGGAGCAGGCTGCCGCGTCCGGTGCAGCAAAGCCTCATCAACAAGCGGGCGAAGTTCTTCGTGATTGACGCCGTCAGCGTGGCCAGGGCCACCGGCATGGGCGGCCGCATCAACACCATCATGCAAACCTGCTTCTTCGCGCTGTCCGGCGTGCTGCCGCGCGAGGAGGCCATCGAGCAGATCAAGAAGACCATCAAGAAGACCTACGGCAAGAAGGGCGAGGAGGTGGTGAAGAAGAACATCGCCGCAGTCGAGCAGACCCTGGCCAACCTCTTCGAGGTGCCCGTGCCCGCCCAGGCCACCAGCGCCAGCGAACTGCCCCCGCCCTTCAGCGCGAAAGCGCCGCCCGAAATCCGCGAAACCCTGGGCCGTATCTACGCCGGCGAGGGCGAGTCGCTGCCGGTCAGCGCCTTCCCGCCCGACGGCACCTTCCCCACCGCCACGGCGCAGTACGAGAAGCGCAACCTCGCCCTCGAAATCCCGGTCTGGGACCCGAAGACCTGCATCCAGTGCGGCAAGTGCGCGGCGGTCTGCCCGCACGCCACCATTCGCGCCAAGGTGTATGAACCGGCCGCCCTGGCCGGCGCGCCCGCCACCTTCAAGACCGCCGAGGCCCGCGCCCCGGAATGGAAGGGCCTCAAGTACACCATCCAGGTCGCCCCGGAGGACTGCACCGGCTGCGTGCTGTGCGTGGATGTCTGCCCCGCCAAGAACAAGAGCGAGCCCAAGCTCAAGGCGATCAACATGCACCCGCAGGCCCCGCTCCGCGCGCCCGAGCGCGAGAACTGGGAGTTCTTCCTTGGCATTCCGGACTTCGACCGCCGCAAGATCAAGATCACCCAGCTCCGCCAGCAGCAGGTCATGCGGCCGCTCTTCGAGTTCTCCGGCGCCTGCGCCGGCTGCGGCGAGACCCCGTACATCAAGATGGTCACGCAGTTGTTCGGCGACCGCATGATCATCGGCAACGCCACCGGCTGCTCCTCGATCTACGGCGGCAACCTGCCCACCACGCCGTACTGCGTGGACCACCACGGCCGCGGCCCGGCGTGGAACAACTCGCTCTTCGAGGACACCGCCGAGTTCGTGCTGGGCTTCCGCGTCTCGCTCGACAAGCAGATGGAGTTCGCGAAGGAACTCGTGAAGCGCCTCGCCCCGCAACTGGGCGACGACCTCGCCACGAGCCTGATAAGCGCCGACCAGCGCGACGAGGCGGGCATTTACGAGCAGCGCGAACGCGTCGCAGCGCTCAAGGCCAAGCTGGCGGGCCTGGCCGGCAGCGACGCGAAGATGCTCCTCGGCGTGGCCGACGCGCTCGTGCGGAAGAGCGTCTGGGGGTTCGGCGGCGACGGCTGGGCCTACGACATCGGCTACGGCGGGCTGGACCACGTCATCGCCAGCGGCCGCGACGTGAACCTGCTGGTGATGGACACCGAGGTGTACTCGAACACCGGCGGCCAGGCCTCCAAGGCCACGCCGCGCGCCGCGGTGGCGAAGTTCGCCGCCGGCGGCAAGCCCGGCCGCAAGAAGGACCTCGGCCTCATCGCCATGAGCTACGGCAACGTCTATGTCGCCAGCGTGGCGATGGGCGCGAAGGACGAGCACACCCTGCGCGCCTTCATTGACGCCGAGAACTACCCCGGCCCGTCGCTCATCATCGCCTACAGCCACTGCATCGCGCACGGCATTGACCTGGACCGCGGCGTGGGCATGCGGCACCAGAAGATGGCGGTCGAGTCCGGCCAGTGGCTGCTGTACCGCTACGACCCGCGGCGCGCCGAGGCCGGCGAGAACCCGCTGCAGCTTGATTCGCCTGCCGCCAGGATGAAGGTGGCGGACTACCTCCTGGCCGAAAACCGGTTCAAGATGCTCACCAAGAGCAAACCCGACGACGCCCGCCGGCTCATGGAGGCGGCCCAACTGGACGCCGAGGCCCGCTGGCAGCTTTACTCGTACATGGCCGCGCGCAAGGGCAACGGCGCCCCGGCGCCGGCCGTCACGGTCACCGCCGCCACCTCGGAATCGGCCTGATGAATCCACGGGGGCCGGTTCCGCCGCGGCGCGGGACCGGCCGCCCACCCGCCTGCCCACCCAACCACCAGAAGGAGACACCATGGACCTGAGCACCACCTACCTCGGCCTCAAACTGCGCAGCCCGCTGATGCCATCCGCCTGCCCCCTCACGCGCGAAATTGACGAGATCAAGCGTGCCGAGGACGCCGGGGCCGGCGCCGTCGTGCTGCCCTCGGTGTTCGAGGAGCAGCTCCGGCGCGAAAGCGAGGAACTCGACGCCATGATGGAGAAGGGCGCCGAGAGCTTCGCCGAGGCGCTGAGCTACTTCCCGCAGGTCGGCGAATTCCGCGTCGGGCCGGACGACTACCTCGAACTCATCCAGCAGGCCAAGGTCGCCACCCGCCTGCCGGTCATCGCCAGCCTCAACGGCACCTCCGTCGGCGGCTGGACCGAGTACGCCCGCCGGATTCAACAGGCCGGCGCGGATGCCCTCGAGCTGAACATCTACTACATCCCCACCGACCCCGACCTGCCCGGCACCGCGGTGGAGCAGACCTACCTGGACATCCTCAGCGGCGTGAAGGCGGCCGTGACCATCCCCGTCTCGGTCAAGCTGGGACCGTACTTCAGCAACATGGCCAACATGGCCCGCAAGCTGGACGACGCCGGCGCCGACGGCCTGGTGCTCTTCAACCGCTTTTACCAGCCGGACATTGACCTCGAAAACCTCGAGGTCGAGCACAGCATCCTGCTCAGCACCCCGCAGGCCCGCCGCCTGCCGCTGCGCTGGATCGCCATCCTATGCGGCCGCATTCGGGCCAGCCTCGCCGCCACCAGCGGCATCCACACCGCCTACGACGCGCTCAAAATGCTCATGGCCGGCGCGGACGTCACCATGCTCTGCTCGGTGCTGCTCCGCAAAGGCATGGCGCACATCGCCGTCATCGAGCAGGAGATGAAACGCTGGATGGAGGAGCACGAGTACGAATCCGTGGCCCAGATGAAGGGCTCGATGAGCCAGATCAAGTGCCCGGACCCGACGGCCTTCGAGCGCGCCCAGTACATGCGGCTCATCTCCACCTGGAAGCCGGCCTGACCGGAAAGACAGTTTGTACCGCGCGGCGGGGTCGTCTCACGGCCCCGCCGTGTTGCTTTGGATCGGACACACCCCCGTCGTGGCGCGGCCAGGAACTGTCCGGACCAGCCTTAACTGGCCGGCTACAGCCGCTCCCGTTCCCCTCACCCCGGCCCTCTCCCGGCGGGAGAGGGAGCAACGCGTCTCGCACGGTGCCCGTGCGGAGGCGTCCGAACTGACGCAGACGCTGGAACGGCCCCCTCTCCCCGAGGGTGAGGGCCGGGGCGAGGGGAAGGAGGCGAACGAAGGGCAGCGAGGGCGGATGGCCGTTCGGGCCATTGGCCGGAAGAAACTCCCACAAAAAGTGAAATGCGCGCGACAAAACCGGGCTGAGCCGCGGCCGACTCCGGTACCGCCGCCCGGACTGGCTGGCAATCCGTTCCCCCAGGTCCCGATTCCGCCCCTCGGCTTCAACCCGAAAACCGAAGTTGGGCAGGCGGGACGCACCGCGCTAAGGCCAACTTCGGTTTTTCGGGTTCAACGGCCAGGCGGGGGTTCCGGAGCCGCCGCCTCAGCCGGACCTTCGTTCACGGCACCGCCAGGCTCCGCGGCCAGCCAGTCCCGGGCCAGGGCGCGCGCCTGTTCCACCAGCGCCAGATCGTTGGCGAGGTCGCCAAAGCGGAAGGCCGGCAGACCACTTTGCGCCTGGCCCAGCAACTCACCCGGTCCGCGCAGCCGCAGGTCCGCCTCGGCGATGCGAAAGCCGTCGGTGGTTTCCTCCAGCACCCGCAGCCGTTCGCGGGCTTCGACCGTTTTCGCCGCCGCCACCAGGATGCAATACGCCGGGTGCGGGGTGCGCGCCACGCGACCGCGCAGTTGATGCAGTTGCGCCAGGCCGAAGCTCTCCGCGTTTTCCACCACCATCACGCTGGCGTTGGGCACGTCCACGCCCACCTCGATCACCGAGGTGGTCACCAGCGCCTGCAGGCGGTTCGCGCGGAAGGCCGCCATCACGCGGTCTTTTTCCTCCGCGCCCAGCCGGCCGTGCAGCAGACCCACGCGATGCGGCGCCAGCGCCGTTTGCAGGCGCTCGAACTCGGCCAGCACGGCCTTCACGCCCGCGGCCGGGTCGGCGTCCTCCACGCGCGGGTACACGACGAACGCCTGTCGGCCCTGGCACAGTTGGTCACGCACGAATTCCCACACCTTGGGCAGGCGGTCGGCGGTGCGCACGAAGGTTCGCAGCCGGCCGCGGCCCGCCGGCAGGGCGTCAATCACGGACACGTCCAGGTCGCCGTACAAGGTCAGGCCCAGCGTGCGCGGGATGGGCGTGGCGGTCATCACCAGCAGGTGCGGGTAGCGGCCTTTGCGCACCAGCCGCTCGCGCTGCGCGACGCCGAACTTGTGCTGCTCGTCAATGGTCACCAGCCCCAGCCGCTCCGGGACGAACCCCGGCCCGATCAACGCATGCGTGCCGACGGTCAAAACCGGCCGGGCGTTGGCGGTTCCGGAAGTCGTGGCGGCGAACAGCGTCGGCGTCTCCGCCGCGGTCCCGCCGGTCTTCCGGCTGCCGGTGCGCAATTCCACGCGGAGGCCCAGCGGCTCGAACCACGCGCGGAAGCGCGCGAACTGCTGTCCGGCCAGCACCTCCGTGGGCGCCATGAAGGCCGCGTCGTAACCGCTTTCCAGCGCCATCAGCGCCGCGCAGGCGGCCACCACGGTCTTGCCGGAGCCCACGTCGCCTTGCAGCAGCCGCCGCATGGGATGCGGCCCGCCGAGGTCGGCGCGGATTTCGCGGAGCACGCGCGTCTGCGCCTCGGTGAGCGTGAAGCCGAGGCGGGCCAGGAACGGGCGCATCCAGCGGTTGTCGCCGGCGCAGGGGAGGGCGGCCGCCTTGGTCTGGAGCGCGCGGCGGCGACGCTGGATGGCGAGCTGGAGTTCAAAAAACTCGTCCAGCGCGAGGCGGCGGCGGGCGGTCTCGGCGTCGCCGTCGGTTTCCGGGAAGTGAAGCCGCTGCAGCGCGCGGGCGCGGGACAGCTCCGCAACGGCGGTGACGGCGGGCCAGGGATCGGCCAGATGCGGCGCGGCGGCGGCCAGCGCCCGCCACATCAAGCCGCGCAGCCAGCGCTGCGTGAGCCCGGCGGTGAGCGGGTAGATCGGCACGATGCGGCCGACGTGGAGCGAGCGCTCCTCGCCGCCCTCCACCACCTCGGTCTCGGGATGGTCAATCGTGGTGGGCTTGAGCGAGCGCACCCGGCCGAAGACGACCAGTTCCTCGCCCACTTGGAACTGGTCTTCCATGAAGGGCAGGTTCCACCATCGGCAGTGCAGCCGGCCGGTGCCGTCCTCGAGGATGAGTTCGTAGAGCGAGCGGGTGCCGCGCCTCCAGCGTTTCACGCCGGCCGCCACCACGCGCCCGCCGGTCAGCACGGACTCGCCGGCCGCCAGCCGGGCGATGGGCCGGAACTGGCGCCGGTCTTCGTAACGGCGTGGGCGGTGGAGCAGCAACTCCTCGACGGTGCGAATGCCGAGCTGGGTCAGCAGCGCCGCGCGCTCCAGGCCCACGCCCCAAAGGACGGTGACTGGCTGGGTGAGCATCGAAGCCGGCGGCGCGGGCACGCGGAGCTTATAGCCGCGGACGCCCCACCCGCCAAGCCGGACCAAGAAGCCGGATACCGGTGCGGGGTGCGGGGTGCGGGGTGCTGGGATTTCGTGGCCCTGGCTGCGACCGGTGGAATGAGGCTCCGTCAAGCCCGGCAAGCTTCCACGGCGCGGACATCCGCGGCTGCGGCAACAGCCGGCGGGTCCCCTGCTCTACTACGGGTCGTTGGTGGGCCGCCGGCGCCACTCTAAAACTGGATTGCCCTTTGCTGATGGGTCGCCGCGCGTAGAGAGGCGACAGGTCCCGGCCTCTGGGCCGGAGGCCGGCTACCAGCCAGGGGACGGCCGGACGCCGGCTTGACGACCGCCAGAATTGCCGCCTCTCACGCGCACCACGGCCGGCGGCGGTCGGGCAGTTGGGCGATGACGTCGGCGGCGACCTTGACGTCCTCGGCCACCTGGAAGTCGAACATGCCCACGCAGGCGAAATCGGCGCCGTTGCGGAAGGCGTAGTCAAAGCCGACTTTCGGCGCAATGGCGCCGGCGGCCAAGACCTTGTAGGCGATCCACGGTTTTTCGATCCTGCTCATCACCGCGATCGTGCGGTCGGGGTCCATGTCGTAGTAGTTGTCCACCGCGTAATTTTCGATCACCGGCTTGGACTGGTCCGGCCGGCGGGCGGACCAGTATTTGTTGTGGTGGAGCGTCTTCATGTAGAAGTCCACCGGGAGGCGCGCGCCCTCGACCGCCTCGATCATTTCGAGTGAATGCCCCGCGACACCGGTGATCACGCCCTGTTGGCGCACCAAGTCCACGAAGCGGCCGATCAGGTCCACGCGCCGGTCGAAGGCCCAGCGGTCGCCTAGGTTGCCGACGAGAAAGACGCCGACCGCGCCGGCGTCAATCGAGGACTTGATCACCTCGTCCATCTTGGTTTCGTCGGGGCCGGCCTGGGCCAGCCATTGCAGCCGGCCGCCGCGCTCCTGGCGGTAACGCCGGTACAAGGCCACGGCCCGCGTGTTGTCCGGGTTGACGATCATGGTGTTGATGCCGTGCTCCTCGCAGATCTGCCAGGTGTCCAGCACCTTCACGTCCGTGAAATAATGGTTAAGCAGCGACGAGACGTAGATCAGGTCGCGGGAATGCGCGTAGCCGCCGATGAGGTTGCCGCCGCAGATCAGGCGGCTGATCTCGACCTTGCCGATGCGGCCGGTCTCGACGCGGGCGCCCGGCGCCGGCCGGGGACGCGGTTCCACGCCGGCCGCGGCCAGGGCGCGCTCTTCGAGGCTCAACGCGGTGGCGGTGGCCGCCAGGGAGCCCAGAAAGCCGCGTCGCGAAACGGGGATGTTTTGGGGGACAGGACAGGTGCGCAGCGTTTTCACGGCCCCGTTGGTACGCCTCTGGCGGCGTGTTGCCAACCTCGAATTGGTCGTTGCCGGCCTTCGGGCCGCATCTCACTTTTTGCAGCCGGTGGAAACGGCCGGAAGTTCCGGGGCCGCGCGCCTGAGTAAAAGGGGAGCGCGGCTTCCGGCCCGCGGGGGTAGGTCGCCCCTCGCTGAGGGGCGACGGGAACCGGCCGCTGAGCCAGCGGCCGGCTACCAGATGCTGAATCCCAGCCCGCTACCCACCACGCCCTTTCTGTGTTTCTAAGTTTGGGTTTTCTCACCGGCTACCCGGCCGGCTGCAAGCCGGCAGCCACCCCGGCCGCGGTCCTGCCTGCACGAAATTGAAACGCATCCCGCGAGCAGACGTCCTGGTTTTCGGACGTGCAAGGACTCTGCGATCCGGTAAATTGGGAACATGGTCCCCAAAGGCCAGCGAGCGGAGGAAGCCCAGTTCAGGCCCGCCGCGTTCGCGACGACCCACTGGAGCGTGGTGCTGGCGGCGGGCCAGACCGATTCTCCGCAGGCGGCGCAAGCGCTGGAAACGCTCTGTCGCACCTATTGGTATCCGCTGTATGCCTATGTGCGACGGCGGGGCCACACCCCGGAGGACGCCCAGGACCTGACCCAGGAATTCTTCACGCGGTTGCTGGATCGCAAGGCGCTGGAACACCTCACGCGCGAAGGCGGCAAGTTCCGCTCGTTCCTGCGCGCGGCGCTGAATCACTTTCTCATCAACGAATGGGAACACCGCCGCGCCGCGAAGCGGGATGAACGGCAGGTCGCCTTCTCGCTGGACGCGCTCGCCCCGGAAGCCCGGTATCGCGTGGAACCGGCCGAGCCGATGACCCCGGAGACCTGCTTCGAGCGACAGTGGGCGGCCACGCTGGTCGAGCAGGTCCTGAACCGGTTGCGCGACGAGTACGCCGCCGGCGGCAAGGCGGAGCTGTTCCGGCGGCTGCAACCGTGTCTGACCGGCGCCGAGCCGCGGCTGCCGTACGCGGACCTGGCCCCCGGGCTGGGCCTGACCGAGGACGCGGTGAAGATGGCGGTGCACCGGCTGCGCCAGCGCTACGGCCAGTTGTTGCGCGCCGAGATCGCCCACACGGTCGCCCGTCCTGAAGACGTCGAAGAAGAGATTCAACACCTGATCGCGATTGTCGCCCGGTAAGGTCCGATTTTCCGTTACCCGGGGAGCCAGTCCCGGTGGTAAAACCCCGGGAACCTTGGTCATGGCGTCGCCGCTACATTGCACCGCGTGTGGCGCGGAGATTTCCGCGGACCGGCGGAACGGCCTGTGCATCCGCTGCCTCCTGGCGTTGGGGCTGAGCACGTCCGTCGAGGCGCCGCCACCTGCCGAACGACCCGCCCCGGAAGCCGAAAGCCGGATACCCAAGCCGCAAACCCCCGGCGCCTTCGGCGACTACGAACTGCTCGAGGAAATCGCCCGCGGCGGCATGGGCGTCGTGTACAAGGCGCGGCAGGTGAGCCTGGACCGCATCGTGGCGGTGAAGCTGTTGCTGGCAGGGACGCTGTCGGGACCGGAATACGTGAAACGCTTTCGGCTGGAGGCGTCCGCGGCCGCCCGCCTGCAGCACCCGAACATCGTCGCCATCCACGAAGTGGGTGTCCACCAGGGCCAGCATTACCTGGTCATGGATTACGTGGAGGGGCAGAGCCTGGCGAAGACCATCTCGGATTTCGGATTCCGGATTTCGGATTTCCCCCGGATCGCCCGGTGGGTGAAGACCGCGGCGGAGGCCGTGCATCATGCGCACGAGCACGGCATCCTGCATCGGGACCTCAAGCCGTCGAACGTGCTGATCGCCGCCGACGGCCAGCCGCGGGTGACGGACTTCGGCCTGGCCAAGCGGCTGGCCGCATCCGCAATGGAAGGCCGGAAATCGGAGATGGAAGCGACGCTCAGCGGCCAACTGGTGGGCTCTCCAAGCTACCTGCCGCCGGAACAGGCCGCGGCCCGATGGGGCAAGGTCTCCCGGCGCAGTGATGTCTATGGCCTGGGGGCCTTGCTGTACCACCTCCTGACCGGCCGGCCGCCGTTTCAGGCCGCCACGATCGCGGAGACGCTCGAACAGGTGTTCACCGCCGAACCCGTTGCCCCGCGCGCGCTCAATCCGAGCCTGCCGCGCGACCTCGAAACCATCTGCCTCAAGTGTCTCGAGAAAGAACCGGCCAAACGCTATCCAACCGCCCAGGCGCTGGCCGACGAACTGGATCGGTTTCTCAACGGCCGGCCCGTGCGGGCCCGCCCCGTTGGCCCGGCCGGCCGGCTGGGGCGCTGGTGTCGGCGCAATCCGCGGCAGGCGGGCCTGACCGCCGGGCTGATGCTGGTCTTCGCGCTGGGTCTGGCCGGCGTGCTCTGGCAATGGCGTCTCGCCGAGGCGGCCCGCCGGGAGGCGGTCGTAAATCTCCGGGATTCCTATCTGGCCCAGGCGCGGGCGAACCGCTGGAGCGGACGGGCGGGTCAGCGGTTCGACAGCCTCGGGGCGCTCGCCAGGGCCGCCCGCATCCGCCCGTCCCGCGAGCTGCGCGACGAGGCGGTGGCCTGCCTGATGCTGCCCGACGCCGAGGTGTTTCATCAGTGGTCGCTGCCGCCGGGGTACGACTTCGACTTCGATGCCCGGCTCGAACGTTACGCCCGGGCCGAACCGGAGGGGGGCATTGTCATCCGCCGGGTCAGCGACGGGGCTGAGTTGTTGCGCCTGCCCGGCTTGGGTAAGCCGGAGACGGTCCGGCTTCGCTTCAGTCCGGACGGCCGTTTTCTGGCCGAGAAATGGTCCGGCACGCGCACGAATCGGTTCCGGGTTTGGGACTTGAACCGTCGAACGGTCATCCTGGAGCCGCCCATCGCCGTGAGCCAGTTCGCCGTCCAGTTCACGCCGGACAGCCAACGGCTGGCCGCGGCCGAAGCGGACGGAAGGGTGCACGTGTATGCGCTGGCCGAAGGCGGGGAGTTGACGACGATTTCCGCCCTGCCCCGGCCCACCGAACTCGTTTTTGACCCGCAAATCACCCGGCTGGCGGTGTGCGGCGAGGAGGACCCGGTGGTCCGGGTGCTCGACCTGGCCTCCGGAGAGGTCACGCAGACCCTGCGACATCCCGTGGGGATTTTCGGCCTGGCCTGGAACCGCGACGGGCGGCGGCTGGCCTGCGCGGCCGGCAACCTGTGCGTCTATTTGTGGAACAGCCTGACGGGCGAACGCCAGGCCGCGCTGGAGCGACACGCCAGCGCGGTAACCGGGGTCCTCTTCAATCATCGAAGCGATCTCTTGGTCTCGGCCGGCTGGGATGGCCGGACCTGTTTCTGGGATCCCGTTCTTCATCGCCCGCTCTTCAGTCTGCCCGGGCGATTTACCTCGGCCTTCAGTCCGGACGATACCCGGCTCGGGTTCGTCACGCGCTCCCCCACGATCACCTCGGCCGGTCTCTGGCGCGTGACCGCCGCGCCCGAATGCCGCCGGCTGGGACGTTGGGCACCGGTGATCCCCGGCAACACAGCCGCGTTCAGCGCCGACCAGCGCCTGCTGGCGGTGGCCACGCGCGAAGGGGTCCGGGTCTGGGACGCGGCCACGGGCCGCCCCCTCGCCAGCATCCTGGCGGGGGACTGTCGCACGCCGCTCTTTCTCCCCGGCGGCGGCCTGATCACCAGCGGAATCCCCGGCGTGCAGCGCTGGCCGCTGGCTTGGGACGCCGCCGCAGAAACGCTGGTCGTCGGCACCCCGGAAGCCCTCTGGTCGGGCGTGGCGGAGCATGCGGCCCTGACGCCCGACGGCGAACGACTGGTGGTGGTGGGGCTGCAGGCGCCTGACGCCGACGCGCTGGTCATTCCGCTGCGCGAGGGCACTGCCCCCGTGCGGCTGACCGGCCACCCGCGCAGCACCTGGGTCAGCGTCAGCCCGGATGGCCGGCAGTTCGCCACGGGCAACTGGCAGGGCCGGGACGTGTGCGTCCGGGAGCTCGATACGGGCCGGGTGATCGCGGGCCTGCCTGCGGGACGGAGCGTCAGCGTCGCCTTCAGCCCGGACGGCCAGTGGCTGCTCACGGGATCCGCCGGCGAGTATCGCTTCTGGAACACCCGTTCCTGGCAACCGGAGCGGTCACTGCCGCGCGCGCCGGCCAGCGATTACGTGGGTGCCATGGCTTTCGCACCCGATGGCGGGATCGTGGCCGTGGTCCACCAGCGCGACACGGAGATGAAACTTCTCGCGGTGGTGGATGGCCGGGAACTGGTCACATTGCCGGCCGGGTTCCCGCTCGCCTTCAGCCCCGACAGCCGCCTGTTGGTGACGCTCGCCGAGGATCAACGCACGGTCCTGCTCTGGGACCTGGTCCTGATCCGCCAGCAACTGGCTGCGATCAACCTGGACTGGCCCTGACCACGGTCTTGCGCGGCCGGCGGATTGCCCGCCTCGAGCCCCGCGCCTCAGGCAGGGTTCCTCGCGGAATTTCGGGGAACAGCGAAGGTGTTTCCAGACCCGGGCTTTCCCCGAAATCCGTGATCCACCGATTTTTCCCGTTACCTCCGCCCGCGTTTCCGGTGGTACCCCGGTAATGGCATCGGAGACTGCAACGGACCTCGCGATCGAGTTGGCCGTTGCACCGTCGGTCGCCATCGGCGTTCAACGCGGGTCGTCCCGTGACCGCCGCCGGAACGGCGTGTCGCTCGGCCCGGTTCGAGTGCCGCAACTCAACAACGTAGAAAGAAGAGGCCCAATCAGGCCTCGATCGAAAGAAAGGAACAGACGTATGCTTAGCAAAAAGAAACTGGCAGTGATGATCCTCGCGGCGATCGCGGGGGCCGCCATCATCCTCACTCAAACCGCCTCGTCCAAGGGACATGCGTACAAGTTGGAAGGGGCTTGGACGAGTAGCGGTGGCGGCATTTTGGGCAACATGACCGTGGCTCCCACCGATCCCTCAGGTCGGCAAGCCACCGCAAAGGTCAATTGGGTGACCGTGGGGCCGACCATCGCTTGGTTGCAGGGGCAGGTGGGCGCGGATGGCGCCACCGATGGTAACGTTGTGGCCGAGATGATCAGCCGCGACACCGCGAAGTACACACAACTGTTCTACTGGGTCAAAACGGGGTGCCCCAACGAGATCAAGATGATCCTGATCGACTCCGGGACCTTCACGTTCACCGGCCCAGACAGCGCGGTCATTCAAAACGCCTTCGCGGGTTACCTGCCCTCGCGTGATGCGAACGGGGATGGGCTACCGGACGATCTGCAGAACCCGCCGGATCTCGGGCCCTTCCCCAGCAGCGCCGTGTTCACCCGCATCCCGATGGTGCCGTAGCGGACGGCAATCCACGAATCGGTGCGGCACGAGCCGCACCGATTCGGCTTTGTCAGCCACGGAACCTCAATCACCCAGAACCGAAAGAACCTACTATGAAGACATACAGCACACAGTCACTGCTCAGCAGCATCGCGCGCTGGCCCCTGATGGCCACGGCCGTGTGCCTGCTCACCTTGGCGACGCCAGACACCATCGCCGCCGCCGGCGTGACGTCCTACACCTCCACCGGATACTACCTCGATGTCCCTTACCCCGGTGACACCCTGGCCTTCGCCACCAACAACGTCCACGTCCGCAACATGCTCTCCCGGTACCGAGTCCAGAGCAGTGATGCGCGACTGACGGGCCGCCGCACCTCGTTGACCCACGGCTATTACCACCCCGACGGCTCCGGCACCATCTACGGCACCTGGACCGGCGAAGTCGGCACCTGGGACCTGAGCGATCCGGCAAACCCGAAGTTCACCGCAACGGCGGGCCTCTGGGACGGTACCTGGCAAGGCCTGTGGCAGCCGGATGGCACTTGGACGGTCGAGCTTCTCGGCCGCGGCACGGGCGGCGCCGTGGACGGGCTCGAAATGAGCGAGACCGCCACACGCGGCCCCGGCGCCCTCGACGACCTGGCCATTCCCATCAACTACACCGGCATCGTCGGACCGGCCGGGGCGCTGAATGTCCAGGTGCTTGACGACTTCGATCAGGGGAACACCTCGGGCTGGCAAGGCATCGTGCATCTCCCTTCTGCCCAGCTCATCTTTGCCGACGAGCAACTGCGATTGCGGGGCGACTGGCGCGGGATCGCAACGCCGCGAGGGTCCCCGACGACCGGCTTCTACGCTTACCGGCCCAGAAACTGGACGGTCCAGGACGGCCAGACGATCGAACTGCGCGTGGACTTGGTGGGGGTCACCGGAACCGCCACGCACGTCGAACTGTATTGGCTGCACGAGTTGGGCAATGGCTACTGCATGGCCCTGGATGCGGACTACGTCCTTCTCTGGCGATACCACACGGGAGGCAGAGTAGCCCTGCACGCCCTGGACCTGGTCAGCCTTCAGCGCAGCAACGTGGTCCTGGCCTTGGCGCTTACGTCGGCTGGCGACCGCATGATCCTGACCGGGCGGGTGCTCGACAAAGCGAACCAGAATGCCGTGTTGCATGAGCGCACGGTTGTGGACACGCCCGCCGTGGACCCCACCTTCACGGCCGAGGAGGTGCAGGCGCTCACAGGGTTCGATCTCGATGTGTTCGCCCCTGACTTGAGCGGGACGCCGCGCAAGAACGGGTCGATGGTCGGCGTCGCCCTTTGGCAATACACCGACGGCACGCTCGACCCGGCCGAAGCCACGTTCGACAACCTCGAACTGCGCACCTACGAAGTCCCGTTGCTGGCCATCGACAAAGCCATCCGCCTCCAGTGGCCGGCGTCCGCCTTCCCGTTCGCCGTCGAAGGCGCGCCCACCGTCCAAGGCCCGTTCCGGCCGGTGCTCGAACCGGTCTTCGAAAGCGGAGGCGTGAAGCAAGTGGCCGTGCCCGCTTCGGACGCGATGCAGGTCTTCCGGCTGAAGTAACCGGTCTGTTCAAGCCGGGGCCCGGGGCTGGCAGGCCGGCGGTTCCGGGCCCGGCACGATCGCGGCACCCGCCAGCCAACGGCACGCCGGTGCGTACAAGTAAACGGCCCGCCTACACGTGCCGCCAGTAGGCGTCCTCGTGCGGGCTGCCGGGATGCAGCGGGCCGGGATGGAGCCGGGCCGTGGCCACCGCCTCTTCCTCGCGCTGGAACAGCGACAGGCTCTTCGCCGCGCGCTCGCGGAGCTGCGCCACTTCCGCCTCGCTGGCCGGCTGGTAGCCTCGCAGGGCCTCGATGGATTTCTCGAACACGTCCACAAACGACACCGGAATGCCGGTCGCCACCGGGTCCAACGACAGCGTGAAGCGCAGGGCCCGGCCCAGATCCTCGACCGTCTCCATCGTGGGGTACCACCAGTTGCGCTTGCGCTCCGCGCCGGGCGCCCAGGCGCCGGCCGAGGTGGGCTTGATGGCGATGACCGCCGCGCCCTGTTCCTTGGCGAGCGCCAGGATCGGCTTGCCGAAATCAATGGCGAAGTACTCCACGAAGTTGATCGGGAACATCACCGTATCGAAGCGGAAGCCCTTCAGCAGCTCGAGCGCGCCCTTGGTGGTGTGGGCGGAGAAGCCCAGCCACTTCACCTTGCCCTCTTCCCGGGCCTTCACGAGGGTCTCGATGGCGCCGTCCGGTCCCAGCGCCTGTTTCACCTCGGCCGGGGTCCGGATGTGGTGCAACTGGTACAGGTCGAAGTGATCGGTCTTGAGGCGCTGCAAGGACCGGTCCAGTTCTTCGCGCGCGCCTTTCGCGTCGCGCATCTTGGTCTTGCAGGACAGGAAGACCTTGTCGCGCCAGCCGGCCAGCGCCGGGCCCATCTTGACCTCGGCGTCGCCGTAGGCCGGAGCCACGTCGAAATAATTACAGCCCAGGTCATAGGCCTTGCGGACGGTGGTGTTGCTCTCCTCCTGGGACAGGCGCGAGAGCGCCAGGCCGGGGAAGCCGATGATGGAGATTTGCTGTCCGGTGCGGCCCAGCACCCGGCGGGGCAGGCCGCTGGCGTGGGCGATGACCGCGCGGGCGGCCTCGTCGCCGAACATCTCGGTCCAGTTGAGCGCGCCCAGGCCGGCGGCGCCGCCCACCACTTTGAGGAAGCTTCTGCGTTTCATGCGTTGTGTGTTGCGTTGCGCCCACGCCGCCGGTCCGGCGGGTCCGGGCAGTTCAATCGGATGTCGCGCCGAAGATAGCCCGGTCCCGCGCGGCGCACAAAGATTTCGTTGTGGCCGCCAGCCGCCGGGAGCCGCAATTCGGAATTGCCTGGGAATTGGGAACCCAGGAAAGCAGGAAATGGAAATCCGAAATCCGAAGTCCGAAGTCTGAAATCTGGGATCTGGAATCGGGGTCAAAACCGGCTGCTCGGGCGGCAGGCTGCTGCGCGTCTCAGGCGGGGGAATGGCCGCCGCCCCGCACCCGGCTCACCGTGCCGGCGGCGCCAGGTAATCGTCCGTGATCTTCCAGAACACGCCATCCTCGCGGCGGAGCGGCCGGCACGATGCATCGCCGGCATCGCAATTCTCGCGCAGCAACTGGAGCAGGTCGGAGCTGACCGCGGGGTTGCTGTGGAAGTAGCCGTGCCCCGGGAAATCCACCCGCACGCGCGCGTCCACGAACTGCACCGACCGGATCTGCCGCATCAGGCGCTTCTGCTCCTCGGTGAAGTCGGACGGCCGCAACTGGCCCAGCCGCCGGAAGCCCTCGAAGAGCCAGTTCGCCAGGTTCACCGCGCGGTCCTTTTCGCACACGTAAATGGTCAGGCGGTTCACGGCCAGCGGCACCAGTTCCGCGCTCATCCGCTGGCTGGCCACGTCGAAATCCAGGTCGGGCGCGATGAGCACCAGGTTGTCGAGCTTGGGAATCCGCACGGCCACCCGGCTCGCGCCCCGCTGCTCGATCAGCAGTTCCCGGACGGCGCTGGACGCCACGTCCGTGCCGCGGCTGTGCGCGAGGAGGTGGATGCGCTCCACGCCGGGGCAGGCGATCAAGGCGCGCAAGGTTTGTTTCATGTGCCCCACCGTGAACTCGCTCGACTCGCGGTCGTACGTGTAACCGCGGAGTCCGCCCCGGCCCGCCGGCCAGGTGTACAGGAGCGGCACGCCCTGACGCGGCAGGAAATGCCAGAGCTGCGCCTCGACCAGCGCAGCCCACGTGAAGTCGTTGTTGAAGCCGTGCACGAACACGAACACATCCTTGCGCGGTGTCAGCTCCAGCCGGCGCTGCACCTCGGCTTGAAACGCGGCAACGGCCCGCGCCTGCCGGGCGGCCCATTGCGGGTCAATCTCCTGGCCGAGCGCGGTCTGCGTCAACAGCGGCCCGGCCGGGAAGCGGCCCAGTTCCTGGACCCACGCCACGCGCACCGGCACCGGCTTCCGGCGCTCGGCGCGACTGCTTTCGGCCACCAGCGCGTCCCAGGCGAGGCCCCGGCCCAGCTCGACCACGCAGGAGCCGTAGGCCAGCCACGGCGAGCGGCGGTGCGTGTAAGCCGGCAGCCCGCGGGCGTCGCGCTCCAGCCGGCGGTCGGTCACGTACAGCAAATCCACCTTGTTGGTCCGCAGCGCGGCCGGGACCTCGGCGAAAGGATTCCCGGCGCGGTCCCGATACACATTCGGCGTGGGCATCAACCGGGGCCCCGCGCAGCCGGCCAGCAGCGTTGCAGCCAGCGCGAGCGCAGTCAGGCTGGCGCGTGGGCCGGCGAGGGATGGTCGGGCGGGTTGCGGCACGGCTTCAGCATGCGGGCAATTGTGCCCGGAGACAAGCCCGGCGCGGATTGTGGGTCGAGGTCCGGGGTGCGGGGAACGGGGTGCTGGGCGATGAAAACGCCGGTCAATGGCTGCGATTGAGCAGGCGGCCGGCGCAGCCGATCGCAAACCAGCCGGATCAACCCCGGCGGGTGCCTCTTGACGGCTACGGCGCACTGGACGGGCCGTGAACACCGGCCGGGACGCGGCCCTCGCTCCGTTGACAAGCCGGCGCACCGCCTTCAGAACGAAGCCATGCGCCGGACCGTCTTGATCACCGGCGCCACCCGCGGCCTCGGCCGGGAGGTGGCGCGCCAGCTCCACGCCGCTGACTTCGCCGTCTTCGTCACCGGCCGCGACCCGGACCTCCTGGCCGGCCTCCAACGCGAGCTGGGCTGCCCGGGCCTGGCGCTGGATTTGAGCCCGGCGGACGCGCCACCCCGCCTGTACGCCGCCGCCCGCGAGGCGCTCGGCCAGGTGGACGTGCTGGTGAACAACGCCGGCTTCAACAAGGCCAGGGAACCGATCCCCCAGCTCACCGCCGCGGACCTCGACGCCGCGTACGCGCTGAACGTGCGCGCCCCGATCCTGCTCGCGCGCGAGGCACTGCGCGACATGGCCGCCCGCCGCTCCGGCCACATCGTGAACGTGCTCAGCAGCATCGTGCACGTGAAGCAGGAGAACTACGCGATCTACACCGCGATGAAGCACGCCATGCACGGTTTCACCGGCTGTCTCACCAAGGAGGCGCGCGCCGTCGGCGTCAAGGTCACGGCCGTTTATCCCGGCGGGGTGAACACGACCTTCCGGCCCCAGTCGTGTCCGGACTACCTGCGGCCCGAGTCCGCCGCCCGGATGATCGTGCAATGTCTCTCCGCGCCGGACGACGTGGTGGTGCATGAACTGACCTTCCGGCCGATGGTGGAAACCAACTTCTGACCGCGCCGATTCTGAAAACCGCCGGGAGGCGCAAACGGCGCAGGTGCTTCAACCTGGAAACCAAAGTTGCCCGTGGCGCCGGATTCCCATCCGGCTCGACTTCGGTTTCCGGGTTCAAGTTTTGGCGCCCGCGCGCTGCTTGTACTCCAATCATCCGAGTTCGCGCCCGGACGTCGAAGACTCGGCGCGCGGCGGGGTCGAAGACCCGCCGCAGCGCGCATCTGTTCCTGGCCTGCTGCGACTGGCTTTCAGTTCCGTCGCGCTGCGTGGTGGCGGCCCGCCGCAGTATGCGACCACCCCGATGAGTTACCGCCGGACGCGCCAGTTTCCCGTTGCTCCCGCGCCCGGCCTGCTGTTCCTGTGGGGGAGACGCAGAAACGTGCTGTGTCTCCGGCAAGAAAGCCGGTGGTGGAATCGGCGGGGAGGCGCTTGGGATGCCCGCCGCGACAGCGGCGGTTCCCTCTCCCTGAGGGAGAGGGACAGGGTGAGGGGGAACTGGGCTCAAAATCCGCACAAGGCCCGAGACCGGGGGCGCTGCGCCAGAAACCCGTTGAATGGCACGGCGGGGAGGTAACCTTTGGTTCCTTTCCCCTCACCCCAACCCTCTCCCGGGGGAGAGGGCGAAGCGTGCGCCGTGTTCCGCAAAAACCTGCGGCGGGGCTGGCGGGACGCGCTTCTATGCGGCTGGCATCCTGGTTGCGGCGCCAGACGCGCTGGGCCGGTTTGCGGCCAGGCAGGATCGCCTGCCGGGAGTGACGGCCGGCTTGACCCGGCCGTAGAGCCTGGCTTCCAGCCGGGTGGACACGGCGGGAAAGCCCAAACTCAGAAACTCAGAAAGGGGGGTGGTGGGTGGTGCGCTGGGATTCGGCCTCGGGTTGCCGGCCCCTGGCCCAGGGGCCGGATCCATCGCCCCTCGGCAAGGGGCGACCTGCCTCCGCTGGCGGGAAGCCACGCTCCTCTTTTGCGCCGGCGCACGCCCCCAAACTTTCCTGGCGGCAGGATGCCGCTACGCCCGCCCGCGCCCGGCATTGCTGAATCACATCGCGCCGGGCGGCGGTCCGGTTCATGATGCGGCCATGAAACCACGCGCGAAGCCCCGGCGGTTCCCGCACCCGTTGCGGCTGGTCCTGGCCGGCCTGTTGACCTGTGTGACGCAGGCCGCCGAGCCGCCAGCCGCGGAGCTTCCGCCTGGCGTGCAAGTCGAGTGGAGCCTCGCCCGCGCCTGGCGCGAAGCCACGCCCACCCGCGAGCGCGTCTGCCTCAACGGCCTCTGGCGCTGGCAGCCCGCGGCGACGGACGCCCGGACACCGCCGACGAACCGCTGGGGCTGGTTCAAGGTGCCGGGCGCCTGGCCGGGCATCACCGACTACATGCAGAAGGACTCGCAGACCGTCCATGTCCACCCGGCCTGGAGAGACACGCGGCTGGGCGGGGTCACGGCGGCGTGGTACGAGCGCGAATTCACCGCGCCGGCGGAGTGGGCGGGCCGCCGGATCGGATTGAGCGCCGAATACCTGAACTCGCTGGCCCTCGTGTTCGTGGACGGCCGGAAGGTTGGCGAACTCACCTTCCCCGCCGGTGAACTGGACCTCACCGCCGCCTGCCCGCCGGGCCGGCGCGTGCTGTCAGTGCTGGTCGTGGCGTTGCCGCTGCAAGGCGTGCTGCTGTCGTACACGGACTCTGCCTCGGCCCGCGAGGTCCAGGGCACCGTGGCCCGGCGTGGCCTGTGCGGCGATGTGTTTCTGACCAGCACGCCGCGCGCCGCGCGCCTGGACGGCGTCCGCGTGCGCACCTCGGTGCGTCGCTGGGAACTCTCCCTCGACGTGGCGTTGCGGGACCTCGACGCGAACCGGGCCTTTCGACTGGACGCCCGGATCACCGACGCCGGCCGCGTGGTCAAAACCCTCCAGAGCCCGCCGTTCAAGACCGCCGATCTTCAGTCCGGCCGCTTCACGTTCACCGAAAGCTGGCGGCTGGAGAAACTCTGGGACCTCCACACGCCGCAGCATCAATACGACCTGGAGGTGTCGCTGCGGGACGCCGACGGTCGTTTGCTCGACGCCTGGCGGCCCGCGCGCTTCGGTTTCCGCGAGTTCTGGATCGAAGGCCGCGACTTTTTCCTGAACGGCAGCCGCGTCTTTCTCTCGGCGGTGCCGCTGGACAACGCCCAGGTCGGCACCGCCGCGGCGACTTACGCCGCCGCCCGCGAGAGCCTCGACCGCCTGCGCAGCTTTGGCATCAACTTCGTCTATGCCCACAACTACGACTGCCTGCCCGGCGCGCACCTGAGCTTCGGGGAAATTTTGCGCGCGGCCGATGACCTGGGCATGTTGGTGGCGATCACCCAGCCGCACTTCAGCCATTACGACTGGACCAGCCCGCAGGCCGGGGGGACCAACGGCTACGCGCGGCACGCGGCCTTTTACGCGGACGTGGCCGGCAACCATCCCGCGGTCGTGGCCTACGCCACCAGCCACAACGCCACCGGCTACAACGAGGACATGAACCCGGACCTCATGGACGGCCGCGCCGCGCCGCGCGACGACTGGGCGCGCCGCAACGTCGAGCGGGCGCTCCGGGCCGAGGGCATCATCCGGTCGCTCGACGCCAGCCGCCTCATCTACCACCACGCCTCGGGCAATCTCGGTCCGATGCACCTGAGCAATTTCTATCCGAACTTCGTGCCCGCGCAGGAGCTGTCCGACTGGTTCGAGCACTGGGCGACGAACGGGCTCAAGCCGGTGTTCCTGTGCGAGTACGGCGCGCCGTTCACCTGGGACTGGGCGATGTACCGCGGCTGGTACCAGGGCAAACGCGAGTTCGGCAGCGCGGCCGTGCCGTGGGAATTCTGCCTGGCCGAGTGGAACGCCCAATTCTTCGGCGACCGCGCCTTCGCAATCAGCGAAATGGAGAAGCGCAATCTCCGCTGGGAGGCGCGGCAGTTCCGCGAAGGTCGCGTCTGGCATCGCTGGGACTACCCGCACCAGCTCGGCTCGACCGACTTCCCCGAGCGCGAGCCGGTCTTCGCCCGCTATTTCACAGACAATTGGCCCGCGTTCCGCACCTGGGGGCTCTCGGCGAACTCACCCTGGGAGCACCACGTCCTGTTCAAGCTGCGCCCTGGCAGGGAGCGCAATCGCCACGAGGCGCTCCCGGTGGACTGGGTGAACCTCCAACGCCCCGGCTACAGCCCGGACTTCCTCGGCGAGCGCTTCGAGCGTTTCGACATGGCTTACGCGCGCGCGGACTGGCAGCCCACCGGCGCGGGCGAGGCCATCCTGCGCAACAACCGTCCGCTCCTGGCGTGGCTGGCTGGCAAGCCCGCGCGCTTCACCAGCCGGGACCACCTGTTCGAGCCGGGCGAGGTTGGCGAGAAACAACTCATCGTCATCAACAACTCACGCGTGCCGGTGCGGGCAGACTGCGAGTGGACGCTCGCCCTGCCCGAGCCGGTCGCGGAGCGGACGAATCTGGTCATCGAGGCCGGTGAGCAGGCGCGTGTGCCGTTGCGGTTCGAACTGCCCGTCGGTCTGCCGCCGGGCGAATTCCGGCTGAGCGCGAAGGCCGCTTTCGACACCGGCGAAATCCAGGAAGACACGTTCACGCTGCACGTCCTGCCGCCGCGAGGCGGGGTGAGCCGCGCTCTCACGAGCGCCGCCACGCGGCTGGCGCTGTTCGATCCACAAGGCGAGACCCGGGCGTGGCTGCTAGCCGCGGGCGTCCGCTTTCGGGAAGTGGACGCGACCGCGGCGCTGGAGCCGGATGATGTGCTGGTTGTGGGCAAAGGCGCCTTGACCGTGGACGGGCCGGCGCCGGACCTGCGGCGGGTCCGCGAGGGCTTGCGCGTGCTGGTCTTCGAACAGACCGCCGAGGCGCTCGAACGGCGGCTGGGCTTCCGCGTGGCCGAATACGGCTTGCGCCAGGCCTTCCCGCGCGTGCCGGATCATCCGGTGCTGGCCAGCCTGGGGGCGGAGCATCTGCGCGACTGGCGCGGCGCGGCCACGCTGCTGCCGCCCCGGCTGAAGTACGAATTGAGCCCGAAGTTCAACGGCGCGCCCACGGTGACATGGTGCGGCCTGCCGGTCACGCGCGCCTGGCGCTGCGGCAACCAGGGCAACGTGGCCTCCGTGCTCCTCGAGAAGCCCGCGCGCGGCGACTTCCTGCCGTTGGTGGACGGCGGCTTCGGCCTCCAGTACAGCCCGCTGCTCGAATACCGCGAAGGCGCCGGCGTGGTGGTCTTTTGCCAGTTGGACGTGACCGGCCGCACCGAGCGCGAGCCTGTGGCCGAGCGGTTGGCGGTCAGGTTGCTCGAATACCTCGGCGCAACCGGTCTGTCCCGGTGGGGTGAGACCCGGTCGAGCCCGGCAAGCCCTCAGGCCGGGATCGAGAGGACTCCCGCCCCGCCGCGAACCCCCGGGGCATCGCCCCTCAACGCGTGGAAACCGGCGCCGCCACGCCAGGCGCTTTACGCGGGCGACCCCGTCGGCCGGGCCAGTCTCGAAGCCGCCGGGTTTCGGTTCGCGGCCGGCGTCGTC
Organism: uncultured Verrucomicrobiota bacterium; assembly: GCA_964568145.1. Taxonomy (GTDB): domain Bacteria; phylum Verrucomicrobiota; class Verrucomicrobiia; order Limisphaerales; family J093; genus DSVZ01. The sequence continues at coordinate 273,443 of CAZMOZ010000002.1, forward strand.
GGCGAATTGCAACCAGACCAGGTGCTGGTGGCCGGCCCGGGCGGCGGTCAGGAACTCCGCGCGCGGCGCGACGCAGTCGCCGCCTTCCTGCAAGCCGGCGGCCATCTGCTCGCGCTCGGCTGGACGCAGGCCGACGCCGACGCGTTGCTGCCGTTCCCGGTCACGTTCACGCCGGCGGAGCACATCAATGCCGTTTTCGAGCCGCCCGGCGCGTCGTCGCCGCTGGTAGGCGTCGGTCCGGCCGATGCGCACTGCCGCGATCCGCGGGTCATCCCGCTGGTGAGCGGCGGCGCGCGGGTTATTGGCAACGGTGTGTTGGCCATGGCCACGAATGCAAACGTGGTCTTCTGCCAACTGGCCCCGTGGCAGTTCGACTTCACCAACAACTTCGGCCTCAAGCGCACCTTCCGCCGCAGCGCGTTCCTCGTGAACCGGCTCTTGGCCAACCTGGGCGTGCGCGTCGAAACACCCTTGCTGGCCCGCTGGTCCACGCCGGTGACGCCCGCCGGGCCCGGCCGCTGGCTCGAGGGCTTTTACCTGGACCAGCCGGATGAATGGGACGACCCGTACCGGTTCTTCCGGTGGTGAGCGGGCCGGGCACGTCCGGGTAAACTCACGTTACGGCGAAAGATGGAAACCCAGTCCCCAACGCCATGATCCTCTGCCTCGGTCCCACGCCGGCCGCGCAGCGCGTGATGATCTTCCGCCGGCTCACGCTCGACGCCGTGAACCGCGCCCACACCACCCTCGACGGCGCGGCCGGCAAATCGGTGAACGTGGCCAAGGTGCTGCGCGTGCTCGGCGAGCCGGTGGCGGCCACCGGTTTCCTGGGCGGCGACCGCGGCGAATACCTGCGCGCAACGCTCGCGGTCCGGGGCGTGGAACTGGACTTCGTGACCGTGCCGGTCCGCACCCGCCAGTGCGTGACCGTCATTGACGAAGCCGGCGGCACCGTCACCGAACTGGTCGAGGAAAGCCGGCCGGTCGAGCCCGACGCCTACGAGCAACTCGCCGCCGCGTTGCAACGGCGCCTCCCGGCCTGCCGCGCGGTGGCGCTCTCCGGCACGCTCACGCCCGGCGGGCCGGTGGACTTCTACCGTCGTTGCGTGGAATGGGCGCGCGCAGCCGGCGCGCTCAGCGTGGTGGACGCCCAGGGCCCGCCGCTGATCGCGGCGCTCGCCGCCCGGCCGGGGCTGGTGAAGCCCAATCGCGCCGAACTGGCCGCCACCGCCGGCCGCGACCTGCCGGACGAAACCGCGGTGCTCGCCGCGGCGCGCGACCTGCATGCCCGCGGCGCGGAGCGGGTGGTGGTCACCGCCGGCGCGGCCCCCACGCTGGCCTTTGACGGCCGGGCATGCTGGCGGGTGATTTCCCCGCGCATTCGGCCGCTCAACCCCATCGGCTCCGGCGACGCCTTCACGGCGGCGCTCACCGCGCGCCTCGTGCGGGGTGACGACCTGGGCGAAGCCTGTCGCTGGGGCGCGGCGGCCGGCGCGGCCAATGCCCTGACACCCATGGCCGGCGAGGTGGACCGCGCGCAAGTCGAGGCGCTGGTCAGGGAAGTGCGCGCCGAGCGGCTGGCTTCGTAGCGCCGACTTCCGGCCGGCCGGCAAGGCGGACTTCCAGTCGGGTGGACCCGGCGGGAAAACCCAAACTTAGAAAATCAGAAAAGGCGTGGTGGGTTGCGGGCTGGGATTCGGCATCTGGTGGCCAGCCCCTGGCTCAGGGCCGGACCGTCACCCTTCAGCGAGGGGCGACCCATCGCGCAGGCGGGAATCGTTTTTGTGTCTTGGTCGCGGGGGGGTATCTTGCGCAGCAATGCGTGGCGGGGGCCACAGTGTTGTCACGGTGGCCGGCCGGCCCGCGGGAACGACCCTTCCCCGCGGGCCAGGCGGGCACGGCGGTTTCACGCTCATCGAGTTGTTGGTGGTGATCGCCATCATTGCCCTCCTGGCCGCGTTGCTGCTGCCGGCGCTGGGACGGTCCAAGGAGGAGGCGCGGAGCATCGCCTGCCGCAATCACCTCAAGCAGCTTCAGGTCTGTTTCCACCTGTACGCGGTGGACCACCACGACGTGCTGCCGCCGAACAATTACGTGTACGACCTGAACACCGAGGCGCCGGTCACCGAGGGCTTCAGCACGAACATGACCTGGTGTCCCGGCAACACGCGCGTGGACATGACCCCCGCCAACATCGAGCGCGGCGTGCTCTTCCCCTACAACCGCTCGCCGGCCATCTACCATTGCCCGTCGGACCGCTCGCTGGTGGAGACGCCGGAGGGTGTGCGGCAACGCAAGCTTCGCACGCGGAGCTACAACATGAGCCAGTCCATCAACGGCGTGCCGGTTGATCAGGAGGGGGGTGTCGGGCCGCCAAGCTTCATGAAGGAAACGCACATTGACCGGCCCGCGCCGTCCGACCTGTTCGTGTTCATTGACGTGCATGAAGACGGCATCCTCGACTCGCTGTTCGGCATTCCGCCGCCCGGCTGGGAGCGGTACATGGACCTGACGTGGTGGGACCTGCCGGCGGACCGCCACAACCGCGGCTGCAATCTGTCCTTTGCCGACGGTCACGTGGAGCGGTGGAAATGGGCGGCGCCGAAAATCTTCATCGAACTGGGCCAGCCGCCAGCGAACGCCCAGGAATGGCGGGACTTCGAGCGGCTGCGCGCGCGTGTGCGGCCGGAGTGGCGGTTTTGAGCCTGAACTCCGAGCCGGGAAGGCCGCGAAAAGGCGCAGAAGGCGCAAGCGCAGGCGTGGAAAAGAAGCGGGGCGTTTTCGCCTTACCGCGCGGATGAAACGAACCGGGCTGGCGACGTTGTCCCGGCTCGACGCCTTTGCGCCTTATGCGCCTCTGCGGCGCTTCAAGGTGAAGCCGCCGTGCGGCTTGGCCGCCCAGCCAAGGCGCGGCTACGCCATCCAGGCGCGCGGGCGGTTTTGAATGCCGCTTTCGGCCAGGAGCGAGCGGACCAGCGCGACGTTCGGCTCGACCTGGAAGTCGAACATGCCCACGCACAGGCAGTCCGCGCCGTTCTCGAACGCGTAGCGGAAGCCGGACTCGGGCCGGATGGCGCCGGCGGCCAGCACCTTGAACGCGATCCACGGCTTCTCGACCTCGGACATGCACGCGATGGTGCGGTTCGGATCCAGGTCCCAGTAGTTGTCGGTCAGCGACTCCACCACGTCCGGCTCGCCGGGCTGGCGTTGGCGGGACCAGTAATTGGCGTGGTGGAGGGTCTTCACGTAAAAGTCCGCGCCGAACTTCCGCTCCTCGGCGGCCATGATGACCTCGAGCTTGTGCGCGCCGAGCCCGCCCGGCACGCCGAGCGATTTGATGAACTGCACGCACTCGCCCAGCAACTGCGTGTGCCCGGCGTTGAACCACTTGTCCCCGATCACGCCCTGCACGTACACGGCCTTGGCGCCGAACTCGACGGACTTGCGGATATTGGTCTTCCAATCCACGAGGTCCGGGTGGCCCTCGGCGATCCATTGGATGCGCCCGCCGCGCTCCTTCCAGTACCGGGCAAGCACGTCCATGACGTTCTTGCGCGGGTCGGCGATGAGGGTGTTAACGCCGTGGCGTTCGAGAAGTTCGAGCGTGTCCAGCACCCGCTCGGGGGTGTTGTAGGCGCGCATCAGGCTGGGCACGTACCGCAGGTCGCGCGAATGCGCCCAGCCGCTGATGAGGTTGCCGCCGGAGATCAGCCGGCTGATCGAGAGGTTGCCAATGCGGGCCAGGGGCAACGTGCCTGCGGCGGGCGCGCTGGCGTTGGCGGCCTGAACCGTCGGCCGGCCGGGTCCGCCCACGGCGCCAGCCACCGCGGCGGCGGTGAGGAACTGGCGGCGGGACAAGGAGGCTTTGTGGGCGGAACAGACGGCGCTCTGGTCGGGCTGGGGAAGACTTGATTTCATGTCGCGCTTGCCCGCCGGGCGCGGGCGGCTGGCAACCGGCTGGGCTGCGCTGAGTCAACGTCTGATCCCCCGGTCAGGCAAGCGTTTTGCGCGGGGGCGGGTCGCGGGCGCACGTCGGTTTCGTGCAGGCGGGATCGCCTGCCGGGGTGGCGGCCGGCTGCCAGCCGGGTGGACACGGCGAGAAAGCCCAAACTCAGAAACGCGGAAGGGCGGTGGGCAACGGGCTGGGATCCGGCATCGGGTAGCCGGCCCCTGGCTCAGGGGCCGGATTCGTCGCCTCTCAGCGACGGGCGACCTACCCCCCGCTGGCGGTGTTTGTCGCCGCAGACTTCGGCCGGCGGGATGCCGCCCTCTACGGCGGCCGGGGATGGCTGCCCCAGCACTCGAAGTGGGTGCGCTCCCCGGTTCAATTCCATCACTCCGGCGTGACGCAAACATTTTGACGCCCGGCGCGCGGGTGGTTTTTGATTTCGCCCATGCATGGGCGTGTCTGGTTGGGCAGGCTGGGTTGGGTGGCTTTGCTGGTTTGGGCCGTCGCGGGCCGGGCCGCCCCGGCCATCATCGTGGCCACGTACAACCTCGAGAATTACGTGGACATCGCCTCTCCCGGCCGTGCGCCCAAGCCGCCGGAGGCCCGCGCCAAGGTGCGTGAGATGCTGCTGGCCATCCGGCCGGACGTGCTGGCCGTGCAGGAAATCGGCCGGCCCGGCGCGCTGCTCGAGTTGCGCGACGCGCTCCAGGCCGGAGGCCTGAACCTGCCGCACTGGGAGCACGTGACGGGCTTTGACACGAACATCTTCGTGGCCGTCCTGAGCCGTTTTCCGATCGTGTCGCGCCGGTCGCGCACGAACGAGTCCTTCCTCCTGCAAGGCCGCCGCTTTCAGGTCAGCCGCGGGTTTGCCGAGGTGGACATCCGGGTGAACGACCGCTACACGTTCACCCTCTTCACGGCGCATCTGAAGTCGCGCCGAACGGTCGAGTACGGCGACGAGGCGGAAATCCGCCTGCAGGAGGCGCTGAAGCTGCGCGCCCGCGTGGACGCCCGCTTGAAGGCCGATCCGCAGGCCAACGTGCTGGTCCTGGGCGACTTCAACGACACCAAGGACTCGCCCACGCTGCGCATCCTGCTGGGCCGGGGCACGGCGCGCCTGGTGGACGCCCGGCCCGCCGAGCGCAACGGCGACAACGCCCCGCCGCCCAACCTGAACTGGGATCCGCGCAACGTCACGTGGACCCATTTCTACGGCAAAGAAGACAGCTACGAGCGGATTGACTACATCCTGATGAGCCCGGGCATGGCGGGGGAATGGAACCCCGAGGCCAGTTACGTGCCCACCCTGCCCAACTGGGGCGTTGCCTCCGACCACCGGCCGGTCGTGGCTGGCTTCTTCGCGGAAGACCGGTGAGCGCGGCGCGCTGTGGAGCGACGCCTGGTCCGCCGTCCTTCGGCCAAAGCCGGAGCGAAGCAATTGAACCGGGGAGCGCACCCGGGGCGGGTTTGACGCACCGCGCAGGAGGGTTTGGCTGTGGAAAGCCGGCCGGCGGGGCGCCGGTCGGAACACGCGCGGGCGCGTTGCTCCCCATCCGCAACCGGAGTGGCGCGAGCGACCCCGCCCGCGGCCTCCAGTTCCGGACTCAATCCGCCGGCTCGAGCGACGGGCGTGGCTTGTACTTCTTCTTCAACTCCAGGCAGGCCTTCAACGGCTTCATACCGGCGGTGCAGGTGGGATGCGACAGCGAGGCCGCCGCGGCGCAAACGCCCGCTTCGAGGCACCGGCCGAGGTCCCAGCCTTCGTGCAGGCCCAGCAGGGCGCCGGCGCAGAACGCGTCGCCCGCGCCCGCCGTGCCGGCGATGTATTTGGGCGGCAGGTTCAGCGAGGACTGCCAGTGGTCGTCGCCTTTGCGGGTCCGGGCAAAGGTGCCTTCTGGGAAGTGAATGATGACGAGTTCCTTGACCCCCATCTGGAGCAGCGCGCCGGCGGCGTGCCGCAGCGAGACGGTGTCCAGCGTGCCGTCGGGCTGGCGGATTTTGAAACCGGTGGTCTTGGAAGCCTCGATTTCGTTCAAGATGCAGTAATCCACGTGCTTGAGCGCCGGCGTCACGATCTGGGCAAACCGGTCGCTGTCTTCGCTCACCACGTCCACGCTGGTCCGCAGGCCCGCGGCCTGCGCGGCCGCCAGCAACGCTGCCGCGCGCGTGCCGTGGACCTTGTCCGGCTTGTCCAGCTCGTCGAGCAGCAGCAGGTAGCCTAGGTGGAAGATGCGCGCCTTGACGCGTTGGAAGTCCAGGTCGCCGCCCTTCCAGAGCGCGTTGGCGCCGCGCATGTGGAAGAAGGTGCGCCGGCCGTCCGCGATCTCGGTCATCACGTCCGTGTACGAGGTGGGCGCGTCCGGCGTGGCCTTGAGGTATTTGGTGTCAATCCCGCGCTGCTGGCAGTCCGCCAGGATGCGTTCGCCCAGCGGGTCGCGCCCGACCAGGCCGGCGCCGAATAGCGGGAACGGGGCGCCGAGGATGGCGAGGTCCACCAGCACGTTGTAAGGAGCGCCCCCGGTGCCTTCGCTCTGGCTGCGGATGTTGGCAAGCTGTTCTCGCTGCGGGTACACGTCAATGAGCTTGACCTGGTCAATGATCCAGTTGCCGCCGGCCAGCAGGCCCTTGCGGTTGGAAGTGGTTTTTGAGTTCATGGGCGAATGAAAAGCCGGCACCGCTGGTGCCCTGCTCTCCGGTACGGAGAGAGGCTACCGGCCTCCGGCGGGCTTGTCAGCAGCAAACCTTCCAATCCAGGTAGCGGCTGGCTTCCAGCCTGCTGTGGAGCCGGGCATCCTGCCCGGCGGGCACCGGCTGACAGCACAAAGCCGATCGGTAGTCCGGGCCCGGGTTCCGGGCGGCAGGATGCCACCCTTTACGGCAGCCAGGATGGCTGCCGCTACCAGGGCGGGAGGTGTCGCCGCCCAAAAACTGCGATGCGCCCGACCGGCCGGGCGACGAAACTTGACAGCCCGCCGCCCGCGCGCACCTTGCCACCATGAAGATCAAGACGCTTGCCTTGGCCGCCGTGGCCGCCGGACTGACCGCACTGGCCGCACACGCCGCCTCCCTTAACGACATCCCGCTCAAGGACATCGACGGCAAACCGACTTCCCTGAAGGCCTTCCAAGGCAAGGTGGTGCTGCTGGTCAACGTCGCCTCCCAGTGCGGCTACACCAAGCAGTACAAGCCGTTGGAGGCCGTGTACCGCAAGTACAAGGACCAGGGCCTGGTCGTGGTGGGCGTTCCCAGCAACGACTTCGGCAACCAAGAGCCGGGCACGCCCGAGGAGATCAAGAACTTCTGCTCGTCCAAGTTCGACGTGACCTTCCCGTTGATGGAAAAGGTCAAGGTCAAGCCCGGCGCCGGCCAGCATCCGCTCTACGCCGCGCTCACCGGGCCGGACGCGGCGTTCCCCGGCGAGGTGAAGTGGAACTTCGGCAAGTTCCTGATCGGCCGCGACGGCAAGGTGCTGGCGCGTTTCCAGTCCGGGGACGAACCGGACTCGCCGCAGGTCATCAAGGCCATCGAAGCCGCGCTCGCGGCAAAGTAACGGCGCAGCGGATTCGGCTGTTGAAGGGGGAGCGCATGCGCCGCGCGCGCGATTTTCCGCGCCTTCGCGGAAAACGAGGCTGAATCCAAAAACCCAAGTTGACCGTGGCGAGGTGCATCCCCCCAACTCCGGTTTTCGGGGTGAGTAGCTCCCGGCCGAACCGTAGTTCCACCCCAGGTGGGTCGCCCCTCGCTGAGGGGCGACGGGCCGGCCTTTGAGCCGGAGACTGGCTGCCCATTTCCGGGCCATGCCCTGGCTGGCAGCCAAGATGGCTCCCGCCACAGCCCGGCATTCAGGTTCAGAACGGGAACCCCACCGAGAAATGCACCGTGCCCGCAGGGTCGCCGTCGCGCCGGTTGAGGTTGTGGCCGTACTCCAGGCGCACCGGCCCCACCGGCGTGCGCCAGCGAATCCCGGCCCCGACCGAGGCCAGCACATCGCCCGCCGGATAGTCGTCGAGGTCACGCGCGATGCCGGCCACGTCGAGGAACCCCACCACGGACCATCGCGGCGTCAGGCGCTGCTCCAATTCCACCTGGCCCAGCAGGTAGCTTTCGTCGCCGACCAGCTTGCCCGCCGGGTCGAACGACGCGCCCTCGCCCTGGACGTAGCCGCGCAGCGAACTGGCGCCGCCCAGGAAGAAGCGCTTGTTGAACGGCAGGTCGTCGGCCACCGCGCCGGGCGTGACCACGAACGCGTGCGCGACGCCGGCGTGAAAGATCAGCGAGCGGTTCAACGGCCGGTGCCAGCTTCCGCCCAACTCGAACCGCCCATAGTTCGCCTCGCCGCCCAGCGCATCGGTGGCCAGTTCCGCGGTGGCGTACAGCCGGTGACCGCGCAACGGGTAAAGCGGATTGTCCGTGCGGTTGTGGTCCAGCGTGAAGCCAACGGATGAGACGCGGGCGCGCTGGAGGCCGTAGTCGGGATTGAAATCGCGGTCGTCGGTGGTCAGTTGCTCGAAGGCCAGGCGCAGACCCAGCTCGCTTTGCAGCCGGGGGACCAGCCGCCGGTAACCGAGGCTGGCGCCGTATTCCTCGCGGGTGAACGTGGTTTCCTGCCGCCGCCGGTAAAAGCCCAGCCCGGTGAGTTCACCGAGCGGATCGAACACCTGCGGGATGGTGTAGGCGTATTCGAGCTTGGTGCTCTTGAAGGACTGCGCGACCAGCAGCCGCTGCCGGTGCGCCAGGCCGAAGGGGTTGAACTGCTCGAGTTCCACGCCGCCCCACAGCAGGTCGTAGCTGCCGTAGCCCGCCAGCACGCTGAATTCGAGCGGCCGCGATTCGCGCACCTGGAAACGCACGGCGCGCACGTCGTCCGTGTCGAGGGGCGTGACGTCGGCGTCCACGCGGTCGAACACGCCCAGGCGCAGCAACTGAAAGCGCGCCTCGTCCACCGCCAGGCGGTCAAGCGGCCCGCCTTCCACCAGCCGGACGCGCTTGCGCACCAGCGATTCGCGGGTCCGCTCCAGCCCCTCAAAGGTGACCGCCCCGAGCCGTACCCGCGGCCCGCGCCGCACGTCGGCGCGCACGCGCACCTCGACCGCGTCCGCCGTCTCGCGCACCACTTCCGATTCCACCGTCGCCTCGGCGTCGGGAAAGCCTTGCGCGTACCCGGCATTCTTGAGCGAGCGGAGCAGGTCCTGCTCCCAGACCGATGAAAAAGGCTCCTTGAGGCTCTTGGTTTCGATCCCCACGGGCGGGGCGGACCCGGCATCCGCCACCCGCGTCTCCAGTTGCGTCACCCAGAAGCGGCGGCCCTCGGTGACGCGGACCACCACGTTCACGCGGCCGGAGGAATGGTCGGTCTCGACGGAGACGGCCTCCACCGCGGCTTCGCGCCAGCCCAGCCGGCGCAGTTCCTCGCGGAGGTTCGCCAGCCCGCGGTTCAGTCCCGCCGGTGTGTAAGCCTTCGTCTTCTTCTGGGGCAACACGAGGTCAGGCACCAGAAAGTACGTGGCCGCCCGCGACGCTGGCAGCACGGTCAAGCCCGTAAACTCCAGGCGGGCGTAGTAATAGAAGGTCCCGCGGCGCAGGCGGAAGGTCGCCCGGCGGGCGCACAAGTCGCGCGGCAGCTCCAACGGCTGGCCGACGCCGGCCGGGTGGCTGACGGCGCTCCCGTCTTCCCGCACGATTTCGGCGTCCAGCCTCGGCCGCAGGTACCCTTCGCGCTGGAGCGCGGAAAGCAGCAGCAGCGCGGCGTCTTCGAGCAGGTGCGAGTCCAGCAACGTGGGGGCCCAGCCCTCCGGGAACAGCACGCACAGTTGCTGTTTCAGCCGCAGGTTGCCCAGCCAGCCGTGGCCGCGGACGCTCAGCCGCGCGGGCTCGGGCGGCGGCGCGGTGGCGTCGGCTGGCGGCGCGTGGGTCGCGTTGACGGCTTCCCCGCCCGGCGCAGGGCAAACCGCCAGGAACAACGCCGCGGCGGGGCCCGCCGCGCGCCACCACGTGAGTCGCGCCCGGGCCTTCATCGGCGCAGCACCCGCCACTTCACCCCGGCGTTCAATTCGTCGTACTCGTCGTACTCGCCCACCAGCGACCACGCGTCGGTCAGGCGCAACTCGATGTGGCGGGTGACCTTGCCGCGCGCGGAAATGCGCTCGCCGGTGCGGAAGGTGAGCCGTTCCTTGCCGGGTTCCGCGGCCCCCAGCTTGCGCATCAGGTCCTTGCCCAGGATGAACGCGAACTTTGCAAGCCGGTCGGCGGTGGTGTTGTCCATCGAGTGCCGCGGCAGTTCGCCTGCGGAAACCATCAGCAGGATGTCCTCGGAGTTGAGCGGTGGGCTGGAGGAAAACCGGATCACCGGCTCGTCCAGCGTGCCGGTCGCCTCCAGACGCAAATCGTAGCCGAAAGCGCGCCCGCCGGCCTGCGCCTGCAGCCGCGGCCGCGCGGGATTCCCCCTCGCTGAAGCTCACAAGGCCCTGCCGCACCGGCAGGACGGCGTACGGAAAGACGACGTTGGCGCGCACGACCTGTGCGTCGCCGAGCAGCACCGGCTCCCGGAGGGTGCCGCGCAGTTTCAGGTTGACCGAGTGCGCGCCGGTGTAGAACGGGCTGCGCACGTGCAGGCATTCGTCGCCGCGGATGTCCACACCCAGCCGCCAGCGGGCGAACGGCTCCGCCTCGACGCTGAAAAAAGGCGGCGGCCGCTCCGCCCGGCGCACCCCGCCGCCGAGGACCGCCTGCAGATCGCTCAGCATAAAACTGCGGCCCAGCGTCACCGTGCCGGCCAGCAACGGCGCGTTGGTCGCGGCGTGTTCCAGGTGGAGGTCCAGATCGCCGCGCACGATCAGTTCCGCGTCGCGGACCAGCGGGATTTCCCTGCCGGTCAGGCGCACGTCAAAGGCGGGCAATTGCCACTCCGCCGGCGGCCCAGCGTCACCGTGCCGGCCAGCAACGGCGCGTTGGTCGCGGCGTGTTCCAGGTGGAGGTCCAGATCGCCGCGCACGATCAGTTCCGCGTCGCGGACCAGCGGGATTTCCCTGCCGGTCAGGCGCACGTCAAAGGCGGGCAATTGCCACTCCGCCGGCGGCCCGGCCGGCAGCGCCACGCGGCCTTCGAGCCGCGCGGTCTCGCCGCCCACGTCCGCGCTGAAGGCCTCCAGCCGCGCCTCGCGGTCTTGCAGCACAAGCCGGCCGCGGACGTTCCGCAACGGACCCACCTGGGGCAGCGGACGCGTGGCCAGGCCCGCGATGTCCACGTGGCCCGCCCAGCGCCAGCCCGGCCCGAGCCGCAGGTCCGCGCTCAACCCGCCCTCGGACCGCAGCACCGGCGACAGCCGCGCGGTGAGGTCCGCAAACGGCAACGGCTCCAGGCGCAACCGGGCGCTCAGCCCGGACAAGTCCGGCCGGAACGCGCCGCGGGAAATTCCCTCCCAGAACGCCTACGAAAGCGGCAGCTCCGCCGCGACCTCGAACGGCGTGCCTTCGACACGCAGCCGCAGCGGCTCGAGGCGGACGACGCGGAAGTCCGCGCGCAGGTTCAGTTCCAAACCCTCCAAGCGCGGCAGCCGCCCGGCCAGCGGCGAACCTTCGACCGGTTCCACGCCGTCCGCGAGCATGCGCACCTGGCCGTTGGGCGCGGCCAGCGTGGCGGTGAGTGTGCCGTGGCCGAGCAGATTCGAGTAGCCGGGCAGGCCGATGGCCGGCGCCGGCAGGTAGATTTGCGGGGCGTGAAGTTCCAGCCGGTCCGGCCACGGCCCGGCGGTTTCCCGCCCGATTTGCGCGCACAGTTCGAAGACGTTGTCCCGCCACGCGGCGCTGCCGGCCAGCGCCCAGACGGGGTCTTGCGCGCGCAGGTCCAGTCTCAGCGTGAACTGCCGCGCCGGCTCGCGCACTTCGAGGACGAACTGATTCGAGGCGCAGGCATCGAGAGCGATTTGCGCGGCGAAGTCCGCTTCGGCCAAAGAGGCGTCCAGCTCGAGCCCGCCCGGCCGCCAGCGCAGCGTCGGCACGTGAATTTCCCGGCCGGCCACGGCCACGCGGCCGGTGTGGACCTCGGTCCGCGGCAGCCAGCGGTTCAAGACGGCGGCCACCCGGTTGAGGTCGTCGAGTACCGCGCCAGGCGGCGCGGACGGTTCTGCGGTGGGCGCGGCGTTGATTTCACCGGACCCAACTGCGACGCGCCAATCGGTGACGACGATCAGCGCGTTCGTGGCCTCGGCGGAACCAAACCAGCGGTGCCACAGCCGGGCGGTCGGTTGCGGGAGGCGGAGTTCGCGGACCTGAACGTCCACGTTGTCCGCGCGGTATTGAACCTCGCGCAGCCGCAGCGCCGCGCAGCCCGCGCGGTGAACACCGCCGGCTTGCACGCCGAAATGCCGCAACGCCGGCTTCAGCGCGAGCGGAAACCAAAAAGGCAGCAACACGACCGCCGTCACAAGCGCGCCCAGCAGCACGCCCAGCCGGCGCCACACGCGGCGGACGCGGGCGGGCTTGGCGACGCTGGCGGTGTCAGTCGCAGGCACACGGCATTAATGGGAAGTGATGCGGGGCGTGTCAAAACTCGAAGGCTGGTGGCGGCAGCCATCCTGGCGGTGAGGTCAGACCTCCTGCCAGACGTGCAAGGCCGCATCCTGGCCGCCCGGCTTCAGGCAGCCGGCCCCTCGCCGGGGTCCGGAACTTGTCGCCTCTCAGCGAGAGGCGACCCACCGGATCGCAAAAGAAAAGTTGCCCGCCGCCGTTTCTGGCCAACACTATCCGGCATTCTGAATGAGCGCGCCCGCGACTGACGCCCCGACCGCTCCCGCCAACGCCCGGCCAGCCAGCCCGCCGGTCGTCGCGCCCCTCCGCCCGTCGAAGAAGAGCTTCTACCGGCTGCTCGGCGAGGTGCTCGACCACGCCGGGCCGGGCTACCTGCAATTCGCCATCACCAACATCTGCAACGCGGATTGCGACTTCTGCGGCTTCGCCCGCTCGAAGTTCGATCCCAAGGCGCGCCGCAACGTCACGCTCCCGGAGGCCCGGGACGTGATTGACATCTGCGCGCGCCACCACATCGGCTACCTGCTCTTCGTAGGCGGCGAGCCGATGGTGCATCGCGACCTGCGCGCCATGGTGCGCTACGCCGCGGAGCGCGGCCTCCGGCCGATGATCTGCACCAACGGCGGCTTGTGGACCGAGGACAACCTGCGGGGCCTGGCCGGCGACGGCCTGGCCAGCGTGATCATGTCCATTGACGCGCACGACGTGGCCAGACACGAGGCCAACCGCGGCCTGCCGGACGTGTGCCGCAAGATCAAACGAGCGAACGACTTCTTCGCCGGCGCGGGCATCCAGACCACTGCCAGCATCACTGCGAGCCGGCTGATCGAGGATTACGACAAGCTGCCGGCGTTCCTTGAAAGCCTCGGTTTCACGACCTGCACCTTCAGCTACCCGCTCACCGCGCTGGGCTCGACGTACCTGAGCTTCAGCGAAAGCGGCCTGGTGAGCTACACCTGCGGGGAGCTGATCGAGGTGTTCGAGAAGATCAAGGCCATGAAGCGCCGCAGCGGGTTCCCGGTGGTGAACCCGCACGAGTCGCTCTCCGAGATGCAGCGGCACTTGCGCGGCGAGCCGGAGCGCTTCGGCTGCCTGGGCGGCTTCAAGTACTTCTACCTGGACTGGAAGCTCGACCTGTACCGTTGCCATTACTGGGAGACACCGATGTGCAACATCTACGACTTCGACGCCTCGAAGCTGATCCGCGACGGCTGCACGCGGTGCATGATTGACTGCTACCGCGACCCCAGCGTGCTGCAGTTCGCGGCGGTGAGTCTCCACGACGCCTGGCAGAACCTCAAGCGGGGCCGGCTCGCCGCCGCCGCCCGGAACATTTTTGACCGCCGCAACCTTACCTCGCTCCAGGCGGTCTGGGAGGACCGCAAGTACATCGGGGGGGTGTGAGCGGCGGCACGCTCGCTTCCGGCCGAGCCGAAACTCAGAAACTCAAAAAACCCGCGTTGGGCGGCGTCGGGCAGACGGTCCCGGCATTGGAGAACGATTTAATTGGACCCGGTGAAACAGCCAGCCTGACTGTTCGCAGCAGCGCGTGTGACCACTGAACCCGGAGATTGAAGCGGAGCCGGGGAACGCGCCCGCCCCGGGCGCCACTTTCCGCGCCTCGCGGAAAACCGCCTTTTCCCAAAACCGATTTGCTTTTTCGGGCGGCTTGTGAGCTCAACGGCTGGAGGCGAGGGCGCCTCCAGCAACGCCCGAGGCGGGCGTGATCCCCATTTTCAGGCTGGTTCGTTCCCGCTTGGCCGAAGCGATCCAACAGCGGCGCTTGATGGCCCGCCGCGACTGCGCTGGAGACCAGTCAGCCATGAAATTCGCCGTCACACTGGACCGCGACGAAGACGGGATGGGCGTCGTGGAATGTCCCTCCCTTCCCGGCTGCGTCAGCCAGGGCAGGACCCGGGCGGAGGCGCTGGAAAACATCAAGGAAGCCATTGAATTGTGCCTGGAGGTGCGGGCGGAGCGCGGCCTGCCGCTCACGGTGGAAACCCGGCAGGTGGACGTGACGCTCTGATGCCTGCCCTGCCGGTGTTGAGCGGGCGCAAAGCCGTCCGGGCATTTGAAAACCCGGCTGGCAGATCGTTCGTCAGCGAGGAAGCCACATCATCCTGGTCAAGGAAGGCGAGAACGTGACGCTTCCCATCCCCGGCCACAAGGAGATCGCCAAAGACGCGCTGCGCAGTTTGATCCGCGCGGCTGGCATTACGGTGGACGAGTTCACTCACGCGCTTTGACGGAGCCCGGACGCGACCTGAATGCTCTGTGTTTGGGCTTCTCCGGCTTCGGTTGGTCGGCTGCACAGGCCGGCAAGGATGCCGGCGCTCCCGGTGCTTCTGATGCTTCAGGCCGGCAGGATGCCGGATACCCAACGCCGGCCTGGCGGTGTGCGGGGCAACACACAGCCCGTGCGGCGAGACACCCACTTCTCCAAACGGCCGGCAGGCGTGAACATTCCCCTGACCAGCCCCGACCCGCGCCGGTTCTGGCATGGAACCGGCTAAGCAAAGTCCCGGCCAGACGTGAACATGGCATGCGCCCCGACGCGAAACCGGCAGCCAGCTCAACCCGGATGGAGGATTCATGAAACAGCAGCCTTCAGTCAGAGCACTCAACCCGAAAACCTCAGTTGCACAGGCGGGACGCACTGCGCCACGGCCAGCTTCGGTTTTCGGACGCAACGCGCTCCTCAGCCTGGCCGCCGGCCTGGCGCTGGCCGCCACGCAGGCCAACACCCCGCCCGAACTCGGCGAGCTGGCGCCGGTCATCCTGCTGGAAGATCACCCGGCCAGCGTAGCGGTGCGGGTGGCGGACGCGGAGTCGCCGCCCGAGGCGCTGCGGTTGTGGGCAGGCAGCGCGGAGGTGATTTCCTCAAGGATCCGTCTGGTCCGGGTGGACATCTACGGCACAGGCCCGGAGCGCCTGCTTCACTTCGTGCCGTACCCGAACACGAACGGCTTTGAAACGCTGGAGCTGGTGCTAAGCGACCCGGCCGGGGCCACGGCCCGGCGGCAGTTCCCCCTGCACATCCTGCCGGTGAACGACCCGCCGGAGGTTGACGCCCTGCCCGCGCTGAGGCTCGTGCCAGGCAGCCAACACACCGCCACCGTCGGCGTGCGCGACTCGGATACGCCGCGAAGCCGGCTGGAACTAGCGGTCGAAGTTTCGAATCCCGAGATGCGGCCTTGGGTGCATTTTGCCAACGGACGCTTCCCGAACGAAGGTCAGGTGCTCATCAACCTCCCGGCCACCGCGCGCGGCAGCGGCGTGGTGACGCTCCGGGTGGCGGATGGTGAATTCACGACCAGCACCTCCTTCCTGCTGGAGGTGACGGAGCCGGTGTTCGCCCTCGGCGGCACGGTGGCAGGTTCGCCCAGCGCGGCGCTGGACCTGGATGCGGACGGGGCCCTGGACTGGTACTTCCCGACACCCGGTCTGACCGGCTTCGTGCGCCTAGCCCGGCCAGCGGTTCCCGCCCAATCTGAGGTGAGGCTGCCGTCTGACTTCAAGGCGCTGACGTGGGGTGACTTCGACGGCGACGGCGATCTGGATGCGCTGGGCGAGGGGTACGCGGAGCGAGGACGGGAGTTGCGCCTGCTTCGAACAGAACCTGGCGTCTCGAATCAGGTTCAACTCCTCCTCGCGACCAACGCCAGGCCGGCCTTGGGACTGGCGCGACTCGGCACCGGCCTCACCGCGGACCTCGACCAGGACGGCGACCTGGACGCGATCCTGTTCACGTCCCCCACCAACGGCGCTTACCGGATGGTTCTGCGAAACGACGGCCCGGCGGGCTTCCGCGACATCGAGGCCGGCCTGCCGATGCCAACACCGGGGACACTCCCGTGCGCGGCCGCAGACTTCGACGAGGACGGCGACCACGACCTGTTGTTTCTGGAACCCGCCATCATCACCCTCACCCGCCAGGTGCCGGTGCTTTACGCCAATGACGGCCACGGCGGTTTCACCTTGCTGGCCCGCGGGCCGGTGTTGACCAATGCCGTCCGGGCGGGCGCACTCGATGTGGACGGCGACGGCCGGCTGGAAATCTGGGCGCAAGTGGCCCAAGTCGCCGGCGCCTCGCGGGCTCAGAGCCTTTTCCTGTTTCGCCGGAACGGGGGTGGTCTGGACCGGATCGGCCACGTGCCCTTGTCCGAGGCGGCGGTGATTTCGCCGGTGGCATGGGGCGACTTCAATCACGATGGCTCCGTGGACCTGCTCACGCTGGTCACGAACAGCGTCAGCCGCGGGCTGCTGCCCGTCCTTTACCCCAACGACGGGTCCGGCCGGTTTCGACCCTGGGAAGGCGTCACCTTCACGATGCCCCGGGCCCCCGTCGAGTCCGGGCTCCTTTTGCCAGGGGATTTCAATGGAGACGGCCGGCTGGACTGCTTGCAGACCATTCCACGCACCAACGCGTTCCTGCTGACCAACGCCTTGACCTCGCTCAAACCTTTGCCGTCGCCGCCGCCGGGGCGTTTGCAGGCGCATAACTTCGGCACGGTCGTCCGATTCACCTGGGACGAACCGCCCGGCCTGCCCGCCGGCCTGGCGCTCACGTACAACCTCCGCGTCGGCACGCGTCCCGGCGGCAACGACGTGGTGCCGTCGCAATCTCTGCCCGACGGCCGGCGCCTGCTGCCCGCGCCGGGCAACGCCGGCCACAGCCGCCAGTTCTGGCTGCGTCTGCCGCAGGCGCCCGCGGCCAGGCTCCACTGGTCCGTGCAGGCGGTGGACGCGGCGTACCGGGGCGGTTTCTTTGCCGCGGAGCAAATGCTGGTATTGAACTGGCCGGACAACGCGCCGCCGCAAATCAGCGCCATCCCGGATGTGACCCTGGAGGAAGACGGGACAGCGGAGATCGAGTTCACGGTCACGGATGACCTGACCCCGCCGGAGCGGCTCGTGGCCGGCGCCGGCGCGGTGAACCTGCAACTATTTCCGAGTGAGTTGCACGCCCGCGTGCTCACCCCCGAGCCGGGCGAACCGCCCGCCTTGCGCCGCCTGCGCCTGGTCCCCTGGCCGGACCGGTGGGGCGAATCGGAGGTGTACGTGACCGTCTTCGACGAAGCCGGCTTGAGCAGCACCCGCGCGGTCCGCGTGACCGTGCGGCCGGTGGCGGATTTTCCGGAGCCGCAGTTGCAGCCCAGCCGGCTGGGCGCGTATCTCGGGCTGGGGTTTCGAGGCGACCGCCATTCGGTCTGGCACGTTGAGGGCTCGACGAACCTGGTGGACTGGGAGGTGGTGAGCGGCGGGGTCGTCGAACTGGGCGAGCGCACCCGTTGGACTGTCAGCCTGCCGATGACCGAGCCCCACCGGTTTTTCCGGCTGCGGCAGATCAAGCCTTGAGTCCGAAAACCGAAGTTGGCCGCAGCGCAGCGCGTCCCACCTGCCCAACTTCGTTTTTCGGGTTGAGTCCGGGCAACGCGGGCGAGATCGCCCCGCTGAAGTTGGGGTTTCGATTCAGACAGGCTGGCCGCCGGCCAGGAATTCCTCGAACCACGGCTCGGGCCCGGCGCGGAACCGCCAGTCACGGCCGCGCCAGGTGAAGGCCAGTTCGCCCGCGTGCAGCGCGTGGTGGGGCAGGATCAGCCGCGCGCGCTGGGCGTCGCTGAGCCGGCCTGTCACGAAGTCGAGGTAAAGCCGCTCGTCGCCGCCGCAGAGTTTGTCGCCCACGATCGGGTGGCCGAGGTGTGCGAGGTGGAGGCGGATCTGGTGCTTGCGGCCGGTCAACGGCTCGATCTCGAGCAGGCTGAAGGGCGGAAGGCGCGCCGCCGCCGCCAGCGGGTCCGGGCGGGTGCGCCGTCCGGCCGCACACAATCCTTGATGGCCACCGCGCTGGCGGGGTCGCGTCCCAGGGGCGCGTCCACTTCGCCGGCGGGCGCGGCCGGCACGCCGTGAACGATGGTCAGGTAAAGCTTGGCAACGGCGCGGCGTTCCCAAAGCCGGCGCAGTTCGGCGGCGGCGACGCGGCCTTTGGCAAACACCACCAGCCCGCTGGTTTCGCGGTCGAGACGGTGGATGAGCTGCGGTTCGGCCGCCCCGTCCAGGTACAGTCGCACGCGGCTGACGAGACTGGACCACGCGTCGCCTTTGGTGGGGTGACAGACGAGGTCGGCGGGCTTGTTGACGACGAGCAGTTCGGTGTCCTCGAACACCACGGCCAGCCGCGCATGTTGGGGCGAGGAGGTGGCGAGCGCGCGAGCTGGTTTCATGCCAAAAACCGAGGTTGGCCGCAGCGCAGTGTGCGCCGCCTGCCCAGCCTCGGTTTTCGGGTTCAACCCAGGTTCCGAAGTTCCCCGGCCGGGGCCGCCCGCGCTTCGGTCAACGTCGGATGGCGGATTCAAAGCGGACGCACCCAGATGTTGCGGAAGCGCACCGGGCAGCCGTGTCCGCTGAGCACGAGCGGGCCGGTGCTGACCTGGCGCTTGTACTCGGGCACGATGCGGTGGCCGGTCTCGCCGTGGATCGCCTCGTTCAGGTGGACCAGCACGCCGTTGTGGAACATGGTCACGCGGCCGGGGCTGGCCAGCCTGCCGCCCGCGAAGCGCGGCGCGGTGAAGACGATGTCGTAGGTCTGCCACTGGCCCGGCGGGCGGGTGACGTTCACCTGCGGCGGAGTCTGGCCGTAAATGGCCGCCGCCTGGCCGTCGGGGTAGAGCTTCTCGTTGTAGGAATCGAAGATCTGGATTTCGTACAAGCCCATCAACAGCACGCCGTTGTTGCCGCGGTCGTACCAGGGCCCCTGGAAATCGGCGGGCGCGAGCCATTCGAGGTGAATCTGGCAGTCGCCGAATTCGGCCTTGGAGGCGAGGTTGCCGGGGCCGGCCACGATTTCGCCGGCTTGCACGGACCACTGGTTGGTTTGCCAGGCCGTGAGGTTCCGGCCGGCAAACAGAACGACGGCGTCCTCCGGCGCCGGGCCGGGGTTGACCCGTTTGGGCGCGGGGCGGTCGGGGTCGTGAACGAGCCATTCACACCACGGCAGTTTCGGGGTGTCCTTGTAGCCGTACGTGCCCGAGCCGTCCTTGGCGAAGACCAGGTCGGCGGCCAGGGCCGTCGGGCCGGCCAGGCTGGCCAGGAAGCAGGCGGTGAGAAGCACGCGCAGCAAGCGGGGTGATCTCGTAGTCATGGTGCGCCCTTGGTAGGCGTTTTGCCGGGCGGTCGCAAGCCTTCAGCGTCGGGCGCGCGGGCCGGTGGCCGGCGAAAATTACGGGTTTTCGGGAGTGGGGAGGCTGGTTCGCAGGCGCGGCGGATGGCGGCCGGAAAAATTGTTCGAGATTTCTGTTTGACAGCCCTTTGCACGGTGCGTACAACCCATTTCGTTTTGACACAATAATCGAACCCCGGACTAAAGCCGTAACGCCGATGAATTTATGAAAAGCCTGATTACTTGTGCCGGACTTGCCGCCGCGGGAATCGTCAACTTGGACGCCCAGCCGGTTGGCGAACCTTCGCTGAGCAAGCCTTGGAGCGTGTCTGCCAAGCTCCGGGGCTTCTACGACAGCAATTACAACACCGCCCCGGATTCCGGGCCGGTCTATGCCAAGGACGACAGCTTTGGCTTTTCGGTGGCGCCATCGATCGGGGCGAACCTGCTGCGGGATCAGACGACCATCAATCTGCGGTACGACTTCGACCTGCGGTGGTACGAGGCCCGCCGGGACGACGAACTGGACATGTACCACTCGGCTTCGCTGGACCTCGCCCACACCTTCTCCGAGCGGTACCGGCTCGAACTGCGCGACCTCTTCGTTTATTCGGATGAGCCGCAAATCGACTTGGGGCAGACCGACAGCTTCGTCCGGACGGAAGGCAACAACATCCGCAACTACGCCGGGGTGGGGCTGGTGGGCAACTTCACCGAGTACTGGGGCTTCCGGGTGGGCTACGAGAACACCTTTTACGATTACGAGGAAGACGGCCCCGGCAGCCGCTCGGCCCTGCTGGACCGCATGGAGCACAAGGGCACGATTGATTTCCGCCGCAATCTCCGGCCCGTGACCACGGCTCTGCTGGGCTACTCGTTCGGTGTTACGGAGTACACCGCGGATGAGCCCCTTGCCTTCGGGGCGCCGCTGATGTCGGACTACCGGGACTTTCGCAGTCACTTCGGATTTGTGGGCTTGAACCACGAATTCAACCCGCAGTTCGACACCCAGATCCGCGTGGGCGCGCAGGTGTCGGATTTCACCGAAGCCGACGAGGAGCACATCCGGCCGTACGCGGACGCCGCGCTGGGATACCGGTACGCGGAGGGCTCGCGTTTCCAAGTCGGTGTCAAGACAGGCATCGTTTCCACGGACGTGGCGCTGGCCAACGACGGCACGGGCGTCACGCTGGCCACGGATTCCACCACGTTCTACCTGGGTCTGAGCCATCGCCTGACCGAGAAGCTCACCGCCCAACTCCGCGGCCAGTGGCAGTTGCTGCAGTACATCGGCGAGGGCACCGGCTACAACGAGGACTGGGACAATTACTACTCCGCCGACGCTTCGCTGATCTACCAGATCAACGAGCACCTCGCCCTGGACGCGGGGTATCTGTTTGACCGGCTGGATTCGGACATTGACTACCGTGGGTACACCCGCCACCGCGCTTACGTAGGCGTGCGGGCGACGTATTAATTCTCGATTTGGTACTTGCAGAAGCACCGGAGGCTAGATAGTCGTCTAGCCTCTTTTTTTTTGACGCATGGAAACCTCGAAGACCAGCAGCGCGCCGCAGGACTCGCCGTTACACTTTCTGGATTACTGGCGGATCATCCGCATCCGCAAGACCGTGATTCTGGCGGTGTTCCTGCTCGTGGTG
The DNA here is from genome assembly GCA_964568145.1 of uncultured Verrucomicrobiota bacterium. Lineage (GTDB taxonomy): Bacteria > Verrucomicrobiota > Verrucomicrobiia > Limisphaerales > J093 > DSVZ01. Next base: position 294,740 of record CAZMOZ010000002.1, read on the forward strand.
CTCACCACGGTGGGCGTGACGATGATGCTCAAGCCGACTTACAGCAGCACCGCCCGCATCGAAATCGGCAAGGAAACCAAGGCGATTGATCCGCTCGGCCGCACCCAGGTCCAGCAGCCGTACGACCCGTACTTCATCACCACGGAGTTTGAGAAGATCCAGTCCAGCGCCGTGCTGTACCCGGTGATCGAACGGCTGCGCTTGGACACCAACTGGGCCAAGTACTACAACCCCGAAAACGAGCCCATCCGGCCGGACGAAGCAAGGCAGCTCACGTACCAGTTGCTGCGCCGCAACATGGACGTCCGGCAGACCCGCAACAGCAGCCTTGTCGAAATCCGCGTCTTCAGCCGGAGCCCGGGCGAGGCGGCCGAGATCGCAAACGCCATCGCGGAATCGTACAAAGACTGGCGGTTGACCAACCGCCTGGAGGAGACCTACAAGGGCATCGCGGTGCTCGAATTCGAGTTGAGCGTCCAAAGCAACCGGGTTGCCGAGCTCCGGCGCAAGCTGGACGATACCCGGGCCAAACTGAGCATTCCGGAAGGCGCCGGGGAGCGCGTCAGCTACTCGGCGTCACTCGAGCGCGAGATGGTCAATTCGCTCGCCGCGCAACTGACCTATGCCCAGGGGGAATACGTCCTGTACAAGTCCCAGCATGATCGCCTGCGCGCCTTGAGCACAAATGATTTGCGCAAAGCAATTCTCACCACATTCCAGGCGGAGGAAGTGCTGCCCAAGCTGCTCCACGACCTGACCACCAGCGAGCAGATGCTGGCCAAACTCCTGCAGGACTATTCCCCCGCGCACCCGGAGGTGAAGAGCGCTAGCGCAGTCCGGGACCAGATCGAGCAGCAGGTCACCGAGCGCATCGAGGGCATGATGCTGGGATTGGAAAGCCGCGTGAAGTCGCTCCAGGAGCGTTACGAGGCGCTGCTCAAGCGCGTCGAGGAAGGCAAGACCCGCGTGGCCGAGGAAGCCACCCAGCAGCGCGAGTATTACGCGCTCAAGAGCGACCTTGAGAAGGAGGAGCGCGTTTACGACGCGCTGTACTTGCGCACGCTCCAGGAAAAGTTCGACGCCAAAATCCCGGCCGGCCAGTCCATCGTGGCGGTGGTGGACAAGGCGGAGCCAGGGCTGCGGCCGGTGCGCCCGAACCTGATGCTGAACCTCGCGCTGGGCTCGGTCTTTGGCCTCGTCATGGGCATCGGCCTGGCCTTCTTCATTGAGTACCTCGACACCAGCGTGAAGACGATTGATGACGTGGAGCGCGCCTTGCAGGCGCCCGTCCTGGGCGTCATCCCGCAAAACGTCGGGCTGCTGCTCGACCAGGGCCCGGACAGCCCGCACGCCGAGTCGTACCGCGTCCTGCGCACCAACGTGCTCTTCTCGCGCAAACGGCCCGACGCCAACTCGCTCACCGTCGTCAGCGGCGGGGCCGGCGAAGGCAAGTCCACCACCATCTTCAACCTCGCCACCGTCTTCGCCCAGCAGGGTCAGCGGGTGCTGGTGGTGGACTCCGACCTCCGGCGGCCGAGCCTGCACAAGTTCCTCAAGGTCTCCAACAGCGTCGGCCTCACCAACTACCTGCTCAAGCAGTCCACGCTCGAGGAGGTCATCCAGACCACGAAGAACCCGCTGCTGGACTTCCTGCCCAGCGGCAAGCTGCCCAGCAGCTCGCTGGGCATCCTGAATTCCCAGCGCATGAAGGACTTCATCCTGGATGTCAAGAAACGCTACGACTTCGTGTTCTTCGACTCCCCGCCGATCATGGGTGTGAGCGACGCCTCGATCCTCGCCAGCGAGGTGGACCTCGCCATCCTGGTGGTCCAGTACCGCAAGTACCCGCAGGCAATGACGCTGCGCGCCAAGCAGATGGTCGAGAAGGTGGGTGGCACGCTGCTGGGCGTGGTGCTCAACAACATCAACATCTCCCAGGACTCGTACTACTACTACTACAGCGGGTACTACTACGACTACTACTCGAAAAGCTCCGACTCCGAGCCCGAGGGCAAATCCGCCAAGCCGGCCAAGGATGCCCTCAAGGCGGTGCCGGCCGGCACCGGCCCGGGCGGCGACCTGGCGAAGAAATAGGGTTGTTGACCGCCTGCCGACCCGGCTAAATTGCGTGCCCATGAGCTTCTTGCCCTTGAAGTCGAGTCCCTGCCTCGCCCTGCTGGCCGCCGGCTTGCTGGCGTTGATCTCGGGTGCCGGTTGCGCCACCCCGGAGGGGACGTCACCAGCCGGCGTTGGGGGGGCTGGTGCCGCCGCCACCGACGCCTCCATTGACGTAATCCGGGTGGGTGAAAAGATCACCATCATCCTGACGGACATCCCCAAGCCGTACACCCACCAGCAACAGGTCCGCGAGAACGGCACCATCCAGTTGCCGCTGGACGTCGAGGTGGTCGCCGCTGGCAAGCGCAAGAACGAACTGCAGGAGGAAATCCGCAAGGCCTACGTGCCCCGGTTCTTCAACCGCTGCACCGTCGTCGTCGAGACCGAGGAGCGCTTCTTTTACGTGGACGGCCAGGTGCGCATGCCCGGCCGGTACGGATTCACCGGCGAAATGACCGTGCTGCGGGCCATCAGCGTGGCCGGCGGCTTCAATGAGTTCGCCAACAAGAAGTCCGTGACGCTCATCCGCCCCGGCGGCAAGAAGATCACCGTGAACTGCAAGCGGGCCGAAGAGGACCCGCGTTACGACCAGCCCATCTTCCCCGGCGACAGCATCCTGGTGAAGCGCAAGTTCTGGTAAGTCGCTTCCGCGTAATGGTGCTGCTGCGCCACCTCGGCGGCCCGGCCGCGGGCCAGGAAACCGTGGCCCGGCGCTTGCCTTTTCGCATCGGCCGCGGCACCGGCGACGACCTGCGAATCGAGGCGCCCGGTGTCTGGGAGACGCATCTCGTCATCGAGCGCGCGCCGGAGCGGCGGCTGCAACTTCGGACCCGGGAAGGCGCGAGCGCCTTCGTGAACGGTGCGCCGGTCCAGGTGGCGCCGCTGCGCAACGGCGATGTCATCGAAGCGGGCGGGGTGCGGCTGCAATTCTGGCTCAGCCCGGTGCGCCAGGCCGGTCTCCGGCTGCGCGAGGCGCTGACGTGGGTGGGCCTCGGCCTTCTGACCGCGTTTCAAATCTTCGTGGCGTGGAACCTGACCCGCTGAGCGCGCTGGCGCGGCGGCCGGCGTTCGTCAGCTTGTCCACGAGCGCTCGATTTCCTCCAGACTCCGCCCCTTGGTTTCCGGCACCAGCCGCCAGACCACCAGGAACAGCACCACGCAGAACCCCGCGTACACGTAAAACGGGAAGGCGTGCTGAAACTGCCGCACGAACCACGATCCCGGCGCGACCATGATGGGGAAGGTCTGCGTCACGGCGTAATCGGCCGTCCACAGGAAGAACGTCGCCAGCCCCAGCGCCCGCCCGCGCACCGCGGTCGGGAAAATCTCCGACAAGATCACCCAGGTCACCGGCCCCACCGAGAGCCCGAACGCCACCACGTACAGGATGATGAAGCCCAGCATCCAGCCGCTGGCCGCCGCCGGGTCCGTCATCCGTTGCGCCATCACGCCCATCGCCGCTAGGCTCAGGCCCATGCCGGTCGCGCCCAGCAGCATCAACGGCCGCCGCCCCCACCGGTCCACTGTGGCGATGGCCACCACCGTGGCCAGCGCGCTCGCGCCGTTGATGAGGATCTGCTGCAGCAGCCCCGCGTCCACGCCGGTGGACGCGCTGAGGTTCTTGAAGATCGTGGCGCCAAAGTACAGGAAGACGTTGATGCCGGTGACCTGCTGCAGAATCGCCAGTGCGATTCCGACCAGCAGCGGCAGCCGCAGCCGCCGCGAGAACAACTCGCCCCACGTGCCTTGCTCGCCGGCGAGCGAGGCCCGGATGCTCGCGGTTTCCGTCTCGGCGAAGGCCGGGCCGGCCACCTTGCCCAAGATGCCCCGGGCCTCGGCTTCGCGTTGACGCTCGACCAGCCAGCGCGGGCTTTCCGGGATGGCCAGCAGCAGCAGGCCAAACAGCACGGCGGGCGCGGCGCCCAGGCCGAACATCCACCGCCAGCCGGTGTTCGTGAGCCACGCCTGGATGTGCGGCTGCGCTGGATCGCCCTGCGAACGCGCAATGGCGTAGTTCACGAAGGCGGTCGCCGCGATGCCGCCCACGATGGCGATCTGGTTCACGGACACCAGCCGCCCGCGCAGATGCGCCGGGGTGATCTCCGCGATGTACATGGGCGTCGAAATCGAGGCGATCCCGATGGCCACGCCGCCCAGAAACCGGAACACGATGAACGTCGCGATGTCCGGCGGCAGCGCCGTGCCCAGCGCCGAGGCGAAAAACAACACCGCCGCCAGAAACATCGCCGGCTTGCGGCCGAAGCGGTCCGAGAGCGGCCCCACCAGCAGCACGCCCGCCGCGCAGCCCAACAGCACGCAGCCGGACGCCCAGCCTTTCATGAAGTCCGTGAGCTGGAACCTTGCCGTCAACGGCTCGATGGCGCCGGAGATCACGCCGGTGTCGTAGCCGAACAGCAGCCCGCCCAGCGTGGCCACGAAGCAGATCGGGATCAGGTACGCGAGGCGGGTCTGGACGGGGCCGGCGGCGGTGACGGCGGACATGGAAGGTTGGGCTGAGGCTGTGGCGGGCTCGCGCATGACGCGGTGTTTGTCGGGTGCCGGCGATAGTGTGCGGGAAGCCGCGGCCAACGCAAGCGCGCGGTGATACGGCACGAAATTGTCAGGCGCTGCAAATCTTCGCCCCGCCGCGCGGGTTCGGCGCCGCGGCATCGCACCGGCGGGAAACCGGACGGTGCCTGCGATTCGTATCTCCGCCTTCGAGATTGTCGGGCGCGGCGATCATGGTATGTTCGCGTCCATGTCGGACAGGCTGCCCAACGAAACACGTCTGGACCGGACTTCGCTCAGCGTGGTCACACTGGCCGAGGCAGACCAGGCCGATCAGGCGTACTGGCGGTCGCGCACGCCGGAGGAGCGGCTGGCGGCGCTGGAATTGAGCCGGCAGATCACCTATGGCTACGATCCGACTACCCGCGGACTTTCGCGATTTTTTGAGGTTGCTGAGTTCCCACCGCGTTAAGTACCTCCTGGTGGGCGGCTACGCGGTCTGTTACCATGGCCACTTCCGCACCACGGGCGACATGGACCTCTGGATCGCAGTGGACGCGGACAACGCCGGCAAGCTGGTCCGACTGATCCGCGAGTTCGGCTTCGATGTTCCCGAGCTTTCCGAGGAACTCTTCCTGCGGAAAGGACGCATCATTCGGATGGGTGTCGCGCCCACGCGCATCGAAATCCTGACCGAGATTTCCGGTTGCGAGTTTGCGGAATGCCACGCCCGTCGCGTCGAAGCCACGATTGACGACGTCCCTGTGAGCCTGATCAGCCTTCCCGATCTGATCCGCAACAAGCTCAAGGCGGGCCGCCTCAAGGACCTCGACGACGCCCAGCATCTGAGTTGAGCCGCCGCAAACTCCCGCACGGTCCAAGGCCGGGCGGGAACTCGCGGGGGCGACCAGGCGTCGCGGCGTTGCCTGTCCGCTTTTGCCGCCGGCGGGTGTACACTGGTGGAGACGATGAACGACGATGCCGAACTGCTCCGCCGCTACGCCCGCGCGGGCGCCGAAGACGCCTTCGCCGAACTGGTGCGCCGGCATCTCGACCTCACCTGGGCCGCCGCCCGCCGCATCACCGGCGACGCAGACCTGGCGCGCGACGTCGCCCAGACCGTGTTCGCCGACCTCGCCCGCAAGGCCCGGCATCTGCCTCCGGGCACCGTCCTGGCGGGCTGGTTGTACCGGGCGGCGTGTATGGCGGCGCACAAGATGAACCGCGGCAACCGGCGCCGGACCGAACGCGAAAGGCAGGCCATGAACGACGCGAGCCTTCAAAACGATCCCGCAGCCGAGCCCGCCGAAGTCGAGCGCCTGCTGCCGCAGCTTGACGAAGCCCTGGCCGCACTGGGCGAAGCCGACCGCAGCGCCGTGGTGCTGCGCTTCCTGGCCGGCCAGGGCCTGGCGGAGGTGGGCCGCGCGCTGGGCATGAACGAAGACGCCGCCCGCAAGCGCGTGACGCGCGCCGTCGAAAAGCTGCGCGCCTGGTTTTCGCACCGCGGGACGTCGGTCTCAAGTGGTGCTCTGGTGGCGGCGCTGGGCGTAGCGGGCGCGCAGGTCGCGCCGGCCGGGCTGGCGGCCACGCTGGCCACGGCCTCGCTCGCGGGAGTTGGCACGATTGGCATCCTGGAAACCCTTGCCCTCATGAAAACCAAGCTTGTCCTGTCCACCCTGGCCGTGGCCGCCGTGGCCACGCCGTTGACCTACCAGCAAATCAGCTTGCACCGCCTGCGCGACGAAAACCGCGCGCTACGGGCGCAGGTCGCCGCCGCCAGTCCGGCCGTCAGCGAGGCCGAGTTGGCGAAACGCGCGGCTGAAGCGGCCGAACTGGAGCGCCTGCGTGCGGAGCATCTTGAGTTGCTGCGGTTACGTGGCGACGTGACGCGGCTCAGGGCCGCGGCCGCCCGGGCCAGCCAACTGGAGCAGGAACTGGCCCGGTTGCGCGCGGCGCAAACGGTCTCCGCGGGAGGCGCTCAGCAGTCCGTCGCCGATCCCAGTCCGGAAGAACTGGAGGCGGTGAAACAGATGGGCATTGCGAAGCTGAACGTGCTCAAGAACTGGGCAGTGGCCATCTATCGGTACTCCGACGAGAGCAACGACCGGTTGCCCTCCAGCCTTGCTGAAGCCCGCCGGTTTCTACTGGCAAGCGAAGAAAGTCAGGTGCTGCGCGCGGAAGCCTTGGAACTGGTGTTCACCGGCCGATTTGTGGATTTGAGGGATCCAGCCAACACCATTGTGATCCGGGAACGCGAGCCCTGGCGGGACGCCCGCGGTCGGCTGGCCCGGACGTACGCGTTCGCCGACGGCCACTCGGAAATCCACGCCGCCGACTCCCTCGAAGAACTTGAGGCCTGGGAACGCGAGCGGATGGCCCAAGGCCAGTAAGGCGGAGCGATGTCATTGGACTGGGGAGCGCACCCGCCCCGGGTGCTGTGGCGGGCGCCTCGCCCGCCACTTTGCCGCGCGACGGGTTTGGGGCACCGCCCGGTGCGGTTCGAGCGTGGCGAGCCGACCGGCGGGACGCACTGCGCTACGGCCAGCTTCGGTTTTCGGGCTCACTCCACCGCCTGCCGCAGCTCCGTCAACACTTCGTCCAGCCGGTGGGGCGAAACTTTCTCCGCCGTGCCCAGTTCCGGCGCGAAGACCGACACCTTGAACTCCTCGATCAGCCAGCGCAGCCGGTGCCACGCGGCGCGCGCGGCCACGGACTTCGCCCCGGCGGCCAGTTGCCGCAGCGCCCCGGCGTAAGGCCGCACGCGCACGACCTTCGCGGCGTCCTTCGCCGGGTTCAGCGCCGCGCGTTCGGCCCGCACCCGCAACGCCTGGAGGTAACGCGGCAGATGCGGCAGCCGCTCGAACGGCACATGGGCGAGGAAGCGCGCGGGCACCAGCGCGTTCAATTCCACCTCCATCCCCGCGAACGGCCGGCGGCATAGCAGCACCTCCTGGCGCGCCTGGAGGATTGCGCCCACCGCCGCGGCCAGGCGCGACACCAGACCCGGCATCCCGGCGCGGACGCGCTCGAGGTACGCCTTGAAGGCCGCCGCCGTCCGCGGGGCCGGATCGGGCGCGGGCAACAGATGGCGACGCAGGTTTTCCCAGGCGGAATCGAGCAGTTCGTCGGCCGCGCCCAGCGTGGCATACAACACGCCGTGCGCGCGGAGGCTGCGCAGGTCTTTCTGCACCGCGGCCAGCTCGCGCTGAAGGACAATCTCCGCGAGCCGCGGCACGGCGGCGCGCGTGGCGGCCAGCGCCTCCGCGGCCTCGCGAAACAGCCGCAGATGCACCGCGCCATCTTCCAGGTGCAATCCCGGCCAGGCGCGCAGTGGCACGCCGCCAAAGTCCGCTACGGTGATGGTCTCCGGCAGGTCGCCGAAATTCCATTCGCGCAGGCCATAGCGTTCCCAGCGCCTCGTAGCCTGCTGCCAGGCGTCGGTCTCCGCCGGCGTCCGATGCTGGCGCGCCTGTTCGCGCAACGCCGCCAGGTCGCGCCCGGCCGCGAGCAGCCGGCCGTCGCCGGCCACAAGTTCCACCCGCGGCCGCAGATGTTCGGGAAGGCGGTCCAGCGGCCATGCCGACACGGGGATTTGCACCCCGTATCGCCGTTGCACGAAGGAGGACAGCGCCGCGAGGAAATCGCCGCCCGCGGCCGGCACCAGCGCGGCGATTTCGCGCGCGGCGGCGTTCAACGGCATGAGCGGGCGCCGGAGCGCCTTGGGCAGTTCGCGCAGCAGATGGGCGATGCGCTCTTCGCGCAAGGCCGGCACCAGCCAGTCGAGCTGGGCGGCGTCCACCAGCTCGGCCAGTGGCACGGCGAGCTGCAGCGTCACGCCGTCGTGCTCGCGGCCGGGCGCGTAGGCGTAGGCCACCGGCACGGGGTGTCCGGCGAGCGTCAGTTCGTCGGGAAAGGCCTCGGCGTTGAACGCGGCGGCGTGCCCGCCCAGCAAATCGGCGGCGGTGCCGCAAAGAAAATCCGGTGGCGCCGCCTTCAGCGCGCGGTCGAGGTCCGGCCAGGAACTGACCTGGCTGAGGCGGGCGGTGTAGAACTCGACCAGCGCCTTGTCGAGGTCCGGCACGACGCGGTGGCTGAGCCGGGTCTGCCAGAGCTCGATCTTCTCGCGCAGCCGGCGGTTGTGTTCGAGGAAGCGGCGCGCGCGGGCGGGTGGGGCGAGACGCTCTCGAGCCCTGGCCGGCGGCCTGGAAACAGCCGACGCTTCGCCGCGCCCCGTGTTGTGAGCAGAACTCGAGGTCAAGGCCCGACGAGGTCTCGCTCCACCGGCGTGGAGAGCCGCCTGAGTTGCTTCAGTGCCCGCGTTCGTTTCGGAAGCGCCATCCTCGACCAGCGCCGCGCGAATGAAGATGGCGGTGGCCTCGGCCGGATTCACCGCGCCGTAGCCGACGGCGCGTTCGCGCAGGACCAGCCCGCGCAGCAGCATGCGCTCGCGCGCCAGCACGCGCCCGGCCGCGGGATCCCAGCGGGCCTGGTCGTGCGTGGTGCGAATCAGGTGCGGCGCGAGTTCGATGATCCAGGCCGGATCAATGGCCGCGACCGTGCGGGCGTACGGCCGCGTGGTTTCCACGATCTCGCCGGCCACGAGCCATTCGGGCTGGGCCACTTTCGGCGGGGGTTGATCCGGCAGACTGGCCCGGCCGGTCCTGGCGGTCGTTGCGGTTGCGCCTCTCGCAAACAAGCCCGAGCCTGGGAACACCATCACCAGACGGCCGCCCGCGGCGCGGTACAGGTTCCGGTCTTCCCGGTGCAGCACGTGGCCCCAGAGCCCGGTCAGGATCGAGCGGTGAATGGCGGCGTAGCGGGGAGGGAAGTCGGAGGCCGGAGGTTGACCGGCGGTGTTTGGGGAATCTGACGCGGGCGCGGATGCCGGCCGGAGTTCGCCCAGCTCCGCCACGGCTTCTTCCAACTCGGCGTGGACATCGCGCCACTCGCGCATACGCGCGAAGGACAGGAAGTGCGCCTTGCAGAACTGGCGCATCAGGTTCTGCGTTTTGAGCGCCTCCCACGGGTCGTGGTACGCGCTCCAGATGTTCAGCAGTGTGAGGAAATCCGACCGCGGATCCTGGAAGCGTCGGTGCGCCGCCTGCGCCGCGTCCTTCTGTGCGAGCGGGCGCTCGCGCGGGTCCTGGATGCTCAGGCCGGCGGCGATGACCAGCACTTCGGGCAGGGCGTCCTCGGCACGGGCCTGGAGCAGCATGCGGCCGATGGCCGGGTCCACCGGCAGCCGCGCGAGGTCGCGGCCCAGCGGGGTGAGCGCGCGCTGGTCATCGAGCGCGCCGATCTCCTGCAAGAGCTGGTAGGCGGTGTTGACGGCGGCGGGCGTCGGCGGTTCGAGGAACGGAAACGTCTCCACCTCGCCCAGTTGCCAGGCCTTCATCCGCAGGATCACCTCGGCCAGGTCGCACCGCTGGATTTCCGGCTCGGTGAACGGCCGCCGGGCGTGGAAGTCGTCTTCGCGGTACAGCCGCACGCAGACGCCGTCGGCCACGCGCCCGCACCGGCCGGCGCGCTGGTTGGCGCTGCTTTGCGAAACCGGCTCGACCGGCAGCCGGTGCGTGCGCGTGCCGGGGCTGTAGCGGCTCAGGCGCGCCAGACCGGTGTCCACCACGTAGCGGATGCGCGGCACGGTGAGCGAGGTCTCGGCGATGTTCGTGGCCACCACCACGCGCCGGCGCGGGCCGGGCGCAAAGACGCGCTGCTGATCGCCCGCGGCGAGCCGGCCGAACAGCGGCACCACGTCGAGGCGCGCGCCATGCCGCGCCTCGAGCAGGTCGCAGGTTTCATGGATGTCGCGCTCGCCCGGCATGAAGACCAGCACGTCGCCGGCCGGTGATTCCTCGAGCAACCGGCCCACGACGCTCACCGTGGCGTCAATGTACGTGACCTCGCCTTCCTCCTCGGCGTGCTCGTCCAGGGGCGAGTAGCGGGTCTCGACCGGGTACAGCCGGCCGGAAACCTCGATGACCGGCGCGCCGCCAAACGCGCGGGCGAAGAGCGCCGTGTCAATCGTGGCCGAGGTGATGACCAGTTTGAGGTCGTCGCGTCGGGCGAGCAGTTGCTTCAGGTAACCGAGCAGGAAATCAATGTTCAGCGAACGCTCATGGGCCTCGTCAATGATCAGCGCCTCGTACTCGGCCAGCAGCGGATCGCCCTGAAGCTCGGCCAGCAGGATGCCGTCGGTCATCACCTTGAGGGCGCTCTCGGGCCGGGTGACGTCGGCGAAGCGGATTTTGCAGCCGACCTCGCGGCCCCAGGTGACGCCGAGTTCCTCGGCGAGCCGGCGGGAAATGGCGAGCGCGGCCACGCGGCGCGGCTGGGTGCAGCCAATGCGCGCACGCAGGCCCAGGCCGGCCTCGAGGCACATCTTCGGAAGCTGCGTGGTCTTGCCGGAACCGGTTTCGCCGGCCACGACCACCACCCGGTGCGCGCGCAGGGCGGCGACGATTTCGTCCTTGCGCGCGGTGATCGGCAGCTCGGCCGGGTAGGCGATGCCTTGCAGAATGGCGGCGCGGCGTTCGCGGGTCCGGATCGAAGCACGGGCTTCGGCGAGCAAGCGGGCGACCGGGAGCGGGGATGCCGCTGCGCACCGGGCATTGGCGCGCAGCAAGGCGTGTCCCAGCCGGATCTGGTCCGGCAGGAGGCACCGGGGAATCAGGCGCCGGAGTTCCTGGATGGCCGCCGCTTCATGCACGCGCGCCATTTTCCCCAGCCAGGATTGGCGGGGAAGGAAATCCACGCGCAGGGCCGCCGCCCAGCCGGCCTGGCTGAGGAGAAGCGCCGTTGCATTCCCCGGTGGCGCGGCGGGTTTACCGGCTGGCGGTGATCTGCTTCAGCGCAAACGGCTCGAACAGCCCGTAACCGACCGTCGAATACTGCGCGCCCGGCGGCGGGCCGTCCTTCGGACCGTTCTGGAACATGCCCGGCCAGGCGCTGCCCAGGCCGGGGTTGCCGTGATGCGGACCCAGCGTGTTCTTGAGCGTGCCGAACACGACCACCTCGATCGTGTTGTCGCCGCGCTTGAGTTGTTTCGTGACCTCGAGTTCCCACGGCGGCGCGACGATGTAGCCGGCGCGTTGGCCGTTCACGTCCACCCGCGCCACGCTGCCGTACCAGGCCGGCAGCGAGACACCGAAGCGGCCCTGCTTGTCGGTGACCTTGAACCGCTGGCGGTACGCGACGCCGTGGGCGTAGAACGGGTGGCCCTGCTCGTTCCAGCCCGGCCGCGCGCCGATGAGCCCGCTGGCGTCCAGCAGGTGCTTCGCGAGCCGGCGATGCGCGGCGAGTTCGCTCGAAACCTGGTGAAGCGTCACGCCCTTCACCTCCGCGCTGTCCGCGGTGTGGAAGCGCACTTCGGCCAGGCCGACGAAGCCGTTGTCGGGCGGCTCGCCGCCGGCCGGGAAGCTCACGCCGGCGTGGTTCGCGAGGATCTCGAGCTTCACGTACCGTGCGCCGGCGGCCTGCACGGGCAGGCTTTGGGGACGGGCGTTGCCGGTGGCCCGCGGCAGCTCAAACGTGCCGCGCGTTTCCAGCGCGTCCGCCGTGGCTCCGGTCAGCACGCGGATGGTTTCGGCGCCACGGCTGGCGAGGTCGCGCACATGGCCTTCGCAATAATTCCAGACTTGGAGGGCGGCGAGGTCCACAGGCCGGCCGAGGTCAAAGATCACAAACGGCGCGCGGTCGGCGACGCCGCTTTCGTGGCCGATGCCGCCGCTGAGCCACATGGTGCCGTCGGGGTTATTGCCGTGGGCCAACACCGGCTCGGTGGTCTTGACGACGAGCGGTTGATCCGGGGCGATGATGAAGCCCTTCGCGGCGGGCTTGAGGGTGAAGTCGCCGCGCACGTAGGCCGGCTCGAGTTCGTGGAACATCGTGAAGGGCCGGGCCTGGAGTGTGACGTCGTTTTCGCCGGTGCGCGCCACGTGGGCGAGCGGGACACGGCCGAAGGCTTTGTCGAGCCACCACTGCTCGAACTCGACCTGTTGCGCGCCGGTGGGAGCGGACGATTTCGCAGCCGCGGTCTTGGGAGGAGGCCGCCGACTGGCGTCGGCGGCCACGGACCGGGTCCCGGCTGAAACAGGCCGGCCGTTGCAGGTGATGGTGTAAAGGTCCGGTCGTTCGATGACGATCTCGAGGTTCGCCGGCACCGGGCCTTCGATGGTGAACCGGTAGCTGGCCGTGAAGCCGCTGTCTGCCGGGAAGGTCTTGGTGATGAGCTCGTCCTTGAACTGGACCGCGCTGTCCCACGGGTTGCGGTCCATGCCGTTCTGCTGCCAGGCGAACTGGTTCGCCGCGTAGAAATACTGGTTCGACCGCGTCTCGCCGCCGGCGGTAATGTCCGCGTAGTCGAGCGTCAGGACGTTGGGTTCGAGGCGGCGGATTTCGAGCTGGCCGGTGGCCGCGAGGGCTTGGGTGCGTTCCGCCGGCCAGTCGGCGCGCCTGTCCGGCGTGTCCGTGAGCAGCAGCAGCAGGCTGCCGGAAGGCGGCAGGTCGAAGCGGGCGCTGCACCCTCGGTCCTGCGCCACAAACGGGTAGGCCTCCGCCTTGCCAGTGTAAAGGTTCCACTGCTCGACGCCCCGGTACGGCGTCCGGACGAGGCCGAAGGAGTGGTGCTCGATGCTCGTATTAACCAGCAGCAGCAACTCCGCGTCCGCCAGCCGGCGGCGATGGTGGAACAGTGTGCCCTTGTCCCAGGGAATCCGCTCGACCGCGAAGCCGTCCGCCTCGCTGAACGGCTTGATGTCTTCTTCGATCAGAGCGCGCAGAACGCGATCCTTCCCGACGCTCTGCTCGAACTTGACCGGATCGGCTCGCCATTTGGCGGGTTTGTTGTCCGACACTTCGCGTCCATCCACGTGGGTGTAGTAACCGAAGAATTTGCGGCAGGACACCTGGTCCAGGATGGCTTGGACTTCGGACGAGATGTTCTCCATGACCAACGGGGAGACGATGAGTTCGTAACGACGCTGGCCGACTTGCAGCGCGCGGCCTTTTTGCGATTTGCCTGGCTGGCGTGTCACCGGATCCAGCGGCCCACCGATCGTGCCCTTGTCGTCACTCGGCCGGCCCCAGCGCTTGATCACGTCCTCGCAACCGAGGTCATACTCAATCTGCGCCGCTTCGAGGGCCATGAGTAAGTTGAAAAACGAGTCGCCGATCTCGCGCAGTTTCGCCTCATGGCCCTGGTACATCCATGCGGTTGTCGTCGGCTCAATGACCAGGACCTTGTTGATCTGCTCGCCCTGGGACATGACCGCCGAAAGCCGGGCGAGGTACTGCGCGTTCATGTGATACGCCTCCCACCACGGTTCGTGGTAGCTGAAGCTCTGCGGATGGTCGCGCTTCCGCGCGCCGCGAATCGTGATGTAGCTGAGGTGCTCGTCCAGGGTGTTGATCCCCATCACCTGGAGCCAGTCGCCGATGCGCTTCATGTCCTCGAAGCGCAAATCCCAGCCGCCCGCGCCGTACAACTCGACCAGCGTGCGCTTCCGGCCAAGTTGATTCGCGATGCTGGAAATCTCGCGGCAGAACCGCACGTTGCCGAACTGGGCGTGGGTGTGTTCGGCATACTGGTTCATGAGCACGTCAATGCCCGGGATGTGCTGCCACGCCGCCATGGCCATGTTGTCCGGCACGCCGAGGCAATGCGGCCATTCATGGTCCCAGTAATGGCCGGTGAAGGCGAGGCCGTTGCGCTCGCACCACTCGTACATGGGCCTGCCCCAGCGCTCGATGAACAGGTCGTTGAGCGTCGAGAAATAGTTGTGCCGCACGCGCCGCCAGTCGCCGACCTCGAGCATCAGGCTGGGCAGGTGGTCCAGGAGGTTGTAGCCCCAGCGCTGCTGGAACTGCTCCGGCAGGTCCGGGCACCACGGAAAGCCGCCCGCCGGGCGGATGTTCGGCTCGTCGGTGAAGACGCCGGGAACGCGTTTGCCGAACTGGCCGCCCACCTCGCGCTTGTACGCATCGAGCGTGACTTCGATGAATTTCTCCGTGACGCCCTTCGTGAGCAGGTTCACGTAACTGCGGTTGCCGTGCCACGGGGAGTTGCCCGCGCGGACCATCGCCGCCGTCACGTAACGTCCTTCCGGCAACGCCTCGCCAGCCTTCACCTTGGCCGACACGTTCTCGGACTGGTTGCCGTTGACGCGCAGCACGGCCACCAGGTCGTCGCTCCATTTCGGCGCGGTCTTGCTTTCCTTCATGGTGAGCCCCATGCCGCGCGATTCCGGCATCAGCTCCGGCACCCAGCCGCCGGCAAAGCCGCTCGGGTACGAGTTCTCGTCGTAAATCCAGACGTTCATGTCCAGCTTCGCGGCCTCATCGAGCGCGACCTTCCACAGGCGGAACCAGTCCGGGCCCAGGTACGGCGTCATCAAGCCGGGGCGCGGATGCACGAAGACCTGCTTGACGCGCTGGCTGGCGAGATCGCGCATCGTGTCGCGGATCTGCCGCTCGGTGAGGAGATCGTTCCAGACCCAAAGCGGCGCGGTGGCGTATTCGCGGGGCGGATTGGCGAAGAGTTTCTTGACCGCCTTCGCGTCCATGGCGCCGAGGTTGCCCAACGCAGCCAGACAAGTCACAAACAGCAGCCGCAAAACCGGCCGCAGACCAAGGGAGGTGTTCATGGCGCCAGCATCGAGGGTTGGCAGGGCTTCACCTTGACACGGGTCAAACCGACCGCAAGCGCACGTCCGATGGGATTGCGCAACCAGCACGCCGAGTGTTGCCCGCGGTTCCGGTCAACGGCAGGGGGAATCCCGCGAGCAGCCGCCTGATCATGTATGGCTGACGACCTTGGAATATCTCCAAAGATGTTGCTGTGTCAGAGAAATTCTCCTTGAAATCCGGAGTTCATGCACGGAAGTTTCTCATCATCGCCTCCAGGGGTTATTTATGAAAAAGCCGTCAGTTTCATTCTTCTTGGTTGCGTTTTGGCTCGCCCTGCCGGCGGGGAACGCCGGGGCACAATCCACCCCGGTCCAGTACAACGAGGTTTGGGCCGATACTGACTGGCCTTGGCCCATTGAAAAGCGCGTCACCAGTCACGGCCCGCCGGTGGGACTGCAATTGATCGGGGACGATTTATCTGGCGTGATGTTGGAGGCCCGGGCGCGGGCGGAAACTGGTTATCTACACACCGACGCGTACTGCTGGGAAGACGGCCGTATAACCATGCGGGCCTCGGCGTCTTGGGAAACACGCATCCGGGTGGAAGCGGCCGACTCCCGGATGACTGGTACCCGGGTGATCCTGAGTTTCGGCCTGACCTATTCGGGGACGATGGCCACCCACGCCGAGGGAGCGCATACCGGCTTCGACTACGGGTTCGCAGAAACGCGGGCGCAATCCCGGGTGGAGGTGGTCAGTTACCAAGCCGGGGCGGAATTGGCGGCCTTGCTTTACGAGGGAAACGCCTTCCGGGATTACAGTTATTGGAATTACCAAGACCCGGACCTGGGGCCCGAAGGTCAGTTGACGTGGGGGGCACAGGCGACTGGAATGGCTTTTTCGACGGTGCGCAGTTGTCCGTGCAATCGCGCTTCAGCATTCCCGCGCTGGTTGGCGATGAGCTTCGCGTTACGCACGGGATTTCCATCCTCACCGAAAACAACTCAGACGGGACGGGAGAAGCCCGCACTTGGATCGCCCTGGAAAGCGGTTTCGGCTTCTTGGGCGCCACGGACGAGTGGGGCAACCCAATTAGCCTGTCTCTGGCTGGCATTCCCTACATCCCGGAGCCGCCGTTCACCGGGCTGGTCCTGGCGACGGGTTTGTTGGGATGGGCCCTCCGCGAGCGCTTTCGCGCCCAGCACCGGCGAATCCAACGGGGATAGCCGGAGCCGGTCGGCTTGACAGGGAGTAGCCGCTGGATGTTTTCGGGCACGTCGTAGAAGGGCATCCCCGGAGCAACGGTCACGCGCAGACACCCGTTCAAAATGACCGCCACGCCGCCCGCGACGCTGTAGTCAAAGCCGTCGTGCGTGAGGACCACCCGCAACTTTTCGAACCGGGAAACCGTCTCCTTCGAGCCGTTCGAATGCTCCGGGGGCATACTTTTTCACGAAGGCGGCGAGTTCCTCGACCGCTTTCAACCGTTCCGATTCCGTGGCGGGGCGTCCCACGGCTCGACGCACAGGCTGCTGCATCACCTCGCCCTTGGACATGACGGGCTCACACTAAACCCGCGCGGAGGCCGGACAACCGCGCGGAGGCGATTCGCGATCAACCGGCCATTGCGCGACCGGTCCTGGCAACGCCTCGCTGTCACTTCCCCGCACCCGTGATGGGGAACGCCTGCAGCAACCCCGCCGTGGCCTCGGTCATCGCGCGGGCGTAACGCTCCCGGTCGCGAACCTCGAACCGCCAGACCCGCCGGGCCGCCGGGCTTTCGCCGGGCCGCGCCACCGCGTCGTCGCTGACCTCGATCGCAATTTCACGAAAACCGAAGACGCCATGGTCGCTTTGGAGGCCGCGCGGTTCGCCGGCGGCGGGCGGCACGGCGGTGAAGCGTCCTTCGCGCTCGATCACCCCGCGGCCAGCCACCGCGCCGAAGACGGCCGTACACCAGAGGTTTCGCGTCTGGCCGAAGAGCTTCGTCCGCCGCTCCGGATTCACCGGCTGGCCGAGGAACGCAATCGGTTCGGCGGTTTCCTTTTCCAGCGCGTAAATGAAGTACTGGACCAACGGCGGCGGCGCGGCAGCGAGCAAGTCCGCGTGGCGGGCCTGCCAGAAGGAGGCGTGCCCGGCGTTCCGCCACAGCCCGCCGTCAAAACACGGCACCCAGGCGACCGGCAGATCCGAGCGCATCACCGCGATGAAGGCCGCCGGGTCGAGGCCGACGTTGTATTCGCGGAAATCCGGCCGCGACGCCTCGCCAATGAACACCAGCAGCCGCCCGACGCGCGCGCGCAGCAGGTTGGGCTCGCGGTTCCACGCCGCCGCCACGTCGCGCAGACTGCCCACGGCGATGATCGTCACCAGCCGGTCGGCCTCGCGCAGCGTGCGGAGAATTGCTTCAGCGCCGGCCTGGAACGCGGCGGGCTGGTCCAGCCCCGCGTCGCCCGGGTGTTTCAATTTCGCGCCCAAGCCTGCGAAGGCCGGCACGTTCCGCCCGGTCAGGTGATTGAGTTGCGAGACCGGGATGCGGCCGGGGTGCCGGGCCTGCCGCTCGCCTTGATCCAGCACGATGCACTTCACGTCCAGCTCCGGCAGCGTGTACAGCGTGGCGAGATCGAAGTGATCATCCGGGTCCTCGTGGGGATGAAAGAGGTCGGTGCAGTAAATCACCGGAACGCGCGGCGCCGGCGGAGGGTCCCTCTGTGCCGCCGCCGCCGCGCGCGGACAAATCCAGGCCGTCAGCATCAAACCGGCGGCGAGCGCGAACTGGCGGACGCGTGGCATGGGGTGGTTTCGAGAAGCGTTGTCTGAGCGGAGCCGAGTCTGCGGAGTTTGACGTGCGCCAGCGCGGCAGGCATCAGCGCGGCGCCAGCCAGCCTTGCGCGCGCAGCCACTCGGCGCAGTGGGCGGGCCAGTCGTTCACCGGCTTGCCCTGGCGCAACATGCCGAAACCGTGCCCGCCTTGCTGGAAGACGTGCAGTTCGCCGGGCACGCCGGCCTTCCGCAGCGCGAGGAAGAACTCGAGGCTGTTTTCGGGGCCGAGCTTGTCGTCGGCGGCATGGACGAAGAAGACCGGACCCGGCTTTTGGTCGGAGCGGATGGCGGGTTGCTCGCGCTGGCGCTCGGATGCGGCCAGGTAGGCGGGATAGATCAGGATGCCGAAATCGGGCCGGCACGACGGCTCGTCCAGACCGGCGGGATAGCCTTGGGCGCGGCGGTCGCCCTCGCACAGCAGCCAGGCGGCGAGATGGCCGCCGGCGGAGAAGCCGAGCACGCCGACACGGTTCGGGTCCACGCCCCAGTCCTTCGCCCGCGCGCGGATGAGCGACATCGCCCGCTGGGCGTCCAGCAGCGGGCGGAGGTGGGCGGGTTCGCCCGGCGGCGCGGGCACGCGGTACTTCAGCACGACGGCGGTGACGCCGAGCGAGTTCAGCCACTCGGCCACCTGGGTGCCCTCGTGCTTCATCGCCAGAATGTAGTAGCCGCCGCCCGGGCAGATCAGGACGCAGGCGCCGGTGCGCCGGTCCGCGGCCGGATGGTACACCGTGAGGGTGGGCTGGGAGACGTTGCCGAGCCGCGTGATGTCCGGGTCCTGGCTGACTTCGAGCGGCAGATAAGCCTCCGGCTTTTCGCCGGCCACGGCCAGCGGCGGCGCGCCCGGCCAGAGCCGCAGTTCCTCGGGTTCGGCGGCGTGAAGGGTGAGGACTGCGGTGAGGAGGACTCCGGGGATCAACGAGGACAGGCTTTGCACACGCCGAATGTAACAGCGCCGGCCAGTCTGCAAAGGCAGGAACCGCCGCGCGGGTTACGGCGCGGTGGGAGGCGTTGCGGGCGCTGGACCGGATGCCTTCGCGGGCGGCTTGTCCGGCAGTGCCTCCAGTTCCGGCACGACCAGCTCGAGCCACTGGGCCTGGCTCGGATAGATTTGGGACATGCCGATGCGGCGCAACTCGGCCAGGGCGTCCTGGGCCTCCTGTTTGCGGCCCTGGCGGAGCCGGATCTCAAAAACGGCGAGATAGTACTGGGCCAGCTCTTCGTCGCCGTTCATCGCGGACGGCGGGACCTCCGCCAGCAAGGCGTCCGCTTCGTCCAGGCGACCGTTCATGGTCAGGGCGGCGAGGTGGTTGAGCTTCACGGCTGGATTGTTGGTGAAGATCTGCATCAGACGGAAGGTCTGCACCACCGCCTTCTCGACGTTGGTGCGCAGCAGCAGCAGCGCGGCGGCGTAGTTGTTGACCGTCACCGGATTGTTCGGCGCGAGATTGTACAGGGCGGTTGTCGCCTCGAGGAGATCGTCGCCCCGGCGGAGCTGCGAAGCGCAGCGCACGCGCAGGGTCAGGTAGGCGGGGTCGTTGCCCACCGCGGCGCGCACGTTTTCCTGGAGCAGGATGGGTTCGGCGTGTTTGAACGCGCCCAGCCGCATCAGGTTTTCGGCGACGCGCAGCGCCAGCCGCGCTTCGGGAAAGCCGATGCGGACCGCGGTCTCGAACGAGCGGTCCGCGTCGTCGCGATAACCTTCGTG
Source organism: uncultured Verrucomicrobiota bacterium (assembly GCA_964568145.1). Lineage (GTDB taxonomy): Bacteria > Verrucomicrobiota > Verrucomicrobiia > Limisphaerales > J093 > DSVZ01. The sequence goes on from CAZMOZ010000002.1 coordinate 314,523, forward strand.
CCACTGCGCCAGGCCTTCGAGGAACGCGCTGAAGCCGCCCAGCGCGTCCATGATGGTCGGATACAGGCGGAGGCGGTAAGCCAGCTGGCGCAGTTCGTCCCAGCGCTGGAGGCGCGTCAACAGGTCGGTGCGCATCAAGGCGCCTTCCTGGAGCCACGGCGGGTCGTTGAGGTACCGGCGGCAAAGCTGGTCGGCCTCCTCGTACATCTCCAGCATCGCGTAGGTGGTGACCAGCCGGACCACGTCGGCGTCCGTGCGCGGCACGGGGTTGGCCTCGCGGATGAGTTCGACGGCCTCCTTGCGGCGGCCGCTCAGCGCCAGCAGCCGCCAGTAGGCCGTGAGATTCCACAGGCTGGCCCGGCCGACGCTCTGGAGGTTCCTCAAGGCCGCCTCGCAGTTCTCGACATCCCGGCGCTGCATGTACGCCGTCATCAACATCTGGTACGCGAGCGCCTCCAGCCGCGGGATCTCGGCCATTTCGCGCAGGCGTTGCTCCGCCTTGGTCCGCGATTCCAGCGGACCCCAGCCGGCGAGGTAAGCCAGGCTCACCGCCCGCAATTCCTCGGCGGCGCGGGAAAGCTGGGTGTCCGACGAAAGCGGCACGAGCGAGGCCTGGACGGTCCGCTCCAGCTCGGCGTCCTTCTCCAGCAGTTGCTGGAACTCCGGCACCTGCCCGCTCCGGAAATACGCCACCGCCCGCAGGCGGTTCAGTTCCGGGGACACGGCGTTGGTGGCGCGGGCGAGCGTCGAGGCGGTGCGCTCGTGCAATTCGCACATGTTCCAGACCGACGCGATGAGTTCGAGGTCGGTGACGTTGGTCTCGCCCAAGCGGAGCAGCCAGCCGCCCATGCTCAAGGCCAGGCTTGCGGACTCGGAGGGCTGGCTGGTGCGGGACACCACCTTCAAGGCTTCGCGCAGGCCGATGACATCCGCGGGGTTGTTGGCCAGGGCCGCGCGCCACGCGGCTTTCGCGTTTTCATAGTCGCCGCGGGCTTCGGCCGCGCGGGCGTTGCGCTTGAGCGACCAGGCCTGCACGCGATCCAGCAGGCTGATGCGCTGGACCGGAGTGATGTCGGGTGGCGAGACGCGCCAGATTTTGAGCACGAACAGCGGCCCCGCGATGCCGACCAGCAGAACCAGCAGCACCACCAGCCGGAAAGCGGGGCTGGTGGCCATCAACCGCAACAGCGGCCAGTGGGAAAACCGCGGCGGCCGGGCTTCCCGGCGAGACGAATGGCGCCGGGAGCGGGTCGTGGTTGAGAAATCCCCGTTGCTCATGTGCCTCAGTTATTGCTTGGTTCGTTGCCCGTCTGGTTCAAACCATACACGCCTGCTTCGCCTGCTGCGACATCTGGTTTTCCGGGCGGCGGCAAATCCGGCGTCCAGTCACCGGTTCTGACTTTCGCGCCCGGTTCCTTGGAGGCCCGTCGGTAACCTGCCGCGATTGTGTTTGAGCCGCCGGCCTGGTGTCAAAAGACAAATGGCCTCGTACCAACTTGCGCCGCAGACGGGCGTCCCGTGTTTGAAACAAACCGCAGACTGTCAAGGCCGGCTTTCGGGGAAGTCCCATCAATCTTGGCTGGATTTAACCCGCCACACCCGTCAGCAACACGGCGGTCAATAGAATTGGCCAAGGCAGCGGTTTGGCAAATTGGACGCGCAAAAAATGGTTACAGCTTGTCGCGGCTTGCGCGTCTGCCTCGCAGGATCCGCCGGGCGGCTTTCTGGTTGGTGCCGATGTCTGACGTTTACCCCAAAAAACCGAAGTTGGGCAGGCGGGTGTAAGCGCTACGGCCCTGTTCGGTTTTCGGGTTTACCATCCACGCGGGTCCGGCCCCGTTCCGAGTCGTGGAATGCCTGTTTGCGGCTCAAAGCTGCTTTTGGAACCTCCACCGCTTGTGGCCACCGCCAAAATCGCCCACAGGCTATTGTGGTTTTGCCCTTTACACCCCGCCTTGGCTGGCGTATTCGTCACGGCGGGATGCACCTGAAGAATCTGACAGCACTGGGCTTCAAGTCGTTCGCCGACAAAACGTCGCTCGACTTCCTGCCCGGCATCACGGCGATCGTTGGCCCCAACGGGTGTGGTAAGTCCAACATCGCCGACGCTATCCGTTGGGTTCTGGGCGAACAATCCGCCAAAGCGCTACGCGGGGGTGAGATGGCGGATGTTATCTTTAACGGGACGGACCGTCGCAAACAACTGGGTTTGGCCGAGGTTTCGCTGACCTTGAGCAACGTGGACCAGGACCACCTCAAGGCGGCTGGCGTGGAACTGACTTACGATGAGGTCACGATCACGCGCCGGGTTTTTCGCGACGGCGGCAGCGAGTACTTCATCAACAAGACTCCCTGCCGGCTCAAGGACATCCAGCAGTTGTTCGCCGGCACCGGCGTCGGGCGCTCCAGCTACAGCATCATGGCACAAGGCAACATTACCCAGGTGCTGTCCAGCAAGCCGGAGGACCGGCGCGCGATCTTCGAGGAAGCCGCCGGCATTACCCGCTTCAAGGTCCAGAAGCGCGAGGCGCTGCGCAAACTCGAGCTGACCGAGCAAAACCTGCTCCGCGTGTCCGACCTGATCCGCGAGGTCAAGCGGCAGATCATTTCGCTGCAACGCCAGGCCGGCAAAGCCCGCCGCTACCGGCAGTACATGGCCGAGTTGCAGCATCTCGAAACCCAGCACGCCCGGCATCAGTACGACGTGCTCCAGGCTGAGATCAGCACCCGGCAGACGCGTCTGGATACGCTCCGCGCCGCCATCGAAACCACGACCGACCAGATTCTCCGCTCGGAAAACCAGCTCGCGGAACTTCGCAGCCAGGCAGCCGAGCTGGAGCGCGAAATCGCCGCTGTCCAGCAACAAGACCTCGAACTGAAGGCGGAAGCCGGCCGCCACGCCAGCCGCATTCAATTCAATGAAGAGCGGCTTCGCGAATTCACCGCGCAGAACGCCGCCGCCCAGGAGGACATTGCCCGCGCGGATGAGCGCCGCCTGGCCACCGAGCAGGAACTGGCTGCCGTGACGGCGCAGGTCACCGCCTCCGCCACCGCGCTGGCTGCGCTGCGCGCCGGTTTGGACACCCGCCAGCAGGCCCTCGCCGCCGTGGAGGCGGACTTGCGTCGGCGCCTTGATGAATCACAGCAGCTCCAGACCGGGCTGTTCACCGAGGCTCAGCGGTTGGCGCGGGTCCGCAACGAAATCGCCGCCCTCGACATCCAGAAACAGGCCGGACGGGTTCGGCTCGACAAGCTGTCGGCGGAGAAGGTCCAGCTCGAGGAAGAGCGCACGCGGCTGCAGGCGCGCCTGGACGAATTCGAGCAGGCCAGCCAGGCCCAGCAACTCGACCTCGACGCCCGCCGCCTCAGCGTGGAGGAGCGCCAGCAGCGGCTGCGCGAAGTGCAGGCCGAGATCGTCCGGCTGGGCCAGGCCTTGGACGAACTGCATCGCGCGCACGCGGAGCGGCAGTCGCGTCGCACCGTGCTGGCCCAACTCGAGTCCAGTCACGAAGGCTTCGGTGCCGGCGCGCTGGCGGCCTTGCAGAGCGCGCACGGCGTGCTGGGCACGTTGGCGGACCGCCTGCGCGTGCCGGACGAACACGTCACCGCGGTCGAAGCGGCGCTGGGCCATCACCTGCAACTGGTGCTCACCCAGGAGGCCGGGAATGCGCAGCAGATATTGTCCGACTTGGCGGCCACGGCCAAAGGCCGGGCGAGCGTGGCCTCGCTGAGCCTGCGCAACGGCTTTGTGGCTAGGGCGGACCTCGAGCCCGCGCTGGCCGAGCGCCTGCGGGCTCTGCAATGCCAGCCGCTGTTGAGCGTGGTGGAGGCGGATGCCTCCGTGGCGCCGCTCGTGCATGGCCTGCTGGGCCGCACCCAGATTGTTCCCAACTTGGCGGCGGCCACCGCTGCCTGGACCGAGACCCACGGCGAGTTCGACTTCGTGACCCCGACGGGCGAACTGCTCAGCCGGTGTGGCGTGTTCACCGGCGGGCGGTCCAGTGGCAGCGGTGGCGCGCCCGCTTCCATCCTCGCGCGCAAGAACGAAATCGCGGCGCTGGATGCGGAGCTGGCGCAGCTGCAGGCCCGGCTGGACGCCTTGAGCCGCGACAAGGGCGCGGCGCAAAGCGAAGGCACCGCGCTGCAGGCCGGGTTGCAGGAAGCGCAGACCGAGTTGCGCGCCCGGGAAGTGGCCATCGCCACGCGGCAGGGCGAGTTCAAGGCGCTCACCCACGCCCTGCAAGTGCTGCACCAAAAGATTGACACGGTGGTCTTCGAAATCCAGAGCCTCGCCGCCCAGCAGCAGGAGGCGGACGCGCGTCGCGCGGAACTGGCGCAGCAACTCGCCGGCCTGGAATCCCGCGAGGCTGATCTCCAGCAACGCCTGGCCGGACTCACCGCGGCCATCGAACAGGAACGCCAGCGCCGCGAGGAAGCCCACGCCAGCCTCACCGAGGCCCGCGTGGCGGCGGCGGCCGAAGAGCAGCGCAACACCGCGCTGCGCCAGCAGCAGCGCCCTTTGGAGCAACGCATCCGTGAACTACAACAGCTCGCCGAACAGCGCCGTCGGGACCTCGACGGCCTGTTCGAGCGACGCCGCCGGGCCGAGGCCGAGATCAACGAATCCCGGCTGCGTGGCGAGGCGCTGGCGCAGGAACGCGAGCATCTCGGCCGCCGGCTGGCGGACCTGGGCGCGCAGCGGGACGCGCACGCCGCGGAACTGGCCGCCCGCGAGGACGCGCTGCGCGAGTTGCGCCGCGAGGCGGCGGCCTTGCAGGAACAACGCGGCGCGGAGGACGTGGCCTTGGCCGAGCGCCGGCTCACGGTCCAGAACCTGCGCGAGCGCATCCAGCAGAAGTACCAGGTGGCGCTGGACGACGTGCGCAGCGAGTGCATCCGCATCACCTTCGCCAACGAAGGCCCGGCCAAGGTGGTGGTGGTGACGCCGGAGGAGATGGCCACCGCCGGCGTGGCGACCGACTGGGACGCCGTGGCCGCGCAGATCGCCGCGCTGCAACAGCGCATTGACGAGATGGGCCCGGTGAACCTCGTCGCCATCGAGGAGTTCGAGGAGGCCGAGCAGCGGCACCAGC
>CAZMOZ010000003.1:0-283131 GCA_964568145.1 uncultured Verrucomicrobiota bacterium
CCCTGCGCCTGCGCCCCCACCCCTACGAGTTCTTCCTCTACTACGACGTCTGAGCTTTTGCGGGAGGAACGCGGCTCGCACAACAGCGCGACACAGCCACGCGGCGTGGGGACGGCGACCCGCGCCGCGTGCGCTTTTCTCCAGCGCGGTCGCCCGGCGTGGGCAGGCGCCCCTTAGATCCCGAAAACCGAAGCTGGCCGTAGCGCAGTGCGTCCCGCCTGCCCAACGGGCGCATCTCAGTTTCTTGCAGACTGGGCGCCAGGCGGTGCAGCCAGCCCCGGTAGCGCCGACTTTTGGTCGGCGGTACGCGGGTTGCCCAACCTGCGGTAACGGCCCGGGCCACTACGGCTGGCGAGTCGGTGCCCACCGGGCTGGAAACCCACCGCTGGCCTGGCCGCCGGCGCGGCCGCAAGAAGTTGAGATGCGCCCCAGCCCAACTTCGGTTTTCGGGTTGAGTGGACCCCGACCCGTGAGACCTGTCCAACGCCGGGGCCGGCCGGACGCAAAAAAGGCGAGGCGGCCGCCTCGCCTCGGCTCGTGCTGGAAGCCGCTGGTCAGGAAGCCTTCGCCGCCTCATTTTGCGGCGGCTTCCACGTGCGCTTGGGCGCCTTGACCACCAGGCCTTTCTTCAGCGCCGAGGTCGCCACGCGGATGTAGCGCACCTCGCCGTCCACCAAGGCCTTGACCCGTTGGAGGTTGGGCAGGAAGCGCCGCTTGGTGATGGCGGTCACGTGCGTGCCGATGCCGCCCTGCTTCTTCGGCTTGCCGCTTCGCCAGATTCTGCTGCCCTTGATCGGGCCTTTGCCGGTCAGTTCACAACGTCTTGCCATAACAAAGGGCGGGACTGTGACAACGGCCCGGACGCTGTGCAAGCCCCAGTTTCGATCCGTTTTGGCGTCGGGCGCGCCTCACTTTTTTGCAGCCGATGGAAACGGCCGAACGCCGCTGTGGGGGCCGGCATCTTGCCGCCCGCAAGTTTCAGCGCTGTGCGCCGGAGTAAAAGGGGTGCGCGGCTTCCCGTCAGCGGGGTGGGTCGCCGCTCGCTGAGAGGCACACCCGGCCTTGGAGCCAGCAGCCGGCAAGTTGACTGGCGGCCGTTACGCCCCGCGGAACTGCGGGTGCCGCTCCAGCCGATCCAGTGTGGCGGCGGTGAGCCGGGCTTGCGCGTAGCGCGCGGCGGCCAGTGGCTCGGCGCTGCTCGAGCGGCGCGCGCGCGCCAGCCAGCGGCGGTCCAGCGGCGCGGCGATCAGCGCCGGGTCGTTGGCGGCGACGGTGGTTTCCTCCTTTTCGCCGGTCGCGTGGCCGGCCCCGACGTAAAAACCCGCCACCAGCAGCGTCACCCGCAGCAGCGTGGCCCGCGAGTACGTGGCCAGGGCGCAGGGCCGGCGCGGATCGAGCAGGCCGAAGAGCCGGCGGAACAACGGCAGCGTCCACATGTCCGGATTCCGTGCCGGCGAGAAGGCGTCGTACAGGATCGCGTGTGGCGCCGGCAGTTCCTTTGCGCGGTCGCTGGCGAGCCGGGACGGAAAGTCGGCCACCTCGGCCGACCAGTTCACCGGCTGGCGGCCGTTGGCGAACGAAACCGCGCGCGACGCGAGCAGCCGCTCCACGACGGATTCGTAGCCGGCGAAGTAACCGAGTGCCGCGCCGTGGCCGAGCGCGAACTCCAGCGCCGCCAGCGTGTGGTCGAAGCTCACCACGCGCAGCGGGCAGGCGAGATCGCGGATGGCGCGCAACACGGTGAGCACGTTGGCCGCCGCGCCCAAGCCGACGTCCCAGATCACGAATTCACCGGCGTGCTGGCGCATTCGTTCCACCAGCCGGAGCGGGCGCAGGTAGAGCGCCTCGGCCTCGGCCGCGGGACCGATGACGGGATGGAAGGTCTCGCCTTCGGCGAGCGCGCGCACGCTCCAGACCCCGCCGGCCACGCGCACAAGCTGGTAGGCGGAAGCGGGTGGAGGCGTGGTGGCCGCGCGGGTCATGCGCCGCGGGCGAAGCTGGCCAGCAGTTCCGCCGGCGACACGGTGGCGGTGCCGAGCTTGCCCACCACCACGCCCGCCGCGTGGTTGGAAAACGCCGCCGCTTCGAGGGGGGAGGCGCCGGCGGCGATGGCCAGGGTGAACGCCGCGATCACGGTGTCGCCCGCGCCGGACACGTCAAACACCTCGCGTGCCGTGGTGGGGATGTGACGCGGCGCGCGGCCGCGCTGGCAGAGCAACATGCCATGCTCACCCAGCGTGATGAGCAGCAGCGCCGGCGTCAGCGTGCCGAGCAACCGCTCCGCCACCCCGAGCAGCGCGGGGTCGGCCGGCGGTTCCGCGGGGATCAACGGATCAGGCCGGCGGGCCAGCTCGAAGGCCTCTTTGCGGTTGGGGGTGATGAGCGAAAGCCGGTCGAGGTTCAGCGCGTGAACCGGCTTGGGATCGAGACTCAGCCAGAGGCCGCGGCGGCGGCATTCGTCGCGGACCTGATCGAGCAGCCATTGCGTGACGACGCCTTTGCCATAGTCGCCCACGATCACGGCGTCCGCGCCAGCCAGGCGGCGTCGCAACCAGCCCAGCAACGCGGCGGCGGAGGCGGAATCCAGCTCGGCGCGGCTTTCGCGGTCCACGCGCACCACCTGCTGGCGGTGGGCGAGGATGCGGGTCTTCACGCTGGTGGGCCGCGTGGCGTGCGTGATCAGGCCGCGGCAGTCCACCGCGTCGTGTTCGAGCAGCCGCCGCAGCCGCGCGCCGTCGGCGTCCGCGCCGATCACGGCGAACAGTTCGGTGCGGGCGCCCAGGGCGGTGAGATTGCGCGCGACGTTGGCCGCGCCGCCGGGCATGAAACTCTCGTGGTCGAACTCGACGACCGGCACCGGCGCCTCGGGCGAAATGCGGTTCACGCGGCCCCAGAGAAACTGGTCGAGCATCACGTCGCCCAGCACCAGGATGCGGCGCTGCGCGGCGGCGGCGAGCAACCGGCGAACCCGCGCGGGGGGAAGGTGGTTCGGGTTCACGCGGGCTCAGGGGGCGTCGAGGAAGATCGTCAACGGACTGGTGGTGTGGGCCTCCAGGCTGGGCGGCGCCAGGCCGATCTCGTAAGCCTCGCGGCCGGCCTCGACCGCGGCCTTGAACGCGCGGGCCATGCGGAGCGGGTCGGCGGCGACGGCGATGGCGGTGTTCACCAGCACCGCGTCGGCGCCCAGTTCCATGGCCTCGGCCGCATGGCTGGGCGCGCCCAGGCCGGCGTCCACCACCACGGGCACGGTGGCCTGTTCGATGATGATGCGGATCTGGTCGCGCGTTTGAAGGCCGCGGTTGGAGCCGATCGGCGAGCCCAGCGGCATGACCGTGGCGGTGCCGGCCTCTTGGAGCCGCTTGGCCAGCACGGGGTCGGCGTTGATGTACGGCAGCACGACGAAGCCTTCGGCCACGAGCATTTCGGCGGCCCGCAGGGTCTCGACCGGGTCGGGCAGCAGATAGCGCGGGTCGGGGTGGATTTCGAGCTTGACCCAGTTGGGCAGGCCGGCGGCGCGGGCCAGGCGGGCCAGGCGCACCGCTTCGGCGGCGTTCATGGCGCCGCTGGTGTTGGGCAGGAGCAGGTATTTCCGCGGGTCAATGAACTCGAGGATGTTCGCGAACGGATCCTTGCGCCCGCTCAAGTCCGCCCGGCGCAGCGCCACGGTGACGAGTTCCGTGCCGCTGGCCGCCAGCGCGTCGCGCATCAGCTCCGGCGAGGCGAACTTGCCCGTGCCCAGAATGAGCCGCGAGGTGAACGCCCGGCCGGCAATGCTCCATGATCCGTTCGCAACCGACATCGCGGCGAAGATAAGTTCGGGCGGCGCGGGCGTCGAGAATGCAGTCGGCGTGCGGGCGGCGGCCGGCTTCTGGCGCAGAGGCGGCCCACCGGGTCAGCATCAAACATGTTCGCCCCCCCCGGAGGTGTCGGTTGACACGCAGGCAGGATCGCCCGCGTCACCGCCGCGGACGAGGTCGTCCGCGCCACTACGGGTATCCCGCTCCGCCTTTTAGCGGGATGCGACGGTCGCGTTCTCCGCCATCCAGCGCGAGTCCAGCCAGGCGTCGAGCGCGGCGAAGTTCAGGGTCAGATTGCGCGCGCCGGTGAAATAGACCGGCATGTTGCGCAGCCCGGCCTTGGTGTCCGGCTGGCCGGAGGTGGTGCTGATCCACTTCTTGATCTCCGAATGGCCGTCGGCAAACGAGAAGCCGCAGGCACCATTGTGGTAGTTGGCGGGAATGTCAATGATGCGCGCGGTGCTCCGCGCCTCGGCGCCGGTGCACTGGTTGGCGAAGGCCGCGTCGTTGATGCTATTCGGGTGCTCGTCCACGAACACGAACGTCTTGGTGGGCTGGACGATCTCCGAGGACTTGCCGTAAATCCGCCAGCGGGTCTGGTTGCGGCCGGTGCCCGAGCCGTCCAGCCAATCGCCAAAGGCGAAGACCTGGCTCATTGAGTTGCTGCGGATGCGCGGGACCTGGCGACCGGCGATCATGACCACCGCCTTGTCCGCCGGGCAGCGGAAGAGGTCCGCGCTGCGGCCCACGTAGTTGAAGAGCGGGCTGTTGGTGATGAAACGCGGGTTGGCAGCATCGGCGTTCCAGCCGGCGAGGTCGCCTTGAATCCAGTTGATCCGCCGGTTCGGCAGGCCGTCCAGGCAGCCGAGCAGGAGGTCGTTGTAATCGTCCGCGTACACCAGCCAGCCCAGGGTGAGCTGCTTGGTGTTGTTCATGCAGAAGATGCCCTGGGACTTGGATTTGGCCTTGGCCAGCGCGGGCAGCAACATGCCGGCGAGGATGGCGATGATGGCGATCACCACCAGCAGTTCGATGAGGGTGAAGCCGCGGCGCCCGGCGGTCCGACGCCGACGCTTCGAGGAAGTGCTTGGAGCATTCATGGCAACGTCAAAGGCAATGGCACACGTTGGAGGTTGAACTGCGTTCAGCTTAAGCCGCTCACCGGGGGTGCGACAAGTGTGCGTCTGAGCGCGCAGCCGCCGCGACACAGCCCAGGTTTTCCGGGGTCCGGCCGGATGTCAGGGTGCCGCCCTCAACGGCAGCCAGGCTGGCTGCCGCGAGTCATTGGTGCCGGAGCTGGCAGCCTCAATCGGCGCCGGTGGGCCGGGCGCTGGCCAGCTTGGCGCGCATGGCCGCGAACCATTCCCGGCCGGCCTCCAGCGACACCGGCTGGCGCGGGCGATCTTCGGCCCGCTCGACCAGTTCCGCCGGCAGTTCGCCCAGAAACGACGACGGATGGCAGGGTGTGAGCTGGCCGTACTTCCGCCGCGCCGCGCAATGGCTGAGCTTGAGCGAAAGCTGGGCGCGCGTGATGGCCACGTAAAACAGCCGCCGCTCCTCGTCGAGCGTGCCTTCGGATTTCGACCGCGCGTGCGGCAGCAGGCCCTCCTCGAGGCCCACGATGAACACGTGCGGGAACTCCAGCCCCTTGCAACTGTGCATGGTGATGAGCGTCACGGCGTCGCCCGCCGGCGCGTCTTCCGCCTCGCGCTCCGTGTCGAGGGCGACTTCCTCCAGGAACCGCTCCAGCCGTTCGGCGGGCGAGCCGTCCGGGCCGGCGTCGCGGTCGAGCGCGGCGATCAGTTCGCGGAGATTGCGCACGCGATTTTCGCCAGCCTCGACGGTTTTCTCGCTGTGACGGAGTTCTTCGAAATAGCCGGTCTGGTTGAAGAAACCGTCAGCCCAGGCGGCCAGCAAAGCCGCCCCGCCCGGCCCGGAAGAATGGAGTCGCCGGCCGGTGTCTTCCAGCAGGGTCACGAAGCCGGCGATGCTCTCGCGGGTGCGCGGCGGGAAGCCGGCGGTGACCAGCGGATTCTTCATGGCGGCGAAGACCGGGCAGTGCCGCTCCTGGCTGGCGGCCAGCAGGCGTTGCATGGTCGTGTCGCTCAAACCCCGCGCCGGCACGTTCGCGATGCGCAGCAGGCTCACGTCGTCGTGCGGGTTGAGCAGCGCCTTCAGGTAGGCGAGGAAGTCGCGGATTTCACGGCGGTCGAAGAAGCTCTGCCCGCCCACGAGGTGGTAGCGGACGCCGGCCTTGCGCAGCGCGGTTTCGAGCGGACGCGACTGGCCGTTGGTGCGGAAGAGCACCGCGTGGTCCGACCACGCGCCGCGGCGGGTCAACCGCGCGGTCTCGATCTCCTCGACCACGGTGCGGGCCTCCTCCTCCTCGTCGGCGAAGGTGAACAGCGTGATTTTGGGGCCGGCACCCTTGCGGGACCAGAGCTGCTTGCCACGACGGCGGGCGTTGTGGCGGATGACCGCGTTCGCGGCGGTGAGGATGGTGGTGGTGGAGCGGTAGTTCTGCTCGAGCTTGATGACCTTCACCTCCGGGAAGTGCTTTTCCAGGTCGAGCAGGTTGGCGATCTCCGCGCCGCGCCAGCCGTAGATGCTCTGGTCGTCGTCGCCCACCACGCAGAGGTTGCGGTGCTCGCGGGTGAGCGCGTGCACCAGCTCGAACTGCGCGGCGTTGGTGTCCTGGTACTCGTCCACCATCACGTGGCGGTACTGCGCGCGGCACGCCTCCAGCGCCGCCGGGTGCTCCCGGAACAGGCGCAGCGTGAGCAGCAGCAGGTCGTCGAAGTCCACCGCGTTGCAGGCGCGCAAGGCGGACTCGTACCGCGCGCGGACGTGCCCGGCCAGCGCGCGCACGCCGGGATCGGCGAAGGCCACGGCGCGTTCGCCGCCGTTCCGATAGCGGCTCAGCAACGCGAGGATGGCCTGGGGGTCGGTCTTTTCGCCCCGGACCGAAAGGTGGCCGAGGATTTTCCGGATCGCGGCAAGCTGCTCGGCTTCGTCGTAGATCACGAAGTTGCGCTTGTACCCGAGCTTCTCGATGTGCTGGCGCAGGATGCGCACGCAGAGCGAGTGGAAGGTGCAGATCGTGGGGCGGGAGTCGGCGGCCGGGTTCGCCAGGGAAGGCGACGCGGGGCCGGCGTGGCGCGGCCGCGGCGTCAACTGGTTCACCCGCGCGAGCATCTCTCGCGCGGCCTTGTTCGTGAACGTGACGCCCAGGATGTGCCCGGGGGAAACGCCGCGCTCGATCAGGTGGGCGATGCGGTACGTGATGACCCGCGTCTTGCCCGTGCCCGCCCCGGCCAGGATCAGCACCGGGCCGTGAATCGTGGTCACGGCCTCGCGCTGCTGCGGATTGAGCGGGGTCAGGTCCAGCATGGGGCGCGCAGTGTACGCGGCGTCGCGAAGCTGACAAGCGGCGGGCTGTGGTGGCGCCGGCGACGGGCGCGTCTCAGTTTCTTGTACTTGCCGGAACGAAGTGTGGCATCGAACTCAGGAGAGCCGACCCGGGCAGGCAAGGCCAGGTTGTGGTGCAGGCCTCTGGCCTGCCTGGTCTGGCGGCGGGCTGGGTCCAAGCAGACTGGAAGCCTGCACCACCTCGCCCACCCCGGACCGCCGCAAGAACCTGAGAGGCACCCGCCGGCGACCTCCCCGCGGTGCCGCGGACGTGGACGTCCGCTCCCTTGGAGCGCCTTGCGTTCCGGCATGGCATGGCCGGGCGTGGGCTGCTAGCCTGACGGCGACGCGCATGGGTCACCAGGAATCGTACTACCGCCACAACACCGCTTACGCCGAGTTCCTCGCGAACTGGGACGAGGGGTTTTACGCGAAGTACGCCGACACGCTGCGGCCCGACCGGCCGGGCGCGCGCGCGCTGGACGTGGGCTGCGGCGTGGGCCAGGTGCTCCAGCGCCTGGCGGACGCCGGCTTCGAGGCGCAGGGCGTGGAGGTGTCCGAACCGAACGTGGCGCGGGTGCGGCAGGCGGGCCTGCGCTGCGAGTTGTACGACGGCCGCCGCCTGCCGTTTCCCGACCGGCATTTCGCCAGCGTGGGCGCGCTGAACGTGCTCGAACACGTCGAGGAGCCCGAGGCCTTCCTGGCCGAACTGGTGCGCGTGGCCGAACCCGGCGGGCGCGTGGTGGTGTCCAGCCCCAATTTCCTCCGCGTCCTCGGCTGGCGCGACTACCACCCCGCCATGCGCGGGCCGGGCAACAAGTGGCGGAACCTGCGCCGGCTGCTGGCCAAGCGCCGGCAGATGCGCCAAGCGCCCGACCAGGTGCGCTTCGACCGCATGGCGCCGATCGTGCGCCCGGTGTTTCAGCCGGACGACGACGCCATCGTGAAAACCAACGGGCCGGAGATCGCGTTTTTCCTCGAGCGCGCCGGCTGCACTGTGGAACGGGTCGCCTGCACCGACCGGTATGTGAACCGCTGGCTGGACCTCGCGCTGAACCTCACGCCCGCCCGCCATGGGATGCTCAACGCGTTCGTCGTGGCCCGGCGGGCGCGGTGACGGGGGCGGGTTTCATGATCCTCCTGAGCACACGGAACCGCGGCGCCGGCTGACTGGCAATTCAACCCGAAACCAAAGTTGGGCCGGCGGGCGCACTGCGCCACGGCCAACTTTGGTTTTTGGATTCAATTCACCGCCAGCCCGGACCCGGCGCCTTACCAGTATTCCTCCGTGTGCACGTTGCCGATGGCCTTGCCGTGGTCGGCGGTGAACCCGCGCGCGGTCAGGAGCGCCTTCACGGCCGTCACCATTTCCGGATTGCCGCAAAGGAAGACATCGGCCACGGCCGGGGCGAGCGGGACGCCCGATTCGCGCTCGATCACCCCGTTCTCGATGAGCGTCTGAATTCGGCCGGTGGCGCCGCGGAACGCCGGGTCCTGCTCCGGCCGCGTGATGCTGGGGATGTAGGTGAGGTTCGGCCGGAGCCGCGCGAGGCTCTCCAGTTCCGCGCGATAGCCGAGGTCCCAACTGAAGCGCGCGCCGTGGAGCACCACAAACCGCCGCTGGGTGTCGTGGATCAGCATGGTGCGCAACATGGACATGTACGGCGCCAGACCGGTGCCCGTGGCCACGAGGATCACCGCCTTGTCCGGCGGCACACGGTCCAGCGTGAACACACCGCTGGCCTTCGGGCCGAGGAACAGGCGCCCGCCGTGGCGCAGGGCAAACAACCGGGGCGTGAGCTGGCCGCTGGTGATGAGCGTCAGGTAGAACTCGAGGTACCGCCGCTCCACGCTCGAGGAGGCGATGCTGTACGCGCGGCGGATCAACGCGTCCGGCGCGCTCGGCGGCTCCTCCGGCGCGGCCTCGGGCACGCGCGGCTCGCGTCCCAGCAGGCCCAGCACCGCGAACTGGCCGGGCTTGAACTCGAAGAGCGGCCCGTCCGGCTGCACGCGCAGGATCAGGAGTTGGGGGTTGATCTCCTCGCGGCCGATGACGATTGCGTTGTAGGGGTCCGGGTTGCCGGCTTTTGCGTCGGGCATGGCGCGCAGAATGTAGGGTCAGCGGGCCGGATTGCCAGCCGGGAGCGGTTGAACGGGGCGGGGATGCTCCCCCGGCTTGCGGGCGGGACGCAGCTTACTTCGCCCCCGCCGGCACCGGGAAGCCGCGATCCCGCATGAGCGCGGCGATGCCGGCGTCGCGGCCGCGGAATTTCCGGTAGGCTTCGGCCGGGTCAATGGTGTTGCCCTTGGAGAGCACGTGCTCGCGGAATTTTGCGGCCACGATCTTGTCGTACAACCCGCCGGCTTCCTCGAAGGCCTCCGCCGCGTCGGCGGTGAGCGTGTCCGCCCAAAGGTAGCTGTAGTAGCCGGCGGAGTAGCCTTCGTCGGCGAAGATGTGCGCGAAGTGCGGCAGGCGGTGGCGCATCACGATCTCGCGCGGCAGGCCGAGCCGGGCCAGCTCCTCGCGCTCGAACGCGGCGGGGTCAATCTCACGGTCGCCGGCGAGGTGGAGCTTCAGGTCAATCAGGCCGCTGGCCAGGAACTCGGTCGTGGCGAAGCCCTGGTTGAACTTCGCGGTCTTCTTGATGCGCTCGACCAGCGCCGCCGGCATGGGCTCGCCAGTCCGGTGATGCCGGGCAAAGCGGTTCAACACCTCGGGCGTCGCCAGCCAGCGCTCGAGAATCTGCGAGGGTAGCTCGACGTAATCGCGCGGCACGCTGGTGCCCGAGAGCGAGGGGTAGTTCACGTCCGAGCACAGGCCGTGCAGGGCGTGGCCGAACTCGTGGAAGAGCGTCCGGGCGTCGTCCCACGACACCAGCACGGGCTCGCCGGGCGCGGGCTTGAGGAAGTTCGAGTTGTTCGAGACGAGCGTGGTGGTCGCGCGCTCGAAGCGCTCCTGGTTGCGGTAGGCGTTCATCCACGCGCCCGAGCGCTTGCCCGGCCGGGCGTACGGATCGAAGTAAAACAGCCCGACGTGCCGGCCGGCGGCGTCCCTCACCTCCCACACGCTTACGTCCGGGTGGTACACCGGCACGTGGGTCACCGGCGTGAAGCTGAAGCCGAAGAGCTGGCCGGCGGTCCAGAACATGGCCTCCCGCAGCTTGTCGAGCTGGAGGTAGGGCTTGATCTCGTTTTCATCGAGGTCGTACTTCGCCTTGCGCACCTTCTCGGCGTAATAGCGGTAGTCCCACGGCTCGATCTGGATGCCGGCGTCCTCGGCATCGGCGATCGCCTGCATGTCGGCCACCTCCTCGCGCACGCGCGCCACGGCGGGTTTCCAGACCGCCTCCATCAATTCCAGGGCGCGCTCCGGCGTGCGGGCCATCGTGTTTTCGAGCCGCCAGTGGGCGTGGGTCGGGTAGCCCAGAAGTTTGGCGCGCTCGGCGCGGAGTTGAAGGATTTCCGTGATGATCGGCTTGTTGTCGCGCTCGCCGGGGTGGTCGCCGCGGCTGATGAAGCGGCGCCAGACCTGTTCGCGCAGCGCGCGCCGGGTCGAGTAGGTCAGGAACGGCTCGACGCTCGAGCGCGTGTTGGCGATCACCCACTGGCCTTTGAGGTCGCGCCGTTCCGCCTCGGCGGCCGCCGCGGCCCGGAAGGATTCGGGCAGGCCGGCCAGGTCGGCGGCCTTGGTGATGACGGTGAAGTCGCCTTCCTCGTCGGCCAGGAGGTTCTGGCTGAACTTCGTGTACAGCGTGGCCAGGCGTTGGTTGATGGCGGCCACGCGCGTCTTGCCGGCGGCATCGAGCTTCGCGCCGGCGCGGACGAAGTTCGTGAAATGCAGCCAGGCCAGACGCTGCTGTTCCGGCGTGAGGCGGGCCTTGTCGGGCGATTCGTACACCGTGGCGATGCGCTGGAAGAGCTTTTCGTTCTGGTAAACCTCGTCGCGCAACGCGGCCAGCTTCGGCTCCAGTTCCTGCTCCACCTCGCGGAACTCCGGTGTGCTCAGCGTCGAGCCCCACACGCCGTACACGGCCTGCACGCGGTCCAGCGCGCGCCCGCACCGCTCCAGCGCGGTGATGGTGTTGTCGAAGGTGGGCGGCTCGGGGTTCTCGGCGATGGCCTTGATCTCGGCGCGGTACGCGGCCATGGCGGCCTCGAAGCCCGGCTTGAACTGCGGCACCCGCACCTGATCGAACGGCGGCACCCCGCCAAACGGTCCCGTCCACTCGGCCACGAGTGGCGCGGCCTCGGCGGGCACGGTGTCGGCCAGGGAAGAGACGAGGGTGACGGCGGCGGCGCCGGCAGGGAGAACGTGGCTCATGAAACGGTGCAAACAGGCGCCCCAAGCGCCCCGACGGGTGACGAATCGAGTGTTCACGAATCGAATGAGGACGGCCCCGGCCGGATGGCGCTGCGCACGACCCGCCGGGCCGAATTCGTACGGCGGAGGGTATTGCAGGAGGCGACGGAGTCAAATCCCGCGTGACGGGGCGTACCCTTCGGCGCAGGCTTCAATGCCAGCCACCGCTCCCGCGGCCTCGCAGCCGCGACCCCGGAACAGCGAACCACGGACCAAGAACCAGGAACCAAGAACCAGGAACCAAGCCCCACGTTTGACACCCCCCGCCCCCGCGCCTAGCCTGCGGCCCCGTGTCGCGCCTCCCGTTCGAATGGATGCTGGCCCTGCGTTACCTGCGCCCCAAGCGCAAACTCGTCTCGGTCATCACCCTCATCTCCGTGTTGGGCGTGACCCTCGGCGTGGCGGTGCTGGTCATCGTCATCGCGGTGATGAGCGGCTTCGACCGCCAGCTCCGGGAAAAACTGGCCTCCTACACGGCGCACCTCCGCCTCGAATCCCGCGACGGACTGCTCACGGATTACGAAGCCCTGTCGGCCCGCATCGCGGCGCTCCCCCGGGTCAAGGGCGTGACGCCGTACGTCACCGGGCCGGTGCTGTTGAAGACCCAGCCGGCCGAAGGCAGCCCGGCCTTCCACGTCCCGTCCGTGCTGGGCGTGGACTCGCGCGCGCAGGTGCCGCCGGTGAGCACCCTGCTGCGCAGCGTGGTGGCGGGCACGAACGAGTTGCGCGGCTACTGCTTCCTGGCCGGCAGCGAACTCGCGGCCAAGCTCGGCCTGAAGGTCCACGACGCCGTGGCCGTTTACGCCGTGACCCAGTTCGAGCGCTGGGACGAGAGCCGCCGGCGGGACGAAGAGGAACTGCCGTTGGCCGACGATTTTACCATCCGCGGCGTCTTCGAGGTGGGGTTCTACGACCTGGACGCGCTGCTGGTGGTGTGTTCGCTGGCCAACGCGCAGGACTTGTTCGGCCTGGAAAACGCCGTCCACGGCCTGATCGTGGCGCTGCACGACCCCGAGCAGGCCACGGCTGTGGAAACCGAACTCCTGGGGAAGCTGGGCGCGTCGTACCAGATCACGACCTGGTACGAGGAGCACGAATCGTTCATCCAGTCGGTCGTGGTCGAGAAGAACATGATGTACTACCTGCTGTTCTTCATCACGCTGGTGGCGGCGTTCGGCATTTGCAGCGGCCTCATCACCTTCGTGGTCCAGAAGACCCGCGAGATCGGCACGCTCAAGGCGCTGGGCGCCACCAACGGCCAGGTGACCTGGATTTTTCTCAGCCAGAGCCTGGTGGTGGGTGTGCTGGGCGTGGCCGCCGGCTTGGGCCTGGGCCTGCTGGGCGTGCATTTCCGCAACGAATTTCTCTTCCTGATGCGGCGCGTCACCGGCTTCGAGCTGTTCCCCGCCGAGATTTACCACTTCTACGAACTGCCGGCGCTGGTCGTGCCCGGCGACGTCGCCATCATCGTCACCGGCTCACTGCTGATGTGCCTGCTGGGCGGCTTGATCCCCGCCTGGCACGCGGGCCGGCTCAAACCGGTGGAGGCCCTGCGCCATGAATGACCCCGCCGGCGACCCGCCGCTGGTGACCGCCCGCCAGGTGGCCAAGACCTACCAACTCGGCCACCGCGACATCGAGGTGCTCCGCGGCGTGGATCTCGCGATCCCGCGCGGCGCCTGCGTGGCGCTGCAAGGCGCCTCGGGCGCGGGCAAAAGCACGCTCCTGCACCTGCTGGGCGGGCTGGACGTGCCCACCGCCGGGCACATCGAGTTCGACGGCCAGCGGCTCGATGCCCTGTCCCCCCGCGCGCTGGCGGCTTTCCGCAACCGCCGGGTCGGGTTTGTCTTCCAGGCCTACCATCTGCTCCCCGAACTGGACGCGCTGGAAAACGTCTGCGTGCCGGCGCGCCTGGCGCGCGTGCCCGCCGCGCAGGCCGCCGCCCGCGGCCGCGAACTGCTCGAACGCGTCGGCCTCGGCCACCGGCTCGAACACCGCCCCGCCGAACTCTCCGGTGGCGAACAGCAGCGTGTGGCCATCGCCCGCGCCCTCGTCAACCGGCCTGAGCTGCTCCTGGCCGACGAGCCCACCGGCAACCTCGATTCCCGCACCGGCGCCGAAATCATCGCCCTGCTGGGCGAGCTCCACGCCGAGCAGCGCACCACGCTCATCATCGCCACCCACGATGCCCACGTGGCCGCCCACGCCCCGCGCGTGCTGCACCTCGAGGACGGCCGGATCGTGTCCGGTTCAGAAGCGTAGCCTTCACCCGCGAATTTCCCGCCATGCGAACCCGCCACCCACTGCCCGTTGCCCTGGCCATTGCCGAGGTTTTGCTCATGAACCCGGAACCGCTTGCCGAACCGCCCGCCTGGCTGGCCGCCACGCCGACCGCGCCGGAACTCAAGTTCCCCGCCACCGCCGCCGACTGGGCGGCGCAACGCGCCGAACTCCGCGCCCGGCTCTGGCACTTGCTGGGTGATCTGCCGCCGCGGCCCGCCGTGCCGGCGGTGAAGACGCTTTCGCGCGAGGCGCGCGACGGCTTCACCGTCGAGCGCTTCGAGTTCGACAACGGCGCGGGCGCCACCGTGCCCGGCGTGTTGCTGCTGCCGGACAAATCCGCCGGCAAGGCGCCGGCGATCCTTTACTGCCACTGGCACGGCGGCGAGTACGACAAGGGCAAGATCGAGTTGTTCGAGCGTGCCCACACGCCCGAGGAGCCCGGCCCGGCGCTGGCGCGACGCGGCTTCGCCGTGCTGGCCATTGACGCGTAC
Organism: uncultured Verrucomicrobiota bacterium; assembly: GCA_964568145.1. Lineage (GTDB taxonomy): Bacteria > Verrucomicrobiota > Verrucomicrobiia > Limisphaerales > J093 > DSVZ01. Next base: position 14,340 of record CAZMOZ010000003.1, read on the forward strand.
TGCTTCGGCGAGCGCCACGGCCGGGGTCCCGGCTCGGACGAAAAAGGCGGCGCGGGCGAACTCACCGCCAGCAAATACAACCTCTGGCTGGGCCGCACGCTCTGGGGCATGATCCTGCGCGACGACCTCCTGGCGCTGGATTACCTGGCCGCGCGGCCGGAAGTGGACGCGCGCCGGATCGGCGTCACCGGCATCAGCATGGGCGCGACCCGCTCGTGGTGGCTCATGGCGCTGGACGAGCGGCTCAAGGCCGGCGTGGCCGTGGCCTGCCTGACCCGTTACCAGAACCTCATCGCCCATGAGGGCCTGAAGTACCACGGCATCTACTACTACGTGCCGGGCATGCTCCGGCACTTCGACACCGAGGCCGTGATCGCGCTCGCGGCGCCGCGCCCGTTGTTGTGCATGAACGGCGACCAGGACGCCGGCTCGCCAGTGGACGGCATCCGCGAAATCGAGGCCCGCGCGCGGCCGGCCTGGGCGCTGTTTGACGCGGGCGCCAGTTTTCAGAACGAGATTTATCCCGGCGTCGGCCACGTGTACCTGCCCGAGATGTGGCGGAAAACGCTCGCCTGGTTCGAGCGGCACCTGAAGTGAGTCCCGCAAAGGTGTGTCCAAACGCCGGCCCAATTCCCTCGTCCCAGCCAGGGGGAGAAGATGGACGAAGTCCGGGTGAGGGGGAACCACTCGCACTTTGGACCCGAAAACCGAAGTTGGCCGCAGCGTAGTGTGTCCCGCCGGCCCAGCTTCGGTCTTCGGCAGGAACGCGACTCAGTGTCGTCTGTCTCGACGGCTCATCGCGGCCGCCGCAGCTCCGCCGCGAGGGCCTGCGGGTCCGCGCCCGCGAGGTAACGGCAGGTCAGCCAGAAATCCCGCACCACGCGCCGCGCAACACCGCCCTGGAAACGCCTTGCCGAACTCAGAATCGCCGGGCGGAGCAGCACCGTCCAGCCCAGCCGCCGCAGCCGCCGGCTGAAGTCGAGGTCCTCGAACGCGTCCCATTCACGGAAACCGCCCAGCCGCGCGAACGCCGCGCGCCGCGCGAAGATCGCCTGGTCGCCGAAAAACCAGCCCGGCCAGCAGCCGCGCCAGTCCGCCAGCCGGCAGGTTAGCCGCAGCAGCCGTGACAGGTGCGCGAAGCGCCGCGCAAACGCGCCGCCGACCACCCCCGGCCGCGCCAGCGCCCGCTCGATGGCCGCCAGCGAATTCGCGTTCAACCACGTGTCCGCATGGAGGAACAGCAGGATTTCGCCACGCGCGGCGGCCGCGCCGAGGTTCATCTGCGCCGCGCGCTGGCGGCGGGGGCTGGACAGCACCCTCGCCCCGGCCGCCTTCGCCAGCTCCGGCGTGCCGTCCGCGCTGCCGGCGTCCACCACCAGCACTTCGGGTTGGGCCTGGCCCACCGCGAGTGACGCCAGCGTAGCCGGCAGTTCCCCGGCCTCGTTCGCCGTCGGAATGATGACCGAGATCATGCGTCTAGAGCGGTTTAACTTAAGCTGTGGCCGCGTGGGGCGCGCGGGCTTCAGCCCGCTTCAACGTGCGCGGGCAGACGGGCGTGGAAGCGGCGTGAACGCCGCGCGCCGGAAGCGCGGTCGCAAGCGGCCGCAGTTTTATTGAAAACGCTCCAGGCCGCCATGCTGGAACGCCATTGCCCGCGTTCTACGCAGCGGCCGGCAAATGTCCATCACCCGTAGCTCCCTGGCCGGGTCGTCACTCCAGAAGGTGATGGCACAACCCCCGCAAAGCAGAAGCTGGTTTGTCCGACCGGTCTCGTTTTTGACCACCACGTCCCCAGCGTGTGGGGATTGGCGGCGAGACGTTCGATCTCGCGGCGGGAGGCCGGAGCAAGGCCAGAATCTGCCGGAGCGCCTCTTCGCTATAAACGGCCCGGTACACTCAAAGCTCCTGCCTTCCCAACTCCTCGTGAAGCCGGAGCACGTCCTCGTGACGCCACTTCCGGCCCGCGTCCATGGCCTGCTGGCAGCGGGTGATCTCCGCCGCGAATTCACCCGCGTGGGCCAGCCGGTCGGCGGCGATCAAGGCGGCGAACAGCTCCCGGTCCGCCTCGGACAGTTCTTCGTAGCCGCGTTTGAGTTCCTGCACGCTCATCGGCTTGAAGGTTTTCCCAAGCGGACTGGATTTCAACCGGTTTTCACCGGGGGAAGCCCTTCACCGCACCTCGAGCGTGAAGCTCTCCGAGTGGCTGTTGAACTCGGGGGCGTACAGGCACTGGATGCTCGCCAGGCCGGTCTGGTAGGCGCCGCGGAGCTGCACGCGCGTCGAGTACTCGAACACGTACGTGCCCTTCGGCAGGTGCGAGATGAAGAAGTGGCTGGCGGCGTCGCGCGTGCTCTCGTAGTAGCCCAGGCTGTCCTGGTAGCGGTAGCCGCTGAGCACGTTCATGGGCTCGGTGCCGCTGCCGCGCTGGTCCTTGAGGTGGACGTATTCCATGTCGCGGTCCACCCGGAGTTCGAGGCGCACGACCAGCTCAGCGCCGACGCCGACCGGCCCGCTCACCGGCTCCAGCACGGGGCCGCTCGCGGTGTGCTTCTTGGTGTACAGGGTTTTTTTCAGGGTCAGCGGCGTGCCCGCGTAAGGCTTCACGTTGGTCATGTCCTCGAAGTACTGCCAGTGCGCGCTGCCCCAGGCCACGCCGGCGTCGGTTTTTTTGACGGTGATGTCGGCCAGCGACGGCGTCACCTCGGGGCCGACGAAGCGGATTTCGTAGAAGCCGGTTCCCGGTTCCACGCCGGAAGCATCGGGGGCGCTGCGTTTCCCCTCACCCCGGCCCTCTCCCCCAGGAGAGGGCGAAACTGTTCCCGCGTTGGGTGAAGTCGGAGCACTTGAATTCTCCGGGCGCGGCGCGTTGGTGCTCCCTCTCCCCGGGGGAGGGGGTTGGGGTGAGGGGGAAGGAGTGACATTCACGCCGCCCGTGGTGACTTCCACCAGCGCGTCGCCGGCCAGCAGGTTGCGGCCGCGCAGCAGCAGGGCATAGACGGCGTCCGCGGTGGCCTTGGTGGTCTTCCAGTTCTGGGTCTGCTTCTGCCTGAGCAGCCAGACCTGGCAATCCTCGACCGCCTCCGCGTCCTGCGCGACTTCGGCGAACACCTCGATCATCAGCGCCTGGGTCTCGATGGGCGCGTGGTACCACCACCAGCTCAACTCGGTGTCGCGCCAGAAGCGGCCCAGTTCCTCGTTTGTCACGCTGCGTTCCTTGAGCGAGCGCACGATGTCCAGCGGGGTGGAATCGTTGAAGGCGTTGAAGGCGTTGAATCGCGCCAGCGCCAGCGCCAGGTGGCCCTGGGTCTGGCGGCTGCCGGTCTTGAGCCAGTGCTGGCGGGCGCGGGCCAGGAAGAAGTCCACCGCCGCCCGGCTGGCCGGCGCGACCGGCTTGTCCTGCAGGAAGAAGCTGCGGCCGTACAGATACAGGGCGTCGGTCGGGCCAGGCACGTAGTCCTCCGGCGACTTCCAGTCCTTGAGGATGCGGGCGTGGCGCTCGGCCATCCAGGCGTCGAGGGTGTCCAGCGATTGCACCGCGAGGTCGGCGGGCGTGTCGGCGCCCAGGCGGCGCAGGCGGCCGAAGCCGGTGACGAGGTAGAGCGTGATGTAGTCGTCGCGCGGTCCGCCGGGAAACCAGGACCAGCCGCCCTCCGGCAAGAGCGCCTCGCGGAGCTTCTCCAGCGCGCGCGCCATCTCGAAATCGAGCCGGTTGTCGTCGAAGAGCAGGCCGACGTTCTTGCGCGCCCGGCTTTCATTGAGCGCCTGCTGGAGCCACGGCGATTCCTCGAGCAGGACGCTCTTGAGGTCCGGGTTCTTTTCGAGCGGGCTGTCCAGCGCGGGCGTGTTCTTCCAGAGGTCGAACACGCGGCGGATTTTCGGGTCCGAGTTCGCGATGAAGCGCGCCAGCGTGTTCGCGTAATAACGGTTGAAGACCTGCTCGCTGCACTCATACGGGAATTCCATCAGGTACGGCAGCGCCATCACGGCGTACCAGGCCGGCTGGGAAACCATTTGAATGGTCAGGCTCTGGTGCGCGAGCGTCGGCGAGTTCCCGGAACCGGCGAGCGATTTGAACTCGAACCGCTTCGTCGCCGGGCCGCGGATGGGCAGTGGCAGCGACTCGGTGACCAGGATGCGCCGTGCCAGCACGGGCACGAAGCCTTCCTCGCCGTCGGACACACTGTCCGTCGCGCCCACCGCCTTGTACGTGAGCACGGACAGGCCGTCCGGCACGGTGAGGCGCCAGGCGAAGCTGCGCGACTCACGCGACGGGATGTCGAAGCTCTGTTCCGGCATCCGGTTGCCGAGCAGTGCATCCGCCGGCTGGTCCGTGAGCCCGTCGTTGAAGGTGAGCCGCACCTCGCCGCGCTGGGGCTGGTCGCCTTGATTCGAGACTTTCACGGTGAACTCGATCACGTCGCCTTCGCGCAAGAAGCGCGGCGGGTTGGGCTGCACCATCAGGTCTTTCGCGGTGACGGTCTTGCCGGTCACCAACCCGGCGCGGAGCCGGCGGTCGTGGGCGAAGCCGAGGAAACGCCACTCGGTGAGCGCCTCGGGCATCGTGAACTGGAGCCGCACCGTGCCGTTCGAGTCGCTGAGCAGGTGCGGGAAGAAGAAGGCGGTTTCGTTCAGGTTCCGGCGGGCGGCGACCTTGCTGAGGTCCGGGCCTTTCGCCGCGCGATCGCCGCCGCCAACGCCAGGCTCGATACCTTCAGTCAGGGCGGTCTGAGCCAGCCGTGAGCCGGCGAGCGCCTGGTTCTTTTCCAGCGGTGCGGCCGCGGCATCGGCCACCGCCATCGGCGCGGCCGCCAGGGCGGATTGCGGCATGGCTTCCACCTCGGCGATCCCATGTCCGGCGACCCCTCCCCGGGTCATCAACCCGTAGCGCATGGCGAGGCGCGGCGGCAGCGCGGCCTCCACGTCCGGGTGGAAGAGGCGGTAGGTCCACACCACGGGCACGTCCAGCGTGACCCAACTGCGGTGGAAGCTCTGGAAGCCGCGCGCGGCGTTGGCGAAGCTCACCGCCACGCTCAGCGGCTCCTGCCGGAACACGCCGAACCGGTCCGTCCAGCTCAGCGGAGCGAAGGCGTCCAGCGAGGCGTCGTACAGCGTGGCGACCAGTTCGGCGGCCAGTTTTTCCGCACTTCGGACTTCGGGCTTCGGACTTCGGATTTCGGGCGTCTCCGTCGCATGCGGCGACGCCTTCGCATCGCTTCCTTCCCCCTCACCCCGGCCCTCTCGCCGGGGGAGAGGGAGATTTTGCGCCCGCGTCTCGCGGTCGCCGGACGCACCGGCCGGCTTCACCGGTTCAACCACCAGCGTCCAGGTTTCTTTCTGCCCCGGCTGGAGTTTCGAGGTGAAGTGCTCCCAGTGCAGCGCCAGTTCCTGGTTCCGCCACGGCACGCTGATCTGCCGGGTGGTGAAATAGGCGCGGTTTTCGCGGACGAACGTCACCAGCAGATTGAAGCCGCCGCGCATGGCTGCGCTCACCGCCTGCTTGATCTGCGCCTGTGTTGCGCTGGGCTTCGTCCAGTAACGCTGGAGCATCTGCCCCCGATGCTCGATTTCCACGAACGCGCGGCCGGCCTCGTAACCGGTGCCCCACACCGCCATGAACTCGTCGCCGGGCTGGACCTCCCACGTGGGCGCCTCGAGGAGTTGCGGCACCTTGATCGCCAGCTTGTCCGCGCCGGGGCTGAGCACCTGGAGCGGCAGCCGGCCGGTGACCTTCTTGCCGAAACGATCCTGCGTTTCGAGCACGACGCGGTACGCGCCGGCGGGCAGATTAAAATCCAGTTTCGCCTGGCCGTTCGTGCCGGTGGTGAAGCCGCGCTCGGCCACGACCGCGCCCAGCGGCCAGTTGCCCGGATCGGAAAGGTCAGGCGCTTCGTCGTCCTCCGCCTCCGCCGTCGGGCGGCCCGGGTTCCAAAACCGCGGTCCGGCCTCGCGAGCGAGCGACGCCCGTCGCACCTGGTCCGGCGGTTGCAGCGCGTACACCTTGAGCGAGCCTTCCGTCACTTGCGGCTCGCCATCGAGCGTGGTCGTGCGGACCTCGAGGCTCACCGGCCGGTCGTCAGTGAGCCAGTCGGCGGCGGTGATGCGCGCTTCGAGCGCGGTGTAGCCGAGCCGGATGGTGCGCGAATCCGAGCGCGTCTCGCCGGCGCCGTCGGTCACGTCGGCGTACACTTCAAAGTCGAACGCCGGCTCGTCGGCCTCGGGCACCTTGGGATCGGGCTTGGCGGTGAACGCGATTTCAAAGCGGCCGTCCGCGCCGGTGCGCAGCGTGCCGTGCGCGATTTCCTGGCTGTCCTGTTGCGGGGGCCAGATGCCGCGCCGCCAGCCCCAGCCCCACCACCACGGCATCCGCACCTGGCGCACCACGCGGTACCGGACCGCGGCGTCGTCAATCGCCGCGCCGGTGTAGGCTGTGGCGGTGCCGGTCAGTCGCACCTCGCCGTCGAGCTTCGCGGCGGTTTGGGGCGCTTCGAGCGTGACCTGGAACTTCGGCCGCTTGTACTCCTCGACGGCAAACCCCGCGCCGCCGTCCGGGCCGTTGATGACCGCCAGCCGCATCGAGCCCAGCAGCCGGCCGCGCGGCGCGGTGAAGCTGCCGTTGAACGAGCCGTAATCGTTGGCGCGGTGCTCCTGGCGCGCGACCTCCAGGTTGTTCAGGTCGTACAGGACCACCGTCAGTTGCTGGCCGGCGAGCACTGCGTACTCGTCCTTTGTTTGATCGGCGCGCAGGCAGATGCCCTTGTACTGGATCGTCTGGCCGGGCCGGTAGATCGCGCGGTCGGTGAAGAAGACCGTTTGCGTGAAGGTTCTGTCCGGGACTTCGCTCAGCCAGCGGTGATGCTCGTCCGCGGTGGCCACGGCCTGGCCGCGCGCGGTGGCCTTGAGCAGCACGCCGCGCTTCTCCGGCGACTTCAGCGTGAAGAAGCCGTTGGTGTCCGTGGCGGCCTCCGGCACGGGAATGCGGTTGCCCCGGTTGTCCAGGTGCCAGCCCTGGACGCGCGCGCCGGCGATGGGTTCACCACTTTCGGCCTCGAGCACAAAACCTTCAATCTGGCCGGCGCGATTTCGGACGACCAGCGCCAGGTCGCTCACCCAGATGTCCGTCATCGCAAGCTGGTTGTCCGCCTCGCTGAAGTCCGCGTTGTGGCTGGCGATGAGAAAATAGAAACCTGGCTTCAAGCCGGCCGGCGCGGGCAGTTCCACCGTGCGTCTCTTGAAGTCGGTGGTGGGCGGCAGCGGGGCCGACCACGCCAGCGCCGGCGCTTTCGCGAGCACGGCCTTGCGCTCGGTCTCGCTCAGGTTCTCCGGCCGGCGATGGCGGCGGTCGAGGAAGTCGTCCCAGTTCCACTCGACCGCGCGGAACCAGACGTGGGTCACGTTGGCGTAGGTCACGGCGATTTTCGGCCACGGCGCGTTCCAGATGCGCTCGGTGGTGATCCACGCGGTCTTCGACTCGATCTGGGCGATGAGGTTCGCGCAAAGCTGGCCGCCGGCGCTGTTCGGATGCGCGTCCCGGCCGCGCGACGCCAGTTTGTGCGCTTCGGCGGGGTTGTCTTCGTCCCGCAACTGCGCGGCCCAGTGGTAGAGCGCCATCGCCGCGAGTTCGTGGTCGCCGTTCTGTTCGGCGAAACGTTGCAACGCTGCCTTGAACCGAGCGGCCTTGTTCTCGCCGCCGGCGACGTTCTTGCCCCAGACCAGCCGCGCCAGGTCCACGTCGAGGAACGCCGTCGGGTCCGCGTCCATTTCGTGGAAGCGCAGCAGCGCCTGGTATAGCTGGACGGCCTTGAGCGCCGCGGTGTTGGTCTCGGTGGTGACGGGCTTCCAGGCGAGGAACCGCGGCGGCGGGTCGAAGATCGGGTCGTCGGCCGAAATCTGGAAGGCGTCCTGCGGGCGCGCGCCGGCCTGCTCGCCGCTGGTGTGGAACTTGAGCGCCTCGTGGGCGACGAAGTCGTAAAGCGTCGGCCGGTACGCGTCGGGCAGGGAGCCTTTCAGCAGCAGCCCGTCAAACGCGGCGATGGGCGTGGCCTGGAGCTGCTGCCCGGCGGCGAGCGCGGCGGTGAAGTGCCGGTCAACCTCGGCGAACAGGCGCGGCAAATCCCAGGTGGTGAAGTCTTCGCCGGGGGTTTGGGCGGTGGCGGTGCGCCGCAGGAAACGCCAGCGGTTCTGCTGGAAGTACTGCCAGTACCAGTTGGCCAGGATGGTCTCGAGCAGCGGCTGGATTTCGACGGGGGCGGTGGCCAGTTCGGCCTGGAGGCGGGTGATTTTTTCCTTCGGTTTGCCGCCTTCGATCTGGGCTTCGAGGGCGATCTTGCGGCAGAGGGCGCGGGCGGCCTCGGCCCAGGCGCGGTCGGCCAGCGCGGCGCGAAGGATCGGATCGAGGGTCTCGAGGGCGGTTCGGGGCAGGCCCTGTTGGACGGCGGCTTCGACCTTCTTCCAGTCGGCCTCGCGGGGCGACGCGGCGTGCATTCCGGCGGTGAACATGACGCAGACCAGTGCGACCAGGACTTGTTTCATGGCTCCAAGCGTTGCGGGACAGTGTGCCCGGCCGACCAGGCCGGCAACTGTGGATTAGACGGAAAAGGGACGGGAGTGCCGCTTGGTTTGTTCGGAACGGAATGATGCGCCCCGGTGTCCGGGATGAAGCAGCCCGCGAACCAAGAGCGCTGGCATCCTGGCCGACATTTCACAAATAAGCAGCCGGCCGGCAAGGACGCCGGCGCTCCCGGTGATGCCTCGCGCATCCGTGGAAACCCAAACGCGCCCGGCCACAACGCGTAGCCATGCCTGAACTCAGAACTCGCGGAGCGCGGACGTTCTGGTCCGCGCTCCAAGGCGGGTCGCCTCTCGCGGAGAGGCGACAGGGCCGGCCCCTGAGCCAGAGGCCGGCCATCAGCAGCTGTGGCGCCTACTTGCCGAACATGGTCTTGAGCCGCTCGCGGGTGGTTTCCTCCTTGTACTCGGTGTCTTCCCGGATGTCGCGGATGCCCGGCAGGCGGTTGCGTTCGTTTTCGGCCTCTTCGGCCGCTTCCTCGGGCGTGCGCAGGATGGTGGGCCGGATGAGGATGATGAGCTCGCTGCGCTTGTTGTCGGTGCTCTTCGAACGGAACAGCGCGCCCAGCCCCGGAATGTCCTTTAGCAGCGGCACGCCGGAGCTGGTCTTGCTCTTGGACGCCCGGATGTAGCCGCCGAGGATCACGGTCTCCCGGTCGCGCACCGAGATGGTGGAGGAGGCGTCGCGGTTGACCGTGCGGGGCTGTTTGCCCACGCCAGGGAATTCCTCGAACCCGGCGAGTTCGTTGATGGACTGGACGACTTCCATCACCACCAGCCCGTCGGGGGTGATGAACGGCGTGACGTCGAGCGAAGAAAACACGGGCAGTTGTTGGAAGTACGAGCTGGGGCCATAGATGGAACTGCCGGGGTAGGTGCCAGCCACGAACGGCACCGTCTCGCCCACGCTGAAACTGGCGGGCGTGGCGTGGGTGGTCTGGACGCGCGGGCGGGCGAGGACCTTGCCGCGGTTCTTGGCCGCCAGGGCGTTGACCGCCACGTCCAGGTCGTCCCGGTAGCGGGCCAGGTAGGTGAAGCCGCTCCCGCCGGCGAAGTTGGTGATGGCGTTGACGAGGTTGCCGTTGCTGCTGGCAGCGGTCTGGGTCAGACCGCCGCTGCTGGTCTGCGGCCGCATCAGCCAGGAGACGCCCAACTGGTAGGTGTCGGTGAGCTGCACGTCCATGATGATGGCGTCAATGACCACCTGGGCCATCAGGCGGTCCACCTTGGCCACGATGTTGGTGATCATCTTCATGTCCTGCTTGTTGGCGAAGACGATCAGCGAGTTGGACCGCTCATCCGGCACGATGCGGGCGTCCTGCAACAACTGGACCTGGCCGGCCTGCTGGCCGGCGCGGCTGAGAATCTGCTGGAAGCGCTGGTTGAAGGTGGCGCCCGCGGCGCCGGGGGTGGTGACCGGTCGCGGCACGGTCGGTTGGATGGGCGTGGCGGCGGCCTGTTGCGGACGGTACAGGCCGGCGGAAGCGAGTTCCTCCTGGATTTCGCCTTCGAGCGTCGTGGTCGCGGCGTCCTGCGGATAATAGCCGCCCGAGCGATACGGGCTGGTGCCGTAGCCGCCATAGCCGCCATAGCCACCGTAACCGCCGTAGCCCATGCCGCCCATGCCGCCGACACCGCCGCGCGTCGCGCGGGTGGGGGTGCGTTGCATGCCGGTGGTGCGGGCCACGGCGCCGGCGGCCGACGGCGCGGCCCCGCCACCCGCCCCGCCGATCAGCGAATTCATGGTGTTGTAGATTTCCTCGACCTTGCCGTACTTGATGGGGATGACCTCGAGCTTGTAGTCGTTCTCCACCTCCACGTCTATCTGCTCGATCATCTCGCTCATGCGCTTGACGTTGGCCGGGTAGTCCCGCAGCACGATGGTCTGGGTGGGATCAATGGCGAGGATGCCGTTGGGCGTCTTGGCGAAGGTGCCGACGATCTGCTGCACCTCCGAGGGCACGACGTGCTTCAACTTGAGAATCTTGGTCACGAACTGGCCCGTCTCGGCGAGGTCCTTCACCTCGCCCCTGGCAAAGGCGTTGCCTTCCTGCAACACGGCGTTCGCGGGCACGGCGCTGACGAACTTGTCGCCCACGTTGACCATGGCGATGCCGTTCATCGCCAGCACGGTGTCCAGCGCCTGGACGGCCTCCGCGGCGGTCCAGGGCGTCTGGTTGCTGAGCATCACCTGCACCTTGGGCAGCGAGGTGGCGCGCAACACGGTGCGCTGGGTCAGTTCCGCGTACAGCGTGAGCACCACCTCGAGGTCCGCCATCTGGAGCGTCAACACGCCCGGCGCGTATTTGCCGTCCGCGCCCACGCCCGGCGCGTTGGTGGCCGCCGGCGGGATGCTCTCGGCCAGGGCGGCGCCGCCGGGCAACGGCGGGGTGGCCGCCGGCGGGAAGGCGGGCTGCGCGGCGGTGGCCGCACCCGGCGGCCCGGGCAGCGGGGTGGGCTGAGGAGCCAGGCGCGGCGCGGGCGATTGAGCGGGCGCCGCCGTCGCGGGCTGCGCGCCGGGTCGCGCCGGGAGTTGCCGGGCAACGTTCGTGGCGGTGGGAAAGGCCGGGAACTGCGGCACGACCACCGGATTGGTGCGCGCGCGAAAGGCGGGCGGCGGTAGGGTTGCCGGCGTTGTTTCGGCGGGCGGTTCGGGATCCGCCACGGGCGGCGCCGTGTCCGCCGGCAACGGCGGGAAGTCGCCTTCGGGAATTTCAGGTTCGGCGGCGGCCAGGCGGCCGCTCAGCAGGCCGGCGCACAGGAGGGCCAGCAGGAGGGAAACAGTTTTCACGGTGTCTTGGGACTGGAATTGGTGGACGCGGCGGCGGACGGCGCGGCCGCCAGGGCAGGTGCCGGCCGGGGAGTGGTCTTGGGCTTTTTCTGGTAACTGGCGACGAGCGTGATGCTGCCGATGAGCCGGTAGCGCGGCGGGTCGGGGCGCAGGTCCATGTCACGGACGCGGATCATCGAGTTGCCCGAGCCCAGGGCGTGCAGGAAGCTGACCAGTTCCTTCTCGCCGGAGTTGACGCCGATGATGACGGTCTGCTCGTCGAAGAAGGTGTTGGTGCTGGTGGTCACGCCCGGCGTGCCGGCGCGGGTGCTGGTGATGGGCACGGCCTGTTGCTGGGCCTGGACCTGGACGGTCCGCAGCAACTGCAAGGCCTGTTCCTCCTGGAGGACCGCCGAGCCCTGGCCTTCGAGCTCGGCCAGCCGCGCCTCGTAGCCGGGGATGCGCGCGATCTCGGCCTGGTAGGTCTGGAGCGTCTTGCGCGACTTCTCGAGCGCGCCCAGCGCTTTGCGCCAGTCGCCCGCCCGGGGCCAGACGAACAAGGCGCTCACGATCACCAGCGCCACCGCCAGCGCGCCGACGGCCAGCCGCTTTTCCTGCGGCCGCAGATTGAGCTGGTCAAGGACACTCATGGCAGGTCGCGGCGGTTGATCTCGCACTCGAGGTTCCAGGTGGCGGGCAGGTCGGGCCGGCCGGGGCCGGGGCCCTGGATGGATTTGGTGGTCACCTTGCTGAACAGCGGCCGCCCGGCCACGGTGGCGTTGGCAAGCGCCTGGTTGTACTCCGTCACCTTGCCCTGCTGGTCCACGGGCACCGAACCGATCAAACCCAGCTTCTTGCCGCGCTGAAAGGTGATGGTGTTGAGCGTCATGGACTCGGGCAGCGCCTCGGCGGCGGCCTTCCAGCAATCGAGCGCGGCGAACTTGAGGTTCACCTGCTCCTGGAGGATTTCCAGCCGCGCCTTCAGTTGCTGGGCCTTGGTGTACTCGGCGGTGTGCAGCGCAATCTGGTGGTCCACGCGGCCCTTCTGGTATTCGAGGATGCTCAACCAGGCCATGTACCCCAGCACGACGAACACGTACACCAGCGCCACCGCGCCCAGCGCCCGCATCCACAGCCGGTCCACGAATTCCTGCCGGTACCGCGTCAGCACCTCGCCGGGAACCAGATTCGCCTGCGCCGGGGCTGTGGCGCAAACCGCCGCCAGGTCCGGCGCGGACAATCGCTCGCGCACCGTCACGGCCCGGCCGGCGAAGTCGCGCAGCGCCGGCTCGAAATGCGCCGCCACCTCGGGCGCGGCGCAGAGCGTGAGCGCCGAACCGGCCGGCAGCCAGCCTTCGACCTCCGCCGCCCAAGCGGTGCGGCGGAGCGCGTCGGCCAGGGCGTCGCCCGCGCGGGCTTCATCGGTGAAGCGGGCCAGGCTGATGTGACGCAGCCGCCCTTCGGCCCACCAGGCGGTGAGGCAGGTGAACCCGCTGGTCTCGCGCCCGGCCAGCACGTAGGTGCCGTCGCGGGGCGGGGTCAGCGAAAGCAGTTCCCGCAGCACCGGAAGTTCGAGCCGGTCGGGCCGGTAACCGGCGGCTTCGAGTTGTTGCAACTGGGCTTCCACCGCCTCGCGATCGGCGATGACGACGACGGCGGTGAGCGGTTCGCCCGGATTGCCGGACACCAACTCGCAGGTCCAGACGGACTGCGCGGCGGGCAGCGGCGATAGCTTTTCGATCTGGAATTCGATCAAGGCCGGGACCTCCGCCGGCTCGCCGGGCGGCAATTCCACGACGCGGACGTACACCTTGTCCGCCGGCAGCCAGGCGATGTTCACCCGCGGCTGCCACGTCTGGCGGATGGTTTTGCCGACGCGGTCGGCCGGGAGCGGATCACCGTCGGCGAAACGGATTTCCGCGGCGAGCGCGGCCTTGTCGCCTTTACGGGAGAACTGCCAGAGCAGGCGGCCCTCGCCGGCCGGTGCGAGCACGTTGCAGGTGGTCCAGCGCTGGGATTTGGCGGCCATGCGGTCAGTTCTTTTCGTCGCCCAGCAGGGCCGCGAGGTGTTCCTCGACCTGGGTCACGCGGAGGACTTCCTCGATCGTGGTAGGTCTTTCCGGGTGGCACACCCGCTCCCAGCCGGCCATGCGCAGGGTTTTCATGCCGTCGGCGATGGCGTGGCCGGCGATGGTGCTGGCGGGCGCGCGGTTCATGATAAGCGGGCGCATGCTTTCAGTGACGACCAGCAGTTCGTAAATGCCGGTGCGCCCCTGGTAGCCCAGGAACCGGCATTCGTCGCAGCCCGCGCCCTTGAAAAAGCGGGCTGTCTCGATGCGCTCGCGCGGGAAGCCGATCTTGAGCAGGTACTGCGGCTCGACGGCCTGCGGCGCGCGGCATTGCGGGCAGATCAGGCGGACCAGGCGCTGGGCCATGACGGCCTCGACGGACGAGGCGACGAGGAAAGGCTCGATGCCCATGTCAATGAGCCGCGTGAACGCGCTGGGCGCGTCGTTGGTGTGCAGCGTGCTGAACACCAGGTGGCCGGTCAACGAGGCGCGGATCGCAATCTCGGCCGTCTCGAGGTCGCGGATTTCGCCGACCATGACGACGTTCGGGTCCTGACGGAGAATGTGGCGCAGACCGACCGCGAAGGTGAGGCCGATCTCGGGCCGGACGGCGATCTGGTTGATGCCGGCGATCTCGTACTCGACCGGCTCCTCGACCGTGATGATGCGCTTGGTCGGCACGTTGATCTCGGTGAGGAAGGTGTAGAGCGAGGTGGACTTGCCGGAGCCGGTCGGGCCGGTGACCAGGAAGATGCCGTGGGGTTTGCGGATGAGTTGCTGGATCGCCTCCTCCTCGCGTGGTGGCAAGCCAAGGCTGGGCATCGTCCAGATCTGGCCGCCGCGCCGCAGCAACCGCAGCGAGGTGCTCTCGCCATACACCGTGGGCACGGTGGACACGCGGATGTCAATCTCCTGGCCCTTGATGCGGACGTTGATGCGGCCGTCCTGGGGCAGGCGTTTCTCGGCGATGTTCATGCCCGCCATGACCTTGATGCGGGACAGAATGGCCGACTGGTATTTCTTCAGCTCGTTCGGGACCGGCGCGCGGTACAACATGCCGTCAATGCGGTACCGGATGCGCAGGTCGGTCTCCATCGGCTCGAAGTGGATGTCCGTCGCGCGGCTGTTGTACGCCTCCCAGATGATCTGGTTGACGAACTTGATGACGCTCGCCTCCTGGTCCTCGGCGGTGATGTCCTTGCTGGCGGCCTGTTCCTCGTCGCCGGCGTCGTCCTTCGCCATGCCGTCGAGGGTTTCGGCGCCCACGCCGTAGATGCCTTTCAGGGCCTTGTCCACCTCGTCCTGTGGGGCCAGGGCGAATTGCGCCTGCTCGCCCAGGTCGAACAGCACCGCGTTGACCAAGTCCGCGTTGAATGGGTTGGCGGTGGCCAGCCAGACGCGGCTGTCCTCGATCTTGACCGGCGTGACCTGATGGCTGAAGGCGACCTTCGGCGAGAGCCGGCGGCGCAACTCGCGTTTGGCGTCGTCGTCCTGCGGCAGGGTCACCCGCTCCAGGTAAGGCCAGCCCAAGGCGGCGCTCAGCCGGGACAGAAACACCGGCTCAGGCAGTTCGGTGCGGCGCTGCAGATGGCCAAGCAGGCTCCTGGCCTTGGCGTCGCTTTCGGGCTCCGCCAGCCAATCGCGGCGCCACGCATCGAACTGGTCGGGCGTGACCAGCGCGGCCTGGTGCAGAAGGCTTTTAATGCTTGTCGCTGCCATGTTCAACGTGGCTCGCCAGGGGGCAATACAGCCGGTTTCGGAAAAAGTTGCGGCGCCATGTGTGTGCTGTCGCAAAAGGTTCCCGCCCGCCGGGCGGCCCGGGCTTGAACCGCCGGTCCGGACCCGGCCCAGACCGAAGGGGGCAATCGCAACCACGCTGGCCGTGGCGTCAGGCATCCTGCCTGACGTAAAGGGCGGCATCCTGCCGCCCGGAGCCCAGTCCGCACCACACCTGCGGTTGCGCCGCAGGGTGGCGCGGTGGGCACCCCAATGTCCGCCGGGCTGGATGCCCGGCTCCACGGCAGGCTCGGAAGCCTGCCGCTACCGCGCCGGCCGGCAACGAAGGCACAAACGCAAAGCGCTCTCTCAGGCCGGCTGGGCGGCGGGCTGGAACTGCAGTTCATACAAACGTCGGTAATAGCCTCCGCGCTCGAGCAGGTCGGCGTGCCGGCCGGTTTCAACGATCCGGCCTTCCGCGAGCACGACGATCAAGTCGGCATGGACCACGGTGGACAGACGGTGCGCCACGCAGATGGTGGTGCGGCCTTGCATCAACGTGTCCAGCGCCGCCCGCACCAGCTGCTCGGATTCGGTGTCCAGCGCGCTGGTCGCTTCGTCGAGGATCAGGATTGGCGCGTCGCGCAGCAAGGCGCGGGCAATGGCCAGTCGTTGCCGCTGGCCGCCGGAAAGATTCACGCCGCGCTCGCCGATCACCGTGTCGTAGCCGGCGGGCTTTTCCAGGATGAACTCGCGGGCGTGGGCGTGGTGCGCGGCGCGCTCGATTTCTTCCCGCGTCGCGCCCGGCCGGCCCAGTTCGATGTTCCGGCGGATCGTGTCGTTAAACAGGATGGTTTCCTGGGTCACCACCGCCATCTGCGCGCGCAGCTCCTTGAGGGTGACCTCGCGCAGGTCCACGCCACCGATGCAAATGCGGCCGGCGGTGGGGTCGTGGAAGCGCAGCAACAGGTGCGTGAGCGTGGTTTTGCCCGAGCCGCTGGCGCCCACCAGCGCCACCAAATGTCCCGGCGGAATGGTCAGGTGGATGTCCCGCAACACCGGTTTGTCGCCGTAATCGAAGTCCACGTGCTCGAAGCGGATTTCCCGGCCGGCCGCGCGCAAGGGCTGCGGCCGCGCCGGCTCGGGCAGGTCGGACCGGGTTTCCAGCAGCGCGAACACCCGCGCGCTGGCGGCCTGCGCCTGCACCAAGCGGTTGTACACCTTCACCACGGTGCGGATGCGCGCGTACATGAGCATGATGGCGCTCACGAAGGCCATGAAGCCGGCCGCGCTGGCGCGTTGCCCGGTGCTCAACGCCACCACCCCCAGCAGCACCGCCGCGCCCACCATGCCGAAGAACTCGATCAGCGGCCCGGGCAGTTCGCTGGCGCGGATCACCCGCATGTACTGGCTGATGAACCGCTTCATGTTCCGCCGGTAATCCGCGGCCGCGATTGGCTCGAGGTTGTACGCTTGGACGATGCGCGCCCCGCTGAGCGCCTCGTGCAGGCCCTGAAACACTGTCGCAGTCTCGTTCTGCATCGCCGCGGCGGACTTCCGGATTTTCCGCGCGTACACGATCACCGGCACCAGGCAGACCGGGAAGATCAGCAGCGACAGCCCGGTCAGGCGCGGCTGTTGCGTGACCTGGTAAACGACGAAGGCGAGCAGCGCCACCGGGTCCTTGACCACCGAGACCAGCGATTCGGCGAACGAAGCTTGCAAGGTGCCCACGTCGTTGGCCAGGCGCGACATCAGTTCGCCGGTGCTGGTCCGGCTATGGAAGCTCATGGGCAGCCGGAGCAGGTGCTCGAAGAGCCGGCCGCGCAAATCGGCCACGGCCCGCACCGCCACCCAGTGCAGCAGGTACTGGTGGAGGTAATTCACCGCGCCGCGCCAAGCCATCACGCCCGGCAGCACGGCCACCACCCCCACCACCACCGGCAGGGTGGGCGTCACGCTGAGGCTTTGCAGGCGCTCGCCCAGCCACGCGGCGAGGTCGGGCCAGAACGTGGCCAGCTTGACCAGCCCCGACTGGATTTCGGTGCCGCCGGTCTGTGGGAAGACCACCGCGAACACGAAATAGATGGCCAGCACCAGCAGGACCTCGTTCACGCCCGCGACCAAGCCCAGCGCCACCCCCAGCGCCAGGCGCACCCGGTACGGGCGCGCCCACGTCAGGAGCCTGCACAGAAACGAAACCATGCCAGCGGCCAAGCATGCCAAGGCGCTCGTGCGCGTCGCGAGGATTTTCTGGCCGTGGCCGGACCCGGGGCGCATCTCAGTTTTTGCAGCCGGTGGAAACGGCAGGTCGCTCCTCGCCGAGGGGCGAAGGGTCCTGCCCCTCTGCCCGGGAGCCGGCTACCAATTGCCGGACCCCAGTCCACTACCCACCTCCCGTTTTTGAGCTTCTGAGTTTGGGCTTTCTCGACTTGTTCACCGGGCGGGAAGCTGACCGCGACCTCTGACTGGCAATGCGGCCGGCGCTCCCACGGTGGTAATTGCGCCCCAAGGGAGTGAATCCCCGCCTGAGCCCACAAAGAACGTCAAACCCGCAAACCGAAGTTGAGCCGGATGGGAATCCGGCGGTACGGACAACTTCGATTTTCGAGTCAAATGCAGCTCCGGCTTTGAAATTACACTTGACTCACACACCAGAGCCGAAACATTGTTACGCATCTTGCGTAACTTTATCATGATTGCAGAGCAAGCCAAGCCGGCCTCGAACGAGGTCGTTCCCGATGCCGCTCCCGCGACTGCGGGGACGATTGCCACCCCGCCCCCAGTCAAGCCGACCCACAACGAGGTCATCAAAGAAGCCGTTCCCACGCTGGCCGGTACGATTGTCAGCACGCTCAAAAATCCGGCGGCAGATCGCTTCAGCGAGGACGACGCGCAGTTTCTGAAGTTTCACGGCATTTACCAGCAGGATGACCGCGACCTGCGCAAGACGGGCAAGAAGTACATCATGATGATCCGCGGCCGCATCCCCGGCGGCGTCATGTCCTCAAAACAATGGCTGGTCTTTGACGACCTTGCGGCCCGGTACGGCAACAATTCGCTCCGCGTCACTACCCGCCAGAGCATCCAGTTTCACGGGGTGGTGCTTTCGGGCCTGGGGCCGCTGGTCAAGGGCATCAACGAGGCGCTGCTTTCGACGCTCGCGGCGTGCGGCGACGTGAACCGCAACGTGCTCGCCCCGCCCACTCCGGCCTACACCCCCGCGCGTGAGGCGGTCTTCGCCGATTGCGTGCGCGTGGCGGACGCGCTCAAGCCGCGGACCCGCGCCTACCACGCGATCTGGATTGACGGGGTGCAACTCGATCTCGAAGACCCGGCGAACAAGGATTACGTGGACCCGCTTTACGGCCGGACGTACCTGCCGCGGAAGTTCAAGACGGCGTTCGTCATTCCGCCGGTCAACGACCTGGACATCCTGACCGACGACCTGGGCTTCATCGCCGTGGTTGAGAACGACCAGCTCGCCGGCTACAACGTCGCCGTGGGCGGCGGGCTGGGCCGCAGCCACGGCAACGAAGCCACCTTCCAGCGGCTGGCGGACGTCATCGGCTTCATCACGCCCGACAAGCTGGTGGACGTGGCCGGGGCCGTGCTGACCATCCACCGCGATTTCGGCGACCGCACCGACCGCAAGCACGCGCGGCTCAAGTACGTCGTGCAGGAACGCGGGGTGGACTGGACGCGCGCCGAAATCGAGCGGCGGGCGGGTGTGAAGTTCGCGCCCGCGCGGCCGTTTCACTTCACGACCACGCACGATCTGCCGGGCTGGCGCACCGCCGTGGACGGCACGAGGTTCTTCAGCCTGCACGTCGAGAACGGCCGGATTCGCGACAGTGACCAGCAGCGCATGAAGACGGCGTTGCGCCACGTGGCGGAGCGGTTCCCGCACTGCGAATTCCGCCTGACCGGCAACCAGAACGTGATCCTGGCGCGCCTTGCGCCCGCCGATCAACCGGCGGTGGACGCGTTGCTGAACGAGCATGGAATCAACACGCGCAACCAGGCGTCCGTGCTGCACCTGGCGGCGATGGCCTGCGTGGCGCTGCCCACCTGCGGCCTGGCGCTGGCCGAGGCCGAGCGTTACCTGCCGGGCCTGGTGGACCGCATCGAGGCCCTGCTGGCGGAGACCGGCCTGGCCGGCGAGGAGATCATCGTCCGCATGACCGGCTGCCCGAACGGCTGCGCGCGTCCGTACACGGCGGAGCTGGCCTTCGTGGGCAAGGCGCCGGGCCGCTACCAGGTCTGGCTCGGCGGCAACGTGGCCGGCACGCGGCTCAACCGCGTCTGGAAGGAGATGGTCAAGGACGGCGAGATCGAGGCGGAACTGCGGCCGCTGTTTGCGCGCTTCCGGGACGAACGCCAGCCCGGCGAACGGTTTGGCGACTGGGCGGCGCGGGCGCTCTGGACAAATTGAGCGCTCTGCCAGCTTGTCCCCGACCGGTTCCCGGCCCCGCCATGAACCCCGAACAGCTTTCGCGCTGGAACGCCGAACTGCGTTCCCGGCCCGCCCTCGAAATTGTCCGCTGGGCCATCGCCCAAGCGGACGGCCGGGCGATTGTGTCCACGAATTTCCGGCCGTACGAGGCGGTGCTGCTGCACCTGGTCACGCGGGTCCAGCCGGACATCCCGGTGCTCTGGGTGGACCACGGCTACAACCGGCCGGCCACGTACCGGCACGCCGAGCAACTCCGGTCGCGGCTCAAGTTGAACCTCAAGGCCTGCCTGCCCCGGCTGAGCGCGGCGCATTACGACGCGGTGCATGGCGGGGTGCCGGAGCCCACGCCGGAAAACGAGGAGCGCCTGAAGGCCTTCAGCGCGGTGATGAAGCTCGAGCCGTTCCAGCGCGGGATGCGCGAGCTGGCGCCCACGGTCTGGTTCACAGCGCTGCGCCAGGCGCAGAATCCGCATCGCGCCGGCCTCGACATCGTGTCCGCCGATCCGAACTTCGGCACGCTCAAGGTCAGCCCGGTCTTTTACTGGACCGACGCCGAGATGGAGGCGTACCTCGCGGCGCACGACCTGCCGAACGAATGGGATTACTTCGATCCGGCCAAGGCGGACGAAAAGCGCGAGTGCGGCCTGCACGCGGCTTGGGGTCGGGAGCGCTTGGATCGTTAAAGGGGGAAAGGTTGAAAAAGTGAAAGGTGAAATGAGCGCGCCAGCCGCGGGTTCCGGGCCGCGGAGCTTCCGCACCTTCGAGGAACTGGAGGTTGACCGGGCGGCGCGGGAATTCCGCAAGGCGATGTACGAGGTGGCAAGGCAGCTCCCGGACTGCGAGAAGTACGGGCTTGCGGGCCAGATTCGGCGCGCCGCCGTCTTGCTCACCAACAACCAGGCGGAAGGTCACGGGCGCTTTCACTTTCTGGACCAGATCAGGTTCACCCGGGTCGCTCGCGGCTCGCTGCAACTCCACGAGTCGTCGCCATCCTGGGCAGCCGGGGAGGTGGATGGAGCCATGCCCTGGCTGGAGGAACTGCTCGAGCGGCACGCCGCCTTTTTCGCCGGGCCGCGGCACTGAACCATTCACCCATTCAGCCAAACACCTTTTCACCAAGCCGCATGCCTTCCTACCACCTCGACCATCTCGCCTACCTCGAAACCGAGGCCATTCACGTGATGCGCGAAGTCGCCGCGGAGTTCGAGCGCCCGGTGCTGCTGTTCTCCGGCGGCAAGGACTCGATCTGCCTGTTGCGTCTGGCCGAAAAAGCCTTCCGCCCCTCCGAGCTGCCTTTTCCGCTTCTCAACGTGGACACCGGCCACCACTTCCCGGAATTGAACGAGTTTCGCGACCGCCGCGCCGCCGGGCTGGGCGCGAAGCTCATCGTGCGCAAGGTCGAGGACGCCATCGCCCGCGGCATCGCCGTGCCGGCCCCGGGCGAGATCAGCCGCAACCGCCTGCAGATTCCCACGCTGCTGGCCGCGCTCGAGGAGTTCCGGTTCGACTGCGCCATCGGCGGCGCGCGGCGCGACGAGGAAAAGGCCCGGGCCAAGGAGCGGTTCTTCAGCTTCCGCGACGCCTTTGGGCAATGGGATCCGAAGAACCAGCGGCCGGAGTTGTGGAACCTGTACAACGCCCGCGTGAACGCCGGCGAGCACATGCGCGTGTTTCCGCTCTCCAACTGGACCGAGCTGGACGTGTGGGAATACATTCGCCAGGAGCGGCTGGAGGTGCCGAACATCTATTTCAGCCACCGCCGCCGGTGTGTCCGCCGCCACGGCCAGTGGCTGCCGGCCACGGACCTGCTCCCGCCCAAGCCGCACGAGGAGGTCCGCGAACTGGTGGTCCGCGTCCGCACCATCGGCGACATCATCAGCACCGGCTTGGTGGAAAGCCCGGCCGATTCGGTGGACGACATCCTCGCCGAGATCGCCGCCGCCCGCGTGACCGAGCGCGGTTCCCGGGCCGACGACAAGACCAGCGAAGCCGCCATGGAGGAACGGAAAAAGGCCGGGTATTTCTGATACCGGGGCGCCGCGCCGGACGGGTTTTGTCCTTGCCGGCGTCGCGGAGGCGCCTGAGGCTTTGCATTAGACCGTACAACCCAGCGCATGAAAACGATCTGGCTCACCATGGGACTGGCCGGACTGTTGGCCGGCGTGGTCGCCCGCGCCAACGCGGTGCTCGAGTGGAACGCGCTCATGATGCAGGCCATCCGGGCCAGCAACACCGCGCCCACGCTCTCGACCCGCAACCTGGCCATTTTGCATCTGGCTTTCTACGACGCCCTCGCCGCCATCGAAGGAACCCACCAGCCCTACCGCTTGCAGCCGCCGGCACCGGCCGGCGCTTCGCCCCTGGCGGCGGTGGCGGCGGCGGGTCGCGAGGTGATGCGCGCGCTCTATCCGTCGTTCGACGCACGCACCGAGGAGCTGTACCTGCTTCAGGAGCGCGATTTCCCGCCCGGTCCACCCGGCGCGGACGGCGTGACCTTGGGCTTGACGGCGGCGCGAGGGATTCTGGCCGAGCGGGGCGCGGATGGTTCCAGCACCCAGGTCCCGTACATTCCCAGCAACGAGCCGGGGCAGTGGCGGCGCACGCCACCGTTTTACCGGCCCCCGCTGGACCCGCACTGGCGCTACGTGAAGTTGTTTGCCATCCCGGAGGTCGAGCCGTTCATGCCGCCGCCGCCGCCGGCCCTGACCAGCGAGGAGTACGCCCGGGATTTCAACCAGGTCAAAATCCTCGGCGAGCGCAACAGCCCGGTGCGCACGGCCGAGCAGAGCCTGATCGCGGTGTTTTGGTCGGACTTCAGCTACACGGCCATGCCGCCCGGCCACTGGCACGAGATCGCCGCGACCATTGCGGCGCAGGCGGGCCTGTCGCTGCCGGAGACCACCCGGTTGTTTGCTTTGTTGAGCCTGGCGCAGGCCGATGCCGGCGTTGTGTGCTGGGAGGCCAAGTACCGGTACAACTTTTGGCGGCCGGTCACCGCCATTCAGCGGGCCGACGAGGATGGCAACCCTGACACGGCGGCTGATCCGGCGTGGGACCATTACCTCGTAGCACCCAACTTCCCCGAGTACACCAGCGGACACAGCACTTTCAGCAAGGCCAGCGCCGAGGTATTGACCTGGTATTTCAGCACCGACGCGATCACGTTTCCCACGATATCTGATTCGGTCCCCGGCGTGACGCGCACCTTCCACAGCTTGACGGCCTGCGCGGACGAGGTGGGCATGAGCCGCATCTACGGCGGCATCCACTTCGAGTTTGCCAATCGCGAGGGCAAACGCTCCGGCGCCAAAGTGGCGCACCACGTCCTGGCGAATTATCTCCTGCCCAACGCCGCCCTGCCGCTGGTGCGCCTGGAGCAGGCTTCACCCCTTGGCACACGGCTGCGCTTGCACGGGCATCTGGGCCGGACCTGCGTGCTGGAAGCCACGAGCGACCTGCGCACCTGGGTGCCGGTTTCTACCAACGTGGCCGTGGCCGGCGGGTGCGTGGTGGAGGACACGGCGGCCGCCCCCACCCGTTTTTACCGCGTGCTTGAGTTTTGATCGCATGACCGCTGCTCCCCCCGTCGAACTGCTCCGGTTCAACACCTGTGGTTCCGTGGACGACGGCAAGTCCACGCTCATCGGCCGCCTGTTGTACGACTCGAAGGCGCTGATGGAAGACCAGCTCGAGGCCCTCGAACGCTCGGCCGATATCACCGGCGGGGGCCAGGTGAACCTGGCCAACCTGACCGACGGCCTGCGGGCCGAGCGCGAGCAGGGCATCACCATTGACGTGGCCTACCGGTACTTCGCCACGCCGCGGCGGCGGTTCATCATCGCCGACACCCCCGGGCACGTGCAGTACACGCGCAACATGGCCACGGGCGCTTCGACCGCGAACCTGGCCGTGGTCCTGGTGGACGCGCGCAAGGGTGTGGTCGAGCAGAGCCGCCGGCACACGTTCATCGCCGCGCTGCTGGGCATTCCGCACGTGGTCATCGCGGTGAACAAGATGGACCTGGTGGACTGGAGCGAGGCGCGCTTCCTGGAAATCCGCGGCGAGTTTGAGGCGTTTCTGCCGCGGCTGGACGTGTTGCGCGACGTGAAGTTCATCCCCATCAGCGCGCTTCAGGGCGACAACGTGGTGGAGCCTTCGCCCCACACGCCGTGGTACGAAGGTCCCACGCTGTTGCGCCACCTCGAAAGCGTCCACATCGCCAGCGATTTCAACCTGAGCGAACTGCGCTTCCCGGTGCAATGGGTGAACCGCCCCGCCACCCCCACCGACCCCGCGCTGCACGACTTCCGCGGGTACAGCGGCCAGATCGCCGGCGGGATCGTCCGGACCGGCCAGAAGGTGATCCTGCTGCCCGCCGGCCAGCAGACCACCGTGACGGACATCTGGACCTACGAAGGCTCGCTGCCGGAGGCCTTCTGCCCGCAAAGCGTGACGCTGCGCCTTGCCGACCAGGTGGATTGCAGCCGCGGCGACATGCTGGTGGGCACGGAGCACCTGCCCGGTTGCGGGACCGAACTCGAGGCGCGCGTGGTCTGGATGCACCCCCGCCCGCTCACCGCCGGCCGCAAGTTCCTGCTCAAGCACACCACCGCCAACTGCCGGGCGGTCGTCACCGCGCTCGAGGACAAGGTCAATTTCGAGACACTGGAGCCCGAGCCGGAGACGCCTGCCCAACTGGGCCTGAACGACATCGGCCGCGTGCGGTTGCGCACCACCCGTCCGCTGGTGTACGACAGCTACCGCGTCAACCGGCTCACCGGGTCGTTCATCCTGATCGAGGAAGGCACCAACCACACCGCCGCCGCCGGCCTGCTCGAGCCGCCGCGCGGGCTGTGGAAGCCGGAATTCGAGGACTTCGTGATCTGACGGTCGCCTGTGGTGGTGGGTCGCCCCTCGCCGAGGGGCGACGGGTCCGGCCCCTGAGCCAGGGGCCGGCTACCAAGCCCGCCGAGCAGGATGCCCGGCTCCACGGCAGGCTGGAAGCCCGCCGCTACAGGTGGTGGGTCGCTCCTCGTTGAGGGACGACGGGTCCGGCCCCTGAGCCAGGGGCCGGCTACCCGATGACGAATTCCCGCCCACTGCCCACCACCTTTTTTTCAGTCACTGAGTTTGGGCTTTCTCACCGTGTCCCCCGGGCTGGAAGTCGGCCGCAGCCACGACAGGCAGGGCTCGACGGAGTCTCGCCCCACCCCGTCAAGGCCGGACCGGCACAGAAAGTGAGATGCGCCCTCACGCCGGCCGGCGGTCAATCCAAGCCAGCCCTTTCGTTTGGCCGCCGACGGGCAGGCGGCCGGAACGTAAATTCCTCCAGGTATCGGGCCCGCAATTGCCGCAAGGTGGCCAGCAGTTCCTCCGGGATCAGCGGGATGCGGGCGCCGGTTTCGTCCAGGCGGACGCCGGCGCCAAGCTGGCAGATCAAGGCCAGTTCTGCGGCCGGCCGCTCGTCCGGAGCGACAGCCCACAGCCGCGCTTGCGCACCTCCTTGTACGAGAAGGTCGCGCCCCTCGGGACTGAACGTCACGTCGTACACGGTGTCGCCGAACCACAGCAGCGGGCTCACGGGCTCGCCGGTCGCCCAGTCCCAAATCCGGGCCGTACCCTCGGCGCCGGCCGTTGCCAGCAGCAGCCCGTCCGGGCTGAACGCGACGTGACTGACTCCCCGCCGCGAATGCCGGGCCGAGAACCGGATAAACTTTCCGGTGGCGGCATCCCAGACCCGCACCCAGCCGTCAACGCAACCGGTGACCACCCAGCGTTCATCGGGGCTGAAACGGACGCAGCTAACTCCATTGGGATGCATCATGGCCGGCGCCAACGGCTGGCCCGTGTCCGCGTCCCACAGCCACGCCGCGTGAGGCGTGGTGCGGAAGTTGCCGCAGGCCGTCAACAAGCGCTTCCCGTTCCGACTGAAAGCCACGTCGGAAACCGCGCACGCCGTTTCCAGCAAAGGCGTCAAAGGCCGGCCGTCCAAAGCGCTCCAGACGCGGGCCTCGCCCGCCCCCAACGCGAGTTCTTTCAACACCTCCCGGCTGCCGGTGAGAACGCGCGTCCCGTCCGGACTGAAAATCGCATGAAACACCGGATAGGCGTGCGGCAGCGGCGGCGTCACCGCCAGGCCGCTCTCCGCCTTCCACACCCGCGCGGTGCCATCCCAGCTCGCCGTCACCACCAAACGCCCATCGGAGCTGAAGTCGCCTTCCCACACGTCTCGCTGGTGCCGCATCGGCGCGGACACCGGTTGCCCGCTCCGCAGATCCCACACTTGCGCGATGCCTGACCCGTTCACGGTCAGCATCCGACGCCCGTCCGGACTGATGGCCGTGGGGGTGTTGGTCCTGACCAGGCTCGCCGCCGGCGGACTTTGCATCCAATTCGTCGCCGCCGGCCAGGTCTTTGAATTGAACGCGCGTAGCAGATGCGCCGGAGCGGGATGAAACGTCGGGCGGATGGTTTCCGGCGGCAACCGCCACAGCCGCCAGACCGGTTCCCGTCCGGCCACCACGAGGTGGTCTCCGTCCGGACTGAATTCCGCGAACCAGAACGGCAGTTCGCCGCGCAAATACGGAGCCAGCGGCGCGCCATTTTCCGCGTTCCAGATGCGGCAGGTCTGGTCCGCGCTGGCGGTGACCACCCAGCGTCCGTCCGGGCTGAACGCGGCGTGACTGACGTGCGAAGCGTGCCGGAGCGGCGGCGTGAGCGGGTCGCCGGTCAGCGCGTTCCACACCCGGGCCTCGCCGTTAAGGCTGTGCTCGCCAGCCACGGTGAGCAAACGGCGGCCGTCGCGGCTGAAGCACACCCAGCGCGGCTTGCCGTCCACTTTCAGCGGCGGGAGCGCTTCCTTCCCGGTCGCCACGTCCCAAATCCGCACGGTTGGTTCGCGGCCGCCGGTCGCCACCCGCCGGCCATCCGGGCTGAAGGCGGCGGCAGTCACCTCGTGGGTGTGCCGCAGCGGCGGGCCGACCGGCCGGCCGGTGGCGCTTGCCCACAACCGCGCCGTGTGGTCGGCGCTGGCGGTGACCACAAGTGAACCGTCCGGGCTGAAGGCGGCGAAGCTCACGGCCGCCTCGTGACCGAGGGGCGGCGCCGCCGGCGCGCCGGTCTGCGCGTCCCACAACTTCGCCGTGCCGTCCGCGCTGGCGGTGACGATTCTTTGCCCGTCAGGACTGAACCAGGCGAAGAACACCGCTCCGGTGTGGACCAGCCGCGGGCAGAGCGCCCGGCCCGTGGCGGCGTCCCACACCCGGGCGGCGTGGTCGTCCCCCGCGGTGACCACGCGGCTGCCATCCGGGCTGAAAGCGCCATGCTGCACCGGCGCATGGTGGTCAGTGAAACGTGCCAGCGCCGCGCCGCCGGCCAGATCCCACACGCAGGCGGTGCCGTCGTCGCTGGTGGTGAGCAGGCGGCGGCCCTCCGGGCTGAACGCGGCGTGGTTGAGCGCCTGCTCATGCCGGCCGGCCTGGACCAGCGTGGGCGAGAGCCGCCGGGTGATGCCAATGCGATAACGCTCAATCATTTCCTCGGACCGGCCGCGCGCCAGCTTCAGCGCCTCGGCAGACCACACCAGCGCGTTCAGGTGGTCGCCGTCTTCGAGGAGTTGCAGGCCCTGCACCCGGTTCAACCGGACCAGCCGCTGGCGGCTTTCCTCGGCCAGGACGCGGACCTGCTGTGTCTGACGATGCTGGAACCACCAGCCGCCGGCGAGCACCGCCAGGACCACGCCCGCCACCGCCGCGGCGCGCCGGAAACGCGCCACCCGCCGCTCGAGCGCGCGCAGATGCCGCAACGATTTCCCCGCCAGGAGCAGCAGCAGCTCCCGGCGCAACTCGCCCGCGTTGGGATAGCGGCGCGCCGGGTCCGGCTCGCAGGCCCGGACGATGACCTGGTTGAACTCGGTGAACTCCGCCTGTTCCGGCGGCCGGCCCAGGTCGGTGGGCGGATCGGGAAAGCCGCGCCGGTCTTTGCCGGTGGCCAGCTCGTAAAGCACCTTGCCCAGGCTGTAGAGGTCCGCCGGGGGCGTGCCGGGGCCTTCCGGCGCGATGTAGCCTTCGGTGCCCACGAGCGAGCCGGGTTCGCCCAGGCGCGCGGCCAGCCCCGGGTCCGCCAGCTTGGGCGCGCCGTCCACGAAGACGACGTTCGAGGGCTTGATGTCACGGTGCGCGAGCCCCTGGCCGTGCAGGTACGCGAGCGCCTCGGCCAGCCGCAGGCCGAGCCGGGCGCATTCCGCCACCGGCAGCCGGCCGCGCCGCCGCAATTCAAGGCCGAGCGTGCGCGGGACATACCCCGGCGGGACTGGAAGCTTGTCGCTAGAGATTCCGTCGGGAGTGCCCGCGGAGAACTCCGCGCCCGGCGCTCCGGATTGCGCGTTGTTTGCCGGCTGTTCCGCGTTTCCCCGGGGTTCCACGTCTGCGTCGTCCGCCAGTTCCATGACATAATAGAACCAGCCCGCCGTCGCGTTGTGGCCCACTTGAAGGATGTCCACCAATCCCTCGTGTCCGCGCGAGATGGGTTCGTACTCGCGGATGCCGTTCAACTCGCGCTCGTAAGGCCGGGCATCGCCGAAGCGGTCGCGGTACACCACCTTGATGGCGCGGCGGGTGCCGAAGGCGTTTTCGCCCAGCCAGACCTCGCCGTACGCGCCCCGGCCGATCCGTTGCAGCAGGCGGTGGTCGGGAATGACCGGCACGCGCGCGGCAGCCGCGTCGCTTGGCCCGCCTTCCGGCGGGGTAAGCGGGAAATCACGAGCAGACCCTCGCAGGGCGCATCCCAGTTTTTGGGCGGCGACGCCTCCCGCCGCTACGGGGGGGGTGGGTCGCCCCTCGCTGAGGGGCGACGGGTCCGACCCCTGAGCCAGGGGCCGGCTACCAAGGCCGCCGGGCAGGATGCCCGGCTCCACGGCAGGCTGGAAGCCCGCCACTACCGTGGCGGCAGCCATCTGCCGGCGGCACCAGGTCGCAGGCGGAAAGCCGCGCCATCCCGCTCAGCCCGGATCGCCTGCAAGAACAATGAACTGCGCCCAACCGCGAAACCAGCCAGGCACGTGAGTTTGGAGTTTGTTCGTGGATCGTGGCTGGTGGTTCGTGGCGAGTTACCGCCGCGCTGGCACGGCAAAGCGCAGCTTGGAATTGAAGCGTTTTAACTTCCGCTTTTGAGCCGATGGGAGTGGTTCGCGTTCCAAGCCTGCCCCACCGCTGTTCCCGACCTCCCGCGCCAACGAACCACGAACCACGAACCCAGAACCGCTTTGCCCACCTCAACCCTTCCCGGACTCCTCGCCATCCAGTTCCCGCCGGGCGAGTTCCACCAGCCGTTTGAAGTCCCGGCCCACGCGGTGTTTGAGCAGGTACACCCGCGCCACATTCACGCCCAGCAAACGCGCCACCTGCGCCGGTGACTGCCCCTTGATCGCGTGCAGGTAGAACACCTGGTAGTGCAACGGACGCGCTGCGCGGCGCAGCTTGTCCAGCGCCAGGTCGAGCACCTGCTGCCGCCATTCCGCGTCCCAGACCGGGTCCGGCGCCAGACTCGCGGGGTCGGGCACGCGCTCGATCGTGGCCGTGCGGCGGGTGTCGTCCGGCGAGGGGGCGGGCGCGGCGCCCGGCGGCCGCCGGCGGAGATGGTCCAGAATCCGGCGCTCCGTTTGTTCCCACAGCCAGACGCGGAAGCGGCACCGCCGCGGGTCGTACTCGAAGCGGGGCAGCACCCGGACCACCGTGAGCATGGTCTCCTGGGCCACATCGTCCGCCTCGCTGGCCGACAGCCCGCGGCGAAGCGCCACGGTACGAATGAGTTGCCGGTACGTGCGATCAAACTCGGCCCAGGTGGCGTGGTCGTCCACGCGCTGGAGCCGGCGCAACAGGCTGGCACGGGTCGTCGGCCGGTTCGGGCCTTCGGGTTTGGTGCTCATGCCGGGTAAATCGCAGCCAGT
The DNA here is from genome assembly GCA_964568145.1 of uncultured Verrucomicrobiota bacterium. Taxonomy (GTDB): domain Bacteria; phylum Verrucomicrobiota; class Verrucomicrobiia; order Limisphaerales; family J093; genus DSVZ01. The sequence continues at coordinate 43,862 of CAZMOZ010000003.1, forward strand.
CCGCCCGTTCTTTCGAGATTTGGAAAGATTTTTGAAAGAACCGGCGGTCCGGCTGCGATTTAAGACTTGGAATCCATTAACACGCCCACAACAAGACAAGAATGCTAAACGAACGCGAACCCAGCCACAGGCACTGTGGGAAAAGGAAGTTCGCATACAACGTCAAACCCCTTCACCAGCAAGAACCCATGAAAACATCGCTAGTCACACACACCATCCCGGTACTCCTTTCAGCTTTCGTAGGACTCCAAGGGGCAGTCATTGATTTTGAAACCTTCCCCGGCGGCGCACCGGTGCCATTCAACACGCAGATCACGAGCCAGTATTCGTCGCTGGGAGTTACTTTTGTGAAGCCAGCGGAGCCGACGGGACCAAGGATTGTAACATTTCCGTTCCCAGGCCGCTCAGGCATCAACAGCTTGGCTGGGGATGATTTTCCGGCATTTGCGAACTTTGACCCCATCGAGATCTATTTCTCGATGCCCGTTAGCAAGGCGTCAGTCGTCGGACTGGACATCGGCTTCGCCGGACTGCAATTGCTCGCGTTTGATGCGGTGAACAGTTTGGTTGACTCGGACAGTTTCTTTGGCATCGGGGATGGGATTGGTCACTTTGCCACGCTTTCCGTCACCGGCAATGGGATCACCAAACTGGTCACCAGCCGAATCAACCCAGCGGCCAATCCCGGTGATGCCTATGCGCTTGATGACTTGACCTTTACTGCTGTTCCCGAACCCGGGTTTGCCGCTCTCCTGACCGGACTTGGCCTAGCGGTGTTTGGTGTGTATCGGCGATTCCGCCCCCCGCTCAATCAATCACTGACCATGAACCCGCTTATCTTGCTTGAAGCGCAATCCTTGCGCGCTTTTCTCCTTGCCGGGGCAACGCTGATTCTCGCGGCTCAAGCCAACGCCAGATACGCCTGGTTCGCCCGCCACACGGACACTATCGCCGTGTCCGGGCAGACGGTCTTGGGCCGCACGGCGACCTACGAAGCGCGGTTTCTCCTGCCCAGCGGCCACGCGCATGGGGGCTTTGTCTTTGATGAACTGACGGCCGGGGATGAGGACAAACGCCTGATGGTCGCACCCAACCAGATTGTTGGTGGCAGCTTCCCGAGCATCGGAAGCTCGCCCGCCAAGGGCCTGCTGCATCATCCGGTCACTGTGACGCTCGATGTCTGGCATCACGCCGCGTTCGTCACGGATGTTCTGGAAGCCCGGCTTTATCTGGACGGCGAACTCATCGCCGTCATGCCAAGGAGCGGCCGCATCGGCAACGGCCCAGGCCCCGCGCACGTCGGCGCCATCTGGCGCGGGGATGAGGGGCTGGTCATGGGCTTTGTGGGGTTTCTGGACACTGTGCGCGTTTCTAGTGTCGCGCGCTACGCAGGACTGAGATTCACGCCACCCGGCGGGGATTTACCCTCCGATGCGGACACGCTGTTGCTGTACAATTTCAACGACGATCCCGACAGCGCAACCGTTCATGACGAAAGTCCTCAATCACGGCACGGCACCCCGGGGGCGGGCTTCCCCGGCGCCACCGCGCCCGCCTTGGCCAGCGACACGGCGTCGGCGGTTCACGGCTGGTTTCGCCACATCCTGGTGAATCCCCGAGCGACCTATCTGCGGGTCAACAACGACGCGGCCTTTACCGCCGTTCCGATTGACTTGGCCCACCTGGGCATCATGCCAGGTAACACTATTTTCCTCCAACGCGTCGGGCATTACAACCGCAACATAGAGGCCGCGAACCGCAACGCGGAACAATGGCATCAGCTCGCCGCCGTGTTCAGCCGCACCCCCATCCTTCGGGCTGACGACGAGTTGAATCGTGTGCAGGACGCCATCCCCGCCGGGTCACCCTTCGCCACGCCACCCACGAACGCCGGCGGCAAGCCGACTGACATCCCCGAGGACTTCGAGGTTCCCGGCGCGGGAACCTGGGTCGAGGTGCCCCCCGAGGGCCGGTACCTCTTCGTCGCCGCAGTGGATAGTCAGTACAACGACAACTACGACCTCGACGCGGATTACGGCTTGCACATCGGCCGCGCCAGTCTGCGGGCGGGAAGAGCCGGCGGGCGGATGGCCTTGTACTGGGACCGCGGGGCGGCATCGGTGCAGACGTCCCCGCAGTTGCCGGCGGCCGTCTGGTCCACACTGCCGCAGCAAGCCGCGCCGCCAATGCTGATTCCTACCACGGCTGGTTCGAGTTTCTACCGCCTCGCGGAGTAGTTTTCGGGTGCCGGTGGGCAGGCGTGCTGCGGTCCCGGTTTGGTCATCTGCGGTGGCCGGATCACCCTGCGGCAGCTTGGCGGGCGTCATCCGCGCGTGACGACTTCCGGCAGGTCTTCCAGCTTGGTGATGCGCAGGATGGAGCAGCGGGCAAAGTATTCGGCGAAGCCTTCCTGATCGAGGTTCAGGCCGATTTCGACCGTGTTCCGGCCCACGAACGCCATGTCGTGGTCCGTGATGTCGTAGTGCGTGCCATCGGACAGGCAGATGCGGAAGGGCTTGAACGGCCGGGCTTGGAGCAGTTCGCGAATCTGTTTCGCCGTAATCACGCGGCCAGCGTAGGCGCTGGCGTTTCCGGGTGCAAACGTGTCTCCGGCGGCTCCCGCGCCGCCCCCAACGCACGGTGCCCTTGTTTCCCCGCCTTGCCCGCCGCCGCCGCTTTGGCTTACGTTCCGCGCGGATGATCATCGCGCCTTCCCTGCTCGCCGCGAATCCCGGCCGGCTGGCGGCCGAGGCGGTCCGCGCCACCCGCGCCGGGGCCGACTGGCTGCACGTGGACGTCATGGACGGGCATTTCGTGCCGAACCTCACCTTCGGCCCCGCCATCGTCCGCGCGGTGCGCGCCGCCACGCGCCTGCCGTTGGACGTCCACCTGATGTGCAGCCGGCCGGAAATCCTGCTCGAGCCGTTCCGCGACGCCGGCGCCAGTTCGCTGACCGTCCACGTCGAGCTCGGCAACCGCGTGGCGTCGCTGCTCTGGAAGGTGCGCTCGCTGGGCGCACGGGTGGGCCTGGCGGTGAACCCGCCCACGCCCATCGCCGCGGTGCGTCCGTTCCTCAAGTCCATTGACCTGCTGCTGGTGATGACCGTGAACCCCGGCTTCGGCGGCCAGGAATTCATCGCCGAGACGGTGCCCAAGATCCAGCAGGCCCGCGGCTGGCGGCAGGAACTGGGCCTGGCCTACCGCATCGAGGTGGACGGCGGCATCAACTTCGAGACAGCCGCCGAATGCATCCGCGCGGGCGCGGACACGATCGTGAGCGGCACCACGTTGTTCCAGGCCCGCAGCCTGCGCCGCGCCATCCAGCGGCTGCGCCACCTGGTCCGGCGGCACGCGACCGCGCGTGTCCACGCTCCGCCGCCCGCCCGCGTGCCGGTGGGCGCGTAAGCCCGCCGTGGCCATGACCGCGCTGCGTTTCGGCACGGACGGCTGGCGCGGGGTGATCGCGGACGATTTCACCTTCGCCAACGTCGCGCGCGTGGCGCAGGCCGCGGCGGATTGCTGGGCGGAGACCGGCGCGCCGGACCGGCAGCGGCTCGTGGTCATCGGCTACGACCGGCGGTTTCTCTCGGCTGAGTTCGCTGCGCGCACCGCCGAGGTTTTTGCCGGGAACGAATTCACGGTGCTGCTCACGCCGGCGCCGACGCCCACGCCGGCGGTTTCCCTGGCGGTGAAGCAGCTTCGCGCCGCGGGCGGCGTCATGATCACCGCGAGCCACAATCCGGCGCAGTTCAACGGCTTCAAACTCAAGGCGTGGTACGGCGGCTCCGCGGACGCCGGGCTGTGCCAGGCGGTGGAGGCGCGGCTCGACCAATCGCCGGTGCGGCGATTGCCGCTGGACGAGGCGCGCCGGGCCGGGCTGGTCCGGCTGCGCGATCTGCGGCCGGCGCATTACCGGGCGGTGAAGCGTCTGGTGCGGTTCGCGGACGTGGCGGACGCGCGCCTGCGCGTGGCGCACGACGCGATGTTCGGCGTGGGCGCCGGCTGCTTCGAGGCGTTGCTGGCCGGCACCACCTGCCGCGTGACCACTCTGCGGGGCGGGCACGACCCGCTGTTTGGCGGCATCCGGCCCGAGCCGATCCCGCAGTTTTACGCCGAAACGGCAGCCTGGCTGCGCGCGCATCGCCACGATCTCTGCCTGGTGAGCGACGGCGACGCCGACCGCCTGGGCGGCCTGGATGAACGCGGCCGGCCGCTGACCACCCACCAGATCATCGCGTTAGTGCTCTGGCATCTCGCGACGAACCGCAGCCAGCGTGGCACGGTGGTCAAGTCGCTGAACACCACCTCGCTGGTGGACCGCATCGCCGCCGCGCAGGGCCTGCCGGTGAAGGTCACCGGCGTGGGCTTCAAGCGCATCAGTCCCGAGTTGTTGCGGCCCGGCGTGCTGCTCGGAGTCGAGGAAAGCGGCAGCCTCGGTTTCCCGGCGCTCATGCCCGAGCGGGATGGCCTGGCGGCGGGGCTGATGTTGCTCGAATTGCTGGCGCGGGAAGGCCGGCCGTTGAGCGCGATTTTGCGGCGGCTGGAACGCGACTTCGGCCCGCATCGCTATGCGCGGCTGGACGTGCCAAGCCCGCCCGAAAAGGTGGACGCGATGCTGGCGGCCTGCCGTCGCGCGCCGCCCGGCCGGTTGCTGGGCTCGCCGGTGGTCGAGGTGCTTGACTTGGACGGCGTGAAGTACGTCGCCCGCAACGGCGCGTGGCTGATGCTGCGCGGCTCGGGCACCGAACCGCTGATCCGCATCTACGCGGAGGCAGCCACGCAGGCGGGCGCGGAACGGCTCGTGGCCGAAGGTGTGCGCCGTCTGCGGCGCGGGTGAAGGCTGGCGCGGTGGGGCGGGACGCTGCGAAAGGCTCATGGTTCGTGGTTCGCGGCAGGCGGATGCCAGATGCCAGATGCCAGATGCCAGATGCCAGATGCCAGAAGCGGGGAGCGCGGATTGAGAATCGAGGATGCTCGCTTCTCGCTTCGCACTTCGGATTTTGCGGCCCGGCCGCGCCGGGACAGAAGGTTGAGCCGCTCCCAGCCTTTTGCCACATGCCAGTTGCCGCTGGCCAAAGCGGGTTGCGCTTGCTCCCATTGCCGGCGGCTGCCGCCGCGTCCGTCATGAAAGACCCGTCGTCCACCCGTTACCTCAACCGCGAGTTGAGCTGGCTGGAGTTCAACCAGCGCGTGCTCGAGGAGGCGCGCGACCCCGCGAATCCGTTGCTCGAGCGGGTCAAGTTCTTTGCCATCGTCGGGTCCAACCTCGACGAGTTCTTCGAGGTGCGCGTGGCCGGGCTCAAGCAGCAGGTGGCCAGCGGCGCGCGCACCCGCGGCCCGGACGGCCTGACGCCCTTCGCCTGCCTGCGGGCCATCGCCCGCCGGGTGCGGCTCATGGTGGACGAGCAGTATCGCTGCTGGCGGGAGGAACTCGTGCCGGCGCTGGCGCGGCACCGCATCCGGTTCGTGGAGCCGGCGCAGTTGACCGGCGCCGACCGCGCCTGGCTGGACGCGTTTTACCGGGCGGAAGTGCTGCCGGTGCTGACGCCGCTGGCCATTGATCCGGCCCATCCGTTCCCCCGGCTGCTCAACAAGTCGCTGAACCTGATCGTGCAGCTCCGCCGGCCGGGCCGGCGCCGGTTGCGGCACCAGTTGATGGTTGTGCAGGTGCCGCGCGTGCTGCCGCGGCTCATCCAGTTGCCGCGCGAGCCCGGCCAGATGGACCACGTCCTGCTGGGCAAGCTGATCGCGCATCACCTCGGCGAATTGGTCGAAGGCCGGGAGCTGGCCGGGGCCTGGGCCTTCCGCGTGACGCGCAACAGCGAGCTGTACATTGACGAGGGCGACAGCCCGAACCTGCTCAAGGCCGTCGAGACCGAGGTCCACAACCGGCTCAAAGGCGAGGCCGTGCGGCTCGAGGTGGAGCAAGGCTGCCCGCCGGCGATCATCCAGGAACTCCTCGCCACGCTGAACCTGACCGAGGACGACCTGTACGTCATTGACGGGCCGCTGAACCCGTCGCGGCTCATGAGCCTGTGCGAGGGGCACCACGCGCCGGAGCTGCGCGACCCGCCGTTCGTGCCGCCGGTGGCACCGGCCTTGCGCGGCCAGCGCGACCTCTTCGCCGCCATCCGCGCCGGGGACGTGCTGCTGCACCACCCGTACGACAGCTTCGACAGCGTGGTGGACTTCCTCCAGCAGGCCGCCACCGACCCGCGGGTGCTGGCCATCAAACAGACGCTGTACCGCACCGGCGGCGACCCGCGCATCATCGGCGCGTTGATGGACGCCGTGAAGAACGGCAAGCAGGTCACCGCGGTGGTCGAGTTGAAGGCGCGCTTCGACGAGTCGAACAACATTCGCTGGTCCCGCCAGCTCGAGGACGCCGGCGTGCATGTGATCTATGGCGTGGTGGGCTACAAGGTGCATTGCAAGACCACGCTGGTGGTGCGGCGCGACGAGGACGGCATCCGCCGCTACCTCCACCTGGGCACCGGCAACTACAATCCCACCACCGCCCGCATCTACACCGATCTCGGCCTGCTGACCTGCCGGCCGGACCTGGGCGAGGACGTCACCAACCTCTTCAACCTCATCACCGGGCTGTGCGAGTACCGGGGCATGCGCACACTGCTCGTGGCCCCGCAGGACATGTACGCGCGATTCCTGCACCTCATCCGCCGCGAGACGGAGAACGCCCGGCGCGGCCTGCCCGCGCGCATCATCGCCAGGATGAATTCGCTGGTGGTCACCGAGATCATTGACGCCTTGTACGAGGCCTCACAGGCCGGCGTGAAGGTGGACCTGATCGTGCGCGGCATCTGCTGCCTGCGGCCCGGCGTGCGCGGGTTGAGCGAGAACGTCACGGTGCGCAGCATCGTGGGCCGTTTCCTCGAGCACAGCCGGGTGTTCTACTTCGAGAACGCCTGCCGGCCCGAGGTGTACGTGGGCAGCGCCGACTGGATGCCCCGCAATCTCTTCAAGCGCATCGAGGTGGTGTTCCCGCTCGAGGACGGCAACCTGCGCGAACGCGTGGTGCGCGACCTGCTCGAGCTCCAACTGACCGACAACGTCAAGGCCCGGCTGCTCCAGCCCGACGGCACGCACCGGCGGGTGCAGCCCCCGCGCGGGGCGCCGCGCCTCAACAGCCAGGAGGAATTAATCCGTCGGGCGCTGGCCGGCGCCGACGCGGAGTTGGGCGCGGCGGCGTCTCGCGTCGCCCGCGGGATCCGGCTCACGCCGCTCAACCGGCCGCCTGAGCTGGTGAATTGAGGCCTCCAGGCCAGGTTGCCGCAACGCGCCGGACGTTTCCCGCGCCCGCTCCGCACGCGGCTTTTCACCAGCCGGAGGCGAGGTTGGGGCGATGAGGCGGTTCGGCGCCGCGGAAGAGCCATAGAGCGGATCAGCCAAAGTGGAGCCGGATTGGAATCCGGCGGTACAGGCAACTTCGGCTTTCGGGACCAACACGCGGTGGCCTGCCGTCCGTCCGGCATTTTTTCATTCGCGGCACGGCGCGCACCCGTTACGCTGCCGCCATGAAGCACACCACCGCCCCGTCGCCCGCGACGACCCGTCGCGCTTTCCTCCAGACCTCCGCCACCGTCGCCGCCGGCGCCGCCCTCACCGGGGCCGCGCCGTTCGGCGTTCATGCCGCCGGTTCGGACACCATCAAGGTCGCGCTCATCGGCTGCGGCGGCCGCGGCACCGGCGCCGCCGCGCAAGCCCTGTCCACCGCCGGCCCCACGAAGCTGGTGGCCCTGGCGGACTTCTTCCCGAGCCGGCTCAAGAACAGCCTCGAGCAGTTGAAGCAGCGCTTCGCCGCCCAGGTGGACGTGCCGGTCGAGCGCCAGTTCGTCGGGCTGGACAGCTTCCGGCACGCAACCGAGGCGGTTGGGCCGGGCGGCGTCGTGCTGCTGGCCACGCCGCCGGCGTTCCGGCCGCAGCACGTGGAACACGCCGTGGCCAAGAACGTTCACGTGTTCATGGAGAAGTCCTTTGCGGTGGACGCCCCGGGCATCCGCCGCGTGCTCCGGGCAGGCGAGGAGGCGAAGAAGAAGAACCTCAAAATCGCCGGCGGCCTGATGAGCCGGCATTCCCAGCCGCTCGAGGAGGCGGTGCGGTTCATCCACGAGGGCGGCATCGGCGACGTCATCACGGTCTGGGCCTACCGCATGCACGGGCCGGTGGGCTTCGCGCCCAAGGCGCCGGGCCTGAGCGAACTGGCCCACCAGATCGCCAACTACAGCAACTTCACCTGGCTCAACGGCAGCTTCATCGTGGACTGGCTCATCCACAACATCGACGTGTCCTGCTGGGTCAAGAACGCCTGGCCCGTCTCCGCCCAGGGCATGGGCGGCCGACAGGTGCGCACCGAGCCGGACCAGCTCTTCGACCATTACGCCGCGGAGTACACGTTCGCCGACGGCACCCGCCTGCACGCCCAGGGCCGGCACATCAACAACTGCTACGACTTCTTCGGCTGCCAGGTGCATGGCGCGAAGGGCCTGGCGATTCTGGGTGAAGGCCAGCCCCGGCCGCGCATCTTCAAGGGCCACAGCCCCACCCCGGCGAACTTGATCTGGTCTTTCAAGGGCGAGGCCAAAGACCAATACCAGGTCGAGCACGACCTGCTCTTCGACGCCATCCGCAACGACAAGCCGTACAACGAAACCGAGCGCTGCTGCAAATCATGCCTCGCCGCCATCATGGGCCGCATGGCCTGCGAGTCCGGCAAGATGATCGCCTGGGACGACGCCCTAGCCTCGGACCTCGAACTCGCGCCCGGGCTGGACAACTACACGATGGACTCGAAGCCGCCGGTGGGGCCCGACGCCCAGGGCCGCTACCCCGTGGCCATGCCCGGCACGACCAAGGTGCTCTGAGGCGGATGCCGGGGTAAGCGGCGTTTGCCCGTCTCAAGCGCCGCCTCGAAGTGCGGATTCACGGCCGCCGCGGCGGTGACGGTTGGCCTGGCGAGGCTGTTGTAACTTCCGGTTCAATCCGTGCCGGCGGCCCGGGTTGAGCGGCTGGTTCGCCGGCCGCTGGTGCCGCCGCGGTCCTGGCCTCAGCAAGCGCCTTTTCGATTTCGCGTTTCAGGCGCTCCAAACCGGCGGCATCCGCCCCGCCGGCGGTGCGAAACAGGATCTCCCCGCCCGGCGCGACGAGCAGCACGTTCACAACGCCGCGCTCGCAGCCCAGCGCGCGGCAGTGCGTGCCCTGCCAGTCGAGCATGACCGGACGGGAAAACTGTTCGCGAAAAGCTCCGCGCATGCGGCCGCGCAGCAGGCCGGGCACCTTGCTGACGTCGGCAATGCCGGCCTGCAGGATCGAGTCCCCGAACCGCTCCGCCAGCGGCCGCACCCAGCCCTCGACCTGGGCCGACCCCTTGCGGTCCGCGATGGTCAACACCGTGACCTTCTCGCGCGGGAAGTTGAGCTGGTGAACCCGCTCGAACTGGTCGGTGAGCGAGAAGCTGGCCACCCGAGATTGTGCCGCGCCGGCCGGCGGTGGTTCCGCGGCGACGGAATTGCCGGCCGCGCCGCCTGCAACTCCGGTTGCCCCGAGCGTCGCCGCCAGCACGAGCCCCAGGCCAGGCTGGGAAATTTTCAAGCGGGTGACCGGCGTCGCGCCGGTTTGCTCCGGTGCTCCGTAACGCCGGCCTTTCCAGACGGCGGGCCGGCCGCGGAGTTGCCGGCCGAGCGCCTGCCATTGAATGGCCAGCAACGCCAGCACACCGAGCGGATGCAACAGCGCGGAAACCAGCGACTGCCGGAACCGCCAGACTCCGACCAGCCGCGGCAGGTAAGCGCAGGCGAGCGCGGCCAGGCTGACCGTCAACGCGGTTGCGGACAGCCCCGGCGCGAACAAGAGCAGCAGCGGCAGCACCTGCCCGCCGGCCAGCAGCGCGGTCATCGGCACGATGGTTCCCGGCGCGGCCAGGCCTTCCGTGGCGTTTTTGCCCAGGCCGCGCCAGGTGCCGGCGTTCGAGCGGTACATGCGGCAGGTCGCCAGGTCCGTGGCGTCGAAAAGGTCGGTCATGAAGCCGGCGCGGCGAAACACCTTCGGCAGTTTCACGCCGTCGTGGAGCGTGGCGCGAATGCGGTCGTGTCCGCCGCAGGCGCGGTAAGCATCGGCCCGGGCGAGGAAGAGCTGACCGCAGCCGGCGCCAAACGCGCTCCAGCGAAACCAGCGCATCGCCGGCATGGGCAGGAAGCCCAGCAGCACGAAATGGATGAGCGGGATCAGCAGCCGTTCCGCAAACGTGCCCGTCTCCTGCCGCGGCACGCCGCTGGCCAGCGCCACTTGGCGCCGGACCATGAACGCGCGCATCCGCGCTAGCGCGTCCGGCGCGAGCCGCACGTCGGCATCCAGGAAGACCAGCAGCGGGTGCCGCGCACGTCGGGCAAGCTGCCAGCAGGCGTGCTGCTTGCCGCACCAGCCGGCGGGCAGCGCCGGCGCGGCTTCAAGCCGCACCCGCGCGTTGCGGCCGGCAAACTCAGCGACGATGGCGGCGGTGCGATCGGTCGAGCCGTCGTCCAGCACCACCACTTCAAACTCCGCGTCACGGCTGGCCAGCACCGCCGCGAGCGTGGCCCGGATGTTGGCCTCCTCGTTGCGCGCGGGGATGAGCACCGAAAGCGCGGGGTCGGCCGCAGTCGCCGCGGGGCCGGCCGGCGCGCGCCGGTAGATCAGCAGGTTGATCAGGAACAGCGCGCACGGCACCGCGGCGAGCGCCAGCGCTGTCCAGGCGAGGATTTCCAGGTTCATCGTCGGCCGTGTTCAGGATTGAAGGCGCGTCCGCGCAACCGGGCCAGCGCGCCGCGCCACAGATCGTAAACGCCGCCCACGCCGGCCGCGCCGCGCAGCAACGTCTGGAACTCGGCCGGATCGCGGCGACACGCGCCCGCGGCCAGGCGGTCCTGCGCGGCCTCAAGGGCGGCTTCGAGCCGGGCCGACCAGGTTTCCGGCGCGAGGCGGTTGCCGGGCGACGCCACGATGGGTTCACCGAAGCGCGCCAGCGCCTCGGGCGTGCGCTCCTCCCAGTGCGTGATTTCGAGGGCAAGCGGCAAGAACACGGCGTGATCGAGCCGCGCGGCCAGATGACCCAAACCCGGCTTGAAGCGCGCCGGCCGTTCGCGCACGTCGCAGAACCGGCCCTGCGGCGTGAGCCACAGCACGCTGGCGGGCGCGGCCAGGATGGCTTCCGCGGTGCGCAGAAACCGCGCGGCGCCGCGCGCGGTGTTTTGCTCGACTCCGAAGAATCCCAGCCGGGCGAAGAAGCGGTAGCGCCGCAGCATCGCCTCATCCATCGGCGCATGGCTGCGCCGTCCCGCGAAGAATTGCGCGCGCAGCAGCAGGCACAGCAACGGATCCCACCACGCGGCGTGGTTCAGATAGACGACCAGCGGCGTGCCGGCGGGTGGCAGGGCCGGGGGCCCGCCGTGCAGGCGCACCGCATGGAAATGCCGCGCCACGTACCAGCGCGCGTAAAGGGTGAACCAGCCCAGCACACGCTCCGACGACGGCGGCACGGCGGAGTTGGCCTTCGTCGCCGCGCGTCCGGCTCGTCGCGGGGAACCGGCGTTCGCATCCGACAACAGATCGGTGAACGCCGCGCGCATGAGCTAGATTCGCCGTTACCTGATCTCAAGCCGCCGGCGTCAGCGTCGGCCGCGACGAACTCCGGTCGGGCGGCGTGGGGCCGTTCGTCGCGCCCGTGAAATCGCGGTCCAGCGTGTCGGCGGCGATCCAGCCCGACATGAGCACCATCGGCATGCCCGGCCCCGGATGCGCCGCGCCGCCGGCCAGGTACAGGCCGCGCACGTCCGGGCTGCGGTTGCTGGGCTTGAACGCGCCGAAGAACCGGCCGTGGCTCGCCAGGCCGTAGATCGCGCCGTTGAGCACGTGGTACCGGTCGTTGATGCCCTGCGGGTTGAGGCTTGCCTCGAAAACGATCCGCCGCTCGAGGTCTTCCAGGCCGGCCACGCGCTTGAGCTTGTCGAGAATGACCCGCCGGTACTCCGGAAAGCGGGCCTTCCAGTCGTGGTGCGGCCGCAGATAAGGTGTGTGCACCAGCACGTACAAGGCTTCGCCACCCGGCGGCGCAACTTCCGGCTCGGTCCGCGCGGGCGCGCACAGGTAGGCGGTGGGATCGGGCGCGGGCTCGCCGCGACGGTAGATCGCCTCGAATTCCTCGTGCGGGTCGCGCGAGAACACGAAATTGTGATGCAGCAGGTGGTCGTAGCCCTCCTTCAGGCCGAGATACAGCACGACGCCCGAGCAGGCCGGCTCGTAGCGGCGCCGGCGCTCGAAGCGCGTCTGCGCCACGCCATCCAGCAGTTCCCGGTGGGTGCGCACCGAATCCGCGTTCGACACGAGGGCCGAAAGCTGGACCTCCTCGCCGGCGTCGGTCTCGACCCCGGTCACCGCGCCATGGCGCGTCAGGATGCGGCGCACGCCGGTGCCGGCGCGCAGGTCCACGCCCAGTTCGCCCGCAAGCCGGGCCAGCGCGCGCGGCACGGCGCCGGTGCCGCCCAGCGGGTACCACACGCCCTCCTGGCTTTGCATGTTGGCGATGCCGCAGAGCACGGCCGGCGAGGCGTCCGGCGCCGAGCCGACGTACTGCGTGTAATGATCGAGCATCTGGGCCACGCGCGGATCGCGGATGTGCGACCGCAACGTGCCGCCCACCGTGCCGCCCATGCGCATGGCGAGCACGTCCTTGAGCGTGCCAGGCTTGAAGGTCGCCCGGGCGTCGAACATGTCGCGCATCCCGCCGATCGAGCGCCAGAAAAAGTAGCGGTCCGAGATGTCATGCAGCTTCTGCGCGAGCCGCATGAAGCGCCGGTAGCCGTCGCCGCCGCCGTTGCCCGGGGCAAAGCGGTCAATGGCCCCGGCCATGGCCTCGACTTCGGCCAGCAGGTCCAGCGTCGAGCCGTCTTCGAAGAAGCAACGCCATTGCGGGTCCAGCCGCACCAGTTCGAGATGGCGTTCGAGCGGCTGCCCGGCCTCGTCGAAAATCCGCCGCAGGACCGACGGCAGGGTGAGGATGGTCGGGCCCATGTCGAAGCGGAAACCCTGTTCCTGCAAGACAGCCGCCTTGCCGCCGAGCCACAGGTTGCGTTCGAAGAGAACGACTTCGTGACCGCGCGCGGCCAGCGTGCACGCGGCCGCCAGGCCGCCCAGACCGCCGCCGAGGACGCCGAGGGGTGCTGAGTTGTTGTTCATGAGGAAGGCGAAAGGCTAAACGGGTTTGGCTCGATAAGGCGCGGCGGTTGGCCGGGTGGCATTGCCTGCGTTTGGGGCGGACCGACGCCGGCACAGGACGGCGCCGGCAAGGTCGCGCAAGGCCTGCCAGCGCGGCGCGAGTCCGCGACCGTGCGCCAGGCGCGCGTAGGCCGCGAAAAACGCGGCATCGCCGTCGCGGGCCGCGGCGTAATGCGGCCGCCAGGCGCCGCGCCGCACCGAAACAACCTTCGGCGCGGTCATTTCCAGCAGACCTTCCCGACCCCGCGTCACGCCAAAGCCGCTGTGGCCGCGTCCGCCAAACGGCAGCCGCGGATCAGCCGTCGGCACGATGAGGTCATTGATGGTGACCACGCCGGCGTTCAGCCGGACGGCCAGTTGGCGCGCGGCGGCCTCGTCCCGCGAGAACACCGAGGCGCCCAGCGCGTAAGGCGAGTCATTCGCCAGCCGCACCGCCTCCGCGTCGTCGTGCGCGGCTACCAGCAGGGCGACCGGTCCAAACCAGGCCCGGCGCAGCAACGCCGATTGCGACGACACCGCGCACACAACGGGACCGCGAAAATGACCGTCGCGGGCGGTCTCGCCGCAAACCAATCGCGCGTCCGTGCCCAGGCTGGCGGCGAGTCGAGCGCCGAAGTTACCCAGGCTGGAAACCGGAAATTCGACAGACCGGGCACAGGCCAGCGCGGCCTGGAGGCGACGGGTGAATTCGCCGACCAAGGCGGCGGAGACAACGAGGCGGCGGGGCGCGATGCACGTGGCGCCGTCGTTGAGCCGCAGTCCAAACGCAACCGCCCGCGCGGCCTGTTCCAGGTCCGCATCGGCGCGCACCACCGCGGCGTCCACGCCGGAAAGTTCCATGACGGCCGGGGTCAACCGGTCCGCGAGTCCGGCCAGCACCCGCCGGCCGGTTTCCGCCGAGCCGGTGAGCACCACCTTGTCCACGCCCGCCGCGATGGCCGCCTCGGCAAAGGCGGGCGATTCGCCCAGCAGCGCGCAAAGCGCCGGGTCGAGTCCGGACGCGATCAGGGCTTCGCGTAAAGCTTCCGCCGCAGCCATGCCGCCCGCGCCCGGCTTGAGAACCACGGCATTGCCCGCGACCAGGGCCTGGAGGACCTGCACGCCCGGCAGCAGAAGCGGGTAGTTTCCCGGGCCGATCACCAGAATGAGGCCAAGCGGCTCGCGGCGGATTTCCGCCACGGTGCCGGCAAGCCAGAAAGGACGGCCGGCGCGACCCAGTCTGCGCGGCGCCAGCGTCGCTGCCGCCTGGTGTTCCACAAAGCGGCAGGCCTCGAGCAGCGGCAGGACTTCGGCGCTCAGCACTTCGCACTCCACCCGGTTGCGACCGGCGGCCGACGCACGCGCAAAGGCTTCGGCGCGCGCGGCCACGATCTGGCGAAAGCGGCGCACCACTGCCAGGCGTTCGCCAATGGCCACGCTGTTCCAGCGCGCTTGCGCCAGACGCGCCCGCGCCAGGGCCGGTCCGGGCTTCTCCGCCGTGGGCGTTGCGTCGTGCCGGATTGGGCTGGCCGCCGTTCGCTCTGAAACGGTCGCGGGCATCTCAGGGGTTATTCGAGCTTCCACCTCCAGGCGTTTGGACAAAGTTGTTGAACTCGGACGCCGCCGGCGATGCCGGTCGGCGCGGCGCGCAGGCGTCACCGGCGGTCCAGTGTGGCTTCAGCCCGAAATCCTCGAGCAGCAGCCGGCTGCTGATCAGCGCCGACTCAAAGATGACCGGCAGGCCGCTGCCCGGATGCGTGCCGCCGCCGACGAGGTACATGCCATCCACGTCCTCGAAGCGGTTGCGCGGGCGCAGGTGCAGCATCTGGTCGAGCGAATGCGCCAGGTTGAACGTGGCGCCGAGGTGAATCTCGTAGCGCGCGTCCCAGTCGGCCGGCGTGACGATGCGTTCGTAGCGGATGCGCGAGGCCACGTCGCGGAAGCCGGCTTCGGCAAGCTTGTCCAGCAGTCGCGCGCGGACGCGGGAACGTTCCTTCGCCCAGTCAATGTTCGGATGCTGGTGCGAAACCGGCATCAGCACGTACAGCGTGCTGTGGCCGGGTCGGGCCAGCGTGGGGTCGGTCACCGAGGCGTTCTGGACATAGAAAGACGGATCGTCGCTGAGGACGTGGCGCTCCTCGATGTCGGCCAGGTTGCGCTCGTAATCGCGCGCGATGTGGATGGTGTGGTGCGGCAGTTCGTACCGGCCTTCGAGGCCGAGGTACATCATGAACGTGGAGCAGGAAAACCGCTTGCGGGCGAGCCGGCGGTTGGTCCACCGCCGGCGCTGCGCGTCCGGCACCAGCTTGCGCATCGCGCGCGCGAAGTCGGCGTTCATGACCACGGCGTCGGCGCGCCGCGGGCCGCGGGCGGTGCGCACGCCCACCGCGCGGCGCCCGGCGAACAGGACTTCCTCGACGGGTTCGCCGAGGCGGATTTCGACGCCGAGTTGCCGGGCCACGCGCCCCATCGCGCGGGTGACGGCGCCGCAGCCGCCGATCGGGTGAAAGACGCCGAATTCGTACTCGAGGAAGGACAGGATCGAGAACAGGCTCGGACACCGGAACGGCGACATGCCGAGGTATTTCGACTGGAAACTGAAGGCCAGCCGGATGCGCCGATCGCTGAAAAAGCGCTTCAGGTACTGGTCCATGGAAAGGTGCGGATGCAGCATCGGCAGCACCTTGAGGAGCCGGGTGTTGAACAGGTCCTTCCAGGCCAGGTACGGGAGCTCCAGGCAGGGTTCCATGAGATGGAACTTGGTCCGGTTCTCAGCCAGAAAGCAGCGGAAGCCCGGCGCATCGGCCGGGCAGACGCGCGCGATCTGCTCCTCCATGCGCGCGAGGTCCGGCGTGGCGTCAATCTGCCCGCCGGCGCCGAACTGAATCCGGTACTGCGGGTCCAGGCGCACCATCTCCACCTCGCGGGTCAGGCTCGTGCCGGCCGCGCGCAGGATGTCGTCCAGCACGCGCGGGTACAGGAAGAACGTCGGGCCGAGATCGAACTTGAAGCCGTCCGCCTCGATGGTCGAAGTGCGCCCGCCCAAGACCGGCAGGCGTTCGAGCACGGTCACGCGCTGGCCGGCGCTGGCGAGCAGGATGGCCGTGGCCAGACCGCCCGGGCCTGCGCCGATGATGATGATGTCTTTGCTCATGAGTTCGGCCGTTGATCCACGATGCCGTAACGGAAGATGCTGTCACAGTATCCGGCGTCCGTCTAGTCGCCCCAGCCTGGACAAAGCCGTCAACCAACCAGCACGCGGGTGACGTGGCTCAACCGCCCGCGTCGTCCCCGCGTGCAAAGACAAAGAACCCACCTTGGGTTCGTTTGCCGGTGAAGGCCGTAGTCCGGGACAGTTGCGTCCGGCCGGATACCTCTGTTTCTTTGCGCACCTCGCGCGTGCGCTCCAGCGGCATTCTTGCCGCGGAAAAATCGTTTTAAAACCGACGGCGTGTCCGTGGAAGCAACACCGCGTGCGGTGTCCGCAACCAACGCAAATGGGTAGCGCCCCGACGCGCGGGGCCCGAAACTTCAGACGAGCCTGTCAGGCCGCGGCGGCGTAGGCGTCGCGGTTTTCGATCAGTTCGCGCAGACGGGCCAGGGCTTCGTTCTGCAACTGGCGGATGCGCTCGCGAGTGAGGCCGAATTGCGCCCCGATTTCCTCGAGCGTCTTCTCGCCGCGCCCGTCCAGCCCGAACCGCAGGCGAATGATCTTCTTCTCGCGCGGGCCGAGCTTTTCCACCAGATGTCCGAGCATGCCGAGCAGCGTCTTCTCCTCGAGGTGCTCGTAAGGCGTGCGCGTGTTTTCGTCTTTGACCACCTCCGCCAGCGCGTTGCTGTCCTCATCACCCCCCAGCGGCGCGTCCAGCGAGGCCGGGCGCAACGCGGCGGTGCGGATTTCGTTCAGGCGGCTGGTCTTGACCCCCAACGCCTCGGCAAGCTCCTCCGGCTCGGGTTCGCGACCCAGCGTTTCGCGCATTTCGTTGGCCACGCGCTGGGCCTTGCTCAGCTTGTCAATCGCGTGAATCGGCAGGCGGATGGTCTTGGCTTGGTTGGCGATGCCCCGGCGGATGGACTGCTTGATCCACCATGAGGCGTAGGTGGACAACTTGCCGCCCTTGGCGGGATCAAAGCGCTCCACCGCCTTCATGAGGCCCATGTTGCCTTCGTTGATGAGGTCCAGCAGCGGCAGGCCGAAACCTTCGTATTCGCGCGCGATCTTGACCACCAGGCGGAGATTGGCGCGGATCATGTGCTCACGCGCGGCCTCGTCGCCGACATGGATGCGGGCGGCCAGGGCGTTTTCCTCCTCGATGGTCAGCAACGGCACTTCCGCCACCTCGCGCATGTAAAGGCTCAAGGCGCCGTCCACGCCGTAACTGGGCCGCGAGTCATGCTCGGTGGTCGCGGTGGGGAGTCTGACCGGCACGGCACCGGGAGTCGGAACCACCGGTGGGCTTGATTTGGCAGCCGGAACCGGCTTGCGGATGCCCTTGATGAACGGGGTCTTGGCCTTTGTTTTCATATCGTTGCTCGGTGTGTTCCGATTCAAACTGTTCAAGATTTGTCTTGTTTGACCAAAATTGTCAATCGTTTGTTCAAAAAAAGTATAGTCGTTTGAACATTACGGCGGAGGTGGCCAATGTAGCGGATTTCCTTGAAAAACAGGGCTTATTTGCCACGTGTGTTCGCATCAAAACCGTTTTTGGTCCGGGAAAACTCCGCACCGGAACGATCGTTGGCGGTTAACCCGCCGAGTTTGCGCGTGTCTAGCTGTCGTCTATTCTTCAGCATGTCCGCTTTGCAGCATACGATGAAGTCAGTGGTTCAGCGCACCGGGCTGAGCCCGCATGTCATCCGCGTGTGGGAAAAACGGTACGGCGCGGTGGAACCGCGGCGCACCGCCAGCAACCGGCGGCTCTACACCGACGCGGAGGTGCGCCGGCTCGCCTTGCTGCACGCGGTCACCCGGGCCGGGCACAGCATCGGGACGATCGCGCGCCTGCCGGACGAACAGCTTCGCGCCCTGGCCGGGTGGTCGGACGAGGTGACCCCCAGCGCGGGGGCTGTGAACCACCGGGAGTTTTCACCCGAGCAATGCGGCGGCTACATGTCGGCGGCGCTGGCGGCCATCCGGCGGATGGATGCCCGGGCTTTCGAGTCGGTGTTGATGCGGGCCAGCCTCGAGCTGGGCAGCCAGGGCCTGCTCCAGAAGCTCGTCGCGCCGCTGGCCGGCAGGCTGGGCGAGCTGTGGCAGGACGGCGAGTTGACCGCCGCCGAGGAGCACTTTGCCAGCGGCGTGGTGCGCGGCTTCCTCGCCCATTTGGCCCGGCCGTTTGCGCTGCCCGAGACCGCGCCCAGCCTGGTGGTTGCCACCCCGGTGGGGCAGTTGCATGAACTGGGCGCGGTGCTGGTGTCGGCGGCGGCCAGCGGCCACGGGTGGCGGGTGACTCATCTGGGCACCAGTCTCCCGGCCGTGGAAATTGCCGGCGCGGTCCAGCGCACCGGCGCGCGCGCTCTGGCCTTGAGCATCGTGTATCCCGCCGACGATCCCCACCTGCCCGCCGAACTCACCGCCTTGAAGCGTCACCTGCCGGCCGACGTGGCGGTGGTGGCCGGCGGGCGGGCGGCGCCGGCGTACGCCTCCGCTTTGACATCCGTCGGCGCGGTGGTGGCGGAGGATTTGCGGGACCTGTACAGCTTCCTGGACCGGGTGCGACGCAGTCCGGCGCGCGCCGCAGGCGCTCGCTGACTCAGCCGGGGATTTCCAGATCGAACTCGAGCCGGGTGCGGCTGTCGGTCTGTTCGTTGCGGATTTCCATGTGCTTCAACTGCCAGCTCCCTTCGACCTTCTTGAAGCTGCCGATGGTAAATTCCTTCAACAACCGCCCGTCCGAGCCGAAGGCCTCCGCGCGCAGCAGCCCCCGATGCTCGAGGTCCACCCACGAGAGCACGCGCGCGTAGTAGCCCGCGCGGGGTTGGGGATTGACGCTCTCCAGGACCTGGCATTTCCGGCCCTTGCGCATCTCGGTCTTGATGATCCGCTGCCGCGGCCAGCGCAGGAATTCGAGGCCGAGGTCCGTGAACCAGAAATCCGACCCGGCAAAGGGCAGCGCCGCCTCATCGCCGCTGAGCATTCGCACCTGCGGCGCGCCCGTGCCCGGCTCGATGGTGGTGAACTCGTATTCGGTGGGACCGTCCGGCCGGCAGTACACCACCAGCGTCTCCGTGATCGCGCCCGCCGGGGTGAACGCTTGATACACACTGCGCCAGCCGGGAAGGGCCTCGTACACGTCCAGCCGCACCGGCACCGGCGGCAACCAGCGTCCGCCAGGGTCGCGGCGGCGCAGCGTGCCGGCGGTGTTGAAAGGCGGCGGCTGGACGCACAGTTCGCGGGCCAGTTCCCGGCCTTCCTCCTCGGGTGAAACGGCGGCGGCGACCCGACCCGCGGCCGGGACACGCGCGCCGGCAAGCAGCGGCAGGGCCGCGGCAATGACCAGAAAACGACGACGTGAACAGGCGCCGGGCGGCGGCGGGGCGAAGAACTTCATGGCGCGGAAATACTGCGCCGGGTGACGGGTACGAGGGCGCGGCGCATGTTGGGTTTGCCATCCCGGCCCGGCCGGGGCTTTTCCAGCGCGAGTTCGAGCGCCTCGCCGATCGTCGCCACAAAATGCGCCTTGAGGTGGCGACGCGCGTCGGCCGGTACTTCGTCCCAGTCCGTGCGATTCTCCGCCGGCAGCACCACGTGCTTGAGGCCGCCGCGGGCTGCGGCGAGCACCTTCTCCCGGATGCCGCCGACCGGCAGGACGCGGCCACGCAGGCTGACCTCGCCGGTGAGCGCAAGGTCCGAGCGGACACGCCGCCGGGTGAGCAGCGAAGCCAGGGCCACCACCAGCGTGATGCCGGCGCTGGGACCATCCTTGGGCGTGGCGGCGGCGGGGACGTGGATGTGCACATCCTGTTTCTCGAAGTCCACGGCCGGGATGCCCAAGGCCGGGCCTTGCGAGCGCAGGTAGCTCAAGGCCGCGCGCGCGCTCTCCTTCATGACATCGCCCAGCGAGCCGGTGAGCAGCAGCTTGCCGGTGCCCGGCATGTGCGTGGCCTCGATGAACAGGATTTCGCCGCCCGTCGGCGTCCACGCCAGGCCGAGCGCGATCCCGCAATCGCGGATGCGCTCCGCGGTTTCGGGATGGAAGCGCGGCGGGCCGAGCAAAGCGGGAAGGTCGTCGGGCGGCACCGACCAGGCGCGCTGGGTCCGCCGGCGCAGACAGCGGCGGACGGCCTTGCGCGCCACGGCCGCGAGTTCGCGCTCGAGCTGGCGCACGCCGGCTTCGCGGGTGTACTCGCGGATCAAGCGCCGGAGCGTGACGGCGGGCATCCGGGCCTGGCCGGGGCGCAGGCCGTGTTCGGCCCATTGCCGCGGCACCAGATGGCGCCGGGCGATCTCGACCTTCTCCTCCAGCGTGTAGCCGGGCAGTTCGATGACCTCCAGCCGGTCGCGCAAGGCCGGATGCACCGGGTCCAGCCAGTTGGCGGTGGTGAGAAACAGCACCCGCGACAGATCGAACGGCAGGTCCACGTAGTAATCCACGAACGCGCGGTTCTGGGCGGGATCAAGCACTTCGAGCAAGGCCGCCGCCGGGTCGCCGCGGAAATCAGTTCCGATCTTGTCCAGTTCGTCGAGGAGCATCACCGGGTTGTTGGCGCCGGCGCGGCGCAGGCCTTGAATGATCCGGCCGGGCATCGCTCCGACGTACGTCCGCCGGTGCCCGCGAATTTCGGCCTCGTCGCGCATGCCGCCCAGCGAAATGCGGACGAACCGCCGCCCCAGCGCCCCGGCCACGCTCTGGCCCAGCGAGGTCTTGCCCACGCCCGGCGGGCCGACCAGGCACAGGATGGGGCCTTTGATCTGCTGGTTGAGCTTGAGCACGGCCAGGAAATCGAGCAGGCGGTCCTTGACCTTGGAAAGGCCGAAATGCTGGCGCTCCAGCAGCCGCTCAGCCTCGGCGAGGTCGAGCCGGTCGGGGGTGGACTTGGACCACGGCAGGGTGATCAGGCAGTCGAGGTAATTGCGGACCACCGTGTACTCGGCCGAGGCCGGGGGCATCTGGCGCAGCCGCTCGAGTTCCTTCAGCGCGAAGGCGCGCGCGTCCTCCGGCAGGCCGGCCTCCTGGAGCTGCTGGCGGAGCGTTTCCACCTCGGTGCCGGCGGCGTCGCCCTCGCCGAGTTCGCGCTGGATCACGCGGATTTGCTCGCGCAGGAAGTAGTCGCGCTGGGTCTTCGACATCGAAGACGTGACCTCCTTCTGGATCTTGGAGCCGAGGGCCAGGAGTTCCAGCTCGCGCGCGATGAGCGGCAGCAGGGTCTGGAGCCGCTGCTTGACGTTGGGCTCTTGGAGGAGCTGCTGGCGGACTTCGAGGCTGAGGTTGAGGTTGGCCGCCACCAGGTCCGCCAGCCAGCCGGGATCATCGTTGTTAAGCAGGGCCACCTTCACCTGCTCGGCCAGGGCGGGGGAAAGCTCCACCACCTCGAGGAATTTCTCGCGGACCTGCCGGGCCAGCGCCGTCAGTTCGAGGGAGCTTTCGACCACGTCGCGCAACGCCTCGAGGCGCATGCGCAGGTACGGCTCGCGGCTCTCCGCCGTCACCAGGCGCGCTCGCCGGAGGCCTTCCACCCGCACGCGGACCGTGTTGTCCGGGTACTTGAGCATGCGCAGCACGCGGCTGACGCAGCCGTGCGACCAGAGGTCCTCGGGGGTGGGATTCTCGATTTCGGAGCGCTTTTGCAGCGCCAGCACCACCAGACGGTCGCCAGCGACCACGTCGTCAATGAGCCGGACGCTGGCGGGGGCTTCGACCAGCAACGGCACCACCATGCCGGGAAAGACCACGATGTCCGAGAGCCCCAGCACGGCCAGCACCTCGGGCAACGCGCCGCCGGCCGGGCGTCCGCCGGCGGCTTCGGTTTCCGCCGGGGGCAACCCTTGGATGACGATGGACTCCTGTTCCGCGACACTCATGGCGGGTCCGCTGACAAGCCTGGCCGGTCTTGGCCGGTGAACGCGTCGGCCAGGTCAGACCTCCCCGTTTTGAACCGGCAATGAAAACGAGAGCGGCGTCCCGGCCGCAACCGGGGGCACTTCGATGCGCAGAAAGCCGTTCTGGTAAGCCGCCTTCGCGCGGGCCAGATCGAAACCCGGCGGAATCTCGACCAGGGTCTCGAACGAGCCGTAGTTGATCTCCATGGCGATGAACCGGCAGCGGCCGGAGCGGCAGCCGTCGCGGCGCACGCCGCTGACGCGAAGCTGGTTCCCCTCGACGTTGAGTTCGAGATCCTCCCGCCGCAAGCCCGCCAGCTCCACCGTGACCACCAGCCCCGTGTCCGCCAGGTACACGTCGGTGTTCGGGGTCCAGGTCGCCTCCGAATCCGGGGCCCCCGCGCCTTCCAGCGCCGAGCGTTTGAGCAAAGGCAGGGTGACGGTGGCTTTGTTCAGGGCCATGACTGGAAGGAAGCTAATTCACCCGGCGACGGCTTTCAAGCGGACGATGGGCGTGGAAACGGGTGGGCTTCATTTCAGTTTCGGGGAACGGGCTCATGTCGCCGCAGCGGCAATCGGCTTTCGGCCGGTCGTGGCGCCGCCGGGCTTCAGCCCGGCAAGCGGAGCCCGCAGACAGGTGGCTCCGGCGCAGCGGCACGCTGTCGGAGCTGATGAATCTTCCCGACCGGGCAGGGCCCCGCGGCCGGTACGCAGACGGTCATGTCCGCAGCCAAACCGGCTTCCGGGCGGCAAGACGCCACCCTCATTGGCCGTCCAGGACGGCTGCCGTGGCTGGCCGCATTGCCCCGGCCGCTGCATCTGGTCAGGACGTCGGTTTGCGGAACTCCGCGTCCTCGAGCGGGACGTTGTGCTTCACGTGCTTGATCGTGAACTTGATGGTCATTTCCGTGCCGTCCGCGCCCCTGGCGGTGATGCGGATGGCGTACGGCACGCGGAGGCCACCGGCCACTTCACGGTAATCCTCGTAATGGGCGGTGGCGGCTACGTCACCGTTTTGCGCCACGAACTCGGAGTCCTGGCGCACCAGCAGGCCGGAGGTCTGGTTGAAGTAAAAACGCTCCAGCGACTTGGGCGCCGGCCGCGACTCCGCCACCACCAGGGCTTCGGCGCCGGAACGGTCCACGCGCTTGACCGCGAGGTCCGGGTAGATCTTCCGGTAATTGAGTTCGCGGTGGAACTGCGCGTCCCGCCGCACTTTGGGCATCTCGGCCGCCGGGCGGTCGGCCAGGCCCAGCATGGGGTTCTTCACCCAGCCGTTGGTGCCGTCGTAGCCCTCGCGCATTTCGCCGAACCCGGGCACAGTGACGACTGAAAGCTGCTTGTCGGGGGCCTTGGCGATGATCCGCATGGGCAGGGCGCCGGGCATGACCGACATCTCCACCTCGCCTTCGATCACGCGGGACGTGATTTTCTCGAGCCGGTTCTTGCCGCCGATGGCTTCCACGTACTTGGCGAGCACGGCGTCCAGTTTGGGCAGTTCACCGGCCGCGGGCTCCTCGGCGGCTGGCAGCGCGGGTGACAGAACGGCCAGCGCGGCGCACAGGCAGGCCAGCCGGAATCGGGGGTGTTTCATGGTGGGGCTGATTTCGTGTCCACCGGTCCCGGGTGTCAACTGGTTTCCGGGCGGCTGGGCGATTGACACCAGAGCACGCAGCGCGGTCGAGCTGCGGCTTCAAACGGAAGCGGGAAAGCCCATCGCCTCCACGTAAGCGTCCTGGAACTGCGGATCGTCCTTCAGCGAGATGTGCCGGGCACGCGCGCGGAGATCGGCGAAGTCCAGGGCGTGCGGCGCGGGGCCGCACAAGGCCAGCTTGGCGCCGCGCAACGCGGTGTTGCCGGCCGGCTCGACCTGTTCGGCGGGGAAGTCCAGCAGGCCGATGCGCCGGGCGCTGGCGCGGCTGATGTAGTTGCCGAACGCGCCCGCCAGCCACACGCGCGCCAGGTCCCCGGGTCGCGCGCCCCAGCGCTCGAGCAGGAGCCGGATGCCGGCGGCAATGGCGCCCTTGGCAAGCTGCAGTTCGCGGATGTCCCATTGCGTCAGCTTCACCGCGCCGGCCACGGGCAGGTCGTCCCCGCCCGTGATGCGGCCGGAGGGCAGCACCTTTCCCAGTTCGAGCCCGCAGGCCACGGCGTCCACCAGGCCGCTGCCGCAGATGCCGCGCGGTTCACCCCCGCCCAACACCACGGCGTCCCAAACGCCGTCGCGCACCGTGACCACGCTGACGGCGCCGGTGGCGGCGCGCATCCCCTGGGAGATGCGGGCGCCTTCGAAGGCCGGGCCGGCGGCGGTCGAGGCGCAGAGCAACCGCTCCCGGTTGCCCACCACGATCTCGCCATTGGTGCCGAGGTCCACCAGCAGGCCGGGGCGTTCGCGCTGGTGCAGGCCGGTGGCCAGGATGCCGGCGAGGATGTCGCTGCCCACGAACCCCCCCAGGCAAGGCAGGAATTGCACGCGCGCCCCGCCCGCGAACGGCCAGCCCAGTTCGCCGGCGGTGAAGGTCCGCAAGCCGTCGTCCTCCGGCTCGAACGGATGGTGCGCCAGCGGCGCCACGGACAGGCCGCAGAAAAGGTGGTGCATCGCCGTGTTGCCGACCAGCACCACGTCCGCGAGCGGTTGCCCGGCGGGCGCGGCGCCGAGCAGTTCCGCGATGAGGCCGCCGATCTGCTCGCGGACGATCTGTGTCAGGCGCTCCCGGCCGTCGCCGGCCATGGCAAACTCGATCCGGCTCATGATGTCCGCGCCGTGCCGGGCCTGGGCGTTCAAGGCGCTGCGGACCGCCAGCACGTTGCCGGTGCGCAAGTCGAGCAACTGGGCCACGAGCGTGGTGGTGCCCAAATCCACCGCCACGCCCAGGCCGTCGCGGGGCGTGAACTCGAACCGCGAGTCGTCGCCCAGAATGGCGGCCTCCCATTGCGCCAGCTCGAGCGTCAGATCGGCCTCCGCCCGCGCCCGGCACGAGAGCCGCCAGCCCCCGGCGAGTTGTTCCGGGCCGAGCAGGCGCTGGTCTTCGGGCGTGACCGGCAGTTCCCCAGCCACGACGCGCACGCGGCAGCCCTTGCAGCGTCCGCGTCCGCCGCACGGGAATTCCACGCCTTGCGCGAACAGCACCTCCTGCAAGGCTGTGCCGCACGGCACGGTCAGCCGCTGGCCCAGCGGCTGGAGGAGAAGTTGGACGAAGTCAGACACGATGTGACTTAAACAGAAGAAGCTTCAGGAGCACGCCCGCCCGCGCGGGAGTTGGCGGGCGAGGCGCCCGCCACAGCACCCGGGGCGGGTGCGCTCCCCAGTCCAATGGCTTCGCTCAGGCCAGGCCGGGTGACACCTGTTTTGCGCGCGGGCGCGGAAGATCGCCGGCGAGGCGCGCGCGCTCCGCGTTCAACCCGAAAACCGAAGTTGGCCGTAGCGCAGTGCGTCCCGCCTGCCCAACTTCGGGTTTCGGGTTCGACTGGGTGGTTCGGGCTCAAGCCTTGCGCTGGTGCAGGATCACCTCGTTGCGGTCGGGATCGAGCGCGACCGCCAACCGGCAGATCGAAGTTTCAAAGATGTCCTGCCGGAACAACACCCCCTCCGCCTTGAGCCGCGACACGGCGGCGTCAAGGTCGCGCATCTCGAAGGCGACCGCCGCGCCGCGCACCGGCACCGGGTGGGTTTCGTCCGCCCTGGCGATGGCGAAGGTGGTGTCGCCAAGATCGTACTCGAACCACTCGTCGTTGAAGCTATGCGTGAGACGCAGGCCCAGTTTGCCTTCGTAAAAGGCCCGCGCGGCGGCGAGGTTGCTCACCGGGTAAACGAAGAACGCCAGGCCTTTGATCAGGTCGGCCACGGTTACTGATTCAGCTTCGCCAGGTAACGCTCGGCGTCAATCGCCGCGGCGCAACCCATGCCGGACGCGGTCACCGCCTGCCGGTACACGCGGTCCGAGCAGTCGCCGGCCACGAACACCCCCGGCACGTTGGTCTCCGTCCCGCGGCGCGGGATGATGTAGCCCGCGTCGTCCATGTCGAGCACGCCGCGGAACAGCCCGGTGGTCGGCACGTGGCCGATGGCGATGAACACGCCCGCGCAGGCGAGCTCGGACGCGGCGCCGGTTTTCACGTTCTTCAGCCGCACGCCGGTGACCTTGTCCTGCTTCACGTCGAGGATGTCCGTCACCACCGTGTCCCAGACCGGCTTGATCTTGGGATGCGCAAGCGCGCGGTCGGCCATGATCTTCGAGGCGCGCAGTTGGTCGCGGCGGTGGATGAGATACACCACCGAGCCGAAGCGCGTGAGGTACAGCGCCTCCTCGGCCGCCGAATCGCCGCCGCCCACCACGACGAGCGGCTGGTTGCGGAAGACCGGCAGGGCGCCGTCGCAGGTGGCGCAGTAGGTCACGCCTTTCTTTTCAAGCTGGTGCTCGCTCTCGAGGCCCAGGTGACGGTGGCTGGCGCCGCTGGCGATGATGAGCGTCTGCGTCTCGACCGGTTCGCCGTCCACGGAGAGCGTGAAGGGCTGTTTCGCCAGGTCCGCGGCGTCCACCGTGCCGAACTTCACGCGCGCGCCGAACTTCTCGGCCTGTTTCTGCATGCGGGTCATCAACTCGAAACCGTCCACGCCGTCCGGGAAGCCGGGGTAATTTTCCACGATGCTGGTGGTGGTGAGCAGGCCTCCCGGCAACGTGCCCGTGAGCACCAGGGGATTGAGGTTCGCGCGGGCGGTGTAAATGGCGGCGGTGAGCCCGGCGCAGCCGGTGCCGATGATGACGACCTTTTCCATAAGAGCGGCCAAGGTAGGAGGCGACCACTCCGCTGGCAAGCGCCCGCGCCGCCGGCGACCCGGAAAGCCGGAATTCAGAAGGGCACGAATTGGGAAATCAGGAAGGCTGGAAGCTGATGGAAGTGGTCAGTGGGCAGAAGGCAGAAGGCGGAAGGCGGTGGCCAGCGGCCAGAAATACCACCGCACTGGCGCGACGGGTAACGCTCGCATTCGTCAATCGGCAATCGTAAATCGTCAGTCGCCCCAATCTCCAATTCACGCTGCCCGCCCTGCCCTCACCCGGCCCGGCCCCGCTTGAGCGCCTTCAGCACCTCGGCCTCGGGCTTCGCTGCGTAATGGCGGTCCAGCGGGTAGCAGCCGCTGATGAGGCCGTTGCGCGGCGCGGTGGTGCAATCGCTGAACGTCCGGCAGATCTGCCGGGACTCCAGCCGGCCGGTTTGCACCGCGTCCGCCAGCATCGCCGGGTAGCTCAGCACCGCGCGGCCGATGCCCACCACGTCCACCCACCCCGCGCGCAGCACCGCCTGCGCCACGTGCGGCAGGTATTCCTGCAGGTAGGAGTAGGCCGAGCCCACGACGACCAGAAGCCGGATCTGGGCCAGGTGTTCTTTAACACGTTTCACCACGCGAATCTGTCGCGCCACGCCCGCGAGCGGGTCTTCCGGCGGCTGGTAGCCGTCGCTGGGCGGGAACATTGCCGGGCGCTGGATGTGCGGGTTGTAGTACGGCGAGCCGGCGCTGAGGTTGAGCACCTTGATGCCCAGTTCGACGCACAGTTCGGCGAAGCGGAAGGTCTCGCTCAAGTCCGGCTCAACCGGGTGCTCGGGGTTGACCCCGAAGCCGTACCGGTACGGCAGGCACGCGCTGAAATCCTCGGGGATGCCGGGGCCAGGCTTGCCGGGCTGCGAGCGCGCCGGGTCGGGCCGGAAGGGCACGAAGTCGAACGCGCTCAGGCGCACGCCCAGGTCAATCGGGTTGCCGTCCGCGCGGATGCCCGCCACCAGTTCGCGCAGAATCCGCGTGCGGTTCTCGAAGCCGCCGCCGTAGCGGCCCGGCCGCGTGTGCGCGCCGAGAAACTCGTGCAACAGGTAGCCGTGGCAGTGCTTCAGGTCCACAAAGTCCGCGCCCACGTCCCGGGCCACGCGCGCCGCGCGCACGTAATCTTCGAGCAGCCGCGCGATCTCGTCGTCGGTGAAAACCTGCGCGTCGCTCGTCACGCCAAAGCGGCGGTCGAGGATGGGATGGCGGAAGGCCACGCGTGGCTCCAGACGCGATCGGTCGTTCGGCTTGCAGAACCGCCCGGAGTGCGTGAGCTGGAAGCCGATGACCAGATCGTCCGCGTTGCTGAAGCGTTCGCGATGCACGGCGCGGACGATCTCGACCAGCTCCGCCAAATCGCGCTTCGTCGTCTCGCCGATGACCAGTTGGTTCGGGTTCGCCCGGCCGTCGGGGCGCACGGCCATCGCCTCGCCGCCGCAGATCAGCTTGGCGCCGCTTTCACCGAAGCGCCGCCAGCGCCGGCGCACGTCGTCGGTGATGCCGCCGGCGGGGGTGCCGTCCCAGCCTTCCATCGGCTGGATGGCCCAGCGGTTGGCGAGGCGCTTTCCGTTGATGGCCGGGCCTTCAACCGGCTGCGCCAGCGGCGAGGCATTGCCGGTCAGGATGGCGTCGTCGCACGGCAGGTCCGCGCCGAGCGCCGCGAGGTGGGCGCGGAAATCACCGGCGGTCTTGAAGGACGCCACGCGCGGGTAACGGACGGGCTCGGGCATGGGTCAGTCGAGGAAGAACTTCAGGTACGGCCCGCCTTTGGCCTCGCGCAGGATCAGCAAGGCCAGTTCGCGCGCGTGGTAATCGCCCCACATCGAGCTTTCGCCGTTCGGCACCTGCTGGCCGGGCGCGATGTAGTCCCAGCCGTTCGGGCGGTGATAGACCGAGTGCAGAATCAAGCCCTGGTGCTTCGGGTTGGTGGAAAGGTAAGGCTCGGAAAACAGCGTGCGGGCGATGGTGAGGGCGGCGGCCCGGTAAGTGGATGCCGGATGCCGGGCGGTCGAGGTGTGGAGATATTTGCCCAGCCGCCACAAGCCTTGCGCCGCGATGGCCGCCGCCGAACTGTCCACCGGCTCGAACGGGTTGAACGGATCGGAAGGCTGGTTCAGGTAGTCCGCCGGGAGCCGGTGCAGGTTCGGCGCGCCGGTGTCCCACATTGGGATGCCGTCGGCGCAGCAGTGTTCGAGGTAGAAGTCGGCGGTGGCGAGGGCGGTATTGAAGAGCGTCCGCTCCACCTGACGGGGCGGGAGACCGCTTGAACTCTGCCTTTCACCGGCCAGGGCTCGACGGAGTCCCGCCCCACCGCTGGTCAGGAGCTCGAGTTGCTCCACGAACCCGAGCATCGCCCAGGCCAGCCCGCGCGTCCAGGTGCTGAACGGCGACCAGCCCTGCTGGGAGTTCGGGCAACGGAACTCGCCGCTGGTGGTGTTGAAGATGGCTTCGTGGGCGACCCGCCCGCGCACGTCCCAGGCGTCGCGGCCTTCGCCGTAATAAACATTGTAGCGGGCCGTGTTCAGCGCGTGCTCCATCAGCCGCGGCAACAGCGAAATCCGCGCCTCCTGCTCGCCCATCAGCACGTGGCCAAGCTGGTGCGCCAGCGCCAGCGAGCGGCACGAGCGGAGGGTGTCCACGAACAGCGAATGCGGGCCGTTGAAGCTGTGGATGAAGCCGGTGCCGTCGGCCAGGCGCGTCCAGCGCGCGGCCTGCACCGCGCCGCTGACCTTGAGCGCCAGTTCGTAAAGCCCGCGCTCGCGCTCGTGCGCTGGAATCCGTCCTTCGCGCAGCAGGCGCAGCAGGTTGCCGTAGGTCGAAACGTTGTTGAAGCCGTGGTCGTGGACGCCGGTGTGCGAGACGTGCGCGGCCATGCGCTCGAGCGTCCCGCGCCGGCCGGTTTCCAGGAAACGCTCCTCGCCCGTGGCGTCGTATTGCAGCAAGGCGGAGCCGTACTGGAAGCCCTGCGTCCACTCGGTCCAGCCGCGCGAGGTGTAGCGGCCCCGGACGGTGAACACCGGCGCGCCGTCCGCGGGCTTCCACGACTTTTCGAGCGCGAGGATTTTGGCGGCGGAAAGCTCGAAGAGCCGCTCGATCCGTGGCGTGAGCCCCTGCGGCGTCAGGGTGCGGTCAATGCGGATGGGCATGGCGCGGTCTGGTTCAGCGCGCGCGAAGCGTGGCCGGAAAACCGCCAGCCGCCAAGCCCCGTCTGCCGCGCCGGGGTGGCGGACGGCTTCCTGCCGGCCGTAGAGCCGGGCTCCCAGCACGGCGGTGGTCCGGCCCCTGGCTCAGGAGCCGGACCCGTCGCCCCTCAGCGAGGGGCGACCTACCCCCGCGGGCGGGAAGCCTCGCTGCCATTTTGCTCCGGCGCACGCCCCGGAACTTCCGGCCGTTTCCACCGGTTGCACAAAAATGAGATGCGCCGGATCGGAGGGTTGGACGCGCCTGCCGCGTCACCCGCGACGGCGGAGCAGCAGCGCTGCGGCGCCCAGCAGGCTCAGCGCCAGCGGGGAAGCCTCGGGGATCACGCAAAAGCTTTGCAGGCCCACCATGTCGGGTGGAACCATCGGAGGCTCCGCCACGGTGAGCCGGATCGGGTTGCTCTTGCCGAAGAACTTGCCCGCCGCGATGGCGGCTTCGTAAGTATCACCGCCTGCCGCTTCCCAAACACGCATATCCACCCACACCGGCGTGCCGCCCGGGTACGGCGTGGTCACGATGTGGGAGCTGATGTAGCCCGCAGCGGCACCCGTTCGAAAAGTCACTGGTGATCCCACCGGAGCCAGACTGTCCGGCTCAGTGCCCGCGTAGGTCTGCGCCAGATAGGCCGCGCCCGACAGAGGCGTAACGCAATCTAGGTAAAACATCCTGGCGTCAATCCCAACAACCGTGACGCGGTTGCCGAAGTTGAACTGCCCCTGGGCCAGGGTGGTGAAAGCCGCCAGCCCGGTGGCGGCGAGGACGAGGAGCGTTTTCATACGGGTATTGGGTGCCGTTCAACCCGGAAGCTGAAGTCGAAGCCGGGTGGGAATCTGGCGCTCCGGGTAAACTTCGGTTTTCAGGTTCAAGCCGGGCATTTTCCAAGGCTCCGCAGGAAACCATTGACGCGCGGCCGGCAAAGTCAACCGGGAAAACAAAAAGGCGCCGCTCAAGCGAGCGGCGCCGTGGAGAGGTTCGGAAGTCAGCTTAGCTGCGACGGCGGAGGAGCAGCGCGGCAGCACCCAGCAGGCCCAGCGCCATCGTGGAGGGCTCGGGCACCAGGCTGAAGCTCTGTAGCCCCACCATGTCGGGCGGCGTGTTCGGTGCGACGGCCACGGTGAGCTGGATCGGGTTGCTCTTGCCGAAGAGCTTGCCCGCGGCGACGGCGGCTTCGTAGGAATTGCCACCGGCGGCTTCCCAAGCGCGCATTTCAACCCACACCTGCGTCCCACCCGCGAACGGCGTGGTTACGATGGTGGAACTGATGTACCCCGCGGCCGTGCCCGTACGGAAGTTCACCGGGGCTCCCACGGCAGCCAGGCTGTTTTGATCAGTGCCCACATAGGCTTGCGCCCAGTAAGCGGCGCCGGCGAGCGGTTGGCCGAGGTTGTCGAACACCTTGGCGTCAATGTTGGCCACGGTGACGCGGTTGCCGAAGTTGAACTGCCCTTGAGCCAGCGCCCCGACGGCGACCAACCCAATGGCGGCTGCTACGATCAGTTTTTTCATACGTGTCTAGTGCTGTGCGTTGTCTGGTCTGTTTGTGTTTGTGCTTTCTGCAAAGCAACTTTATGGATTCACCGAGAAGGTGCGATTCCACGTACCGGCTGCGCCCTTGCGCACCCAGACGCCTTCACCGACTGCCAGCGAGGGCTGGGACGGATCCCACGCACCCAAGTCATACGTGAAGATCGCATAACCCTGGGTGTCGGCGTTGAACTTGTAAACCAAGTCGCCATCCGCTGGTGTCAGTCCGAGATCGGTTTGAATCAGGCCCGCTTGAGGCACCTGCGAGCCCACCAAGTTGAAGCCTTGGGAGAGCGGCGTGCTCAGGGCACCCTGCTTGACTTCGCCCACGAAGGTCACCGTCGCAGCGGCGCCCACGCGCAGGAAGAAACCTTGGCCGGGAACCAACGTCGCATTCGGATTGGTCCACTCGCCCAAGTCCAGGGTGTTGACGGAGTAACCGGTGCCCGGGGCGTACGTGTACACCACCGTGCCATCCGGCACGCCGGCCAGCAGCTTGGACACCGTGTTGTCGGCACCGGCGTCCAGCGGATTGGTCCACAGGTTGAAGCCGGCCTTGGCCGACATGTTGACGTAACCCACCGCGTTGACCGAGTACACCTGGGCCATTGCTGTGGCGACACCTACCGCACCGAGTGCGGCCGTGAGTACTAGTGTTTTTGTTCTCATGCTTTTGTCTGTTGTTGTTTCCGTGTGTGCGGGCAAGGTCTCCGACCGTCCAGACGCTGTCAACACTTTTTTAGAAAAAATCTGGAAGCCAAGTCTCAAGCGGGCAGCAGGTTGCAGGTCTGGGTCGTGGCGGCAAGCCCGCCCCTGCCGCTCACGCCGGCCAGCGCCCCGGCCAGGTTGCCGTCGGGGTTCGCAACTTGTTGCCAGACAATTGTTGGGAGAAATTCAACGTCCGGACCCACTGCCGGGCGGCGCTTCCCGCGCTGAAGAACCGACGCGCCCTTTACGAACCGCCGGGGTGACGCGGATGGAACACGCTTTTCAGGATGGTCTCCTTGACCTTCCAGATCAACGTCATGGTCAACGCCACGGGCAGCAGACCCAGCGCCAGCAAAGCGGCCGAGCCCAGGTGGATGGCCAGCCGCACCGCCAGTTCAGGCCAGGCGTCCAACCAGCCGGCCCGCAGGCTGAGCGTGAGCAGGCCCGCGAGGCCCACCAGCAGACCAAGGAGGCCGAGGTTCAGGTTGGTGAACAGCCGGACTTCGAGGCGGAGGGTTTCATCCGGCAGCATGGCGGCGAGGCGCCGGAGGGCCTGGTTGAGCGCGGCGAGGAAGGCCAGCCCGCTGGCCGCCATGAGCGCCACCGCGATCTGGTAATGCGGCACCTCGGGCATCAGCTTCCACCAGCGCAGGAAGGGCGCCAGACCCAGATTGATCAAGGCCGGCACGCGGACCCGGTCGAGCGCCCGCACCCAGATCCGTTCATGTGGCTGGAAACTGCCTACCAGAAACAGCGCATGCAGGATGACGGCCTGGGCGATGATCGGCGGCAGCACGCCGCTGCCGGCCAGCAGATTGGTGCGGGTGGTCTGCACGCAAACCACCAGGCTGATGGGCAGGGCCCAGAACAGGATGAGCAGGCCGCGCACCAGCCGGCCCAGCGACGGCATCAAGTCGGCCCCGGTTGGAGCGGTATCGGGCATGTCCTTCAATCAGCAACAGGATCCGGTTCTGGCTTCTGCCCGCCCGGACTGGCGCCAGGCGCGGCCAAGGCGGGTGCCTTCAGGATCTGGCCGGCCAGCCACGTTTTCCACGCGGGCGCGCAAAACCGGGCGCGAGGCGCGGGCGTTGCCTTTTCGACTCCGGTTCCCGGCTTCAAGGCGGGTGCAGGCGCGGCGCTCACGCGAGGGCGAGGTAGGTGTATTCCCGCAGGCCCTTTTCGTAGTCGTCCAGCAGGCGCATGCCTTCCGAGGGCTTGAGCTTGTCGGCCTTGATGGCGGCGTCCACCTGGGCCTTCATCTGGCGCTTGAGTTCGTTTTCGTCGTACTGCACCGACTGCAGGGCCTGGACGATGGTGGTGCCTTCGATGATTTCCTCGACGTAATAGCCGGCCGGCTCGTCCGGATCGAGGAAGACGTGCACCTCGTTGACGCGGCCGAAGAGGTTGTGCAGGTCGCCCATGATGTCCTGGTAGGCGCCCATCAGGAAAAAACCCAGGTAGTACGGCGGCGGGGTGCCGTTGCCGTTGGCGGACAGGGCGTGCAACGGCAGGGTGTCGCGCACGTCGCGCAGATCAATGAAGCGGTTGACCTGGCCGTCGGAGTCGCAGGTGATGTCCACCAGCGTGGCGTCGCGGGTGGGGCGCTCGAGCAGGCGGTTGATGGGCATGATGGGGAAAAGCTGGTCCAGCGCCCAATGGTCCAGGAGCGACTGGAAGACCGAGAAATTGCACAGGTACTGGTCGCCGAGGGCGTCTTCGAGCTGGCGGATTTCCTCGGGCACGTAGGCCTGGCCCTTGAAGCTGCGCACCACCGCCTCGCTGATTTCCCAGTAGAGCGTCTCGATCTTGGCCTTGTCGGGCAGGTCGAGCAGCCCGAGCGTGAACATGTGCTGGGCATCCTGCTTGCGTTCGAGCGCGTCGTGGTAGGCCTCCAGCTTGTTGAGCTTGGGCAGGCCCTTGCGGATTTCCAGCAACTCCTTCACCAGCGGATGCTCGTGGTCGCCGTACGCCAGGGCGGCCGGCGGACGCGTCTTCTCGATGGCGCCGAACACCTCCACGATGAGCACGCTGTGGTGCGCCACGATCGCCCGTCCGCTCTCGCTGACCAGGTCCGGATGCCGCACGCCCTCGGCGTTGCAGACATCGGCCACGTAATACACGACGTCGTTCGTGTATTCCTGGAGGCTGTAGTTGGTGGAGCTGTCGAACGCCGTCCGGCTGCCGTCGTAGTCCACGCCCAGGCCACCGCCCACGTCTAGGTACTGGATGGCGAAGCCCATCTTGGTGAGCTTGGCATAAAACCGGGCCGCCTCCTGCACCGCCTTCTTGATCGTCAGGATGTCCGGCACCTGCGAGCCGATGTGGAAATGCAGCAGGCGGAAGCAATGCGCGAGGTTCTCCGCCCGCAGCAGCTCCATCGCCGCCAGGATTTCCGACGTGGTCAGGCCGAACTTGGCGCTCTCGCCCGCGCTGTCCGCCCATTTGCCGCGCCCCTTGCTGGCCAGCCGGGAGCGGATGCCGATCCACGGCTCCACGCCGACCTGCTTGGCGAGCGTGAGGATGTGCTTCAACTCCTCGAGCTTCTCCACCACGAGGATGACCTCCTTGCCCAGCCGGCAACCCATCAGCGCCATGCGGATGAACGCGGCGTCCTTGTAGCCGTTGCAGATGATCAGATTGCCCGGCTGGCCCTGCAACGCCAAGCCGGCGAAGAGTTCCGGCTTGCTGCCCACTTCGAGGCCGAAATCGTGCGGCCGGCCCGCGTCGAGGATTTCCTCCACCACCTCGCGGAGCTGGTTCACCTTGATGGGAAACACGCCGCGGTACCGGCCCTGATAGCCAAATTCCGCGATCGAATTGCGGAAGGCCTGGTTCACCGCCTCCACGCGGTGGCGCAGAATGTCCTGGAACCGCACCAGCAGCGGGAAACGCAGGCCGCGCCCGCGCGCCTCCTCCGCCACGTCCGTCAGGTCCACCACCGACCCGGCGTCCTGGAGCGGCTTGGCAATGACGTGCCCCTCCTCGTTGATGTCGAAGTAGCCCGCGCCCCAGCGATCGATGTTGTACAAAGACCGGGCCGCCGCCAGGTTCCAGGGGCCGCCGTCGTCCGAGTGCTCGCTCATGTTCCGTTCAAGTGTGCGCACTATAGGAACCCGCCGCCTGAATTCAACCTTCGCTTGCGCCGCACGCGGGGAAGGTGTGGGACTTGGTTCATGGTTTTTTGCCGGTGGTTCGTGATTCGTTGTTTGTGGTTGGTGGAAACGGATGCCGGCTTTCGACCTTCGACTCTCGACTTGGGACTTGGGACTTGGGACTTGGGACTTGGGACTTGGGACTTGGGACTTGGGACTTGGGACTCGAACACGGGCTTCGGACTTCGCGGCCCCGCGCACGCCTCCCGCCTTGCGCGCCGCGTGGGGTTGGCGTCCACTGCCGGCATGTCCGTGCCCTTGACCCGCCTGGTGCGCGAATGCGACCGCCTGCTCCGCCCCGACGCCTTCACCGACTGGGAAGGCGCGCGCAACGGCCTGCAAGCCGCCAACCGCGGCCGCGTGCGGCGCCTGGCCGCGGCTGTGGACGCCAGCCTTGCCACGGTGGAACTCGCCCTCGCCGCCGGCGCGGATTTGCTCCTCGTCCACCACGGCCTGTTCTGGTCCCCGCGCGTGCCCTGGACCGGCGCCACGCACCGCCTGTTGCGTTGCCTGAGCGAAGGCGACCTCGCCGTGTACAGCGCGCACCTGCCGCTGGACGCGCATCCGCGGCTGGGCAACAACGCGCAACTCTGCGCCGCGCTCGGCCTGCCGCGTCCGCAGCCGTTCTTTGAATGCAAAGGCCGGCGGGTCGGCCTGCGGGCGGTCACGCGCCTGCCGCGCGCTGAGTTGATGACCCGCTTGCGTCGCGTGGTGGCTGGCGAGGTCAAGCTCATCCCGGCCGGCCCGGCGGTGTGCCGGCGCATCGGCGTGGTGACCGGCGGGGCCGGCGCCGAACTGGCCCAGGCCGCGGCCGAAGGCGTGGACACGTTCGTCACCGGCGAAGGCCCGCACTGGACCTTCGCACTGGCGGAGGAGCTGGGCCTGAACGTGTTTTACGCCGGGCATTACGCGACCGAGACTTTCGGCGTGAAGGCGCTCGCGGCCCACCTGGCCCGGAAGTTCCGCCTGCCCTGGACGTTTCTGGATCACCCCAGCGGACTGTGAGCCGGACGGCAAAATTCAAAGTCTCAAGTCCCAAGTTCCAAGTTCAAAGTCGAAAGCCAGCATCCGGCAACCGGCATCCGTTTTCCACGAACGACGAACAACGAACAAGGAACAAAGAACCAACCCTGTGCTGCCGCTGATCTGTCACGAAGACGAGCACCTGCTGGTGGTGAACAAGCCGCCCGGCTGGAACACCCACACCCCCGGCCCGTATGCCGGCGAAGGCGTCTATGACTGGCTGCGGCATCGCGAGCCGCGCTGGGCCGGCCTCGCCATCCTCCACCGGCTCGACAAAGAAACCTCCGGCCTGCTGGTCTTCGGCAAGACGCCGCTGGCCAACCGCGCGCTCACCGCGCAGTTCACCCGCCGCGCGGTCCGCAAGGAGTACCGTCTGGTCACCCGCGCCGCCGTCCGTTTCCGCCGGTTGGAGGTCCGCACCGGCCTGCGCCGCGCGGGCGAACGGTACGCGGTCACGCCGCCTTCGGCCGGCGCGGAATTGGCCGAAACGCGCTTTGAAGTCCTCGATTGCGACGCAGGCTTCACGCAGCTCCGCGCCGTGCCGGTCACCGGCCGCACGCACCAGATTCGCGTCCACGCCGCCGCGCGCGGCTTTCCCATCTTGGGCGACACGTTGTACGGCGGCGCGCCGGCGGCGCGCCTCTGGCTTCATGCCGAGACGCTGGCCTTCCGGCATCCGGGGTCGGGGGCGGAAGTTGAGTTCCACGCGCCGGTGAACTCCGCGCCCGAGCCCGCCCGGCTGTTGCGCGAGGCGATCCTCGACCCGGCGGAGACCGACGCCTGGCGCCTGCTCCACGGCGCGGGCGAACTGGCCGACCGCTTCCGCGCGCCGGACGACGCGCCGGATTTCCGCGTGGACCGCTTCGGCCCACACCTGCTGGCGCAAAGCTCCGGCCCGCCCGGCTCGAATCAACTCGATTACCTGCGCCAGGAAGTTCAGCGGTACGGTTTGCGCGGGGCGTACCACAAGACGCTGCGACGCGAGGTGCGCGGCAGCGGCGGCGCGGCGGCCTCGCCGCAACTCCTCTTTGGCGAACTGGCGCCGGCGGCGTTCACGATCCGCGAGAATGGCGTCCCGTACGAGATTCGCTTCGGCGAGGGGTATTCCGTGGGCCTGTTTCTGGACCAGCGCGACAACCGGCGCCGCCTGCTGGTCAACCACGTGGCGGCGGGCTTCCCGGTCTTCCCGGCCGGCGCGGCGGGCGCGGCGGTGTTGAACACCTTCGCCTACACCTGCGGCTTTTCGGTCTGCGCGGCGCGGGCGGGCGCGCGCGTCACCAGCGTGGACCTGTCGCGCAAATACCTCGACTGGGGCCGGCGGAACTTCGCGTTGAACGGCCTCGAGCCGGCGGGCCACGAGTTCCTGGCCGGCGACGCGTTTGACTGGCTGCGGCGGCTGGCGAAGCGCGGCCGGCGGTTCGACCTCGTGCTGCTGGACCCGCCCACCTTTTCCACCGCCCGGGCCAGCGGGGCTTTCAGGGCCGAAAGCGACTACGGCCGGCTGGCGCAGGCGGCGCTGGCGGTGCTGAAGCCGGGCGGCGTGCTCTTCGCCGCGACCAACGCGGCCGGACTCACGCCGGCGAAGTTTGTCCTGATGATCCACGCCGCCCTCGCCGCGCACGGACGGCGCGTGGCGCAGCAACACTACGCGCCGCAACCGCCGGACTTTCCCATCTCGCGCGCCGAGCCGGCCTACTTGAAGACGGTCTGGCTGCGG
Organism: uncultured Verrucomicrobiota bacterium; assembly: GCA_964568145.1. Lineage (GTDB taxonomy): Bacteria > Verrucomicrobiota > Verrucomicrobiia > Limisphaerales > J093 > DSVZ01. The sequence goes on from CAZMOZ010000003.1 coordinate 82,288, forward strand.
GTGGAATGAAGCCCGAAACACTGCGGGATTACTCGACCCGCAGCCGGAAGAACTGTTGGGCTGGCCCGGCCGGAACTACCACCCGCCGGATCGTGCCGTCGCCAGCGAAGGGCGGAAGACGGGTCCAGTTCGTTTCGACCAAGGAGTCCCCGGCTTCGAGCGCGTAAGTCTTGCCGGTGGCGGTGGATCACCGACAGAACTCCATGCCACTGATGTCCCAGCCGTTCTGCGTCAACCGCAGCTCGATCTGAAAATGGCAGCCGCGTTCCAAGTAGTGGTAGTCGAGCCGGACGGACCTCGGGGAGACCGGCTCGATCTGGTACCTGAAGTTATCCAGCATCCCGCTGCGCAGCACCATCGCAACCAGTTCGCCCGCCTTGTCCTTGGAGCTGAGGCGGAGGTGGGTTTCAAAGAAGGAAACGTCGTTGGCACGCGCCCGATTGACGATGGCGGCCACCAGTTCCTCCAGCCCGGTGGCGTCGAGGGCCAAGACCCGGTACAGCCGGGTGGTTTCAGGGCCTATCCGGTCGTTGACCCTGAGGGTTCCACCAGTTCCAGGCAGGCAGTTGCCCGTTACCCGCCACCACAGGTATTTCCAGTCCTCGCCGTTGGCGGACCATTGGACTTGGTAAAGCTTGTTGTCCTCGCTCCCCCAGGCGATCTCGACCGACTGCAGGATCGAAAGCACCGGGGCATTTGTCTCCTGCGCCGAAGCTGTAAACAGCCTCCCACCGCACTCAAGCAGCAACAGCACCAGAGCGATTCGGAAGCGTGAATACGGCTCCCTCGGCGTCCGACTTGCTCGTTTGAAGTGGATCGTTGGGCAAGGTGACCGAAACGAAATTCGCGTTTTCATGGCAGTCCTGTTCCTGGTCAGGTATTCAGGGCATTCGCCGCGGTCGTTGACGCACCCAACCAAGGAGCAGAAACGCCGCGCCGCCTGCCAGCAGCAGCGCCGGAGAAGGCTCGGGTACCAAGGTCATGGGTTGAAGTCCGAACAGGTACAAAGCGGGTCTTGGCGGCGGACCGCCGGTCTGGTCGGTAAACACGTTGGACTCGCCCCAGAGGAGGCCCCGCGCCCTCGCGTCGTCAAAGCCGCTGGCCCGCACGTCCCAGGCCAGCACCTGAAACCAGAGCCAGGTACCCGGAGCCACGTTGGGAAAGGTGATTTCCCCTCCTCGGTAATACCCGTCTACTGGCCCGAGCAGCACCGGCATTCCCACCGGCGCCAGACTGCTGGCGTCCGGTCCTGCCTGAAGTTGCACAAAAACCGAACCGGCGCGGGCGAGCGTCACACCATCCGGGCTGCGAACCGGCGCCTGAATGCCTATCGTGGCATGATTGATGAATGCCACGGTACCTTGGGCCCGGAGTCCGGGTATGACGAGGAGTGCGGTTACAAGAATGGCCTGAGTTTTCATGCTCCAAGGGCGTCAATGATCGTTCTCGAATCTTGCCAAGTTTAATCCCCCCTCATGCCGTTTCGCTTGGAGTACCGGCCTAGAAGGGTACAGGACATATCAGGATGTCGGGTTTGCTGGTGCCATCGGGGTTGTCACCGGTTCCGTTGGACAGGTCCCCCCCAGACCGGATAGAGCCAGCCGCGGTAAAATGCCAGACCACTGTAGTCGTAATAGTGGGCCCAATCCTCCAGCGCCAGTGAGCTTGCAGGATTCAGCTGGAAGTTTGTGGGGCGGTCGTGCTGGCAAAACCGTCCCGGCTGACTGCGGCGTAAAAATGGACCCGGCGGTTCTGGGGATCGTGGCGGCAATCGTACCACGAGACGGCCACGTTGCCGCTCAACTGATCCACCGCCAGCCGGGGATGAAACTGGGTCCGGGTAGCGGAATCGTCGTTTACCCTTCGGGGTGCTGACCACGATACTCCTTTGTTGGTGCTGAACCGAACATGTACGTCGAGGTTCTGGTCCGCAGGGTCAGGCGTTGCACGACCTGGATAGACGATATACGCGCGGTCTCGACTCCTGTCCCAATCAACATGAATAAACGGGGCTGCGAAGCCGTTGGGATTGGCGTCGATCACCGTTTGAAAGCCCACGTTGCACTGGAACTGCTGGAAGGAGGTGAAGCCGCAGCTCGTTCCCAGCCCGTCTTGGTCCAGCGCAGTATAAACCCACAGTGGCGGCTGGGAGGGGATTCCTGATAAACCCTCAACGTAGGCCAGAAGCACCTCACCACAGGGGCCAACGGTTACCGAGCTGATTTGGAAATCGTAGGTGTTGGGCAAGGTCGTGTTCACCCAACCCGGCCCAATGTTCGCGGCACCAAGACCCCGGATTGGCGCGCCTGCGATGGAAATGCCCGAACTGCGGTGCCGGCTGACCCACACAGCGTGGGGAGCATCACCAAGTCCAGTCAGGCCGCTTGGACCGATTGCAACCCGCGGCAGGTCATGATGATCTGTGCCATCAAACCCGGGAGCCGCTTGAAATGTCAGGCCGTTGTCAGAACTGACATAAAGCGCGGCCTGGGTAGGAGGGTACGCATTGTAGGTAAGAAACAGGTTTCCAAAGTCATCGAATGCCAGGGCGGGATCGCTGTAGGCTTGGAGCATGTTGCCGGCCGAGTTGTTCGGGTTGCCATCGGCGATTGTGCTCTGTGTCCAGGTCTTCCCGCCATCCATGCTCACCATCCCGAGCAGGCTCCGGACACCCTGGCTGCCCGGATACTTGTATTCGGGGTTCATCGAAACGACCACGACCACGGTTTCGCCACTGGGCAATCGGCAGACGGCAATCGCCGGCTCCCCCTGCGAAAGCGACCACTTGGAAGCATTCACGACGCCACAGTCTGTGGTCATCACGCCGTAAACCGCAGCGCAGGAGGCGCAGAAGATGGACGTCGTCACGTTGCATTTCTTTACGTTGTTGAGCGTCAGGGAGGCGTTCGGAAGATTGGCATACACGCCAACGGCGGTGTGTTCCAGCATGGAGGATTGCAGGGTGTGGGTGACGTACACGCCCGGATTCACGTCGTACTGGATCGCGCGCTGGGCCCAGCGGACGTCCACGTTCTGAATCGTGGTGTTGAAGTTGACGTAGTAAATCCAGATTGCCTGCGCCGCCCGGTGCTGGGTGGGATTGCCATCGCTGTCCGGTTCGTTGGGGACCCCCACAATCCGCTCGCCGAAAAGGTCGTCGTTGCGGGAGGTGAACACCGGCCTGGTGCCCGAGCCGGGAAAGCTAACCGGACCGTAAAGCAGCATGCACGCTTTGTTCTTGAACTTGATCACGCAGCCGGGCTGGAACGTCACCGAACTGCCGCTGTAGTAGCTGGTTCTGATGTAATACGTCTGGCCGCTGGCCAGCGTGGTCGGCGTGCCCTGGTCGGGAATGATTACGAAATCCACGACGTAGCCGGCGGGCGTGTAATCCGCCTGTGCCAGCGCGATGGGCCGCCGCTCCCCGGCCCATTCACGGCGCTCCGGCCAGGCGCGCGCAGGCTCCTGAACGGTGCTCACGACACGGCCGGTTTTCGGGTCATCAGCAGCCAGACCGGCCTCGCGCCCCTCCATTGGCAGTCCTGTCCACCGCTTCGGAGCAGCGCCCGGCGCCTCGGCCCGCCCGCCGGCTGGTGCTCCGGCCCATTGCGATTCGGCGTCAGGCCAGGCGACCGATTCCAGCAGGAAGCGGGTCCGTCGGGCAGCTTGTGGTACTGTTTGAGGACCGGCGTGGGGCCCGGCGCGGGCGGCAGACCGCCCAACGCCCAGCCGCCCTCGACGGCAAAGCCGTGCCCTGTGAGCATCACCAACGGGCCGAAGTCAATGACCGCGTGGTCTTCGATCGGCTCCGCCCCTTCAGGCCCCACCCACTGGCGACCCATCTCGGGTTCGGGGCACTCCACCAGTTCGGTCAGCACTTCCAGCCGCGCGGCCGCCGCGTCCAAGCCTTCGGGCAGGCGGGGCCACTCGCGGAGCACCACGTCCTGGCTGAAGAGATTGTGCCGCCAGACCAACACCACGTCCGCCCGCAAGCCGTCGAAGGCGTCGCGATACACGATCCGGTCCGGGGGCAGCAACTCGCCGGGCGCCGACCGTTTGACGGTAGCCAGCACGAGCGTTTCGCCGGTCTTGTGCTCGGTCAGTTGGATCGCCCGGATCCCGCCGGGCGATGGCGCCGCCCGGGAACGGCTCGATCACGTCCTGGCTCTCCTTCCATTCGCCGTTCTCCAGGTAGTGCAGCGCGTTCTCCAGCAGCGTGAAGCGGTTCGTCGTCCAGGTCACGCCGCCGGCCGCATCGCCGACTGCGGTGACCTGCTGAAAGACCGCGAAATCCGGACCGCGCTCGACAATTTGCGGGAAATCGTTCGCGGCTGTGGGCGAATCATCGGATCCACCTTCCGCCCGGGCGGGCTGCTGGATCGCCACAAACGCAAGGGGGACCAGACAGAGGAGGCGGGGCGTCTTCATAGGCTTTTCCCAAAGTTACCGCTTAAACAGCTACGCCCCCCCGTGAGAAATCAAGAGGGAAATTGAGAAGAAAAAATTTTGAAGCGCGTTGCAATTTTGGAATCAATTCTGGATTTACATGCCCAACACCGACCGGTTCTTCACCTGGATTGCCCCACGCACACACGCCGCTGCGCCTGGGCGTTGTCCTCCGCGCCGGTGCGGAAAGCCCCCACCGGCCGCCCGCCCTTTCCGACCGTCTCGTTTTCAGGCTGACGGCCGACCATGCCACAGCAGCCGACGGTACAGCGCCTCGTACTCGCCCACGCTGCGCCGCCAGGAGAAGTCCTTGAACATCCCGTGGCGGCGGTACAGCGCCAGCAGGGCCGGCTCTGACCAGAGGGCGAGTCCTTTGCGGATGGCCTTCGCCAGCGCGGCGGCGGTGGGCGCCTGGAACTTGATGCCGTCCGCCCGCGCCGTGTCCTCGCGGAGGTCGGTGATCGAGTCCTGCAGGCCGCCGGTGGCGCGCACCACCGGCACGGCGCCGTAGCGGAGGCTGTACATCTGGTTCAGGCCGCACGGCTCGAAGCGCGACGGCATCAGGTAGAAATCGCACGCCGCCTCGATGCGGTGCGCCAGCGCGGCGTCGTAGCCGATCCGCGCCGCCACCTGCGCCGGGTACCGGCGGGTGAGCGAGCGAAAGCCCTCCTCGAAGTCCGACCGGCCGCTGCCCAGCAGCACGTACTGGATGGGGCTGGCCAGCATCTCCTCGAGCGCCGCCAGGATCAGGTCGGCGCCCTTTTGCGGCTCGAGGCGGCTGATGGTGCCCAGCAGCGGCACGTCGGCGCGGACCGGCAGGCCCATTTCGGCCTGGAGGGCGGCCTTGTTGGCGGCCTTGCCGGCGAGGTCGTCCACCGTGTAGTCCGCAACCAGGTGCGGGTTGCCGGTGGTGCGCCATTTTTCGTAGTCCACGCCGTTGAGAATCCCGGTGAGCGCGTGCTGGCGCCGGAGCAACACACCGTCCAGGCCTTCGCCGTAGGCCGGGGTGAGGATTTCGCGCGCGTAGGTGGGGCTGACGGTGGTGATGGCGTCGGCGAACACGAGGCCGGCCTTGAGCGGATTGAAGTCGCCCCAAAACTCGGCCGCGTCCGCATGGAAGTAATAGGCGGGCAGGTTGGTGAGCGCGTACTTGGACGCGTGGCAACGGCCCTGCGGGGCGAGGTTGTGCACGGTGAGCACGGTCCGGGGCGCGTCGCTCCAGCCGTCGTGCCAGGCCTGATGCCGGACGAGCAGCGGCGCCATCGCGGTATGCCAGTCGTGGACGTGCATGATCTCGGGCTTCCACGGCAGGTAACGGGCCAGGTTCACCACCGCCTTGCTGAAGAAGATGTACCGCTCCGCGTTGTCCCAGTAATCGTGCTTCGAGACCGGGTCAAGGTAGAGGCCGGCGCGGTCGAAAAACCGCGGCGCGTCCACGAAGTAGAGCGTGAGGTTCGGCTCGGGCTGGGCGATCCGCACGTCGGCATGAACCGCCGCCGCGCCCAGCGGCAGGTCCAGCGACCACGGAAGCGGCCGCAACGTGGCGGCCAGGTCGGGTGGCATGCCCCGGTGCAGTGGCGTGACAATGCCCACCCGGTGCCCTGCCCGCGCCAGGTACTTGCCCAGCGCGGCGGCCATGTCCGCCAGCCCGCCGGTCTTGGCGTACGGCTCGATTTCGCTGCTGGCCAGCAACAGGCGCATCGGCCGGGATCCGGCCGGGGCGGATCGCTGCGTGGCGCCGCGGCGGACCGGCGCGGACCGCGGTCGGGACCGGGCGGGGGAGGATTTGGTCGGGAGCATGGCGCGCCTCAGGCGGGAATGCGTTCCGCGCGCAGGTATGGCTGCAACGGGCCGGGGACCAACACGCTGCCGTCCGGCTGCTGGTACGTCTCCACCAGCGCCACGAACAGCCGCGCCAGCGCGGTGCCGCTGCCGTTGAGGATGTGCGGAAACACGTTCTGACCGGACGCGGCCTTGAACCGCAGGTTCATCCGGCGCGCCTGGAAGTCCTCGCAGTTGGACACGCTGGATACTTCGAGGTAAGCACCCTGGCCCGGCGCCCACACCTCGAGGTCGTAGGTCTTGGCGCTGGCGAAGCCGAGGTCGCCGGTGCACAGCAGCACCACGCGATAATGCAGGCCGAGCATCTGCAGCACCCGCTCGGCCTGCGCCACCATCCGCTCGTGCGCGGCGTAACCGTCCTCCGGCTTTACCACCTGGATCAGCTCCACCTTGTCGAACTGGTGCACGCGGATCATGCCGCGCGTGCCCACGCCGGCCGCGCCGGCCTCGGCCCGGAAGCACGGCGAGTAGGCCACGTACCGGATCGGGAGCGCGGCTTCCGGGAGCAGTTCCTCGCGATGAATGTTTGCCACCGGGGCTTCCGCGGTGGGCAGCAGAAACAGCCTGCCCAGCGTCGAACTGTCCAGGCCTTCCTGCACCGCGTACGCCTGGTCCTCGAACTTCGGGAACTGGCCCACGCCGGTCATCACCTCGCGGCTCACGATGAACGGCGGCGAAACTTCCGTGTAGCCGTGCTCGTGAACGTGCAGATCGAGCAGGCACTGGATCAACGCCCGCTCCAGCCGCGCGCCCCAGCCGGTGTAGAGCAGAAAACCGCTGCCGGACAGCTTGGCGCCACGCTCGAAGTCCACCAGCTTCAGCGCCTGGCAGAGGTCCACATGCGATTTCGGCGGGAAGGCCAGGGCGGGCTTCCGACCCCACTCGCGGACCACCGGGTTGTCCGCCGAACTGGCGCCGGGAGGCACGCTGGCGTGTGGGAGGTTGGGCAGGCGCAACAGCAACGCGTCCCGCCGGGCCTCGACCTCGGCCACCTGGCGGTCCAGGGCGGCGATCCGCTCGCCGATCTGGCGGGTCTCGGCCTTCATGGCCTCGGCCTCGGCGCTCATTTTCTGGGCCATCAGCGCGCCGATTTCCTTCGAGACGCGATTGCGGGTGGCCTTGAGCGTCTCCACCTCCGCCAGGGCCTGGCGGCGCTGTTCATCCAGCGCGAGCACCTCGTCCACCCGCGCCTCGTCCCCGGCGCCCCGCGAAGTCAGGCGGGCGCGCACGTGTTCGGGTTGGTCGCGGATCAGTTTGATGTCCAGCACGCGGCGAGTATGGCGAACGGCCCTCCCGGCCGGCAAGCGCGCGCTCGGCCGCTGCGGCGCGGAACGCGCCCGTCAAGGCTGCGTGGCGCAGACGGCGGGCAGCGGTGGCGACGGCCAGCTCCCGGCCAGGGGTGAAGGGCGCCGCCCCGGTTTTGGTTTGAAACTCACCATTGACGGGAAAGACCGGGTGTGCGATTAGGGAAAACGATGAGCCAGTTCACGGACTTATCGCGGAATAAGCGCGCGTCCCCGGGGGCTGGCCGGACAACCAAAAAAACCAAGCAACACATGAAGCCAAACAACCGCATTAAACACGTGGCGCTCATCGCCATCACCGCCGCCCTCTGCCTGGCTCGGGCGCCCGCGGCCTGGGCCGTTCGGGTGTTCGATCCGCCGTGGGTCGCCAACCCCACCGATCCCCGCTGGCGAGGCGGGGCTGTCACCATTCAGGGCTGGGAGTTTGCCCAGGATCCATTGAGCAACTGGCAGGGCGTCAACCCGTATGGCCCACCCTCCATCGCGGTCCACGCTGGCCAGCCCGAGCAGGTCACGGACTTCCCCAACACCACCGGTCCGATCTGGACCTGGCACGTCGGCCCCGACGGTGGTTTGGAGTTGTTCATTCCCAACTACCCCTTCTTGCGGGACTATAAATTGATCCACCTCCAGTACACCTCAGACAAGGCCTCGAGCGGCGCGCCTGTCACCTTTCCTGGAGGCAGCGTGTCCGCCGGCGGCGTGGCTGGCCTGGGCGGTGACTGGTACACCTACGAATGGTTCATCGAAATCCGCCCCAATCCCATTCAGGAATGGATCGTCATCCCATTCCCGGAATCCACCAACCTCGAGGAAATTTGGGTTTCCACCATCTGTGTGCCCGAGCCGGAAGGTTGGGCGCTGGTCGCCGGACTGGGCATGGCTGTGTTCGCGGTCCTGCGCCGCCACCATCTTCAGCGCGCATAGGCTTGCGCTGGTTGCGGGATGAGCGGGGCGCGGAGGCAACCCTTAGCGCCCCGCTCCGGGCGATCCGCCTGTCAGGCGCGTCGGGTGGAACCCCACACCCAGACCGCCAGCGGCTTTAGGCTTTCGACTCGGGGCTTCGAACTTGGGACCTTGAACTCGGGACTCAGGATTTCCCCGCCCCAACACCCGGCTTGCGGACAGCGGCCGGGCGGCGCAAGCTGCGCCCATGAACGCCACACTCTCCGCCGCCTTGACCCGCCGCCATTTCCTCAAATCCACCGCCGCCGCGGCCGTCGCTTTGCCCACCGTGATCCCGGCCTCGGCCCTCGGCGCCAACGCCCCCAGCCGTCGCATCCAGGTGGGCTGCGTCGGCGTCGGCCCGCAGGGTCGCGGGGTGATGAGCAATTTCCTGCCCCAGCCCGATTGCCGGGTGATCGCGCTGTGCGATATCTCGAAGCGCAACCTCGCCGAGGCCGTGAAGATGGTGAACGGCGCCTACGGGGACAACGCCGTCCAGACCGTCCCCGACTACCGCGAGTTGATCGCCCGGAAGGACATTGACGCGCTGCTCATCGCCACGCCCGACCACTGGCACGTGCCGGCGGCCCTGGCCGCCGCGCGCGCCGGCAAGGACATGTACCTGGAAAAGCCGATGGGCCTGACCGTCGAGGAGGACCAACTGCTTCGCAAGGCCTGCCAGAAGAAGAAGGTGATCTTCCAGTTCGGCACCCAGCAGCGCTCCAGCCAGCAGTTCCGGCTGGCCTGCGAACTGGTCCGCAACGGTCGCATCGGCCAGTTGAAGAACATTGACGTCTGGTGCTCCGCCAGCCGGCCCGGCGGCTCCACCGCGCCGATTCCGCCGCCGGCCGACCTGGATTACGACTTCTGGCTCGGCCCCGCGCCGCAGACGCCTTACACGCTGGGCAAGGCCTACGACGAGGACGGCGTCTGGAAGACCTGGTGGTACAACTACGACTACGCGCTGGGCTTCATCGCCGGCTGGGGCGTGCATCCGCTCGACATCGCGTACTGGGGCCACCCGGACATGATGAAGGGCGTGTTGAAGGTGGAAGGGCCGGGCGTGTTTCCGCTCGAAGGCGCGTGCAACACCTCCATCGCCTGGAGCGTCAAGTTCCGCTTCGCCGACGGCGTGACGATGCATTACCGGGGCACGCCCAACGGCGCCGAGCCGCTGGCGATCAACAATTTCAACGACTGGCGGGCCAGGTATGGCAAGATCGTGGACCACGGCACGGCCTTCGAGGGCACGACCGGCTGGGTGATGGTGGACCGCACCCAGATCCGCACCTCGCCGGAAAACCTGGTCGAGACCAAGTTCGGCGGCGGCGACGTGCAACTCCCCCAAAGCTCGAACCACGTCCGCAACTTCCTCGATTCGATCAAGAGCCGCCGGCCGGCCATCTGCCCGATCGAGGACGCCGTGCAGGCGGACATCCTGTGCCATCTCAGCGACCTCGCCACGCGCCTGAAGCGCCCGCTCGAATGGGACGGCGGCAGGGAGAAATTCGTGGGCGACCCCGAGGCCAACCAGCGGCTCAAGCTGCGCAAACAGCGCGCCAAGTGGGCGATCTGAACCCCCGGTGGGGCGGGACTCCGTCGAGCCCTGCTGGTTTGGTTTCTTGTCCTTGGTCCCTGGTTCTTGGTTCGTGGACCTGGCATCTGGGGTCTTGGGTCTGGGTTCTGGGGACTGCTCCTGCTCGTAATCCTGCTCGTCCTCTTTCTCCTGCTCTCCGGCAGGCGTGACTCCCTCGAAGACGGAATGCGGATTTGGTGCGCGGAAAATGGATGCCAAATACCGGATGCCAGCTTCCGATCTTCGGCCTCCAACCTTCGACTGAAGACTGAGGACTGAAGACCGAAGACTGAAGACTCTGAGCTTGGTGCTTGGATCTTGGTGGTTCGGAAAGCGCCTCATCCTTTCCGTTTCCCCTGCCGGTCCTTGAAGGTCAGTTCGGCGATGCCGGATTTGTCGAGCTGGCCGAGGCCGGCCCGCACCATGCGGCGGTACTGATGGGCAGTGGCCGTGGCCAGCGGCAGGTTCAGACCCAGTTCCCTGGCCAGGGCCAGCGCGATGCCGGAGTCCTTGGCCGCGTGTTCCGCCGAGAAGAAGCAGGCGTGGTCGCGGTTGTGCATGTCCTCGCCGTCGGTTTGCAACACGCGCGAGGCCGCGCCGGTCTGGCTGAAGACCTCCCGCACCATCGCCAGGTCCAGCTTGCAGGCGTGCGCCAGCGCCAGGCCCTCGGCCAGCGCGGCGGTGTTCATGTTCATGACCATGTTCACCAGTGCCTTGAGCGTCGCCGCCCGGCCGGCGGACCCGAGGTGCCGCACGGTGCTGCCCAGCTTGTCCAGCAACGGGCGCATCCGCTTGAAGACCGTCGCCTCGCCGCCGCACATGAGGTAGAGCGAGCCCTCGCGGGCCTGCGGAATGCTCGACGCCATGCAGGCCTCGAGCGTGGCGGCGCCCGCCCGCCGGGCGGCCCGCGCCACTTCCAGGTGGACGCGCGGCGTGACGGTGGCGCAATTGATGAACACCCGGCCGCGCGCCCCGCGCAGCAGACTGTCGCCCGCCGACGGCGCGGCAAAGATGGCGCGCATCGCGGCATCGTCGCTCACCACGGTGAAGACGACGTCCGCCGCGGCCGTGACAGCGGCCAGCGATTCGGCCGCGACCGCGCCGAGTTCGGTTGCCAGCGTCCGGGCGGCATCGGCGCGCGTGTCGTACACGGCGGTGACGGTTTCGCCACAATCTATGAGGCGGCGAGCCATGTTGGCGCCCATCCGGCCCACCCCGACGAATGCGATGCGTTGGTTCATGCGGATGGCGGCCAAGGTAGTGCAAGAAGCCGTGAACGGCCAGGCCGCGAAGTCCGAAGTTCGTGTTCGGGTCCCAAGTCCCAAGTCCCAAGTCCCAAGTCCGAAGTCCCAAGTCCGAAGTCCCAAGTTCAAAGTCCGAAGGCCTCAGTCTTCAGTCCTCAGTCTTCAGTCGAAGGTTGGAGGTCGAAGATCGGAAGCTGGCATCCGGTATCTGGCCTCGGGTATCCGCTTACCAGGAACCAAGAACCACGAACCAAGGACAAGAAACCAAACGAGCACGGCTCGACGGAGTCTCGCCCCACCGGGGAACAGGAGGAAGAGTACGAGCAGGATTACGAGCAGGAGCTGTCCCCAGAACCCAGAACCCAGACCCCAGACCCCAGACGCCAGGTCCACGAACCACGAACCAAGAGCCAAGACCAACGAACCCTTGAAGGTCTTGCACCCACCCGCCGCCGGCGTTGGCTTTCGGCTCGACATCGCCGCGCGCCGGAATTTCAGTCGGGGCGCATGAACACCCCGCTCCCTCGCCGCCAGTTTCTGCGCCGCTCCGCCACCCTGGCCACGGGTCTGGCCGTCGCCGGTCCGGGCCTGCTCCGCAGCCGCGCCGCCACCAACGGGAAGTTGAACGTCGGCTTCATCGGCGTGGCCCATCGCGCCGCCGAAAACTTGGCGGAAATCGCCCGGCTCGCCGAGGCCGTGAACGTCGCCGCCTTGTGCGACGTGGACGACAACTACCTGGCCGAAGCCCGCGCCAGGCACCCGACCGCGCGGACCTACAACGACTTCCGCCAGCTCATTGACCAGAAGGACCTTGACGCCATCGTCGTCAGCACGCCGGATCACACCCACGCGGTGGCCGCGGCCGCCGCGTTGCGGACCGGCCGCCCGGTGTACTGCGAAAAGCCGCTGACCCGCACGGTGTCCGAATGCCGCGCCCTGCGTGAACTGGCCGCGCAGGTCGGACGGCCGACGCAACTCGGCACGCAGATTCACGCCGGCGGCAATTACCGGCGCGTGGTCGAGCTCATCCAGTCCGGCGCCATCGGCGCGGTGAAGGAAGCGCACGTCTGGTGCGGCGCCAGCTACGGCGGCAAGGAACGCCCCGCCGCGCGCGTGCCGGTGCCGGCCGGGCTGCACTGGGACTTGTGGCTGGGGCCGGTGCCCGAGCGCGCGTACAGCCCCGAATACGCGCCGTTTTCCTGGCGGAACTGGTGGGCGTTCAGCGGCGGCGCGCTTGGGGATTTTGGCTGCCATTTCATGGACCTGCCGCACTGGGCGCTGGACCTGCGCCTGCCCGAATGGGTGGAGCCGGTGGACGGCCCGCCGGTGCATGCCGAGTCCGTGCCGCCGTGGCTGGTCGTCCGGTACCGCTACCCGGCCCGAAGTCGCGGCGGGCAAACGCTGCCGCCGGTGACGCTCACCTGGTATCACGGCGGGAAGCAGCCCGAGGCGCCGTTGCTCGACGCCGAACAGCGGGAGTATTTCAAGAGCGGCGCGCTGTTCGTGGGCGAAAAGGGCAATCTCCTGGCTGATTATGGCCGGCGGCAGCTCCTGCCGGAGGAGCGGTTCAAGGGCTTCCAGCCGCCGGCGCCGACCATCCCGGACTCGATCGGCCATCACAAGGAATGGATCGAGGCCATCCGCAACGGCGGCCCGACGACCTGCAACTTCGACTACTCGGGCGCGCTCACCGAGGCGGTGCTGCTGGGCAACGTGGCCTACCGCACGGGCCGGCGCATCGAGTGGGACGGCGCGACCGGCCAGGCCAGGGGTGTGCCTGAGGCGGCGCAGTTCGTGCAACACACCTACCGCCCCGGCTGGCAGCTTTGAGCCGGGCCGGCGAGCGGTTCAGTTTCAAGCGAGTCAGGCCTTGACCCGCTGGGGCGAGATTCCGTCAAAGGTTCGTTGTTCGTGGTTCGTGGACCTGGCGTCTGGGGTCTGGGGACCGCCCCAACTCGTAATCCTGCTCGTACTCTTCCTCCTGCTCCCCGGTGGGGCGAGACTCCGTCGAGCCCTGCTGTTTTGGTCCTTGGTTCCTGGTTCTTGGTTCCAGTTCTTGGAGAACGGATGCCAAATGCCGGATACCGACTTTCGGACTTCGGACTTCGGATTTCGCGGCCACCGGCCGCGTCACTGACCGAATTCCACCCTTGCCAGCGCCGGCGACGACCCTAACGCTATCGCCCACGACTGGCAACCATGTCTCAGCTCCACGGCAAAATCGGCATTGTGTTCGGTGTGGCCAACAAGCGGTCCATCGCCTGGGCCATCGCGCAGGCCTGGGCCGGCGCGGGCGCGCGGCTCGTGTTCACCTACCAGGGCGAGCGGCTCAAGGAGAACGTGGCGGAACTCGCCGGCGCGTTCGGCGCGGACACGCTGTTGCTGCCCTGCGACGTGACGAAGGACGAGCAGATCGCGGCGGTGTTCGAGATGGTGGGGCGCGCGTACGGCCGGCTGCACCTGCTGCTGCATTCGGTGGCCTTCGCGCCCAAGGACGCGCTCGAAGGCCGGTTCGTGGACACCGGCCGCGAGGCGTTCCGCATCGCCCACGACGTGAGCGCGTACTCGCTGGTGGCGCTGGCCCGCGCGGCGGCCCCGCTCATGACCGACGGCGGCAGCATCATCGCGATGAGCTATTACGGCGCCGAGAAGGTGGTGCCGCATTACAACGTGATGGGCGTGGCCAAGGCCGCGCTCGAGGCCTGCACCCGCTACCTGGCCCACGACCTCGGCCCGCGGCAGATCCGCGTGAATTGCATCAGCGCCGGCCCGGTGAACACCCTGGCCGCGCGGGGCATCAGCGGCTTCCTCGAGATGCTCCGGCATTACGAGGAGAAGGCGCCGCTCAAACGCAACGTCACCCCCGAGGAACTCGGCGCCACCGGCCTGTTCCTGGCCAGCGACGGCGCGGCCGCCATCACCGGCCAGGTCATCTACGTGGACGCCGGTTACCAGATCATGGGCATGTAGGCCCCGGCGCCGCCTCGGCGAACCGGCCGGGCCGGGCCACCGCCTCCGCCAACCGGCGCAGGTACTCGTCCCGCGAAATCTCGACCGCGCCGAGCCGCCGCGTCACCGGCGTGAGCGTCTGGATGTCGAACAAGGCAAACCGCCGCGCCCGCAGACGGTCCACCAGCGCGGCCAGCGCCACCTTCGAAGCATCGCTCACCCGGTGAAACATGGATTCCCCCGCGAACAGGCCGCCCACCGCCACGCCGTAAATGCCGCCCGCCAGCTCGTCCCCGCGCCAGCACTCGACGCTGTGGGCATGGCCGGCCTCGTGCAGCCGCGTGTACGCCTCGATGAACCGCGCGCTGATCCAGGTGGCCTCCCGGCCGGGCGCCGGCGCCGCGCAGCCTTCCATGACCGAGCGAAAAGCCTGGTTCACCGTGGCGCGGAACCGGCCCGACCGCAGCGTGCGCGCCAGGCTGCGTGGAACGTGGAAACGGTCGAGTTCGAAAATCCCGCGCGGTTCGGGCGACCACCAAGTGAGCGGGTCGTCCGTCCACGGAAAAATCCCGCTGCGATAAGCCAGCAGCAGCCGCGGCACCGAGAGGTCACCGCCCAGCGCCACCAGGCCGGCGAACATGCCGCGGCGCACCGCCTTCCTGGGATCGGGGAAGACCAGTTCCGCGGTGAGTACGGGCGGCCAGGCGTTCATGCCACGGTTTCGCGAATCCCGTCACGCAGGCGCGCCGGGCGAGGCGGCCGGGTCAGACAGGCGTGGCGGGCGCGGACGGCGGTCGGGGTGGCGTGGGTTCCCGCCAGTCAAACGCGCGTTTGCGCAGCGCGTACAGGTAGCCGACGAAGAGCACGCCGAGGAAGGAGACCATCGCCCAGAAGATCAGGTTGGCCGTGGCGGACTCGCGGAGCATGTCGCGGAACACCACCGCCCACGGGTACAGAAACACCACCTCGATGTCGAAGAGGATGAACAGCATCGCCACGAGGTAGAACTTCACCGAGAGGCGCGGGCTGCCCGGCCCGACCGGCGTCATGCCGCATTCGTACGGCACGTCCTTGACGGCCGGCCGCCGCCCGGCCTTGCCCAGCAGATGGGACAGCACGAGCATCCCGCCGGTGACGACCACCGCGAGCGCCAGCAGCATCAAGACCGGCAGGTATTGCCCAAGCTGCGTGTCCACGGGCGCAAGCTAGGAACCGCGTGCCGGCGCTGCAAGTCCCAAGTCCCAAGTCCCAAGTCCCAAGTCCCAAGTCCCAAGTCCCAAGTTCAATGTCCACGGTCGAAGGTCAAAAGCCGGCATCCGCCTCCCAGTAACCAGTGACCAGTAACCAGTGACCAGTAACCACGAACCCCGAACCCCGAACCGAGTCCGCCTTCGAGTGAGTCCCGCCACACCGGGGCCTGTCCGAAACACCGGTGCTTTTCGCACCACTTCCAGGAAGTCCGCTTTCACGACTTCGCCGGAGTCGCGAACCAGCGAGCGGCGGCCCGCCGGTGGTTTTTGATTTCACCGGCCGGCCGGCCGGCCTAGCTTCGCGCCCGTGAATCTGGCCTCAGTTCGATCCCCGCCCGGCTTGCTGGGCGCCGCGTGCGCGGTGCTGGGATTGCTGGCCGGTTGCGGCCGGCCGCAGCCCGATTCAGCGAGACCGGTCGGCGCGCCGGTCCGCGAGGTGCGGACCGCCCCGGCGGTGACGCGCCCGATGGAGCGGACGGTGGACGCCACCGGTTTCCTGCTGCCGCACGAGGCGGCGACGCTCAGCGTGAAGGTGGCCGGCCGGCTGCTGAACCTGGCGGTGGACCTCGGCAGCGCGGTGAAGCCCGGCGACCTGATCGCCCAGGTGGAGCCGCGCGATTACGAGTTGCGCGAGCAGCAGGCCGGGGCCGCGCTGGCGCAGGCGCGCGCGGCGCTGGGCCTGCCGCACGAGGGCACCGACGACCACATTCCGCCCGAGCAGACCAGCCCGGTGCTCCAGGCCAAAGCTGTCCTGGACGAGGCCGCCAAGAACCGCGAGCGCGTGCTCCGGCTGGCGGAACAAGGCATCAGCTCCACCGCCGAGCAGGACACGGTGGAAGCGGCGTTCAAGGTGGCGCGCAGCCGTTACGAAAGCGCGCTGGACGAGGCCCGCACCCGCCAGGCCGCGCTGGCCCAGCGCCGCGCCGAGCTCGAGCTGGCGCGCAAGCAACTCGCGGACACCGCGGTGCGCGCGCCGTTTGCCGGCGTGGTCCAGGAACGCCTGGCCAACCTCGGTGAATTTTTACCGTCCGGCTCGCCGGTGGTCCGCCTGGTGCAGATTTCGCCGTTGCGCCTGCGCCTGGAAATCCCGGAACGCAAAACCGCGGACGTGGTGGCGGGGCAGACGGTGCGGTTCACCGTCGAAGGCAGCCCGGAGAGCCATGAAACCAAACTGGCGCGCCTCAGCCCGGCCCTGACCGACCAAAGCCGGGTGATGGTGGTGGAAGCGGACGTGAACAACCCCGGCACCTTCCGCGTCGGCGCGTTTGCGCGCGCGCAGATCGTGGTCGCGGAGGAGCGCGGCGTGGCGGTGCCGGCGGAGGCGCTGGTGGTGTTCGCCGGCCTCGAGAAGGTCGTTTCCGTCCGCGATGGCAAGGCGCGGGAACGGCCCGTGACCACCGGCCGGCGCGGACCGGGCTGGATTGAAATCGTCACCGGACTCGACGCCGGCGAAGCGGTGGTGCTCGACCCCGGCAACCTCCAGACCGGCCAGGCCGTGCGGGTCGTTTCGCCCGCGCCCGCCGCGGCCGGCACCGCCTCGTCATGACCGCCCCGGCCGTCGCCCGTCGCTGAAGCGCCGATGCAAAAGCTCGCCGAAATCTGCATCCGCCGCCCGGTCTTCGCCTCGATGCTTATCCTGGCGCTGGTGGTCGTGGGCGCCGCCAGTTACCTGCGGCTCGACGTGGACCGCTTCCCGTCCGTGGACCTGCCCACGGTGCGCATCTCCACGCGGCTGCCGGGCGCCTCGCCCGCGGAGGTGGAATCCTCGGTGTCGCAACCCATCGAGGAGGCGGTGAACACGATTGCCGGCATCAAGGAACTGCGGTCGGTAAGCGGCGCCGGCTCGTCGTTTGTCATCGTGACGTTTGAGCTGGACCGCGAGATCGAGGCGGCCGCGCAGGACGTGCGGGACCGCGTGGCCACGGTGCTCCGCGAACTGCCGCGGGACGCCGACCCGCCCATCATTTCCAAGGTGGACGCCGACCTCTCGCCCGTGATGACGCTGGCGGTGACCGGCGAACGTTCGGCGCGCGAGCTGACGGAGATCGCGGACAAGATCGTGAAGGTGCACCTCGAGCGCGCCCCCGGCGTGGGCGAGGTGAACCTGGTGGGCGGACTGGAGCGCGCCATTAACGTGTGGGTGGACGCCGACCGGCTGGCGGCCTACCAGATTCCCATCACGGCCGTGCGTGGGGCCATTGAGCGGCAGAACGCGAACATCCCCGGCGGCAACGTCACCGGCGACTTGCGCGAGCACACGCTGCGCACCATGGGCCGCCTGACGGAGGCGGCGGCGTTCAACGACCTGGTGATCGCCACCCGCAACGGCGTGCCCATCCGCGTGCGCGACATCGGCCTGGCCGAGGACGGCATCAAGGAGCGGCGTTCGATCGCCCGGCTCAACGGCGTGTCCACGGTGACGCTCAACGTGGTGCGCCAGTCCGGCGCCAACACGGTGGCGGTGATCGAGGGCATCAAGGAGCGCCTGCGCGGGCTGGAGCCGCTGCTGCCGGCGGACGTGCGCGTGGAGGTGCTCCGGGACCAGTCGCGGTACATCTACGAGGCGCTGCACGAGATCAACCGCCACCTCATCCTGGGCAGCATCCTGGCCACGCTGGTGGTGCTGGCCTTCATGCGTGACTTCCGCGCCATGCTCATCGCCGCGGTGGCCATCCCCGCCTCGGTCATCGCCACCTTCGGCATGATGAAGGCGCTGGGCTTCACGCTCAACAGCGTCACCATGCTGGCGCTGGTGCTCATGGTCGGCATCGTGATTGATGACGCCATCGTGGTGCTGGAAAACATCTTCCGGTTCGTCGAGGAAAAAGGCCTGCCGCCGTTCGAGGCGGCGCGCGCCGCCACCGCGGAAATCGGCCTCGCCGTCCTGGCCACGACCTTCAGCCTGGTGGTCATTTTCGTGCCGGTGTCGTTCATGTCCAGCATCACCGGCCGCTTCCTGTTCCAGTTCGGCCTCACGGCGGCGGCGGCCGTGCTGGTGAGTCTGCTGGTGGCGTTCACGCTCACGCCCATGATGAGCGCGCGCGTGCTGCAACACCGCCTGGCCGGCGGCCCCAGGCGGGCACGCTCGCGCGGCGGCTTCTACACGTGGCTGGACGCCGGGTACA
The DNA here is from genome assembly GCA_964568145.1 of uncultured Verrucomicrobiota bacterium. GTDB lineage: Bacteria > Verrucomicrobiota > Verrucomicrobiia > Limisphaerales > J093 > DSVZ01. The sequence continues at coordinate 100,969 of CAZMOZ010000003.1, forward strand.
CCGCGACGCTGCGCTGGGCGATGCGGCATCGCGCGCTGGTGATCGGGCTGGCGACGCTGGTGGCGGCCTCGGCGGTGCCCTTGTACCACACCGTCCGCCAGGAGTACGTGCCCGGCAACGTGGACGAGGGCGAATTCGACGTGAGCGTGACCGCGCCGGAAGGCGCCGCGCTCGTCACCATGAACGCCGTGGCCGGGCGCGTCGAAGCCGAACTGCGGAGCATCCGCGGCGTGCGGACGGTGCTGACCTCGGTGGGCAGCGGGTTCATGGGCGGGCTGAACAATGCCAACTTCTACGTGCGCCTGGCGCCGCATGCAGAACGCGTGTTCAGTTGGCGCCACCTGGTGAGCCTCACGCCCTGGCAGGCCTTTCAAGGCAACTACTCCCAGCGCGACGTGATGATGCAGGTGCGCCAGCGCCTGCGGAAGTTCCCCGACCTGCGCGTCTCGATCCGCAATCCGCAGACCATCAGCCTGGGCGGGCCGAACTGGGATGTTGACTTCGCCCTGCTCGGCCCGGACCTCGAGGACCTGTACCGCTTCGGCGAGCACCTGCGCCGCAAGGCCCCCGAGCTGGGGCTGGTGGACGCCGACATCACGCTCAAGCTCGACAAGCCGGAGCTGCGCCTGGAGATCGACCGCGAGCGCGCCGCGCGTCTGGGCGTGGACACCGAGCACATCGCCGGCGCGCTCCGCCTCATGGTGGGCGGCGACCAGCGCGTCTCCCGCTTCCGTGACGAAACCGTGAACGAGGATTACGACGTGCAGCTCCGCCTGCGCGAGGCCGACCGCAACGACCCGCAGGCCATCGGCCGGCTGTTCGTGCCCAGCCAGAGCGGCGCGCTGGTGCGGTTGGACAACCTGGTGCGCCTGGTGTCCACCGACACCGCCTCGCGCATTGACCGGCTCGACCGCCAGCGCCAGGTAAGTCTGCGGGCCAACGTGGCGCCCGGCTTCGCCCAGGCGGACCGCGTGGCGGCCTTGCGCGCGGAGGTGGCGTCCATGAACCTGCCGCCCGGCTATTCCAGCCGCGTCTCGGGACGCGCCCGCGAAATGGAAACCACCTTCGACGAATTCATCTGGGCGTTTCTGCTCTCGGTGGTGCTGATGTACATCATCCTGGCCTCCCAGTTCGAAAGCCTCGTCCACCCCTTCACCATCCTGCTGTCCCTGCCGCTCTCCGTGCCCTTCGCCCTGCTGTCGTTGCGCGTGACCGACCAGACCATCAACCTGTACTCCGCGCTGGGCATGCTGGTGCTCTTCGGCGTGGTGAAGAAGAACGCCATCCTCCAGGTGGACCACACCAACCAGCTCCGCGCCGCCGGCCTGGACCTGCTGCCGGCCACGCTGGCCGCCAACCGCGACCGCCTGCGGCCCATCCTCATGACCACCTTCACGCTCATCGCGGGCATGATGCCGCTGGCCCTGGGCACCGGGCCCGGCGCCGAGGAACGCCGCGCCACGGCCATGGTGGTCATCGGCGGCCAGACCCTGTGCCTGCTGCTGACGCTGGTGGTCACCCCGGTCGCCTACGCCACCTTGGACACCGCCAAAACCCGGCTGGCGGCGCTGTTCCGGCGATCCCGGCTCGAAGCGCCCGCGCCAGCCACGCCGGCCCTGGCCCGGAGCGATCTGCCAACCCCCGAAGGCCATGCAGGCTGAGGCGGGCGTGAGTGGTTAACCCGAAAACCGAAGTTGGCCGTAGCACAGCGCGTCCCGTCTGCCCAACTTCGGTTTTCGGGGTTAAAAGTGGTTAAATGGGTGAAAGGTTACAGGCGCCTGCGTCGCAATCCATTTAACGTTTCACTCTTTTAACCTCTTTAGCCCGGGGCCGCGAGCGGCTCCCGCAAGCCCCCGAAGCCCAGCGCGAGCAAAGCCGCCTGGCCAGACACGAATACGCCGGGTGGTTCCAGCAGTTCTGGACCCTGACCGGCGCCTCGACGCGCGAGCATCCCGCGCCCTTCCCGTATGAACTCGCCTACCGGCTGGTCCGGATGTTCTCCTTCGTCGGCGACACCGTGCTCGACCCGTTCTGCGGCACCGGCACGACGCTTGTCGCGGCGGCGAACACGGGAAGAAACGGCATCGGCATCGAGCTCGATCCCGCCTACGCCCGCCAGGCCGCGCAGCGACTGAAGGCCGAGGCGGCGGCCTGTTCAACCAGGTCAAGCTGCAGTTTGAGCGGGCTGACGCGCTCCAAGCGGGGCACCTCCACGACCGGCCGTTTACCGAAGGTGACTTCCGCGTTCCTTTGGGCAAACCGGTGAGCTACCGCCGGCGCTCCCGCCCAGCCCGGCGGCCGGCGAAGGGCTGAGGGTTGTTGGTGTTTGGAGTGGCCGGCCTCATGCTCAGAAGCCGGCAGGCGTCGCCCCTCGGCGAGGAGTGACCTGCCACAGGCTTACCTGGCGGAGAGGTCCTGCACGCGGAGGTTGCGGAAGTCAAAGCTGCGGTCCTCGATCTGGATGCCCAGATAGCCCTTGCCGGGCTCGACCTTGTCGGTCTCCCAGGCGCGCTCGCCGTCCACGTCCAGGCTCACCTTGTTGCCACGCGCCTCAATGCGGAACTTCACCCACTGGTTCAGCGGCATCTTGGGCGTCTCGGCCGGCACCACCGGTTTGAAGCCCCGCACCAGCCCGCCAAGCATGTCGTAGCGCAGGTTCACCTGGTAGCTCCTGTCGGGCCAGGGTTTGCCGTCAAGGCCGGCGTGGAAGAAGATGCCGCTGTCGTACTTCTCCTCGAGCGCGCGCCACTCGAATTCGAGCACGAAGTCGCCGAACTCGCGCTCGGTGCGCAGCCAGCCCATGCCCTTGACGATGCGCAGATGGCCGTCGCGCGCCTCGGCCTGGACGTCGTGGACCTTCACCCAGCCGGCGAGGTCCTTGCCGTTGAAGAGGCTTTGCCAGGGAACGGGGGTTTCCGCGGCCGTGCCGGACAGCGCCAGCCAACCGCTCAGCAGGAGGCCGGTGAACGGCCGGGAATGGAGCAGGTTCATGCCCGCAGGTCATGGCAGAGCCGGCGCGAAAGCGCAAGCGCGGGCTCGCGAGACGCCAAATGCCGCCGGGGCGCGGATGGCCTGGCTGTGGCTTGGAAGGCCGCGTCTGCGCTGGGAAGAAAGAAGGTTTAGGGCTCGCGGCGCCCGCCTCTCCAGGAGTTTAGGAGGGTGGAGTTCCACGACGCCCTGCTTGCCGTGGCGCGGATGTACACGTCCGCAGATGACGCGGGCAGGTCGCCCGCGAGACCGCCACAGGCGGGGGCGCCGGTGCCACTACCCAGAATCCGCTGTTGCGGCGTTCGTGCTCCGACTAGGATGCCGGCATGGCTGCGCCGTTGAAGGTCGCCGTGCTGGGCACCGGCTCGCTCGGCAAGGAACACGCCCGCATCTACGCCGAACTGGCCGCCGCCGGCCTGGTCGAATTCGCCGGCGTGTACGACGTGGTCCTGGAGCGCGCCCGGAAGGCGGCCGGGGCCCACGGCACACGCGCCTTTGCGTCCGTCCAGGAAGCCGCCGCCGCCAGTGACGCCCTGAGCGTCGTCACCCCCACCACCACGCACTTCGAACTCGCGCGCGACCTGCTCGCGGCGGGCCGGCATTTGCTGGTGGAAAAACCCATGACGGACAACGCCGCGCAGGCCGCGGAGTTGATCCAGCTTGCCCGGCGCCACAACTGCCTGCTCCAGGTCGGTCACGTTGAGCGCTTCAACCCGGTCTTCCAGTACCTGCAGGAAGTCGTGCGCGAGCCGCGGTTCATCGAGGGCCACCGGCTCTCGCCCTATCCGGCCCGCAGCACCGACGTGGGCGTGGTGCTGGACCTGATGATCCACGACCTCGACGTGGTGCTGGCGTTCGTGGCCGCGCCGGTGGTGAGCGTGGACGCGGTGGGCATTCCGGTGCTGAGCGCGTCCGAGGACATCGCGAACGCGCGGCTGCGCTTTGCCAACGGCTGCGTGGCGAACCTGACCGCCAGCCGCGTGAGCGCGGAGCGGGTGCGAAAAATCCGCGTGTTCAGCAGCGCGCCCGAGCCGAGCTACGTCTCGCTCGATTACCGCGCGCAGGCGGGCTACCTGTACCGGCTGGCGCGGGCGGACGAACCGGCCAGTTCGTTGTTCAAGAAACTGCTCTCCGCGCGCGACAGCGCGGTGGTGAGCGAGTTCGGCGGCCGGCGCATCGTGCGCGAGCCGGTGCCCATCACCCGCGAGGAGCCGCTGAAGCTCGAGCTGCGCAGCTTCGTGGAATGCGTGCAGGCGCGGCGCCAGCCGGTGGTGTCGGGCGAGGCCGCCAAGCGCACGCTCGACCTGGCCTTCGAAATCACGCGGCAGATCCGCGCCTGCCAGCCGGCGGCATGAGCGGCCGGTCGTTCATGCTGGTGGCGGGCGAGGCCAGCGGCGACGCCCTGGCCGCGGAGCTGGTGGCCGAACTGCGGCGCGCGCTGGCCGACGAGCCGTTTGCGCCGCGGTTCTTCGGCGCCGGCGGCCCGCAAATGGCCGCGGCCGGCGTGGACCTGGCGGTGGACCTCACCCGGCACGCGGTCACCGGCCTGGCGGACGTGCTGCGCAAGCTGGCCAGCTTCCGCCGCCTGCTCACCGGCCTGACGGACCTGGCGTGCGAGCGCCAGCCGGACGTGATCGTGCTGGTGGATTTCCAGGGCTTCAACCGGCGGCTGGCGCGGGCGCTGCGACGCCGGCTCGCCCCGCCGAACGGCTGGTTCCGCAACTGGCGGCCGCGCGTCGTGCAGTACGTCTCGCCGCAGGTCTGGGCCTCGCGGCCCGGCCGCGCGTACGCGCTGGCGCGCGACGTGGACCTGCTGCTGTGCCTCTTTCCGTTCGAGCAGGAATGGTACGCGCGCCGGGTGCCGCGGTTGCGCGTGGTGGCGGTGGGTCATCCCGTGCTGGACCGGCATCCGCCGTTCGAGCCGGACAAGCCGCCGCCCGGCGAATCAAGTGACGGGCCGGAAATCCTGCTTCTGCCCGGCAGCCGTCCGGGCGAACTCAAGCGCCACCTGCCGCCGATGCTGGGCGCGGCGCGGCTGGTCGCGGCGCGGCAGCCGGCGCGGTTCGCGATGGTGTTGCCGGATGATTCGTTGCTGGCGTTGGCGCGCGCGCGGATCACGGCGGGCGGCGTGGAAGTGGCCGCGCAAGTCGGCGGGTTGAGCGAGGCGTTGGGCCGCGCGACCGTCGCCCTGGCCTCGACCGGCACGGTCACGCTGGAATGCGCGGTGCGCGGCGTGCCCACGGTGGCGCTGTACATCACCGCGCCGCTCACGTACCGGGTGGGGCGGCGGCTGGTCACGGTGAAACATCTCGCGATGCCAAACCTGCTCGCGGGCGCGGAAGTGATGCCGGAGTTCATCCAGGACGCGGCCACGCCGGAAAACCTGGCGCGCGCGGCCTTGGAATTCCTGACCGATCCCACCCGGCGCGCGGCGGTCCGGCGACGGTACGCCGAAGTGGTAGCCAAGCTGGGCAGCCCCGGCGCCAGCCGGCGCGCCGCCGCGGCCATTGTGGTGCTGCTGCGCCAGGCGTGAGCGCGATTGACCGGCCTCCGGCACAGAGGCTGGCGAGCCGTCGCCGCTCAGCGAGAGGCGACCTACCACGGCGACGGGATTTTGCCTCGCGCCGGCCCGGCGGCGTGTCAGAGTTCCGCCATGCAAGCCCCCCATTTCTCCCGGCTGGTTTTCATCGGCCTGTGTTGCGTGTCCGCGTTGCTCGCGGCGGAAGGCGCGTGGAAGCCGCTGTTCAACGGCCGCGACCTCCACGGCTGGGTGCAGCGCGGCGGCCAGGCGAAATACCGCGTCGAAAACGGCGAGATCGTGGGCGGAACGGTGCCGCGGACACCTAACTCGTTTCTGTGCACGACGCGGCCTTACACGAACTTCATCCTCGAACTGGAGTTCAAGCCGATGACCGGCCTCAACTCCGGCGTCCAGGTGCGCAGTGAGTGTTTCGACGAGCCGAAGACCGTCGAGTTGGGAGGCAAGACCTACCGCGTCCCGGCGGGTCGCGTGCACGGGTATCAGATCGAGATTGATCCCAGCGACCGCGCGTGGACCGGCGGCATCTATGACGAAGGCCGGCGCGGCTGGCTGCGGGATTTGAAGGACAACGAGCCGGCCCGCAAGGCCTTCAAGCCGGATGCGTGGAACACGCTGCGCGTCGAATGCCAGGGCGACCTCATCAAGACCTGGCTCAACGGCGTGCCCGCGGCGGAGCTGCGCGACGGCGTGACGCCCGCCGGATTCATCGCCTTGCAGGTGCACGGCGTGGGCGAGCGCGCGGAGCCCTTGCAGGTGCGCTGGCGCAACCTGCGCGTGCAGGAACTGCCCTGAGCCAGAAAAGCGATGACGGCTGGGGAGCGCACGCGCCACACGGGCGGTTTTCCGCGCCCTCGCGGAAAACAAGTTGGGGAAATCCGGTTCGGACAACCGGCTCCGCCTTCCATGTCCAAGGCCCTCGACGCAAGACGGGGCCAGTCTGCCCGGAGCGGCTACGCTTCCCAATCCACCGTCGGTGGCTGAGAACCGGCGCCAAGCGGCGGACAGAAGTCGGGCAGCCAGCCTGAAAAAACCACGCGGGCGCAGCGCCGTCTGTTAGAGCGTTTTCAATCAACCTGGGGCCGCTTGCGACAGCGCTTCCGGCGCGCGGCGTTCACGCCGCTTCCACGCCCGTCTGCCCGCGCACGGTGAAGCGGGCTGAAGCCCGCGCTCCCCACGCGGCCACAGCTTTAACTAAACCGCTCTAGCCGGGGTGAAGTGTGCGGCGCGGAGGCGCAAGCTCAGGCGGACACCCGCGCCGCGCCGGGACGCGGTCCGTGGATCACCGCCGCGAAAGCCTCAAGCATCTCCTCCGCCATGCGCCGGGCGCCGTAGTGCTCTACCACCGCGCGTTTCGCGGCGGCCGACAAGGCCTGCAAGCGCGCCGGGTCGAGCAGCAGCTTCTCCAGGGCATCGGCCAGCGAGGCGGGATCGCCGGGCTCGCACAATTCGCCGGCGCCGCTGGTCTCGATGATTTCCGGAAACGCGGCGACTCGCGGCTGCACGACCGGCACGCCGGCCGCCATCGCCTCGAGCAGGTACAGCCCGAACGCCTCGCCGTAGCTCGCGGGCACGGAGAAGACGGTGAGCGAGCGCAGGAAGTTGATCTTCGCGGCGCGGTCCAGGTTCGCGTAAAAGTCCACCTCGCCCAGCAGCCCGCGATCGCCCAGCCGGCGGCGCAGTTCCGCCACGAACCGCTGGTCCGACGGCCCGCAATTGCCGCCGATCTTCAGGCGCAGGCCGGGCACCTTCCCGCGTTGTCGCAGCAGCACGAAGGCTTCGACCAGCGTGTCCAGGCCCTTTTCGCGGCACATCCGGGCGAAGAAGCCGACCGCGGGCGGCGGCGGGCGCACGCCCACCGGCCGGCTCGGCGCGGCGTCGAAGCCGGCGAGGTTGATGCCCAGCGGCACCACGCGAATGCGCTCCGGCGCCAGGCGGAGGCGGCCGGCCATGCGTTCCGCAAAGTACCGGCTGGGCGCCACGAACAGGTCCGCGTCGTGGGTGATCTCGGTGAGAATCTTCCAGGCCTCGCTGCGTTGCGGGGCGGGCAGGGCGTCGAGGAACGTGTCCTCGCCGGCGAGCAGGCAGACCACCGGGGCGCCCACGCCCTGGCGCAAACGGCGCGCCAGACCCAGCAGGAGCAGATTGGACAGCACGATGATGTCCGGCTTGGGCTGGCCCTTGAGCCAGGCGACCAGTTCGTCCAGTTCGCGCGACTGGTTGCCGTGCTCGCCGTGGAGCATCGAAATGCTGAGGTCGGCCACCTCGTCCGGGCGGGTCTTGGCGGCGAGCCGGCCGACCAGCCTGAGCAGCCAGGGTTGCGCGAGGAACCGGTGCAGCCAGGGCGGCATGGCGCGGAGCAACGCCCCGCGCTGCGCGAGATACACGTTGATGCCGCTGAAAAAGATGGGTGCGCCGGCGGTGGCCGGGGGCTCGTCGAGTTTCAGCGGCAGATACATCGGCAGCATGAGCGGCGAGTGGCCGAGGCGGCGCCATTCGCTCACCAGTGCGTTGTCGCGAATGCAATTGCCGCAGTACGCCCCGCCGGTTCCGGGGGTGATTTGAATGATGTTCACAGCCGTCCCAGTCTGTTGTGCTTCGCCGCCCTCGCCGGGCCACGGGTTTTCGCGGCCCGGCAAGTTGTTGTCCTCCACTTGTGCCATCAGACCGGCAGCCGCGCAAGCGCCGCGCGCGCGGTCGAACAGGCTCGGGCCCTGCCTGGGCACGGCATCGGCTGGTACCACCAGAAGGCCCCTACCTCCCGCTCCAGCCCGGTCCGCATTTCCGCCTTGCGCGCGTCGCGGCGTTCCCGAACATCCCCGCCACACGATCACCCCTATGAAAACACTGAACGTCGGACTCATCGGCTGCGGCTTCATGGGCCGCGCCCACGCGAACGCCCATCGCAAGGTGTGGAACTTCTTTGACCTCGAATACCGCCCCGTCCTCAAGACCATCTGCGACTTCAACGAGGAAAAAGCCAAGGCCCACGCCGCCCGGTGGGGCTTCGAGTCGGTCGAGACGGACTACAAGAAGCTCGTGGCGCGGGACGACATTGACCTCATTGACATCTGCCTGCCGAACAACCTGCACGCCGAAGTCGCCATTGCCGCCGCCAAGGCCGGCAAGATGATCATCTGCGAAAAGCCGCTCGCCCGTGACGGCAAGGAGGCCGAGCCGATGGTCAAGGCCGTCGAGAAGGCCGGCGTGCCGAATTTCGTCTCGTTCAACTACCGCCGCATCCCGGCCGTCACGCTGGCCAAGAAACTCATTGACGAGGGCCGGCTCGGAAAGATTTTCCATTACCGGGCGAAGTTCCTTCAGGACTGGACCATCTCCAAGAACGTGCCGCAGGGCGGCGACGCGCTCTGGCGGCTGGACGTGAAGGCCGCCGGCAGCGGCGTGACCGGCGACCTGCTCGCGCATTGCATCGACACCGCCCTCTGGTTCAACGGCAGCATTGAGACGGTGACCGCCATGACCGAGACGTTCGTGAAGGAGCGGATGCACCAGCTCACCGGCAAGGTCGAGAAGGTCGGCATTGACGACGCCTGCGCGTTCCTGGCCCGCTTTGCCAACGGTTCGCTGGCCACGTTCGAGAGCACTCGCTACGCGCGCGGCCACAAGGCGCTTTACACCTTCGAGATCAACGGCGAGCACGCTTCCATCGCCTGGGATCTGCACGACCTGCACCGGCTCGCCTGGTTCGACCACAAGGACGAGGGCAAGCTGCGCGGCTGGCGTTCCATCCACGTCACCGACCACGGCGGCGAGCATCCGTACATGGACAAGTGGTGGGTGCCCGGCCTGAACATCGGCTTCGAGCACTCCTTCGTGCATCAACTGGCGGACTTCCTCGAGGGCGTGGCCGGCGGCAAGCCCGCCAGCCCGACCTTTCGCGAGGCGCTGGAAACCCAGTACATCTGCGACGCGGTCCTCAAGTCCGCCCAGACGGGCAGATGGGAGAAGGTCAAGAAGGTGAAGTAACCGCGGTATTCCCTCCAAAACCGGGCCGGGCGCCGGAGTGCTCCCGGCCCGTTGCTTTTTCCCCGCGCCGGCTTCCGACAACCTGCCGGGCGGCAGGATCGCGCGGAGGCCTGGCCGGCCGGGCTTCAGACCCGGCGATGCTTGCGGTACCAGTGCCAGCCCGCGAAGCCGAGCAACAGCGCCGCGCCGTACACGGTGCCGGGCTCGGGCGTGATCACGAACGCCATGTCCAAGGATTCCCCGCTAAGCGGGTCGCGCAGTTCGTGCCACCCGCCCGTCTGCCAGTTCCACCACACGGCGTCGTCGTTGAAGTGATCCTTCGACGTCTTCCAACCGGCAGCATTAACCCAGTCGGGCGCGAAATTCACGCCCAGCCAGTAGATCGTTCCCCGTTCCTGCCAGAAGGGTTGCGGGATCTGGGTCAGGTTCAACTGCCATATCTGGTTATGGTCTTGCGGAATGACACCTTGCGGGTCATTCGGGTCGTACCAGCCTTGGACACCAACAAGGTAGGGTCGAATCGAGTACTGAGCGGGGCCAAAGATGCCACCCCACAGGAGGTTGCCCGGATGGCTGAACATGTTCGGAGTGGCGGGGACGTCACTCCAGATGCTGAAAGCCACCAGACCCGGCTGCGGCGGCAGATCCTGCCGCATCGAAAACCAGATGTGAAGGTCACTGACGGCACCGCTCTGTGTGCACAGCCAGTCGTCCGCGACCGCCGCCGGGGGCGGCGGGTTCGGTGTAATGACGGCCACATCCCACCCGAGGGGATCGGGATTTTGCGGGAAGTGCATTTTGTGGGCGTCGCCGAATTCCCAGTCAGCGCGGGCGAAACCCACCGCCAGCGCCGCGACGACCACCGCGAGTAATGTGCGTTTCATGTTGCCTTTCGTTTTCCGGCCTCCCTGCCGCCGCTGAAGGTGACCGCCCCTTGCATCCTCATCGCCAGCGAACCCGCGGAAGAGACCGGCGGTTGTTGGAACTTCTCTGAACAGTCACTGTCCAGTGATGCACGAACCTGCAAGAAGTCAATTCTTATTCTTGGAATGCTACTGGTCTGGGCGCCGCTCATTTTTGTGCCGCTCGGGCATTGACGCGGTGGGGCGAGACTCCGTCGAGCCCTGCTATTTTGGTTCTTGGTTCTTGGTTCGTTGTTCTGGCCTTCGACCTTCGACTTTCGACCTTCGACCCGCCGGTGGGGCGAGACCCCGTCGAGCCCTGACCTTCCTGGGCCGCGGTCGGTCGCCCGCGGCACGGCCGCACGCGAGGTCGACTGGGCCACTGCGGCCCGCCCGCTGCCGGCCCGAAAGTGAGATGCAACCCGGCCTTTCCCGGCCGGAGTCAGGACTTGAAGCCGGCCGGCCGCATTCCCCAAGCTGGCGAAGTTCGCGGCACTTTCACGACACAACCGCATGCGGTTCCTGGATCGCCTCCTCGTCGTCGGCGGGCAGCGCGTTTCGGCGCGCACCGAGGTCATGGCCGGCCTGACCAGCTTCGCCGCCATGGCCTACATCCTGGCGGTGAACCCGAACATCCTCGCGGTGACCGGCATGGACCGCGGCGCGCTGGTCACGGCCACCGCCCTGGCCTCGGCGTTGATGACCGCCGTCTTCGCGCTCGCCACCAACTACCCCATCGCGCTCGCCCCCGGCATGGGCATGAACGCCTTCTTCGCCTACACGCTCTGCGTGGGCATGAAGCTGCCCTGGCAGGCGGCGCTCGGCCTGACGTTCCTCAGCGGCCTGCTGTTTCTGGTGCTCACGGTCACCGGCCTGCGGCGGCGGATCATCGAGGCGATTCCGCTCGAGATCAAAACCGCCATCAGTTGCGGCATCGGGCTGTTCATCGCCTTCATCGGTCTGAAGAACGCCGGCATCGTTGCCGCCGACCCGGTCACGTTCGTCAAGGCTGGCCACCTGGCGTCGCCGCCGGTGCTGCTGGCGCTGGCTGGCATCGTGCTCACCGCGCTGCTGGTCTGGCGCAGGGTGCGCGGGGCGATGATCCTGGCCATCCTGGCGCTCACGGCGGCGGGCTTGCTGGTGCCGGCGGCCGGGGGTGAAGGCCGGGTGACGCAACTGCCCGCGGCGGTGGTGTCGCTGCCCGCGTCGCTGGCGCCCAGTTTTCTCAAGCTCGACCTCGGCTACGTGCTTGCCCGGTTCTTTGAGCTGTTGCCGGCGTTACTCGCGCTGCTGTTCGTGGACCTGTTCGACAACATGGGCACGCTCATCGGCGTGTGCCAGCGGGCGGGGCTGCTCGACGAGCGCGGCAACCTGCCGCGCATCGGACGCGCGCTGGCCGCGGACGCCGGCGCCGCGATGGTGGGCGCGTGCCTGGGCACCTCCACCGTCACCAGCTACATCGAATCGGCGGCGGGCGTCGAGGAAGGCGGGCGCACCGGGCTGACCTCGCTGGTGGTGGCGGCGTGCTTCCTCCTGGCGCTGTTTTTCAGTCCGGTGATCCTGGCCATCCCGGCGGTGGCCACCGCGCCCGCGCTGGTCGTGGTGGGCATCTTCATGATGCAGGGCGTGACCCGGCTGGACCTCAGTGATTTTTCCGTGGCCGCGCCATGCGTGCTCACGATGCTGCTGATGCCGCTGACCTCGAGCATCAGCGAGGGACTGTCGCTCGGCTTTCTCTGTTACGTGGCGCTCAAGCTGGGCACCGGCCGCGGGCGCGAACTGACGCCCACCGCCTGGGCGCTGGGCGCGCTGTTCCTGCTGCACGTGCTGTTCGGCTGAACCCCCGTCAGGCGCCACGCCAGAGATCATCCCGCGACGCATCTCGATTCGTGCCGGCCGTATCGCCGGCCGGGGCAGCGCCGGCTTCCAGCCGGCCGTAGAGCCGGGCTTTCAGCCTGGTGGAGTTTGAGGCAAAACCGAAACTCAGAAACCCAGAAAGTGGGAAACGCAGGCTCGAGTGTCGGGTAGCCGGCCCCTGGCCCAGGGACCGGACCCGTCGCCCCTCAGCGAGGGGCGACCTACCCCCGCTGGTGGGAATGCGCTGGCGCACCCTCGGGAACTTCCGAGTGGCAGGATGCCACCCTTTACGGCAGCCAGGGATGGCTGCCGCTACCCGGCGGTGTCCGGCCGTTTCTACCGGCTGCGGAAAAATGAGATGCGCCCGTGCCGGACTGGAATCCGGTGCCGGATTGGAATCCGGCGTTACGGGCAGGTTCAGTCTTCGGGTTACCGCGTCCACGCCGCGATCCGCGTGGGCTCGCCTTCCGTCAGCGTGATCTGCGCCGAGACTTCCGGCGGGTTGGCGGCGGCGTTGAGCGTGAGGTCGAACACGGTCGCCGGCGAATGTTCCGGGGTGACCACCAGCCGCACGGGCACCTGGCCGGTGAAGCCCTGGCCGCGCAACACCACCGTCTGGGTCGCGGGCGAGCCGGCGGGCAGTTGGAAATCCACGCCCGTGGCTGCGCCGACCGGGATGGCTTGGCCGGCCACGGACACGATGTGCAGCGACGGTTGCGGGCCGGCCGGCAGGGCGAACATGCGCGTGCCGCGGGTGGCCGAGCCATTGAGGGTCAAGTTCCGGAAAGCCAGCGGGTCCGTGCAGTCAACACGCACGCGCCCGCCGCCGCCGCCGGCGCCGCCCTCGGCGGACAGGGTGCCGCCACCGCCGCCGGTGGGCGCGACCAACCGGATGCCACCGCCGCTGCCGCCACCGTGAGGGCCGTAACCGCCGTTGGCTCGCACGGCGCCGTTGACGGTGATGCGGGTATTGGAGGCGATGAGAATGCCGCCGCCGCCGCCGCCGCCGCCCACGCCCGGGTTGCCGTTGAAGCCGCCGCCGCCGGAGCCTCCGATCAACGGCACGATGAGCACGTTGCCGTAGGTGCGGTTGTTCCCGCCCACGGGCGCGGCGTACACCGCGTTGCGCCGCCCGTCGGTGTTGACGCCACCGCCCGGACCATGCCCGTCGCCGCCGCGGTTGAGTGGCGCGCTGGGGCCGAACCCGCCATGGCCGCCATCGAAGCCGCCGGGACCACCGGCGCCGCCGATGGCGCCGGAAGCATTGGCGCCGCTCACGTCAATGACTCCCGCGATGGTCACGTCGCCCTGGGCGAGCAGGACCACCGGCGTGTTCAGCGGATTGCGATTGAAGCGCAGCGTGCGGCCGGAACTCACATTGATGGTGGTGCAGTGGAAGACGCCGTCCGGCGGCAGGTCCAGGGTGGTGTCGGCGGTGATGTTCAGCGGGCCGTAGCCGCCGTTGCTGCCGGCGTCGAACTGGGCGACAGCCGTGCAGGGCAGGAGACCGACGAACAGGGCCGCGGCCAGCGCGGCTGAGGGATGGCGGAGGGTGACGGGTTTCATGCGTTCTGGGGTTTGTAGGGCTTCGGTGGAAGTCAGTTGCGTTTCAAAGTCACCGGCGGGCGCGCCAGAAACGGCCCGGCGGTCGTTGCTTCGCTGGCGGGCGCGAGTTGTAGTTGAACGGGCGGGCGCGCCACAAACGGGCCGGGCGGCGCTTCCTCGCTGGCCGGGCCCAGTCCGACGGCGACCGGCGGCAGGGCGAGGAAAGGTCCGGCCGGCGTGTCTTCCGCCGCCGGCACGAGGCCCACCGCCACAGGCGGCCGGGCGGCGAAGAACTGGCGGGGTCGCGACGCCGGGTCGCGCGGGTCGGAACCGTCGTTGACCTCGACTTCATCGGCCCAACCGTCGCCGTCGGTGTCCTCGGCAAATGGATTGGTGAGCGCATTCCCCTCCTCGGCATTGGCCAGGCCGTCGCCGTCCGCGTCACCCTCCGGGCCGCCGGGCGCGACCCAGAACCGGCTGACCGCCGTGCCGACCTGGGCGTTGCCGGCCACGTCGCGCAGGCCGTCCACCTCGAAGCGATAACGGCCGGGCGGCAGAGGTTGATCGAGTTCCAGTTGCGCGGCCATGCTCGCGGCGGAGTAGTCCACGAGGCCGGCGACCGGCTGGTCGTCGTCATTGTCAAACGCCTGGTCCGGACCCGCGGAGACGAGGCGCACGCGCGCTGGCGTGATGGACAGGAAATCCAGCGGCTCGTTGAAGCGGGCCAACAGGCGGGTCAACGTGTCCAGCACCACACCCTCGCGCGGGAACAAGGTCGTGACGCGCGGCGGTGTGCTGTCCGGGAGGAGGGCGACATCAAGCGTGATGAGGGCGCTGGCGTTGCCGGCCATGTCCACAGCGCGCACGCCGAGCACGAGATTGGTCGTGGCGGGCGTCAGTTCCGGGGCGGTGAACCGGTAGTCGAACGGCCAGTTGCGGGCCCGCTTGACCAGCTCACCGTCGCGGTAGAACTCGACCCAGCGGACCATCCCGTCGTCGTCGGCCAGCGCCACGAGCCGCCCCGGCTGGCCGGACTCAATCCGGGGCGGGTCCAGCGGGAAACTCGTTTGCAGGGTCAGCGTGGGTGGCACGCCGGCGGTGTCCGCGGGCGCAAAATTCACGACCTGCAACCCGGCCGGCCCGTCCGCCACAAAGGCCAGCCCGCCGTTCACCGTGAGCGCCCGGCTCACGCCCGGCGTGACGAAGCTGCCGAGAAAGTTCAGTTCCGTGCCATCCTCGCCGAGCCGGTAGAGCGAAAGGTCCTGAGGTTCGTCACCCAAGGGGCTCGTACCGTCGGCCGCCACGCCCAGACCGGGCATGACCGGCACCAGTTGCTTCCAGCCGAACTGGGGGGTGTTGTGGACCTGTTTCAGAGCCGGCGAGGCCGGGTTCGCAATGTCGAACGCGGCGACGCCCCGCGGAAACGCGCCGTAGGCCAGATCGCCCGCCAGGCTCAGGCGCATCCGCCGGCCCAGTTGGCCCCCGCCGCGACCGCTGTCGGCGGCGGCCAGCCACTCGAGCTGGCCTTCAAAAACATTCAGCGCGTGCAGCCGGCCCGCCGCCCACACCCACACGACGCCTTCCTTCACGGCCACGTCCTCGATGGCCGGCCCGCCGGGCAGGGTGATCCGTGAGAGCTGTTCGCCGGTGAGCACGTCCACGGCGACCAGTTGCCCGTTGCCCAGGCCGACGAACGCCAGGCCGGCGTCCACCGCCACCGCGCGCGCCTCGCCGCCGAGCGCGAGTTGCGCCACGACCGCGGGGCTGGCCGGCTGGATCAGATCGAGAATCACCAGCCCGCCGTTGCCGTCGGCAGCGACGCCGAGGTTGCCGGCAAAGGCGACCGCGAAGGTGTCACCGGGCGTGTTGACCTGCTGGAGCAGCACGGGTTGCAAGGGGTTGGCCAGGCTCACCACCGTCACACCAGCGGCGCGGTCGGCAACCAGCGCCAGCGCGTCTTGGATGGCCACGTCCTCGGCTTCGCCCGGCGTGTCGAGCGCGGCGATGACGCCGTTCGCGGGTGGCTGGCCGTCGAGCGGGTTGCTGTCGTTCAACAGTTCCTGCCGGTCGTCGGCACCGTCCGCGTCCGTGTCCGCGCGGTCGTCACGGGTGCCCAGGACGAATTCGGCCTCGGCGGGGATGCGATCGCCATCGGCGTCAGTCGCGCTGAGCGCCCGCACGGGTCCGAATGGGATAGGGGTCTCCACCCCCGCGTCGGCGCTGGTGAAAAACGCCTCGTGGTAGGTCAGCGTGGGGCCGAGCAGGAGGCGGATGCGGTACGGGTTGTTTGGCCGCAGGATCAGGTTGTTGAGGTAACCGCGCGGCTCGGTGCGGCCGCGGCGGACCAGGCCGGAGGCGAGGTCTTCGAGCGCGTAGTACCCTCTGACCGGCGGGTAGATCGAGTCGGCGAACGGCGAGGTCAGGACAAGCTGCACAAGCCGCCGCTCCTTCGCGGCGTAGTAGGCGGCAGGTGACTTGCCGCGATATAGCTCGCGCAACTCGTTGTTCAACTGTTGCACCCGCGCCTTGTCCTGCGGGGAAAGCTGCTCGTAGGTCGGGGCCTTGTTCAACAAGGCTTCGAGTTCAAACCAGCGTCCGGCGTGCAGCGCCATTTCCTCCAACGCCTGCCGGGCGAAAATCGTGGCGGGGTTGTCCTCGAAGACCTCGTGCAGCTCCGGTCCGCGGCCGTGCAGCCGGCGCAGGAAACCGCCGCCGCCCAGGACGCATTTGTCCCAGTGGTCTTTGCATTTCTCCCCGTCCTCCTTGCACTTCAAGGAACAGCGGGCGGCCTCCGCGCAGTCCTTGCCTTTGGACAAGACATCGAGCCAGCCCTCGGGACGCCCCGGCTCGCCGCAATCTTCGTAGCATTTCAGGGCGCATTCGGCGGCGCGGGAAAAGCACTCCTGCGCCTTCTTCTTGGCGTCCGCGGGCTCTTCGGGGCAGTCGCAATTGCCGCCGCCGCCCGAAGTGCCTTCGGCCAGCAAGCCACCCCCGCCGCCGCCCGGACACCCGCCGCCGTCACCCGGGCCGCCGCCCCCCGGACTTCCCGGGGACGCGCCGTGCCAGCCGGGCTGGCGGATGCCCACGCCGGGATCGGTCACCACGAAGTTGCCATCGGGTGTGACGGTCATCGGCCCCTGCATCTCCCAGCGGCCGGTGTCATGGTTGAAGCTCCACAGCGCGGTCTTCGCGCCGGGCGGCAGTTTCTCGCCGGTGACTGGGTCGGGGAGGTTCGGGAACTTCGCCGGCACCGGCCAGTCGAAGTTCTGCGGCCCGCTGGTCTGGATGGAGATGTCAATGGCGTGGTTCAGGCCGGCCGGCAAAGGCTCGGGCAGCCGGTCGGAAGCCACGGGCGCCATGCCCACCAGGCCGCCGCGCGCGCCGTTGTCGGCGAAAAGTCCGTTGGGCGGCACGACGATTTCCACGCCGGCCAGCGCGGGGTTCTGCTGAATCACCGCCGGCGGGAAGGTGACGCGCGTTTCCTCGGTGGCGCTGACCGGCTGCAACGTGCCCGCCGCAATCAAGGGCAGGTAAACGATGCCCGTGCCGCCGGCGAGGTTGTTGGTCCTGCCCGCCACCGCCTCCCAGCCTTTGCCGAGCAGGGGGTAATAGGCGCCGTTGGGCCACTGGCTCAACGGCGAGGTGCGCCCGTCCACGTTCACAAAAAAACGGCCCGCCGGGCAGGGCTGGAGGCGGAAGTTGCCCTGGGCGTCCGTCACGGTGCGCAAGCTCTCCTCCCGTCCGTCCACGGTGATGGTCACGCCCGGCAGTGGAACGTCCGCGCCGCCCGGTCCCGGCTCCGAGGCCAGCACGCGGCCGGTGATCGCGGTGTTGGCCAATGGCGCGGTATTGGCCGTCTCGAACCGCAACACCGCCGTCCCGCCGGGCAGGCCGTCGCCGTCCAGGTCCGCAGGCTCGCCGCTTGCCCCGGTCCAGCCCGTGCCGTCCAAGGTGACCTCGACCCGCGCGCCGCCCGGCAGGTTTTCCAGGTAAAACAGGTTCACCGTCTGCCGGTCGCCGCTCAACTCGGGGCGCGCCAGCAGCCGTCGCCCGGCCGCCTGGGCGTAAAGGCGCTCGCCGTTCACAACCACCCCCGCCGCCAGCGGCGCGCTCAACCGGAAGACCGATTCGCGCGTCACCGACACGGCGCCTTCGCCCGCCGCCGGCGAAGTCCAGACCACAGTCAGGAGCGTCGGAGTCTCCGCGCGCAGCCGGAAGAACCGGGTGGCGTCGCCGGCCGGCACCACGAACACGCGGCGGTCGCCCACGGTGGTCACCGGTTGGTTCACGCGGTCCCAGACCGTGCCCGTCGCCAGGCTGGGCGTGGTTTCGGCCACGTAAGCGCCGGCATTGGCGGCCCAGCTCAACTCGACACCGGCCGGGACCTG
Organism: uncultured Verrucomicrobiota bacterium; assembly: GCA_964568145.1. Classification (GTDB taxonomy): domain Bacteria; phylum Verrucomicrobiota; class Verrucomicrobiia; order Limisphaerales; family J093; genus DSVZ01. The sequence goes on from CAZMOZ010000003.1 coordinate 119,175, forward strand.
CCGGACCGCCAGCACGGGTTGCGCGACGCCAGCCAACGACGCTGCCACGACCGCAGCCAAACCCAAAGCCAACGTCCAGCAATGCGCCTCCAGCCGACTCGCCTGTGTCCGGCACGGGTGCGCCGCAGTCAGCCCAATCAGGGCAGGCCGGCGCGCGGGGAGGAGGGGGCGGAGCCGGTGTTTGGTTTTGGCCTTAATCGGCATCGCAAATGTGATGTATCAGTACACTTGGGAAATTTGTTGTCAAATGGCAGGTACAATTCCGGCCTTCGCGGGGCCCGCCTTGCCGTCGTGACGTGACCGCGCGGTCAGGTGGCGCGGCGGTTTTGAAGGCCGGGGAACGGGCTTCAGACAGCGGCGGATGGAAGCGGTTTGCCGGCCGTTGCGCGGACAAATTCATCGTTGCATTTGGGCTGGGGCGACGGCACCTTCTCGCCCGCGAAACGTCGGGGCGTAGCGTAGCCTGGCTAGCGCGCTTGTTTCGGGTACAAGAGGTCGTGAGTTCGAATCTCACCGCCCCGACCATTTCCGCCCGCGAACCGGAGCCGTGACCGGCGCCCTTTCCAACGGGGGGTGAGGGACGACCCAGCCAACCTCCGGCCAGAGTGCAATCGGATGAACAAACTAATTCTGAACCTGTCGGTGCTGGTGTCCTGCGCGCTGTGCGTGCTGTGCTTCGTGCAGTGGCGGCGCGAGAACACCCTCACCCAGGACAAGATCAAGCTCACCCACGACATCCACACCAACAAGGTGTTGATCCAGGACCTGCAGGTGATGCTCAAGAACACCCAGCAGGAACTGGAGCGGGTGCAGGGCATCCGCGTCAAGCTGGAAGAGACGGTCAAGACCAACGAAGTGCGCATCCGCGAGCTGACCGCCGAGCTGGAGAAAACGATTGAGGAGCGCGACGCCAAGACCCTTCAAGTCGAGCAGTACAAGGTCGCCCTCGAGCAGGCCAACGAGAACATCACCAGGCAGAACGAGGCCATCACCAAGCAGAACGAAACCATCAAGGCCCTCGTGGCCCAGCGGGATGAGCAGGTCGAGGCTTACAAGAAGCTGGCCGAGCAGTACAACACTGCCGTGGAGGCCTACAACAAGCTCGTCGAGGAGGTCAAAAAGGCCAACGAAGCCATCCAGGCGGCCCAGGAAAAACAGCAGCCGGGCGGCCAGCGAAAATAGCGGCGTGGCGGCGTTTGCTCCCGATCTTCAGTTGAACCCGAAAATCAATCCAGGGCAGGCGGGACGCACTGCGCCACGACCAACTTCGGTTTACGGATAGAATCGTCCCGGCTGAGAGCGCGCCGGCTTCCTCAGTCCTTCTTCTCGGCTTGCGGGGCGATGGAGAACGCGACCTTCTGCACTCCCGCCCGGCGCACGACATCAAGCACGGCGATGACCGCTCCGTGGCTGGCGTCCTTGTCGCCGCTGATGTACACGGGCAGGTTGGTGTTCACCTGGAATTTGTTGGAGACGAAGCTGTACACCTCGGCCAGGGTCTTGCGCTCCTTTTCGATGTAAACGTCCCCCAGCTTGTCCACCGTGAGGTTGAGGATGTCCGGCTTGAGGTCGCGCTTGGCCTGCGTGGCGGTGGGCAGGTCCACCTTGATGGACTGCAGCCGGATCATGCTCAAGCTTGCCATGACGAAGGAGGCGAGCAGGAAGAACATGATGTCAATCAGCGGGATGATCTCGATGCGCGCCTTCTTGTGGGGCAGGGGGGTGCCGATTTTCATGCGGGCTCGGGAAGATGAATCGCGGGGCGCAACGGGCCGGGACGGCCGGTCCGGTCAGGATTGCACGACCTCGCGCGGGGCGGCGGTGACGTCCACGCCGTTGCGCTGTTTGGCGGCATTGACCATGACCTCGAGGTTGGTGGCGGCCGTTTCGAGTTCGAACTGCAGCTTGACCGTCTTGCTGCTGAAATAATTGAAGGGCACGAGCGAGACGATGGCGATGGCCAGACCGCAGGTGGTGGCGATGAGCGCCTCGCCGATGCCGCCGGTCACCTTCTCCACCGCCAGCTCCGCGTCGCCAATGGCGGTGAACGTGGTGATCAGACCCACCACCGTGCCGAGCAAACCCAGCAGCGGCGCCAGCGTCACCAGCGTGTCCATGACCGTCAGGAAGCGGCCGGCCCGGCGCAGTTCCACGCCGGCGGCAACCTGCAGCGCCCCTTGCAGCGAGTAATGCACGTGGTTCAAGCCATGCCAGATCATGCGGACCACCGGGTCCTTGGAATCCGTGGCCAGCCGGGAGGCTTCGTTGAAATTGCCGCTTTCCATGCTCGCCAGGACCTTTTCCAGCGTCTCGGGGTCGCGTCGCGCGCTCTGGATGATCCACCAGATGGTGCGCTCGCCGATCACGCAGACCGCCACGATGGCGGTGATCAGGATCGGCCACATGATGGGCCCGCCCGCCTTGAACCACTCAATTACAACATTCGCCAACATAGATGTCTCACGTCTGGTTGTCCGCGTCTCCGCAACACCGCCTTTCCGCCGGTCCGGCGAAAGTCCGCAAGGTATCCAAGCTGCATTTCACCTGTCCACACCGGAGTTGCCGTCAGTTCGCCCGCATCTCGTATTCCCAGGTGTACTTGCGCGGCTCGCCGATCGGGTCAAACCGCCACCGGGTGCGCACGTGCTGCAGGACCTTCTGATCGAGCTCCCGGATGCCGGACGAGCGCCGGACTTCCACCAGCGTCTTGGTGCCGTCGGCGTCCACCTCCAGGTAGATTTCCAAGGACGCCGACTCGCCGGACTTGAGCAGGTTCGGGATGAAGGGCGGGTTGGGGAAGATGCCCGGCGGGCCGCCCTTGCCGCGGTTCATGCGGATCACCCCCACCGAGGCCGGCGGCGGTGCGGAGGGCGGCGGGGGCCGGCGCAGTACGGCCGGAGGCGCCGAGGCCATGGACACGCTGGGCGCGACCATCACGGGGCCCTCGACCGGCACGGAGAACACCACGTTCGCGTTGGCGGGCGCCACGACGATAGGGGTGTAGGCGTCCGGCGTCACCTCGGGCATGGCTTCCGTGATTTCCTCGGGTTCTTCCTGCGGCGGGGCTTCCGGGGGCGGCGGCAACTCCACCCGCATGAACTCCTGGATCTCCGGCAGCGGCTTCTCCTCGATGACCGGCGTCTTCACGATGCCGACGATGCCCAGAATCAGGAACGCGATGAAGATCGAGTTTGCGTAGGCGTACTTCGCGTAGCTGTCCCGCGTGGAGGCGGGCAGGCAGAACTGCGCGATATCCGACTTGAGCTCGTAATGCGGAGCTGATGCTTCACTCGTCATACAACTTCCACGGCACCCCGGACCGGGGAGGTTGCCCCGGGTATCGCCAGCGTTGCTGGATTCCGTCCGCGCGGGGTGCCGTCCAACCGGGTAACTCTAGGCCCTGCCACACCCGGCGCAATGATGAAGATGAATGGGGAACTTCATCGGGCGCTTCCAACTTTTCCGCCGGTCCGGCCTGGACGGGGTGGCGGCCGGCTTCCAGCCGGCTGGACACGACGCGAAAGCCCAAACTCAGAAACTCAAAAAAAAGGGGGTGACGGGTAGTGTGAGCGGGGATTCGGCACCTGGTAGCCGGCCCCTGGCTCAGGGGCCGCAACCCGTCGCTCCTCAGCGAGGGGCGACCTACCCCCGGTGGCGGGACGCCGCGCGCAGGCGTCAGCCCGGCCCCACCGAGCCTCCAGCGCCTCCTGGCATCCATCCGTCTGGACCGCTGGATGGCAATCTCCGCCTTTGATCTTCCCGACTGACAGTCACAAACTTCCCCACCTGGTGGAGTTCAACCCAAAAACCAAAGTTGGGCAGGCGGGACGCACTGCGCTACAGCCAACTCCGGTTTTCGGGCTCAAGCTCCCTCCGCTTGACAGCCGGTAGCCCGGCGGCTTTGTTACGGAAATTCCACGGGCTGGGGTGGTCGAATTGCGACGCGCTGTCGTGGCCGCCCGGCTGCGTGGGCTTGATCCCAGACCTATGAAGCACCATTGGCTCCCCAATCAGACCGCTGCCGCGCTCCTGGCCGTCACCGCCGTCTTCCTCGCCCAGGCCGCGCCCATCCCCAAGTTGTACAACACCGGCGTGGACGACACCGGCACGCCGTTGCCGAACTCCACCGTGGACCCGCACTACAAGCTCATCGAGAGCGCCGATCCCGAGTACCCCGGCCCGGTCGCGTTCACGCTAGAAGGCGGCTGGCCGGTGGCGCCGGCCGGGCCGTGGATCGCGGAAAGCGCCACTTCGCGCTGGATCGCGCCCCGGGCCCGCCAGGGCACCGGGAACGCCCCCGGCAGCTACACGTTCCGCACGACCTTCGACCTCACCGGGTTCGACCCCGCGAAGGCGAAGATCACGGGCAAATGGACCTCCGACAATACCGGCGTGGACATCGTGTTGAACGACGTGCCGCTTGGCATCAGCCAGCCCGGCAACTTCGGCGCGCTGAGCGATTTCACCATCGAGTCCGGCTTCGTGACGGGCGTGAACACGCTGGACTTCCTGGTCTTCAACGCGGGCGACACCGTGAATCCGGTCGGCCTGCGCGTCGAAATGATCGGCACGGTCGAGGTCGCGGGCGAGGCGCCGCGGATCATCACCGCGCCGGTGGGCGGCACTTACATCGCGGGCGACAACGTCACCCTGAGCGTCGTGGCCGACGGCACGCCGCCGCTGTCCTACCAGTGGAGGCGGAACGGCGCGGACGTGCCCGGCGCCACCGACACCACCCTGGCGTTGGACGCCATCACCGTGGCGCAAGGCGGCGATTACACGGTGGTCGTGCGGAACAACGTCAGCGAAATCACCAGTCCCGTGGCGAAGGTGATCGTGCTGGAGCCCATTCCCCGGCTGTTCAACACCGGCGTGGACGACAACGGCTTGATCCTGTTCGACGGTTCGGAGGACCCGCATTACAAGCTGGTGGCGAACCCGGACGATCCGGCGGTGACTGTGCCGGTGGTGCAGGATTCGACGGTCTTCCCGATCGTGGGCGGGCCGTGGGTGGCCAACTCGGACACCTCGGTCTGGATCGGACCGCGCTTCGAGACCAGCGCCGCCGCGGGCGGCGATTATGTCTATGAACTGGAGGTGGACCTGACCGGCTTCGATCCGGCGTCCGCGCTCCTCATGGGGTTCTGGGCCACCGACAACGCCGGCACGCTGATGCTGAACGACGTGCCCACCGGGGTGGTGAACGCCGGCAATTTCGACACCCTCTCGCCGTTCCGCCTCGAGGGCATTTTCTTCACCGGGAAGAACCGGCTCCAGTTCAAGGTGAACAACGCCTCCGTCGGCTACACCGGCTTGCGGGTCCAGGGGCTCCGCGGCGGCGCCCGGCGGGGCACCGTGGGCGACGCGCCCCGGATCATCTCCCAGCCCGCCGGCGGCCTGCTGCTGACCGGCGAAAGCCTCGATCTGACCGTGGTGGCGGACGGCGCCAGGCCGCTGAATTACCAGTGGCACAAGAACGGCGCGGCCCTCAGTGGCAAAACGGAGGCCAAGCTCACGCTCGCAAACGTGACGCGCGCCGACGCCGGTGATTATTCGGTGACCGTCAGCAACTTCGCCGGCACCACCAACAGCGCCACGGCCACCGTCACCGTCCTCGAGCGCGTGCCGGGCGTCTTCAGCACCGGCGTGGACGTCGCCGGCGCGGTCCTGGCCGACGGCTCGGTGGACCCGCATTACAAGCTGGTGATCAACGCCACGAACCCGGACTCGCAGGACGCGATCGTCCATGACTCGACGGTGTTCCCGATCGTGGCCGGCCCGTGGGTGGCCAACACCGATCGCTCCAAATGGATCGCGCCGTTGCTGGACTCGGGCGGCGCTTCGGGCGGCGACTACGCCTACCGCACCACCTTCGATCTCACCGGCTTTGATCCGGCCACGGCGGTGCTGCTGGGCCTCTGGGCAACCGACAACCTCGGCACGGACATCAAGCTCAACGGCGCCAGCACCGGGCTGCAAAACGGCAACCAGTTCACCGCCTTCACGCCGTTCACCATCACCGCCGGCTTCCAGGCCGGGGTGAACACGCTGGAGTTCCATCTCAACAACGCCGACGCCGTGACGGGCTACACCGGCCTGCGCGTGGACAGCCTCCGCCTGGGTGCGCTGCCCGCGGGTGGCGCCGCGCCTTCGCTGGCCATCCAGCGCAGCGGCAACAACGTGGTCGTGTCCTGGCCCGCCTCGGCGACCGGCTACAAGCTGTTCGGCTCACCGGCGCTTGGCCCGGCCGCCGCGTGGACGGAAGTCAACGTCTCGCCCGTCCCGGCGGGCGACCGGCAGACGGTGACGATCACCCCAACCGGCGCGCAGCAGTTCTATCGGCTGCAGAAGTAGCCGGCTCGCGTGCCTAGTTCGCCGGCCGGCGGGGGCGACTCCGCCGGTCGTTTTGTTTCGCCGGCCGCCCGGCTTGCGGCTAGTCTCACGCCATGTCCTGCCCGGAAACAGCGCTTGAACCGAAAGCCGAAGTCGGCCGCAACGCAGCGCGTCCCGCCTGCCCGACTTCGGTTTTCAGGCTTGATCGGAGCGCGCGTGGCCGCGCCCGCGGAACTTCGGCATTCGGGCTCCGTCTCGCCCTGGCTGTGATTTGCCTGGTGGCGGCCGGACTGTTCAGCCTTCGCGCTGATTCACCCGGCGCCTCCCCGCTGGCCGGCGCCAATCCGCTTCCCGGTCTGCGCAAGCTGTTCGACACGCCGTTGCGCGACACCTCGATCGCCCGCGGACCGGACGGCGTGTGGTATCTCACCGGCACGGTCGAGCCGTTCTGGGCTTACAACCAGGGCATCCAGGTCTGGAAATCGCCCGACCTCACGAACTGGACCGCGCTGGGCTTCGTCTGGAAGTACGGTACCAGCGCCTGGCACAAGCCGTACCTCGACGCGAAGAAGCCGCTTTGGGCGCCGGAGATTCATTTCCTGAAAGGCACGTTCTGGCTCACGTACAGCCTGCCCGGCTGGGACGGCACCGCGAAAACCTCCGGCTGCGGCCTGCTCAAGAGCGTGTCCGGCCGGGCCGAAGGGCCGTACGTGGACATGCAGCCCGGCGAGCGCTTGGGCGACGAGATTGACGCCTCGCTGTTCGAGGACGACGACGGCACCGTGTATTTCCTCTGGCACAGCGGCAAGATCGCGCGAATGAAGCCCGACCTGAGCGGCCTGGCGGAGCCGTATCGCTGGCTGAAAACCACGACGCCCGATCCGGACCCGGAGCATCATTCGGGCCTGTGCGCCGGCATTTTCGGCAAGGACTCGTTCGACCACGTCGGCTACGAAGGCATGTTCATTTTCAAGGCGAACGGCCGTTACCACCTCGCCTGCGCGGAGAACTTTCAAGGCCGGTACAGTTGCGCCATCGCCACCGCGACGAACCTCTTCGGTCCGTACGGCCCGCGCTACGAAGCCCTGCCGCACGCCGGACACAACGTGTTTTTCCGCGACGACCACGGCCGCTGGTGGTCCACTTACTTTGGCAGCGACGAGCAAGCGCCCTGGCGGGAGCGCCCCGGTGTGTTCCGGGTCGAGTTTGACGCCGACGGGCGCGTCCGCGCGGCTGCCCCCTGAACAGCGGTCCAACCGAGTTGCCCCAATGAAGACATCCCTTCCAATCCTCGTCGCCGCCGGCCTGCCGCTCTACTGCGGGGCGCTGCTGGCCGATTCGCTCGACGCCAGCCGTGCGCCCGCGGGGGTGAAACCCGCCGCGCCGCCCAGGGCCCGGCCGTTCAGCCTGCACGACGTGCGCGTCACCGGCGGCCCGTTCAAGGAAGGCCAGGACATCGCCGTGGCCTGGCTGCTCAGCCTCGAGCCGGACCGCTTCCTTGCCAACTTCCGCAAGGAGGCGGGGCTGGAGCCAAAGGCGCCGCATTACGGCGGCTGGGAGGCACAGGGCGTGTCGGGCCATTCCGCCGGCCATTACCTGAGCGCCTGCGCGCTGGCCTGGGCTGCCACGGGCAACGAGGAGTTTCGCCGGCGCGTGGACTACATCGTGGCCGAGCTCGCCGAATGCCAGCGCGCCAATGGCAACGGCTACGTGGCCGCCATCCCCGGCGGCAAACGGGCCTACGCCGAGGTCGCGGCCGGGAACATCCGCTCCGCCGGCTTCGACCTCAACGGCATCTGGGTGCCGAATTACACCCAGCACAAGCTCTTTGCCGGTCTGCGCGACGCCTACCGACTGGCCGGCAACCCGCCGGCCCTCGAAGTCGCCCGCGGTCTGGCGGACTGGTTCGAGCGCACGCACGCGAACCTCACGGACGAGCAGATGCAGAAGGTGCTGGCCTGCGAGCACGGTGGCTTGAACGAAACCTTCGCCGACCTGTACGCGGACACGGGCGACGAGCGCTACCTGGCGTTGTCCCGCCGGTTCCATCACCGCGCCATCCTCGAGCCGCTCGCCCGTGGCGAGGACATCCTGCCCGGCAAGCACGCGAACACGCAGATTCCGAAACTGACCGGCCTGGCCACCCGCTACGAACTGGCGGGCGACCCCCGGGACCGCGCCGCCGCCGAGTTCTTCTGGCAGCGCGTGGTGTACCACCACAGCTACATCACCGGCGGCCACTGCGACCGCGAGCACTTCGGGCCGCCGGACCGGCTCAACGACCGCCTGAGCGCCGCCACCACCGAGACCTGCAACGTGTACAACATGCTCAAGCTCACCCGGCACGTCTTCGGCTGGAACCCCGACGTCGCCGTGGCCGACTTTTACGAACGCGCGCTGCTGAACCACATCCGCGCCACGCAGCACCCGGACGGGCGCGTCATCTACAACCTCTCGCTCCTGCCTGGCCATCACAAGGAGTACCAGCCGCTGCGCGACGCCTGGACCTGCTGCATGGGCACCGGCATGGAAAACCACGTCCGCTACGGCGACGGCATCTACTTCCACGACGACGCCGGCCTCTGGGTGAACCTCTACCTGCCCAGCGAGCTGACCTGGCGCGCCCGCGGCCTGAAGGTGCGGCTGGAGACCGACTGGCCCTTCGCCGACACCGCCACGCTCACATTCACCTGCGAGCAGCCGCGGGAGTTCGCGCTGCGTCTGCGGCATCCGCACTGGGCGAAGACCGGCTTCGCGGTGCGTGTGAACGGCGGCGAACAAGCACTGCCCACGCTGCCGTCCAGCTTCGCGGTACTGCGCCGGAAATGGCGGAGCGGCGACCGCGTCGAGGTCCGGTTCCCCATGTCGCTCCGCACCGAGGCCATGCCGGACAACCCCAGCCGCATCGGCATCTTCTACGGGCCCACCCTCCTCGCCGCCGACCTCGGCCCGATGGACCAGCCGGAGGCCGGCCAACCCGGCTTCGTGCCGGTGCTGCTCACCGAAGGCCGCCCGGTCACCGATTGGGTCAAGCCGGTCTCCCTGGCCGCCCTGACCTTCAAGACCGAAGGCGTGGGCCGGCCCCGCGACGTTGAGTTGACGCCGTTCTTCCGCCTGCACGACCGTCGTTACACCGTCTTCCTCGATGTCTTCACCGCGGCCGGGTGGGCGAAGCGCGAAGCGGACATCCGCGCCGAGCAGGAGCTTGAAGCGAGGCTGACGGCGCGCACGCTGGACCTGCTGCGGACCGGCGAAATGCAGCCGGAGCGCGACCACGACCTGCAGGGCGAGAAGACCAGCGCCGGCGAGGCGTTCGGCCGCAAGTGGCGTCACGCCACCGACGGCGGCTGGTTCGCCTTCGAGTTGCGGGTGGACCCCGCCCAGCCGGTGGAGTTGTTGTGCACCTACTGGGGCGGCGACGGCGGCGGGTACCGCGAGTTCGACATCCTGGTGGACGGCACGCGCATCGCCACGCAGAAGCTCGAACAGAACCGGCCGAACCAGTTCTTTGAAGTAGCCTACCCGATCCCCGCCGAGCTGACGCGCGGCAAGAGCAAGGTCACGGTGCGCCTCCAGGCCCACCCCGGCAAATGGGCGGGTGGCCTGTTCGGCGCGCGGATGCTCAAGGCCGCGGAGTGAGTCAGGGTGAAACGCCGGGGCCGACGCTTGAACCCGAAAACCGAAGCTGGCCGTGGCGCGGTGCGTTCCGCCTGTCCGACTTCGGTTTTCGGGTTGACCCGGCGGGCTGAATTCCGGCGGGGTGCGAACGCACTGGGCGTGCGCTTTTCCGCACCGTCGCGAAAAGCGCAATCACGGGAAACCCATCGAGCCCTGGCTTTGGTCCTGGAGGATTGCCAGGCCCGGCGGAGACGCCGCGTTGAGGTCCGCGGTCAGCGGTGCGCAATCCACACTCCCCATTCCGCATTCCGCATTCCGCGGTCCACAATTGGCGGCAGGGCTCGACGGAGTCTCGCCCCACCTGCTTTGGCTGGGGCTCGGCCGCGCCGGGTTCGTCGGCGTTCACCGGTGGTCTGCCGGTTGATCCTGGCTTTGCTCGCCGCACTGGCCGCATCGCCGGTCGTCCAGGCTACCGTCATCCCCGGCTTGTTCAACACCGGCGTGGACGACGCCGGTGCGTTGCTGCCGGCTGGCGCGCGCGACCCGCATTGGCACCTGGTGCAAAGCGCCGACGCCTCGGTCCCTGGCCCCGCGGCCTGGGTCGTCCGCGAAGGCTTTCCCATCCCGCCCTGGATCGCGAACGGCCCCGACTCGAAATGGATCGCGCCGCAGGCCGACCAGTCCGGCGGCAACTCGCCCGGCAATTACACCTACCAGCTCGTCTTCGATCTCACCGGCTTCGACCCCGCCTCAGCGGTGCTCACCGGGCGCTGGTCTTCGGACAACGCCGGGGTCGAGGTGCGCCTCAACGGCCAGCCCACCGGCGTGACGTTTGACGGCAACTTCGGCGCGTTCTCGCCTGAGTTCACGCTGCGCGCCGGCTTCATCGCGGGCGCCAACACGCTCGATTTCGTGGTCAACAACGCCGGCGACAGCGTCAACCCCACCGGCTTCCGCGCCGAATTGCGCGGCACGGCGGAACTCGAGGCCCCGCCCGGCACGCCCCCGCAAATCGTCCGCCAGCCCGAGCCAGTCACGGTGTCGTTCAAGGATCCCGCCCGCTTCAGCGTGGGCGTGTACGGCAGCCGGCCGCTGGCCTACCAGTGGCGACACGGCGGCCGGGCCCTCGCGGGAGCCACCAACGCGACGCTGCTGATCCCCTTCGCCAGCGTGGCCGACGGCGGCAGCTACGACGTGGTGGTGGGCAACGCCTTTGGCACGGCCACCAGCGCGAAGGCGTCGCTCACGCTCACGTTTCCGAACCCGGCGCAGCTCGGCCGCGAGCCGCCCGGCCCTTCGAGCCGTCGCACCGCCATCGCCCTCACCGAGATCATGTACCACCCGGCCGAGCGTCCGGGCGACGGTGACCTCGAGTTCATCGAGTTATACAACTCCAATCCGTTCTTCGAGGACCTGGGCGGCTGGCGGTTGAGCGGCGAAGTGGACTTCACGTTTCCGCCGGGGACGATTCTCGGCGGGACGAACTACCTGGTCGTGGCCGCGAACCCGACCGCCTTCCGCGCCGCGTACGGCCTCACGAACGTGCTGGGCGGCTGGGTCGGCAAACTGGCGAATGAAGGCGGGCGCCTGCGCTTGCGCAAGACCTCGGGCGCGGTGGTGCTCGAGGTGAATTACCGCCCCGATCCACCCTGGCCGCTGGCTGCGGCTGGCGCCGGCCATTCGCTGGTGCTCGCGCGGCCGAGTTACGGCGAGGACGATCCGCGCGCCTGGTCCGTCAGCGCGTTCGCGGGCGGCTCGCCTGGCGCGGCCGATCCGCCGCCGGCCAGTCCGCTCGACAACCTCGTCATCCATGAAGTCTTCGCCGCGCCCGGACCAGGTGAGCGGGCGTGGATCGAGTTGCACAACGCGAGCGCGCGGCCGGTGGACGCTTCCGGCTGCGTCCTCAGCCCGCAGCCTGGCGCGGCCGGATTCACCGTCCCGGCCGGCACGGTGCTCGGCGGCGGGGAGTTCGCGGTCTTCGACGAAACCCGGCTCGGCTTCGCGCCCGAAGCGGTTGACGGCCGGCTTTACCTTTTCAACCCGGACAGGACGCGCGCGCTGGACGCCGTCGAAGCGCCGCTCCGTTCCGGAAGCGCCGGCAGTTCGCCGGCGACGGTCATGTCGCTGAGCCTGGGTCGCACGCCGCCGCGATCCGGCGCGCTGCGCGAACTTGCCTCGCCCACACCCAACGCGCCGAACGCGCCGCCCCGCGCCGGTGAAATCGTCATCACCGAAATCCTGTTCCGCCCGCTGTCGGGTGACGACCGCGACGAGTTTGCGGAATTGCACAACCGCAGCCACTCCGCGTTGGACCTCGGCGGCTGGCGGTTCGTGGACGGGATCGAGTTCGAGTTTCCGCCAGCGGTGACATTGCCGCCGGGCGGTTATCTGGTCGTGGCGCGTGACGCGGCGCATTTCCGCGCCGCTCACCCGAGCCTGCCGGCTGGCGTGGTCGTCGGCGATTTCCAAGGCAGTTTGTCGGATCGGGGCGAGCGGCTGGCGCTGGCGCGGCCGGTGTTGCTGAGCGGCCGCGCGGCGACGGCGTGGCTCATCGCGGCCGAGGCGCGGTACCGCGACGGCGACCGCGCGAGCCGTTGGGCCGACGGCGGCGGCAGCAGTCTGGAACTGGCGGACCTGCGCTCCGACCCGCTCGATCCCGACAACTGGGTGGACAGTGATGAAACCGGCGAGGCGGACTGGACCTTGATCGAGGCGACCGGCGTGCTGGATCACACGCACCCGGCCGTGCCCGCCGCCGACCAGTTGCAGGTCATGCTGCTCGAGGCGGGCGAGGCGCTGGTGGACAACGTGGAGGTGCGCGTCGGCGACGGCGGCAACCGTGTGGGCAACGGCGCGTTTGAGTTCAGCGCCGCCGGCTGGTTTTTCCAGGGCACACATCGCTTGAGCCGGCGGCAGAGCGGCGGCTATCTCAGCGCCGGTTGTCTGCGCCTGGTCGCGAGCGGCCGAGGCGACCACGTGGCCAACCGCGCCCGCACGGTGCTGACCGCGCCGATTCCCGCCGGCCAGACGGCCACGATCCGCGCGCGGGTGAAATGGCTGGCGGGCCATCCGGAAATCCTGTTGCGGCTGCGCGGCGGCGGGCTCGAAGCCGCGCACCGGCTGGCCACGCCGGTGTCGCCCGGCACGCCAGGCGCGCCCAACAGCCGCGCCGTGGCCAACGCGGGTCCAACCGTCAGCGAAGTTTCGCATCGGCCGGTCCTGCCGGCCGCCGGCCAGCCGGTGCGCGTGCTGGCGCGCGTGGCCGACCCGGACGGCGTCGCAAACGTAACGCTGCGCTTCCGGCGCGACCCGGACCGCGAGTCCGCCAGCACGCCAATGGTGGACGACGGGACCGGTCCGGACGAACTGGCAGGAGACGGCGTGTTCACGGGCAGTATTCCCGGACAGCCGGCCGGCGCGCTGGTGGCCTTCCACCTCGAAGCCGCCGACACGGCCGCGCCGTCCGCCGCGCGGTTGTTTCCGCCCGGCGCGCCCGACCGCGAATGCCTGGCGCGCTGGGGCGAGCCAGCACCGTCCGGCGCGTTTGGCGCGTACCGGATCTGGCTCACCCAGGCCGCGCACGATTTCTGGGCCGGCCGCGAGAAGATGAGCAACGAGGACGTGGACGCGACGTTTGTGTACGGCCAGCACCGGGTCATCCACAACGCCGGGGCGCATTACAGCGGCAGTTCCTACACGGCGCCGATCTACAACTCACCCACCGGCAACCTGTGCGGCTACGATCTGACTTTCCCGAAGTCCGACCGCTTCCTCGGCGACATTCGGCTCACGCTCGACTGGCCGATCCGCGACGACACCAACCAGCGTGAGCAGCTCATGTACTGGTTCCTCGAACAGTACGGCCTGCCGAACATGCACCGGCGCTACGTCCACCTCTTCGTCAATGGCCGGCGCCGCGGCACGATCTACGACGACGTGCAACAGCCCGGCGCGGACACCCTCGCGGAATGGTTCCCGGACGACGCCGAAGGCACGCTCTGGAAGACCGATTGCTGGAACGAATTCGACAACGCCGGCAACCGCGTGGACCCGTGCATCCTGAACACGCTCGAAAACTTCACCACCACCGGCGGCGCAAAAAAGGCGGCCCGGTACCGCTGGAACTGGCGCCCGCGCGCGGTGCGCGGCTCGGCCAACGACTTCGGCGATCTCTTCGCGCTGGTGGACGCCGTGAACGCGCCGGCGGACTACCTCGCCCGCGTCGAGGCGCTGGTGGACGTGGACCACTGGATGCGCACGTTCGCGATGAACGACCTGGCCTCGTTCTGGGACGCCTTCGGCAATCCAAACGCGAAGAACACCTTTCTCTACAAGCCGCAACGCGACGGCTGGAAACTGCTGTGCTGGGACTTCGACGTGGGCCTGGGCGTGTTCAACGACCCGCCCAACGCCCCGCTTTTCGAGGTCAACGACCCGGCGGTGGCGCGGATGTACCGCACGCCGGCGTTGGTCCGGCGCTACTGGGCCGCGCTCGAGGAGGCGCTGAGCGACTGGTTCAAGGTCGGGCCGGGCACGCGCCTTGACGCGCTGCTCGACGCGAAGCACGCGGCGTTCCGCGCGGAGAATCTGGCGCTGGCCGGCCCGGCGGGGATCAAGTCCTGGATCACCCAGCGTCGCGCCTACCTGCAAGCGCAACTCAACACCGTGCGTGCGAACTTCGCGGTCACGAGCCCCGCGCCGGAGGTCGTCACCGACCAGTCGCCGCTGGTGATCCGCGGCACGGCGCCCGTCGCGGTGCGAACGCTGCGCGTGAACGACGTCGAACAGCCGGCGGCCTGGAACAGCGTCACCGGTTGGGAACTGCGCGTGCCGCTGGCGGCCGGCACGAACGTGCTGTCGCTCGCGAGCCTCGATTACCACGGCCGGCCGGTGGCGGGCGCGACGGCGCAGCTCACCGTTCATTTCACCGGCACGCCGCCCCCGCCGCCCGCGCTCCGCATCAACGAATGGCTGGCCGCGAACCGCCGTACGCTCGCCGACCCGGCCGACGGCGCGTTCGACGACTGGTTCGAGCTTTACAATCCCGGCGACACCGCGGTGAGCCTGGCCGGCTGGCGCCTGACCGATTCGCTGGCCGACCCGGCGCGCTTCATCATCCCGGCGGGGTTTGCCGTGCCGGCGCGGGCCTTCCTGCTGGTCTGGGCCGACGGCCAGCCGGCGCAGACGCGGGCCGGCGGCGACCTGCACGTGAACTTCCAGCTCAGCCGCGACGGCGAAGGGATCGCGCTGTTCGACCCGTTGGGACGGCCCGTGGACGCGGTCGAATTTGGTCCGCAGGCCGAGGACGTCAGCCAGGGTCGCTGGCCGGACGGCGCCCCGGAGCCGTTCTTCACTTGGCAGGCGCCGACACCGGGCGCGACGAATTCGGAGATACCACGCGGACTGCCCGAGGTCCGCATCCTGGACCTCCGGGTTTCGGAAGCTGGGGCTGTTGGCTTGCAGTGGACCAGCCTGCCGGGGCGGACCTATCGCGTGCAATGGCGCAGGGTGATCGCGGGTGACGCTTGGCGTGATATCACCGACGACGTGATTGCCAGTGAATCCACCGCTTCTGCCATCCTCACTGGCCAGGTAGCGGACGAAAGCGGGTACTTCCGCGTGCTGTTGCTGACCACGACGCCGTGAGACTGGCGGCCCGCGTCGGGTTCTCCAATGTGGCACTTGACCCTGGCTGGCAGGCGTTCTTACAGTGCCCGCATCGTGAATAAGGGCATCGCACAAGCCGGGCGTTCAGCATGGGCGCTGCCGCTGCTTTGGTTTCTCACCCCCCTGCTGCTGGTCGCGTCCTCACCGGTTCACGGCGAGGAACCGGTACTCACGGGCACCGTGCGGAACCTGTCCCCCCGGCCGCTCGCGGGAGTGATCGTGAGCGCGTACCAAACACCGACCAACGTCGTGGCGACCGCGGTGACGGATGCGGACGGCGGATTTCAACTGACCAACCTGGTGGCCGGCGCGTACCGGGTGCTGGCCCTGATGCCCGCCCAGGGCGCGCTCGCGCTCTGGTACCCCGGCGCGTACAGCTACGACGAGGCGACGCCGGTGACCGTGTCCGCCGGGGAAAACCCGCCGCTGAGCTTCGCGCTCGCCGACTCCGGACGCGTCGGCGGCGTGGTGACGGACTGGCAGGGTGCGCCCTTGCCGGGCGTCCTCGTGAACCTTTACGCCCCGGGTTTCCGTTTCCTGGCGGGGGGGCGGACGGATGACCAGGGACGCTATCTCGTCGAGGGCATTCCGCCCGGGGAATACACCGTGTTGTTCGCCGATCCCGCGAAGGTGCATCACTTCCGGTGGCATGGCGACACGACGGATTTCCGTCAGGCGGCGCGGGTGACGGTCGCCGACGCCGGGGTGACGCCCCCGGTGGGCATCCGGCTGTACCCGGAATCGTTCTTCCCCACCCGCATCCTGACGGCCAGCTACCGGGCGGCGGACGCCACGCTCGCGCTCGAGTGGTTCAGCGAGCCGGGAGTCACCTACGCGATCGAGGCCGCCGACGCGCTTGACGAACCAACGGCCTTCACCACGGTCCGCACCGGCATCCAGGCCACCGGGGAGACGACCCGTGTCGAACTGGCCCTGGATGGCCGTCCGCGCCGCTTCTACCGCATCGAGATCCGATGAAGACTTCGAGTTCCTGCTCATCGCCCGGTTTCGAGGAAGGCCGCCGCGCTCGCTGTGGCCGATGGCTGGCGTGGTCGGGCCTGCTGTTGCTGGCGGGCACCGAGGCGGCGGGCGCCACGCTGGTGGCGCGGCATGCCAATTCAACCCTCACGTGGGAGATCGAGGGGCTTTCGGCGGCGGTGTTCGACCGGGTGGAGACCGCGGACGTCGACATCCTGCATGTGTACCGCGTCATCTATCCCCCGCCGGGCACGCCCATGCCCATGCGGGCCACGTTCGAGACCGACTACGAATGGGCGGCCGGCCGGGTGTGCATGATCACCGGCACCCGCAGCCAGTGGGCGCGCGAGGTGATCCAGTGTCCGGACAACCCCGACCTCGGGTCGTGTCCGCCGGCCGGCATCGAGACGCCGGTGACCCTGCGGCTGCAAGACAGCTATGACGGGGGCAGCTTCCGGGATCCGGAGGTTTCCTTGATCCACGCCGGGTTGAGTGACTGGTACACCTTGCGCATTGCGTTGCGCCCCGCCACCAACGTCGTGCTGGAGACGCTCGAGATGACGTATCCGGTGGGGGAAAGCCCGTGCGTCTTCACCGAGGGCTGGGTGTTCGGCGCGAAGTGTGTGGTGCGGGTCGATGGGGTGAGCATGGATGTCTCGGGCCGGGTCGAGTGGAGCGGCAGCGGATCGTTTACGCCGGCCCAAGGCGAGCGGTCGTCGCCGTCCTTCGAACGGGATGGACCCCAGACCATCACGCTGGGCATCCGGTTGGGCAACCTGGCGACCAACGTGACCTACACCGTACAGACCCTGGATCCGTGGAAGGAGTGGTTCGCCTTCGTGGGAAGCAAAGCCCATTGTCCCGCGGACGCCCACGGTGACCCTGGAGATCCTCATCCAACCCTCGGGCCGATCACTTCGGGCAGCGCCCTGGTTTCGTTCCGCGGGGCGGCGGCGGCCCGGGTGGGCGACGTGGGGACGCATGCAGCCTGCTCAGGACCCAATACGTTCATCATCATGGAGGGCGATCCGCGCGTGTTGATTGATGGCCGTCCCGCGGCGCGGATGGGCAGCGCCACCCGTCACTGCGGTGGCCTGGGTCACATCGTGGAAGGGCCCTTGAAATAGAAACGGCGACCCTGCGTTATCGGGGCCCAGTAACAGGCCGGCACCCCGGGGCCACGGCTTCACCACGGCCCAGGCGTCGGCGTCTCGCCGGGGCGGCGGCAGCAGGCGGTCCTGCCAGTCCGTCGCTTCGAACGTCAGCCGAATCTTTGGGAGAAGGCCCAAGTCATAGAGGCCGTTGGCTGGTCGGGTGGGAAAGTGCTGTTTCGATCCGTCCGCGTTGGCCGTGAAGCCCAACGTCGCCGGCTCGGCGCGATCAGCAAGCAAGCGCGGCAGCCGGGCACGCGCGACCACGAAGTCAGATCGCTGGAAGCTTTCGCCAGCCAGGGATCCATGGGGCTGCCGAAAACCCGCGGCGTTGCTTTGCCAGAGACTCGCGCCAGTTCCAGCCCGGATTCAGTGCCGCGGCGGGCCGGGAGCGTCAGCAGAACGACAAGCCAGAGCCAGATCCTGATGCTCAATTCCCAAGGCAGGTGCTCTGCCGGCCCGACCTAGCGCGACAAGGCAGGTAGCGGCGCGGCCTTGACCTCGGGGTGCGCGAGCAGGTACGCGCGTCGTTTTTGGGCGAACTCCATCAGGCTCACCTTCTCCCGTCCGGGTCCAAACCTGCCCGGATTCGCAGGCTGCGCGGATTCGACCGGGGATGCCGTCGAATCACCCAGGCTGCGGACGAACGCCTCGGTGGTGTCGAGCTTGCGCGTGTCGGTCTTCACGTCCTCCGCGATCAGATGGTGGTACCGCCGGGCCAGTGGGCCGAGCTTCTGATCCCAGTCGAGCCAGCGTTCGGCGATGTCGCGCACGTAACCCAGATACCGCGCCCGGTATTCTGGCACCGCCAACAACCGCGAGCGCAGAGGTTTGCTCGAGTCGTTGAGTGCCACGAGCGGATCCAGTTCCAGCCCCCCGCCGCCGGGACCACCCGGTCCGCCACCGCCCCCGGACATCGCCTCGTTCACGTCGTGGGGAATGATGTGATATCGCCCGCTTTTGTCCTGATAGATGTTGTAGTCGCTGGAGCGGACCCAGTACCCGTCGTTGTTGATCAGCGCGTTTTCGACGGCCAGGAAACGCAGCGCGCCGTCCACGTCGAGCATGGGCCCGATTGCGGCGGGCAGTTCGGCGGCGGGCGTCTCGCTCAACACGCGGCACAGCTTGATGAGCGCGGTCCAGACCTCGGGCGAGTCTTTGCTCTTGATCTGGTAGAGCCGCCGGTATGGCGCCTCGCCCTCGCCCAGGTATTCGAGGCCGGCGCGGGTCTGCGGGCTGCCGGGCACCTTCCAGCGCGCGCCCTGGGTGGTGCCGAACCAGTCGCGGGCGAAGTCCTTGTTGAACTGCTGCACGCTGGTGTAGATGCCCCAGCACTCGCCGTTGATGACCACCCGCACGAAGTTCGCCTTCGCGGCGGGCAGGTAGTCGCGCGCGATCTGGAGGTAGAGCATCACGCGTAGGAACGATGGGTCTTCGTGGGCATTCAGCAGGTTGAAGGTGCGGTAACCGCTCAGGTTCTGCCCTTGGTGGACGAAATCGAAGGACAGGTTCAGCGAGCGCTTCCGGCCTTCGGGCACGAACATGAACGAGGTGGCGCCGCGGAAATGCACCCCCACGTCGCGGTAGGTCCGGCCGTCCACGATCACCGTGGCCGGCACCTCGACGTCGGTGTTGTTGAAGTCGGCCAGTTCCTGCTCCCAGTCCGCGTTCTCGAACTCGAGGAAGAACGTGCGCAGGATGAACGGCTCATACACCGGCGCGTCCGGATACGCCGGCACGTCCGCCGGGGTGAGCCGGCGGCCGGGCTGGGGCGGCTCAGCGGTCGCGCCGCCCGGTCCAAACCGCCCGCGCCGGCCGGGACCGCCGGGGCCGCCGAAGCGCCCCCCGACGCCCTGGGTTTTCAGCCACGCGCGCGCGGCCTGGCGCTCCTCGCGGTTGAGGCGGCCGTCACCGTCCTTGTCGAACTGCGCCGCGACCTTCCGCTCTTGGTTCATCCCGCCCGGACCTCCCGGCCCGCCAAAGCCGCCCGGACCGAAACCCGGCGGCGGCCCAAAGCCATCCGGCCCGAACGGCGGCGGGCCGTCGAAACCCGGCGGTCCGTCCGGCGGGCCATCAACAGCCGGCGGCGGGGCGGGTTCAACAGGTTGTGCGATGCCGGCCAGCCAGCCGGTGAGCACGGCTGTGGTGGCAAGGATGAACTTCAAATGTGGCATGAGAATTGAGGGGAGAGTGATTCGCGGTGGCGGCTGACCGGGCCAGACCAGCCGCCGGCATGGGCAGTCAGTGCGTCATGACGTAGAGAATGATGTTGATCGCGAGCGGATACGCCTGGGGCTCGGAGAACTCGGCGAAGTAATCGGGGTTCGTGGCCTCCTCCTCCCAGCCGTCGCCCAGATCCGTGTTGTGACACGCCAGCACCAACAGCCGGCCGCGGTCGTCCAGGATGGCCCGGTAGTGCGGCGTCCTGCCGTCCTCGACTTCCCAGGTGATGCCGGTGCCGTGGTAGCGGGTGGCGTGATAGACGTTCGGAATCTGCGGCTTTTCCTTCAGGTTGAAGACAAAGTGGAAGATCGGATGCGTCACTGGCAGTTCGACGGCGTGGCGCTCGGGAAAGACCCGCCGCAGCACCTCGCTCTCGAAATGCGCCCAAGGCCGTTCGCCCCAGAAATCGTCCACCAGCAGAAACCCGCCGCTAAGCAGATGCCGGCGCAGAGCCGCCACTTCCGCGTCGCTCAACACGATGGCCGGCACGCCGCTCATGAACAGGAACGGGTACTTGGACAACTCCGGGTCCGTCAGTTCCAGCACGTGGCCGTCCGGCGCCACCGCCAGCGCGGTGAGCTGGTGCAGCCGCCAGGAGAGGTTCACATCCGCGTCCGGGTAATCCGTCCACCAGGCGTAACTGCTGCGGTCCTGCGTGGAGGTGTACCGGATGCGCGCAAACGTGAAGGTGTCCGCCTCGAAGCCAGCGGACAACGTCCAGGCGGGCACATTGCCGCGGGTGAACTCGGGCGGTCCCCGCCGTCCGCCGCGCATCTGGGCCCACGCGCCCGTCGCGGCCAGACACCCGCCCACCAACAGCCACAGCATGAGCCGTCGCCAGCGCCGCAGCACCCCGGACATCCGCCGGCCGGCGGGTGGTTGCCCGTTGCGGACCATCGGGTCGTGTGAACCGGCCGCCCGGGCGGCTGATAGGGCTGCGTGGTGCATTTCAGCCGGGCGCCTGCCCGGCGAATGCGGAGACGGACCGGAGCCCGCGGCGGTTACGAGGCCCGGCGGCCGGCCACGGGCATCCGGATTGTTGGGCCATGGTTTCGGACAGACGGCTGCGGTTGCGGGTGAGGCGGTAGTGGTGGGCGCTGAGGGATTCGAACCCCCGACCTGCTCGGTGTAAACGAGACGCGCTAGCCACTGCGCCAAGCGCCCGACCGCTCGTGACCTTGACGTGCCGCAACCACGCTGGCAACCACAACCCGAGGCCGGGCGCATCCCAGTTCCGTGCCGGCACCAGGGCGGGGTCTGCAGTGACCCGGGCGACCCGCCCGCGTGGGCTGCGGTCTGCCGAACGCAGCCTGTAATGCAGGGCTCGACGGAGTCTCGCCCCGCTGCGTCAAGGTTGGGCCGGCACAAAAGTGAGCTGCGCCTCCCGAGGCTCCGGTCCGCGCCCGCGGCGGCGGGCTCAGACCGTCGCCTTCGCGGTCGTGCCGGCGGCCATGGTCGGCGATTCCACCTCGATGTGCGCGCCCAGCTTGGGCCGCTGGCCCTTGTGCCACCAGAGCACGATGGGGCTGGCAATCATGAGGCTGGAGTAGGTGCCCGCCAACGTGCCCACCAGGAAAGTGAACGCGAGGTCGTTGATGACGCCGCCGCCGAAGATGAGCAGCGAGAGCGTGGACAGGATCACCGCGCCGCCGGTGATGATGGTCCGGCTCAGGGTCTGGTTGAGCGCGAGATCAATCACCTGCCGGAAGGTGCCGCGCACGCCCAGCTTCAGGTCTTCCCGGATGCGGTCCATGATGACGATCTTGTCGTTAATCGAGTAGCCGATGATGGTGAGGATGGCGGCGACCATCGTGGCGTTGAGCTGGCCGCCCGCCAGGAAGAAGATGGCCAGGGTGATGAACACGTCGTGGACCAGGGCAATCACCGACGCGACCGCGAACGAGAACTCGTACCGGAAGGCCACGTACACCAGGATGGCGAACAGCGCCAGCAGGCAGGAGATCAGGGCCGAGCGTTGAATCTGCGCGCCCACGGTGGGGCCGACGCTGTCGGTGCCCATCACATCCAGGCCGGCGTTGGGGAACGCCTCCTTCAAGGCCGCTTCCGCCCTGGCGCCGGAGTCCACAGGCACGGTGATTTGCAGGGTTTCGTGGCCGGTGGCGCGGTTCTGCTGGTAGCCGATCGTGGTGTCGCCCATGCCCGCGCGGGCGAGCGCGTCGCGCAACGCATCCACGCCGACCCGTTCCTTGAACGCCAGCGTCAACGCGTCGCCGCCCGCGAAGTCCACGCCCAGAAGGTGCTTGCCGCGCACGCCCACGCCGTAGCCGAGGCCAACCACAATGACGACCAGCGAAGCGGCGAGGGTGGCCTTGCCCCAGTTCATGAACGGAATGCCCGGCGGCTTCATCAGCGGCAGCATGCGCACCTTGCGGATGAGGTTGCGGGCCAGCAGCGAGTCATAGACCAGCCGCGTGACCAGCAGCGCCGTGAACATGTTCACGCAGATGCCGATGGACAGCGTCACGCCGAAGCCTTTCACCGGGCCGGTGCCGAACTTGTACAGGATGAGCGCCGCGATGAGCGTGGTCAGGTTCGAGTCGAAGATCGTGCCGAAGGCCTTGTCGTAGGCGCCGGCGATGACGCCCCGGATGGATTTGCCGGCCGCGATTTCCTCCCGCATGCGCTCGAAGATGAGCACGTTGGCGTCCACCGCCATGCCGATGGTCAACGCGATGCCGGCGATGCCCGGCATGGTGAGCGTGGCACCCATGGCGCACATGGCGCCGAACAGGATCAGGACGTTCAAGGCCAGGGCCAGGTTGGCCACCAGCCCCGAGGTCAGGTAGAACACCATCATGAACAGGAAGGTGCCCACCGCGGCGATGGCGGACGCCACCATGCCACTCTTGATCGAGTCCGCGCCCAGGGATGGATCCACCGTGCGCTCTTCCTCGATGCGCACCGGCGTCTCCAGCGGGTTGCGCAGGACGTTGGCGAGGTCGAAGGCCTCGCGCAGGTCGAAGTCGCCGGAGATTTCGCAGTTGCCGCCCAGAATCGGCTCGTTGATGCGCGGGGCGGACTGGAGTTCGCCGTCGAGGACGATGGCCAACTGCCGGCCCACGTTGTTGCGGGTGATATCGGCGAACTTCTCCGCGCCCTCCGAGTTGAAGCGCAGGCTGATCTTCGGCGAACCGGTCAGCGGGTCGGGGTACACGCCCGAGTCGGACACGTACGCGCCGGTCAGGCCCAGTTCGGCGGTCTTGCTGACCAGGTAGGTCGCCGGCGGGGCGGCGTTCTGGCGTTTGCGGCGCTTCTCCTGCAGCAACTCGTAGCCCGGCTCGATGATCTCGGCCTTGACCAGCGCGTCGCTTTCCGGATGGACCAGCCGGAATTCGAGGTAAGCCACCTTTTGAATGGTAGTCTTGGCCGCCTGCTTGCGGTCCTCCGACATGCCGGGTATCTGGATCAGGATGCGGCCTTCGCCGGCGGGCTGCAAAATGGGCTCGGCCACGCCGAAGGCGTCCACGCGCTTGCGCAGCACCTCCATGGCCTGCTCCACCGCGTGCTGCTTGTCCGCGATCTTGGCCAGGCGCTCGGGGTCCAGGCTGACCAGGAAGGCGGTGCCGCCTTGGAGGTCCAAGCCCAGCTTGATCCGCCCGGCGGCCTTTTGCTGGAGGCGGTTCAAGATGGCGCGATTCGGGTCCGCGTCCTCCGCGTCGGCGAGCGACGGGAAATAGCGCGCCAGGTCGTTGGTGCCCACCGCGGCCAGGAGGTTCAGGAAGGTCTGGTTCGATTGCTGCCGCTCCAGTTCCCGGGCCCGCTGGACGATGGTCGTGAAGTTGGCGTCGCTGAACTCGACCCGTTTTTCGAAGACCTCGATCAGGTCACGCGGGGTGGGCGGATAGATTTCATACAATGCCCAGGCGACCACGAAGATCGTGAGCAGAAACCTCCAGGTGTTGCGGCTCATGGCGGAAAGGGAGACTCAGGACTTGGCGTCCGGCTGGGGCTGGGCGCGCTCGAACACGTCGGCGACGGCGCTCTTGAGCACCTCGAGCTTGGACTCGCCGCAGCGCAGGGTGAGCGTCTTGTCCTTCAAGGCGATGACCTCGCCCACCAGGCCGGAGTTGGTCACGACCTTGTCGCGGGGTTTCAAGGCGGCGAGCAGGGCCTGGTGCTGCTTCTGCTTCTTCTGCTGCGGCCGGATGAGCAGGAAATAGAAGATGACGAACATCAGGATCAGCGGCCCGGCGAGCTTGAGCAGCTCCGCCTGGGGATTCACCGGGGCCGGGCTTGGGGCATCGGCCGCGAAGAGCGCGGACGCCAGCAGACACTTGTGTGCGAGATGAAACATGCCGTTACGTCAAGAGCCGCCGAATCTAGGGACAACCGCCTGTTTGGCAAGCCTGCGGTTTGCGGCTGACACGAGCTTGGGCGCATCTAGATTTCGTGCAGGCAGGATCGCTGCCGGGATGGAAGCCGGCTTGCAGCCCGGTGGGCACGGCGAGGGAGCCCGAACTCAGAAACTCAGAAAGGGGGTGGTGGGCTGGGATTCGGCATGGGGTAGCCGGCCCCTGGCCCAAGGGCTGGACCGTCGCCCCTCGGCGAGGGACAACCTGCCTCCGCTGGCGGGGAGCTGCGCTCCCCTTTTACTCAGGCGCAAAAAGGTAGGATGCGCCCTCGCGCGCTTCACGCCGGCGGACCACCGTGGGCGGGCGACCCCGGGAGGGCACGCGTGCATCGCGGCGGCTTGGGCTTGAATCCCGCCCCGGCTCGCGGTGTCATCCGCGCATGAACACCACGCGTTCACTCCCGTTCCGATCCTGGCGTCAAGCCTGCCTCGCCCTCGCCTGCGGCCTGGCCTTGAGCAGCAGCTTCGCCGGCGACGCCCCCGGGCCGATCCCGCTGCCGGAGCATCCCCGGCCTGACTTCGAGCGCGCCGCCTGGTTGAACCTGAACGGCGAATGGCAGTTCCGCTTCGACAAGGAAAACGCCGGCGAACGTGAGAACTGGGTGTCCACCGCCGCCGTGTTCCCCGACCGCATCACCGTGCCGTTTTCGTGGGGGTCGAGGCTGTCCGGCGTGAAGAACCAGGCCGACCTCGCCTGGTATCGCCGCGCGATCACCGTGCCGGAGGCATGGCGCGGGCGGCGGGTGTTTTTGGTGGTGGGCGCGTGTGACTGGCTCACGCGCGGCTGGCTGGACGGCCAGCCGCTGGGCGAGCACCGCGGCGGGTACACGCCCTTCGAGTTCGAGCTGACCCCGCACGTGAAGTGGGGCGCGGCGCAGGCGCTGGTGTTGCGCGTGGACGACACGAAGCATCCCTTCAAGCTCGAGGGCAAGCAGGGCTACGGCGAGGCCAAAGGCATCTGGCAGACGGTCTATCTCGAAGCGCGCCCGGCAGCGCACCTCAAAACAATCCATTTCGCGCCGGACCCGGACCGCGCGCGGGTGAAGGTCGCGGCCACGTTGAGCGATCCGGCACCCGCCGGCACCGAACTGCGCCTCCGTTTCAAGACCGGCGGCGTGCCGGAGGTCCGGCAGGCGGTGGCCGCCGGCGCGCGCGACGCCGCGTTCGAGGTGACCCTGCCGCAGCCGCGGCGGTGGTCGCTCGAAGACCCGTTCCTTTACGAAGTCGAGGCCGCGCTCGGCACCGGTGACGCCGCGGACCGCGTGAGCACCTACTTCGGCTTCCGCTCGATCAGCGTGGTGGATCTGCCGGGCACGGGCTTTCCATACATCGCGCTGAACGGCCAGCCGGTGTACCTCCAGATGACGCTGGACCAGTCTTACCATCCCGAGGGCTTTTACACCTTTCCAAGCGATGAATTCATGCGCGACGAAATCCTGCGCTCGCGCCGGCTGGGGCTGAACGCGAACCGCTTTCACGTGAAGATTGACGTGCCGCGCAAGCTGTACTGGGCCGACCGCCTGGGGCTGCTGGTCATGGCGGACGTGCCGAACAGTTGGGGCGAGCCGGACGCGGAAATGCGCCGCGAGATTGAGCACGCCTTGCGCGGCATGATCGCGCGCGACTTCAACCACCCGGCCATCTTCGCCTGGGTGCCGTTCAACGAAACCTGGGGCCTCTTCACCAAGCAGGGCGACAAGCGTGTCTTCCTGCCCGAGACCCAAAACTGGGTGGCGTCCATTTACCGGCTGGCGAAGCAGCTCGATCCCACCCGGCTGGTCGAGGACAACTCGCCCTGCAACTACGACCACGTCGAGACCGACATCAACTCCTGGCACGCGTACCTGCCGGGCTGGGGCTGGCGCGAGCACCTCGACCAGGTGACCCGCGACACCTTCCCCGGCTCTACGTGGAACTTCATCGGCGGCCGCAAGCAGGCCCGCCAGCCGCTGCTCAACAGCGAGTGCGGCAACGTCTGGGGTTACGAGGGCAGCACCGGCGACGTGGACTGGTCCTGGGACTACCACATCATGATGAACGAATTCCGCCGCCACCCGGAGGTCTGCGGCTGGCTTTACACCGAGCACCACGACGTCATCAACGAGTGGAACGGCTACTACCGCTACGACCGTTCCGACAAGTTCACCGGCCTCGAGGAGCTCTTCCCCGGCATGAGCCTGCGCGATCTGCACGCGCCGTTTTACCTCTCCACCGGCAGCGAGTTGTGCCGCGACGCCAAACCCGGCGAGACGGTGCGCGTGCCGCTTTACGCGTCGTTCATGACCGACACCGCCCCCGCGGCCAAACTGGTCATCCGCTCCGAACTGGTTTCCTGGGACACCCTCGGTCGCCAGCGCCAGCACACCCGAGGCGGCGCAGAAATGCCTTTTCATCCCTGGCTGAACACCGAGCTGCCGCCGCTCAAGGTGCCCATGCCCGCCGTACCGTGCGTGGCTGTGCTGCGGTTGTCTCTCGAGACTCCCGACGGTCGTGTGCTGCATCGCAACTTCACCACCTTCCGCGTGGCCAACGGCCCGGCGCCCCGCGACGAGGTGGTCAAGACCGAGGCCGGCAGCGCGCGCGTGGTGCGGTTCGCCCCCGGCAGCTTCCGCGACGCGAGGTGGTCGCTGAAACAGTGGAACGTGCTCGACGGCCTGAAGGTCAACGGCGCGGGCCACGGCCACTTCGAGTATCGCGTGCCCTGGCCGGCCGGACTGGACCCGGCGAAGGTCGCCGGCGCCGCGTTTCTCATGGAGGCCTCGGCCAAGGAGCTGTTCGCCAAGGACCGCGAAGGCTCGACCTTCCGGGACGTGGACTACATGCGCGGCGAAGGCGCAGCCCACCGCAGCCAGAATCCGAACTCGTACCCGATGACCGACACCGAGCCGTTTCCCAGCGCCGTGCGCGTACGGGTGAACGGCGTGGCGGCGGGCGTGTTCGACCTGCCCGACGACCCGGCCGACCACCGCGGCATCCTCTCCTGGCGCGCCCAATTGCGCGACCGCCGCCTGCGCGAGGCCGGCTCGTACGGCTACCTGATCACCGCCACGGTGCCGGAAGCCGCACTGGCCGCCGCCGCGCAAAACCGGGAATTTGTGATCCGGCTCGAAGTGGACGAGTCGCTGCCCGGCGGGCTGGCGATTTACGGGGAACGGTTCGGCCGTTACCCCGTCGAGCCGACGGTGGTGTTCAACCTGAAGTGAGCGACGAGGCACGGCGCGCCTGTGGCGCGGGCGACCCACCCGTGTGTGCCGCAGACGTGGACGTCCACGTCCCGCTTGTGCCCGGCAGGTTCCGCCCATTCCCTTGCCTCCATTCCTTTGCCCAAGTCATGGCTTGGACACCGACTCCGGCCTGGCCGGTCAGATTCCAATCGGGAGGAGACCCGGCGGCGAGGGGGCGCCTGTCGGGACATTTGGGCAAAGGAATGGAGGCAAGGGGGGTGAACTTCGCAATGTGAACCGGAAAGCTCACGGCTAAGCTTCGCGAATGCCGATCTCCTTCCAAGGTGGACGCCGGTTTGCCATGCGGCGCTCGGGCCGGAAGGAACCGGCATACGCCCCGTCCCGCTTGCCAGCCGGGGCGGGCTCGGGGTTTACTTGCCGGGCTTGCCCCGGAGGGGCGGGCCGTGTTGCCGCGCATGAATCCTGAACTGCTCACCAAAGCCAAGTCGCTCGGGTTTTCGGACCGCCAGATCGCCCACCTCAGCGGGCGCACCGAGGCGGAGATCCGCGCCCGGCGCAAGCAACTCGGGCTGGTGCCCAGCTACCGGCTGGTGGACACCTGCGCCGCCGAGTTCGAGGCCTACACCCCGTATTACTACTCGACCTACGACCGCGGCGACGACGAGGTGAAGACCTCCGACCAGCGCAAGGTGATGATCCTGGGCGGCGGCCCCAACCGCATCGGCCAGGGCATCGAGTTCGATTACTGCTGCGTCCACGCGGCCTTCGCCCTCAAGGAGGACGGCTTCGAGACCATCATGGTGAACTCGAACCCCGAGACGGTCTCGACCGATTACGACACCAGCGACCGGCTGTACTTCGAGCCGCTCACGCTCGAGGACGTGCTGAACATCTACGAACGCGAAGGCTGCTGGGGCGCCATCGCGCAGTTTGGCGGCCAGACGCCGCTGAACCTCGCCCTCGGCCTGCAGGCCAACGGCGTCCGCGTCCTCGGCACCAGCCCGCAAAGCATCGAGGTGGCCGAGGACCGCGAGCTGTTCGCCGCGATGCTCCGCAAGCTGAACATCCCGCAGCCGCCCAACGGCATCGCCACCAACGAGCAGGAGGCCCTCGCCGTGGCGAAGACGCTCGGGTACCCCGTGCTGGTCCGGCCGTCGTTCGTGCTGGGCGGCCGCGCGATGCAGATCGTCTTTTCTGATGCCGAGCTGCAGCACTACATGCGCTTCGCGGTGGAGGCGTCCCGCAAGCGCCCGGTGCTGGTGGACAAGTTCCTCGAGGACGCCACCGAGGTGGACGTGGACTGCATCGCGGACGTCGGCCAGTTCGCCGATCCGGCCGGGGGCACGATCGTGCTGGGCGGCATCCTCGAACACGTCGAGTTCGCCGGCGTGCATTCGGGCGACGCCGCGATGGTCCTGCCGCCGCACACGCTCTCGTACCAGGTCATCCAGACCATCCGCGAGCACACGCATGCGATGGCGAAGGAGCTGCGTGTGGTCGGCCTCATGAACGTCCAGTACGCGGTCAAGGACGAGACCGTGTACGTGCTCGAGGTGAATCCGCGGGCCTCGCGCACCGTGCCGTTTGTGAGCAAGGCCATCGGCGTGCCGCTGGCGAAGCTCGCCGCCAAGCTCATGGCCGGCCGGACACTGCGCGAACTCGATTTCACCCGGGAAATCTGGCCCGATTACTGGGCCGTCAAGGAATCGGTGTTTCCCTTCAACCGCTTCCACGGCCAGGACATCATCCTCTCGCCGGAGATGCGCTCGACCGGCGAGGTCATGGGGCTCGATGCCGACCTCGGCATCGCCTACGCGAAGTCCCAGATGGCGGCTGGCAGCCCGCCACCGCTGGACGGCAAGCTGTTCATCAGCGTGAGCGACGCCCACAAACCCCAGGCCGCCGCGCTCGCCCGGCAGTACGGCGAGCTGGGCTTCGAGCTGGTGTCCACCGGCGGCACGGCGCGCGTGCTGGAGGAGGCCGGGCTCAAGGTCCAGCGCATCTTCAAGCTCCAGGAAGGCCGGCCCAACGCGCTGGACCTGCTCAAGAACGGCGAGCTGCAACTCGTCATCAACACCCCCTCCGGCCAGATCCCCCGCGCGGACGAGGTCAAGATCCGCACCACCGCCGTGTACACCGGCACGCCGATCATGACGACCCTGAGCGGCGCGCGGGCGCTGGCCCTGGGCATCGCCGCGCTCAAACGCCAGGGTTACAGGGTGAAGGCATTGCAGGAATACCACTGAGCCGGTGCGCTGCCGTTGAGCGTGGGAGCGCCCCCGCCTCAGGTGACGCGACCGGTCGCCCGCCCCACCCCCCCCCACACCATGCGCAAGTTTGGGGAGCGCCCGGGCGCATCTCACTGTTGTGCCGGTCCGGCCTTGACGGGGTGGGGCGAGCCTCCGTCGAGCCCTGCTATTTTGGTTATTGGTTCTTGGTTCGTTGTTCTGGTCTTCGACCTTCGACCATCGATCCACTGGCGGGTCGCCCGCGACACGTCCCAGGCGAGGTCGCCCGGGCCACTACGGGCCTCTCGCTGCCGACGAGGAATTGAAATGCGCCCCGGAACCCGGCGTCCGGGTGGAGTTGTTTGCCTTGTCGCGCCACAGGTGTAAGTTCCCTCCAGGTAGGCCAACACGAACGCGCGCGGGCAGTTCCGCATTCCGGGAAGGGGTTCACCAACGGGAGAGTGTGTCGCGTCGGTGACCTGCCTGTCGCGGCCCCGAGGGCTGCGGCTCATTGAAACACTTAACCCGAGAAAGGAGTTCGTTATGCCAGGAAAAGCCGAGTCGGTTGCCGGCAGTCGCGGCTTCAAGCTGGAAGTGCCGCTGGACGCTTCCGGGATTGAAGGCTTCAAACCTGACCGCCAGGTCAAGGTCGCGGTGCAGAACGCCCAGGGTGCCATTCAGGCGCAACTGGTCAAATTCGACGACAAGGGCAAGGGCGTTGCCCGGTTCACCTTCCCCGAAAAACCTGGCAGCCTGAGCGTGGCGGTGGGCCCGCCCGACGCCTCGGACCAGGAACTGTTTGGCCTGCAAACCCTGCGTGTGGACATCCCCGGCCGGCTGTGGCGCGAGCCGCAACTGGTCTTCCCGCCGCTCCGCATTCCGCCGTTCCACTGGCACTGGTGGTGGCGCTGGTGCCGCGAATTCACCGTCCGCGGCCGGGTGCTCTGTCCGGACGGCCGCCCGGTGCCGGGCGCGAAAGTCTGCGCCTTCGACGTGGACGCCTGGTGGTGGTGGTCGAGCAAACAACTGGTCGGCTGTGACACCACCGACGCCACCGGCGCGTTCGAGATCAAGTTCCGCTGGTGCTGCGGCTGGTGGCCGTGGTGGTGGTGGCGGCTGCGCCTCTGGCATCTGGAGCCGTTCCTCATCGAGCGCATCATCCCCGTGCTGGAACGCGAGCCGCGGCTGCGCCCCATCCCGCTGCCGGACCCCGTGCCCGACCTGGGCATCTTTGAACACCTGGTGGGGCCGGAACCGTTCGCCGCGCTGAACCTGACGCGGCATCTGTCCACCCGCCAGGCGGCGAGGCCGGTCGAAACCAAAGCCCTGGCGGCGGACGTTGCCGGAGTCACCACGCTGGCGACGGCGGCGAAGGTGGCCATCAATCCCTCCGTGCTGGCGGACTTGCGCGAGCCGTTGCTGGCGCGCCTGCCGCGCGTGGTGGAGCTGGAGCAGTTGCGCCTCTGGCCGTGGTGGCCGTGGCAGCCGTGGTGGGATTGCTCGCCGGACCTCATTTTCCGCGTCACCCAGGACTGCGTGGAGGCCGGCACGGTCATCGTGGACGAAGGTTACGGGCAGACGCGCTGGAACGTCCCGACCAGCCTCGACGTGACGCTCATCGCCAACAACAAGGCGTGCTGCCTGCCGGATCAGGACGACGATCCCGAGGGCACCTGCGCCCTGCTCACCAACGTGTGCGACAATCCGATCAACGTGATCGGCGGCAACCCGGCCGCGCCCGCCGTGCCGGTCGGCTACCTGAGCCCGGGCGCGGTCTCCAATTACGGCGACCGTCCTTACGGCGGGAACGTGCTGATTCAGGGACAGGTCGGCAGCGCCGTGGATTACTACGAATTCCAGTGGTCCAACGACGGCGGCGTGACCTGGAACGACATGCCGGCGACCGCCGTGGGCGACATTCCCCGCCAGTACTGGATTCCGGCCACCAACACCTTCCAGTGGGTGCCGTTCCTCACCACCATTGACGGACGGCACGTGTACGAAAGCCGGCGGCACTACGAGGCCAACAACGCGCCCGGCACCTGGGGGGTGACGCGGTTCTGGATGGCGACCAACTACCTCTCGTTGATGTGGTGGCTCACCCAGACGCCGTTCATCAACGGCACCTACCGGCTGCGCATCCGGGGCTGGCAGTTGGCGGGCGGGCACCTGGTCAATCCGCAGGTGCTCCCCACGTGCAGCGCCCAGACGGCGGCCGGCTTGGTGCTGCGCATTGACAACCGCCTCGAAGGCGCCGCCAGCGGCCATCCGCTGGCCGATCCGAACCACCCGTGCGGCGGCGGCACGGTCCACACCTGCACGCTCGAGCCGGACACGGACTTCCTGGGCGTGCGCATCGTCCACCGCGACGCCAACGGCGTGCCCACCGGGCAGGTCACCAACGTCAGCGCGTGCGGCAACGTGCCCGTCGGCCCGAACGACCTGCTGCAAGTGGACTTCTTCGCCCACGACCCCGAAGGTCACCTGGCCTACTACACGTTGCAGGCGACGTATCGGGAAAACCTGGCACGGAACCTCCTGGCCCTGCCCGGCGCGACGCTCACGCCCTTGGGCGGTGCGCCCGTGCCCGCGGCGGTGCAAGTAGGTCCCAACTACTGGCAGGCGCGCTCGGCCAATCCGCCGCCCGCCGGCGGCGCCGTGGCGCCAACCTGGCGCGGCGGAGCCATCCGCCTCGAAGTTCCAGCGGCGGGGCCGTCCGGCGCGTTCCCTGAGACCTGCTGCTACCAGCTCGAGCTCCGCGCGCACAAACGCACGGTGGTCAGTTGCAACCACTCGCTGTGGGGCCACACGAACTACAGCGAATACAGCTTCATGATCGTGGTCTGAAGCGGCTCACGGGTCCGTCGCCGCCGGGCGACGGACCCTTTTCACCGACGGCGGCATGGATTTCTACTGGCTGATTCTCGGCGTGCTCGCCGTCTGGCGTGTCACGCACCTGTTGCAGGCGGAAGACGGGCCATGGGACGTGGTGGTGCGCCTGCGCCGTGCCGCCGGCCCGGGCTTCTGGGGCAGGCTGCTCGACTGCTTTCAATGCCTCAGCCTGTGGGTGGCGGTGCCGCCGGCTTTGCTGTTGGGCCGGAGCTGGAAGGAACGGGCCTTCCTGTGGCTCGCCTTTTCCGCCGGGGCCATTCTCCTGGAACAACTCACCCGGCGCGAGCCGTCCGGCCCGGCCGCGCTCTTCCACGAAGACGAGGAAATCAAGGAAACCGACCATGTCCTGTTGCGGAAACCAGAGAACCCAGCTCCAAACGAGCAGCCCAAGCCTCCCGCCGGCTGACGCGCCGCGCCACGTCCCGGCTGTGCCGGTCGCCGCGCGCCAGTTCGTCGTCTGCTTCGAATACGTCGGGCCGACCGGCTTGACCGCCATCGGCGGCGTGAGCGGCCGGCGCTACCGCTTTGACCGGCCCGGTGCCCGGGTGATCGTGGACCCGCGCGACCGGCCCTCGCTGGCGGCCGTGCCCAATCTGCGGCAGGTCTGAGGAGCGCGGAAATTCCAGCGGCGCGAACTTGTTTGACCGCCCCGGCTCAGCGGGACTGGCCCGAACCTGCGGTTGGCAGTGGCTCGGGCGACCCGCCCGCGCCACTCCGAACGCCGGTCGCGGACCCATTTTTCTCCCCCGCTTGCCGCCTGGGCATCCCGCGTCCACCCTTCGGGCCATGGACGACCTCGGCCAACTGGACGAGCTGATGATCTGCCGCCTCGACACGGGCCGCCGGCAGGCCAGCCCCTGCACGATCGTGATCTTCGGCGCCAGCGGCGATCTCACCGCCCGCAAACTGATCCCGGCGCTGTACCACCTCCACACCCAGGGAAACCTGCCCGACCCCGTGCGCATTCTCGGCTTCGCGCGGCGCGAAAAATCCGACAATGCCTGGCGCGCCGAGTTGTTCGAGGCCGTCCGGCAATTCTCCCGGAACCAGCCTGTGGACCCGCAGCGCTGGGCGGCCTTTGCCGCGAACCTGTATTACTGCGCGGGCGACGTGACCGATCCCGCGGCTTACCGGCGGCTCGCGGACCGGCTGGCGGGCTTCACGCCCGAACCGCTGGGCCGCAACCGGCTTTTCTACCTCGCCACGTCGCCCAGCCAGTTCGGCGCGATCACCGCCCAATTGCACGAGACCGGTCTGCTGCGCCGCGAGGAGGAACCGCCCTTCTGGCAGCGGCTGGTGATCGAGAAACCGTTCGGCCACGACCTCGCCTCCGCGCGGCGCCTGAACGCCGAGTTAACCCGCTTCGCCCACGAAGGCCAGTTGCTCCGCATTGATCATTACCTCGGCAAGGAAACGGTCCAGAACATCCTGCTGTTCCGGTTCTCGAACGCGATCTTCGAACCGCTGTGGACGCGCCAGGCGGTGGACCACGTGCAGATCACCGTCAGCGAAGCGCAGGGCGTGGGAACGCGCGGCGCCTATTACGAGGAGGCCGGCGCGTTGCGGGACATGGTCCAGAACCACCTGCTGCAGGTGCTGGCCCTCGTCGCCATGGAACCGCCGACCTCGCTCGACGCCGAGGCCATCCGCGACGAGAAGGTCAAACTCCTGCAAAGCATCCGCGTGCCGCCCGCGGCGCTGGCCGGCCGCTATGCGGTGCGCGGCCAGTACGCGGCGGGGGAAATGGCCGGCCACGCCGCGCCCGGTTACCGGCAGGAACCGAAGGTGAATCCGGACTCGAACGTGGAAACGTTCGTCGCGCTGAAGCTGCTGGTGGACAACTGGCGCTGGTCGGGCGTGCCGTTTTACCTGCGCACCGGCAAGCGGCTGCCGCTCAGCGCCAGCGAGGTGCGCGTGCAGTTCCGCGCGCCGCCCCATGTTCTGTTCGCCGCCCAGTGCGGCCCGCAGCTCGACGCCAACGCCATCACTTTGCGCCTCCAGCCGGACGAGGGCATTTCGCTGCGCTTCAACGGCAAGGTGCCGGGCGCCAGCCTCACCATCCGTCCGGTGCGGATGCATTTCCGCTACGACACGGAGTTCGGCGCGTACACGCCCGAGGCGTACGAGCGGCTGCTGCTCGATGCCCTCGAGGGCGATCCCACGCTCTTCATCCGACGCGACGAAGTCGAGACCGCCTGGAGCATCGTGGACGGCCTCCGCGCGGCCTGGGCCGACACGCCGCTGGGCGACGGCGACTTTTATCCCGCCGGCACCTGGGGTCCGGCCGCGGCGGACGAACTGCTCAAAGCCGCCGGCCACGCCTGGCGCAATCCGCAGCCCCTGCCGTGAAGCCGGCCAGCGAAGTTGAAGGGGGAACGCCCGCCCCCCGCGCGTGGTTTTCCACCTGTCTGCGGGCCGACCGCCTCCAGCATGGCAAACAGGGTTTGAGCCCGAAAACCGAAGAAGCCCGTGGCGTCGGATTCCCATCCGGCTCTATCTTGGTTTCCGGGTTGAAGGAAACACTCCGGACCCCTCGCACGCTGGCTTTGCCCGAGGCGCTCCGGACAATCCCACGGGCGAGTCGCCCGCGGGACTGGCGCGGGCGGGGGGGCGCTCGCGCCACTGCTCATCTTGAACCGTGCCTGATCCCTTGGTGATCCGTTGCGAGTCGCCCGCGCACCTGGCCGGCGAAGCCGCCGGGCGTTTTCTGGATTGGGCGCGCCCGGCCGTGAACGAGCCCACCCCCCGCGCCGTGGCGCTTTCCGGCGGGCGCATCACCGGGCCGTTCTTCGACGCGATTGTGAAGCTGGACCAAGCCGGCCGGGGTCCGCGCCTGGCGGAACTGCCGGTGCATTTCTTTTTCGCGGATGAGCGCTGCGTGCCACCGGACCACGTCGGGAGCAACTTCGCCCTGGCCCAGGCCCGGTTGTTTGCGCCCCTGGGGCTGGCGGCGGCGCGGGTGCATCGTTTGCGCGGTGATCTCGATCCGGCGCCGGCCGCCGCCGAAGCCGAACGTGAACTGCGCGCGGTGGCCTCCGCGGCTGGCACGTTGCCGGCGCTCGATCTCGTGCTGCTCGGCATGGGCGAAGACGGCCACGTGGCGTCGCTGTTTCGCGGCGCGCCGGCCGCTGTGACCGAGAGCCGCGCGGCGTATGTGCCGGTGGTCGGTCCCAAGCCGCCGCCGCAACGGCTGACCCTCACCTTCGCCGCGCTGGCCGCGGCGCGCGCGATCTGGGTGCTGGTGTCCGGCGACGGCAAGGCCGCGGCCTTGGCGGAGTCCTTGCGGCCGGACGGCGCCACGCCGCTGGCCCGCGTGCTGCGCGCGCAGACGCGCGTGACCGTGTTTACCGACCTGCCGGCCACATGATTTACGGCACGGGTCCTAATTCGGTTCGCCCGGATTTCCCGCGCGGCGGCGACGCGGGTCAAACTTTCCGCCGGCCACGCTGGACAGCCCGCGGCCCGCGGGCGAATTTTCGCGCCATGTTCCGTTGGATTCAGCGCATGGCACTGGCGGCGGTGGCCGGGTCGGCGGCGCTGGCTCAAGGCACCCGCGAATACGAGCAGCCGCCGATCAACTACTCCGCCCGCCCCGCGACCAACGCGGTGAGTGAATGGCAGGCCCGGCTGGCCGCCGGTGGCTGGCCGGCGCGTGGCCAGCCGGAGCGCGTAATCGTACGCGAAGTGCTGGCCGCGCTGGACGCGCCGGTGGAGTCCCAGGTCTTGGTCTTCTCGAAAACCAGCCTCCAGCGCGAGTTGATCGGCCCGCGCCGCCCGCGCGCGCTGTACTTTGCGGAGGACGCCTACGTGGGCTGGGTGCCGGGCGGACTGATCGAACTGGCCGTGAGCGATCCGGCGATCGGGCTGGCCTTCTATCGCGTGGATCCGCGCGAGCCGGCGCCGATGCGTTTCGAGCGCGATCCGGATTGCCTGTCCTGCCACGGCGGCTCGCTCACCCGCAACTGGCCCGGCCTGATGGTGCGGTCGGTTTTTCCCGACGCCAGCGGCGAACCGCTCACAGCGGCGGGCACTTTCCTCACCGGCCATGAAAGCCCGTTGAGCGAGCGGTGGGGCGGCTGGTACGTCACCGGCCGGAGCGGCCCGCTGCGCCACATGGGCAATGTGACGGCCCGGCTTCGCGGCCACGACGCCGAGCTGGATCGCGCCGCCGGCGCGAACGTCACGGATTTGAGCCGCTTCTTTCCGGTCGGGCCGTACCTGCGCCCGGACAGCGACATCGTGGCGTTGCTGGTGCTCGAACATCAGGTCGGCATGATGAACCGCCTCGTCGAGGGCGGCTTGCGGGTCCGGAAATGGCTGGCTTACCAGCACAACCTCCAGCGCGAACTCGGCCAAACGGTCAGCGATGAACCCGAAGGCACCGCGCTGCGGGTGGTCGAAAGCGAGGCCGGCCGCATTGTCGAGCACCTGCTCTTCTGCGACGAAGCCGCGCTGCCCGCCGGGGGCGTAAGCGGCGCGGGCGATTTCGAACGGGCCTTCCGCCGCAACCGTCGCGCCGATCTGCGGGGCCGGAGCCTGAAGGATTTCGACCTGCGCACGCGCCTGTTCACCTGGCGGTGCAGCTACATGGTTTACTCGCGGGCGTTTGATGCGCTGCCACCGGCTTTGGGCAAGACCGTGGCGCGCCGTCTCGGCGAGGTGTTGTCCGCACCCGAACCGCCGGCGAAGTTCCGTCACCTGCCCGTCGCGGAACGGACCGCAATCCGGGAAATCCTCGCGGCGACCAAGCCCGAGTTGACGCGCGCGTGGTAATGGGCGGGGGCCGCTCAATCCGAAAACCGAAGTTGGCCGTGGCGCGGTGCATCCCGCCTGCCCAACTTCGGTCCCAGTGCCGGGCGGCGCTTGACGCCCCGGTGTTACGGCCAACAGACTCGCTCGCATGTTCAAGATGATCGGCGGCGACGGCCAGGAATACGGCCCGGTGACCGCGGAGCAGCTTCGGCAGTGGATTCTGGACCATCGCGCCAACGGCCAGACCTTGGTCCAGGCCGAAGGCGAGGCGGACTGGAAGCCGCTGAGCGCACGGCCCGAGTTCACCGAAGCGCTGGCCGCGGCAGCGCGGTTGCACGACTGGCCGGACCCGGCGCAGGCCGCGACGGCGGCGGGGACTGCCGGCCTGGACACCGCCGGACGAGCGGTCGAGTTGCGCGTGTTCGATTGTCTGGGCCGGGGCTGGGCGCTGCTGCAACGGCACGTTTTTCTCATCATGGGCGCCAGCCTGCTGGTCTGGAGTGTGCAAACATTCCTGGCGCTGTTCGGCCTGTTCGGTCTGCTGGCCAGTTGGCTGGTGTCCGGCGCGCTGTACGGTGGACTGTGCGTGCTGGTGCTCAAGCTCGCCCGTGGCCAGCCGGCGGCGCTGGGCGACGTGTTCGCCTGCTTCGACGCGCGCTTTTTGTCCTGCATGCTGGTCTGGCTGTTCACGGAGATCATGACGCAGATTGGCCTCGCGCTGTTGCTCGTGCCCGGCATCTTTTTCGGCGTGGTCTGGGCGTTCAGCCTGCCACTGGCGGCGGACCGCGGGTTGGACCTGGGGCCGGCGCTGGCGGTGAGCTGGCGGACCGTGCTGCCGCGCTTCTTTCCGCTGCTGGGGTTGCTGGCACTGGCGTTCCTGCCGGTCGTCGTGTTCGCCGCGTACAGCCTGGTGGTCACGACCGGCATCGCGCTGCGCACGCTGGGACCGGCCGGCGCGACGACGTTGGGGGAGATGTTCAACCAGCTCCTCGAGGTGGTGCGGGAGGCGGCCGTGCTGGGCTTTCAGCAACATCTGGTGCTGCTCCTGAACCTGCCGTTTGCCTGGGCGGCGGTGATGACGGCCTATGAAGACCTGTTCAACCCCGGACGCCGCCCCGCCGCCTGACCGCCACACCGCGTGGGCCTGCACGCTGGCGAACCTGCTGGCGCTGCCCGGGCTGGGCAGCCTCGCCGCCGGGCGCAAGGTGGGCTGGGTGCAGGCGGCGCTGGCGGTGGCGGGCTTCGGGCTCGTGATGTATGGCCTGGTGCGCACCGCGCTGGATCTGCTGGCCAGCGCCGAGCCGGTGCTGGCTTTCACGCCCGCGCTGACGCTGGCCTTGGTGGGCGGGGTGCTGTCGGTGGTTTCCTGGTGCTGGGCGCTGGTGACGAGCATCCAGGTGCATCGCGAAGCGCGGGCGCAGGACCGCGAGACTTCCGCCCGGGAAACCCCCGCCACCCCGCCACGGCTTTGAGCCCGCGCTTGGCCGCTCACTGCGACCCCGTCGCGCCAAAGGCTTCGATGAACTTCACGATGGCGCGCACGTCGTGGTAGTTGGCCTTCCAGTTGTGCGCCTTGGCGGTGCTCTTGGGCCGGCCCTCCGCGGTCACCGTGTCCAGCCAGATGCCGTCGGCGGGGTTGATCTGGTGCCGACGCAGGAAGCCGATGAGCTTGACCAGCGCCTCGCGCGAGGCGGGATTGTCGCGGCGCGCCAGCCCCTCGGTGAGTGCGGCCATGAACTCGGACTGGCTCCACCAGACCTTGTCGGTCTCGGTCGCGGGCTCGTCGTCGAAACCGCGGTTGTACAGGCCGCCGCGCTCGTGGTCGGTGCCGCGGCGCAGCGCGTGCTCGAGGATCGCGTCGAAGTGCGCCCAGGACGGGCGCCGGTCGAGCACCTGCTCGGCGCGGATCATGAGCCAGGCGAACTCGACGTTGTGGCCGTAGGACAGGCCGGCGCTTTTCGGGTCGGTCACCGGTTTCCAGTCCGGCTGGCGGTGGAAGGCGGACCGGCCCGGCTGCTTCGGGTAAAACCATTTCTGGTTGATCTTCAGCGCCCCGGCCAGCGACTTGCGCACCGCCTTGTCACCGGTGGCCTCGTACAGCTCCGCCAGCGCCTCCATCCAGTGCAGGTGCGCGTTGGCGCTCTTGAGCCCGGCGATCTCCACCTCGATGCGCGGGTCCTGGACGGTGAGCAACTGCCAGTCGCGGGTGTAATGCTCGCCCCAGCCGTCGTGCTTGCGGTCGTGACAGCGCTCCTGGAGGACGCGGTACAAATCCATCGCGTGCCGCAGCGCCGCCGGGTCTTCGCTGGCGCGGTGGTACTCGACCAGCGCGTACACCACGAACGCCTGGCCGTAGAGGTATTTCCGCTCGTTCACCGGCTGGCCGCTCAAATCCGTCCGCCAGTAATAGCCGCCGTGCGTGGTGTCGCGGAATTTCTCCAGCAGGAAGAGGTAGCCGTGGCGGGCGGCGCGGAGGTAATCACGCTGCGGATCGCGGAAGCCCTTGCGGTACGCGTGGGCGAAGCCCCACGCCATGCGGGCCTGCGTGACGATCATCTTCTCGGTGGCGGGCGGGGCGGGCTTGGCGGCGTCGTCCGAAAGCACGTAGCCGCCGCGCTCCCAGTCCACGCAACGGTCGTACCAGTACGGCAGAACTTTCGCGGTGAGTTCCTGGCGGAACTCTTCCGCAAGCTTGGCGAGGTCCGCAGCGGGTTCGGGGTCGGCCGCCGCGGCCGGCGGGGGGTCGAAAAGGGAGAGGATGGCCAAGGCCAACAGGCCGCCGAGGGTTGGGGCGATGGATTTCACGCCGCAAGGCTTCCACGCGCACGAACGGCGTTCAACTTGAAAGCGACGCCAGCGGTGGCAAGGAACGCATCTCAGTTCCTGGCCGCGACGACTCCCGCCGCGATAGCGGCAGACTGCCGGCCCGGCGGCCCGGGCTGGCTGGGCGGCGTGGGCCGTGTTTCCATGGCGGGTTCCGGGCGGCAAGATGCCGCCCTTTATGGCAGCCAGGGATGGCTGCTGCTACCGCTCGCGCGCACGCCGGACGTGGCTCACACGTCCTGAATCCGCCCAAGCAACATTCCCCCGCCTCCATTCCTTGCCTGGAAGCTTGCTGTTCTGTCCTCGACCGTTTGAAACGCGGCCAGCCCGGCTATGGCAAAGGAAGGGAGGCAGGGGAATGAGTCGGAAGCCGGCGGGTGGCCGGCGCTATCGCGGCGGGAACTCGAAGCTCACTTTGCCCTTCTCGTCGAGCGCCAGAAACGCCGCGAAGGTCCGGCCCGTCTTGCGCGAGACAAACTTGTCCAGCTTGTCGGTGCGGCCCTCGGCCAGCAGCCTGGCCATCTGCTCGCGCGGCACGGGCTGCTCCAGAATGACCTTGCCGGATTTGAACTTGCACGGCCGCGTTTCGCGCTGGCTGTGTTCGCAAAGGTAATCGGTCTCGGACTCGAACACCCGCCCGCCGCAGCGCGGGCATTTGCCCAGCGGCTCCTGCCCGGTGAAGTCCACCTTGACCGGCGGCGTCTTGGCCTTGGCGGCGCGGGTCGCGGCGCCGGCCCCCGGCTTTTTCTCGCGCGGCGCGAACGCGAAGCCGACCTCGCCGTCCTTGAGGACGAGAAACGCCTCGAACTTCCGGCCGGTCCGCTTCGAGACAAAGCCGGTGAGCGGGTCGGTCTTGCCTTCGGCCAGCAGCTTGGCGACCTGCGCCGGCTCGACGGCTTGCTGCAAGATCAACTTGCCGGTCTTGAACCGGCAGGACTTCCCCGGCCCGACCGCCTTTTCGCAGACGTAGTTCATGCCGGCGTCGAAGACCGCGCCGCCGCACTTCGGGCATTTGCCGAGCGGCTGCTGGCCGGTGAAATCGGGCGCGGGCTCGGCGGACTGGTTCCCGCCGTCGCCGCGGTTTTCGGCGCCGCCGTTGTTGTTGCCGAAGTCGAACTCGACCTTGAAGTCCGGCGCCGGACCGAGCTTCATCATGGCGTTGAAGAGCCGGCCCTGCTTGCTGCGGAAGCCTTGCAGCGGCCCCACCTTGCCTTCGCGCAGCAGCGTCTCGACCTCCTCCGGCTCGAACTGCCGGCCGAGGATGATCTTGAACTGCGCCCAGGCGCACTTCACGCACTGGAAGGTCTTGTACTTCTCATGCACCTCGCCGCCGCACTTCGGGCAGGGCACCCGCAGCGCGCCGAAATCGCCCGGCACGGTGTCGTGCTCGTACGATTTGGCGCGGTCCACGATGTGGCGGGTCATTTCGGCGATGCCGCGCATGAACTCCTCGCGCCGCAGCCGGCCGTGCTCCATCTGCTTGAGCCGGTGTTCCCAGTCGCCGGTCAGCTCGGGCTTGGTGAGTTCCTCGACGCCCAGGCCGCGCAGCAGGGTGAGGAGCGAAAAGGCCTTGGCCGTGGGCTGCAGCTCCTTGCCGTGGCGCGCCAGATAATGCTCGGCGATGAGGCCCTCGATGATCGCCGCGCGCGTGGCCGGCGTGCCCAGGCCCTTCTCGGCCATCGCCTCGCGCAGGTCGTCGTCCTCGACCAGCTTGCCCGCGCCTTCCATGGCGCTGAGCAGCGTGGCCTCGGTGTAGCGCGGCGGCGGCTTGGTCTGCTGCGCCTTGACCTCGATGTCCCGGGTGTGGACCGGCTCGCCCGCCCGGACCGGCGTGAGCGACGGTGAATCGGGATCCTGCGCCTCGCGGCCATAGACGACCATCCAGCCGGGGTTGATCATCACCTTGCCCTCGGATTTGAACGGCTCGCCCACGACGCGAGTGATGCGGGTGGTGACCAGGAACTCCGCCGCCGGGAAGAACACGGCGAGGAAGCGCTTCACCACGAAATCGTACAGCTTCTGCTCGAACTCGGCGAGGTGCCGCGGCGGTTCGGTGGTGGGGATGATCGCGAAGTGGTCGCTGACCTTTTCGTTGTTGAAAATGCGCTTGTTCGGCCGCACCCAGCCGGCCTCGAGGATGCGCGCCGCGTGCGGCTCGTAAGCCGGGCCGCGCAGCGCCTCGAGCGTCTTGCGCACCGTGGCCGGGTAATCCTCCGGCAGGTGCCGCGAATCGGTGCGCGGGTAGGTGAGCACCTTGTGCTTTTCGTACAGCGCCTGCGCCACCGCCAGGGTGGTCTTCGCGCTGAAGCCGAACCGCGCGTTGGCCTCGCGTTGCAGGCTGGTGAGGTCGAACAGCAGCGGCGGCAACTGGGTCGTGGGCTTGCTTTCCTCGGTGACGACACCGGGCTTGCCGAGGCACTTCGCGCGGATGGCCTCCGCGGCGGCCTTGTCCCAGATGCGCTCGGGCCGGAGGTCCGTGTCGGCGTCCTTGGCGGTGTCGCGCTTGAACTTCTCGTCGAACCAGCGGCCCGGATACGTGCCCGCCTCGCAGCCGAAGGTCGCGTGCAGCTCCCAGTAATCGCGCGGCACAAACTTGCGGATGCGGTCCTCGCGCTCGACCAGGATGGCCAGCGTGGGGGTCTGCACGCGACCCACGGTGGTCTTCACGAAGCCGCCCGTCTTCGAGTTGAAGGCGGTCATCGCGCGCGTGCCGTTGATGCCCACCAGCCAGTCCGCCTCGCTGCGGCAGACCGCGGCGTCCGCCAGGCCGCGCATCTCGGCGTCGCTGCGCAGCCGCTCGAAGCCTTCGCGGATGGCCTCGGGGGTCATGCTTTGCAGCCAGAGCCGGCGCACCGGCTGCTTCGCGCTGGTGTACTGGACGATGTAGCGGAAGATGAGTTCGCCCTCGCGGCCGGCGTCGCAGGCGTTGATGAGCTCGGTCACGTCCTTGCGCTTGAGCAGGCGCTGGATGGCCTTGAGGCGGTCCTCGCTTTTCTCGCGCGGGACGAGGTCGAAGCGGGGCGGAATCACCGGCAGGGCGGCGAAGGTCCACTTGCCGCGCTGCGCCTGGAACTCGGCCGGGGCGTCAATCTCCAAAAGGTGCCCCACCGCCGACGTGATCACGTAGCGGTCGTCCTCGTAATGGTCGCCGACCTTCTTCACCCGTAGCGCGCGGGCGATGTCGGCGGCGACCGATGGTTTTTCGGCGATGACCAGGGCTTTTCCCATGGCAAACAGGCGCGGAGCCGCCGGCGAAATGGCCTCGCAACGCGGCGGCTTCCCTGCGCGGAGCGGGAAAGTGGCGAAAAGCCCCGCGCAAGTCAAAGGGTGTCTGTCACGCACCGTGGTGGCGCGGGCAACCGCCGGCGGGAAGCAGGGTGGTGCGGGCGACCCCG
This sequence comes from uncultured Verrucomicrobiota bacterium, assembly GCA_964568145.1. Taxonomy (GTDB): domain Bacteria; phylum Verrucomicrobiota; class Verrucomicrobiia; order Limisphaerales; family J093; genus DSVZ01. The sequence goes on from CAZMOZ010000003.1 coordinate 162,792, forward strand.
CCCGCAGCCGGTCAGCGGACCTGAGTCTGCGCCCCCCGTGAAGAGAGCACAGTTCAGTTGCTGACAGGGCGCCAGGTTGAAGCCGGAGCGCCGGCTTCCCGCCGACCGGGCTTCCAGGCATAAGTCAGGGGTGAGTTGGCTCCCGCCGGGGGGCAGCGCATTCCGGCCTCTGAGCCAGGGGCCGGCCACCCGTCGCCGGGCGGTTGCTTGACAGGCTTTTGGTCAATCCCCATTTTGACCGCTCACTTTCACGCGAACGCATCGAACGCCATGACTGAACCGCACAATTTATTCGGCGCCCGGCGCGCCTTCGATCTGGGCAACGGGCAGCAAGGCCATTTCCACTCCCTGCCGGCCTTGGAGGAGGCGGGTGTGGGGCCGGTGTCCCGCCTGCCCGTGTCGCTGCGCCTGGTGCTCGAGTCCGTGCTGCGCAACTGCGACGGCGTCAAGATCACCGAGCAGGACGTGCGGACGCTGGCGCAGTGGCAGCCGAACGCCCCCCGCACGGCCGAAATCCCCTTCCTCGTGGCGCGCATCGTCCTGCAGGACTTCACCGGCGTGCCGCTGCTGGTGGACCTCGCGGCCATGCGCTCGGCCGTGGCCCGGCTGGGCAAGGACCCGCAAATCGTCGAGCCGCTGGTGCCGGTGGACCTGGTGGTGGACCATTCCGTGCAGGTGGATTTCGCGGGTTCGCCCGACGCCTTCCGCAACAACCTGGAGATGGAGTTCATGCGGAACCGCGAGCGGTACGCGTTCTTGAAGTGGGGCATGCAGGCGTTCCGCACCTTCAAGGTCGTGCCGCCCGCCATCGGCATCGTCCACCAGGTCAACCTTGAGTATCTGGCGAAAGGCGTGCTGAGCGCGGACGGATCCGCCGCGGGCGGGGCGCCCGCGCCCCTGCCCCTCTACTACCCCGACACGCTGGTGGGCACCGACTCGCACACCACCATGATCAACGGCCTGGGCATCGTGGGCTGGGGCGTGGGCGGCATCGAAGCCGAGGCCGGCATGCTCGGCCAGCCGGTGTACTTCCTCATGCCCGACGTCGTGGGCGTGCATGTGACCGGCGCGTTGCGGGAAGGCGTCACCGCCACGGACGTGGCGCTCACCGTGACGCAGATGCTCCGCAAGGCGAAGGTGGTGGGCAAGTTCGTCGAGTTCTTCGGCCCCGGCGCCGCCGCGCTGCCGGTGGTGGACCGGGCGACCATCGCGAACATGGCCCCCGAATATGGCGCCACGATGGGCTTCTTCCCGATTGACCCGGAGTGCGTCAACTACCTGCGCGCCACCGGCCGGAGCGAGGAACATTGCCGGGCCTACGAGGCGTATTATCGCGCCCAGGGCCTGTTCGGCATGCCGCGCCAGGGTGAGATCGCCTACTCGCAGGAACTGGAGCTCGACCTCGGCAGCATCGTGCCCAGCGTGGCCGGTCCGAAACGGCCGCAGGATCGCATCGAACTGCCGGCGCTCAAGTCGCGGCTCCTCGAACTGCTGACCAAACCGGTCGGCGAAAACGGCTACGGCAAGCCGCCGGAGGAGATTGACAAGCGCGTGGCCGTGAACGGCTATCGCCGCACGGAATTCCATCCCGAATGGCAGGCGGGGCTGCGGCACGCCGCGCTCGAGCCGAGCGAAAGCGAGATGCGGGACCAGCATCCCGCGCCGGACAACGTCATGGTGACGCGGGAGGAGTTGAAGTGCGAGCTGCGGCATGGCTCGGTGCTCATCGCCTCGATCACGAGTTGCACGAACACCTCCAATCCCACCGTCATGCTCGCCGCCGGCCTGCTCGCCCGGAAGGCGGTCGAGCGCGGCCTCACCGTGAGCCCCACGGTCAAAACCTCGCTGGCCCCCGGCTCGCGGGTGGTCACGGATTACCTCCAGAAGACCGGCCTGCAGCCGTACCTGGACCGGCTGGGCTTCCACCTCGTCGGCTACGGCTGCGCCACGTGCATCGGCAACTCCGGCCCGTTGGAGGCGCACCTCGAGGAGGCGGTGATCCAAAACGACCTCGTGGCCGCCTCCGTGCTGTCCGGCAACCGCAACTTCGAGGCGCGTGTGCACCAGAGCCTGAAGGCCAACTTCCTCATGTCGCCGCCGCTGGTCGTCGCCTTCGCCCTCGCCGGCCGCGTGGACGTGAACCTCGCCGAGGAGCCGCTGGGCACCGGCCGGGACGGCCAGCCGGTCTTCCTGCGCGATGTCTGGCCGTCCCTGCGGGAAATCCGCGACCTGCTCGCCAGCGCGCTCAAGCCCGAGGTTTACCGCGAGCTGTACCGGGACTTCGCCGCGCAGAATCCCAAGTGGAACGAAATCCCGGCCGTGACCGGCGCCGTGTACCAGTGGGACCCCGCGAGCACGTACATCCAGGAGCCGCCGTTCTTCCGCGACTTCTCCCGCCGGCCCAGCGCGATTACCGAGATCACTGGCGCCCGCTGCCTGGCGATCTTCGGCGACAGCGTGACCACCGACCACATTTCGCCGGCGGGCGCGATCAAGAAGGATTCCCCCGCCGGGCGGTACCTGCTCGAGCACCACGTGGCGGTGGCGGACTTCAACAGCTACGGCTCGCGTCGCGGCAACGACCGCGTGATGACCCGCGGCACCTTCGCCAACGTGCGCATCAAAAACCTCATGCTAGGCGGCGCGGAAGGCGGCTACACGCTCTTCCAGCCGGGCGGCGAGAAGATGACCATCTACGACGCCGCCATGCGTTACGCGGAGAGCAGGACGCCGTTGATCGTGCTGGCCGGCCAGGAATACGGCACCGGCAGCTCGCGCGACTGGGCGGCCAAGGGCCCGGCGCTGCTGGGCGTCAAGGCCGTCGTGGCGCAGAGCTTCGAGCGCATCCACCGCTCCAACCTGGTGGGCATGGGCGTGCTGCCGCTGCAGTTCAAGGAGGGCACCAGCGCGCAGACCCTCAAGCTGGACGGCTCCGAGCTGTACGAGGTCCAGGGTCTGGGACCGAACCTCAAGCCGCAGCAGGACCTGACCCTGTGGATCCGCCGGACCACCGGGGCGGTCGAGCGGGTGCCAGTGACCTGCCGCATAGACACGCCCATCGAGGTGGAATACTACCGGCACGGCGGCATCCTGCCGTTCGTGCTGCGCCAGTTGCTGGCCCGGGCGTGAGCCGCCAACGCAGGGCGGACACTTCAAATACGGAGACCAACCCAAGCCGCCACCGGACGGCTACGTGGTGTGGAAGCGTGGGGAGTTGCGGAAAACCGCCGTCGGAGGCGACACTTGGGTGGTGAGCATCGCGGAACTGCCCATCCGGATTGACCACGAAAAGATCGCGGAGTTCTGCCGGGCGCGGGGCATCCGCCGGTTGTCCCTGTTTGGCTCGGTGTTGCAGGACGATTTCGACCCCCGGCGTTGCAACGTGGACGTGCTGGCGGAGTTCGCGCTGGGGGTGCGTCCAGGTCTGAAGTTTTTCGGCTACGGCGAAGAACTGGCCGAAGTCATCGGCCGCAAGGTGGATTTCCACACCGAAGCCTGGTTGAGCCCGGACTTCCGGGCGGAAGTCCTGCGCAAAGCCGTGCCGATCGAGGAGCAGGCATGACCCGAAAGTCACGCTGCGCGAGATCGCCGACTACGCGCGGCGGGCACAGGAGTTGTGCGCGCAGAACAAGCTGCCGGAAATCCTGACCGATTGGCACAAGCGGCTGGCGTTCGAGCGCGTGATGGAAGTCCTCGGCGAGGCCACGAAACGTCTGCCTGCGGAACTCTGCCAGCGGTATCCCGCCGTGCAGTGGAGACTGCTGGCGGGGATGCGTGACCGCGTCAGCCACGGCTACGACGCGATTGATTACGCCGTGCTCTGGGACACAATGCGTGACGATGTGCCGACGTTGCTGACAACGGTCGAGCAGATGTTGAAAGACCTGGAAACCGCGCCGGGGCAATGATCCGCCCCGGCGCGACATCGCAGCGTGGGTCTGCAAACCGGGATTTCCCTAGCGCGTCCGGCTGAAAAACAAATGGGCCGGGGTGCTTCCGGCCCGCGGGCAACGAGGCGTGGACCTCGTCAATTGTCTATCGCCGCGCGTCAATCCAGCACCGGCTCCGAGCCGTCGAGCATCTTCACCTGGTTGTGCGTGAAGTATTCGCGGGTGAGCGCCTGCATCACTTTCGCGCGCTGGTCATAGAGGCGCTTGAGCTTGCGCGGTTTGTGGCCGGCCAGCGCGTAATGGGTCAGGATCGGCATGGCGATGGTGGTGTCCGTGTAGCACACCACCGCGTCGGGCAGGCGCTCGGGGTCCACCTTGCCCCAGCTCACCGCCTCGCTGGGCGTGGCGCCGGACAGCCCGCCGGTGTCGGGCCGGGCGTCGGTCACCTGCAAGAAGTAGTCCTGGCCGTATTCCTTGATGCGTAGCACCTCCTGGATCTGCGGCTCGGTCTGGAGCATGAAGTTCTTCGGGCTGCCACCGCCCCAGAGCACCACGGCGCTTTTGCCCCCGGCGCGCTTGGCGGCGAGGACGATCGCGGTGGTTTCGTTAACATCTATGCTGGGATTGATGCGGAGCTTGTTGCCGCGCAACTCCACGCCGGCGACGTTCATGCCGATGGTCGAGTCGCCCGGCGAGCTGGTGTAGCACGGCACGCCGGCGCGGTAGGCGGCGGCGAGCACGGACACGTCCTTGAGCTTGTGCTGGCGCTCCCATTCGGCGCAGTAGCGTCCGAGCAGGTAATGCAGCTCCGCCGTGCCCATCTCCTTCTGGAACTCGGGCTGGACCAGGATCTGGCGGAGAATTTCGTCCGTGGCCATCAGGCCGTCGGAGTACGGGATGACAACGTCGTAGATGCGCACGAGGTCGTTGTTGCGCAGGTCGGTGTCGTCGAACTTGAAGCTGCCGGCGTGGACCGGGTAGTTCAGCGCGAAGTGCATGTCGTGGTACAGGTTCGCGCCCGTTGCGACGATCCAGTCCACGAAGCCGGCCTTGATGAGCGGGATGATGCACGAGCAGCCCAGCCCGGCCGGGGTGAGCGCGCCGGAGAGGCTCATGCCCACGGTCACGTCCGGCGCGAGCATCTTCTGCGCGAACAACTGGCAGCCTTCGCGCAGCCGGGCGGCGTTGTAGGCGAGGAACACCTCGTCCACGAGGTACGCGAGCTTTTCCCGGCCGTTGAGGTTCCGGGGCAGGATGCGCTTCCCGGCCATGTACTGCTTCTTGTGGGGACACTCCTTTTCCTTCAGCCAGTCGGGCATCTCGGACAGGTCTTCGCGCGCGCGGGTGTGGGCTCGTTCGGTTCTTGCCATAATTCAATTCCAGTTTGTTGGCCCGGAAGCATACGGCCGCCGCCCGGCTTGCCAACTGTCTTCCGCCAAAAACGAGGCGAAGCGAGCGCGTTCCGCATTCCGCAATTCGAGGTCGAAAGCCGGCATCCGGCATCCGGCATCTGTATTCTGGAAAAGCCAGGTCTGACCAAGTCCCGCCCCGCCGAGGCCAGACCCGTGAAAGCCGGGCCGGGCCAGGTTCCTGGTTGGCCGCCGCTTTTTGCTTGGCGGGCCGGCGGGTTATCCCGATAACCCCGCCATGCAAAATCATCTGCATGGTGCCCGTGCGTGGCGCGGGTCGGTGCTGGGCTTGATCCTCCTGGGCGGCGCGTTGAACGCGGCCGAAAACGACGAATTCTTGGGCCGCTGGGCCCTGACCATCCCCGGCGGCGCCGCCGGCTGGCTGGAAATCCGCAAGGAAAACGGCTGGTACGACGGCTCGATCCTGTGGGGCGGCGGCAGCGTGGTGCCGGTGTCGAGCGTGTTCTTCACCGACGGCACGCTGAACGTGACCCGCACCCGCGAGGTGAACCGCAAAGACGCCACCGGCAAGGTGGTCCGCAAGCAACTGTTCACCGAACTGCTGGCCGGGCGGGTGGACGGCGACACCATCAACTTCATGCAGTTCAACCCGCGCGAGAACGGCCAGGGGCTGGATAACGCCGAGTTCAGCGGCAAACGCATTCCCGACCTGCCGCCGCGGCCGGACCTCGCGAAGGTCAAGTTCGGCGACCCGATTGCGCTCTTCAACGGCCGGGACCTCACCGGCTGGCGGCTGGTCGAGTCCGGCGCGGCCAACGGCTGGAGCGTGCAGGACGGCGTGCTCATCAACCGGCCGGACAAGGACAGCAGCAAGCATTACGGCAACCTGCGGACCGAGCGCGAATTCGAGGACTTCAACCTCAAGCTCGAGGTCAAGGTGCCCAAGGGCGGCAACAGCGGCATCTACCTCCGCGGCATCTACGAGGTGCAGGTGGCGGACTCGCACGGCCGCGCGCCGGACTCGCACGGCATGGGCGGCATCTACAGCCGCATCACCCCCACGGTGAACGCCGCCAAGCCGGTCGGCGAGTGGCAGACCTTCGACATCACGCTGGTGGACCGGCACGCCACCGTGATTCTCAACGGGGTGAAGATCATTGACAACCAGCCGCTGGCCGGCTGCACCGGCGGCGCGCTGTGGTCGGACCAGTTCCGGCCCGGCCCGATCTACCTGCAAGGCGATCACGATGCGGTGGATTACCGCAACCTCGTGCTGCGCCCGGTGGTGAAATAAGCGGGGCCCTTCGCGATCCGGCCGGCCGCAGCCGCAAGGTTGCGGCCTTTTTGCGTGGGGGTTGTGCGCGGCGCGCGAAAGCAGCGAAGCGGGGAAATCATTGCAGGCCGCGGGAACCTGTGCGTGGCAATCTACCTTGATTCGCTTCCGCCGCGGGCATTGCGTGAAAGGCCCGGCTTCCGGAAGAGTGCGTTTGCGGCAGGCCCGGGTAGCTGTAGACTAGCCTAAGCCCAGAACAACGAATATGACTCCTGAAACTCAATCCGCCGGTTTGTGGCCGTGGATCGCGCTGGTGTGTGCCGCGGCTGGTTTTATGTTGGGCATGCTATTTGGACGGCCACGAATCCTGGCTGGCATTTGGGGCTCTCCGCCACCGCCGCCACCACCACCGCCTTGTGGTACGCCCTGCGACTGTCAAGGTATCGGCTGCGGCCTGGGTCCCCCGACGAATCCCAACCACCAGCACTGTCCGCGAGCGAACACTGAACCCACCGGTTGCAACGGCACCTGCACACTGCCGGCACCCCATCCGGGAACGCCGCACCAGTGCTCCCACGGCCACGCGTTTTAGCGGGCCATGAACAGCTTGCTATTTGCCTGCGCGTTGGTGGCGCTCTCGTTGGGCGTGATGGCGGTGGCACGGCTGTCCTTGCGCGCACAGATCGCGTGGCTTCGGTGGTTCCCCAAGCGCCTGGCGCATCGGTGGACGCTGGCTTCGGGCGCCTTGGGAGCGATCCTGCTCTTCTTCACGGGGCCGTTTCTGGTTCTGGGCGAGCCGGGCGTGGCGGCAGTAGGCGCCATCCTGGCCGTGTTGATCATCTGGGTCAGCGCGAGGGATCTGCTGACTTGGTTGCGGGACGACCTGCTCGAACACCGGCAAACCGGCCGTGGATGGTTTGAACACTCCTCCACTTGCGCCGCCCATTGCAATACACGTAAGACCCACACCTACTGCCCTGCCGACGGAGCGACTTCGGTCCCGCTCCGCAACAAGTAACTGCAGCATCACAAGAGAAAAAATCGCAGTGCCGGCGTCTTGTGAGCTGTCGCATCTTGAAAGCCGCAAACTGCTCAGACACTTCGCCCAAACTTCTTTTCCAGCTCCCGAAAGCTCAACTCGATGATCGTCGGCCGGCCGTGCGGGCAGGTGTAAGGCATGGCGCAGCGGCGAAGGTCTTCCACCAGGTTCTCCAGTTCGCGGCCTTGCAGCGGGTCGTTGGCCTTGACCGCGTGCCGGCAGACGGTCTTGGCCACCATCTCCTCGCCCAGCCGCAGCGGGTTCACCTCCGACCCCGCCGCCCGCAGGCCGTCCACCAGTTCGAGCACGAACTGGCGCGGCTGCGCCGCCCGGACGAACGGCGGCAGGCCGTCCAGCAGGAACGTGCGCTCGCCGAATTCGCGCAAGCTCACTCCCAGGTGCGTCAGCACCGGCAGCAGGCCCCGCAGCCAGGCCGCGTCACGGGCGGACACCTCGATGGTTTCGGGCAGCAACAGCCGCTGGCACGGCGCCGGGCCTTGTTCCAGCCGGGCCAGCATCTGCTCGAAGAGCACCCGCTCGTGCGCGGCGTGCTGGTCCAGCAGCACCAGCCCGCGGTCGCTCTCGAGCACCACGTACAGCCGGCCGATCACGCCCACCAGCCGGAGCGGAACCTGGAGAAGAGGTACGGGGCTCGGGGCGCCGGGTGCGGCCGGCGGAACAGCGGATGCCGGATCTGGGGTGCTGGGCGCGGGGTGCGGGGTGTGGGGTGCTAGGGCGGGCGGGGATGCTGGCGGTGGCGGCGGCAAGTCGCGTTCGCCGGGCGCCTGTCGGGCGCTCGCCCAGGCTTCCGGGAGTTGCATGCGACGTCCTTCGCCAGGCGGCGCGGGGCGCGCGGGCGGGATCAGAAAGTTCTCCAAGGGCGACGGCTCCGGCGTGACCGCGGCGGCGGGCGGCGCGGTTTCCGACCCCGCCTCGCCCGGCGTCCGACCGCCGGCCGCCGGCAACTGACTTCTGGCTTCTGACTTCTGACTCCGGACTTCCAACTCCTGACTTCTGGCTTCCGGTTTGTGACTCCCGGCATGAAACGCCAGCAGCGTCCGCCGCACCGCCTGCGTGACCAGCGCGCGCACCTGGCGTTCGGCGTGGAACTTCACCTCGCGCTTGGCCGGATGGATGTTCACGTCCACCTGCGCGGGATCGAGTTCGAGAAACAGGCAGCACACCGGGTAGCGGCCTTTCATCAGCGCGGTGTGGTAGCCCTCGAGCAGTGCGAAGTTCAGCCCGCGGTTCTCGACCGGCCGGCGGTTCACAAACAGGTGCTGGTCCTCGCGCGTGGCACGGGACACGCCGGGCGCGCCGAGGAAGCCCCACAGGCGGAGGGGCGAAGGTCGAAGGTCGAAGGCCGAAGGCTCGCGCAACTCCAGCGATTCGGGAACTTCCTCCTCATCCGGCGCCGTCACCGCCGCCAGGCTGGCCGTGAAATCCACCGGCAGGAGGTTCAACTCCGCGCCGTACAACGCGCGCAGGCGCTCGCGCAAGGCGGCGAGGCGCGAGGTCGCGTCCTGGCCGGCCGGCAGCGGTGGGAGCTGCCAGATCAGGCGGCCGTCGTGCGTGAAGGTGAAGCCCACCTCGGGAAAGGCCAGCGCCGCCAGCAGCAGGTAATGCTGGATGTGCGCCCGCTCGGTTTCCTCGCTGCGCAGAAACTTCCGCCGCGCCGGCAGGTTGAAGAACAGTTGCCGCACCTCCACGCTGGTGCCCGGCGGACCGCTCGCGGCGCGCACGTCCAGGATCTTGCCGCCGGCAATGCTCACCTGCGTGGCCTCCACCGCGTCGCCGTCGCGCTCGCGCGTGGTGAGGGTGAACCGGCTCACGCTGGCGATGCTGGGCAGCGCCTCGCCGCGGAAGCCCAGCGTCGCGATCGCCGTCAGGTCCTCCGCGCGCTGAATCTTGCTCGTGGCGTGGCGCTCCAGGCAGAGCAGCGCGTCGTCGCGGCTCATGCCGAGGCCGTCGTCGGTCACGCGGATCAGGCTGCGGCCGCCGGCCTGGATTTCGACGGTGATGCGCCGGGCGGCGGCGTCGAGGGCGTTTTCCACCAGCTCCTTCACCACGCTGGCCGGGCGCTCGACCACCTCGCCGGCGGCGATCTGGTTGGCGACCTGTTCGGGCAGCAGGCGGATGCGGTTCACCGGGTCAAGTTAGCAGCGCACCCCGGCGCGCGGAAGCGCCTGAAGCGAGAAGGCCCTTCACGCGCCGTCCGGCGCGCCGCCCGCGTCCGGACGCTTCATTTCCTCCGCGTGGACCGGTCCATCAGCCAGAGCATGTCCGGGTTGCCGGGGGAAAGGATGTTCAAGCCCAGCGGCTGGCGGGGGCGGAGCACGGGCATGGTCCGCGGGTCGAGCCAGCGTTTGATCTCGGAGTGGCCGTCGGCAAAGGACAGGCCGCCGGCGCGGCCGTGGTAGCTGGCCGGGTAGTCCACGATGCGCCAGAGGTTGGGCTGGTTGGGATAGCCCGACATGCCCACCACCATCTCGCCGTCGTTGATACTGTCCTCGCGCTCGTCCATGAAAAGCCAGGTCATGGTGGGGCCGGGGTCGGTCAGGTCGCTCATCTTGTAGTAAATCCGGAAGCCCGGGCCGAAGCCCTCCACGTCGGTCGAGTTGAACCACGCGTTCATGGCCAGGCTGCGCACGCGCGGGTAAGTGGTGCCCCGGTAGGTCACCGTGCTCTTGTCGGCGGGGCACTTCCAGACAGCCGGCGTCTGGCCGCAATGCGTCCACAGCAGGCTGTTGGTGAGGTCGCGCGTGATGTCCCAGTTGCTGCGGTTGTTGCCGTCGAAGTCCAGCGAGCCGTGGACCCATTCGATAGGCGAGCCGGGGGCGTACGACGCGGGGAACTTGTCCTGGTTCTCGTCCACGTAAAACCGCCAGGCCAGGGACATCTGCCGGCCGTTGTTCATGCACATGATGCCCTGCGCCTTCGCCTTGGCCTTGGACAGGGCGGGCAGCAGCATCCCGGCCAGGATGGCGATGATAGCGATGACCACCAGCAGCTCGATGAGGGTGAAACCGCCGGGGCCGGCGGGCCGGCGGGAATCGAATAAGGTCGTTTGCATGGGTTTGTCCGGATGCAGCCGAAAAGAACACCGGCGCCTTGCGCCCAGGTGCCGCCAGCCAACCGCCGAAACCCGCCGCCGCCCGCGTCCCGCGGCTATTGCAGCGGCTTCCACCTGGCGTGCTTGAACCGCTCGTAAATCCAGCGGAAGTCGCGGTTCTTCACGTTGCCGCCCTGCCAGTAAAAGCTCGAGATGCCGTTGGCGGAATCGCGCGCGGCCTTGATGGTGGTGGCCTCCAGCCACTTGTGCGCCTCGGCGTGGCCGTCGGCAAAGGCCAGCGTGCTCACGTCGCCGTGGAACACCGCAAACGGGTCCACCCAGCCCGGCGGGCTCACATCGAGCACCCACGTGCCGTTGTTGTAGTCGCGCGGGTCGGCCTCCTCGAGGAACACCAGCGACATCGTGGGCTCGGGGATGCTGGCCAGCTTCTTGAACGGGTCCACGCCGGTCCACATGCCGCCGTTCATGCCGTCGGATTTCGAGTAGCTGTCGTAGGCCCAGCCGCGGCCGGGCTTGAGCCGCTTGGTGCGCAGGTCGCCCGGGCAATGGTAAGCGCCGGGGCTTTCGCAATACTTGGCCAGCGGCGAGCGCCGGATGCCTTCCTCGACGCGTTTCTGCGCCTCCGCGATGCTGATATTCTGCGGAAAGTTCGGGCCCGGCGTGGGACCCACCCAGAAGCCGCCGGCGTACAGGTCCGGGAGGCCGGTCTCGCGCGTGTACAGGATGGTGTCGCGGTTGTCGTCGGCGTACATCACCCAAGCGAGGCCGAGCTGCTTGTGGTTGCTCAGGCAGGCGGAGCCGGTGGCCTTGGTTTTCGCCTTAGACAAGGCCGGCAACAACATGCCGGCCAGGATGGCGATGATGGCAATGACCACCAGCAGTTCGATCAGGGTGAAACCTCCGGCGCGCGCCGGTCGGGGCGGATGGGTTGCTGATGCCTTCATGCGTTCAGGTCATGGTGATTGGTTACACCGCAACTTGTACAAGAACTGCGGGCTGTCAATCCCGGAGATTTTGCCTGCGGCCGGCCGGGCCGCCCGGTAGCCTGGCCGGCAGCACACAGCGATGCAGACTTATTCCAACTTCATAGCCGGCGAGTGGCTGGCCCGCGCCGCCGGACCGAAACTCCAGACCCGCAACCCGGCCGACACCCGCGAGGTCGTCGCCGAATACACGCTGGCAAGTGCCGCCGATGCCCGGCAGGCGATCGCCGCCGCCCAGGCCGCCTTTCCCGCCTGGGCCGCGCAAACCGCCGTCGCCCGCGGCCGGGTGCTCAGCAAGGCCTCGCAAATCCTCGAATCGCGCAAGGCGGCGCTGGCCGAGTTGCTCACCCGCGAGGAAGGCAAGACGCTGGCCGAGGCCGCCGGCGAGGTGCAGCGCGCCGTGGACATCTTCCGCTTCTTCGGCGGGCTGAGTTACACGCTGGGCGGGCAGACGATCCCGCACGACCTGCCCGGCAACCTCCTGTACACCCGGCGCGAGCCGCTGGGCGTGGTGGCGTTGATCACGCCGTGGAATTTTCCCATCGCCATCCCGGCCTGGAAGATGGCGCCCGCGCTGGTCGCGGGAAACGCCGTGGTCATCAAGCCCGCCACGCCCGCGCCCGCCATGACCCTCGAGCTGGCGAAAGCCCTGACCGAGGCCGGCCTGCCCCCCGGCGTGCTCAATGTGGTCGTGGGCGCCGGCCGCGAGGTCGGCAATGAGCTGGCGACGAATCCGGCGGTGGCCGCGCTGTCGTTCACCGGCTCGCACGCGGTCGGCCAGCAGGTGCACGAGCAACTCGCCCGGCGCATGGCGCGCTCGCAGATGGAAATGGGCGGCAAGAATCCGACGCTGGTCCTCGCCGACGCGGACCTCGACCTCGCCGTGAGCCTGGTCGCGCGCGCCGGGTTCGGCTTGACTGGCCAGGCCTGCACCGCGACCAGCCGGGTCATCGTGGAGCGGAGCGTGGCGGCGGCGTTTGCTGAAAAGCTGGTGGCGCGCGCCAGGGCGCTGAAGGTCGGTCCCGGCCTGGCCGCCGGCGTCAAGATGGGCCCGGCGGTGAACGAGGCGCAGTTGCGGACCGACCTCGAGTACGTGGACATTGCCCGCGGCGAAGGCGCGAAGCTGCTGTGCGGCGGGCGGCGGCTGACCGACGGCGTGTTCGCCCCCGGCTGGTTCATCGAGCCGACGGTCTTCGGCGGCGTCACGCCGGCGATGCGCCTGGCGCGCGAGGAGGTGTTTGGTCCGGTCATCGCCGTGCTCGAGGCGGGGGACTTCGAGGAAGCCCTCGCCGTGGCCAACGGTGTGGACGTGGGCCTGTCCGCCTCGGTCGTCACGCGCGATTTCAAGCGGGCGATGCTGGCGGCCGAACGCCTCGAGGCGGGTGTGGTGAAGATCAACCAGATCAGCACCGGGCTGGCCTTGCAGGCGCCGTTCGGCGGCGTGAAGAAGTCGAGCACGGACACCTTCCGCGAGCAGGGCGCGGGCGCGGTCGAATTCTACAGCCACCTCAAGACGGTGTACCTTGATTACTCGGCATGAGCGCGCCGGCACCACCGGCCGGCGGCGCGCCCTCGTGGCGGTTCCCCGCGACGTTCTGGATCGCGAACGCCACCGAACTCCTTGAGCGCGCGGCCTACTACGGCACGTTCATCGCCGCGCGCACGTACCTGATCCGGGTGGTGGGTCTGGACGACGTGGAAGCCGGCGTGGTGGCCGGGCTTTTCGGCGCGCTGATCTACCTCTTTCCGTTCTTCAGCGGCGCGGCGGCGGACCGCCTGGGTTTCCGGAACTCGCTGCTGCTCGCGTTCGGCCTGCTCACGCTCGGCTACGGCGGGCTGGGGCTGTTTCACACGCTGGGGCCGGTGCTGCTGGCGCTGTTCCTGATTGTGCTGGGCGGGTCGTTCGTGAAGCCGGTCATCACCGGCACGGCCGCGCGGTGTTCGAGCGACGCGAACCGCGCCCGCGCCTTTTCGATCTTCTACATGATGGTGAACATCGGCTCGTTCAGCGGCAAAACCGTGGTGGCGCCCATCCGCATCGAACTGGGCGTCCAGCACGTGCCGTGGTTTTCGGCTGGAACGGCGCTGCTGGCCTTGTTGGTCACGGCGGCCTTTTTCCGGCCGGCCGAGGACGGCTCCGCCCGGCCGCGCAACCTCCGCGAGGCGCTCGCCGGCATGTTGACCGTGCTGCGGAACTTCCGCTTCTTCGCGCTGATCCTCATCACCGCCGGCTTCTGGGCCATCCAGGGACAGTTGTACGCCTCGATGCCGGACTACGTGATCCGCATGGCGGGCGAGCGGTTCAAGCCGGAATGGTACGCAAACGTGAACCCGCTCGTGGTGGTGACCTGCGTGCTGGCGGTGACGCAGCTTGTGCGCCGCTGGCCGCCCGCGCTCTCCATCGCCGTGGCCATGGCGCTGGTGCCGCTGTCCTCGCTGGTCATGGCGGCGTCGCATCTGTTCCACGGGCCGCTCAAGCTCGGCGGTCTGGAGGTACATCCCATCACGGCCATGATGGTGGTGGGCATCGCGATCACGGGCTTCGCCGAGTGTTTCCTGTCGCCGAAATACCTCGAGTACGCCTCGCGCCAGGCGCCGCCCGGCCGCGAGGGGCTGTACCTGGGGTTCGCGCACCTGAACACCTTCTTCGCTTGGCTGTTCGGGTTCATCTTCGCGGGCTACCTGCTCAAGGCGTTCTGCCCCGACCCCGGCACGCTGCCGGCGGCGGTGCAGGCCCAGCATGCCGCCTGGCTGAACGGTCAGGCGCCGATGCCGGCGGCCTATGCCCGGGCGCATTATCTCTGGTACGCCTTCGCCGGCGTGGGCGGGGTGTCGTTCGTCCTGATGCTGGCCTACAACGCCTGGACCAAGCGGGCCGACGCGCGGCGGGCGGCGTGAGGTGAGTCGGGGGCTGACAGGCCGCGGCGGCCGGTTTCCAGCCGACCTCCGGCTCAAAGTCCGGGGTGGCCGGCGTCTCGCTGAGACGCCGGATCACGTCGCCGCTCTGCGAAGGGCGACCCACCTCCAGCGCGGTGAACCGCCGCACTCCAATACGCTGCGCGCGGGCCGGCTGTGGGTTGCCAGGCGCCCTTCGTTGAAACCCCGCCCTACCGGATGGCGCGCAATTCGGCTATCCTTGCCGCGTGTGATGGACTTGCACCGTGAAACCGCCGCCGTCCACGCCGCGGTCACCCAAGAACCCGGCCAACGCCTCCGCGCCCATCGCCGGCGCGGGTGGCTGGCGGCCGCCGGCGGCGCGCTGCTGGCTGCGCTCGCGCTCCAGTTCGCGGCGCCCGCCGGGCCGCGCTACGACGGCCGGCCGCTGCGGCACTGGCTGTTGCTGGCGGCCAGCGAAAACCACCAGGACCGGCTCCGCGCCGAGGCCATACTGAGACAAGTCGGCCCGGAAGCCGTGCCGGAGTTGATCCGCGCCCTGGAGGCGCGGAAATCAAAGTTCCAGCGCATCTGGCGCTTGGTGCGCGTCAACGTGCTGGGTCTCGAACCGGACGATGACCTTTCCCGCCGGGTCACCAGCGTCGCCATCGAGCGCCTGGCGGGTCTGGGTCCGGCCGCCAGCAACGCCGCGCCGGCCTTGCTGCTTTTGGGGACGTACTCGAGCCACCTCTCCGCCGCCAGCCGGGCGTTGCAGGCGATCGGGCCCGCCGGCGCGCCCCATCTCAGCGCGGCCGTGAGCAGCCCGGATCCGAACCTCAGCTACTTCGCGTCTTACGCTTTGAGCAGCGAGGCGTTCCTGCCCGCGGCGGATCAATTCCTCCCGGCGTTGACCGCGGCGCTGCACAGCCCGGAATTCAAGACGCAGATCGGCGCCATCCGCGCCCTGGCGGTGCTTGCTCGGACGCGCCCCGAAATGGCCGCCGCCCTCGCCGCCCAGCTCCCTGCCGCGGCGGAAAACGTCGCCGTGGAAGTCCTCGTCGCCTTGCGCGCCTTCGGCCCGGCCGGCGCGAACTGCGCCGATCCGATCGCGCCGTTGCTGGAATCGCAGTCGGTCGCGCTCCGCTATCACGCGGCCCGGGCCCTGCGCGCGGTGCGCCCGCCGGCCCGCGAGGTGGTGCCGGTCCTGATCCGGTTTTTGCGCGAGCCGGACGTGCAATGGGAAGCCGCGCAGACCCTGGGCGAAATGGGCGCCGACGCGGCGGAAGCCATCCCGGCACTGCTCACCCTGCTGGAGACCGCGCCCACGCACCGGCCTTCCCGCACACCCAATTTTGCGGCGCTGGCGTTGCGCCAGATGGGCCCGGCCGCCGTGCCGGGTCTGGTCAAGCTGCTCGACCACACCTCGTCGGATGTGCGGGTGAACGCCACCGTCGCGCTGGCCGGATTGGGCGATGCCGCGGCCCCGGCCGTGCCCGGCTTGATCCGGATGCTGGGCGCGGAAGACCCGGAGGAACAGATGGCCGCGGCCGACGCCTTGCGCGCGCTCGGTCCGGTGGCGCGGGACGCGGTGCCCGAACTGACCCGGCTGGCCAATCTCGAAACCACCCAGGACGTGATCGTGGGTCACGTGCGCTCGGCCGCGCGACTCGCCCTGGAGCGGATTCGCGTTTCGCCGCCACGCGACTAGACTTCCTCGAAACCGAGTCCGACCGGCCCCATGCAAATCGTGCCTCCGCCCGTCAGCGACGCCGCCTGGGAAGACCCGTATCCGCGGCAGCCGCCGGCGCGTTTCCGCTGGTTGCGGTGGCTCTGGCTCATCCCCGGCCTGATCCTGCTCGCGCTGGCGGCGCTGGTGGTGCTGGACCGCATGGCCTGGCCGGCCGATCCCGAGTACCAGGGCCGGCGGCTCTCCGCGTGGATGCGCGACCTGGGATCGGCCGATCCCGCGCAAGTGCAGGCTGCCCGCCAAGCCGTGCTTGCGCTGGGTACCAACGCCCTGCCCGCGCTCGAAATGCACCTGCGCGCGCGTGATTCCGCGCTGGGCAGGCTGGCCGCCGCCGCCGAGAACCGCCTGCCGCGCCGGCTCTGGGTGCTGGCCATGCAAGGCACGCGCTCGCGCGACGCGCGCGAACGCCGCTGGCACGCGGCGCAGGCGCTGGCGGTGCTGGGGCCGGTGGCCACGCCCGCGCTCCCGCTGCTGGCGCGGGCGCTCGAGGATCCGGAACCCCGCGCGGCCGCCGCCGCCGCCGAGGCGCTGCACCGGATCGGCCCGCCGGCCAGGCCGGAACTGGTCCGCGCGTTGCACACGACCAACGAGTACACGTTCCAAGTGGTCAACCACGCCTTGAGCCGGGCCGGTCCGACGCTCTCGAACGTCGCGCCGCAGTTGGTCGAGGTGTTTCTGGACACCGCGCACCATCGCCGCGAGCAACTCTCGCCCACGCTGGCCCGGCTGGGCGAGGCGGCCATCGGGCCGTTGGGCGCGCGGCTGGCGGACACCAACGCGGCGCGGGTCGAGCGGGTCGTGACGGCGCTGCGCAGCATGATCGCCAGCGAATACGCCGCCGTGCGGGCCGTGGCGGCGCTGTTGCAAAATCCGGACGCGCGCGTGCGGGCCGGCGCCGCCCGCGTGCTGGGCGGGCAGGCGGTCTGGGCGCGCACCAGCGTGGCGGCCTTGGCCGACGCGCTGCGCGACGCCGATCCCGCGGTGCGCACCGCCGCCGCGCAGGCGCTCGCCGAGGCCGCCAGTTGGACCGACGCGGTCACCAACGCCCTGCCGGCGCTCCGGCGGCTGGCGGAAACCGCCTCGGGCGCGGAGCGGGACGCGGCGGCCAGCGCGATGACGGTCATCGCCGGCCGGGGCGCGGCGTCTTCGCCATGACGCGGCCGGCCAGGGAAGACGTGGCGCCGGCCGGTGTTGGTTCGCGGACCGCGAGTTCAACGCCCGCGTTGCTCGAAGTCGAAAACCTCAGCGTGCGCTACCCGGCGCGCCAACCGCTCTGGGGCCGGCCGCGCGCCTGGGTACGGGCGGTCGAGGAGGTGAGCCTGACGGTCGCGGCCGGCGAAACGGTGGGGCTGGTGGGCGAAAGCGGCTGCGGCAAGTCCTCGCTGGGCCGGGCGGTGGTGCGGCTGGTGCGACCGGCCGCAGGCACGATCCGGTTTGCCGGACGGGACATCACACGTTTGGAGGGCGCGGCGCTGCGAGCCTGGCGCCGGCATTTCCAGATGATTTTTCAAGACCCGGCGGGTTCGTTGGACCCCCGGTGCACCGTGGGGCAAAGCATCGGCGAGGCGCTGGACATTCATCGCCTGGCGCCGACGCCGCAGGCGCGGGCCGAACGGATCGCCGCGCTGCTGCGCGACGTGGGCTTGGAGCCGCGCCACGCGGACCGTTACCCGCACGAATTCAGCGGCGGCCAGCGCCAGCGGATCGGCATCGCCCGCGCGCTGGCGGTCGAGCCCCGGCTCATCGTCTGCGACGAACCGGTGTCGGCGCTGGACGTCTCGGTGCAGGCGCAGATCGTGAACCTGCTGCAAGACCTGCAAGCGCGGCGCGGGCTGGCGTACCTGTTCATCGCGCACGACCTCGCCGTGGTCGGGCACATCAGCCAGCGCGTGCTGGTGATGTACCTGGGCCGGGTGGTGGAGGCCGCGCCGGCGCGGACGTTGCCGCGCGCGCCGTGGCATCCGTACACGCAGGCCCTGATCGCCGCCGCGCCGGTGCTGGACCCGGCCACGCGCCAGGTCCGGCGGATGGCGCCCGGCGAGGCGCCGTCGCCGCTGGCGCCGCCGGCCGGGTGCGCGTTTCATCCGCGCTGCCCGCTGGCCGAGGCGCGGTGCCGGGTGGAGCGGCCGGTGTTGCGCGAGCTTGCCCCCGGACACCAGGTGGCATGTCACCTGGCGGAGCGGACGGGGTAAGGGAGGTTCGTAGTTCGTTGTGACTGGTTACCGGTTACTGGTTACTGGTGACTGGTTCATGGGCCGGAATTCGGCGGAATGGGCAGGTGCGAAGCGCCAGGACCAGACCACCCCGCACCGCCGGTTTTTTCGGGTTCCCACGCCGCGCCGGCTGTTTCATGCTCGCGCGCATGACTGCGCCGCAAACGCTCCAGGTTTCCTGTGTCCAGCTCCACTGGGCCCGGCCGCTGGCCCGCAATCTCGAACGCACCCTGCATTACATCCAGCAGGCCGCCGCCGAGGGCAGCCGCGTGGTGGTGTTCCCCGAAACCAGCCTCACCGGCTACTACTTCCCGGACGTGATCCGGCTGGACCCGCGCGACGTCCAGGCCGCGCTGGACCGCACCTGCCAGGCCGCCGCGGACGCCGGGCTCTGGGTGATCGCCGGCACACTGCGCAAGACCGCCGACCGCCACCTGAATCTCGCGCACGTCATCTCGCCGCGGGGCGAAATCGTGTACGAGTACGCCAAGGTCCACATGGCCGGGCGCGACGAGCAGAAGTACTGCCGCGGCGGCGACAAGCTCGCGCTGTTCGAGATTGACGGCATCCGCTGCACGCTGGCGATCTGTCGCGACGGCCGGCATCCGGAGCTGTACCGCCTGCCGGCGATGCTCGGCGCGCAGATTTTCTTCCAGCCGTCGTGCAGCTCGGACGAGGTGGAGGCGGTGGTCTGGAAGCGCACCTCCGGCCGCGCACAGCAGTCCGCCGGGCCGAACAGCCGCATGTTCCATTGTGTGGCGAACACCGTGGGGCAGTCGCCGGACGGCCTGCAGTCGTCCAGCGGTCAGTCGTTCATCCGCGAGCCCAACGGCCTGCCGCTGGCCGAGGCGGGCTGGTACCAGGAGGAGATGATCACCGCCGTGCTGGACCTCGCCCGCGCGGACCGCAGCTACGCGCTGGACAGCCTCAAGGACCCGCCGTTCCTCCGGTCATACTGGGAACAGATGCTGCGGGCCGTGGAAGCCCGGGCGAACTTGGAGCCGGAGTGACGCTCGCGCGCCTTGCCCGGCGCGGCCGGCGGCTTACTGTCCCGGCATGAAACCACGCGTCCTTTGCCTCCTGTTTCCGGGTTTCGAGGAAATTGAAACGCTCGCGCCGGTGGACCTGCTGCGCCGCGCCGGCGCCGAGGTGGTGCTCGCCTCGCTCGACGGCGACCGGCTGGTGACCGGCCGCTGCGGGGTGACCGTGCAGGCGGACGCGGCGCTGGCGGAGGCGGCCGGCGAGAACTTCAACCTGCTGCTGCTGCCCGGCGGACCGGGTGTGAAGGCGGTGCGGGCGGACGGCCGGGCCGCAAAGCTGGCGCAGGCGCACCTCGGCGCGGGCAAACCCGTGGCGGCGATCTGCGCCGCGCCCACCGTGCTGGCTGATGCGGGCCTGCTGGCCGGACGGCGGTACACGGCGCATTTCTCGGTCCACGAGGAACTGCCGCTGGCGCTGGCCGGCGAACGGGTGGTCGAGGACGGACCCGTCATCACCTCGCGCGGCGCGGGCACGGCGCTGGACTTCGGCCTGGCGCTGGTCCGCCGGCTTTTCGGCGAACCCAAGGCCCGCGAAGTGGCGGCGGCCATCATGGCCTGAAATGCGCTTGCCTCGCCCTTCGCCGGCCGCATACTTCGCCTCGCTGACTGCGCAGACCAAGGCGGAACGTACGTTGGGAGCTTTCGCCAGCATTCAATCCAGCGGCGGGGCCGCCGGGGGGGATGGCGCGGTCGGAACCGGAGGTGGGATGCCGGAGCGGTCAATCGGAACAGACTGTAAATCTGTCGGGCTAACGCCCTACGAAGGTTCGAATCCTTCTCCCACCACCACCCCTCCAGATTTCAGAGCTTCCACTGCTCGGGCGGCATCGCCGACGTTTCCAGGCGCATCTCACTCTGTCTGCCGCTCCGGCCTTCACGTGGTGGGGCGAGACTCCGTCGAGCCCCGCCTTTCGGGACTGGGATCGTCAGACCGCAGTCCCCGTGGGCGGGTCGCCTGTGGCAAGGTCCCAGGCAAGGTCACCTGGACCACTCGGCCCGCCCGTGGCCGGCACGAAAGTGAGCTGCGCCCCGAACCAGTTGATCCGCCAGGGTCAGTCCGCCGATTTCCGCCCCACCTTGCTCCACACCTTTTCGCGCAGGTCCTTCACGCGGACTTCGGCGGGCGCCAGCGGCGGCAGGTCGTTCTCCGGCCGGTCGAGGTAGAAATAGACCGTGGCCGAGACGTCGTCGCGGCGATAGAAGTTGCACCCGCCTTGCGGATGCCGGGGGTCGTCGAACGGCGGCAGGTCGGCGCGGTCCAGCAGGCGATGAATGGCCGGCGGCGCGCCGGTGAGGTTCAGCACGTCCTGGCCGCGCGTGTTGAGCACCCAGACGGGCTGCAGTTCCACGCCTTTCGCCAGCAGCTCGCGCACGCGCTGCGTACTGGTGTTGCCGATCTGCTGGAGGGTCACGCGACAGTCCTGATGGAAGTAAACCGGGTCGTCGAGATGGAAGCGGTAGAAGGCGTAGAGGTCATTGGCGCTGTCCGACACCAGCGAGCCGTGGATGCGACCGCGATATTCGCCCTGGCCCCAGCCGGAGCCGATGTAGTCCTCCGTGCCCGTGCCGACGAGCGTGGGCCATTGCTGGTCGCCGTCGAGATAGACCTTCACTTCGCCCTCGCCGAACCAGGTGCCGCGATACTCCGGGCTGCCGATCACGCCGATGTTCGCGCCGAGGTAGCGGCCCCTGCCGCGCACCCGCGGCAGGATCTCGAAGTCCCGGCCGAGTTGCGTCTTCAACTCGCGCCGCCAGGCGGCGTGGAAATACAGCGCGTCGCGCGCATGCTTCTTCACCGCGGTGTAGTTGAGGTCGTACCAGACCAGCGCGTGCGCCCTGGATTCGTTCACAAGCAGCACCTTCGCGCCCTTCCGGAACGGCATGGGGAGGGTGATGTTGTAGGACCGGGCCTCCGGGCTGGCGAACCAGGCGCTCTCGAACGGCACCAACAGGCCGAGCCCGACGCCGAAGAAATCGCCGATGGGCGCGGCCACGGCGGGCCGCCGCGCGCCGTCCCAGTACATTTCCAGGCGGACGAGACGACGCTGCTCCTCGTTGCGCGGGATGGTGCCGCTGAGCCACAGGCGGTGGATGATCCCGGCGCCCGGGATGTCCGCAAGCACGGCGGTTTCGCCGGGCTGGACCACGATGAAGGCCATGCCCTTGGCGCCGCGGTTCAACTGCCCGCCGGTGCCTTTCACGCCGGTGGGGGTTTCCGGGCTGATCCAGCGGGTGTAGGTGCCGGGGGCGGGCGCCTGGTAAAGTTCGGCGGACTTGGCGGAAGAAAGGAGGCAGACACAAAGCGCGAGGGGCACGTGCCATCGGTTGACGGGAGTCTTCATGGTCGGTTGCCCGGCAACCTAACCTGACTGCTCCGGTCCCGCGATGGCGAATATTCGCGGAACTCGGCCGCTCGAAATGGCGCGGGTCCAACCCGCCGCCCGGCCGCTCTGCTCCGGCTAGGGATACGATCCCACGAGCCGTTTCCGGCTGGGATGACTGATCCGGCTCGCTGACACGGCTGGCTTGGGCGGGCGGCGTCCCTTGCGCCGAGCAGGACGCCTGACTAAGCTCGCCGGAGAACGGACGTGAATGCCTCGCCCTTGCTGAAGTCAATCGTCGCCGCCCTGGCCGAAGTCCGGTTGGAGGCGGTGCTGATCGGCAACGCCGCGGCGGCGATTCAAGGCGCCCCCGTCACCACGATGGATTTCGATTTCATGTTCCGCGCCACGCCGGTGAATTTGGGGAAGCTCAAACGCTTCGCCAACCGGCTGCGGGCAGTGATCCTGCGTCCTTACTATCCCGCTTCCGGGCTTTACCGAGTGGTCAACGACGATCTGGGCCTGCAGGCGGACTTCGTGCCGGCGATTCACGGCGTGAAGTCGTTCAACAGCCTGCGATCCCGGGCCGAGGCCATTGTTCTGGGAGAAAGCCGGCTGTGGGTCGCCAGCCTGCCGGACATCATCGCCAGCAAGCGTGCGGCGGGACGTCCCCGGGACAAGGCGGTGCTGGAGGTATTGGAGGCCACCTGGCGTGAAAAAAACCGCCCGCAATAAGCGGCGCGCCGCCCTGGCGGCCTTGCGCAAGGAGAGCGACCGCGCGCTCGTGGAACTCATCCGCCGCCGGCTGGCGCTGCCGGTCGAAAAGCGGATGAACTTCCTGCGCGTCCGGCTCCCCAACGGCGGCTCGGCGCTCTGACCTCCGCGGCGTCCGGCCCCGGCCGGACGGCGTCAATCGAGCTTCAATTCCAGCGTCTGCCCGGCGACGACGGTGACTTCCGGCTCAAAGCCAACCACACACCGGTCACCGCGGACCGCGAGCGTCGCGGGCACGGGCTGGCCGGCCAGCATCGCGGACACGCGCTGTGGAGTCAGCCCGCCAGCGGGCGTCAGCACGAGCGTCTTGAGCCGCAGTTCGCCCCAGCGCACGGCGATTTGGGATTTGAGATTCGAGATTGCCGACTGCTGCGAAAAGCTTCCCCAGCCTTCCGCCGCCGTGAAGGCGCACTTGAAGTTCTCCGGCGTCAGTCGCGGGGCAAAGCCCAGCCGGCGTTGCGGGCCGTCGTATTCGCAGCCGCAGGCCGCCAGGAAGACGCCGTAGCTGGCCATGCTGCGCGCGTAATGGTCGCCGCACTCGACCTCGTTCCACGGGTTGCGCCGCGCTGGGTGGTAGCGGTCGTGGACCATGCGCGTGACGGCGAGTCCTTCCATGACCAGCCCCTCGGCGATCATGTGCCACGCGGCCTGGTACTCGAAGCCGTTCATGCACTCGTTGAAGTAGCCGGCGGCCCAGTCCGGGCCCTTGCCCCTGGCCTGCGCGTAGTCCCAGTCCCGGCGCGGGAAGGTGCACATCAGCAGCCCGCCCTCGCCCGGCATCGCGTACCAGCGGCCGGCTTTGTACGCCTCGCGATACGGCCCGACATCGGGCGTGAAATTGTAGCGCCAGAGCGATTTCAGCGCGGACACGGTTTCCTTCTCCGGCAACACCCGGCCGAGTCCGACCTGCCAGGCCCAACTCTGGCCGAACACCTGGTCAATATGGCAGCCAGTGCCGGAGTTGATCGCGTCGAGGTGCCGCGGGTCGGGCTGGTTGATGAAGTATTCGCCGTCGAACAACTCCGCCACCAGCTTCGGCCCGCCACGGTCGAAAATCTCCCGGCAGCGGCGGGCGAAGGCGTCGTCACCGACGATCCGTGCCATCTCCTCGCCGGCGCGCAAGGCCGCCAGGTACAGCCCGCTCAGCCACGCCACCGGCCCGAACCAGTCCGTGTCGAGCGTGTTGTGCTGGTTGCCTTCGATGAGGCCGTCGCCGTCGCCATCCCTGGCGATGAGCCACTCGAGGGCCTTGCGGATGCCCGGCCAGTTGCGCTTCAGCCAGGCGTCGTCGGGGGTCATCTGGTGCTCGCGCAAGGCGCGCAGGATCGTGCCGGCCTGGGCGTCAATGGCGGGAAGGTCGTTGAACTCGGCGCGGAAATGGATCGCGCCGTTCTCTTGCAGGGCGAGGCCGAAATCCACGCGCTCGCGGGTGTCGCGCTCGAGTTCGGGGAAGAGCCGCGCCATCGCCTGCGCGTACTGCCAGACGTGGCCGCAGGTGCCGTGACAGCAGCCGACGCCTTCCCAGCCCCAGAAGCGGCCGTTGGCGAAACGGAAGCAGGTGGACGTGGCCAGGATCGAGGTGTTCAGGAACGTGCGGTCGAGGAACCAGTACGGCAGCGTGGAATCGTACCAGGTGTCGTGCCAGCGATGCGTCAACTCGCGAAGCGGGCCGAGGCGCCGGGCGAGGTGCCCGACCACCGCCAGCGCGGAGTCGAACCGCGTGCCGTAATGCCGGCCCGACGGCAAACGGTCCATCCGGAGATTCGCGAAATGCCAGGCGACGACGAAGACGACCTCCGCCGATTCGCCCGGGGCCAGCGCGAACCGGCGCGAGACCGAGCTGATGAGCCGGCGGCCGAACGGCGCCGTGGCGGCGGTTTGGTCGCCCGACGCCCCGCTGAACACCGCTTCCGGCAGCTTCCCTTCGGGCAGCTCCGCCTGCCCGGCGTCCGATTCTGACTTCTGACTGCCGGCTTCGGACTCCTGCCCGAGCAGCGCCAGCGCCATCGTCCCGAAATCCGTTTCTTCCGCCAGCGGCCCGGCCGCGCGGCGCGGCTGGTCGGTGAGAACGATGTCGTCAATGCCGATGTTCCCCCAGCCGCCGCTCGCGGCGTCCACGACCTGGATGCGCGCGGTCTTGCCCGCCCAGCGCCGCACGTCCCAGACCACCGGGGCCATGCGGTTGTCGTTCCGGCCGGTGGCGGAGAGCACCGCCTCGCCGTCCACGAGCAGGTTCACGCAGGTGCGGCCTTTGTGGCTGCCGCCGCCCACGAGGAAGCTGATGAAGTGGCGCTCGAGGGTGAACGGCCGGCTGGTGAGCGTGCCGGTGGCGGCGTCCTTCGCGCCCACGTCGCCGCCGGGCGCGCTGGCGTGGGAGTTGATCACGCGCCGGCCCCGGCCGCCGACCTTGCCCTGGTACGCGGGCATCCGGTCCGTCTCGACCGGCCCGCTGCCAAAGGCCGTGCCGGTGGCGGTCCAATCGCCGTGCGTCGCGCGCTCGAAGTCATCGAACGGAATGTCCGGGCGCTTCGGCGCGGCGCCTTCCGGCGGCGGCTCCGCGCTGCATTCGAGGACCGTGAAGCCGGCGCGTCGCGCGACGCGATTCCGGCGCCGCACGTCGCGGGTTTGTCCGCTGTGGAGGCAGACGGCGTTTTCCAGCCAGCCGGCCAGTTCGGCCTCGATCCTAGCCGGGCCGGTGTTCCTGACGGTGAAGCACATCACCGTGGCGGGCAGCGAGGAGTCGTCCACGTTCAGCGGGATGAACGGCGAGAAGGTCTCGAGCGCGACCGTGACCGGCGCGGCGGGGTCGCGGTACTCGACGAAGGCCAGCGGGTACTCGCCGTTGAACGCAATGTCACTCCAGCCAGTGCTGTCGAGTGCGCGGACCTGGGACCGGCCGCCGGCGGTGAGCTTCAACGCGAAGCCCTGCTCGAACGGCGAGGCCGGTTTCATCGGATTCGCGTAATGCTCCGGGCCGGTGCCGATGTGCTGGTTGAAGATGTCCCAGTGCCAGAGCCGGCCGTCGCCGCCGAGATAGACCTGGCCGCAGCCGATGCCGCCGACGGGCATGCCGATCTTCTCGAGGTCGCGGCCGTGGTACACCGTGCGGGTGCCGCGCGCGAAGAGCGACTTCACCCAGTCCGGGCTGAGCTTTTTGTCGGCGGGGACTAGCTTCTCGAAGTCGGCGCGCGTGAACGGCCCGGCCACGGCGGGCAGCCGGCTGAGCGCCAGGCCGCCCAGCACGGCGGAGGAAAGCTTGAGGAACTCGCGGCGGGGCAGGCTGGCGGAAGGCGGGGCGGGTGTGTTCATTGGCTCACATCAACGCAAATCATGGAAGAACGCCCGTCAAAAATGCGAACGGACGCCCCAACCGACCGACACCCGCGGAACGAAAGGGGGGCGCGACGTCACGGGTGATTCAGCATCGGGGTTCGGCCGCAAGCCTTTCGCGCGGTCAGGCGTGTCTGGCGGGCAATCCGGTTTCAAAACACCCCGTCGGGCGCCTCCGGGTTGTACCACGCGTCATTGGGCCCGGCGGGGTTGGGCGCGGCGGGCCAGATGTTCCGGCCGGCCAGTTGCGGCGAGAGCCAGCGGTCCATCCTCACGGTGTAGCTCGAGCCGGACAGCGAGCCCACGGGCGCGATGCCGCCCACGTTTTCCTTCTGGTCCTTCGGACGGCGCGAGCCGACGTGCCGCTGCGAGATGCCTTCGTGCGGGGTGTTGCTCACGTCGTTGAACAGGTAGCTCTCCTCGCTCTCCGGCCCCTCCCAGATCAGGATGCCGGTGGTCCGCAACTGGCTCAGGCGGAATTTCGCGGTGCGCAGCGTCTGCGGACCGGGGTAATCCCCGTACGCGCACAACGCGCCGTTCCAGATGTAGCTGGTCACCTTGATCTGGCGGCGCTTGAAGTCGGCGCGGCCCTTGGCGGTGCCGCGCTCGGCGAGGTCACGCGGGCAGGTCAGCACCCGCACGTCCTGGAGATACGGCCCCAACTGGCTGCGGCGGGCGGAGGCGAGCTGGTTCGAGATCGTCACCGCGTCGTCCCGGCCCATGCCGTCGGGCAGCCGGGTGTCCACGGCCCAGTTGTCGCGGTCGGGCGGAAAACCGCCCCAGCCGGGAAACGGGAGGTAATCGTCGTTGTCGGTGGCGAACATGTGCCCGGCGAGCACGATCTGGCGGATGCCGCTGAGGTCGTTGGTCAGCAGGGCCCGGTCTTTGGCGCGGGTCAGCGCGGGCAGGAGCAGGCCGGCCAGGATGGCGATGATGGCAATCACCACCAGCAGTTCGATGAGCGTAAAGGCCCGGCCGGGCGCCGCCGCGGAGGTGTGCTTGGGGTTCATCGTGCGCAAAATGTGGCGGAATACGGGGGGAAATCAAGGCACCGCTGCTAGCAGGGGTGCGTCCGGCCGGCTTGCAAGCCTGGCCTTGCGGCGGTGGGCGAGCCTTCACCGAGCCCGGCTTTCCAATGCGGCAGGAGGATTTGGAACCCGGTTCGTGGTTCGTGGTGACTGGTTACTGCATACTGGTTAATGGTCACTGGTTGCTGGTCACTGGGCGGAGGCCGGATGCCAGATGCCGGCCTTCGACTCTGGACTTTGAACCTGAGACTTGGGACTGGGAACTTCCGTAACTGCGGCTTGCAGGCGAGGATGCCTTCAACGCTACGGCTTGGGCGGAGGCAGCACCCCCGCCGTCAAACCCGACACCGCGCCGGCTGTCCGGTACACGCGGTGGGTCGCCTTGCGGTAGTCTTCAGCCTTCGCGGTCGGGATGTTCACGAAGGTCTGCGGGTTGCGGTCCACGAGCGGGAACCACGTGCTCTGCACATGCACCATCACGCGGTGGCCGGACCGAAACGTGTGGCAGATGTCCGGCAGGGTGAACTCGATCTTCGTGACCTGGCCCGGCACGAACGGCTCCGGCCGCTCGAAGCTGTTTCGGAACTTCCCGCGGAACACCTCGGCGCGGACCAGTTGCTGGCAGCCGCCCAGCTTCACCTCGGCGGGGTTCGGGTCCGGGTTCGGATAATCGCCGGGGTACACGTCCACCAGCTTCACGATCCAGTCCGCGTCGGTGCCGGTGGTGGAGACGTGCAGCGTGGCCTGGAGCGGCCCGGCCAGCGTGAGGTCCTCGGCGAGCGGCTCGGTCTCGTACACGAGCACGTCCGGCCGCGACGCCACGAAGCGCTGGTCCTCGATCGGGTACGCCCGGGGGTAATCCGTGCTTGGGTCGTTCGTGTAAGGTACGGGCTTGGCGGGGTCGCTCACGAACTCATCGAACGACTCGCCCGCCCCGGCCGGCGGCTCGAAGGCCAGTTTGCCCCCCGCATGGAAGTGCAGGGTGCGGGACTCGAGGTTCGCGGGCGGCCAGGCGTCGAACCGCCGCCACCGGCACGTGCCGGTCTCGAAGATGTGCGCCTCGACCGGCGTGTAGTTCGTGTCGCCCTTGAGGAAATGCCGGAAGAACGGCAGCTCAATCTTTTCGCGGTAGAACTCGGCCGTCTTCGCACGGAAGCCGATGTGGCCGAGCCGGTCGCCGGCGCCGCGCCCCCATTCGCCGTGCGCCCACGGCCCCATGACCAGCAGGTTCGTGATGCCGGGATTCTGGCGCTCGGTCCAGCGGTAGGTTTCGAGCGGGCCGAACAGGTCCTCGGCGTCGAACCAGCCGCCCACGGTCATCACCGCGCAGCGCACGTTCTTGAGGTGCGGCCGGAGGTTGCGTGTTTGCCAGTAGGCGTCGTAGGTCGGGTGCTGGAGAAACTCGGTCCACGCCGGCGAGCGGCCTTTCAGCAGCGCGGCGTCCGAGTTGGCCAGCGGTCCCATGCGGAGGAAGAAGTCATAGCCGTCCGGCGTGCCGAAGTGGTATCCGCGGATTTCCTCGTGCAGGGGATCCTCGGCGCGCTGGGCGAACCAGTGGAAGAAACTGAAGTTCTGGGACAGGAAGAACGCGCCGTTGTGGTGGACGTCGTCGCCCATGAACCAGTCCGCGATCGGGGCCTGCGGCGACGCGGCCTTCAGCGCCGGATGGCTGTCAATCATGCCTATCGAGGTGTAGAAGCCCGGATAGGAAATGCCGAACAGGCCGACGTGGCCGTTGTGGCCCGGCACGTTCTTGACCAGCCAGTCAATCGTGTCCCAGGTGTCCGAGTTTTCGTCAATGTCCGTGCCGGACTTGGCGGGGTTGAAGGGCCGGACGTGGACGAATTCGCCTTCCGAGCCGAAACGGCCGCGCACGTCTTGGGTCACCAGGATGAAGGTGTCTTTGGCGAGCGTCTCGAACGAGCCGTGCGGGTCGGTGTAGTTGTCGGCGCCGTAAGGTTTGAGGGCGTACGGCGTGCGGGTGAGCAGGATGGGCCAGCGATGTGAATCGTCCTTGGGCACGTACACGCGGGTGAACAGCCGCGCGCCGTCGCGCATCGGGATGCGGTGCTCGTACTTGGTGTAGCGTTCGGCCAGCCAGGCGGCTGTGGCGTCCGCCGGCGCGGAATCGGCGGCCGGCGCGCGGGCGAGCAGCAGCAGACCGAGGCCGGCCACAAGGGCGCGGGTTGGGCAATGGGGCGCGGGTGTGTTCATGGCGGGGAGCGTGATCTTGGGCCGCCCGGCCGGGCAAGCCGGAAGCGGCCGGCTCCGGGGCACGGACATTCGCGCCTGCGGCAAA
Organism: uncultured Verrucomicrobiota bacterium; assembly: GCA_964568145.1. Taxonomy (GTDB): domain Bacteria; phylum Verrucomicrobiota; class Verrucomicrobiia; order Limisphaerales; family J093; genus DSVZ01. The sequence goes on from CAZMOZ010000003.1 coordinate 192,046, forward strand.
CGCGGGCGGGTCGCCGGCGCCATTACCGCCCGCCGCCTAACGCGAATGAAAGAAAGCCGTCGCGCTTGGCTCACCCGGCATGGAAATCGGCCGCCAAGTTCTTCTGGCGCTGGCCGGGCTTGACGTCCTTTCGCGTCTTGGTCGGGTGTTCCGGCGGGACGTGGGTTCATAACCGCAGGCCGCGGGCGATGATGTTGCGTTGGATTTCGGAAGTGCCCGAGTACAGCGTGCTGCCCACGGCGTCGCGCAGCTCGCGCTCGAATTCGAACTCGGTCATGTAGCCGGAGCCGCCGTGAATCTGGATGGCGTCCAGGCAGGACTTCACGAACGACTCCGAGACGTGCAGCTTGGCCATCGCGGCGTCCATGTCCGCGGACTTCCCCTGCCGCATGAGCCAGCCCACCTTGTAGATCAGCAGCCGCGCGGTTTCGTAGCGCAGCTTCATGTCCACGATCCGGTTGGCCACGGACTGGAACTTGCCGATGGGCTGGCCGAACTGCGTGCGGGTGCGCGCGTAATCGAGGCAGCGCTCGAGCTGGCGGCGCATCGTGCCCAGGCAGGTCGCGAGGATGCAGGCGCGCTCCCAGGCCATCGAACAGTTGAAGACCTCCGCCCCGCGGCCCTCGCGTCCGAGCAATGCCGTGGCCGGCACGCGGCAGTTGTCCAGCACCAGCTCGGCCATGGGCGAGGTGCGCAGGCCCATCTTGTCGAGCTTCTTGCCGACGCCCAGTCCCGGCGTGCCTTTTTCGAGGACGAACCCGCAGATGCCCATGACCCCGAGACGCGGATCCAGCGTGCCGTACACCACGAACAGGTCCGCCACCGGCGCGTTGGTCACGTAGGTCTTGGCGCCGTTGAGGACGTAGCCGCCGTCGTCTCGCGTCACGCGTGTCCGCATGGAAAACACATCCGAGCCGGCGTTGGGCTCGCTGGCGCCGTTGGCGCCGATCAGGCTGCCGTCACACAGGCCGGGCAGGTACTTCCGTTTCTGTTCGGCGGTGCCGTATTTGAGGAGGGGAATGGAGTTGGTCCAGAGCTGGGCGTTGATCGAGAAGAGCAGGCCTTGATCCAGGCCGCCGTAACCCAGGCCCTCCATGACAGCGATGGTGGTGAGCGGATCGGCGCCGCCGCCGCCATACTCTTCGGGAATCGGCAGCCCTTGCACGCCGAACGCGGCGCATTTCTTCCAGCCTTCGTGCGAGAAGGCGCGCTGGGCGTCGCGCTCGATCATGCCGCTGGTGAGTTCGTTGCGGGCGAAGTCAATTGCCGCCTTCTGCAGCGCCAACTGGTCGGGGTTCAATTCGAAGTCCATGGGGTTTACGCGGGTTTGGAAGAAGCGGGGTCCGGCGGCAGCGCGTCGGCGAGAATCTCCGCCACGTCGCGCACCGTCATGGCGCCGCCGCGCGCGGCCAGGCCGTCGCCGGTCATGATGAGACAGAACGGACAGGAAACGGCCAGCGTTGGCGCGTCGGTGGCCAGCGCCTCCGCCACGCGGCTCTGGCCGGTCCGCTTGTCCGGCGCGTCGTCAAACCACATCCGGCCGCCGCCCGCGCCGCAACAGGCGGTGTGGCGGCCGTGGCGCGGCATTTCCCGCAGGCGGCCGGCGCCGGTGAGCAGCGTCCGCGGGGCGGCGGTCTCGCCCTGGACCCGCGCGAGGTAGCACGGGTCGTGATAGGTCAGCGCGGGCGCGACGGCGGAAGATTTCGGCAAGGCCAGGCGGCCGTCGCGGACCAGCTCCGCCAGGAACGAGGTGTGGTGAAACACGTCGAGGTCGCCGCCCAGTTGCGCGTAGTCCTGCCGGAAGCTGTTCACGCAATGCGGGCAGTGCGCGAGGAGGCGCCGGGCGCGGCGGCCGAGGCCGTGGCGCTCGAAGGTTTCCAGGTTCCGCCGGGCGAGTTGCTGGAACAGCAGCTCGTCGCCGAGGCGGCGCGCGGTTTCGCCGGTGCAGCATTCCTGGTTGCCCAGCACGGCGAAGTTAACGCGGGCGGCCCGCAGGAGCCGCACGACGCTGCGCGCCACTTTTTGCAGGCGGCGGTCGTAGGCGGCGGCGCAGCCGACCCAGTACACCACCTCGCAATCTGGGTTCTCTTCAATTGTAGGCACGGCGAGGCCGGCCGCCCAGGCCATCCGGTCGCGCGCGGGCAGCCCCCAGGGATTCCCGGCGCGGTCGGTCTTTTGCAGCGCCAGCGCCGGCGCGCCGCGCAATTGCGCCTCGGTCACGAGGTGACGCCGCAGCTCCACGATGAAGCCCAGCGGGTTGACGCCCAGCGGGCACACGTCCACGCACGCCGAGCAAGTGGTGCAGGACCACAGCGTTTCGGCGGCGACCACGTGGCCGGCCAGCGGCGGCGGATCGCCGTTGCCCGACCCGCCGGACGGAGCGGACGCGCGGCCGCTGGCCAGGGTGTTCAGGCGCCCGCGGAGGTCCTGCACGACCTGGCGCGGCGCCAGCGGCTTGCCGGCTTCCCAAGCCGGACAGGCCTCATCGCAACGTCCGCAGGCCACGCAGGCGTCCAGTTCGACGAGCTGCCGCCGCGTGAACTGTTCCAGCCGGGCCACGCCCAGTTCGCCGGTTTCCTCGACCTCGCGGATCGAAACGGCGGGCAGTTCGCCCAGCCGTTGCACGCCGTGGGCCAGGCGCACCGTGCCCGCCACGGCATGGAGCAGACGGGTGAAAGGGAACAGCGCGATCAAGGCCAGCGCCAGCACGGCATGCGCCCACCACACCGCGAGATGCCAGCCGGCCACGTTGACCGGAGTGAGCCCGCAGACCGCGAAGCCCTGACCTGCCAGCGCGCCCACAAAGGACAGGCCCGGCCACGGCGTTTGCTCGCGGACGATCCGCAGGCCCTCCAGCAGATAGCCGGTCACGCCGATGGCGGCCAGCAGCGCGAGCACCAGCCAGTCGCGGTGGTCGTGGCCGGGTTCGGGCGGCTGCTTCCAGCGTCGCCACACGAAGAAGGCGCAGCCGGCCAGCAGGCCCAACCCGGCCAGTTCGAGCACGGGTTCGTAGATCGCGAAATAAAGGCCGTTGTGAAAGACGGGCTCGCCGGGACCGCGGCCCAGCAGCCACGCCAGGCCGTGCTCGATGGCGAGCAGGGTCGTGCCGAGGGTGAGCACCATGAAACCGCCGAACAGCAGGACGTGCGCGGTGCTGGCGGCGCCGCGGCCGCGGACCCGCCTTTGCAGCAGAACCAGCCGCCACAGGTGGCCAAATGCCGCGCGCCATTCCATCGGTTGCGGATTCCGTTTCCCCCGCCGCCAGAGCCGCACCCGCCGGACCACGCCCCAGACGAAAATGCCCAACGAGACCAGCGAGAGCAGGTAGAACAGGATTTTCGCCCCGTCCGGCACGTTGCCGAAAACTTCGCGGGTCAACTGCGAGAAGGCCGGGGCGTCCATGGCGGCTCACCGGGCGAGTTCCCGGATCAACTCCGGCACGAGCTGCCGCACGTCGCCCACCAGGCCGTAGTTCGCCACCGAAAAGATGGGCGCCTCGGGGTCGCTGTTGATGGCGACGACGACGCGGGAGTTCTTCATGCCAGCCAGGTGCTGGATGGCGCCGGACACGCCCAACGCCACGTACAGGTGCGGCGCGACCACCTTGCCGGTCTGGCCCACCTGCCATTCATTTGGCGCGATGCCGTCGTCCACCAACGCGCGCGTGCAGCCCACCGCCGCGCCGAGGGCGTCCGCCAGCCCGCCCACCAGTTGCTCGAACTCCGCGCTGCTGCGGAACGGACGTCCGCCGGAGACGACGACGCGGGCTTCGGTCAACTCCGGGCGCGCGCTGGGCCGGGATTCGCAGCCGACGTACTCGATGAGGTTGGGAAGCGTGGCGGGGTCCACCAGCCAAGCCGTGCAGCCGGCCGGTTGCGGCAGCGGATCGGCGGCGGCAAACGCCGAGGCGCGCACGGTGAGAACGCGCGGGCCGTCCGCCAGGGTCACGGTGGCGGTGGCGGCGCCGGCATACATGGGCCGGCGGAAAAGCAATTGGCCGTCGTTTTGCGCAAAGCCGGTCACGTCGCTGGCCATGCCCGCGCCCAGCAAGGCGGCGGCGCGCGGCAGGATGTCCTTCGCGAAGGTGCTGGCGTTGGCCACGATCATCGTCGCGCCGCGCGCCCGCGCCACGTCGGCGATGACCTGCGCGTAGCGGTCGGCGGTCGGCTGGGCCAGCAGCGGATGATCCGCCGCCACCGCCGGCGCGTAGCCGGCCGCCTCGGCGGCCACGGCCGGGAGCCCGCTTCCCAGAACCAGCCACTCGACCTGCGCGCCTTGCAGGGCCGCCAGTTCGCGGGCGGCGCTCAACGCGGACTTCGAGCCGGTGCGGACGCGAGTTCCGTCGTGTTCGGCGATCACCAGGATGGTCATGGGCGAAACGGCGGCGGGTTCAGATGACTTTGGCCTCGGAGCGGAGCCGGCGCACGAGTTCCGCGGCGTCGCTCACGCGGACGCAGGCGCGTTCCAGCGTGGCCTGTTCGAGCCGGACCTCGCGCACTTTGGGCTCCAGCGTGACGCCCAAACCGGCGGGGGTAAGGATTTCGATGGGCAGACGCCTGGCTTTGATCAAAGCCGGCAGCGGGGCGTAGCGCGGTTCGTTCAGCCGGAGGTCGGTCGTGACCACACCCGGCAGGCGGATTTGCACGGTCTCCAGCCCGCGATCGGTTTCGCGGGCCACGCGCAGGCGGTCGGGTTCGATGACTTCGATCCGGGAGGCGAACGTGGCCTGCGGCCAGCGCAACAGGCCGGCGAGCATCTGCCCGGTCTGGTTGGAGTCGTCGTCCACCGCCTGCTTGCCCATGAGCACCAGGTCGGGCTTTTCGCGGGTGACCACGGCGGCCAGCACCTGGGCGACGCACCATGGGTCGAGCGCGGCGTCGCAGTCCGCGCGCAGGGCCCGGTTGGCGCCCATCGCCAGCGCGGTGCGGAGTTCGTTTTCACAATCGGGGCCGCCGACCGAGACGGCGATCACTTCGGTGCCGGTGAATTGCTCCCGCAGCCGCAGCGCCTCCTCCAGCGCGATCGCATCGAAGGGATTGATCACGCTGGCCCGCCCGGCGGTGTCGATGCCCAGGCCGTCCGGGCGGACGCGCACCGGCTCGTCGGTGGCGGGGACGCGCTTGGTGGGGACGAGGATTTTCATGCGGTCCAAAGCCGGTCCGACTCAATTCAGTTCCCGGAGCTTCTGGTAGTCGGTTTTGCCGGTGGAGGTCTTGGGCAGCATTTCGAGCGGCGCGAAAAAGTCCGGCACCATGTACAGCGGCAGTTGCTCGGAGCAAAACTGCTTGAGGGCGATCACGGAGAGCTTCGCGTGATCGCGCGCGCAGATGAAGGCCTTGATCCGGACCCCGTCCTCGCCGGAGAACGCGACGACGGCCGCTTCCTTCACGGCCGGGTGGCGGTACAGGGCGGACTCGATTTCGCCCAGTTCCACGCGGTAGCCGCGTTTCTTGACCATGCGGTCGCGCCGGCCGAGGAACTTGAACTGGCCGTCGGGTTGCTCGACCACCACGTCCCCGGTGCGGTACCAGCGTTCGCCGTCCCGGAGCAGAAACGCCTTCGCGGTCTGTTCCGGCAGGCCCCAGTAGCCCGGCAGCACGCTGGGCCCCGCGATGCACAACTCGCCCTCGGTGCCGCGCGGGACGGGCTGGCCGGCCTCGTCCACCACCAGGGTCCGGCAATGCGCGCACGCCTGGCCGATGGTCAGCGGCTCGTCCTGCTCGGGTGGGATGCCGCCGGGCACCTCCAGGAAGGTGCAGACGTTGGTCTCGGTGGGGCCGTAGAGGTTGAAGTAACGCGGGCGCGGCCAGAGCGTTTTGAGCAGCTTGAGATATTTGAGGGGAAACACCTCGCCAGCGAACAGCACCATGCGCAGCGCCGAGTAGTCATGCGCCTCCAGTTTCCCGTACTGGGCCAGCAGCGCGAGGATCGAAGGCGCCGAGTACCAGAACGTGAGTTTCTTCGCCGCGATCCACGGCGCCAGCCCGGCGGGGTCCTTGCCGAGTTGCTCGTCCACGATCACTAGCGTCGCGCCGTGTTTGAGCGAGACGTAGATGTCCAGGATTGAAAGATCGAAGTGGAACGGCGCGTGCGAGGAAAACCGGTCGCGCTCATGCGGCTCAAAGACAGCGGAGCACCAGTCAATGAACGACGCGGCGTTGCGGTGCGTGAGCATCACGCCCTTGGGCCGGCCGGTGGAGCCGGAGGTGTACAGGATGTAGGCCAGGTCGTCCGGCTGGGGGCGGGCGCTGGGCGCCACCGGCGCGGGGCCGCCGGGGCCGCGGTCCAATTGGTCGAGCGCGGCCGTCAGCGGCGCGCCGGCGCCGGTTCCCCGCAAGACGACGAGTTGCGGCGCAAAGCCTTGAACGGCGAACTCCTGCTGGAGACCCGCGGCCAGGCGCTCTTCCACGAAGAGGGCTTTTACCGCGCAGTTCTGGAAGATGTAGGCGTTGCGTGTGGCCGGGGCGGTGGGGTCCGCGGGCACGTACGCGCCGCCCGCCTTCAGGATGCCGAAGATGGCGGCGACGGCGTCGGCCGATTTGGCCAGGCAGAGGCCCACGCGATCGCCGGCTTGCACGCCCAGGGCGCGCAGCCAGTCGCGCGCGCGGTCGGAAAGCCGGGCCAGCTCCGCGTAACGAATGCCGCTGTTCTCCGATTCCTCGACGGCGATTCGATCCGGGAACCGCGCGGCCGCGGCATCCAGCAATTGATGCAGGGCGGGGGTGCTCATGGTCTGGTCGGTGACCGGGCGGGGTTGTCAAAATGACCGCCGGCGCCGCTCAGGCCAGTTTGGCGAGCACCAGCCGGACGATGTCGGCGATGGTGTTGAGGTGGTCCACGCCGGTTTCATGCGCCTCGAGGGTGATGCCAAAATGACTCTCCAGGAACGTGACGACCTTCAGCAAAGCGATGGAATCAAGGATGCCCGTGCTGACCAGGGCGGTGGTGTCGGTGAGCGCCGAGGGATCCTCGCCGGGCAGGAATTCGTTCAGGATGAAGTTGCTGACCGCTGCTTTGATTTCGTGGTCGCTCATGTTTGGTTGAGGGTGGGGTTGAGATGGGGTTTGTTGAAAAGGGGTCGGTGGACGCGGCCGCTCACTGGGCTCCAGCTTCGATGCCGCCAGTGCCGGCGCCCAGCAACGGCGCAAGCTGCGGGTACAGCGTGTCTGCCAGCAACCGGTGACCGCGCGCGTTGGTGTGCTCGTCCCATTCGGCCAGATAAATCGAGCGCCGGTCTTCAATCCCCTCAAAGGCCGGGGAAAGATCAATGACCTTCAAGCCGAGGGACGACGCCGGGCCGAGCAGTTCGCGCCGGCCGGCGTTCTCCAGGTCGGGTCTGTCCACCGGTCCGGGCCGATAGACCAAAATGGGCCGCACGCCCCGCGCTTCGCACTCCGATTTGAAGCGGCGCAAGACCCATTCGATCAGCTCGGGCATGAACGGCTGCAGCCGCCGCTGGATCACCAGCTTGGGCATGCTGCCGCGGATTCCGGCCCGGCGCGCGATGTCGGTCAGGAACTCCCGGTAGCCGGGCGGGATTTCGACGCCCGTGCGGAACACCTGGGCCAGATGTCCCGCCACGAACTCCCGGTCCACCGCATAAATGCAGAACAACACGGCGTCCGGCTTGAATTCAAATCCCACCTGTTCCAGGCGCCGCTGCTTCTGGAACAGGCTGCTGGCGGGCACCGCCAGATTGAGGATTTCGTATTTCGCCGGCCCTTGTGGCCGGTTTTCGCGATTGAGCCGGTCTTCCACCAGGTTCTCGAAGGTCTCGTCGTCCTTGACGCCGGTGCCCAGCTCGTGCGAGGCGCCCAGCAACACCAGCCGGTAGGTTCCCGGGGGTTTGTCCGGGTCGTACAGGCGGTCGCGCAGGCCGAGCGGGTTGGTGGTGGCCGGCGCGCCGGAGAGGATCGTGGTCACCGAGGGCGCGTTCTCGGACATGAGGAAGTCGGGGCGCTCGCGCAGGATCGCCGCGCGGCCGTCGTGCCAGCCTTTGGGCGTCTCGATGTTTCGCCACTTGCGGTGATTCACCTGCGCCTCGTCCAGTTCTTCGTAATAGCCCCGCCTTTGCTGCGCCATGTCGCGGGCGTTCAGTTGTTCCCCGCGCAACGCCGCGACCAGGTGTTCGACGCGCGGACCGCCGTGGACGGAAAGCGCGGGAATCGCCAGCAGGCACGCGGTACCGACGCTCACCGTGGCGACGGAACGCCAGAAATTGAACGGCGTCCGGGTCGCCTTGGTCGTCCCACCCTCGGAGGAATCCCGGCTGGACCGTCCCCAAATCATGCCGCTGACCACGATGGCCAGCATGCCCCCGACCAGGATGGCCAGGTCGCGGACGGATGGCGCCGTCAAGGCATCCGTCAGGGCTTGCAGTTCCTCTGCTGACTGGGACGACCAGAGCGTCCACAGCGCGCAAATCGCGAGGAACGTGCCCAAGGTTTGCAGCCCGGTGATGGCGCGGGCGCCCAGGCTGACCCGTGCGGCGGCGAGGGTACGCTTGCGGGGGGTGGTCGCTTCGTATAGCGCGTTCACCAGCACCAAACCCGCGAGGATGGCCCAGAAGGAAATGTCCTGCCACGTGAACAAAAAGTTGCCGCGAATCCAGAACCACTGCCACGAATGCAGCAGCCACGTCAGGAAGAAGGTGACCAGCGTGGCGAGCGCCATCGCCTTGAGCGGCCCCCGGCTGCGCAGGGCAAAGAACGACGGATAAAAGAAGAGCTTCATGATGAAGTCCTTCCAGTAGATGTTGATCCGCCGCCAGAAGTCTGTGAAACTCGAGGCCAGGAAATAAAGGTGGTGGGTCTCGGGCAGGTTGAAGCCGAACATGTGCAGCAGCCCGACGATCAGGTGAAACTGCCCGGACACCCGCAGATACAGCAGGTAGGTGCCGACCATGAAGCCGGCCACGTCCAGGTTCGACGACAGGCCTGCCACATCCAGCGGTGCCAACTGGTACACCAGCCGGTACAGCAGCAGGTGGAACACCCCGCGGTACATCCAATGCACGCCGGTCTGATAAATGCGGTTCCAGTCCTCGTTGTAGTAGGTTGCGTTGAACGTCTTGTAGTCCACCAGCGGGAACAGCGGAAAACAGACGTTGGGCACCATGAAGAAATAAGCGATGGAACGCCAGAAGCCGAACGGGGCCGTGCGGTGTTTCAGGTCATACAGGTAAACCATGATCCGGAACACAAACATGGACCCCAGGATGATCCAGATGTCGGACAGCGCGGGCACCCAGTGGGCGTTTGCCCGCAGCACGGCCAGGGACCCACCGACGGCCACGAGCACCAGAATGCGCGCGGCGAAGGGAATCGGCAGGTGGCAAACGCCGATCAAGACCAGCCCGATTCCCACCAGCGTGGCCCCCGGAACTAGCCGGCCCAGCAGGTCCAGCAGCGGCACCTTTCCGGCGAGCACCCCCAGCCAGGGCACCGAAACGATGAAAATGCTCGCCAGCGAGAAGACGGCAAAGAAGGGGAGCCGAAACCGGAACGGCAGCAGATGATGGACGATGAAGCCGACGAAGGCCAACTGGAGCAGCCGGGCGAAGGTCAGATTCTCCAGCTTCCAGTGCGGCACCAGCAGAGTGATCAGCCCGAACTGGATGGCGACCGCCGCAAAGGCCAGCAGCCGCGCGCCAGCCAGGCCGCGGCAATTGCCGGGCACGGTTGCCTGCCGGCCGCCAGAGACGGATGAATCTGATTGCATATTAGGCTTGGGCCTATACGACTGAGCTTCTGCTTATCCGCTCAGACCGCCCCGCGTCAAGTCCTGACCGGGCGAAAACTTGGGGGCTGGGATGGCTTGCGCCCGCCTTGAAGAAAACGCCGGCGGTTCCACCGCCAGTTGGGGCCGTCGCCAGGCGGTGCGCGCCTCCGGTCAATCTGGGCCGGGGCCTTTGACAGCGCGCCCGGCCGCGCCCCGCCTGCAGGCCTCAGCTCAGCGCCAGTGGCATTCACCGGTCTCAGCCGGCGGCGGGCGCCACCACGCACAGCGCCCCCGGCAGCACGCGGAGTTGTGCCGGTGTGACGCCCACCACGTCCCCGTCCAGCGCGAGCGGCAGCGGCGTCGCAGATTCGACGGTCAGTTCACAGCCGGGGAAGTACCTCACCTTGGGATGGCCGGGGAACGTGCCGCGCAACAACTGCGGAAAGCGCCGGACGATCTCCAGCTTGCCCAGCGCCTCGATCAGGCACACCTCCAGCCGGCCGTCATCCACCCGCGCGCCCGGCGAAAGCCGCATCACGCCCCCGCCTGCCTGCGCGCTGTTGCCGGCGCACACGTGGAAAAAACGCCCGCGGAACTCGCGGCCGTCCGCGCGCACCGTCAGCCGCGGCGCCTCGAAGCCGGGCAGCGCGCGGAAGAATCCCGCCGCGTAACACAACGAACGTCCCAGCCAGCGCTTGAGTCGCGGGCTGGTGGCCAGCAGCAACGCGGGCGCGAATCCCGCCGCGGCGAACAGCAGCGCGTAGTGTTCCGCCTGCGGGCCGTCTCCCAGACCCCGGACTTGGATCACGTCCACGCGACGTTCGTCGCCGCGCCGCAAGGCGTCAACGGCCGTCGCCAGATCCGGCAACCCCAGTTGCGTGGCGAAGTCGTTACCCGTGCCCAGCGGCAGCAGACCCAGCCACGCGGCGGCTTGGCCGGCTTGCAGCAATCCACTGGCGACCGCCCGCACGGTGCCGTCGCCGCCGGCGGCGATGACCACGTCAAAACGCGCCGCCGCGTCCGCAGCCAGGTTGCGCGCGTGGTCGAGGTTCCGGCTGGCGGCCAGTTCCGCAGGCTCGCTGGAAACTCGCAGTTGGCCCAGCGCCTGTTCCAGCAAGCGGTGGACACGAGGAGCCGCGGCCGCGGCGGGGCTGGCTACGAGGAGGAGGCGGCGGGACACCTGGAGCCTCCGGTCCGTTCAGTACACGCGGCGCAGGTGCGAGGGCAGGATGTTCAGCTCGGAGCGGTACTTGGCCACGGTGCGCCGGGCGATGATCACGCTGCGCGCGCCGAGGCGCCGGACAATTTCCTCGTCGGACAGCGGCCGGCGCTTGTCCTCCTGGGCGACCAGTTCGGCGATGAGCTGCTTGACGCTTTCGTTGGAGACCGCGCCTTCGCCGCCGGCGGTGGGCAGCCCGGAGGTGAAGAAGTACCGCATCTCGAACACGCCCTGCGGCGTCTCCACGTACTTGCCGGAGACGGCGCGGCTGACCGTCGTTTCATGCACGCCCACCGCCTGGGCCACCTGGGCCATGGTCATGGGCCGCAGGTGGGACACGCCCTTGTCCATGAACTCGCGCTGCCGCCGCACGATTTCGCGCGCGATGTTCACCAGCGTCTGCTGGCGTTGGTGGAGGCTTTTGATGAGAAACTTCCCCGCCCGGATCTTTTCGCGGATGTAATCGCGCACCTCGGCCGAACTGTCCGGCCGCGCCATGAGGTCCTTGTAGGTGTTGCTGATCCGAAGATGCGGGATGGTTTCGTTGTTGCTACTGACGAGGTAATCCTCCTCGGTGTTGGGCAGAAAAACCTTGGGAAACGCCTCTTCGAGTACCAGGCGGTTCAGCTTCACCCGGCTGATGCCCTGCGGGTGCTCGCGGCCGCGCGCGGTGGTTTCGCGGCTGAACGTCACCGCGCTGACGCTGGCCTTGTCGAACAGCGACGGCCCGGTCAGGAGGCGGTTCAGGTCCTTGCAGAGCGCCCGCACCAGCGCCTGTCGCGCTGGCTCGCCCGGCTGCCGGCGGCAGTCCCGCGCGAGCTGGCGGGTGTTTTCCGACAGCGCCGTCCACACGTACCGGCCGAAATGATCCACCGGCCGGGTCGTCCACAGGGCGGGGAGGGCGGGCGCGCTTTCCTCGCCGTTGCCGATCACCGGCTCGTCCGCCGGGCGGGCGGCGTCCGCGGCGGGGGCCTCGAGCAGCGGAGCCCAGACTTCGAGGAGCCGGTTCACGTCCCGAATTTCCGCGGGCGAAAACTGGAAGGCCTCGGTGCTGTTCGCGGTGACGTGGACTTCCGGCACGACGTACTGCTGGTCTTCGGAACTGAACTCGCGGCCGGGTCGCGGCTCGAGGTGGCTGATCCGGTCCACCGCGGCCTTCACCCCTTCGAGGTCCGCACCGAGCGTGCGGGCCAGTTCGGGGAAGCGCCGCTTGGCCAGCGTCTCCATGTGTTTGTCCACGATGCGGTAGTCCAGCGAATCCCGCCGGCCGGCCCGCTCGAGCTGCAGCAGCAGGCACTCGCGGAGGTCCCGCGCCGCCACGCCGGGCGGGTTGAAGCTCTGCACCACCTTGAGCACCTCGGCCACGGTCTCCATCGGCACGCCCGCCGAGAAGGCGATTTCCTCGAGACTGGACTGGAGGTAACCGCGGTCGTCCACGTTGCCGACGATGAGCTCGGCCACGGCACGCTGCTGGGCGTTCAGCTCGGACAACCGCACCTGTTCGAGCAGGTGTTCCTGGAGCGAGGTGCCGGCCACCAGCGAATCGAACATGAACTGCCGCCGTTCTTCGTCCTCCTCGCTGCTGCGCAGCGGCAGGTTGGTCTGCGAAAACACGTCGCGCCACTCTTGGTCCATCTGGAGCAGGCGGTTGAACTCCGCCTCGAAATCGTCGGCCGGCGCGGCGGAGGGTTTTTCCGTGGCCGGGTCGAATTTCACGTCCGCCGGCGGCTCCTGCGGGTCGTTCGGGTCGGTCAGCGGGGGGGTTTCCTGCCGGGCCAGTTCGGGGGCGGACACCTCCTCGAGCACGGGGTTCTGCGCCAGTTCCTGCCGGACCAGGGCCTGCAATTCCAGCACCGGCGCCTGCAACAAGGCCAGCGATTGCTGAAGTTGCGGCGCCAACACCTGCTGCAGCGACATGCGCTGAGAAAGATGAAGCCCGTGGGCCACACCGCGAGCATAGGCGGCGCGCGCGCTTCCTCAAGCCCGAACTCGGCGCCCGCCCCGCCGCGCGCATTTCACTTTTCCGGCAGCTTCTTTCGGCCAATGGCCGAACAGCCATCCGCTCTCGAAGTCTTTCATTTGCCTCCTTCCCCATCACCCCGGGCCTCTTCCGGCAGGAGAGGGAGCAATGTGCCCCGCGTGGCGCCCATGCGGAAGCGTCCGAACTGACGCAGGCGCTGGAACGGCCCCCCTCACCCCAAGGGAGAGGGCCGGGGTGAGGGGAGCGGGAACGGCTGCAGCCGGCGAGTCAGGGCAGGTCCGGACAGTTCCCGGCCGTGCCGGCCTGGCGCTCCCGAAGGTCTGCAAGAAAATGAACTGCACCGCCCCCGCCCATTCCGTGTTCGACACCCTTGTCCGGCTGGCACATAGTCATCCGGCGATGAAGTCCATGACCGGGTATGGTCGCGGCGAAGCCGCGCGCGGTGGGTTCAAGGTCACCGTCGAGGTCAGTTCCGTAAACCGCAAACAAAGCGAACTCCAGCTCAGCCTGCCACGCGAGCTGGAGCCCTTGGACGCCCGTATCCGGGACGCCATCAACCGCCGCGTGGCCCGGGGCCGGGTCACGGCGCGGGTCTGGGTGCATGCCGCCGACGAAGCCTGGCGCAGCCGCGTCCACCTGAACGCCTCGCTGGCCCGCGCTTATGCCACCGAACTCAACAAGCTGGCCCGCGCCCTGCGCCTGCCGGCCCCGGTGACGGTGGACACGCTGCTCCGCGTGCCCGGCGTGGTGCGCACCGAGGACCCCGAGACTGATGCCGCCGCCCTCGCCCCGATGCTGGAGGCCAGCCTCGAGAAGGCGCTGGCGGGGCTGCTCAGGACCCGCGAGGCCGAAGGCCGGCACCTGGCCCGCGACCTCACGGCGCGCATCAAGGCCATGCGCCGGCTTGTGGCGTCCATCCGCCGCCGCGCACCGCAGGTGGCGCGCGATTACCAGCGCCAGCTACTCGAGCGCATCCGGGCGGCTGGCCTTGAGGGGCTGCGCGCCGATGACGAGCGCGTGGTCAAGGAGGTGGTGTTCTTCGCCGACCGCGCAGACATCTCCGAGGAGTTGACGCGCCTGGAAAGCCACTTCGCCCAGTTCGACCAGGCCCTGCAGGCCAGCGAGCCGATCGGCCGGCTGCTGGATTTCCTCGCCCAGGAAATGGGCCGCGAGATCAACACCATCGGGTCCAAGGCGAACGACGCGACGATTTCGCGGGCGGTCGTGCTCTTGAAAACCGAGCTGGAGAAGTTCCGCGAGCAGGCGCAAAACGTCGAGTGAGCGCCACGCCATGAGTGCCGTCCCCGTCCCACCCGCCCAGCCGGTGCTGTTGCTCATCTCCGCGCCTTCGGGCGGCGGCAAGACGACCGTCTGCCAGCAGCTTCTGGCCGCCGTGCCCGGACTGGCCCGCGTGGTCACCTGCACCACCCGCGCGCCCCGCCCGGGCGAACGCGACGGCCGGGACTACCACTTCCTGAGCCCGGAAACGTTCGAGCGGCAGGTCGCCGCCGGGGAATTCCTTGAACACGCCGTGGTGTACGGCCACCAGTACGGCACCCGCCGCGCCGAAGTGCTGGACCTGCTGCAAGCCGGCCGGGACGTATTGCTGAACGTGGATGTCCAGGGCGCGGCCAGCATCCGGGCGCTGGCGGCGGACCCCGCCTTGCGTGCGGCGCTGGTCACGGTGTTTCTGACGCCGCCTTCGATTGAAATCTTGGCCGAGCGCTTGCGGCGTCGCGGCCAGGACGCGCCGGCGGTGGTCCAGCGCCGTCTGGCGGAGGCCCGCCGGGAAATCGCGGAATGGCGGCACTTCGATTATCTTGTCCTCAGCGCGAGCGTTGCGGAGGACCTGCGCCGCGTGCAGGCCATCCTTGAAGCGGAAAAACTGCGCACGACCCGGCGGCCGCCCGGGCCGGGCGCTTGAGCACGACCGCGCGTAATGCCATGTCCCGACCCGCGAACATCGTCCTTGGCGTCACCGGTTCCATCGCCGCCCACCGGGCGGTGGACCTCGCCAGCCTGCTCACCAAGGCCGGCTGCGCCGTGAACGTGGTGATGACCGCCGACGCGCAGCGTTTCGTCACCCCGGTGCCGTTTCAAACCCTGTCCCGCCATCCGGTCGTGACTGACCTGTACGCCGCGGACGAAGGCTGGCAGCCCACGCACATCCGGCTGGCGGACGAGGCGGACTTGTTTCTGGTCGCGCCAGCCACGGCCAACTGCCTGGCCAAGCTGGCCCACGGCCTGGCCGACGACGCCCTGACCTGCCTCGCCCTGGCCTTGCGGCCGGAGGCGCGGGTGCTGCTGGCGCCGGCGATGAACGGCAAGATGTGGCTCCACCCCGCCACCCGGCAGAACGTGGCCGCGCTCGCCGCGCGCGGCGCGGAGTTCATCGGGCCGGAGGAAGGCCTGCTGGCCTGCGGTTATGAAGGCATCGGCCGCCTCTGGCCGATCGAGCAGATCGCCGCGCGCGCCCTGGCCCTGGTCGGCAGCGGCTGAGGTGCCGGCCTTCCGCATCCATGAACCTCGTGCGTTGGCCCGCAGTGCAGGAATGGCTCCGCCGTTGGGTTCAGCGTCGGGACACCCCCCGCACGGAGGCCGCCGCGCCGCGCTTTTTCGAGCGCGACGTCATGCTGATCATCCGGCTGGTGGTGCTGGGGCTGCTGGCCTATTACCTCTTTGGCAGCGGGCTGGCGAACACCGGCCGGGTGCCGGGCTGGGAGGAACGCGGCGCCGGGATGCACGAGGCGTGGCAGATCGCGCTGCGCACCGTGCAGGCGCTGTTTTTCCTGTACCTGGCGCTGAGCGTGGGCACGGGCTTTCTGCTGCTGGGCGCGCGGCACCTGCGGCCGCCGGGCCGGCAGGCGCTGGTGTTCGGCGTGGCGCTGCTGGACGCGTGGTTCCTGGCCGCCGTGGTGGCGCTCACGGGCGGGGTCGAGAGCCAGCTTTACTGGCTGTACGTGCTGTTGCTCCTGCGCAACTGCCGGACCATGCCCTCGGTCGCCTTGCAGGTGACCCTGAACCTGCTCACGATCCTCAGCTTCAGCGTGGGCGCCGTCACCGACGGGATGATCAGCCGGCTCGACGACGAGCTGGCCCGGCCGGCGCAGCCCGATCTCGCGGGGTCGGCCGGCACGCCGCTCAGCCTGCCAGACCCGTTCACCGTGGCCGAGGGACTGGGCCGGCCGTTTGTCTTGCGGCTGGTGCTGCTGGCGGTGGTTGCGGTGTGGTTTCAGGGACTGAACTACCTGATCGAGCGGGAGCGCCGCACCCGCGAGGAGGAACGCGAGCTGGCCCTGCGCCGCGAGCAGCTCGCCGCCTCCGGCCGGCTCGCCGCCGAGATCGCCCACCAGCTCAAGAACCCGCTGTCCATCATCAGCACCGCCTCCTACACTCTCCAGAAGACCGTCCGCGAGGGCAAGACCATCACCCAGCAGATCCAGATCATCCGCGAGGAGGTCGCGAAGTCCGACCGCCTGATCACCGAGTTGATGGGCTACGCCCAACTGGTCGAAGGGCGCGTCGAGAAGCTGGACCTCAAGGAGGAAATCGAGGCGGCCGTCGCCCGGGTGTTCCCGCCGGCGGTGCGATACGAAATGCGCATTCACCGGGACTACGCCGCCGGCCTGCCCCGGCTTCTGGCCCACCGCAACCACCTCCAGGACGCCTTCGTCAACGTCCTCCAGAACGCCCGCGACGTGATGGGCGGCCGGGGCAACATCTGGATCCGCACCCGCCAGGGCGAAGATTTCTCGGTGCGGGTCGAGTTCGAGGACGACGGCCCCGGCGTGCCGCCGGAGCTGCGCGGCCGCATCTTCGAGCCGTACTTTTCCACCCGTGAAAAAGGCACCGGCCTGGGGCTGGCCATCGTCAAGCACAACGTGGAGTTGTACGGCGGCAGCGTCTGGGTGGAGGAATGCGCGCTTGGCCGCGGCGCGCGGTTTGTCCTAAAGTTTCCGGCTCGTACGTTGCTGCGCCTGCGCACATGACCGCGTCGCTTCCACCGCTGCTGTTCGTGGACGACGAGAAAAATGCCCGCGCGATCTTCGAGGGCATGATGGCGGCGGTGTGCCCGGACTACGAGGTTCGCGCGGTGGAGTCGGCCGAGGAGGCGCTGCGGCTCATCAACACCCAGGAGTTCTTCCTCGTCATCACCGACGCCCGCCTCGGCGGCATGAGCGGCTACGACCTCATCCGCGAGATCAAGCTCCGCAAACCGGACCTGCCCGTGCTGATGATCACGGCCTACGACACCTCGCAGCTTGCCGTCCAGGCCATCAAATCCGGCGCCATTGACTACCTGCCCAAGCCGTTCGACCCCGAACGCCTCCAGCACGCCATCCGCCGCTGCGCGGAGGACTACCTCAAGGCGCGCGAGCTGGCCGTGCTGCGCGCCCAAGTGGGCCAGGCGGTCCAGCTCGAGCAGATCATCGGCGAATGCCCGGCCATGCAGGCCTTGCGGCAGTTGATCCTCACCGTGGCCCCGGCCAACGCCAACGTCCTCATCCTGGGCGAAAGCGGCACCGGCAAGGAGCTCGTCGCCGGCGCCATCCACACCCTCAGCCAGCGCCGGCGCCGCGCCTACGTCCGCATCAACTGCGCCGCCATCCCCGAAACCCTGCTCGAAAGCGAACTCTTCGGACACGAGAAAGGCGCCTTCACCGGCGCCCTCCGCCAGAAAGCCGGCCGCGTCGAGGAGGCGGACGAAGGCACGATCTTCCTCGACGAGATCGGCGACATGAGCCGCCCGCTCCAGGCCAAGCTGCTGCGCTTCCTCGAGGACGGCAGCTTCACCCGCGTGGGCGGCAACCAGGAGCTGCGCGTGAACGTCCGCGTCATCGCCGCCACCAACCGCGACATCGTCGAGGCCATCCGCCGCGGCTCGTTCCGCGAGGACCTGTTCCACCGGCTCAACGTCGTCCAGTTGCGGCCGCCGCCGCTGCGCGAGCGCGGCGACGACGTGCTGCTGCTCGCCCGGCATTTCCTGGCCCAGTTCAGCGCCGCGATGAACAAGCCCGTCCGGGACATCGCCCCGGCCGCGTGCGCCAAGCTGCTCAGTCACCACTGGCCGGGCAACGTGCGCGAACTGCGCAACGTCATCGAGCGCGGCGTCATCCTCGAATCCACCGAGGTGCTCCAGCCGCAGAACCTCCCGGACTTCACCGTGGAAAACCGGCTGCGCCACCAGCCCCCCACGCCCGAGGCCGCGTCCGGCCCGCTCGAGGAGCGCCTGGCCGCCTACGAGCGCGAGCTGGTGCTCCGCGCGCTCGAGGCCAGCGACTTCAGCCTCAGCCGCACCGCCGCGCAGTTGCAGATCAGTCTGCCAACCTTGCGCTACCGGCTGCAGCACCTCAATATCCCCCTCACTCAGGTGCACGACGACGCCCCAGTCACGGACCCGGACGCATGAACGCCCTGCTGTTGCCGCGCCTCTTCGCCGCGTTGCCGACCGCCCCCGAGAGGGCGCCCCAGGCGCCCGTGCCCGGCATCAACCGGGATGCGATGGCCGTGCTGATCACCTGCTCCGCGCTGGGTGTGCTGCTGCTGTTGCTGGTGTTGTGGTGGTGGCAGGGCCGCCGCAAACACCGCCGCCATCATCACCGCCACCGCCATCATCACGCCGCGTCCAGCCTGGAAAACGCGGAAACGGGTGCCGGGACCATCACGGACGCGGCGGAGGCCGGGGAAACCGCGGTCACCCCCCATCACCGCCGCCGCCGCCGCCGCCGCGCGCACCGTAGCCGCAACCCGACCCTGGCCGAGACCGGCGGGTTGCCGCCTCCCCGACCGGAAGGCGAGACGCCGCCCGGCCTGTGAGCGAGTCGGTCAGCCAAGCCATCACCCGCAAAAGCGCGTCGAACCTCGCGCTCGCCTTCGTGTTGCTGCCCCCCGCCCGGCGGGCCGCCATGTCCGCGCTGTACGCCTTCTGCCGCGAGGTGGACGACGTGACGGACGAGGACGCCGTATCGGTGGCCGAACGCCGGCAGGGCTTGGCGGCTTGGCGCGAAGACCTGCGCCGCGCCTGCGGGGGCGGTGAACCGCGCTTCCCGGTCAACCGCGAACTCCAGCCGTTCATCCGCACCTACGACCTGCCGTTCGACTTGTTCAACGAAATCCTGGCCGGCTGCGAAACGGACCTCGACCAGACGCGCTACCCGGACTGGCCGCAACTCGAGCTGTACTGCCACCGCGTTGCCTCGGCGGTGGGCTTGCTGAGCATCCGCATCTTCGGCTGCCGCCATCCGCGCAGCGCCGCGTACGCCGAGGCGCTGGGCCGCGCGTTTCAACTCACCAACATCCTGCGCGACGTGCGCGACGACGCCGCGCGCGGCCGCATTTACCTTCCGGAAACCGAGTTGGCGCGCACGGGCGTGTCCGCGGAGGACATCCTTGCCGGCAGGTACAGCGATCGCTTTCGCGCATTGGCCGAAAGCGTCGCCGCGCGGGCGCGCGATTATTACCGCCAGGCCGCCGCCGCGCTCCCGGCCGAAGACCGCCGGGCGCTGATTGCCGCGGAGTTGATGGGCGCGGTGTACTGGCGCCTGCTCGGCCGGCTGGCCGCGCGCGGCTTCGACGTGTTTTCCGGTCCGCGCGTGCGCGTCTCCAAGGCGATGAAACTCTTCCTGGTGTGCCGCACGTGGTGGCGGCTGCGCATCGGACCCTTTGCGCCGAACTATGGCCCCGCCTGAGCCCGGCCGCCGGCGGCTGATCGTGAACGCCGATGACTTCGGCCGCTCGCCGGCGATCAACGAGGCGATCGAGGCCGCGCACCGCGACGGCATTCTCACCAGCGCCAGCCTGATGGTGAACGAACCATTTGCCGCCGATGCGGTGGCGCGCGTGCGCGCCTGCCCCGCGCTGGGCGTCGGCTTGCACCTGACGCTGGTGTGCGGCCGGGCCGCGTTGCCGGCGGAGGCCAATCCCGGCCTGGCCGGCGTGGACGGCCAGTTGCCGGCCAGCGCCGCGCGCGCCGGCTGGCGGTACTTTTACCGGCGGGATTTGCGCGCGGCCTTGCGCAACGAAATCGCCGCGCAACTTGACGCCTTCGCCCGCACCGGCCTGCCGCTGGACCACGTCAACGGCCATCTGAACATCCATCTCCACCCGGTGGTGTTCCGGCTGCTGCTGGACCGGGCCCCGGCCCGGGGCATCCGCGCGCTGCGGCTCACCCGCGACCGCTTCTGGCTGAACGCGCGGCTGGCGCGCGGCGCCTGGGCGTATCGGCTCAGCCACGCGGTGATCTTCAACCTGCTGTCCGTGTGGGCGCGCCCGCGGCTGCGCCGGACCGGCTTGCGGCACACCCGGCACGTCTTCGGCCTGCTGCAAAACGGCCGCGTGGACGAGGCGTACCTGCTGCGCCTGCTGCCGCGGCTGCCCGCCGGCGATTCCGAGCTTTACGCCCATCCGTCGCTGATGGAGTTTCGCGCCGAATTCGAGGCGCTGGTCAGCCCGCGGGTGCGGGCGGCGGTCGCGGCGGCCGGCATTCAGCTCATCCGATATCAGGACCTCTGACATGCTCAAGATTCTCCTCCTCCTGCTGGTGGGCCTGGTGCTCGAGGCCGTCGGCGTGGTGTTGCTCAGCCACGGCCTGCACGAAATCGGCGACCTCAAACGCGTCAGCGTCGCGGAAATTGCGCGGCTGATCGGGCGCGGGACGACCAACCGCTCCATCCTGCTGGGGGTGGCCTTCGAGGCGGCGTTCTTCGGCATCCTGCTCTACCTGCTGTCCCAAAAGGACGTGAGCCTGATCTGGCCGCTGACCTCGCTGGGCTTTGTCATCACCGTGCTGGCGGCACGCTTGATCCGCCATGAGGAGGTCAGTGCGCTGCGCTGGACCGGCGTGGGCCTGATCGTGATCGGCGCGACGCTGGTCGCCTGGAGCGAGCAGAGCCGGACGCGGCCCTCTACGACCGCGGAGACTGCGGCGCCGGCGGCGGGGCCGCAGCCGTGACCACCGCCAGCACCTCCGCCAGCCGCTGCGCGGCGGCGCGCGTCGTGCGCCGCAACTCGAGCAGCGCGCCCACCAGGCCGGGGCGCCGCAAAGTGGCGCCAAGCAGCCGCGTCAACTCCAGCCGGTGGTCGGGGCCCAGAAAGCGATTGAAGTCCACCGGCAAATCCTCGCCGGCGGCGTCCGAAATCACCCGCACGGTTGCGCAAGGCACGCCGCGCCGCCGGCATTCCGCTTCGATGGCCGCGGATTCCATCTCGACCGCGTCGGCTCCGGTGGACCCGCGGAGCTGCCGTTTCTCGTCCGCCGTGGCGGCTATCCGCTCCGCGCAGTGAAACACCGCCGGCCGGGCGCCGGCCGCCAGCAGCCGGTCCCGCCAGACAAACACCGGGTCCGCAGCGAAGACCACGTCGCCCCGCGCCAGCACCGGGTTCAGCCCGCCCGCAAAGCCGCAGGTGAACACCACGTCCGGCTGATAACTCGCCAATGCCAGGAACGACCTCCGACGCGCATTGCGGCGGCCCATGCCGGTCACCAGCATCCGGAGGTGCGGCCGGCGCCCGGCCAGTTCCTCAAACGGCCGCGCCTCTTCACGCAAAGCGAAGCAAACCAGCACACGCTCGGGCATGGCGCTCATCTCTGGAGCGGCCGCCGGGATTGCACCAGCACTTTGAACCGCTCGCCCAGGTGCAGGGGATGCACCAGCGTCTGGAACTGCCGGCGCTCCGTCGCGGTCCATTGCGCCGCTGCCGTGTCGCCGCGCAAGGCTTCGACAAGGAAGGCGGCCTGCGAGAGCAGACCTTCGGTCCGCAAGCCCGCGCGCTCGCCGGCCGCGATCAGCGCGGCGAAATTCACGTGCGCCGTGAGGTCCTGGCTGCCGGGCTCGGCGAGCACGTCGTCCGCCGCATGATGCCGCACGTAGGCCCGCACGGTGCCGCCCGGCCGCTCCGGCCGCACGGCGTCGGCGGCGTCGAAGCCGTAGTCAATCGCCACCAGCCAGCCCGAGCCCAGCACCCGGCTGGCGAGCTTCCACCACGCGGTCGCGGCCGGGCGCACCTCGAGCGCGAAGCCATCCGGCAGCGCCGCGCGCAGCTCCGGCTCCCGCAGAATGCCGTATTCGGCGGCGAGCGCCTCGCGCAAGGCCGGGTCCAACGCGGCCGGTTGCCCGGCAACCGTTGGCCGCGCCCAGTGAAAGCGCCCGCCGTCCCAGCCCACATGCCACTCGAACCACTCCCCCGCCACGGCATCCCAGCCCAGCCGGTAAACCGGCAGCGCGTCGAGGAATTCGTTGCCGAAGATGACGCCGTGGACCCCGCCGGCCGGGAGTTCCGCCAGGTCGGCGATCCACCGGACCCGCCGGGCCTGCTCGCGCAACGTCTCGCGCTGCCAGGCGCGCCGCGTGGGCGAGGGTTCCACCAGCACGTAGTCGAGGCGCGCCGCCAGTTCGGGCTCGCGCGCGGCGAGCGCGCCCAGCAGGTCCGCCGCCAACCGGCCATTGTGCCCCCCGGCTTCGACAAACTGCGGGCGCGGCGCGTCCAGCGACCGCAGCCACGGCGCAAAGCGCGCCGCCAGCAGTTCACCGAAGACCGGGCCGACGCTGACGCTGGTGAAGAAGTCCCCCGCGCGGCCGATCCGGCCGGGCGTGCGCTCGTAGTAGCCCAGCCCCGGCTCGTACAGGGCCGCCGCCATGAAACGCGCGAACGAAATCGCGCCGCGGGCGGCGATCTCGGCTCGGAGGATGTCAGTCAGTTCAGCCACGAATGCACACGCGCGGGGCGTTCCCGCAGCCAGGCAACGCTTTAGCCTTTCACCCCCAGTTAACCCTTAAACCAAACCCGGCCACAGCGCAGCGCGTCCCGCCTGCCCAACTTCGGTTTTCGCGTTTAGCCTCTCACCCATTCAACCGCTTCAATCAACCGTCTGTCCGCGGTTCGCAACGCCGTGTTCCTTGGATTCATTCGTGGTTCCCGGCCAGCCGCCCCGTTCAGATGTAATACATCTTGCCCTGGTCGGTGTCCCGGTCCAGCAGGTCCTGGAACGTGACGCCGTCGGCCGCGCGTTCGGTGTCCTGCTTGAAGCGCGCCCAGGCCTCGCGCAGTTCCGGTGGGCAGTGGGGGTCGGCCAGGGCGGGAGGTTCAACCACCTCGCCATGCACCGCGCGGAGCACGTCGCCGAGCGAGATCTGGGCCGGCGGCCGGGCCAGCAGGTAACCGCCGTCCTTGCCGCGCACGCTGCGGACAAGCTGCTTGGCCTTCAACTCGATGAGAATCTGGATCAGGTAATTGGCCGGCACGTGCTGTGCGGCGGCCAGTTCCTCGACCTTGCTGGTGGCGCCCGAGGCGAAGGCGCGCGCGAGGCCCAGCACGGCCCGCGCGGCGTAATCGCTCTTGACCGAGAGCTTCACGCCGGCACCGTACCCGCCCGCGCCGGACGGTGACAACCCAAACTCCGGCGCGCCGCGGCGGGGCGAAACGCCGTCGAGTCCTGCTGGTTTGGCTCGTGGTTCGTTGAAGCCGGATGCCTGATACCGAATGCCGGATACGGGCTTTCGACCTTCGACTTGGAACCTTGAACTTGGGACTTCCGATTTCGGATTTCGCGGCGGCAGGCCGCGTCGGGTTGACGGCCCGGCGGCTCGCGCGGACACTCGTTTCATGCGCGCGAAGATGGGTGTTGCGGTGTGGCTGGCCATGCTCGTGGCGGTTTCCTGCGCCCGCGAAACGCGCGTGCCGGCGGCCAATCCCGCCGCGACACCGCCGGGCGCCCCCGCCACCGGGGAACCGCCGGCCGAACCCCGCGACGACACGCGCTACCCGCAGGTGACGCCGGTCACGCCCGTGCAGGGGCGCGTCGTGTTCCTCAATCCCAGGCTGCGGTTTGTGATCGTGGATTTCGCGTTCCACCGCCCGCCCCGGCTCGAACAGCGGCTCGGGGTCTTTCGCGCGGGCCGGCGCGTGGGCGAGGTGCGGATCAGCGGCCCGGCCGACGGCACCACCATCGTCGCCGACGTGATGTCCGGCGAGGCCGCCGTGGGCGATCTGGTGCGGGAGGATTGAGCCGGCAAAAGCCGGACTCCGTCGGGCTTTCCCGGAACAACCATGCGACCCGAATCCGGGGCGGGCAAGGGAACTGGCCAGCCCCCGACGGGCTGCGCTGATGTGCCTCTGGCTTCGGAAATCACGTTGACGTAAACGACAAACTGAGTTCGTCGTTGCTCGACACGAACGAATTCGGACTTTTCTGCCCGATTGCGTCTGCTGCGGCCGTGAATCGAGGTCAGGCTGCCCAGCGATAAACCCTGGATTCGCCGTTGACCCTTGGCGGGAGAGTCCCGGCCAATAAGTACTGCTAGGCCGCAATCACACAGTACAATTATGAAAGCATGCGACATCTTCGACATCATCATCCGGACGCTTGGCGTGTTCATTCTGCTCTATGGCTTGGGGTATCTGGTTTACGCAATTGCCGAGGCATGTGGTCCGCCGGAGGAGTCGCCCGGTGAGATGGCATCGTATTTCACCGCAGGCATTCCAGCCGTCCTGATAGGCGTCCTTTTTCTCCCTTGCGCCAGGCGGGTTGTTCGTTTCACCTATCCAGGAGATCGAGATGACTCAAACACAACGATCTAACCATGCGCTGCAGCGAACCCGGCAAGGCGTCGTGGTTTGCAATCCATGCGTCCCGCGTGCCGGGTCGCTGAGCTTGGGTCGTTGGGTTCAAAGAACCTGCTTTCCCGGCCGCTCGGGTGTGCTACCTTCAGGCCATGAAGTTGAAGGCCATCATTCACCAGGCGGAAGAGGGCGGCTACTGGGCCGAGGTGCCCGCGCTGCCCGGCTGTGTCACGCAGGGTGAGACTCGGGAGGAGCTCGAGCAGAATCTCCGCGAGGCGATCGAGGCCTGGCTGGCGGCGGGGGAGGGAGGATTTGGTTTGACCGCCGAGCAGCAGGTCTTGGAAGTGGCGGCATGAAGGCCGTCACCGGCAGGCGGATGGCCAAGCTGGCTGAGCGGAAGGGATGGCTGCTTGCGAGGATCAACGGCAGTCATCACGTCTATACCAAGGAAGGCCGGGTTGAACGAGTGGAGGTTCCAATCCACGGCAATCGGACTTTGAAGATCGGATTGCAGCGGTCTTTGATGAAGATCATCCCGGTGGCTGAGGACGAACTCTGACCAATACCCGACAAGGCGGTGGAGGCAACCGCTCCCGCGGCATGTTCCATGCTCCCGCCGCAGCGCTCCGGTCGGCACAGCCCGCGCCACCGGTCGCGTTGCCTCACCTCGATCGTCAAGCCCGAAAACCGAAGTTCAGCGGGCGGGACGCACTGCGCCACGACCAGCTTCGGTTTTCGGGAAGAACCGAACCTCACGTAGCACCGAACCGCCGCCCCCACCCCGCTGTGCTGGGCTGGAAATGGCAGACTTCAGCTTGCGGAAGGTCCCGTTCGCCAACTGTCGCCGGCGGTCGCTGAGCTGGGGCGCCCGGCATGGCGCGCAACAGGTGTCCGATGATTGTCCGCCCCGAGGGCCCGCAGGATATGGAGGCCATACGACGCGTCAACGTGGAGGCGTTCAAAAACCACCCGTTCAGCCAGCAGACCGAGCACCTCATCGTGGACGCCCTGCGGGCGGCGCGGGCCCTGGACATTTCGTTGGTCGCCGAACGCGACGGGGCCGTGGTCGGGCACATCGCCTTTTCACGGGCCCGGATCGGCGGGACGGCATCAGGGTGGTATCTGCTCGGACCGGTGGCGGTGCTGCCCGAGTTCCAGCGCCAGGGGATTGGGCGCGCGCTCGTCGAGGCGGGACTGGGCGCGTTGCGCTCGAGGGGGGCCGGCGGCTGCGTCCTGGTGGGCGACCCGGCGTACTACGCCCGGTTCGGCTTCGGGCGGGCGCCCGGTGTCACCTGCGCCGGAGTCCCCGACGAGTACGTGCTCTGTCTTCAGGTCGCCGGGCCGATGCCACTCGGTGAGGTGCTTCACCACCCCGCCTTCTCCGTCAGACCGGAGTAGTTGCGGTCGCGTGGTGGCGCGCCGAACCGTCCGTTGCGGCAAACCGCGGGGGCACGCTGCGTTTCCCGGGTTCATCCCGAAAACCGAAGTTGGGCCGGATGGAATCCGGCGGCACGGGCAACTTCGGTTTTCGGGATGAAGCGCATCCGGCCTGCGCCTCCAGCGAAGGCGCCGATGAATCGGCGCGCCAAAACGCAACCGGTGGCGGAGGTCTCTCCGGGCTACGGCGTCACCGGCGCGGGGGCGCCGAGGCCGGGCGGGAGTTTGGGCGGGAGCGGTTTGGGCACCTCGGGCAGCGGCGTGGCGGCCTGCGCGCCCGTGGCGGGGCCGGTCGCGGGCGGCGGCGGCGGCGGGGTCAGCTTCCCAGTCTGCACGAGCTCGCGCACTTGGCCGCCATCGAGGGTTTCGTATTCCAGCAGGGCGGCGGCGACCAGCTCGAGCTTGTCGCGGTGTTCGAGGATCAGATTGCGCGCGCGCTCGTAGTTCTCGGTGATGATGCGCTTGACCTCCGCGTCAATCGCCTCGGCGGTCTGCTCGCTGTAATCCTTGGCGCGCATCATGTCGCGGCCGAGGAAGACGTACTCGGGGCTGTCGCCATACTGGACCATGCCCAGCTTGTCGCTCATGCCCCAGTGCATGACCATGGCCTTGGCCATCTGGGTGGCCTGCTGGATGTCGCCCGCGGCGCCGGACGAGATGTCGTCGGTGGTCAGTTCCTCGGCGATGCGGCCGGCCATGGTGACGGCGATGAGGTCGTTCAACTCCTTGCGCTTGCGGCTGAGCAGGTCTTTTTCCGGCAGCCACATGGTGGCGCCCAGGGCCTGGCCGCGCGGGATGATGGTGACCTTGTGGAGCGGGTGGGCGTGCGGCAAGAGCACGTTGACCAGGGCGTGGCCGGCCTCGTGCCAGGCGGTGGCGCGTTTTTCCTCGTCGGTCATGGCCAGGCTGCGGCGCTCACGGCCCCAGCGGACCTTGTCGCGCGCCTCCTCGAGTTCGGCCATGGTGATGGCCTTCTTGTTCATGCGGGCCGCGAGGAGGGCGGCTTCGTTGAGCAGGTTGGCCAGCTCGGCGCCGGAGAAGCCGGGTGTGCCGCGGGCAATGACGGCGAGGTCCACCTCGGGCGCGAGCTTCACGCTGCGGGAATGCACCTTGAGAATCGCCTCGCGGCCGCGCACATCGGGCAGGTTCACCGTGATCTGCCGGTCGAAGCGGCCGGGGCGCAGCAGGGCCGGGTCGAGCACGTCGGGGCGGTTCGTGGCGGCGATGATGATGATGCCGTCGGTGGTGTCGAAGCCGTCCATCTCGACGAGCAGGGCGTTGAGCGTCTGCTCGCGCTCGTCGTTGCCGCCGCCCAGGCCGTGGCCGCGGCTGCGGCCCACGGCGTCGATTTCGTCAATGAACACCAGGCAGGGCGTGTTCTTGCGCGCCTGCTCGAACATGTCGCGCACGCGGCTGGCGCCCACGCCGACGAACATCTCGACGAAGTCCGAGCCGCTGATGCTGTAAAACGCGGCCTCGGCCTCGCCGGCGATGGCCTTGGCGAGCAGCGTCTTGCCCGTGCCGGGCGGGCCGACCAGCAGGATGCCCTTGGGGATGCGCCCGCCCAGGCGCTGGAACTTCTTCGGGTCCTTGAGAAACTCGACCAGTTCCTGCACTTCCTCGCGGGCCTCGTCCACGCCGGCCACGTCCTTGAACGTGGTGCGGTTGCGCTCCTTGTTCAACATGCGGGCGCGGCTCTTGCCGAAGCTCAGGGCGCCTTTGCCGGCCATCTTGATCTGCCGGAAGATGAAGAAATAGACCAGCACCGCCAGCAGCAGGAACGGCAGCATGCTGTACAGGAAGCTCATCAACAACGTGCTGGGCTCGGCCACCTTGAACTTGCCCGAGTTGAGCAACTGTTCTTCCAGCGCCTCGCTCACCCGCGTCTCCAGCCGGAACGGGATGCCGCCCTTCGCCTGGCCTTCGGGGTCCACGATCTTCCCGGTGATCTCGCGCAACGGCGACTGCACGTTGTAGTGAATCACGCCCTCGGCGATCTGGTCCTTCTTGAACAAGTCGAGGAACTCCGTGTGCGTGAGCGGGCGGTAACGCGCCTCCGTGCGGTCCTTGAAGAAGACCAGCAGCGGGATGACGCTCAAAATGGCCAGCCACAGCAGCCAAGCGCGGGGGGGCACGCGGCCCTCGCCTCCCTTGCGGTCGCCGCGGCGATTCTCGTTGTTGCGTTCTTCAGACATGCAGAGTCAATGCCCGGCGAAGCTACCACGCGCGTTTTGGCGGTGCAACCATCGCGCCGGGGCCGGGATGCGCGCGGGTGCGGGGTGCTTGTGGCGGCAACGCTCCGCAAGCGGGTCGCTTCTCGCTGAGAGGCGACGCCTTCCGGCCGCTGAGCCAAAGGCCGGCCACCGTGCCCCGGCCGGCGATGCCGTCTTAAACGTCAGGCCAGACGCTTGGCGATACGCCCGGACGTGCCCAACGCCATTCCAGCACGCGTCGGCTGGCGGGCGTGAGCCGGACCGGTTCCCCCGGCCGCAGGCCCTCGACCCAGAAGATCGCGCCGCCTTCGCTGGCCGCCACCACGCGCTGGCGCCGCTCAGCGCGCGGAACCTTGGCATTGGTGAACAGGTCCTGGAGCTTCGCCGCCCGCGCCAGACCCAACGGCTGAAAGCGATCGCCCGCCTGCCAGTGCCGGAGCAGAATCCGCCTGCCCACCCGGTCGGCGTCCAGGCTTTCCAGGCCGGTTTTGGCTGCAATCCGAACCGGCGCACCCGTCCGCCGCCGGCGGACCCGCCACGCGAGGCGCAGGCCGGCGAATTCGCATTCGCCGCGCGAGGTCGTCAGTTCCACCGCAAGTTGCCGGGTTGCGAACTCCAACTTCGGCGCCTCGCCGGCAAGCACGCGTCCCGCGTGATCGCGCCAGACCCGCAAGCCGCCGGGCGTCATGGTGGGGCAATCCGGCGCGCGCCGCAGCCGCTCGACCAGATCAAAGCCGGGCTCGACGCCGAGTTTGCGCAGTTGCATCTGAATCACGTGCCGTTGCACCGCCGGGTGCAGGCGGGCGAACGCATCGCGCCGGCGGCCGGCGAGCCACGACCGCGCGGCTGCGGCGGCAAAACCGGCTTCGTCGCCGATCAACGTCATCAGGCGCGGCACGGTGACTTCCAGGGCGGGTTGCACCAGGCGGCGCAGCATGGGCAGCACGCGCCGGCGCAGGATGTTGCGCGGCGTGTCCAACTGGCGGTTGCTGGCATCTTCGCGGAATTCAACGCCGCCCGCCGCGGCGTAGGCCGCCAGACGGGCGCGCGTTTCGGCCAGCAGCGGCCGGATCAACTGCCGGCCGGGGTCCGCCGGCGAGGAGCTCCGCCATTTCATGCCGGCCAGGCCTTCGCCGCCGCCGCCCCGGAGGACCCGCAGAAAGAAGGTTTCCACCTGATCGTCCGCGTGATGCGCGAGCGCGATCTTCACCACGCCGATCTCGCGGGCCGTGGCGGCCAGGAATTCGTGTCGCAACTCGCGCGCCGCCATTTCGAGGGAGAGGCCGCGCGCGCGGGCGTGAGTCCGCACCCGGCCACGGCCGGCGTGGAACGGCAGACCCAGCCGCCGCGCGGTGCGCGCCACCAGCGCCTCGTCCGCCTCGCTGGCCCGGCCGCGCAACTGGTGATTGTAGTGCGCCACCGCCAGCCGCCAGCCGGCCTTGGCCGACAGGCGGTGCAGCAATTCGAGCAAGACCATCGAGTCGCATCCGCCCGACACCGCCACCAGCACCGCGTCGCCGGGGGCGAGCAGGCGGTGTTCGCGGATGGCGGCAAGCACGCGGGCGGGCAGGTCGGCCATGCGCGGCACGGTAGCCGCGGAGTCGCGACGCTGACAAGCCGGGCGCGTGGTGGGGTGGTTCACTCTTGCGGCCGCAGGAAACGGCTGGAAACCGCCGCGCCGTAGAGGGCCGCATCTTGCCGCCCGGTGGCAAGCAGGGCTCGGAGTCTCGCTCCGGCGAATCTGTTCCCAATTCTCAGGCCGCCCACAATCCACCGGCCGCAAGCCCGGCTCGCCGGCCGGCATGGATGCCTGCCGCTCTACCGCGGCCAGCCCACCGCCTGGGCCAGGATGATGTGCTGGCCGTCGCGGAGGCTCATGGCCCGCGCGAGCGGCTCGCGGTTCAAGTCATGCACCACCGTGGCCAGACCTTCCGAGGCGGCGAACAAATACACGTTCTGACAGACGCACCCGGCGTCGAACGCCGCGTACAGCCGCGCCTGCTCCGGCGCGGTGTCCTTGAAGCGCGTGAAGTCGGCGACGTAGATCAGCGCGACCGGCGCGACCCCGGCGAAGTCCTGCCCGCTGGTGAGCCGGCGCAGGTCGGCGTCGCCGACCTTGCGGAGCTGATGCGGCTTCGCGGTGTACAGGTACAGGCCGTCGGCGCGCGCCACGTAGAGGTCAATCTCCTGCGCGTTCCTGGCCGAGGGCGCGGTGCGGTGGTCGCTCGTGGGGCGGTTGATGCCGAACGCAGCCCAGAGCAGGTCCGACATTTGTTGCGGCGTGAGCGGATCGGGCTTGAACTCGCGGCGGGTCTGGCGTTCCGCGAGCGCCTGCATCAGCGGCTGGCCGCCGGTGGTGTGCGGCGGCGGGAGGTCTCCGCCAGACACCGCAGCCGCGAGCAAGGCGGCGCTGACGAACCAGATGGCAAGGCCGGGCGGCAACCAGGTTTTCATGGCCCCGAGCCAAGGGCATTCGCCGGCGCACGGGATTGACGGTGGTCAAGCCTGGCGGCGATCAAGGCGAGGCGAAGGCCTGCGGAGCCTGGCAACCGCAGTCGGAAGGGAGCACATTCGCCCGCGTGTCTCCCGACCGGCGCCCCCGCCGGTCGGCTCTCCGCGCTCGAACCGCGCCGAGCGGTGCGCCTTACCAGCCACGCCGGATGGGGCGGACGAGGCGCCCGCCCGGCACCCGAGGCGGGTGTGCTCCCCGTTCAACGGCATCGTTCCGGCAGAGTCCCGCCCCACCGAGGTAGCGCCCGGCTTGTGATTCCGCGCCGCGCCGGTTTAACTGGTCCGCGTGACACGCATCCTTCCTTTCCTGGGCCTCGCTTTGGCCGTGTGCGGTGCCGTGGCGGCATTCGCGGCTCAAAGCCCTTCCCGGCTGCCGCCGGCGGAGTTGAACCTCCGGCTCGCCGCGCCCATCAAGACCTGGGACGAGGCCGTCCCGCTGGGCAACGGCGCGATGGGCGTCCTGCTCTGGGGCGAGACCAACCGGCTGCGGCTCTCGCTCGACCGCGGCGACCTCTGGGACGAGCGGCCGTCGAAGCGCTTCACCGAGGTGCGCGCGCTTTTCAACTGGCGCGTCATGCGGGGCCTCGTGGCCAGCAATCGCATGGCCGAGTTCAACGACATCTTCGACTCGAACTACGACTACCACGGCCCGCCCACGAAGCTCCCGGCCGGCCGGGTCGAGATCACGCTGGACCCGGCGCAGACCGTGGAGGCGTTCGAGTTGAATCTCGCCACCGCGGAAGGCCGGGTGAGGTTTCCGGGCGGCCACGAGGCGCGCGCGTTTGTCAACGCGGCCAGCGTGCGCGATCCGGTGGCGCTCATCCGTATCGCCGGTCCGGCGCCGCGCGACGTGCGGCTCAAGTCGCCCGACTCGGTGAAGAAACTCGGCTACCCGCCACCGCGCACCGGCGAGGCCACGGATCTGCGATGGTTCGAGCAGGAGGCCGCGGACGGTTTTGCCTACGCGGTCTGCGCCGGCTGGAAACGCGCGGGCGACGCGACGTTGCTCGCCGTGACGGTCGCCACACGCGCCGAGGGCAAGAGCCCGCAAGCGGTCGCGCAGCGGCGGGTCGAGGCCGCGCTCAAGGCCGGCTACGACAAACTCCTGGCCGGCCACGCGCGGTGGTGGGCCGGCTTTTGGAACCGTTCGCGCGTGTTCGTGCCCGAGCCGCACATCCTGCGGCACTACACGCTCGTGCGGTACTTTTACGGCGCGGCCTCGCGGCGCGGCGCGCCGCCGATGCCGTTGCAGGGCGTGTGGACCGCCGACACCGGCGACCTGCCGCCGTGGAAAGGCGATTACCACAACGACCTCAACACGCAGATGACCTACCTCGCTTACCGGACCTCCGGCGACTTCGAGGAAGGCGCGACGTTCCTGGACTTCCTGTGGGATTTGTTGCCGCGGTTCCGCCGGTTCGCGCGCGAATTTTACGACGCGCCCGGGGCGGCCGTGCCCGGCGTCATGAGCCTGGCGGGCCAGCCGCTCGGCGGTTGGGGCCAGTACAGCCTCTCGCCCACGATGGGCGCGTGGAACGCCCACCTGTTCTACCTGCACTGGCGGCACACCGGCGACGCGCGGTTTCTGCGCGAGCGGGCGTACCCGTTCTGCCGCGAGGTCGGTGTCTGCCTCCGCGCGCTGCTCAAACCGGACGCGAAAGGCACGCTGGTGCTGCCGCTCTCGAGTTCACCGGAAATCTTCGACAACACCCGGCGCGCCTTCCTCGAGCCGAACAGCAACTACGACCTGGCCAGCTTGAAGATGCTTTTCCTGGCCCTGGCCGAGATGGCGGCAGCCCTCGGCGACAAGACCGAAGCCGGGGAATGGCTCGCGCTTGAACGCCGGCTTGGCGACTGGCATGTGGCCCGTGGGGGCACGGGCGACCCGCCCGCTGCGCTTCCCGAAAACGCGCTGCTGCTGGACGCCGCCACGCCGTTGCCGGCGAGCCACCGGCATCTCTCGAATCTCATGCCGCTCCATCCCTTCAACCTCATCACCCGCGAAGGTTCCGAGCGCGACCGGCGGATCATCGCCGCCAGCCTGGCGGACTGGGACCGCCACGGCACCCAGGGCTGGTGCGGCTACAGCTTTTCCTGGATGGCCTGCCTGCGGGCCCGCGTGGGCGACGCCGAGGCGGCGTGGCGCAACCTCGACCTCTACGCCCGCGCGTTCATCCTGCGGAACGGCTTTCACGCAAACGGCGACCAGACCCGGTCCGGCTACAGCAGCTTCACCTACCGGCCGTTCACGCTCGAAGGCAACTTCCTAGGCATGGACGCCGTCCACGAAATGCTCCTGCAAAGCTGGCAGGCGGAGGTGCCGGCCTTCGCCCCGGACGGGACAAAGGCCGGCCAGCCGGTGGCCGGGCCCATCCGGCTCTTTCCCGCGATGCCGTGGCACTGGCACGACGCCGCATTCGAGGACCTGCATGCCGAGGGCGGACACCGCGTGTCGGCGCGGCGCGAACACAACGCCACCACCTGGTTCCGCGTCGTCGCCGGCCAGCACGGCCCGGTGCGCATCCGCGACAATTTCGGCGGACGCACGCCGGCGTGGAGCCGACCCGGGATGCGCCGGGTGGGCGCGGATTTTGAGATCGTTCTGAAAAAGGGTCAGACCATCGAGGCCGCGTTACCGAAGCCCGCGCGGCTGCCGCCGGAGCCGGCGGTAAACCGCAAAGGCGCCTAAAGCGATCCCGGCGAGCACTGCCACAGAGCCCGGCTCGGGGACGAGGGCGAACTGGCCGCGGATTTCGCCGTCCGGGAACTGATTGGGGTCGGTGATCACGTTCACGTAGAGCAGGCCGTTGGCCAGCCAGTCCAGTTCTTCCACGGTGAACACGCCACCGCCGTCCAGCGGCCCTTCCGGTTCGACGTTGTGGCCCAGGGAAATGCGCCAATCGGCGTTCGCGCCCGCCGGCGCCGGTCCGTGGATGCCCACAGCTCGGGCGCTGAACACCAGATTGGAGATGGCGCCGGTCAAGCTCCACGCGCGCGTGGCGAAGTTCACGGTCAGGAGGGCCCCGCCGCCACCTGTGGTGACGGTGGGGGGGACCACCTGCGATCCGGTCAGTTTGGCGACGAAGACCGCGGCTTGGAGGGACGCGGCCAGGCTCAATGACACGATCAATGTCGCAAGGATTTTCATGATTCGGTTTGTGGTTTTTGGGCTGTGTTCAAGGTCCCGAAACATTCGGAACGCACCTAAAGTCCACTTCAATGGCTTATTGTCAAACCGGGCGGGACCGGTGCCGGAACTTCGCCCGGGGTTGACCCCGGCCGAGGTCGTTGCTTGCGCTTCGAGCGGGCTTGCTTTGATGATGCCCCGCATGAACGGACGCGAACGCATCCTCGCCCACCTCGCCGGCCAGCCCGTGGACCACCTGCCCCTGATGCCCATCACCATGATGTTCGCGGCGGACCAGGCCGGCGTCCGCTACGGGGACTACGCACGCGACCACCGCGTGCTGGCCGAGGCGCAGCTTCGGACGGCCGAGCGCTTCGGCTTCGATTACGTGTCGGTGATCTCCGACCCCGCGCGCGAGGCGGCAGACTGCGGGGCGCGGGTCGAGCTCTTTCCGGACCAGCCGCCGGCCATCGTCGAGACCGAGGCGCGGCTGGCGGACAAGACCGGGCTGGCGCGGCTGAAGGCCCCCGATCCGCTGGGCGGCGGCCGCATGACCGACCGCGTGCGGGGCGTGGCGTTGCTCAAGCAACGGACGCGCGGCGAAAAACTCCTCGAAGGCTGGGTGGAAGGCCCGTGCGCCGAGGCCGCCGACCTGCGCGGCATCAACACGCTGATGCTGGATTTCTTCGACGACCCGCAATTCGTGCGGGACCTGTTCGAGTTCGTCGTGGACATGGAGCTGCGCTTCGCGCGCGCGCAGGTCGAGGCGGGCATTGACCTGATGGGCGTGGGCGACGCCGCGGCCTCGCTGGTGGGCCCGGACATCTACGAGGAGTTCGTCTGGCCGTACGAAAGGAAACTGGTGGACGGCTTGCACGCCCTCGGCACGAAGGTCCGTCTGCACATCTGCGGCAACACGCGGCGCATCCTGGGCGGCATGGGCCG
Source organism: uncultured Verrucomicrobiota bacterium (assembly GCA_964568145.1). GTDB lineage: Bacteria > Verrucomicrobiota > Verrucomicrobiia > Limisphaerales > J093 > DSVZ01. The sequence goes on from CAZMOZ010000003.1 coordinate 226,758, forward strand.
GTTGGGCTGCGAAATCGTCGATCTGGATTTCCCGGCGCCGCTGAGCGAAGGCCGTGCCGCGATGGGCCCGCGTCAGGTGCTGCTGGGCAACATCCATCCGGTGAAGGTGTTGAAGGAAGGCGCGTCCGAAGCGGTGGGCGCCGCCGTCGCCGAGTGTCATCGCCAGGCCGGTTCGCGGTACATCGTCGGCGCGGGCTGCGAGATTCCGCGCGGCACGCCAGAGGCCAACGTGCGGGCGCTGACGACTTACGCGCAAGGGCACCGGCCGTAGCCGGCTGGCCGGCAAAAATAACCCGGCCGGCGACATTGCCGCCGGCCGGGGCTGAAACTAAGGCTGCCCGTCGCGTAACTACTTGGACTTCTTTTCGCCCGCCGGCTTGCCCCGGGAAGGCTCGGATTTGGCGGCGGCTTCGGCCTTTGGAGCTTCCGCGCCCGGCTTGCCAGCGCCTGCGGCGCGCGGCGCGCGGCGCCCCCTGCCTTCGCCCGGCTTGGCCGCGGCTTCCGGCGCGGCCTCGATCGCCGGGGGTGGGGTGGCGCTTTCGATCAACACCTTGAGCTTCGCGTTCACGTCCGGGTGCAGGCGCAGCTCCACCTCGTGCTCTCCCAGGCTGCGGAGCGGCGAGTCCAGGTGTATCTTTTTGCGGTCCAGCGCAATGGCGAACTGGTTCTTGAGCTCGTCCGCGATGGTGCCGGCGGTGACCGCGCCGAACATCTTGCCGTCGTCGCCGGTCTTGACGGTGATCTTGCAGACCAGCTTGCCGATCGAGGCGGCGAGCTCGGTCATGGTGTTCAGTTCCTGCGCCTCGCGTTCGGCGCGGCGCTGGCGAAGCACTTCGAGCCGGCGTTTGTTGGCGGCGGACAACGGAATGGCCAGGCCTTGGGGCAGCAGGTAATTGCGGGCGTAGCCGGCGGCCACCTTGACTTGGTCCGACTCGGCGCCGAGCCCGACGATGTTTTTGAGGAGGATAACTTCGGTTTTGGCCATACAGAAAACGGGGTTGCGGTAATTCGGCGCGCGGCGGCCTCAAAACGGCACGTCGTCCTCCTCCGCCGGGGCGATTTCCGGTTCGGGGGCGGGCGCGGCCGCCGGCGCGGCGCCTGCGGCGGCGGGTTTCGCGGCGGCCGGGGCGGGCGGGGCTTCACCGGCAGTGCGGGGGCTGCCCAGAAACTGGATCAATTCCGCCACCACGCCCAGCTTGCTGCGCTTTTGGTTGGTCTGCTTGTCCTCCCAGGTATCGAGCCGCAGGCGGCCTTCCACCAGGAGCGGGCTGCCTTTGCGCAGGTACTGGGCCACGTTCTCGGCGGTGCGGCCGAAGACGTCCACGTCCACGAACGTGACTTCTTCCTTCTTTTCGCCCGTCTCGCTGGTCCAGACGCGGTTAACCGCCATGCCGATCTTGGCGATGGCGGTGCCTTTCGGCGTGTAGCGGAGTTCCGGATCGCGCGTCAGGTTGCCGACCAGGATGACCTTGTTGAAGCTGGCCATGGTGGAAGGGGTCAGGCGGCGGCCTTCGCGGCGGGTGGCGTGGCGCCGGCCAGCGAGAACTGGACGCGGAACACGTCGGGGTTGAGCGCGAAGCGGTTTTGCAGTTGCGCCATCGTCGCCGGCCCGGCCTGGAAGATGAAGTTCACGTAAAACCCGCTGGCCTGGCGCTTGTCGGCCACGCGCGCGAAGGATTTCTTGTCCATCTTCTGCGTGGTTTCGATCTGGCAGCCGGCGGCGGTCAGCTCGGCGGTGATCTTGTCAATGATTTCCCGCACCCCCTCCTCGCGGCCGGAGGTGTTCAGGATGAACAGACCTTCGTAACGTTTCACTCTGCTTGCCTTTGTTCGGGGGCCGTCACGGCCCCGTTAAACCGATTCATCGCGGTTTGAATTCCGTCCGTCAACCAGCATTCCACAGCGCGGCTGGCGTGCTCGAGCGCCGCGGCGAAGCAGGCCCATTCCTCGCGGCTGAACGCGCCCAGAACGTGCCCGACGATCTGCCGGTCCGCCGGCGTCCGCCGGCCGATGCCCAGCCGCAGCCGGGCAAAGGACCGGGTGCCCAGCTCGCGCTCCACGGATTCCAGCCCGTGATGCCCGCCGCTGCTGCCGTCCGGCCGCAGCCGCACCGTGCCCAGCGGCAGGTCGGCGTCGTCCACGATCACCAACATCCGCCCGGCGGGCACGCGGTAAAACCGGGCCACAGCGGCCACCGCCTCGCCGCTCGCGTTCATGTAGGTCTGCGGCTGGCAGAGCCAGCCGGCGCGCCCCGCGAACGCAAACCGCCCGAGCCGCGCGGCGAACCGCCGGTTCAGGCGCAGCTCCACGCGCCAACGGCCGGCCAGGCGGTCGGCCACCATGAAGCCGGCGTTGTGCCGCGTCCGGGCATACTCCACGCCGGGGTTGCCCAAGCCCGCGATGAGAAACGCCTCTTCCATGCCCCACACCGCGGCGACGCCAGCGGATTCCGGGCGCGGCGGCCGCGGCGCCTACTTCTTCTTCTCGGCCTTTTCGGCTTTCTCGGGCTTTTCGCCCTTGTCGGCCTTGGGGGCCTTGGGAGCTTCGGCACCTTCGCCCGGCGCCTCTTCCTTCTTCTCCCGGATGACCTCCGGCTCCGCGATCGCCGTCTCGGCGGCGGTCGCCTCAGCGGCCTTTTCTTCCTCTTCGGTCACCGGCGCGGCGACGGCCACGACCGAAATCGCCTTGTCCCCGAGGATGTCGCAGCCCGGCGGCGGGGCGATGTCCCCGATGTGGATGGCCTTGCCGATGGCCAGGCCCGAAACGTCCAGGGTGATCACCTCGGGCAAATCCTTGGGCAGGCCGCGCACCTTCAGCTTGAACAGCAGGACCTCCAGCACCCCGCCTTCCTTGACGCCCAACGCCTCGCCGGTGGTCTGGACCGGGACGTTGATGACCACGCGCTCGTCCTCGCCCACTTCGTGGAAATCCACATGCAGCACTTGGCCGCTGAGCGGGTGATGCTGCACCTCCTGCACGAGGGCCAGCCGCCGGGGCTGGGGATCGCCTTCCACGGTGAGGTCCACCAGAATGGTCTCCGAGGCGGAGTGGTGGATCAAATTCTCGAGGGCCTTGAGCTGGAGCTCAAGGTTCTGCGGCTGGCGCGCGCGTCCGTAAATCACCGCCGGCACCCGCTGGGCGGAGCGCAGCTTCTTTACGGCGGAGCGGCGCACCGCCATCCGCGGGAAAACGGTCAAGGGCACTGATTTCATGTCCGGCCTGTCAACGTCTGGAGGCGTCCGGCAACCTAGCCGGCGCGCCCGCCTTTGAACTCGAAGAGCGAAGTGACCGACGAATTGGTGTGAATTCGCTTGATCGCTTCGCCCAGCAACCCGGCGACCGAGAGCGTGGTGATGTTCACGCCTTCAATCGGCGGGCGGGCAACCGTATCAGTCGTGATGAGTTCGTCAATATTTGATTTGCGCAGCCGCTCGATCCCCAGCCCACTCAGCACGGCGTGCGAGACGCAGGCCAGGACGCGCCGCGCGCCCCGCCGCTTGAGCACGCCCGCCGCCGAGGTCAGCGTGCCGGCGGTCTCGGTCAGGTCGTCCACCATGAGCACGTTCTTGCCCCGGATTTCGCCGATCACCGTGTCATGCTCCACTTCGCTGGCGCTTTTGCGCCGCTTGGCCACGATGGCCAGCCCGGCGCCGAGCACCTGCGAGTAGGCGTGGGCCATTTTCAGGCCGCCCACGTCCGGGCTCACGACCACCAGGTTGGGCAGGTTCTTCGCGCGGAGGTAGTCGAACATCACCGGCGCCGCGTACAGGTGGTCCACCGGGATGTCGAAGAAGCCCTGGATTTGCTGGGCGTGCAAGTCCATCGTCAGCACCCGGTTGGCGCCGGCGGCGACCAGCAGGTTGGCCACCAGCTTGGCCGTGATGGGCACTCGCGGCTGGTCCTTGCGGTCCTGGCGCGCGTACCCGTAAAAGGGCAGCACGGCGGTGATGCGCTTGGCGCTCGCCCGCCGCAGGGCGTCAATCATGATGAACAGCTCCATCAGATTCTGGTTGGTGGGCGGGCTGGTGGACTGGATGACGAACGTGTCCTCCCCGCGCACGTTCTCGTCAATCTTCACGAACGTCTCCCCATCCGGGAACTGCGACACCGTGCACTGGCCGAGCGGAATGCCCACCGACCGGCAGATGGCCTCGGCCAGCGGGCGGTTGGAATTGCCGCTGAATATTTTCACGAATGGCAGTGGATTGCGGGCGCCAAAACAGAAAGCCGCCTGCCCGCGGGGCGGGCCGGGCGTCCAGCGGCGGCACGGTAACAACCGCCCCCGCCGGCGCAAGCGGGAAGTTCACCGGCACGGGACCGGTGGCGTATCACACTTTTCCGCAGGCGGTGGAGAGGGAGAAGCGTGCGCCGTCTCCCGCGAAGACCTGCGGCGGGGCTGGCGTGACGCGCTTCCTTGCGGCCGCCATCCTGGTTGCGACTCCGCCGCACCGGGTTCCCTTGGTGTTCGTTCGTGGTGTTCCTGCCGGCGGTGATTTCGTTGTGGCCGGGCTCGCGCCGCGCTAGTTTCCGCGCGTGCTGAAAAGGGTCTGGTTCCCGCTGGTCGCCCTGTTCTGGGGGGCCATGAACGTCCTCCTCTGGCGCGCCGAGATGATCGCACGCCCGGAAGGAGGCAGCCCGGTGTCCCTCGATCTGGTGTGGGACCGGATGCTGACCGCGCCCGACGAATCCTCGCTCGAAATCTTCCAGAACGGCCAGAAGCTCGGCTGGTTGCGCTGGACGCCGCGCATCGAGGAAGGCAACGGCCGGCTCGCCGCCGAGCCGGCCGGCAGCGACACGAACGCGCTCGAAGGCCGGGTCGAGCGCGTCACCGGCTATACGGTGCTGCTCGACGGCAACGTGGCGCCGGCCGACCCGGCGCAGCGCGTCCGGTTTTCCGGCCAGCTCGAGTTCGACGCCCGCAAAGACTGGCGGCACTTGATGTTGCGCGTCACGTTACGACCGCAGGTGTGGGAACTGCGGGCAGACGCGCGCGCGCAGACCGTGACCTTCAAGCTGGGCGAGGATCCCAACGCTTGGGAGCAGCGGTTCACCTTCGCCGAACTGGGACAGCCGGAGGCGATCCTGGCCGCCTTTGGCCTGCCCTTGCCGCCGGGCTGGACCCGCGCGCTGCTGCCGGGCGAGCTGGTCGCGGGACCCCGCAAAGTGGCGCTGGGGCTGAACTGGGAGGCGCGCAGCGACTGGCTCCAGATCGGCAGCGCCCGCGCCCGGTCGTATCGCGTTTCCGCGCGGTTGCTGGACAAGTACGAGGTCCTGCTGGTGCTCAGCCGGGTGGGGGAAATCCTCCGGGTCGAGCTGCCCAACAAGATCACGCTGATCAGCGACGCGCTGGTGGACTATCCCGCAAAGCCATGATCGAACTGGTGCGTCTGGTCAAACGGTTCGGCGACCTGGTGGCCGTCAACGACGTCACGCTCGCCGTGCCGCGCGGCGAGTTCTTCGCCCTGCTGGGCCCCAACGCCGCCGGCAAGACCACCACGATCAAGGTGCTCGCCGGCCTGATGAAGCCGACCTCCGGCGCGGCGCGCGTGGCCGGCTTCGACGTGCAGACCCATCCCCTCGAGGCGCGGAGCCGGCTGGCGTACGTGCCGGATTTTCCGTTCCTGTACGACAAGCTCACCCCGCGCGAGTTCCTGCGCTTCACCGCCGAGTTGTTCCGCATGGACGCCGCGGCGGCGGAACGGGACGCCGAGGTCTTGTGCGCGCGGTTCAGCCTCGAGCCGTACCTCGGCAAGACGATCGAAAGCCTCTCGCACGGCACCCGCCAGCGCGTGGCCATCGTGTCCGCGCTGCTGCATCGGCCCGAGGTCTGCATCCTGGACGAACCGATGGTGGGCCTGGACCCGCACCATGCGCGGGTGCTCAAGGACGTGCTCAAGGAGCGTTCGTTGCAGGGCATGACGGTCTTCGTGTCCACGCACCAGCTCAGCGTGGCCGAGGAGATGGCCGACCGCATCGGCATCATGCACCAAGGCCGGCTGATCGCGGTGGGCACGCGCGAGGAGCTGCGGCAACTCAGCGGCACCCGCGGCGCGCTCGAACAGACCTTCCTGGCCCTGACCGCGCAGGAGGCGAACCTAAGCGAAGACAACGCCACGCTTGCGCGTTAGTGGGAACGAGACCGTGAATACCGTCGAACGTTCAAACCTGTTCCTGCTGCTGGTGCGGGCCAATGCATTGCAGGGCTGGCGCCGGCTCCTGGCCTTGCGCGACCAGTCGCGGCTGCTGACCAGCCTGATCGCGGTGTTCCTGGTCGGCTACGCCGCGCTGGCCTTCAAGCTCTTTCAGATCGGCCTGCGCTTTGCCGGCAGCTTCCCCGGTCTGGGGCCGGTGCTCATCGAGCGGATGGTGTTTCTGCTCTTCGCGTTCCTGTTCGTCCTGCTGCTGCTGAGCAACCTGGTGATCAGCTACTCGAACCTGTTTCGCAACCGCGAGACCGCCTTTTTGCTGCCGCTGCCCGTGCCGCCCGAGGTGATCTTCCGCTGGAAGTTCATCGAATCCGCGCTGCTGGCGTCGTGGGCGTTCGTGTTTCTCGTGGCGCCGTTGCTGGTCGCCTACGGCCTGAACGCCCGCGTCCCGTGGCATTTTTATCCGGTCACGCTGGTGTTCATCACGCTGTTCATCGTGCTGCCCGCGGCAGGCGGCGCCTGGCTGGCGGTGAACGTGGCCCGCTACCTCGACCGGCGAACGTTTCAAGTGGCCGCGCTGGCGCTGGCCGCCGCCACGATCGCGCTGGCGGCCTTTTATCTGCGACCGGTGGAGATGAGCGACGAGGAGCTCGAAACCCGCGTGCTGGTGGTGCTGGACAGCCTCCTGGCGCGGACGCGCTTCGCGCTGTTCCCGCTCCTGCCCAGTTACTGGCTCTCCGCCGGCGTGCAGCAATGGGCCGAGGGCGCGCTGGCCGCGGCGCTGTTCTTCGGGCTGGTGCTGCTGAGCCACGTGCTGTTCTTCGGCACGCTGATGTTCACCCGCATGGGCCGGCTCTTCTACCTCTCGGCCTCGGTGGTGCAGGGGCGCGGCAGCGTGCTGGGCCGCTGGCGGTGGTTCCAGTCCTGGCAGGCGCTCCGCCAGCAGGCGCGGGCGCGGCGCGGGCCGGTCGAGGTCATGCTCGGCTGGGTGCCGGCTCTGCCGGCGGACGTGCGCGCGCTGCTCGTGAAGGACATCCGCATCTTCTGGCGTGACACCACGCAATGGGCGCAGACGCTGGTGCTCTTCGGCCTGCTGGCGGTGTACATCCTCAACCTGCGGCATTTCAGCACCCAGCTCACCAACACCTTCTGGGTGACGGTGGTAGCCTACCTGAACCTCGGCGCCTGCGCGCTCAACCTGGCCACGCTCACCACCCGCTTCGTGTACCCCCAGTTTTCCCTCGAGGGCAAGCGGCTCTGGATCGTGGGCCTCGCGCCGCTGGGGCTGCCGCGGGTGATGCTGGCGAAGTTCGCGCTCGGCGTGACGATTTCGCTCACGTTGAGCCTCGGCTTGATCGTGCTGTCCTGCCGCCTGCTGCACCTGTCGTGGGACCGCACCCTGCTGTACGCCGGGGCGATCACCATCATGGCCTTCACGCTGAACGCGCTCGCCATCGGGCTGGGCGCGGTGTACCCGAACCTCAAGGAAGACAACCCCAGCAAGATCGTCAGCGGCTTTGGCGGCACGTTCTGCCTGGTGCTGAGCTTCGCGTACATCGTCGGCACCGTGCTGCTGCTCGCGTTCGCCTCGCCCTGGAATCCGGCCAGTTCGTTCCGGACCGGGACGTACGTGGCCTGGGCCTCCTTCGTGCTGATCTCGGCGCTGCTGGGCTGGCTGCCGCTGCGCTACGGCCGGCGGCGCGCGGCGCAGTTCGAGTATTGAGCCTGAAAACCGAAGCGCGGCAGACGGGACGCGCTGGGCCACGGCCAACTTCGGTTTTCGGGGTTAGGACCGGCCTCATCGCCGCCCGACACGCCGGCGGGCCAGTTCACTCGCGTAATGCCGGCCGAGTTCTCCCGCATGGGCGCGAGCCCAGTCGGTTAACTTCGTGGTGCCGGCCGGCGGGGCGTCCACGTAAAGCAGGTTGGCCATCAGCCCGGCAATCTCCTCGCGGGTGATGAACACATCGCCCTGCCACCAGCCGATCACCTTCCCCAGGCAGTATCCGGGCGCCGGCGGCACCGAAACCAGCGGCCGCCGCCGGCCGATGATTTCGCCCAGCTGCGTCACCAGCGCGCGGTACGTGAATGTCTCCGGGCCGACGGCCTCGATCACGGCGTTGCCGTGGCGCCCGATTTCCGCCACCGCCAGGTCCGCGAAGTCCTCGACGTGGACCGGCTGGAGCCGGTAGTCGCCCCGGCCGAACACGGCGAACACCGGGAAGCGCCGCAGCGCCCAGGCGATGTTGTTGATCAGGATGTCCGCGCCGCCGAACAGCACGGCCGGCCGCAGGATGCTGTGGGCGACGCCGGATTCGCGCAGCGCCCGCTCGAGCCGCGCCTTGCCCCGGAAATACGGCAGCGGCGAGTCCTCGGACGGGTTTGTGATGCTGACGTGGACAATGCGCTCCACGCCGGCGCGCCGCGCGGCGTCGAAGAGGGTCAGCGTGTTCCGCACGGCCTGGTCGTGGTTGAAGTCGCGGTGGTTGAAGCGCACCCAGTACGTGTTCACCAGCGCCTGCGCGCCTTCGAGCGAGCGCACGAGCGCCTCCGGCGCGTCGAAGTGGTACGGTTGGACCGTCACCGCGCCGCCGAGGACGTCCGGCCGCGGTGGGGAATGGGTGAGCGTGACAACCGACCAGCCCCGCGCCAGGCAGCGCCGGGCGATGTAACTGCCCGAGTAACCGAACGCGCCGGTCACGGCGACGCGGGAGGTGGTGTTCATGCGGTCGGATGGAATCCAGTCCTGCGCTCGTCAACGCTCGAAGTCTTATCCCCGGATTTCGAGGCGGTGCATCGCCCGACCTTTCTCGCGGGCGCGCTTGTCTTCGACGTTCTTCCGCAACCGGCGCCCGACCCTGGTCACGGTGGAATTCCCGCAGCGGAGCCGTCGGATTTGCGGCGACCAGGCCCGGCCGCTCCCGCCCTCACCCCACCAGCCGATACCAGTTGTCGCGCTGGCGCGGTTCGTAGCCGAGGTCGCGGATGAGCCGGTGCATGTCCGCCACAGTCATGCGGAAGGTCGCCCCGGCCTGCGACACCACGTTCTCCTCGATCATGATGCTCCCGAGGTCGTTCGCGCCGAACCTGAGCGCCACCTGGCCGATGTCGGGGCCTTGCGTGACCCAGGAGCTTTGCACGTTCTCGAAATTGTCCAGGTAGATGCGCGCCAGGGCCTGGGTGCGGAGGTATTCGTGCGCGCCGGCGGTCGGGACCTTCAGCCGCGTGTTCTCCGGCTGAAAGGTCCACGCGATGAAGGCCGTGAAATGGCCGGCTTCGGGTTTTGGATTTCGGATTTCGGATTTCGGATGGTCGCGCCCGGCGCCGTTGCGGCGTTGCAGTGATTTGTCCTGCTGCTCACGCAGCCGGTCCAGGTGTTCGATCCGGTCCTCGAGCGTCTCGACGTGGCCAAACATCATCGTGGCGCTCGAGTACAACCCCAGCCGGTGCGCCACGTCCATCACCTCCAGCCAGTCGTCGGTCATGGCCTTGAGCGGCGAAATGCGCTTGCGCACGCGGTCCACGAGGATTTCACCGCCGCCGCCGGGAATGCTGCCCAGCCCCGCGGCGCGGAAGTCCGAGATGATTTGCTCGAGCGGCTCGTTGAAGACCTCGCGGAAGTGGATGAACTCGCTCGGGCTGAAGCCGTGGATGTTCACCTGCGGGAACTTCGCCTTCATGTGGCCGAGCAGGTCCAGGTACCACTGCTTGGTCAGCTTCGGGTGGTGGCCGCCTTGGAGCAGAATCTGCGTGCCGCCCAACGCCACGGTCTCCTCGATCTTCCGGTCCATCTCCGCGAGGGGGATCACGTAGGCGTCGGCGTCCTTTTCGGTCCGGTAAAAGGCGCAGAACTTGCAATAGACGTTGCAGACGTTCGTGTAGTTGACGTTGCGGTCCACGATGTAGGTGACGATCTCGTTGCCGCGGCGGTCATAAGCGGCGGCCTTGGCAAGCTGGCGGCGGCGGTCGGCCAGCGCGCCCAGCTCCTCGAGCGGCAGCGCGGCCAGCCGCAGCGCCTCCTCCCGGGTGATGCGATGCCCGTCCCAGACTTTCTGCAACAGGTCGTCGAGCGACGTGTCGTAAACCATGCGCCCAAGCTTAGCCGCGACACGACGGAAGGCAACGAGGCAGGGCGGAAGCGACGGCTGGTAGATCGGCGAGTTTGAGGCCGCCTTTGTGGGTGAGGTGACCTGCCAGCGCGAGCAGGGACTCCGTCGAAGCCAGCGATCAGCCTCGGCGCAAATGACCCCTGCCGAGTTTCGGCTGGAGCACAGCCGGGCTTTAGCCCTGGGGTGGCCGGAAATTGCCGGGCTCGAGAGACTCTCGCCCCACCTTGACCCCGCCTTGGCTTCGCCTTCGCCCGCTTCGCGCTCTTCGTGCGACACCCCACCGCCGCGTCACGTCCGCCGCCGGCGTTGGGTGAGCACGGCCGCGACGATGATGGCGCCGGTGAGCATCAGCCGGCTGGCCTCGGGCACCGCGTTGATGCTCAGGATTTTTTCCAGGTAACCGATCGTCAGCGTGCCCAGGAGTGTCAGCCCGATGCCGCCCCGGCCGCCGATCAAAGGCGTGCCGCCGATCACGACGATGGCGATGGCCGTCAGTTCGTAGCCCGCGCCGGCTTCGGGGTCGCCCTGTTGTTCCTGCGCCGCCTGGCAGATGCCGGCCACCGCCGCGAGCAGGCCGCTGGCGGCGTAGGCCAGCACCTTCGTCCGCACCACCGGCACGCCCGAGAGCCGCGCCGCTTCTTCGTTGCCGCCGATGGCGTACAGCGCCCGCCCCCAGCGGTGCCGCGCCAGCAACAGCCAGGCGAGCAGCGCGCACACGACAAAGATCACCGTCACCACCGAGAGGTTGTCGCCGAGGATGCGGCTGTCGATGAACCGGAACACGCCCGGCACCGGCACGTAGTCGTAGCCGCCCTGGGCGTTTTTCACCGCGGTGGAGACCTTCATGCCGCCGGAGACGGTCTTGGCCAGCCCGCGCGCGAAGACCATCAGGGCCAGCGTGGCGATGAACGGCTGGATGCGGAACCCGGCCGTGATGCCGCCCGCCGCGCCGCCGCACAACGCGCCAAACACCAGGCACGCCGGCACCGCCAGCCACGGCGACCAGCCCCAGTGAATGCTCAGCAGCGAAAAGGTCACGGCGATGAGCGCCAGCACGCTGCCCACCGCCAGGTCAATGCCGCCGCTGATGATCACCAGCGTCATGCCGCAGGCGAGGATGCCGAACACCGACGCCTGCCGGAGCGCGTCGCGGTGCGTGCCCGGCTTGAAGAACGCGCCGTCCGCGTGGAACACGCAGCCCAGTGCCAGCACCAGCGCCAGCGCCATCAGCGCGCGGCTGGCGGGGTTCGACCACAGCCTGGCGAGCGGGCTTGGACCTTCGGATTTCATGCCCTTCCCATGGCAGCTTCGAGGACCTTCTCCGGCGTGGCTTCGGCGCGGGTGAAGTGCGCGGTCAACCCCCCGCGGTGCAGCACCACAATACGGTCGCTCAAGGCCAGCAGCTCCGGCAGTTCGGACGTGATGAGCAGAATCGCCAGGCCGCGCGCGGTCAGGTCGTTCATGAGCTGGTAAATCTCGCGCTTGGCGCCGACGTCAATGCCGCGGGTCGGCTCGTCGAGCAGCAGCAACCGCGGCCGGGTTTGGAGCCATTTCATGAGCGCGACCTTCTGCTGGTTGCCGCCGGAGAGCGCGCCGACCTCGAGGTCGAGCGACGCCGCGCGCAGCGACAGCAGGCCGCCCAGTTCGCGCGTGGCCGCGGCTTCGCGCGCGGGCCGCCGCCAGCCGCCAGGCGAAAGCCGCGGCAAATCGGCCAGCGTGGCGTTGGCGATGATGGACAATGGCAGCACCAGGCCGGTGGCCTTGCGGTCGTTGGTCAGCCAGGCCAGGCCCTGGTCAATGGCCCGGCGCGGCGACGCGATTTCCAGCGGTTTTCCGTTGAGCCACGCGCGGCCGCTGACGGCGCCGCCCGCCGCGCCGAACAGGCCGGCGAAGAGTTCGCTCGCGCCGGAGCCTTGCAGACCGGCCACGCCGAGAATCTCGCCGGCGCTGACGTTGAACGACAAGTTGTCCACCACGCGCCGGCCGCCGCGCTGGACCGTGAAGTTCTCCACGCGCAAGCGTTCCGCGCCCGGCCGGGCGGCGTGCCGCGGAAATTGTTCCGCGACCTCCCGGCCCACCATCCAGTTCACGAGCTTCGCGGGCGGCAGTTCCGCGGCCGGCGCCGTGCCCACGTGCTCGCCGTCGCGCAACACGCAGATGCGGTCGGCCACGCGCTCAATCTCCTCCATCTTGTGCGTGATGTACACCAGGGCGCAGCCGCGCGCCTTGAGGCCGGCGATCAGGCCGAAGAGCTTCGCAACCTCCGGCGCGGCGAGCGCGCTGGTCGGCTCATCCATGACGATCACCCGGGCGTCGCGGGCCAGCGCCTTGGCGATCTCGGTGAGCTGCTGTTGCGCGAGGGGCAGGTCTTCGACGCGCCGGTCCACGTCGAGGTCGAGGCCGAGTTGATCGAGCAGGCGCCGCGCGGCGGCGCGCTGGGCGGCGTTGCCCACAAAGCCGCGCCGCGTCAGCGGCCGGCCGAGGAAGATGTTGTCCGCCACGCTCAACGTGGGCACCAGCGACAGCTCCTGGAAGATGATCGCGACGCCCAGCCCGGCGGCTTCGAGCGGCGACCGCGGCCGGACTTCGCGGCCGGCGATTTCGATGGTGCCCTCGAAGTCGGTGTGGACGCCGCCGAGGATTTTGATGAGCGTGCTTTTGCCGGCGCCGTTTTCGCCGGCCAGCACCAGCACCTCGCCGTCGAAGAGGTCGAGCTGCACGCCGCGCAGCACGGTCACCGGCCCGAAGCGCTTGCCGATGCCGCGCAGGCGGACCCGCGGCGGACGGACGGCGAAGGCGGCGTTGCTCATTGGCCTGTTCCGGGCGCGTGGTTGGCCGGGTTCGACGTTGGCCGGGAGGAATCTCGCCCCACCGGGACGAACGGCGTCAGCGCGGTTCGTGGGCCTTGCGGCCGCACACCCGCTCGTACGCGCGGCAGAACGGGCAGACGCGGGTTTCGACCGCGCGGACCAGGTTGAACGCCGCCCCGGCCTGTCGCCGCCGCGCGGCGCGGCAGACGGGGCAGCTCACGCACACGCGGGCCAGCAGCCGGTCCAGGCGCGACGCTGCGGGCGCGGTGTTCACGGGGGTTGGCCGGGCTTGCGCGTCATTACGCCGCGACGGCTCAGGCCTTGAGTTCCTTGAGCGGAAAGTCCCAGCGCTCCTTGCGCTTCATCATCTCCGCCCAGGTCACTTCCTGGCCGGTGTAGGCGGCGGTGCGGCCGAGGATGGTCGTCAGGTTCGAGCGCACGCTGGGCGCCACGGTGGGGTTGCTGAAGTCGCCTTTCACGATGCTGTCGTGGAACGTGGCGATGTTCCGCACCGCGCCGTCCTGGTAGAGGTTGCGCGAGTCGCCGTTGTAGGCGTCGTCGCGCGTGCGCAGCGTGACCTTGCCCGAGTAGTGCGTGTCCACCGTGCCCTCGAGGCCGTAGGCACGGCACATGATGTCGTCGTAGCCGAAGCCCACCTGTTTCGCGCTGAAGCTGGCGATGACGTTCCCCGGGAACCAGAAGATCACCGCGTAATGATCCCAGCAGTCGCCCAGGAACGGCCGCGCGCGGCCGCCCGTGCCCACGGCCTTGAGCGGCGCGGCGTCGGTGAACCACGTGGCCACGTCCAGCGAATGGATGTTCTGCTCCGTGATCACGTCGCCGGAGAGCACGCGGTCAATGGCCCAGGCCCGCACGCGCGCCTCGGCGTCGCGCTTGCTCTGGCGGAACTCCGCGTCCATGCCCTGGAAGTAGGTGTCGCACTGGTAGCCGACATCGAGCGAGACCAGCCGCCCGATCTGGCCGGCGCGGATGCGGCGGATGACCTCCTGATAGGCCGGGTGCGCGCGCGTCTGAAAATCCACGAGGAAGGCGAGCTTTCTGGCCGTGGCCTGCTGTCCGCTGGCCTCGATGCTCTGGCAGCCCGGCACATCCACCGCCAGCGGCTTGGCGAGGTACACGTGCTTGCCGGCCGCCACGGCGTCGGCCGCCTGCATGGGATGGAAGAATGGCGGGCTCTCGATGGCCACGGCGGACAGGCCCGGCTGCTCGAGCAGCTTCCGATAACCGTACAGGCCGTGATGGCGGTGGGTTGCGGGCACCTGGAACTGGTCGCCCGCCGCGTTGGCGCGGTCGGCGAAGTAGTCAAACACGCCCGCGAGCTGGTAGCCGCCGTGCTTGATGAACAGGTCGGCGATCCAGCGGCCGCGTCCGCCGCAGCCGATCAGGCCGAGGTTGATCTTCGGTCCGTCGGCCGCGCGCACGGCGCGGGCGGACACGACGCTCAGGCCGGTGGCGAGGGCGGTGGTGCGGTGGAGAAACTGGCGGCGGCTCACGGAAGGACCGGCGGCGCAGGCTGGCATGGTGTGATTCATGGCGGGATGAAATCCGGCCCGGCGCGGCGAGGCAAACGGAAACTGGTTGGCATCAGTCCCATGTCCCGAGTTCAAAGTCCCAAGTCGGAAGTCCGAAGTTCGAAGTCCGAAGTTAACTGGCCGGTGGCGGCGTGACACGGTCCGGCGGAAGGTTTGCCGGTCCAGGCGCGGCTTGGTAGCGTCAGCGCCCGCAACTTCGCATGACGACCCCCGAGCCGTTGCGCCTGGTCCGCGTGAACTCGCTGCTCACCGGCGGCGGCACCGACGAGCATTGCGTGACGCTGGCCGCGCAGCTCGTCCGCCTGGGCGTCGAGGAATGGCTGGTGGGGCCGGACGGACGCGAGTTCAGCCGGGTGGCCCGCGCGGCCGGGCTGCGGCTGGTACCCACGCCGCCGGAAGGCCCGTTGCGACTGCGCTTCATCGCCAGCCTGGCCAAAGCGATCCGCGGCGTGCGCCCGCATCTGGTCCACGCCCACCACGGCCGCGATTACTGGCCCACGGTGCTGGCCGCCCGCCTGGCCGGCGCCCGCGCCCGCCTCGTCTTCACCCGCCACCTGGCCAAAAGCCCCGCCTCGCTGCCCGGCCGCTGGCTGTTGCTCGGCCGGGTGGATGCGATCATCGCCGCCTCGGAATTTGTGGCGGCGGTGCTGCGGCGCGGCCATTTCGAACCCCGCTCGCCGGTCCGGGAACGCCGGCGCCGCCCACCCATGCGTGGCGATCACCGCAAGATTCACGTCATTTACGACGGCGTGGACGTGGAGGGGTTCCGGCCCCGGCCCGCGGACGACGCGACGGTGGCGCGCCTGCGCGCGGACTGGGCGCTCGCGCCGGAGCATTTCGCGTTTGGCGTGGTGGGCGGTTTCCCGCCGCCGCACGGCAAGGGCCAGCGCCAGTTCTTCGCCGCTGCCGCGCTCATCCGCGCCCACGCGCCGCACGCGCGCTTTCTGTTGCTGGGCCGCGGCGATTTGCGGCCGGTGCTCGAAGCGGATATCGCGCGGCTGGGCCTGGCCGGGGCGGCGTCGCTGGCGGGCTGGTGTCCGGACATGCCGGCGGCGATGAACGCGCTGGATTGCCTGGTGCTGCCGCAGATCGGCACCGAAGCCTTCCCCGGCGTGGTGCTGGAGGCGCTGGCGTGCGGCCGGCCGGTGATCGCGAGCGACCTGGACGGCATCCCGGAGGCGTTTGCCGCCTGTCCACGCGGACGGCTGGTGAAGCCGGGCGATGAAGCGGCGCTGGCGGCGGCCATGCTTGAGATCGCTCAAACTCCGCGCCCGACCGCCGCGGAACGCGCCGCGATGCACGCCGCGGTGGCCGCGCGCTTCACGCCGGCCCACGCCGCCCGGCAGACGCTCGCGCTGTACCATCGCCTGCTCGGCTGGCCGGAAACAGCGGGCGCAGGTGAGGCGGGCTAGTGACTGCCGGGGCGTCGTGGAACTCCGCCCTCCGAACTCACCGCCAAACCGCTTGCCGCGCCGGGAGCCCTGTCTTAGCTTCGCGCCATTATGGACAGTGCGCCCACCGGCGATGCCCAGCCGCGCGCGGCGGTCCCGCCGCCGCCGGTCCTGCCACCGCCTTCGCCGCCCGCGCCGCCCCGCCGGGGCGGCCGGGGCTGGATGATCTTTTCGCTCATCCTGCTGGTGCTGCTCGCCTTCAGCGTGATGGCCAACCTGAAGAACCTGTTCCTGGAGGTCCTCGCCATTGCCCCGCCCGTCGCGACCGGAAGCGGTCCCGTCCTGCACGAAGTGCTCATCGAAGACCACCGCAGCCCGGCGAAGATCGCGGTCATCAGCGTGGACGGCCTGATTTACGGCGGCTACGTGGGCACCGGTTATCTGAGTCCGGTCGAGCTGATCGCGCACCAGTTGAAGCGCGCCCGCGAGGACCCGCGCGTGCGGGCCGTGATCCTGCGGATCAATTCGCCCGGCGGCGAGGTGCTGGCGGCGGACGAAATCGCCCGCGCCGTGGCGGAGTTTCAGGAGAAGTCCGGCAAGCCGATCGTGGCCGCGCTCGAAGGCCTGGCCGCCTCGGGCGGCTATTACGTGGCCGCGCCCTGCCGCTGGATCGTGGCCAACGAACTCACGCTCACCGGCTCGATCGGCGTCATCATGCGCGGCTACAACTTCCGCGGGCTGCTGGACAAGGTGGGCGTGCGGCCGCAGGTCTTCAAGAGCGGGCGCTTCAAGGACATGCTCAGCGGCACCAAGTCGGAGGCCGAAATCCTGCCCGAGGAAATCCAGATGGTGCAGGCGCTGGTGGACGAGACGTTCCAGCGCTTCAAGCAGGTCGTGGCCGAGGGTCGCCGGCGCGCCGCCCAGCGCAACGACGGCCAGGGTCGCCCGCTGGCCGGCGACTGGGAACAACTCGCCGACGGCCGCGTGCTTTCGGGCAAACAGGCTCACGACGCGGGTTTCGTGGACGAGCTGGGCAGCTTCAAGGCCGCAGTGGCCCGCGCGCGCGCCCTGGCCAACGTGGCCAGCGCCAACCTCATCCGCTACCAGCAGCCGCGCGGGCTGAGCGCGCTGCTGCCCTGGGTGGGCCAGAACGAAGGCCGCACGTTGAAGCTGGACTTGGGACTCGACCTGCCGCCGCTCGAGGTGGGCCGGTTGTATTTCCTGTTTCTGCCCGGCGTGCCGTGAACCGACCCGGCCGCCGCAAACCATGAATTTCTCCCCGAACCCGGCAGGACCGGGCCGCTGGCTGAACGTTTGGGCAAGGTTGGATTTGCGCCCGGGTGCTTCAGCGGTCGGAAAATCCCGTTCGTTCCCGGCAACAAAACGGTCCGCGGACCCGACGCGTCGGCATCCTGGCCGGCCTGACGCAGTCGGGGAAACTTGCCGGCAGGAAGGCCGACGCGCCCGGTGACAACTTGCCGTCCGTGGTTTCAACCAGCGGCTGCGAACTCTGGTTCCCGGCTCGAACAACTCAATACCGGGTGAAGCAGCGAACGGGCTGTGTTGCTGGCGCTTTTAACCTTTCACCTTTAACCAATCACCCTGCCTCAGCAAATGACCCAGCCTTCCCTGAAACCTCCCCTCAAGCCTGTCCCCGGCTCCGTCGTGGCCCCGCGGGGCTTTCAAGCCGCCGGCGTGTTTTGCGACATCAAGCGCCTCGGCACCGGCAAGGGCTCGGACAAAGGCCAGAAACGCGACCTGGCCTTGATCGTGTCCGAAGTGCCCGCCCGCGCCGCGGGTTTGTTCACCACCAACCAGGTGTGCGCCGCGCCGGTGAAAGTCTGCCTGGAGCACCTGCGCGGGGGCGTGGCCCGTGCCATCGTGGCCAACTCCGGCAACGCCAACGCCTGCACCGGCCGGGTGGGCCTGCGGGACGCCCGCGCGATGGCCGCGGCCGCGGCGCGCGCCTTGGGCGCGGCTCCGGAGGAAGTCCTCGTGGCCTCCACCGGCCGCATCGGGCTGCCGCTGCCGATGCCCAACGTGCGCGTGGGCATCGCCGATGCCGCCACCCGGTTGGGACGCGACCCGCAGCACGCCGCCGCCGCCGCCGAGGCCATCATGACCAGCGACACCCGGCCCAAACAAATCGCGGTCGAGTTCCAGCTTGGCGGCCGCACCGTGCGGCTGGGCGGCATTTGCAAAGGCGCCGGCATGATCCAGCCCGGCATGTCCCTCACCGGCCGGCGGCCGGCCGCGCGCGCGCCGCACGCCACCATGCTGGCCTTCCTGACCACCGACGCCGCGATCGAGCCCGCGCCGTTGCGCGCCGCCCTTGAGCGCGCCGTGGCCCGGAGCTTCAACCGCATCACCGTGGACGGCGACATGAGCACCAACGACACGGTGCTGCTCCTGGCCAACGGTCTGGCGGGCAATCCCCCGGCCGCGCGCGACCGGGCGGTCTTCCAGGCCGCGCTCGACCACGTCTGCCTCGAACTGGCCAAAATGATCGTGCGCGACGGCGAAGGCGTGACCCGCTTCGTCACCGTGCGGGTGTCCGGCGCGAAAACCGCCGCCGGGGCGGACGCCGCGGCGCGGGCCGTGGCCAACAGCGCGCTGGTGAAGACGAGTTGGTTCGGCGGCGATCCCAACTGGGGGCGCATCATGGACGCGCTCGGCTATTCCGCCGCCACGATCGTCGAGGACAAGGTGGACATCGGCTACAGCGCGCCGGGCGGCCGGCGGGTTGTGTGGAGCCTGCGCCGCGGGCAGCCCACGCGGGCCGCCTTCGCGGAATTGTGCGCGGCCGTGGCCGGCAGGGAGTTCGACCTCCACATCCGGCTCAATCTGGGCCGCGGCGAGGCGCTCATCTACGCCGCCGACCTCACCACCGAATACGTGGACTTCAACAAGGGCGACGTGAGCAACCCCGCTGCGCTCGGCGGCTGAAAAGTGGCGCAGACGTCCTCGCCTGCGCATGTCACGCCGGCGACCCGCCGGGCTTGGCGCGCGGCCAATCTGCGCTACGGATTGACAGCGCGGCGCGTGGCGGAGATACCGCCCGCATGCGCCCCCTCATTTACTCCGCCATTCTGGCCGCCGCCTTGGCCCAGACCGATGCTCTCGCCCTCGAAGTAGCGAGCCCCGACGGCCAGGTGCGCTTCCAACTCGCCCCCGACGCGGAGCAGCGACTGGTCTATTCGGTGACCGCCGGAGGCCAGCCGAGACTGGCTCCCGCCCGCGCCGGAATCGTCGTGGACGAACGCGACCTGGGCGCGGGCGTTCAACTGGGCGACGCCGTCACGCGCAAGATGGACGAGACGTTCCCGTGGCGCGGCCACAAGACCCTGGCCACAAACCGCTGCACCGTGGCGGAGATTCCCGTCCGCCCGCGCGACGGCGGCCCGGCGTGGACGCTCGAGGTCCGCGTTTTCGACGACGGTGTGGGCTTTCGCCACCGGGTGCCGGGCACGGGCACGCGCCGCGTGGCCGGCGAGTCCACCGCCTGGCAACTGCCGCGCGACGCCACGCTCTGGCTGCAAACCGACACCGACGATTACGAAGGCGAGTACCACGCCGTCCAAGCCGATCAGGTGCCGCTCGAGGAAAAAGTCGGCGACAAGACGCGGCCCACGCACATCGGCCCGCCGATGACCGTCGTTTACCCGGACGGCACCTTCGGCCTGATCACCGAGGCCGCGCTGTACGGGTATAGCGGTTTGACGCTCCGGCCCGAGGGCGGCGCGCGGTTTCGCGCGGCCTTCGAGGATGATCCGCAAGGCTGGTCACACGACGGCCCGATCCTTTCGCCGTGGCGCGTGATCGTGCTGGCCCGCGATTTGGACGCGCTGGTGAACAGCGACGTCATCGCCGCGCTGTGCGACCCGCCGGACCCGACGCTGTTCCCCGACGGGCTGCACACCGCGTGGATCCGCCCCGGCAAGGCGCCCTGCACCTGGATGGTCTTTGGCAACGATGGCGCGCAGTGGGACAGGCAGAAGTGGTTTGTGGACGTCGCGGCCGCCACCGGCTGCGAATACCTGCTGGTGGACGCCGGCTGGCGCAGCGAGCGCTGGGGCTGGCTGAAGGACGGCGGCCACGTCTGGGCCCGCGCCGCGGAACTGGTCCGCTACGGCGCCGCTCGCGGCGTCGGCATCGTGCTCTGGCACGCCTACCCGGACGGCCGCGACGACAGCCCGGGGTTGACGACGGTCGGGGCGCGCGAGGAGTTGTTCCGCGAATGCCGGAAGGCCGGCGTGAAGGGCGTCAAAATTGACTTCTTCAACTCCGAGAGCAAGGCGGTGATCGAGGCGTACGAAGACCTGCTGCGCCGCGCCGCGAAGCATCAGCTCATGGTCAACTTCCACGGCGCGAACAAACCCGCCGGCGAGGCGCGCACCTGGCCCAACGAGATCACCCGCGAAGGCATCCGCGAGCAGGAGTACGTGCTGTGGGACACGCTGCCGCTGGCGCATTACGGCGCGCTGCCGTTCACGCGGCTGGCGGCGGGCCACGCGGACTTCCTGCCCGGCTACCTCCAGGAGCGGCACTTGAAGAACACGACGCGCGTCTTCCAGATGGCCGGCGTCGTGGTGTTCACGTCGCCTTTTCTGTGCTGGCCGGACAACCCCGCGGCGTACCTGAACAGTCCGTGGTTGCACTTCGTGCGCACCGTGCCGGTGACCTGGGACGAAACCCGCGTGCTGCCCGGCTCGGTGATCGGCGAGACGGTGATCCTCGCCCGGCGCAAAGGCGACGAGTGGTACGTGGCCGCACTCAACTGCCGCAACGAGCCGCGGACGCTGAAACTCGATCTCGCGCCGCTGGGCCTGGCGGGCAAAACCATGACCGCCTACCACGAAGGCAGCACCAAGACCGAAGTGCTGATCGAATCCAGCGGCCCGGCTCCGGCGGATGGCAAGCTGTCGGCGACGCTGCCGCCGGGCGGCGGGTTCCTCGCGCATTTCGGCCCGCCGCGGGAATATCCGGGGTGGCGGTGAGTGGGCGGATGCAGTGATCCGAGTTTTCCGGAGCCCGGTGGCGGCAGCACCCGGTTGGCCCGGCCAGGTGAGCACGGCTACTCCTCCGCCGGCACCACTAGGCGCTCCATGATGTAGTCCTTGCGTTCGGGGGTGTTCTTGCCCATGTAGAAGTCCAGGATCGGCGTGGCCTCGGGCTTGGGCGCGTACTCGACCCGGCTCAGCCGCCTGGCCGGCCCGATGAACTGCGCGAACTCCTTCGGGCTGATCTCCCCCAGCCCCTTGAAGCGCGTGATCTCCGGCCGGCCGCCCAGCTCCCGGACCGCCGCCTCTCGCTCGGCCTCGCTGTAGCAGTAGAGCGTCCGCTCCTTGTTGCGCACGCGGAACAGCGGCGTCTCCAGCACGTGCAGGTGCCCGTCGTGGACCAGTTGCTCGAAGAACCGGAAGAAGTACGTGATCATCAGGTTGCGGATGTGCAGGCCGTCCACGTCCGCGTCGGTGGCGAGGATGACCTTTTCGTAGCGCAGGCCCTCGAGGCTGTCCTCGATGGCGAGCGCCTGCATGAGGTTGTACAGTTCGTCGTTCCGGTACATCACGTCGCGCTTGAGGTCCCAGACGTTGAGCGGCTTGCCCTTGAGGACGAACACCGCCTGGGTGTTCACGTCCCGGCAACTGGTGATCGAGCCGGCCGCCGACTGGCCTTCGCAGATGAAGAGCATCGTGCCCCGGCCCTTGTCGCGCTTCTTGTCGAAATGTTGCCGGCAGTCCTTGAGCTGCGGGATGCGCAGGGTGATGGCCCGGGCGCGCTCGCGGGCGAGCTTCTTGACCTCCTGGAGTTCCCGGCGGAGCTGCCGGGTGTCCTCGACCTTGGCGACGATCTGGCCGGCGATCTCCTTGTTGCGGCCGAAGAAGTGCAGCAGCTCCTCGCGCACCTGGTTGACCAGCCCGGTCCGGATTTCGGTGTTGCCCAGCTTGTTCTTGGTCTGCGACTCGAAGACGGGGTTTTTCAGCCGGATGGCGATGGCGCCGACCATGGCCTCGCGCACGTCGTCGCCCTCGTACTGCCTGCCGGAGTACTCATTCACGGCCTTGAGCAGGCCCTCGCGGAACGCGCTCAGGTGCGTGCCGCCGTCGCTGGTGTACTGGCCGTTCACGAAGCTATAGAAGGTCTCGCCGTAGCGCGAGTTCGTGTGCGTGAAACAGAACTCCAGCATCTTCGTGGAGTAATGGAGCGGCGGGTAGATCGGCTCGCTCTGGTCGGTCTTCAGGTCCTCAAGGATGAGGTCCATCAAGCCCAGCCGCGACTGGAAGCTCTGGCCGTTAAAGACCAGCCGCAGGCCGGTGTTCAGGAAGCTGTAATGCCGCAGCCGCCGCCCGACGTGCTCCGGCCGGAACTCGAGTTCCTTGAAGATCTCCGGGTCCGGCTCGAACTCGATGAAGGTGCCGTCCGGCTCGCTCGTCCGGCCCTCGGTCTGCTTCTTGAGCCGGCCCTGCTTGAAGACCGCCTCCACGAACCGCCCCTCGCGATGGCTGCGGACCAGGAAATGCCGCGAGAGTGCGTTCACCGCCTTGGTGCCCACGCCGTTGAGCCCCACGCTGAACTGGAACACGTCGTCGTTGTACTTCGCGCCGGTGTTGATGGTGGACACGCAGTCCACCACCTTGCCCAGCGGGATGCCGCGGCCGAAGTCGCGCACCCGCACCCGCGCGCCCGCGATCTCGATCTGCACCTCCCGGCCGAAGCCCATGATGTACTCGTCCACGGCGTTGTCCACGACCTCCTTGAGCAGCACGTAACAACCGTCGTCGTAATGGGCGCCGGTGCCGATGCGGCCGATGTACATGCCGGTGCGCAGCCGGATGTGCTCCAGCGAGGACAGCGTCTTGATCTTGCTCTCGTCGTAATTGTGCTTCGCGGTCTCAGCCATGGTTTGCGTCACTTGAAGATGGAAAATCCGGCGGGGGATGCAACGGGGAAAACTTCCTTTCGCCTGTCGCCGATGCACGGTGGTGGTGCCGGCGACCCGCCCGCCACCAGCCTACCGCCACGGCCCCCACCAATGCTCAAAGCGCTCGCGGTCGCGGACGATCCGCACGCGCCGGCCATCATGCCACGCCACCGCGGCCCAGCCATGCGAAAAGCGCGTCTCCCACGGCAGGTGATAGGCGCCGGCGTCGAGCCACACGAGGTGGTCGCCGGGGCGCAGCGACCTCGGCAAACGCCGCCGCGCCAGTTGATCGAAGGCCATGCAGGTCGGGCCGGTGACAGTGGTCAGCGCCTCCGGTCCGCGCCGGCCGGGCAGGCTGAGCAAGTCGTGCTGTTCCCACGCGGCCACGAGCGCGTTCAACGTCCGCCCGCCATCGCAGATCAGATGGCGCAGGCCGCGCCGCTCCTTCACGTCGAGCACCTTCACCACCAGCACGCCGGACCGCGCGCTGAGCCAGCGACCGTTCTCCAGCCAGAACTCCTCCAGACCGGGAAACCAGTGGCGCGCCCGGTCCAGCACGCGGGCCATGGCCGACAGCTTGAACTCCCGCGCGACCGCGCGTCCCGCGCGGTCACACACGCCGGGCGGCGGCCACCCGCCGCCGCAATCCACAAAGCGCGGCCGCCAATCCGAGGCCTGACAGAACTCCGCCACTTCACGCAGCGCGCGCTCGTAGTTCGCCGCCGATGCCACGTTGGTGCGCAGATGAAAGTGGACGATCTCCGGCTCGGGGCCCAGGCGGCGGACCCGGCGCAACACCGGCATCGCCTCCGCGGGCGTGAGCCCGAACTGCGTGGGAAACTCCGGCGCCTCCGGGTCAAACTCCTCGCTCGTTTTGAGCCGCAAACCCAGCCGCCAGTTCCGCCGGCGGGCCAGCGGGGCGAGCGCCGCGGCCTCCGCGGCCGAGTCCAGGTTTACGGACAGGCCCGGCCTGGCGTGCCGCGGCAGCCAGTGATGCTTGGCGGGGCCGTTGACGAGAATTTGCTCCGGCGCGAAACCCTCGGCCCGCGCGGCCAGGAACTCGAATTCACTGACCACCTCGATGGGTCGGCCCTGCGCGCGCCACCAGCGCAGCAGCGGCCGCAGCGGCTGGGTCTTGCAGGACAGCCAGTGCCGCACGGGCAAATGGCCGAAGTGCCCGTCCAACTCCCGCAGCGCGGCCGCCACCGGCGCGATCGAAAACACGTAAAACGGGGTGGGCACCCGGCCCAGCAGCGGCGCGACCAGACTGGCCCCAAAGCGCCGGGTCATCACTGGAGAATCGCGGTCATCGGGCGCTACGGACTTTCGGCCGCGCAACTCGTGCGGGCCGCGAGGCGGGCAGACGGCGGGTTCGCGGTGCGGTTTCAACGCGCGTGGCTCGCGAGCAGGTAGTCGCGGAAGGCGGCGTAATCCGGTTCGAGGCGGTCGTAGTCCTCGGATTCCCGCTCGGCGCGGGCAATCGTGGGCGGGACTTCCGGGTCGAAGCCCAGCACCCGCCTGATCTCGTCCGGGAACTTGGCGGGATGCGCGGTTTCCAGCACCACCGCCGGCGCGCCGTCGAGCGGTTCGGCCGCGAGGTAGTCGAGCAAGCCGCGCCAGCCGACAGCGCCATGCGGTTCGAGCAGCAGCCGGTGTTCCGCCCACGCCGCGCGCATCGTGGCCAGCGTCTGCTCGTCCGAGACCGCCGTGCTGAACAAGTCGCGGCGCATCGCGGCGAGATCGGGCGCGCGGTGGATCGCGCCGGTCTCATCCATGTGCCCGCCATAGACCGCGACCAGCCGGGCGAGGTTGCTGGGGTGGCCCACGTTCATGGCGTTGGACAGGCAGTTGCGTGACGGCTCGATCTTCTCGTACCGGCCGGTGGCCAGGAAGCGCGGGAACTCGTCGTTGCCGTTCACCGGCACGACCAGGCGCCGGACCGGCAGGCCCATCCGCCGCGCGACCACGGCGCCCATCATGTCGCCGAAGTTGCCGCTGGGCACGACGAAGACCACCGGCTCGCCCGGGGCGGCCACGCGCGCGGCGGCGTGGAAGTAATACACGCTTTGCGGCAGCAACCGGCCGATGTTGATCGAATTCGCCGAGGACAGCGGAAGGTGCTTCAGCGCCGGATCGGCGAAGGCGCCCTTCACCAGCGCCTGGCAGTCGTCGAACTTCCCGTCCACGGCCGCGCAGCGCACGTTGCCGCGCAGCACGGTCATGAGCTTGCGCTGGCGCGTGCTGACCTCCTCCCGGGGAAAAAGGACGACCACCCGGATGCCGGCGATGCCGTGAAAGGCGTGGGCCACGGCCGAGCCGGTGTCGCCGCTGGTGGCCGTGAGGATCGTCAGCGTGCGGCTGTCTTCGCGAACAAACCGCCCGAGCAGCCGCGCCATGAGCCGCGCCGCGAAATCCTTGAACGACGCGGTGGGGCCGCGATCCAGGCGCAGGACGTGGACGCGGTCGAGTCCGCGCACCGGCTCAAGCGGCACCTCGAAGTCGTAGGCGTCCCGGCAGAGCGCGGCCAGTTCGTCCGGCGCGAGCGTGCCTTCGGTGTACGGTGCGAGGACGCGGCCGGCGATCTCCGGGTAGGAGAGGTTGGCGAAGTCGGCGATTTCCGCCGGCGCGAGCCGGGGGAACGCCCGCGGCAGGTACAGGCCGCGGTCCGGCGCCTGGCCGATCAGCAGGGCGTCGCGCAGCGTGACCGGCGGCGCCTGGCCGTTGGTGCTGTGGAAAAGAATCATGGTTCGGGGTCGCGCGAAGGACGCGAAGCTGGCGAAGGTTTGCCGAAGAATTGCTTGCCCTCCAGGTTGTTCACCGCCCGCGTGATGCCGTCCTTGAGCCGCGCCTCGTTGAAGTTAATCAAGAATCCAAGCCGCATCGGGATCAGCCTCAGGTTAAGCCAAACCCAGCCAGCGCTTCAAAACCGTCTCGATCTCGCCGAGTTGGTCCGTGGTCAAGACCCCGAGCTGCCAGATGAACCGGGCTGGCGCCAGCGGGAACGTGGCCTGAACACTGAAGGCGCCGGGTTTGAGCCACGGCACGGGCAGAGCCACTTCAAATTCAGACCCCACGAGCGAGGTGGTGTGCGGAATCACGGCGATCAAGGCCCGGTCCGGTTCTTTGAAGGTCACGCTGATGACCAGTACAGGGCGGACTTTCGCGGCCAGGCCGCAGTCCGCCAGCCAGACCTCGCCGCGTTGCGGGACGGTCATGGCTTGGGCGGCGCTTGCTCGACCGCCTGCAGCGCCTCCTCGCAAACGGCGACCAGGTCCTGTTCGGTGAAAGTGCCGTAAGCGTCGTCAAAGATGATGCCCACCCTGCGCTGCCGATATGTCTGGAGGATCGCGCGCTCCAGGTCCCGCAGCTCCTCGTTGCTCAGGCGGGGCAACGCCCGGGTGATTTCCGCAACCGCGGTGCTCATGGCGCCAAACTAGCCGGCTTACTCGAAACTTTCCACCCGGATCATTACCGGCGGCGCCTTGACCACCGCCAGCCGGCCGATGCGCGCCAGCGCGCGCTGCAGGGTCGCGTTGGGCGCGTCGTGGATCATCAGGATCAACGGCACCGTCTCGCCCACGTGCCCTTCAGGCTGGATGATGGAGGCGATACCGATCCGCGCCGCGCCGAGGATGGCGGAAATCCTGGCGATCACGCCCGGCCGGTCCACCACGCTGAGCCGCACGTAATAGCGCGAACTCACCGCGCCGAGTGGAGCCACCGTGCCGCCGGTGTCGTGGGCCACGAACGGCGGGATGCGCCGTGCGCTGCCGTGCGCGAGGTCCAGCGCCGCGTCGGCCAGGTCGCTCAGCACGGCGCTGGCGGTGGCGTCCTTGCCGGCGCCCCGGCCGTAAAACAGCGTGTCGCCCACCACGTCGCCGCGCACAAAGATGGCATTGAAGACGCCGTTCACGCTGGCGAGCACGTGCGTGTTCGGGATCAGCGCCGGATAGACCGAGACCTGGATGCGCGCGCCGTTCGTGTCGCCGGACCGCGTCTTCGCCGGCGGGCCGGGCAGCCGCTTCACGATGCCCAGCAGCTTGATCGTGTAGCCCAGTTGCGCGGCGAACTGCATGTCCAGCCGCGACACCGCCCGGATGCCTTCGACGTGGATCCGCGCTGGCTTCACCCAGAAGCCGTGGGCCAGCGAAGCCAGGATGCCGGTCTTGTGCTGGGCGTCGAAGCCGTCCACGTCCAGGTCGGGCGGCGTCTCGGCGAAGCCCTGGCGCTGGGCGTCCGCCAGCACGTCGGCGAAGTCCGCGCCCTCCTGCTTCATGCGGGTGAGGATGTAATTGCAGGTGCCGTTGACGATGCCGTAGAGGTGCGTGATGCGGTTGCCGACGAACGCCTCGCGCATCGCCTTGATGATCGGAATGCCCCCGGCCACGCTCGCCTCGTAATAGAGGTTCACCCCGCGCCGGCGGGCGGCGGCGAACAACTCCTCGCCATGCGCCGACAGCAGGGCCTTGTTGGCGGTGACCACCGGTTTGCCCAGCTCGAGCGCCTCCAGCACCATCGTTCGCGCCAGGGTGGTGCCGCCGACCAGCTCGACCACGACCCGCACCTGCGGATCGCGCACGACCGCCTGCCAGTCGGTGGTCAGCACGGTCTGCGGGATGGGATAGGGCCGCGGCTCGTCAAACGCCTTCACCGCCACGCGGCGCAAGTCAAGCCGGACGCCCAGCCGCGCGGCCATGAGGTCGCCGTTGCGCTGCCAGTGGTGGAAGACGCCGCTGCCCACCGTGCCGCCGCCGAGCATGCCGATGTTCACCTGTTCCATAAAGCCGGCAAGGGTGCCGGGGCGTCGCGGCCCGGACAATGCTTTTTGGGGGGCTTTCGGCGTTCGTGGCGCATCTCAGTTTCTTGCCGGGCATTCGGGAGCGCCTGGCTGGTCGGCCCAAGCGCTGTCCGGACCCGTCTTGACTCGCCGGCCGCAGCCGCTTCCGTTCCCCTCACCCCAACCCTCTCCCGGCGGGAGAGGGAGCAACGCGCCCCGGGCGGCGCCCATGCGGAAGGTGTCCGAACTGACGCAGGCGCTGGAACGGCCTCCCTCTCCTCCCCGGGGAGAGGGCCGGGGTGAGGGGGAAGGCGGCGAACGAAAGACTTCACGGGTGGATGGCCGTTCGCGCCGTTGGCCGGAAGAAACTCCCTCAACGAGTAAAGCGCGCGCGCCTGCGGTGTTGATGTAAACCAAAACTTGACTGAGATCGAAATGGGAGTACCCGTACTGACGCAATCCACACAGCCAGAGGCCCTTGCGCGCCAAGGACACATGCCCTTGCGCAGAGCGCCGCCCGCGGGGCTGCCGGGTAACCGGTACGGCGCTGGCTTTGGCCGCTGCCGGCCTTGCCCTCGCCTGCGCGTAAGGCGAGGAACTGCGCATCATCCAGTACAACCGCGCACCGGCGGAACGCTGGCAGTTGGATTTCCATGACGAGAGCACCCAACTCCGCTCGTAGCAGCTTCTGCATTGCGCCGACATCGGCGCTCCCGACTGGCAGCCTGTGCCGGATGCCGTGTTTGCTCCGCAGGAAACCGGCCGATGCCGGGTAACCTTCGCCGGGTCTGACGCGGCAGCGGGTTTTACCGCATCGTGGCGCGGAGCGCAGAAGGGCCGGACGCGGACGGTGACGGGCTCAGCGACGAGTTTGAGCGGTTGCGGGGGACCGATCCGGCCCGGCCGGACACGGACGCCGACGGCTTCGGCGACGGCATGGAACTGGCCAACGGCAGCGACCCGCTCGACGCGCGGAGCCAGCCGCTGCTCAGCGTTCTGCCCGCGGTGGATTTCCAAACCTCCTCGGTGCTCACCGTCTCCGAGGGTGACGGCGTTTGCCGCGTTCCGCTGGTACTGGATGCTCCGCTGCGCGGGGTCATCCACGTGGCGGTTGATCCGTCGGGTACGGCCGTCGCGGTGGGTCCGAGGAACGACATCGAGCCAGTACCCGCGACGATCGCGGTGGACGGCACCGCCGCGGCGATCCCGTTCCGGCTGGTGGACGACCTGCGGATGGCCGGCACGCGCTATCTGATCCTGGACATCCGGCCCGACCCGCCGGGGCGCTACCGCCCGGCGCGCAGGTACACCCACACCCCGCCGTGGGTGCTGCGGCGGCTGCCGCCGCCTTCCGACCAGAAGTCGCCCACCAGCAGGTCCGGCCGGCCGTCGCTGTTCCAGTCCGTCACGGCGGGTTTGGCGCGGAGCGCGCTGCGCTTGGGCGCGGCACTGAGGCCGGCGTGATCGCCGAAGGACTCCACCAAGGTGACGCCCGCCGCCAGCCGCGGCGCGGTCCGGCTGCCCGTGTTGCGATACCACACCACCGCGCCGGAGTCGCCGCCCACCAGCACGTCCGCCAGGCCGTCGCCGTCCCAGTCCGCGATGCACGGCCCGGCGTCACCGCGCTCGGCGGTGACGGCCTTGCCGTCGGCTTCCAGCCGCGCGCGCTGGGCGAACCCCGGCTTTTGCGGCGTGCCGGTGTTGGTCACCAGCCAGACCTGGCCCTCGATGTTGCCCACCACCAGGTCGGAGTCGCCGTCGCCGTCCCAGTCGGTCACCGCCACCGCCGCGGCCCGGCCCACGTTCAGCCGGCCGGAGCCGGCCTTCAGGGGTTCGGGCGCGGCGAACGTGCCGTTGGGCTTGCGGCGGAACCAGTAAATCTCGCCCGGGAAGGATCCCGACACCATGTCCAGCCGCCCATCGCCGTCGAGGTCCGCCAACTGCGGACCAAAGCCGACGCATCAGCCCGCCGGCACCTTGCCCTCGGCCCCGCCGGCCTGGAACCAGGCGAAGGCGCCGAACTTGGGCGCCGCGTCCGTGCCGGTGTTCCGGTAGATGCGCAGCTTGCCGCTGCCAAACTGGCCCACCAGCAGGTCACGCACGCCGTCGCCGTCGAAGTCCGTCATCAACGGCGCCGCGTGGCCGATCTCGACATCCATCGGCTGGCCGGCGGCCTCGACGCGGAACGGCGGCTCCAGTTCGGCGGCCTGCGCGACGCCGAGCCAGGCCGCGACTGCAGCGAGCAGCAAGGGGCAGCGTGCGCGCCGGGCTGCTTGTGCTCCCCGGCTTAGATCGGTGGTTTCAGGCAACGTCTTCATGGTGTGCGGATGTTTGGGCGCTTTGCGGTTGTGAGATTCAACGGGAGAATGTGGCTTCCAACTGGCGGTTTTCAACTTTCCAGATTTTCACCACCCGGTCCCAGCCGGCGGTCGCCAGCCGCCGGCCGTCCGGTGAAATGGCGAGCCCATGACAGCGGTCGTCGTGGGCCGGGATCGTCCCCAGCTTGGCGCCGGTCGCCACCAGCCACAGCTCGACGACTCCGCGGTCGTCGCTGCTGGCCAGCAACCGGCCGTCCGGCGAAAACGCCGCGGCCATCACCCCGGTGCGGTCACGAGCCAGGCGGCTGGTCCCCTCGCCGGCCGGCACCGACCACACCCGCAAGTGGCCGTCCCAACTGCCGGTGACGATGGTCTTGCCGTCCGGGGAGAACTCGACGGCTTCGGCCGTGCGGGGAGCGCTGGCGTCCAGCTCGTGTGCCTTCTCGCCCGCGGGCAGCCGCCAGACGTGGAGCTTCCCGGGCCAGGTGCCCGCGGCCAGCCACTGGCCGTCCGGCGAGATCGCGATCTTCACCACGCCCTGGCCGGGCAGCACGAACGCGCGCCGCGCCTCGCCGGTCTCCACGTCCCACAGCCGCACCGTTTCATCGAAGCCGCCCGAGGCCAGCGTGCGGCCGTCCGGCGCGAAGACCACCGAGTTCACCAGTTTGGTCTGTTGCGGCAGCGCCCGGACCACCCCGCCGTTCGCGGGGTCCAGCAGGGTGATCTGCCCCGCGAAGTCGCCGATGGCCAGCCGCCGGCCGTCCGGCGAAAACGCGGCTGTGCGAATCGTGCTTTCCTGCCGGATCACCACGCGGGGCCGGCCGGTGGCGACATCCCACAAGACCAGCTCGCCCGGCTCGCGCGGGTTGTCCCAGCCGGCGGTGGTGGCCAGGGTCCGGCCGTCCGGCGAAAACACCGCCGTCCAGAGCCGCGGCTTGACGCCCCGCAGTTCGGCCGGCGCGGTGTCACGGAGGATGACGCCAGACGCGTCCGGGGCGGGGGCGGCTTTCAACCCGGCGTCCTCAGCCGCAGCCGGAGCGGGCGCGGGCTCGGTCCTGGCCTCATCCGGCTCGGCCGTGGCTGGCGTGGGCGCGGCGGATTTGACCGGCTCGCCCAGTGCCTGGCGCACCGCCTCAAGCACGGCCTCGCCTCGCAACGGCGTGGGCTGGGTCGAGTCGCCCGTCCGTCCGAACACGGACAGCGGCAGTTTCGCGTCCGGGAATTGCCGGGGCAGATCCCGCTTCATCCCGGCCGGGGGCACGATTTGCGGCCATTTGATTTCGAGTTCGGCGACCAGCTTCCGCGCGGGCTCGAGGTCGTCGTCCATGACCGCGCCGAGCATGACCAGCCGGCCGTCGCCGGCGTACTCGGCATGGAGCCGCTTGAGCAATTGGAGTTCTGCGTGGCTGGCCTCGTTGGTCGCGGACCACGCGGTCATGAGCACGAACTTTCCCTCCATCTGCGTGGCGTCGAACGTGCCGCCGTCGAGCGTGGGCAGCCGCTCGCCCGCACTGGCGCGGCCGCCGGGCGCCTCGGCCTGACGCGCGCGGTCGGCGGCGATTTCCTGTTCGGAGCGCAGTTCGAGCCGGAGTTCGCCCAGGTCCAGCGGTTCATCGCTCTGGCCGCCGGGGATTTCCGGCACCTCCACCTCGCGGACAATGAAACCCAGGGGGGTCTGCGGAAGACTGTCCGCCGGCTCCACAAAGTGCAGGTTCAGTTGGTATTGCCCGGCTGCCACGTCATCAAACCGGAACGAGCCGTCCGGCTGCCAGGTGGGCGCGTAGTGGCGCTGGTTCGCCACAGCCTCCCGGAACTCTGGCGACTTTTGCCAGGCGCGATAGCCTTCCGGTGTGCGCATTTCGGGCGGCGGCTGGGGAAACCGGGTGCTCAGCGAATGATGGCCGCTGGTCCAGTCAAGCTTCCGCCGCGGGTCACTGAGGACCACCTTGCCGATCACCGGCCGGCCGGTCCCGCCATAGACGACCTGCGTGACCGCGCCGGTCTTGACGGTGACGCGTTGCAGATGGCTCCAACTCCCGCCGCGGCCGATCGGGACCGGCCGCATGAGCTGGCGCTCGCCGGGCGGCGCTTTGTCAATGGCGAACCGGCCCGCCGAATCGGTCCGGGTCTTGTAGGCGTTGAAATCCAGGTGCCAGTCGCCTGGACCCAGGGCGCGATTAACCAGCGCCACCTCGCGGTCCACAGCGGACTGCGAACCGATCTTGAACACGCCTTCGATGCGGCCCCAGGGCTGCAAGACGATCTTGCCGGCGGCGGCCACGGCCTCCGTGGTGATCTCCGCAAAGCCGTGGTCGGGATCCACGGCGAGCAGGGTGGGATTGGGCAGCAAGGCCGGCAGCTTGAAGCGCCCTTCGGCGTCGGTCTTCGTCAGATTCAACTGGTTCCCGCCGAACGGGCGGAAAGCGCCTTGACCCAGTTGCAGGTAGCCAAAGCCAACGATGCCCACCTCCGCGCCGGCGACCGGCTGGCCGGCGGCGTTGACCACCACGCCTTGCGGGCCGGAGCCTTTCTTCAGTTTGAACGTGTGTTCGTGCCAGCCCGTGCTGGCCAACACCGGCGAAACCTCGGGCAAATATCCCTCCGCCGCCGCCAGGAAACGCACCTGACCGCCGGAGTCGTAGTCCAGTCCCACGCTGAATGAGCCGTCGGCGCTGGCGGTGGGTTGCTCGCGGCCCGATTGCCAGTTGGTCTGGTCCGGATCAAGGCCGCCCCAGACGTCGCCGCGCACCAGCCGGAACGCGGTGACGGGTTGGCCGGTCTCCGCGTCCAGCACGCGGCCGGTGAATAGGAAGACCCTCGCCAGGCGCAGGGGCACGAAGGAGATTTCGGGCGCCGCCACCCCGCTGAGTTCCTGCGTGGTCTGATTGAAGCCCCACTTGGACACGGCGAGCGTGACCGCCTCCAACGGCGCGCCATCCTTGCGGAACCGGCCCTCGGCGTCGGTCTCGGCCCGCCAGTTCAACAGGCTGAGGTCCTGCCAGCGTTCGATGGTCACCACCGCGCCGGGCACCGGCTGGTCGCGCTCATCGGTCACCCGGCCCTCGATCGTCCGGCCGGGCTGCAACGTGTAGAAAAGCGGCTTCAGCCCGCGCTCGAGCTGGATCTTCGCCAGCTCCGGCGCCCGGCCGGCGGCCTGGACGAGCAACATCGCCTCGCCCGTTTCCAGGACCAGAAGGCGGAAATGGCCGTCCGCATGAGTCCGGGTTTCGCGGCGGGTGGCAAACTCGTCACCGCTGGCCAGCATAACACCGGCCTCCGCCACCGGCTTGAGCCTGTTGCCCTCCATGAGCGACACCTGCCCGTAGATTTCGATGCCCGGCTCGATCGTCATCACCGCCTCGCCCGCCAGCAGGCTCCGGGTGCTGACGAGCCGTTCGCCGGCTTCGTCGGCCTGGTCGTATTCCGCCGGGAAGAAGCCGGGATGGCTGAGCTTGAAGTTCAAGCCTTCGGGCTTCGGCGGCGCGCTGCGGGAGGTCCAGCGGCCGTCACCGTCGGTCTTGACCGCTTCCAGTTCGAGCTCGAGGAACTGGCCGACGGCGTCGCGCATCACGCCATTGACTTGCACCCGCACGCCCGGCACGGGCCGGCCCTGGTCGTCGCGCACCACGCCGCCGATGCGGACGCCACGCTCGAGCCGCAGGGTGAGTTCGCGCGGCAGACGGGGGCCCGGCAGAACTTCCTGGCGCGGCAGGTGGCCGGGCGCACGGGCCACCAGCGTGAACTGCGTGATGCCTTCCGGCGGGAAATCCAGCGTCACGCGGCCCTCGCGGTCGGCGTGGTGCTCGCCAAAGGCGTGCGAGCCCTGGGCGTTGGCCACTTGCAGGCGCACGCTGGCACCGGCGACGGGCTGGCCGGAATCCGCCGCCACAAGGCGCAGCCGGCATTCGCCGCTGGAGGCGGGTTTGGGCGAAGTGGCATCGCCCGCGGCTGCCAAACTTCGGTCTTTGGCTTCAACCGCTGCCGCTGCGGGCGGCGTGGCTCCCGGCCCGGCTCCCGGCGCTTCCGCCGTCATGGCCACGATCACCGGCGTGACGCGAGTCAGCAGCGACACCACGTCCACGCTCACCACCGGCTGGTCGGGACGCGGGTTGGCCAGACGGGTGTGGAACAGGCGCAGCGTGCCGCCGAAGGCGTCGGTTTCCGGGCTGGTGCCGGTCCAGGCCACGCGCGTGGCGGGGTCGCTGACGACGCCGGACTTTTCGCCGCGTTCCACCCACCAGTTGCGCACGTGTACGCCGTAGCGGAGCGGCAGGTCGGCGCTCTGGCCGTCGGCGTAATGCAGCACCAGTCTGGCGATGGGCGTGCCGTCCGGCGCGTCGTAGCCCGCGCCGTGAAAGAGGTGCAACGCGGCCAGCGGACCGCCGACGGCAATGCCTTCGACGCGGGTGGGGAACTGCTTGTTGTCGCGCAGCGCGCCCAGGCCGCTGAGTTCGAGCAGGCCTCCCAGGTCGAACGGCACGTCGTCAAAAGTCTGGAGGCCTTTCGGCACCGCGGCCCAGGAGGTGCCGGGCTTGATCGTGTCCCAGCGCGTGACGTAATGCGGCGCCAGGTCCAGTGGGCGGAAGCGCAGGGTGCCGGCTGCCGCGTCGGAACCCACCCGGCCTTCGGCCGAAGGCATGGCGCCGCCGGCCGTTTCCGCCGGCCGGGGTTGCGCGTCGGTCAACGTGACGAAGGCCAGTCCGGCCACCCACACCGCCGCCAGACCCGACCACCGGCCCGGACGGCGGAATGCGGCGATGGCCGCGATGCGTTCGCGCATCGCGCGCTTGTCTTCGAGGATGCCCACCGCCGCCGGCACGGCCACCGGGCGGGTGAAGCTCGCGACCAGCTTGAGGATCGTCCGGCCGTACCCCTGGGCGTGGTCCTCGCCGAGCGCGGCGAGGGCCAGGTGGTCGGCGGCCAGTTCGCGGTCCGCGCGCAACCGGCGCAGGGCGTACCAGACCGCCGGGTTGAACCAGTGCAGCACCTGCGCGACGGTGGCGAGCCAGTTCACGAGGATGTCGCCGCGCCGGAGGTGGGCGAGTTCGTGGAGCAGCACGTGGCGGAGTTCGGCGTGGGTCAGGCGCCGCGCCAGGCCGGCGGGCAGCAGCAGCCGAGGCCGCCGCCAGCCGCACAAGGCCGGGCTTTGGACGCGGTCGGTCTCGAACGCGGCCACCGCGCGGCGCACGCGCAAACGCCGGCGGCATTCGGCCAGCAAGCCGGTCAGGGCGAGATCGGTCACCGGCTGGCTGGCGGCGCGCAAGGCCTGGCGAAACCGGAGTGAAGTCCACACCACCCGCCCGCCCAGCAGGCCCACGCCGGCCAGCCACAGGCCCGGCCAGAACCACGCCTTCAGCAGCGCGTGGACGTTGTGGCTGGCGACGGGAACCTCGGCGCCGGGAATCGAAGGCGCTGCTGACGCGCCGCGCTCCAAACGCGGGCGCGCGCCAGCCTCTCCGGCGGCGGAAAGCGCGCCGCCATCGGACTGCGCCGATTCCCCGGCGCTTTGGATTGGAGCACCCGCCGGCGGAACCACCGCCCCGGCGGGAAACGGGATGTTCCGCCATGAAAGCGGCGCTGAAGCGTCGCGCTCCCACCGCGGCGGCGCGTCGGTGTCCGCCGCGACGGACCACGCGGCGACCTTGGATTGCTCCGGTTCAGCGGTGCTTGGGATTGCGGGCACGGTGGTCGGGGGCGGCGAAATGTCCACGGCGCGGAGCAGGCCCGCGTGGCCGGGCAGCCAGTTGAACATGCTCCACGCGGCGGCGGGCGTCACTGGCAACAACAGCCGGGCCAGAACGAGCAGCCACAGCGCGTGCCGCCAGCGCGGCGCGAGCCAGCGGCGGAACAGGCGCAGGAGCAGCAGGACCAGCGCGACCAGGATGGCCGCCTGCCAGGAGGCGCGCAGCAGCCCTTCGAGCAGGGGGGTGGGGAACTCGACGGCGGTTTGCATGACTCAGACCTTTCGACTCAAAATGCGTTGCAGCTCGCGGATTTCGGCGGGGGTCAGGCGCCGGTGTTCGACGAAGTGCGCCAGCATCGGCTCGAGCGCGCCGCCGAACACGCGGTCGAGAAACGACTCGGTGGCGGCGGCCACGCAGTCTTTTTCGGCCACCAGCGGGCGATAGACGTAGCCGCGGCCCTCGCGGCGGTAGCCCAGCGCCTTTTTCCTCACCAGACGGTTGAGGAGCGTGCGGGCGGTCTTGGGATGCCAGGTGGAGTCCTGGGCGACGAGCCGCTCGATGATGCCGGCGGCGGTGACGGGGGCGTGGCTCCAGACCACCTTCATCACCTCCCACTCGGTCTCGGAAATGCGCGGAATCGCAGGCATGGGATCTGGCTTACAGGTGTAATCTGCCGCAAGGATTACACCTGTAAGCGCAGACCGTCAAGGGAAGATTTGTCCGGCCCGGCCTTGGAGGGATGGGGCGGGACTTCTGTCGAGCCCTGATCTCCAAAACGTGGAGTTGGTTCGTGGTTCGTGGTTTGTTCTTCGTGGTTGCTGGCCCGTGGCAGCGGCCTTCGACTTTCGACCTTCGGCCTTCGACTGCCTTCGTCGAGTCCTGACCGTTCAGCCCGAAAACCGGAGTTGCTCGTAGCGCCGGATTCCCATCCGGCTCAACTTCGGTTTTCAGATCCGGGGCTGCGGTCGGCAGAGCGCGGTTCCCGCAGGCGGGGCGCCCGCGGCCCGCCCGCTGCCGGCACGAAAGTGAGTTGCCCCAGTTCAGGAATCCCGCTTGATTTATGCCAAATTTCATGCATGCTTCTGTTGAATTCAGTTGAACAGCCACCAGTCACCGTTGCTCCGGAGACGCGCGGAAACCGGGAACAACCTCCCCGGAAGCCGGGCAGAGCGACGGGGCAACCTGGCTCGTGGCTGCGGCGCGTGGCTCCCCACCGCTCTGGCGCCGGCGGCGGCGGCGCTCGGCGCGCTGGCGCTGCTCACCGGTTGCATTTACCTCCCGTCCAAATCGGGCACCGGCCGCGTGCTGGTGGTCGGGATCGGGCTCGTGACCGTGAACGACCGGACCAACCAGGCCATGGTCGCCACCAGCACCCAGGTGCTGGGCGTGGAGGTCAGCCACCGCCCCGGACTCAAGTTCGCGGTGGGCTACGCGTCCGGCGTGGTGACGACCGTGTCCGACGGCGCCGAGGACGTGCGCGCCGAGGTGTCGCATTACCCGTTCGGCCCGGTGAACGTCACCGTGCAGAAGGCCGACCTCGCTTTTCCGACCAACGAAACCGAAGCCCCAAATCCCCCATGAAAGCACCCTCCCGTTCGCCCAAACATCACCCGGCGCTCTGGCTGCTCGGCGTCCTCACCGCCGGGCTGCTCCTGCCGGGCTGTTCCATTGACCGGCACACGGTCATCGCCTCCACCGGCACGACGCTGGGCGTCGAGCTGGCCCAGGACCAGGCGACCCAGTCACCGCGGCTCAAGGTGGGTTACAACCGCGGCGAGCTGGCGCTGGTGCCGTCCAACCGCTCGGCCGAAAAAGAGCCCGGCTCGCGCCACCTCGCGCCGCGGTGCGAGAAGTGCCAGAAAGGCGAGGCCGGCTGCCAGACGCCCGGGAAATGCGCGAAGGTGTTGTCCGACCTCCCGGAGGAGGTCCTCAAGAACACCAAGGACGGCGGCGCGGTGGACACCGCCGAGGTGCTGATGGAAATCCGGATGCAGGGCGGCATCATGTTCAACGGCATCCAGGACGGCGGGCTTTACCAGCGGCTGGCCGTGGGCAAGACGGCGGTCCAACAGCCCGGCGCCTCGCTCATGTTCGCGCGGGACAACAAGGGCAATCTGTCGAGCGAAGGCGCGGAGGCCGTCGCCCGGGCCACCGCCGCGGTCAAGGGCATCCCGCAGGAATCCGCCGACACGCTGGGCAACCGGGCTGCGCTGGCCCGCGCCTACATGGCCGCCGACGACAAAACGCCGTTTGATGAGGCCGCCCGGGAAGCGGGCTACGCGGCCGGCACATCCGCGCCGTTTCAGCAATTCCTGCTCGACGAAGATTTCAAGAGCGACAACGCTGGCAAACGCGCCGCCGCCGCGGCCCGCCTGAAGGTGTTGACGGAAGCATTGAAAGCGCGGGGCATCTCTGTGGAATAAATTGCCGCAACCGTCTTTCCCCATGAAAACGCAAGTAGAGCGCATTGACCTCGCCACGCCCGGACTCGACCTGCGGAAGACCATCCAGGACGTTTGCGACATCAAACTCGCGGCCGGCCTCAAGCTGGTGGCGACGTTTGTGTTCGGCACGGACTTGGTGCTGATCTTCCAGCCCTGACCGCAGCGTGGCGACGGACGCGAGGTCCTGACCAACGGGCGACACTACGTGTCGCTCGTACACACTGGCGTGCGCGAGAGGGTTGCGCCGTGACGGTACCGTCGGGTCACGCAAACCCCTTGACCGCTATCCCTTGCGCCCCAGCATCCGGTCCAGCGAATCGGAGGTCTGGTAGATCAGCGCCTCCGGGTAGTGCGCGTACGGGTGGAAGTACTCGAAGGTGCAGTAGCCGCGATAGCCGGCTTGATCCAGCGCCTCCACCACCGCCGGCCAGTCGGTCGTCCCGTCGAGCAGCGGCCGGAACGCCTCCAGCGAGTGGTCGGTGCCCTTCTTGGTGAACTCCTTGAAATGCGTGTTCTGGATGCGCCGGCCCAGAATCCGGATCCAGTGCTCGGGATACTGGAAGAGCATGATGTTGCCGGTGTCGAAGTGGACCCGCACAAACTCGCTTCCGAAGCTGTCCACAAACGCCGCCAGCTCCATCGGCGTCATCAGATAGCCGTTGAAGAAGATGTTCTCGATGTTGAGGTGGACCTTCAGCTTCTCGGCCGCCGGCAGCAGCCGGCCCACCGCCTCGCGCGCCCGCCGGTCGCACACGTCGTTCGGCACCGGCTCGTGATCGGTCCGCCACGGGATGCACACTGCGCCGGGCACCACCAGCAGGTTCTCCGTGCCCAGGTCGTGGGCCGCCTGCGCCATCTTCGCCGCGAGTTCGAGTCCCCGCTCCCGTTTTTGCGGGTCGTTGCTCGTCAGCGGGTACGGCCAGAAGAGGAATGAGCAAAGGCCGCTGATCGCCAGGCCAAGGTCCTCGGCCAGCTTGCGGATCGCCGTGAATTCCCGGGGGCCGGCCTTGGGCGAAAGTTCGCTCTCGAGGTCGTAGTTCAACTCGATCCCGTCGAACCCGGCGCGTTTGGCCAGTCGCAGGCATTCCGCGAGCGACATCCGCTCCGGGTACGGAAACGCCCAGAGGTTGATGGATTTCTTCAAGTCGTAGCGCCGGGGCGCCGCGCGCCGCGGGTCGGGCGCATCCGCGGACTGCGGTTCCGCCGCGTAGCCGGCAACCGCCGCGCCGCCGGCTGCCGCGAGCGCGGATTTCAGCAAGGCGCGCCGCGACAACGGGCGGGCGGCGGCTTCGGCGTCGCGAAAGGCCGAGGCGTCGGTGAACAGGCCGGAGAAGGCAGGATTGATTGGGGTATGCACGGGAAAGTGGTAGCACACCCGCGAGATTTTGCCAGCCGCCAGCGAGGCCGCCGGAAGGCGCGGTCGCGCAACCAAACACCATGACCCGCGGGTCGGGACGACTGGCCGGGGCGCATCGCACTTATGTGCTGTTCCGGCCTTGACGCCTTGACGGGGTGGGGCGGACTCCGTCGAGCCCTGACCTCCAATTGCGGAATGCGGAACTGCGGCCCGGGCAGCATCGGCGATGCTTCGCTTCCAGTTCGGATTTCGGACTTCGGACTTCGGACGGCGCGGCCGCAGGCCGCGCCCCCGCGGCACGGCCCCAGAGGCGAGGTCGCCTTGGCCACTCCAGCCCGCCCGCTGCCGGCTCGAATGCGGGATGCGCCCACTGGCCGGTCCCACCAGGGTTGAAGTTGACCGCAACTTCGACGCGACCCATCAAACCTCGGTCAGCCAGTGTGTTTGATGACCGAGTCCCGATGCCATTCGATTTCGCTTTCACGCCGGCATATTATCCAATAAGATCAGGGAAATAATGTTAATAGCCCTGCTATGAATTACCAAGAACTCAGGCCAAGCATCTCAGGCCGGCGAGGCAGTGCAGCACTCACGCGGGTTATTGCCGGATTGACATCGGTGTGGATCGGACTGGTCTCCGGGCGGTTGCATCACTCCGTGTGGGCCCAGCCGTTGACGCTCACGGTCGAGAGTGTTGGCCAGGAGGGCATTCGCCTGCAGGCGCAAACAACCGCCGCTGGCTCCCTTTCGTTGGAAGGCTCGTTCGACCTCCGAGACTGGTTCTTGATTCAGTCCGCCACCGCTGTGAATGGCGCGGCGCGCTTCTTCCATTCCAACTCGATCCCCGCGGGCGCGGTGTTCTACCGAGCCCGCGCCGGCGCCCTGCCCGAGCCCGGGCGCATCGTGGCGCAAACGGACCCCAGCCAATCGGCCGCGGCCTTGATCACCCCCGAGGCAGGCGGTCGGATGAGCCTCGTGTCCGCCGACGGTGTCCGCTTCGAATTCGCGGCACCCTCCAACTCCGTTCGAGAGCCGGTGGCCGTGCGCATGACCGTGATTACGAATTTCACAGCCTTTCCCGCGAATGACGGTTTCCGAGTGGCCGTGACCTTCGAGCCGGAGGGCCTCGATTTCAGGGAAACGGCCTGGCTTACGATTGCCTTCCCGAACGACCTCCCCGTCGAGGACATGGCCGGCTATTCGTTCGACGGCGATGGTATCGGCTTTCACCTGATCGCGGCCCGGCCCGCCCCC
This sequence comes from uncultured Verrucomicrobiota bacterium, assembly GCA_964568145.1. Taxonomy (GTDB): domain Bacteria; phylum Verrucomicrobiota; class Verrucomicrobiia; order Limisphaerales; family J093; genus DSVZ01. The sequence continues at coordinate 267,526 of CAZMOZ010000003.1, forward strand.
CGGGAGATGGTGCTGGCCGTGGATCACTTCAGCGGCAAAGGCGTGGCCAGTTTCCGCAGCTCCGCCCCGCCGACCTTCGACCAGGCCTGGACGCGCCAGCGCGATGCCCGCTACGCCGCCGAGGACCGCCACGCCCGCACAGCCAGTCAGATATACCGGGACCTGTTCACCGGGAAGATCCCCGAGCACACCGCGCAAAACCGGCTGGACATAAGCGAGTTGAGCATGATCTCCGATATCTTCCGCAACGGCGTGCAACCCTACCTCAAGGTCGCCGAAACCGACTGCGCCATCGGCCGTGCCATCGTGGTGCCCGAGCTCGAGCGCCTGATTGCCAACGCCTCGCGCGTCATCGGCGCCCCACTCGGCGAGAACGATCCGCTGCAAGAGGATCTTCGGAAGATCATGCCCAAAGTCCGCTGCGCCTGCGCCCGGGAGCTGATCCGACGCTGCGAGGAAGATCCCGGCGCATCCGGCTCGGATCTTCTCCGGGCGCTGAACAGCCTGCTGCTCGACTCGCGCCTCGTGACCGGCAGGACCGACGCGCAAGACTGCGAACTTGGATCGGACGACCAGATCCGCGCGCGTCTCCTGTCCGGGCCGTGCTTCGGCCAATGGGAGGGAACGATCGTTCTCGAGCGTGTGACCAGCATCGTCGGCACGGGACAATCGAACACCCGCACGCAAACGTGGGATGACGAAACGCGGGAGCTTTACGTCGCAACGGTGAAGGTCGTCACCCGGCACACCACCTTCACCACGGGTGGGAAACCCGGCGAGAGCTGGACACTCGCGACGGAAGGCCCCTTCCACACCGGCATCCGCGTCAACCGGCTGATCGTGGACGACCCGCCCGACTGGGGCATCGTCACCACCACGACTGAAACGGCGACGGCTGCGGAATCCGTCCCGGCTCGAGGTGAGATCACCCTGCGGATCGTAGATGGGCAGTTGGAGAGCCTCGGGGCCGGCGGTGGCGCTTCGGCCCAGAGCGTGCGCTATCCCTTTCGCACGGATATCAGCTACCGGTGCAAGGTGCCGTTCCCTCCCAACAATCCGTGCCCCGACGCAGAATCCTACAGGCAGACTCGGTCGCTCGGGATTTTCCTGGGCTACGGCGTCGACGCATCCGATCCGCACGCGACGTTCACGACCGCGCCCGGCCGGGTATCGGCCACGTGGCACCGGGTGAGAGAGAACGCGCAATTCTTCGGACCGCCCCAACGTGTGGAGGAACGCATTCAGATGTCGCTGCTCAAACGGCCCACTCGTTAAGCCAGCCCGCGGCGGGAAGGGCCGCCAGGGTTCGTTCGCCGGCCGCACCCTTTCGGCGTGACGCCAGCATCCAGTGCGGCTGCCGCGCCACCGGAGGTGCCAACTCGCGGCGTCAATCGCCCGCCGGCAGCAGCCAGTAGGTCGTCGAGGCCTTTGTCGCGAACCCCACCGTATCTGGCGCCAGCGGCTGCGTCTTCACTTGGCCGCCGTGCGGTGAGCCCCAGCTCCGGCACGCCAGATACGCTCAGCCACAGGCGGATGAATACGTCGCGGATCGTGGTGGCGAAAGGAGCAACGGACGGCGCCTTGGGCTGTGCCGGGGGCTTGATCGCGCTCTCATCCTTCGCCAGCGGCCGCTTGGTCATTGTTTTTCACCAGTGGACATTTTGCCCGCCAGGTTCGATAGTTAGTCAGTTACCAACCAAACACGGGCCGTTGAAGACAGAAGCTGTTTTCGGTTCCTTCCTTGTACTGGCCGTGTCCGGCGCCGTGCTGACGGTTTCGCTGAGATCCGGTCAGGCAGATACGGTAGAACTCATTCGCGTCAACGGGGCCATCGGCCCGGCCACCGCCGGCTACGTGGCCCGCGCCCTTCAGCACGCGGCCGCCGAAAACGCCCGGTGCCTCATCCTCCAACTCGACACACCGGGCGGCCTGCTCGATTCCACGAAGGAAATCGTCCAGACTTTCTACGCCGCGCCGGTGCCCACGGTGGTTTATGTGGCGCCGTCGGGGGCGACCGCCACCAGCGCGGGCTGCTTCGTCACGCTGGCGGCGGACGTGGCGGCCATGGCCCCGAATACGAGCATTGGCGCAGCCCATCCCGTGACGCTGGGCGGCGGAGGCGAGGCGCAGCCTGACGCCGTGATGAAACAGAAACTCGAGAACTTCGCCGCCAGTTACATCGAGGCCATCGCCGCCCGCCGCAAGCGCAATGTGGAATGGGCCCGGGCCGCCGTGCGCGAGAGCGCCAGCATCACCGCCGAGCAGGCGCTCGAGCAGAAGGTCATTGACCTCATCGCCCGGGACGTCCCCGACCTGCTCCAGCAACTCGACGGGCGCGAGGTGAACGGCCGCACGCTGCGCACCGCCGGCGCCCCCGTGGTTGAGGTGCCCATGCTGGCGCGGGAAAAAGTCTTTCAGGCCCTCTGGCGGCCGGAGGTGATGTTCATTCTCATGCTGATCGCCGTCTACGGCATCATCGGCGAGTTGAGCAATCCGGGCGCGATCCTCCCGGGCGTGGTGGGGTCCATTGCGCTGATTCTGGCGCTCTACATGGCGGCGATCCTGCCCATCAACATCGCCGGGGTCGCCTTGATCGTCCTGGCCATCGCGTTGTTCGTCACGGATGTGTTCGCCCCCACGCACGGCGTGCTGACCGCCGGCGGCATCATCAGCTTCTTCCTGGGCGCGCTGATGTTGTTTGACCAATCGGTGCCCGGCTTCCGCCTCTCGCTCGCCTACGTCCTGCCGGCCACCGTCCTGACAGCCGGTTTCTTCATCTTCGTGGTCGGTGCCGGATTGCGGGCGCAGCTACTGCCCGTCAAGACGGGACGCGAGACCCTGCTGGGCCGGACCGTGCCCGCGCTGGAGCCGATCGGCCCCGAGGGCGGCAAGGTGTTTGTCGAGGGCGAGTACTGGAACGCGGTCAGCGACACCGCGATCCTGGCGGGGCAGGCGGTCGAGATCGTGGACATCAGGGGGCTGACGTTGAAAGTGAAACCCCGAAGCTGGAAACGGCTGTGAATCCGCAACGCTGGATGAACCTGTTGGCGTGGTTGGTGCCGATCGTGGCGCTGGGCTCGGTGCTCCTGCCCGCCATGATCCGCGTCCTGCGCGAGTACGAACGCGGCGTGATCTTCCGGCTCGGCAAGCTACTCCGGGCCAAGGGCCCCGGTTTGATCTTCCTGATCCCGATCGTGGACCGCATGGTCAAGATTGACCTGCGCGTGGTCACCATTGACGTTCCCAAGCAGGAGGTGATGACGCGCGACAACGTGCCAGTGACGGTGGACGCCGTAGTGTATTTCCGCGTGATGGATGCCGAGGCCGCCGTCATCAAGGTGGAACATTTCCTCAAAGCCACTTCGCTCCTCGCGCAAACCACGCTGCGCAGCGTGGTCGGCCAGGTGGAACTGGACGAACTGCTGGCCCACCGGGACAAGATCAACCGCACCCTGCAGGAGATCCTCGACCGGCAGACCGATCCCTGGGGCGTCAAGGTCACCGCCGTCGAGGTGCGCGACGTGGTGTTGCCGGACAACATGAAACGCGCCATGGCCAAGCAGGCCGAAACCGAGCGCGAACGCCGCGCCAAGATCATCAACGCCGAGGGCGAGTTCCAGGCCGCCGGGAAGCTCGTGGAAGCAGCGCGCATGATCAGCGCCGAGCCGGTGGCGCTGCAATTGCGCTTTCTGCAAACCATGCGCGAGATCGCCAGCGAGCACAACACCACCACCATCCTGCCGGTGCCGATTGACATCTTCTCGCCCTTCCTCAAGAAACCCGAGGGCCACGCCGGCCCTCCGTGACGCTTTCGCCGGGCCGGCTGGACACGACGGCAAGCCCGGCCACAACCCATGCTGGCAATCTCCCGGCCCACACCGCCCTCCTCCGCTTGCCGGGGTTGCCATCGAAATGTGACGCCTCGGGCGGGAGTGCTGGGGTTGTGTCGCGATTCCGCGCGGCTGGGGTCGGTCGCGAGCTCAGACGCAGGCGACCGAAGCAGCGGCCCGTGCCGCCGGTCTCATCAGCGTGCGCGCGGGGAACCGGCACTGGTTACGGCAGGAGCAGGATGAAGAGCCTTCTTACCCAGACATCCCATCCCTCAAATCACACGAGAAAGGACACCATCATGAAAAGGCCAACCAGCAACCGGAGATACAAAGCGCCCGAAGCCACCGTGCCATGCGCCGGCCCTCCAATCTCCCGCCGCAGCTTCGTCAAAAGCCTCGGCTCGATCAGCGCCGGGACCGCGTGCCTGTCATCCGTCGCCGTGCAGCCGTTGCAGGCCCAATACGGCGCGCCGCACGCGGAAGGACTCTCCACCGCGCAGCTCACCGCCATGTTCACCGACATGCTGAAGATCCGGCTGTGGGAAACGAAGATCAAAGACCTGATCCTCCAAGGCGGTTTCCGCGGCGTGGCCCATCTCTACGTCGGCCAGGAAGCCATCGCCGTGGGTGTCTGCCGCGCGTTGCGCAAGGACGACTACATCGCCAGCAACCATCGCGGGCACGGCCACCTGATCGCCAAGGGCGGCGACCTGCGGCTCATGCTGGCCGAGATCACCCACAAGGCCACCGGCTACTGCAAAGGCTACGGCGGCTCGCTTCACATCACCGACATGAGCCTGGGCATTCTCGGCATGAACGGCATCGTGGGCGCCGCGCATCTCTTTGCGGCCGGCGCGGCGTACGGCATCAAGGTCAAGGGCACCGACCAGGTCGCGGTCAGCTTCGGCGGCGATGGCTCGTTGCAGAACCATTTCTTCACCAGCGCGGCCAACAGCGCCGCCGCGTGGAAACTGCCGTGGATCGCCATCATCGAGAACAACGGCTTCCAGATTTGGGTGCGTTCAGCGGACGTCTATGGCGTCACCGACCTGGCCCGGCGTGCCGAAGGTTTCGGCATCGAAGGCCGCGTGGTGGACGGCAACGACGTGCTGGCAGTTTACAGCGCCGCCAAGCAAGCCGTGGACAAGGCACGTACCGAAGGCGGTCCCACGGTCCTCGAGTGCAAGACCTACCGCTGGTACGACCATTACGGCGCGGGCGGGGCCAGGATCGGCGTGGATGGCGCGTTTGGGTTGGGCTACCGCTCGGACCGCGAGTTGCGCGACTGGATGGCCAAAGACCCGATTCCGCGTTTCCGGAAATTCCTCGTCGCCGAAAAGGTGCTCACCGAGGCGCGCGCCGACGAAATCGCGGAAGAAGTCCGCAAAGCCGTCGAAGACGCCGCCGAATTCGCCGCCGCTCAACCCCCGCCCAAACCTGAAGACGGTCTGCTCAACGTCTTCGCCCAGGGCACCGTGCCGCTGCACAACAGTTGAACCCTCGTCCCTGGAGGAACCCCATGCCCAAAAGTATGGCCTTTGCGATTCTGGAAGGTATCCAGAGCGAAATGCAGCGCGAGAAATTGCTCACGCTGTTCTACGAGTATCAAACGCCGAGCGCCCGCTTCGGCGAGCGCGCCATCAATCTGGAAAAGGAGTTCGGCCGGTTGCGGGTGCGCTTCTGCGCCATTGACGAGCAGTGGATCGTCGGCGGCGTGATGGGCATGGCGCTGATTGGCGTGCCCGCCATCGCGCACATTCCCAGCATGACCACCTTCATTCCCTTCGAGCTGATGTTCAACCACGCCGGCAAGCTCCGGCACATGACCGGCGGCCAGGCCGCGTTCCCGATGGTGCTGTGGGCGGACATGGCCAGCCGCACGCCCTTCCAAGGCGGCCAGCACGCCGACGCGGGCCTCGAGTCGGCTTATGCGCGCCTGGCCGGCCTCAAGGTGGTCGTGCCCTCGACGCCGTACGACGCGAAGGGCCTGATGATCGCGGCCATTCGCGACGTGGACCCGGTGGTGTTCTGCCACTACTCGATGCCCGCCGCCGGACCCGAGGTGCCGGACGAACCGTACCCGGTGCCGATTGGCGAGGCCGCGGTGCGCGCGGAAGGCACGGACCTCACGATGGTCGCCTACGCGCCGCAGACCACCGAGATGGCCAGGGCGGTGACGGAGTTGAAGAAGGAAGGCATCAGCGCGGAGTTCATTGACCCGCGCACGCTGGCGCCGTTGGAAGGCGTGATGGAACCGATCCTCAAGTCCGTGAAGAAGACGGGCCGGCTGCTCACGTCCGACGAAGGCTCCTACAGCTTCTGCAACTGCACGGAGATCGTCGCTCGCGTGGCCGAAGCGCTGCCGGGGACGAAAGTGAAGCGCCTGGCCTTTCCCGACGCGCCCGCGCCCGGCGCGCCGGAGATGCTCGACCACATGCGGGTGAACGCCGCCCGGATCGTGGCGGCAGCGCGGAAACTGGTCCGCGGATGACCCCACCCTGGCCGCCAGCTTGCTTCCGCGGCATGGACCAAGCAGGCGCACCAGGCAGCCGCCAAACTGACGATGGTTGCCGGGGCAGGCCCGGCTCCGGGTTGCGCGGCGCCTTCCTGTTCCAGTGGGCAAAACGACTTCTCTTTTCGCCCCAAGCCCGCCTGGCAGGTCAGTCCCTGGCCGGCATGAGCCAGTAGGTTGCGCCAACCTGGGTTGGGAACGCGACCACGCCGGGCGTGGCCGGTTGCGTTTTCACCAGCCCGCCGCGCGCGGAACCGCGGCGCGCGCTGACCGGCTCCGGCGTGCGCACGCGGCACCCGTTGCCCAGCAGCGAGCGGATGCGCGCCTCGCTCAACCGGCCTTTCCGCCACGCGAGGTCCACCTCGAAACCGCCGCGCGCCCGCAGCCCACGCACGCGGCCGTCCGGCAGGGCCTTGGGCAACGCGGGCAGCAGTTCCAGGATGAAGCCGGGTTCAGTGCCCGCGGCTGCCGGAGGTTGGGCGACGGATGCCGGGGCGGGCTCGTGGCTTTGGAGGAGCATTTCGCACAGGCCCGCCGTGCCGCCGAAGTTGCCGTCAATCTGGAACGGCGGATGCAGATCAAAGAGGTTTGGCGCCACGCTTTTTCGCAGCAGGGCCAGGAGGTTTTCATAAGCCTGCTCGCCGTCCCCCAGGCGCGCCCAGAAGTTGATGATCCAGGCGCGGCTCCAGCCGGTGTGGCCGCCGCCGTGCGCCAGGCGGCGTTCGAGCGTGACGCGCGCCGCCCGGGCCAGCTCCGGCGTGCCGGCGCGGGTGATCTGCCGGCCGGGGTGCAGCGCGAACAGGTGCGAGATGTGCCGGTGGCCGGGCTCGGGTTCGTCGTAGTCCTCGCTCCATTCCATGATCTGGCCGTGCTTGCCGATGCTGATCGGCGGCAGCCGGCGCAAGGTCGCTTCCAGCCGCCCGCGGAAGTCCGTGTCCCGGCCGAGCAGGTCCGCGGCGGCGATGCAGTTCTGGAACAAGTCCGTGATGATCTGGGTGTCCATCGAGGCGCCCATGCACAGGTGGCCCACCGTGCCGTCCGGCAGGCGGTAGGCGTTCTCGGGTGAAATGGACGGCCCGCTCACGAGCCGGCCCTTCGGGTCTTCGACCAGGTAATCGAGAAAGAACTCCGCCGCCTCGCGCATCGCCGGGTAGGCGCGCCGGGCCAGGAACTCGCGGTCGCCGGTGAAGGCGTAATGCTCCCACAGATGCTGGCAAAGCCAGGCCGCGCCCATCGGCCAGAGCCCCCACTGCGGGCCGTCGCCGGGCACGGTGAAGCCCCAGATGTCGGTGATGTGGTGGGCCACCCAGCCGCGGGCGCCGTAGTGGACCTGGGCGGTGCGGCGGCCGGGTTCGCGGAGGCTTTCGATCAGTTCGAACAGCGGCTGGTGGCACTCGCTGAGGTTGGCCGGCCCGGCGGGCCAGTAATTCATCTGGAGGTTGATGTTCAGGTGGTAGTCGCTGTTCCACGGCGGGTTCATGCCCTCGGCCCAGATGCCCTGCAGGTTGGCCGGCAAATCCCCCGGCCGCGAGCTGGCGATGAGCAGGTAGCGGCCGAACTGGAAGAAGGTCGCCAGCAGATGCGGGTCGCTGCCGCCGGCTTGGACCCGGGCCAGCCGCGCGTCCGTGGGTTCGCCGGCCGCCGTCGCGCCGCCCAGGTCCAGTTGCACCCGGCGGAACAGCCGCTGGTAATCCGCCACGTGGTCGCGCAGCAGGTCCTTGTACGGCTTTTTCGCGGCAAGCCGGAGGCGCTCGAGCACCGCCTCTTCGCAATCGCGGCCGCCGAAGTTCGTGGCCGCGCCCAGGATCAAGGTGGCGGTGGTGGCGTCGCGCACCTCGAGCCGCCGGACCGGCGCGAAGACCTGTCCCCGGTCCGTCACGGCCAGGACCGCCACGTAGTACTCGAGGCCTTTGCCGCCCTCGAGCGTGCCGCTCATCTGCACCAGGTTCGGCGGGCGGGTCGAGGTGGCGAACTCCTGCTCGCGGTCGAGCGAGACGAACAGGTTGAGCTTGCCCGGCTGCGACGCGGTGAAGCGCAGCACGATGCCCTGGTCCGGATGGCTGGCGAACATCTCGCGCGTGTAGGTCACGTCGCCGACGCGGTAGCTGACCCGCGCCACGGCGGTGTCCAAGTCCAACTCGCGCCGGTAATCCTGGACCTGCTCGTGGCCGGGCTGGTCGAGGCGCAGGTCGCCCAGCGACTGGTACGGGCGGAGCGTCATCGGCCGGCCCATGAGTTTGGCCTCCGCGAACTTCATGGCCTCGGCGGGCTTGCCGGCGAAGAGCAGACGCCGCACCTCGGGCAGGGCGGTCAGCGCCTCCGGGTTGTTGCCGTCGCGCGGGCCGCCGGCCCAGAGGGTGTCCTCGTTGAGCTGGAGGCGCTCGCGGGCGGTGCCGCCGAAGATCATGGCGCCGAGCCGGCCGTTGCCGATGGGCAGCGCCTCGCGTTCCCAGTTTGTGGCGGGACGGGTGTACCAGAGCGTCAGTGGCGCGGGCTGGGAACGGTCCGCGGCCCGGGCCGGCACCGACGGCAGCGCCGCGGCCAGCAGCGGCAAACAGATCACCGGCCACACGCGCGGTCGCGGACAAATGCGGCGGTTGAGCATGGCGCCACCGTTTGCGAAACCGCCGACAGCGTCAAGCCCGCCGGTCGGCGGGCGCATCTCAATTTCGTGCCGGCAGGGAGCGGCCCAGAGTGGCCCAGGCAACCGCCCGCCGTAGCGGCAGGCTTCCAGCCTGCCGTTGAACCGGGCTTCCAACCCGGTAGTGATGTGCCGGCGGCAGCCTGGGGGCGGTTTCTCTCCGTCGTAGATTCGGGAGGCAGGATGCCGCCCTATACGGCAGAGAGAGATGGCTGCCGCTACCACCCGCCGTAACGGCAAGCCTCCAGCCTGCCGTGGAGCCGGGCATCCCGCCCGGCGGAACTCGGCCGGCAAAGCAAGGCGGGCTTGGTTCTTGAGGTTGGTGCCGGGCGGCAGGATGCGCCCTATACGGCAGGCAGGAAGCCTGGCGCTACGGCCGGCGCTGGAAAAAACCTTCCCGGCTGGCACAATACAGTGTGAACGCTCAAGCTGTTCCAATGTCACCGCCGCTTGCGTCGCCCGAGACCGAAGCCGCCCGCCTGGCGGCGTTGCAGGAGTACGCCATCCTCGACACGCCGCCCGAGCCGGAATTCGACGACCTCGCCCGGCTGGCGGCGCAGGTGGCCGGCGTGCCGTTCAGCGCCATTACGTTTGTGGACGCGCAGCGTGTCTGGATGAAAGCCCGGGTCGGCCTGGACCGCACCGAGGTGCCGCGGGACCAGACCTTGTGCGGTCTGGCCGTGCGGTCGGCGCAGCCGATGATCGTGAGCAACCTCGCGCTCGATCCGGCTTACGCGCAGCACCCGGCCGTGACGAAGCCGGACGGCTGGCGCTTTTACGCCGGGGTGCCCTTGCTGAACCGCGACGGCCTGGCCGTGGGCGTGTTGTGTGTGATGGACCGCCAGCCGCACGAGCTGGACGCCTCCCAGCGCGAGGCGCTGCAAATCCTCGCCCGCCAGGTCACCACGCATCTCGAACTGCGCCGCACGGTGCGGCGCATCGAGCAAAGTCTGGCCGATCATTCCCGCAGCGAGGCCGCGCTGCAACTGGCCGAGACCCGGTACCGCAGCATCTTCGAAAGCGTCGGCCAGGGCATTTTCCAAACCACCGCCGACGGCCGCTACCTGGCCGCGAACACGGCGCTGGCGCGGATTTACGGCTACGAGTCCCCCGAGGAACTGCGCGCCGCGGTGCGGGACATCCGCGGCCAGCTTTACGTGGACCCCACCCGGCGCGACGAGTTCCTCCGGCTGATGCGCGAGCACGGCGCGGTGCGGCACTTCGAGTCGGAGGTCCGCCGCAAGGACGGGAGCGTGGTCTGGATCTCGGAAAACGCGCGCTCGGTGTGCGACGCGGCCGGCAACTTCCTGTACTTCGAGGGCACGGTGGACGACATCTCGGATCGCAAGGCGGCGGAGGAGGCGCTGCGCAACTCCGAGCTGCTCTACCACTCGCTCGTGGCGTCGCTGCCGCAAAACATTTTCCGCAAGGATCGCGACGGCCGGTTCACGTTCGTGAACCAGGTGTTCTGCCAGACCCTCCGGCGCCCGGCCGAACACATCCTGGGCAAGACCGACGCGGACTTCTTCTCCCCCGACCTGGCCGGGCAATACCGCGCGGATGACCTCCAGGTCATGGAGACGGAGCAGCCGCTCGAGAAGACCGAGGAGCACGTGCGGCCGGACGGCAACAAGCTCTACGTCCACGTCATCAAGACCCCGCTCAAGGACGCCTCCGGCCGGGTGATTGGCATCCAGGGCATTTTTTGGGACGAGACCGAACGCCACCGCATGGAGGCGGACCTCGCGTACGAGCGCGACCTGTTGCGCGCCCTGCTCGACACCGTGCCGGACGCGATCTACTTCAAGGACCTCGATTCGCGCTTCATCCGCGCCAGCCGCGCGCTGGCGGCGAAATTCGGCGCGGAGGATCCCGAAAAGCTGCGCGGCAAGACCGATTTCCACTTCTTCACCTACGAACACGCGATGCAGGCCTTCGAGGACGAGCAGCGCATCATCCGCACCGGCGAACCGGTGCTGGACAAGACCGAAAAGGAGACCTGGCCGGACGGCCGGGTCACCTGGGTGCGCACCTCCAAGCTGCCCTACCGCAACCGCAGCGGCCGCAGCATCGGCACCATGGGCGTGTCCAAGGACGTCACCGACCTCATCCAGGCCGAGCAGGCGCTGGAGCAGGCGCGGGACGACGCCCTCCAGGCGGCCCGGCTCAAGGCGGCGATCCTGGCGAACATGAGCCACGAACTGCGCACGCCCATGCACGCCATCATCGGCACCGCCGACCTGCTCCTCAGTTCCGCGCTCAGCGAGGAGCAGCGCGAGTACGCCCGGCAGATCCACGACGGCGCCGACACCCTGCTCGGCGTCATTGACAGCATCCTCGACCAGTCCCGCCTCGAGGCCGGCCGCGTGCAGCTCGAGCGTCTCGAGTTCAACGTGCGCGACACCGTGGAAAGCGCGGTCGAACTGCTCGCCGAATCCGCCAGCACCCGCGGACTGGACCTGACGTGCTGGATTCATCCCGAAGTGCCGCCGGTGGTGCGCGGTGACCCGGTGCGCCTGCGCCAGGTGCTGACGAACCTCGTGAGCAACGCCATCAAGTTCACCCCCCGCGGCGAGGTCATGGTCCGCGTCGGCCTCCAGCAGGCCGGGGCGGAGACCGTGACGCTGCATTTCGAGGTCGAGGACACCGGGGTGGGCATCGCGCCGGAGCAGCGGAAGCGGATTTTCGAGCCGTTCCAGCAGGCGGACGATTCCACCACCCGCCGCCACGGCGGCACCGGCCTGGGGCTGGCCATCTCGCGCGAACTGGTCGCGCTGATGCGCGGGCGGATCGAGGTCGCCAGCCAGCCCGGCGTGGGCTCGACCTTCGCGTTCGACGCCGAGTTTGGCGCCGTGCCCGCCCCCGCCGCGCCGGCCGAACCGCCGGCCCAGGTGTTGCGCGGCCTCCGCGCGCTGGTGGTGGACGACCACGCGGCGAGCCGGCGGGTGCTGCTGCAATCCTTGCGCGGCTGGGGCGTCGTGGCCGACGAGGCGCCGGATGCCGAGACCGCCTTGCGCCTGCTCCGCGAAGCGGCGGCGGCGGGAACCGCCTTCGAGGTGGTGCTGCTGGACTTCTCCCTGGACGGCATGAGCGGGCTCGAGCTGGCCGTCGCCATCCGCGGCGACCCGCGCCTGCCCACGCCGCGCATCTTGCTGCTCACCTCGCTGGGTCAGTGGCTGGACGCGGAGGCGATGCGCGCCCACGGCGTGGCCGCCTGCCTGCTCAAGCCGCCCCGCCAGTCGCGGCTCTTCGCCACGCTGGCCCATCAGCGCAGTTCCCAAGCCGGCGCGCCCGAAGTCCCGGAACCGCGGCCCGCGCCCGCGCCCGCCCGCCCGTTGCGCGTGGTGGTGGCCGAGGACAACGAATTCAACCGCAAGCTGGCGTTGCAGCAGTTGACCAAGCTGGGCCACAGCGTCCGCACCGCCGCGAACGGCCTCGAAGTGCTGCGCCTGCTCGAACGCGAAACCGCGGACGCGCTCCTGCTCGACTGCCAGATGCCCGAGCTGGACGGCTACGAGACCGCCCGCCAGTTGCGCGAGCGCGAGGCCGCCCGCGCGGGTGAACCCGGCGCCCCGCCTCCGCTCCACATCATCGCCCTGACCGCCCACGCGCTGCCCGGCGACCGCGAACGCTGCCTGGCCGCCGGCATGAACGATTACCTCACCAAGCCGGTGCGGCTCGAGGACCTGGCCGCGGCGTTGCGGCGCGCCGCCGGCGGCACCCCGGCCGCTCCGGAGAAGTCCGCGGCGGACCAGGAACCGGTGCTGGACCGCGCCGTGCTCCGCTCGTTGGGGGACGACCCGGCCGTGCTGGCCGAGTTGAGAGAGCTGTTCGTGTCCAGCGCCCGCGAGCAGCTTGCCCGCCTGACGGCGGCGGCCGGGGCGGGCGACACGCCAGCCTTGCGGGCGGCGGCGCACAGCCTCAAAGGCAGCGCCGTGAACCTCGGCGCGCGCCGTCTGGGACGCCTGGCCGGGGAACTGGAAAAGCGCGCCCGCGCCGGGGCGGTGCCGGACGCGGCGGACCGGGTGGCGGCGGTGGCGGCGGCGTTCGAGCAGACCCGCCAGGCGCTCGCCGCGGAACTGCCCGCCGCGCCGCCCGCCGCGGGCGGGTTCCTTGACGGTGCCGCCCCGCCCCGCTAACGTGCGCATGATTTCGGGACATTGGTCATGAGCACTCCGCAAAGTTTTCTCATCCCCATGGTGGTGGAGCAGACGGGCCGCGGCGAACGCGGCTACGACATCTACTCCCGCCTCCTGGTGGATCGCATCGTTTTCATCGGCACGCCGGTGGATGACATGGTGGCCAACGTGGTCATCGCCCAGTTGCTCTTCCTGCAGATGAGCGACCCCAAGAAGGACATCCACCTGTACATCAACACCCCGGGCGGCAGCGTCTCCGCCGGCCTGGCCATCTACGACACGATGCAGTTCCTGACCTGCGACGTGAACACGTACTGCGTCGGGATGGCCGCGAGCATGGGCGCCTTCCTGCTGGCGGCCGGCACCAAGGGCAAACGCTACGCCCTGCCCAACTCGGACATCATGATCCACCAGGTGTCCGGCGGCGCCCAGGGCACGGCCAGCGACGTCGAGCGCTCGGTCGAGCACATGTTCAAGCTCAAGAAACGGCTCAACCGCCTCCTGGCCCTGCACACCGGCAAGACCGAGGCCGAGGTGGAGCGGGATTCCGACCGCGATTACTGGATGAGCGCCGAGGAGGCCAAGGCCTACGGCCTGGTGGACGAGGTGGTCAAGTCCCGCAAGGAAATCCCCGGCCTGGCCCAGGAACAGGAACGGCCGGCCCAGACCTGAACGGCGCTTTCCGAACGGTTTCCCCCGCATGGCCCGCCCCACGCACACGACCCTGTGCAGCTTCTGCGGCAAGTCGCACGCCGAGGTGAAGAAGCTCATCCAGGGTCCCGGCGTTTACATCTGCGACACCTGCGTCGCCCTCTGCCAGACCGTCCTCGAAAAGGAGGCGCGCACCGAGGCCCAGCGCGCCGCGCCCCGCATCAACCTGCCGCGCCCCGCGGACATCAAGGCCATCCTCGACCAGTACTGCGTTGGCCAGGAAGCCGCCAAACGCGCCCTGGCGGTGGCGGTCCACAACCATTACAAGCGCGTCCACGCCGAACTGGGCCTGCCCCCCGCCTCGCCCGCCGCCGAGACCCACGCCGGGGTCGAGCTCGAGAAGAGCAACATCCTGCTCGTCGGCCCCACCGGCTCGGGCAAGACCCTCCTGGCCCGCTCGCTGGCGCGCGCGCTGGACGTGCCCTTCGCCATCGCCGACGCCACCTCGCTCACCGAGGCGGGCTATGTGGGCGAGGACGTCGAGAACATCATCCTCCGGCTGCTGCAAAACGCGGACTACGACGTGAAGCGGGCCCAGGTGGGCATCGTGTACATTGACGAAATAGACAAGATCGCCCGCAAGACCGAGAACGTCTCCATCACCCGCGACGTTTCGGGCGAGGGCGTGCAGCAGGGCCTGCTCAAGATTCTCGAAGGCACGGTCTGCAACGTGCCGCCACAGGGCGGCCGCAAGCATCCCCAGCAGGAATACGTGCGCGTGGACACCACCCACATCCTGTTCATCTGCGGCGGCGCCTTCGTGGGGCTGGACAAGATCGTCCACCGCCGGCTCGGCAACCGGGTGATGGGCTTCGGCGCCGCGGACCAGGCGGGCCGGGCGGCCGGGCTGGACTCCCGCCGCGTGTTGCAGCACCTCGAGCCGGAGGACCTGCTGAACTTTGGCTTCATCCCCGAGTTTGTCGGCCGCCTGCCGGTGGTGAGCGTGCTCGAGGAACTCACCACCGACCAGTTGGTGAGCATCCTCACCGAGCCCAGGAACGCCCTGGCCAGGCAGTACGCCAAGCTGCTGGCCATGGAGGGCGTCGAACTGGAGTTCACCCCGGACGCCTTGCGGGAACTGGCCGAACAGGCGCGCTGCAAGGGCACCGGCGCGCGCGCGTTGCGGGCCTGCCTCGAACGGCTGATGCTCGATGTGATGTACGAAGTGCCCGGCCTGGCGGACGCCGCCACCCTCACCATCAACCGCGCCGTCGTCCGCGGCGAAGCCGCGCCGCTGCTGCGCCGCAAGCCGCCCGCCCAGGCCGCCGCCTGAGCGCAGCCTTCCGGAGGGGCGAGCTCCGCGAGCCCCAAACTTGGCGGTGGGTCGCCCCTCGCCGGGGGGCGACGGGTCCGGCCCCTGGGCCAGGGGCCGGCTGCCCGATGCCAAACCCAGCCCACTGCCCACCACCCCCTTTCTGCGTTTCTGAGTTTCGGCTTCTTCCCCACCCGGTCCGCCGGGCTGGAAGCCCGGCGCCACAGCAGGCAAGGATGCCTGCGGCTACGGCTGGCAGGTAGCGGCAGCCATCCTGGCTGCCGTAGAGGGCGGCCTCCGGCCGCCCGGATCCGCGGAATGCCCGGCGCGGAACGCGTGGCCGGCTTGGCTCTGCCGGGCTGGAAGCCCGGCTCTACAGCAGGCAAGGATGCCTGCGGCTACGGCCGGCGGGTAGCGGCAGCCATCCTGGCTGCCGTAGAGGGCGGCCTCCGGCCGCCCGGAGGTGATCCCGTCGTACCCAACCCGTCTTGCCAAGCCAGCCGAGTTCCGCCGGGCTGGAA
>CAZMOZ010000004.1:0-274473 GCA_964568145.1 uncultured Verrucomicrobiota bacterium
CCCTGCGCCTGCGCCCCCACCCCTACGAGTTCTTCCTCTACTACGACGTCTGAGCGAGACCCCGGGAGACACCCCATGAACGGGAACGGGAACGTCGCTTGAAGCTCCAATCCGGGGGAAAGACGGCTTGTGAATAACCCGCGAACAACAGCGAACAGGTTGTTCTGGCCAGCGATGGTGACGGCTCCTAAAACGCGCGCTGCGTGACCAGCGACCGGCCGGGCCCGCGAAAGACCGAAGCAGGCGGCCGGTTTCAATGTCAAACTTTCCGTGCAACTATTTGTTTTTGAGTGTTTTGTGAGGTATTCTGGAGACGGTTTTAAGGCCGGGTGTGGCGTGCCAGGGAGCGGTGTCGGCCGCAGGTTGGGTGGGGATGCAAGCGGCTGCTGAAAGGCCGGTTACGCTTTGGCGACGGGCGGTGGTGAACAAGTTTGCGAAAAACAGGCAATCAAGCCAACACAGCCATGCACTCTCTGGTGGGAAAGACCTGGGCCGCAGCCCAGAGCATTCTCCGGGATAAGCTCAGTCCGGACATCTTCAAACTGTGGTTCGCCGGCGTGAAAGCGAAGTCGCTCGAGGAGGACCACATTGTCCTCGAAGTGCCCAACGATTTTTCCGAGTTGTGGCTGAAGAGCAATTACCTGGGGTTGATGCAGGACGTGCTGTGCCAGGTCACCGGCCGGCGTCTGGGCGTCACTTTCGCCATCAACAGCGCCACGAACGCCCCGGCTCAGACCGGTAACGGCAAGGCGGCCCCGCCGCCTGCGGTCAAGATCGAGCCGCCGCCGCTGCCGACCCGCGACTTCCCGTTCAACCCGAAAAACACGTTCGAGACGTTCGTGGTGGGCAGCAACAACAATTTCGCCCACGCCGCCGCGCTGGCCGTCGCGCAGAATCCCGGCAAGGCCTACAATCCGCTGTTCGTGTACGGCGGGGTGGGCCTGGGCAAAACGCACCTGCTCCACGCCATCGGGCAGCACGTGGCGCGGCAGCGCAAAGGCGCCCGCGTGGCCTACATCTCCTCGGAGAAATTCACGAACGAGTACATCGAGGCGATCCAGAGCAACGACCTCGCCCGGTTCCGCAAGAAGTACCGGCACACGGACCTGCTGCTGATTGACGACATCCAGTTCCTCGAAAACAAGGAACGCATCCAGGAGGAGTTTTTCCACACCTTTAACGCGCTCCACGACAACCACCGGCAGATCGTGATGACCTGCGACCGCCCGGCGGGCGAGTTGAAGAGCCTCGAGGCGCGTCTGGTGTCGCGCTTCGAGTGGGGCCTGGTGACCGACCTCCAGCCGCCCGACGTGGAGACGCGCCTGGCCATTCTCCGCAAGAAACAGGAGGCGATGGAATTCAAGCTCCCGGAACAGGTGCTCCAGTACATCGCCACGAAAATCCGGTCGAACATCCGGCGGCTAGAAGGCGCCCTCGCCCGCGTGGGTTCGTACTGCACCCTGAGCAAGACGGCCCCGACCATCGAACTGGTTGAAAGCCTGCTGCGCGAGCTGCTCCAGGAGGAGACCCGCAACGCGCTGACCATCGAGGCCATCCAGAAGCGCGTGGCCGAACACTTCGACATCCGGCTGGCGGACATGACCAGCAAGCGCCGGCCGGAGCACATCGCCTTCCCGCGCCAGATCGCGATGTACCTCGCGCGGAACCTCACCGGCAGTTCGCTCAACACCATAGGCGAGGCGTTCGGCGGCCGCGACCACGGCACCGTCCTGCACGCCTGCCGGCTGGTGAAGGACCGCATGGACGTGGACGAAAGCGTCCGCCAGGCCGTGGCCTTCCTCGAGCGCCAGCTCATGCGGTGAACCGGACGGACACTCGCCCCGGCGCGCGCGGACCGGCGGCCGCGACCGCACGTCATGGCCGCCGTTGAAGTCCAGGGTTTGACGCGCGTGTTTCGCGCCCGCCGCAAGCAGCCCGGGCTGCGCGGCGCGCTGCGCGGCTTGTTCCGGTCGGAGACCGCGACCGTCACGGCGGTGAGCGACGTCAGTTTCACGATCGAACCCGGCGAGTTGGTGGGCTTCCTCGGCCCGAACGGCGCGGGCAAGACCACCACTCTGAAGATGCTTTCCGGCCTGCTGCATCCCACCGCCGGCGCCGCGCGGGTGCTGGGCTTCGTGCCGTGGGAGCGCCATGACGCCTTCCGGCGGCAGTTCGCGCTGTTGCTGGGGCAGAAAAACCAGTTGTGGTGGGACCTGCCGGCGCGCGAATCGCTCGAGCTCAACGCCCGCATCTACGGCGTGGCCCGCGAGGCCTGGACCCGCACCGTGGACGAGCTGGCCACCCTCCTGGCCGTGCGCGACAAGCTCGACGTGATGGTGCGCGAACTCTCGCTGGGCGAGCGCATGAAAATGGAGCTCATCGCCGCCCTGCTGCACCGCCCGCGCCTGCTCTTCCTCGACGAGCCGACCATCGGTCTGGACGTGGTGTCGCAGAAGATCGTCCGCGATTTCCTGCGCGACTACAACGCCCGCCACGGCACCACCATCCTGCTCACCAGCCATTACATGGCGGACATCCAGGAGCTCTGCCGCCGCGTGCTCGTCATTGACCACGGCCGGCTGATCTTCGACGGCCCGCTCGCCGACATTCTCGGCCGGTTCGTGGACCACAAGCTCGTCACCGTGCACAGCGACGCCGCGCCGCTGCCGCCGGAACGCCTGCGCGCCGTGGGCGAGGTGATCGAAAACACCGCCGGCCGCGTGCGCCTGCGCATGAAACGCGACCAGGTGGTGTCCGCCTGCAAGCGGCTGCTGGACGAACTGCCCGTCAACGACCTCGACATCGAGGAGGTGCCCATCGAGGACGTGATCCATCAACTCTTCACGCGCGCGCCGGCGGACGGCCGGGCGCCGGTGAACAACCCCTGAGCAAGCTTCCGCAGGCGCACGTTGCTCCGCGCCGGCAAACCGCGTAGCCTTGCAGACATGTGCGCGACGTGGCGGCGGCGGTCGTGGCTGCTGGCCGGGGCCCTGGCCGGGCTCCTGGCCGGCTGTTCGCCGTGGCTGGACAACCCCCGCGAAGACGACCACCCGCTGATCAACGAGGCGGTGGCCCGCAAGGCCATCAGCCCCCGCGAGGCGTCCCGGCTGCTGGAAAAGGCGCTCGAGGCCAACCCCAAACTGGCGCGCGCCCATTGGGAACTCGCGCTGATCAATCTCAACAACACCAGCAACCACGCCGCCGCGGTCTATCACTTCCAGAAAGTGCTGGCGCTCCGGCCCGACTGGCCGCACGCGAACACCGCCACCCAGCTCATCAGCCAGGCCAAGCTCGAGCTGGTCAAGGAGGGCATCGAGCCGCCGACGCTGCCCTCGGCGCAGCGGCAGATTGACCGGTACGTGGGCGAGATTCACCGGCTCAACGGCGTGCTCACCAATTTGCAGGAGCAGGTTCGCAGTCTCACGGTGATCACCCAGCAACTCAACGGCCAGAACCTCCAGTTGCGGCAGCAACTGCTGGCCAGCGCCCAGGCCCTGACCGCCCGGTCAGCCCCGGCTGTTGCACCCCCGGCCCCCGGCCCCACCCAGCCCGCGCCGGCACCGCTGACGCCCCGTGGTTCGGGCACGCTGGACGGGGCGCGCACGAATTCGGCTTCGGTCGCGCCGCCACCCAGCCGCCCGATTTATCGCGGCTCGGTTGCGAACAACACGGCGGCCAGTGGCCCGCCGCGGGTCACCCCGCCGGACACTTACCGGACTTCCAGCCGCACGCACACGTTCCGGCCAGGCGAGACCGCCTTTTCCGTCGCCAAGCGCTACCACCTGACTGTGCGCGATCTCATGCGGGCCAACCCCGGATTCAACCCCGGGAAGGTCAAAGCCGGCCAGACGATCCGCCTGCCTTGAGGCGGGAAAAACGCCACGGGAAGGAGAACGCACACGCCTCGCGGGCGGTTTTTCCGCGCCCCCGCGGAAGACAGTAAGACAAAGACACACACCGGACCGCTCCCGCCATGGCCTTGCCCAAGCCAGTGGACGCGCGCGCCCCCGCGCTCACGCGCCCGCCGTCCGGCTGGCAAACCGCTCGATCACCCCGACCAGCCCTTCGATGGTGTGGGGTTGCGCCTCCACCTCCACGGGGCTGTTCAATCCGGCCAGGACCTTTGAAGTTTCGGGGCCGATCGAGGCCACGCGCAGCCGTGGAAAGCGCGCGCGCAGCCCGGCCAGATTGAACCGCTCGTCAAAGTGCCGCACCGCCGAGCCGCTGGCGAACGTCAGCCACTCGGCGCCCTCGGCCGCCAGCCGCGCGGCCGCGCCGTTCCAATCCTCCGTTTCCGCCACGGTGCGGTAGCAGGCGACGTCGTCCACGATGGCGCCCTGTTCTTCGAGCAGGCGGGGCAGTTCGGGGTTGGCGACTTCGGCCCGCAGCAGCAGCATGCGCAGGTTTTCCAGGCTGCCTTCGCGGGCGAGGTCGCGGGCGATGTCCCGGGCCACGTATTCCTTGGGCACCAGGTCCACCTTGAGACGCAGTTCGCGCAGCTTCGCCGCGGTGGCGGGACCCACGGCCGCCAGGCGCAGCAGGCCCAGGCAGCGGACATCCTCGTAAGCCCGGAAGAAGTGCTCGAAGAACGCGGTCACGCCGTTGACGCTGGTGAAGATCAGCCAGTCGTAGCTGCCCAGGCCCGCCAGCGCCTCGGCCAGCGGCTCCCGCCGCGAGGGCGGGGCGATCTTGATGCACGGCACTTCGAGCACGTCCGCGCCGCGTTCGCGCAGCAAGCGGCTCAGCGGCTCCGCCTGGTCGCGCGCCCGCGTGACCACCACGCGCTGGCCGAAGAGCGGCCGGTCTTCAAACCAGTTCAGCCGCGCGCGCAACGCCGCCACCTCGCCCACCACGATCACCGCCGGCGAGGTCAGGCCCGCCGCGCGCACCCGCATCGCGAGGTCGCCCAACGCGCCGGTGACCGTGCGCTGCCGGTCCGTGGTGCCCCAGGAAACCACGGCCGCCGGAGTCGTGGCGGCCAGGCCGTGCGCGCGCAAGGTCTCGCAGATGGCGTCCAGCCGCTCCAGCCCCATCAAAATGACCTTGGTGCCGGGCGTGCGCGCCAGCAGCGTCCAATCCACGCCGGAGCCGCTCTTGGCCGGGTCCTCGTGGCCGGTCACCACCGTCAACGTCGAGGCCAGCGTGCGGTGGGTGACGGGAATGCCGGCGCTGGCGGGCACGGCGGTGATGGACGACACGCCCGGCACGACCTCGAAGGGAATGCCGGCCGCCGCCAGCCGTTCCGCCTCCTCGCCGCCGCGGCCAAACAGGTACGGGTCGCCACCCTTGAGGCGCACGACGCGTTTGCCGGCGCGGGCGCGGGCCACGAGCAGGTGGTTGAGTTCGTCCTGCGGGAAGGGGCGCTCGGCCGAGCGGCCGATGATCTCCGCGCCGGCGGGCGCCAGCCGGGCGAGCGCCGGGTTCACCAGCGAGTCATAGACCACCACGTCCGCGGCGCGCAGCAACTCGGCGCCGCGCAGGGTCAGCAACCGCGGATCGCCCGGTCCCGCGCCCACGAGGTACACCATGCCGGAAACGGCTTTCATTGGCCGGCGACTCTAGGCGCGGGCACGCGGCGGCGCAACGCAGGGCTGGAGTGGCGGCAAGACGGGCAGCGGCGGTCTTTAGAACGCGGCGCGTGACGCGGCGGATACCACATGCCGGAGGCCGGATTCTCGCTTCTAAATTCTCGCTTCTATCTTCCAGCTTCTGACTTCTGCCCCCGCCTTACGGCAAGTTGACCAGTCGGTAGAAGATCAGGTTCCCGCCGGTCGTGCGCGGGTAGGTGAAGGTCCGCGTGGCGCCGGTGATCACGCCGGTCTCCACCGTCACCCAGTTCACCAGGTTCGTCGAGGACTCGACGCGGAACGACCCGCCGCTCAAGGCCGACGCGGTGAACTCGAACTGCGCGAACTGCGTCGGCGACGGCAGCAGCCGCGGCGCGCTAAGCAGCGACGGCGTGATCTGGCCGCCTGTCACGTTGACCAGCACCGGCGGCGAAATGGACCCGGCGCCCGCGTTGTCGTAAGCCCGCGCGGTGAGCTGGTACATGCCCTGCGCCAGACCCGACACCGCGATGTTTGCCAGGCTGGCCGTGGCGGTGCCGGCGATTTGCCGGCCCACGTACACTTCGATCCGCGCGATCTGGCCGTCGCTGTCCTGGGCTGTGGCGGCCACGTTGAAGGACGCCGGCGCGGCGAAGCTGGCGCCGGAGGTCGGGCTGCTGATGTTCACGGCGGGCGACTGGTTGCCCTGGCCCGGCGGCGGCGCGGTCCGCATGCGGTAGTACGCCAGCCCCATGTCCGAGTAAGCGGGGAAGGTGAGGGCGACACGATTTTGGGCCAGCGTGCCCGTGCCCACGGTGAGCCAGGTCTTCAGGTCAAACGTGACCTGCGCCTCGTACGCCAGCCCGGCCGTGCCCACCACCGTGAACGTCATCAGCGGCATCCCATCCAGGCTGATGTCAATCCGCGGGTTTTCGAGCCGCATCTCGGGCGAGGCGACGACCTGGATCGTGACCGGCGCGGACTCGGTCGAGGCGCCCTGGTTGTCCACCGCGACCGCCGTGAAGGTGTGGCTGCCCACCGCCAGGTTGGACACAGCCAGGCTCGCGCTCGGGCCGGGCACGCTGCCCAGCAACGTCGCGCCCTGGCGGAAATCCACGCGGGTCACGGTGCCGTCGCGGTCCGCGGCCTCGGCGGTCAAGGTGACGGTGGCCGGGGCGAAGAACTGCGCGTTGTTCGTGGGGCTGGTGAGCGCGACGGTCGGCGGGCGGTTGACCACCTCGATGTCGCCGGTCACGCGGAGGTTCTTCACGTGGCCGATCACCCCGCCGGGCAGCAAAAGCGTGTCCAGTCTGGCCGCGTAGCCGAAGCGCTGCTGGGCCGGCACCGGCGCGGTGGTGAGCAGCTCGATCGTGTCGCCCACCGGGGTGTCGCCACCCTGAAAAATCCGCGCGACCACCCGGTACGTGGCGTTGCTCACCACGACCAGGTCCGCGGCCGTGGCGGGCAGGAAGGCCAGGCTCACCGTTGCGAAGACGGCGGGGTCGTACTCGCCCAGTTGCCCCCAGGCCGAGCCGTACAGCGGCTGGGCCTCGGCGCCGTCCAGTTGATGCAGGCCGGCGGTGCTGTCGCTGGCCTCGGCCGAGGCGCTCGTGAAGTCCACCACCGCCACCTGCGCGGCGCCGAACGCGCCCGGCTGGATGCGAAAGACGATGCCCTTGCGGCTGGCGGGGTCGAGCCAGCCCATCACGCCCACGACCTTTTCCGGGAAGGCGTCCGCGGGCCGCACGTCGGCCAGCACCATGTAAGCGTTGCTGAGCGGCCGGACGGCGTCCGCGTACCACACGCCGTTGACCGGGAAATCCGCGTACGCCTCGGACTGCTCGGCGCGCAGGCCGTCCGGGTCGGGTGTGAGCGACAGCGTGGCGCCACCGGTGCCGAACTGGTTGGCCAGGGCGGCCAGGTCCGCCACGGTGGTGCCGTCGTTGATGAGGTTCGTGCTCTGGGCGAACAAGGCGGGGGCCATCAACAGTGCGCCCACCACGGCGGGCAACGCGAACCGGCCGGCGAACAGGTGTGACTTCATTGCGCGCGCAAACTAGCGGAGGCCCCGGCCCCGGACAAACCCGTTTTGCGGCGGCGTGTTTGACGGGAGTATTCCGGAGGGGCGAGCGCCGCAAGCCCCAGCTTTCTTTCGGGCCGCGGCGCAATTTGCCGCAGGTGGCCGGTCTCCGGCTCAGCGGCCGGGGGTGTCGCCCCTCAGCGAGGGGCGACCCACCTGCATTGCCGGAGGCGCTTTCAGAACCTCGCCGTGGTCTTACAACCACAGCCCCGGCCCCGGGGTTTGCGGCTCGTGTAACTCGTTCCTCCGGAGTTACGGCGAATCGCGTTTCAGCCCTGGCAGAACCGCTCGAAGGACCCGCCCAGCAGCGACGCCACGTCGCGCCGGATTTCCGCCTCGGTCGGCTCCCAGCCGGTCACGGCCAGGTCGCCGTACTTCTCGGCCAGCACGCGCCCCAGGATGCGCCGCGTGTGGTCGAACTTGTAGATGATCTGCTCGAGCACGCGCGCATCCGAATGCTGTGCCGTGAAGCTCAGGCCCAGCAGCTCGAGTCGCATCCGCGTGATCTCCTCGATGAGCGTCGGCACGTTCGTAAACCACCAGCAACCGAAGACGTGCAGGTTCCGGAACTTGCGCGCGGCCACGCACAGTTCGTGCTGGTTCTCGCGCGACAGCACCGTGACGGCGAAGCGGTTGTCCGGAAAGGCGTCGCACAGGTTTACCAACGCGCCCAGATCGCTGCGTCCCACGCCGTCGCCGGCCAGTTGCAGGCGGGGGTTGACCGCGCGCCGCACGCCGAGCATGAGCGCCAGTGGCTGGTTGAAGTCCCGGCAATGCGGCAGCACCGCGTGCTCGAGCAGTTGCGCCGTGTCCGTGGCCGCCGGGAACGCGAAGTCCGGCGGCAGCGACACCATGCAATACCGCGCGTCCAGCCGGCGCGTCCAGTCCGCCAGGAAGCGTCGCACCTCGCCGAGCGTCTGCGCGGACAGGCCTTCGCCCACGCTGTAGCCCCAGGCGTCCAGCCGGTGGGCCGCTTCGGGCCAGTCCAGCAGCAGCGGATCAATCCGCAGCGCGCTGACGAACCGCTCGTCGCGCAGAAAGCCGCGCTGCCAGATCGCGCGCTCCGCGTCGTCAAACGGCGAGTTGGTCATGTAGATGCGCGCCACGTGGGCCAGCTCCAGCGTGCGGTGGAGATGCGCCTCCAGCGGCCAGTCGGCGAACCACGCGCGGATGGCCGGCAGGTCGCGCATCTTCGCGTCGAGTCCGAACCGGTGCAGGATGGTGAGCACGCCGCGGCAGGCCTCGGACACCGGAGAATGCGCGACGAACAGCTCGCGCCAGACGAGGTCCGCCTGCTCGGTCCTGGACAGGGCGAAGAACTTCTCCGGCGGCTCGTCCAGGTGCCGGAACGCCTCCGCGACGAGGTAGTGGTACACCAGCAGGTCATCAATGCCCCAGAGGAGCAGATTGTCCATGAGCGGGTCGAACAGGTGCGTGTGGACGTCCACGACCGGCGTCGCCGCGACCACGCGCTCGATCAAACCGTGGGTCGCGGACCGGCGGAAATCGGTGGCAGCGGTGGTTGGCATCGGCGCAAGGCTAGGCCAAGGCGCGGACCCGCGCCAAGCCTTTCATGCGCGCGGGCGTTGTCGCGTCGAGCCTGCGGCTCCATCCGGCGCGCAACGCCGACGCTGCAAGGTGGGTTGCCCCTCGCCGAGGGGGACACTTGCCGGCCTCTGGGCCAGAGGCCGGCTGGCTGCTCCCCGAGCCCCGCAAGCTGGGTGTCACGGAGCTCCGCCCTCCGAACGCACTCCCTGCAAATCCTTGATCCACCGCGATGGAGCGGCCGTCTTCCCGTTTGTCATGGCTGCGGAAGGCGAACATCGTCTCGCTGTCCACGATGCCCTCGGTCTTGAGCAGGTGGTCCGTGATGACGGATTCGATCATGTCCAGCAAGTCGCAGCGGAGGATGACCAGCAGGTCGTGCCGGCCGGAGATGGAGTACACGTCGGAGACCGCCGGGAGGCTAGAGCGTTTCCAATAAAACTGTGGCCGCTTGCGACAGCGTTTTTGGAGCGCGGCGTTCACGCCGCTTCAACGCCCGTCTGCCCGCGCACGGTGAAGCGGGCTGAAGCCCGCGCTCCCCATGCGGCCACAGCTTTAATTAAACCGCTCTAGGAGCTTCTCGGCCGTGCCGGTGACCTTCCGGTGGTCCACTTTCAGGAGAATGATGGCGGGGGCATGGGTGATTGATCGTTTTTGTACGAGGCAGAACCAGGCTGCGCGCTGACTGCTGGCAATAATTCCAAACGCGTCAAACCTCAACCCGCATTCCGGCGCGCCGGCCGGGAGCCAATTCGGGCGAATGATCAGTTTGTCGGCTGTTCGGGCGCGGTTTATTCCACGGCTGCCTTTCGCGCCAGCTTTTGCCTCACGGCGCGCCCGCCTTTTCCAGCGCCTCCCGGGCCTGCCGGCGGGCGTCCTCGTGGCGGGCATCGCCGGAGGCCGGTTCGTTGGCGGCCAGACGCCAGGCGGCGCGGGCCTCGTCCAGGCGGCCCAGCGCGGCGAGCGCGTTGCCCCGCCGCAGGTGGATGTGCGCCTCGCGGGCGTTTTCGAGCCGGCCGGTGGCGAGGTTCGGCGGGTACTCGAGCGCGCGGTTGAACTCGGCCAGCGCCTCCGCGGCGCACCCGGCCCGCAGGTGCGCGTCGCCCTGGGCCAGGTGGGCTTCCTCGAACAAGTCGTGCGCCTCGCGCGCGCCTTCCCAGATGGTGATGCGCACCGAGTCGAGCAGGCGCGCGGTGGCCGCGTAATCGCCCAGCCGGCTGTGCGCGCGGGCGAGCAGGGCGACGAAATCGGAGCGGCCTTTGCCTTCCTCGAACGCGCCCTGGAGGCGGTCGCGAGCTTGGATCGTCAACGCGCGCTTGTCGGCATCCGAATCCGCCTTGTCGGCCGGCTCGAAGAGCACGCGGGCCAGATCGCGGGCGACGATGCAATCGCGTGAATCGGCTTGATTCGCCTTTTCGAGCCAGGCGCGGGCGGCGTTGAGATCGCGGTCGAGGGTTTTCGCGGCCATGCCCAACGCGCGGTAGGCGATGACGGGTTCGGCGCCAAGTTCGGCGGCACGTTGCCAGTGGGCGCGGGCCGCGTCGTGCCGGCCCAGGTGGAACAGCAAATGGCCAAGGCGCAGGTGCGCGGGGCCGTCCTGCGGGTGGTTTCGCACCGTGGCCTCAAGGGCCTCGAGGCTGGTAAAGCTCGCGGGCCACAGCGTGTCGGCGGGTTCGACGTCCATGAAAGCCGCTGCCGTGGGCGGGCCGGTTGGTCCCGCGCTGGCCGCGAGTTGCCGGGCCAGGGAATCGAGCGGGTCCAACGCGAGGTTCAAGGCGGCCATGTGCCGGGCCTGGGTCGGCTGACCGAGGTGGTGGTGGGCCAGCGCGAGGGTGTTGCGGCAAGCCGGGTCCGCCTGCCAGGGGCCGGGGTCGGCCAGGGCCGCGACCGCGCCGGCCGGGTCCTGCTGGCGCATCAACAAGCGGGCGGCCAGCAGCCGGCCGGCCACGGCGGTGGCGGGGTCCAGCGCGGCTTTCCACGCTGCTTCCAACGCTGCGGGGAGGTGGCCGAGCCGGTCTTGGGCGACGGCCAGCACGTACCAGGGGCGGCCGTTGTCCGGCGCGACGTCCAGCACTGCTTGCGCCGCCTTGGCCGCCGCGGCGGGGTCGCGATCCAGGTTCAAGTTCGCGAGGCCGCTGTGGGCCTCGACGCATTTCGGGTCTTTTTCCAGCGCGCGGCGGAACCTGGCTTCGGCCTCGGGAAATCTTGCGAACAAGAACTCGTTCCAGCCCGCTTGGGCGAACTCGGCGGCGGTCTGCGGCGGGGACTTCTTCTCTGGCGGCTGGCGCACCGGGAGGTCGAGCGGGAAACGGAAGCGGGCCAGGGTTTCCCGGCCTTTGGCGAGTTCGATTTCAACCGGCTCCGGCGCGTCACCGAGTTCCAGCGCGAGTTCGACCGGTTTCCGCGGCGTCACGTTGCATCGCGCACTCGCAAGCTGGCGATGGTCTTTCGACGCCTTCACCTGAACCCCCTTCCACGTGCCTGTGCCCAGCATTCGCAACCGCAGCTTGCCGCCTTCCCGCGCCGCGTTTACCGCCACGTCCTTGTTGGCGAACGTGAACCCGCCAATGCCGTGGATCGGGTACCACCACTCTTTCCACTCGACCGCTTCGCACGGATCAAGCCGGCCGACCTCGCCTTGCGTGAGCAGCGGACCGGTCTGGACCTCGTTGTACGGGCCGTCGTCGTCGGTGAGATCGGCCTGGTGCATCGTGCCATAGCCGCCCCAGCCCCATGTCCACGCCTTCTTGCCGGGGAGTTGGTGATGGTTCGCGTAAGCCACCACGCCGCGGTCGAGGTCGTCGTTGTACGAGCCGAAGAAATCCTGGTCGCAATGCCAGGCGAAGATCGAGGAGGCGTCCTGGTAATTCGTGCCGTGGCTGAGGTCCTTGCCCTCGTGGAATGGCCAGTTGAAGAACTTCTCCGCACCGTGATCGGTGCCGAGCGTCATGGGGTAGATGAAGCGAAAGCCCGGCGTGTTCGGCACGGCCGTGCAGTTCCAGAAGTAGTACGGCCGGACGTACTCGGTGGGATTGTAGATGCGGATGCGCTCCTCGAGGAACGAGCGGCCGGGCCGCAGCGTGAGGACCACCGTCCATTTCGTGCGATAGATGCACTCGGTCTCACCGATGGCGACCGACTGCGATCCGTCCTTTTCGCGCGGCAGGATCAGGACATCCACCGGCTGCAGGCAACTGACGGTGTGGCCTTGCGGGCCGGTGTTCCATTCGATGCCACCGCTGGTCCACGCGCCCGCCTGGCCAATGAGCGCGGGCTTGATCACGTGGTTGACGTAGAACATCGGCTGGCCGGTGGTCTTGTTGATGACCTCGTGCACTTTGCCGCCGAGTTCGGGCAGGATCGTCAGCCGCAGGCAGTCGTTCTCGAGGACGACGGTCTGATAAGTGCGATTGGTCTTCTCGCGGCTGAGGAAGTCGAGCATCGGGTAGGGGTAGATGTTCACGCCATCGGTGCCGCGGAAGTACGGGTGTTTGACGGCGGCCCAGGGATAGGTGGACAGCGTGATCGTGCCGCGCGCGGCGCGGACGGTGTCCCCGGCCAGCGGAAAACCTCCGCCGAGCACGGCCCCGGCAGTGAGCAGGACGGCCAACGTTTTCATGGGGGCTGAAGGTGGAGACGAGTATGGTCTTTCGGCCGCCCGCGAGCCAGGGGGAAAGGCGCGGACGGGCCGGGAGGCAGTTTTGGGCCTGCCCGCCTGCGCCGGAGGCGCCCGTTCACTGCCGGGCGGGGGCGCTGGCGTGACGGCGTGAATGCGACGGTGGGGTTCAGGATTTCCGCCCCTGCCCGAGGCGGCGGAAAAGAAACTCGGTTTCCGGTTTCACCGGTTTGCCTTCGACTTCCAGCACCGGATAGGCCAGCAGGTTGATCGGGCCGGAGGCTGGAAGCGGATCCACCACCAGATCGCGGCCCTGGCTGAGTTCGATGCGGTTGGCCGGGTGATGCCCGAAATAGTACGTGGCCAGGCTCGAGTACTTGTCCGCCTCACTGATGTCCACCGGCCACCACTTGCCGTCGGCGAAGAACTCGGCCCAGCAGTGGTAGCCGTCAATCCGGCCGACGTCGCGCTCGGAAGGGACGGCGGCGCCGATGGCCAGCCGCGCCGGGATGCCCGCGGCCCGCGCCAGGGCGATGAAATAGGCGTGGTAGTCCGAGCAGTTGCCCGTGCCCACGTGGCACGCGTAGGTGGCATCGCCCACACCCCAGCCGGAGCCGTAGCGCTGGTAACGCAGCCGCTCGATCACGTGATCGTAGAGCGCGCGGGCGCGCATCAGGTCGGTTCCCTTCCCGGCGGTGACCTGTTCGGCGATGGACCGGAAATTATGGTCGTGGGGGACCAGACGCTCCGGGTGCAGGTATTTCGGCACGATGGCATCCGTCTCCGCCGGGGAGTAAGCCGCCTTCTCGAGACGCTGAACGCGGTATTTGATCTCGATGATCTGGCCGCTGTCAGCGGGGCCGGCCGTCAGAAACAGCACCATGTTGCCGTGCGTCTGATCCACCAATTCCTTCCACCGCCCCGATGCGCGGATTGCTTCGATCTGCACAGTCTGAAAACGGTCGGACCTGGCCAGCGGCAGCCACAACTGCGCCGGCGCGGAAAGCTCCGGCAGCCGGACGCGGTAGATGAACTCGAACTCGTCCCGGCCGTTGATCACGCCCAGCAGGCGCTTGGACGCTTTCCTGACCGGCACCCGCCGCCACGTGCCGTCGCGCTTCTGTTCCCAGGTATAAAGCGGCTGGCCGTTGATCTTGTGGACCGTGGTTTCGGTGACCCGCATCGCGCCGGGGTCGCCGGCGAGGAAGAAGTCAACGTCGTACACCTCGCCATCGGTGCCCACCAGGTCCACGCAGGCGAAGTGGCGGCGCGGGCCGAGGTTTGCCAGGTACTCGGTGTGAACGCGGACCAGCTTGAGCTGAAGCTTTTTTTTTATCGAAGGCCAACCTGAAGTACCCGCCGCCGGCGCGGATCTGCCCGGCGATGTGTTGTTCAATCCCGGCCTGGATGTCGGCCGTGACCACATGCGGGGTTGGCGCAGGTTCGCCGGCCGGCTTGGTCGCCGGCTGTGAGGCCGTGGCGCCCGCCAGCACGCCGGCCAGGGACAAGATTCCAAAGCGAGCGGTGAAGGTGTTCATCGCTGATCGTGGCCTCGCCGCTGTCGGTGGGCGGCACTCGCTGCTGTAGTGATTATTTGGGATGTTCGGGCTTGGTGGGGTGCTCCGAGCCGGACGGGTGCTCGGACTTTTTCGGGTGCTCGGACTTGCTTGCGCCTTCGTCCGAACTCTTGCAGGCGGTCAGGCCCAGGGAGAGCCCGAAGCCGACGAGTGCCACCAGCGCGAACCTCCGGAGGTGACTGGTTGTTTTCATAGCTTCGCGTTTCCAAACGGCGTCATTGGTGTGGTCGGAATATGGCCGAGGTTACGGTCATGTCCAACCCGGGGTTCCTTCTGGCGGTCCTCATGCGAGTTACGTGAAACCTGGCCCTGGATCGGCCGATGCTTGCATGGGCTGATCGTGCGTTGCCGGGATGACGACGGGCGTGCCCGGAACGGGTGAAATCCACTGGCATAGAGCGGCTCCGGTTATTGGCCAAACCCGCGAAGCGCGCTGCTTGGGCGGAATGATGGTCCTGCCCCCGCCCATGCACTGTCCGGTTGAAAGTCCGATTTTGCCCTGCCAATTCGTGATAAACCTTACAGGATTGTACGCAGATCGGACTTGAGGCAGCGATTGTCATGCCGTCAAAGAGCCGGGTTCTTCGAGGCACAAAAAGGACTTGCGCGAGCGGCCTGGTTCGACTACTTCGTTAAATCCGTATTGAACGAACCGGTGCGTTTGACTTTCTGACCGGTGCCAATACAACCAGCGACTGCGAAGTGACCGGGACGAAGTGTCTTTAGGCTCCGCAATCCGCGAACCCGAAGTGGCCGTTCAGTCCAGAGGCAAGCTCCAGCTCATCGAGGTGGTGGGGAATCTTTGTCGCCGTCTGGGGCTGCCCCGGACGGTGGGCCAGATTTACGGCCTGTTGTTCCTGTCGCCCAAGGCGCTTTCGCTGGAGGAAATCGCGGAGGGGCTGGGCATCAGCAAGGCCAGCGCGAGCACCGGCACCCGTCAGCTCGCGTCGCTCGGCGCCGTGCGCAAGGTCTGGGTGCCCGGCCGGCGCAAGGACCACTTCGAGGCCATTCCCGAGATCGGCAGCCTGGTGCGTAACGCGTACCGGGAGATCGTCAAACCGCGCCTCGATGCCGCGCAATGGCGCGTGGAGCAGGTGACGGAATCGTTGCAGGCCGACCGGGACAAAGGAGTGCTGACGCCGGAGGAATTCGCCTTTTGCCAGAGCCGGCTGGAATCGCTGGGCCGGATGCAGAAAAGCCTTCAGTCGTTTGCGCCGTTGATCGAGAAGTTCCTGTAGGCCCAACGCTGAAGTTGCCCCGGGCGCCAGCGTCAGTCCGGTGCCCTTTCAGAGTCCGGTTTCCGACCAAACACCATGCAATCCACCACCGCCCAGCAACCCATCGCCATTGTCGGCCTCGGCTACGTCGGACTGCCGCTGTCCCTGCAATTCGCCCGCTCCAGCGTGCCGGTGCTCGGGCTCGACATTGACCCGGCCAAGGTCCAGTCCCTCACCGCCCGCCAGAGCTACATCAAGCACATCCCGGACGCCGCCATCGCGGAGCAAGTGGCGGCCGGGCGGTTTGCGGCCTCGACGGATTTCAGCCGCGTGCGCGAGGTGTCGGCGGTCATCATCTGCGTGCCCACGCCGCTGAACAAGAACCGCGAGCCGGACATTTCGTACATTCTGCAAACGGGCGAGGTGGTCGCGCCGCACCTCGCCCGCGGCACGCTGGTGGTGCTGGAATCCACCACCTATCCCGGCACCACCGACGAAGACCTGCGCGCGGTGCTCGAAAAGGGTTCCGGCCTGAAAGCGGGTGTGGATTTTCACCTCGCGTTCAGTCCCGAGCGCGAAGACCCCGGCAACCCGAGGAGCGTCGTGGCGCAGATTCCCAAGGTGGTGGGCGGCCTCACGCCCGCCTGCCTGGAAAAGGCGCAGGCGCTGTACGGCCGCGCCATCCAGACGATCGTGCCCGTGTCGTCCTGCCGGGCCGCCGAGGCCACCAAGTTGCTCGAAAACATCTTCCGCGGCGTGAACATCGCCCTCGTGAACGAACTCAAGATCGTTTACAGCGCGATGGGCATTGACGTGTGGGAGGTGATCAACGCCGCCAAAACCAAGCCGTTCGGCTTCATGGCGTTCTATCCCGGCCCCGGCTTGGGCGGGCATTGCATCCCGATTGACCCGTTTTACCTCACCTGGAAGGCGCGCGAGTACGGCCAGCATACCCGCTTCATCGAACTGGCCGGCGAGGTCAACACCGCCATGCCCGAGTACGTGGTCAACCGCGTGGCGGAGGCGCTCAACGCGGTGAGGAAGCCGGTGAACGGCAGCCGCGTGCTGGTCCTGGGCCTCGCCTACAAGCCGGACGTGGACGACGACCGCGAATCGCCCAGCTACATCCTGCTCGACCTGCTCAAGAAGCGCGGTGCCGAGGTGGCTTATTACGATCCGCACGTGCCGGTCATCCGGCCCAGCCGCGAGCACGGCCATTGGGCGGGCACGCGGTCGGTGCCGTGGACGCGCGAAAGCATCGGCAGTTTCGACGTGGTCCTGATCGCCACGAACCACCAGGCGGTGGATTACCGCCAGCTCGCGGACTGGGCGCGGTGCATCGTGGACACGCGCAATGCCTTGGCCGGCGTGCCCACACAGCCGGGGCAGGTGTGGAAGGCGTAAGACCGGGACAACCCGGCATCGCGTGTCCTGACGGCATGAAAATCCTCCTCACCGGCGTGGCCGGGTTCATCGGGTACCACGTGGCCGAAAAACTTCTCGCCCGCGGCGACGAGGTCATCGGTCTGGACAGCGTCAACGACTACTACGATGTGCGGCTCAAGGAGGCGCGGCTGGCGCGGTTGAACGGGCGGCCCGGCTTCGAGTTTCACCGCCTGAACCTTGCCGACCGCGCGGGCATGGAACGGGTGTTTGCTGGGCTTCGTCCGCAACGGGTGATCCACCTGGCCGCGCAGGCCGGCGTGCGGTACTCGCTGACGAATCCGCATGCCTACATCGAGAGCAACCTCGTGGGCTTCCTGCACATCCTCGAGGGCTGCCGGCGCCACGACGTCGAGCATCTGGTGTACGCCTCCTCGAGTTCGGTGTACGGCGCGAACACGCGGATGCCGTTCTCGGTGCACCACAACGTGGACCACCCGCTGAGCCTGTATGCGGCCAGCAAGAAGGCCAATGAGTTGATGGCGCACACCTACAGCCACCTGTACCACCTGCCCACCACCGGCCTGCGCTTCTTCACGGTCTATGGCCCCTGGGGCCGGCCGGACATGGCGCTGTTCCTCTTCACGAAGGCGATTCTCGAGGGGCGGCCGATTGACGTGTTCAACGAAGGCCGGATGCGCCGCGACTTCACGTACATTGACGACATCGTCGAAGGCGTGGTGCGCGTGGCCGACCGCGTGGCCACCGCCAACCCGCGCTGGTCCGGCGATGAGCCCGACCCCGGCACCAGTGCCGCGCCGTACCGCCTGTACAACATCGGCAACCACAACCCGGTTGAGCTGATGCGCCTGATCGAGGTGCTGGAAAAGGCCATCGGCCGCGCGGCCGTGAAGCGGCTCCTGCCCATGCAGCCGGGCGACGTGCCCGCGACCTACGCCGACGTGGACGATCTGATGCGCGACGTGGGCTTCAAGCCGGCCACGCCCATCGAGGCGGGCGTGGCGCGGTTCGTGGCGTGGTACCGGGAGTTTTACGGCGTGTGAGTTCGGCCGCCATCAGCCGCGAAGCGGAGATCGAGCAGATGATCCGCGCCTGCCTCGCCCGGTTTGCCGGCGAGCTGCGCGGCTACCGGGTGATCCTGTTCGGCTCGCGCGCGACGGGCGCCGCCGGCCCGCTGGCCGATTTCGACTTGGGCGTGCTCGGCCCGGAGCCGCTGCCCCTGGACACGTTCTACCGGGTGCAGGACGCGCTCGAGGAACTGCCCACCCTGTACACGGTGGACTGGGTGGACCTGCAGCGGACCTCGCCCGAGTTTCGCCGGAGCGCCCTGGAAAACTGCCGCACCCTGTATGAGCCCTGAGCCGCTGCTGGCCGATTTCGTGCGGGCGCTGGCGGCGCTGGAAGACGCCCTGGCCACGCCGGCCGAGGACGACGTGCGACGCGCGGGGTGCATCCAGTACTTCGAGTTCTGTTTCGAGCTGGCGTGGAAAACAATCAAGGCCGTGGGCGTACGCTACGGCCTGGCCGATCTGCACTCGCCCCGCGGGTGCCTGCGACAGGCCTGGCGTCAGGGCTGGATCGAAGCCGAGACACCCTGGCAGAAGATGCTCGAAGCCCGCAATCTCATGGCCCACACCTACGACGCCCGGCGGGCCCTGACCGTTTACGAAAGCCTGCCCGGGTTTCTGGCCGAGCTGCGGCGTCTTCACCAGGTTCTGAGCGCGCTGCCGGCAAAATGAGCTGCCTGCCGTTGTTCCGTGCATTTCATTGACCTCAAGACCCAGTATCGGCGCTACCAGGCCGAGATTGACGCGCGCCTCCGCCGCGTGCTCGAGCACGGCCAGTACGTCCTCGGTCCGGAAGTCGGCGAGCTCGAGGCCGCGCTGGCGGGCTATGTCGGCGTCAGGCACGCCATCACCGTGGCCAGCGGCACGGACAGCCTCGAGATCGCCTTGCGCGCGCTCGGCATCGGCCCCGGCGACGAAGTCATCACCGTGCCCTTCACCTGGATCAGCACCGCCGAGGTGATCGCGCTGGTGGGCGCCCGGCCGGTGTTCGTGGACATCGAGCCGGCCACGTACAACATCGCCGTGGACCAGGTCGAGGCGGCGATCACGCCCCAGACCAGGGCGCTGCTGCCGGTGAGCCTGTTCGGGCAGATGCCGGACTACGACCGCTTGAACGCCATCGCCGCGCGGCACGGCCTGCCGGTGATCGAAGACGGCGCGCAGAGTTTCGGCGCCACACAACGCGGCCGGCGCAGTTGCGGCGTGACGACCATCGGCAGCACCAGCTTCTTCCCGGCGAAACCGCTGGGCTGTTACGGCGAAGGCGGCGCGCTCTTCACGAACGACGACGGTCTGGCCGACAAAATGCGCGCCATCCGCACACATGGCGGGCTGCAACGCCACCACCACCCGTTGCTGGGCATGAACGGGCGGTTCGACACCCTCCAAGCGGCGGTGCTCCTGGCCAAGCTGCCGCACTTGAACGACGAACTCGCCGCGCGGGAACGGGTCGGCGCCCGCTATTCCGACTTGCTGCGGGACGCCTGCGACGTGCCGGAGATCGCGCCCGGCAACACGCACGTTTATGCCCAGTACACCATCCGCGTGCCGGACCGCGACGTCGTCGCCGCGCGCCTGAAGGCCGCCGGCATTCCGACCGCCGTGTACTACCCCAAATGCCTGCACGAGCAGCCGGTCTTCGCCGGGCTCGGTTACCGGCGGGGGGATTTCCCGGTGGCCGAAAAGGCGGCGGACGAAGTGCTGAGCCTGCCGATGCACCCGTTCCTGGAAGCGGCCGACCAGGAGCGGGTTGTTTCGGAACTCCGGCGGGCGCTGCCGGCTTCGCGGCCGGGGCCGGCATCTTCTGCGGCAGTGAGACTCGGTTCCTGAATCGTCGGTTCCAAAACTTATGAATGACGCGAAGACCGTGTTGGTGACAGGTGGGGCGGGGTACATCGGTTCAGTGCTGGTGCGGGCGCTGCTCGCGCGCGGCTATCGGGTCCGGGTTCTGGACCAGCTTCTGGCCGGCGGCGAATCGCTGCTGGAGGTCCTGCCTGACGAACGCTTCGAATTCCTGCGCGGTGACGTGCGCGATGCCGCCACCGTGGCCCGCGCGGTGGCGGGCTGCCACGCGGTGGCCCACCTCGCCGCCATTGTCGGCGACCCGGCCTGCCGCGCGAACCCCGACCTGGCCCGCAGCACGAATCTGGACGGCAGCCGCCTGCTGCTCGAGGCGGCGATCCGCGCGCGCGTGCCGCGGTTCGTCTTCGCCTCCACCTGCTCGAACTACGGCAAGATGCCGGACCCCAACGCCTGCGTGGACGAGCAGTCGCCGCTCGCGCCGGTCTCGTTGTACGCCGAAACCAAGGTGGCCTTCGAGCGGGACTTGAAGGCGCGGGGCGACGCCGACGGCATTGCGACCACGTCCCTGCGGTTCTCGACCGTGTACGGCGTCTCGCCCCGCATCCGGTTCGATCTCACCGTGAACGAGTTCACCCGCGAGCTGGCCCTCGGGCGGGAGCTGGTCATCTTCGGCGAGCATTTCTGGCGGCCGTACTGCCACGTGCGCGACCTCGCGGGGTCCGTCATCACCACGATCGAGGCCGACGCGTCCCGGGTTGCTGGCGAGGTCTTCAACGTGGGTGACACGGCGGAGAACTACACCAAGAAGATGATCGCCGAGGCGCTCCTGCGGCAGGTTCCCGACGGCCGCATCCGGTACGTGCCGCGCACCGAGGACCCCCGCGACTACCGGGTGAGTTTCGAGAAAATCCGGCGCGTCCTGGGTTTCCAAATCAGCCGGCGCGTGCCTGACGGCATCGCCGAAATCCTGCGCCTGCTCCGCAGCGGGCTGCTGAGCAACCCCGACGCCCCGCAGTACGCCAACGTGTAGGCGCGCGCGTTGCCCCGCCATGCAGGTCCCGTTTTTCGAGCTCAATTACGGCCCGGAAGAAACCGCGGCGGTCGTGGCCGCCCTCGAGTCCCGCTGGATTTCGATGGGCCCGCGCTGCGCCGAGTTCGAGCAGCGCTTCGCCGCCCGGCACGGCGCCGCCCACGGCATCGCCGTGGCCAACTGCACCGCCGCCCTGCACCTGGCGCTGCGGATTTGCGGGGTGGGCCCGGGTGACGAGGTTATCGTGCCCTCGTTGACCTTCGTGGCCACGGCCAGCGTGGTCCGGATGCAGGGTGCCACGCCGGTGTTTGCCGACATCACCTCGCTCGACGACTGGACGCTCTCGGTCGAGGACACCGCCCGCAAAATCACTCCGCACACCCGCGCCATCATCCCCATGCACTACGGCGGCTTCGGGGCGGACATGCCGCGGCTGTGCGCGCTGGCCCGGGCGCACGGGCTGCGGGTGATCGAAGACGCCTGCCACGCGCCGCTGGGCCGGCGCGACGGCCGGACACTCGGGACCTTCGGCGACTTCGCCTGTTACAGCTTTTACAGCAACAAGAACATGGCCACCGGCGAGGGCGGCATGATGCTCACCGGCGACGCCGACTTGGCCGCCCGCGCCCGGCTGCTCCGCGCCCACGGCATGACCGCCACCGCCTACGACCGCGAACGCGGCGCCGAGTTCTACGACGTGGTGGACTGGGGCTACAACTACCGCCTGGACGACATCCGCGCCGCACTGGGCCTGGCCCAACTGGCCAAGCTCGATGACGACCTGGCCCACCGCGCCCGGCTCGTCGAGCGGTACCGCCGCAACCTCGCCGGCCAGCCGGGCCTACACCTGCCCTTCCGCGACTACCCCGGGCGGCCCAGCCACTATGTGTTCGGCGTGCTCACCGAGCATCCCGATCGCCGGGCGTTGCGCGAGGCGCTCAAGGCCCGGGGCGTCGGCACCTCGATGCACTATCCGCCCGTGCACCAGTTCGCCTGTTACCGCGCCGCCGGCGCGCGCCTGCCGCTGACCGAGGAGGTGGGCCGCCGTCAGGTTTCCCTGCCCCTGTTCCGGGCCATGACCCTCGAGCAGGTGGACTATGTCTGCGAACAGCTCTGCGAGTGCCTGCGGCGGGATTAAAGCCGTGAACGGAAGCAACACCGTGAACGGCGACGCCGCCGCACCACCTCCGCGCGCCCTGTTCCTGGTCGGTGCCAGCCTCGAACTGATTGACCTGGCGGAGCAATTGGGCTGGCAGGTGCGCGGGGTCATTGAGTCGCACCCGGCGGGCGCGGACTATCACGGTTACCCGGTGTGCGGCGATGACGCCTGGTTGCTGGCCCAGCCCCTCGCACCCGCGGAGCGTCGCGTCGTCATCGCCCCGGACCTGCCGGCGGTGCGCCGCCGGATTTTCGAGCGTTACGCCGCTGCCGGCTTCGAGATCGTGACGTTGAATGCCGCGCGGGTCAAACCGGGCACCATGCTCGGGCCCGGGTGCGTGATCGCCGAAGGCGCGCATGTCTCGGTGAACTGCCGGCTGGGGCAGGGCGTGCGCCTGAACTGTCGGGCCAACCTCATGCACGACTGTCGCGTGGGCGATTTTTGCACCGTGGCGCCCAATGCCGTGGTCTTGGGGCGCGTGACGCTCGAGGACGAGGTGTACATCGGCGCCAATGCCACGATCCTGCCCGACCTCTCTGTGGGCCGCGGCGCGACCGTGGGCGCCGGTGCCGTGGTCACGCGTGACGTGCCTCCCGGCCGGGTCGTCAAGGGCGTGCCGGCCCGTTGAAACGATGAACGCGCCGGACCTGGTCTTTGTGTGCACGGCGGATGCGCAGGTGGGCTTTGGCCATCTGCGCCGGTGCCTCCATCTGGCTCAGCAGCTTCGTGCCCGAGGATTGCGGGTGGCGTTTGACGGCAGGTTGGACGCCGCGGCGCGCGATACCTTGCGCCGGGCGTTGCCCGACGTGCCGGTGCTGGAACCGGTCGGACCGGCCCCGCTGGCGGTGGTGGACTGCATGTTCGACCCGCAGGACCCGGATTTCTACGACCGCGATTTCCTCCGAATGGTGGCCGCGCGACACGAACGCGTGGTGGTGATCACCAGTTCCCGACACGCGCCGCCGGACCTGCCGGTGACGGCGGTGGTGGGACACATGCTCGAGCCGGTGACGGCGCCGGCCTACGAGCTGCACCGCGGGCTCGAATGGGCGCCCGTGTCCGCCGAAGCGGCCGCCTGGCGCGACACCCCGCGGGAGTTTCCCGACCCACCGCGGCGGGTGCTGGTGGCTTTTGGCAACTGGCACGACCCGGCCGGGCTGTACCTGGCGCTCGAGGCCTTGCGGCAAACAGGTTGGGCAGCGACGGTGCAAGTGCTCCTGCCGCCGGCGTTGCGGCCGCACACCGAAGCGCTGCGCGCAAGGGCCGCTGGTCTTGCCCTCGAGGTCTTCACCGAGGTGCCAAGCGTTTTCCCGCTGTTGGGCACGGCGGATGTGTTGGTGGGCAGTTACGGCAACCTGACCTTCGAGGCGCTGGCCGTGGGGCTGCCCGCCGTGGTTGTGGCCCTCAAGCCTTTCATGCACGCCTACGCCGAAGTCCTCTCCCGGCAAGGAGCGGTGGTCAACGCCGGATTGGTGGAGCAAACAAGTGCCGCCGCGCTGGCGCGCCGGCTGGCTGGCCTGGACTCGGCAACTCGCCGCCGCCTCAGCCACACCGGCCGGACTCTGGTGGACGGCGCGGGGCTGACGCGCTTGGCTGACTTGCTCGCCCGCTACGCCCGCCCGGCAGTCAACCGGTCAGCACCGGCGCCCGCGGTGAATGCGTCGGCGCCGGCCGCCGCCTGATTTTCCGCGCATGAGCCTGTTTCCCGATTCCCGCGTCCGGGTGATTGCCGAAATCGGCATCAACCACGACGGCTCGCTCGACAAGGCCCTCGAGATGATCCGCGTCAGCGCCGCCTGCGGGGCGGACTTCGCCAAGTTCCAGTTGCTCAAAGCGGACGAGATGTACTCGCCGCACGCCGGCACCTACCGCAACGAAAGCGGCACGTACAACATCCGCGACGTCATCCGCGCGGGCGAATTGCGGGCCGGCTGGCTGGACCGCCTGACCGCCGCCTGCCGCGAGCACGGCATCGGGTTTCTCATCACCGTGTGCGACGAGGCGGGCCTGGAGGAAATCCTGCCCTACCGGCCGGCGCTGCTCAAAATCGCCTCGTACGAAATCAGCCACCTGCCGCTGTTCGAGCGGCTGGGGGCGCTGGGCATCCCGATCATTTTCTCGACCGCCTGCGCGCGCTTGGGCGACATCGAGGAGGCGCTGGCCGCCTACGGACACCCGGAGCAGGCCTGCATCATGCACTGCAACGGCAGTTACCCCGCGCCGCGGCACATCGTGAACTTGCGCGTCCTCCAGACGCTGCGCCTGGCCTTCCCGCGCTGCGTGATCGGCTTCTCGGACCACACCCGCGACCCGGTCGAGGCGCCGGTCGGCGCGGTCGCCCTGGGCGCGCGGGTGATTGAAAAGCACATCACCTTGGACCGCCGTTCGCCCGGGCCGGACCACTCCTTTGCGATCGAGCCGGACGAACTGCGGCAACTGGTCGCCGCCGTGCACGAGACCGAGCGCCGGGTGGCAGCCGGGGAAAACATCGCGGTGGACCCGGTGCTGCTGGGCGACTCGGCCAAGGTGGTGCACGCCGAGGAAGCGTACCTGCGCGGCTTCGCCTACCGGAGCGTGTTCACCCGTCGCGCCATCCGGGCGGGCGAGCGCTTCACGCGCGAAAACCTCGCGGTGTTGCGCAACGGCCAGCAACCGCCCGGTCTGCACCCGCGCGAGTTCAAGAACTTGTTGGGACGCGTTTGCCCGCGCGACCTCGAGGCCGGTCAACCGGTGACCTGGGACAGCCTCCTGGGCCCGTCCGCCGCCTGAGCGGGCGCTTGTCCCCGGCCGCCGCTTCTCTGGCCATGTCGGAAACCCTGCTCGATGCCTTGCTCGTGCCGGAGCAGGTCACCCTGCGTGAGGCCATCGTCGCGCTCGAGCGCAACCACCAGGGCGTCATCCTGGTGACCGACGCCAACCGCCGCGCGCTCGGCCTGCTGACCGACGGCGACGTGCGCCGCCTGGTGTTGCGCAACGTCCCGTTGGACGCGCCGGCCCGTGAGCACGCGAACGCGAACTTCATGTTCTGGCCGGTCGGCTCGCCCCGGGAAGGCGCCGTGGCCGTGATGCGCCAGCGGCACCTGCGCCATTTGCCGGTGCTCGATGCCGAGGGCCGGGTGGTGGACGTCGTTTGCCTGGACCAGATCAACTACCAGACCTTCGACAACGAGGTGGTGATCATGGCCGGCGGCCTGGGCACGCGCCTGCGGCCCTACACCGAGCGCTGTCCCAAGCCCATGCTCGAGGTCGCCGGCAAACCCATGCTCGAACACATCCTCGAAGGCCTCCTGGGCCAGGGCTTCAGCCGCTTTTGCCTGTGCGTAAATTATCTGGGCGACCAGATCGCCAATCACTTCGGTGACGGCCGCCGCTGGGGCGCCAGCATCCGCTACGTGCGCGAGCCCCGCCGCCTCGGCACGGCCGGCGCGCTGGGGCTGCTGGACCCTGCGCCCGCCCGGCCGTTTCTGGTGGTCAACGGCGACGTGCTCACGCGCGTCAGTTACCGGCAGTTCCTCGAGTTCCACGAGCGCCATCACGCCGCTGCCACCGTGGCGGTGCGCGGCTACGAAATCCAGCTTCCCTACGCGGTGGTCGAAGTGCGGGACAATCTCGTGGCGGGCGTCGCCGAGAAGCCGGTGAAGTCCTACCTGGTCAACGCCGGCATCTACTGCCTGAACCCGGACGTGCTGCCGCTGGTCGAGCGCGGCACGCCGCTGGACATGCCCGACCTGCTCGAACGCGTGCGCGCCGCCGGCCGGACCGTGGCCGCCTTCCCCGTGCACGAGGACTGGCTCGACGTGGGACGCCCGGACGACTACCGCTCGGCCCAGACGATGTTTGGCGAACCTGCCGGCCGTTGATGCCGTCGCGGCCGCCAGCGCCACCAATGCTCGTTGCCATCATTCTCGCTCGCGGAGGGAGCCAGCGGGTGCCGCGCAAAAACGTGCGGCCCTTCTGCGGGCGCCCCATGATCGCGTGGCCCATCGCCGCCGCCAGAGCGTCCGGAGTGTTCGACGCCGTCCTGGTATCCACCGAGGACGAGGAAATCGCCGCTGTGGCCATGGCGCACGGCGCGGAGGCGCCGTTCCGGCGGCCGCTGGAACTGGCGGACGACCGCGCGGGCACCCTGGCGGTCATGGCCCACGCCGTCCGCTGGGTGGAGGAACACCGCGGTCCGGTGGACCTGGCCTGCTGCATTTACGGCACGGCCGCGTTCTTGCGGCCGGAGTTTCTTCAGGAAGGCCTGGCGTTGCTGCGCGCGCGACCGGACGCGGATTTCACCTTCAGCGTGACCTCGTACGGGCACCCGATCTTCCGCGCCTTCCAACTCGCCGAGGACGGCCGCGTGGCGATGTTCTGGCCCGAGCACGAGCGGTCGCGCTCGCAGGACCTGCCGGCGGCCTGGCACGACGCCGGCCAGTTCTACTGGGGTCGTCCGGCCGCGTTCAAGGAGCGCACAGGCATCTTTTCCGCGCGGGCCTACGGCGTGGCCATCCCGCGGCATCTGGTGCAGGACATTGACACGCCCGAGGACTGGGAACTGGCGGAACGGATGTTTGCCGCCCGGTCTGGCGAGGACGCTGGCGCCGGGTGTCGCGCGTGAACGGCCCTCGCGATGCCCGGACGCCCCTTCAACCTGCACTATCCGCTGTCGAGTCCATCCCTGAATAGTCTGCCTGGTTGCCGATGTTGGAGCTTGCTGCCGCCCATGCCGCCCTCATTCACGCTGGCCGAACGTCTCAGCAATCGCAAGTTACTGACCACCATCTCAAAGTTCGCCGGTGGCAACCTGGTGGCCACCGTGATGAACATGTTGGCCGGCTTTCTAACCGCCCGCCTCGTGGGGCCTGCGGTGCTGGGCCTGTTCAACAGCATCGGTCTGGTGGCCGGGTATGCCCCTTGGTTGATGCTCGGCGTGGGCAACGGCTTGGGCCGGGAACTGCCCTACTGGATGGGTAAGGGCGACCCCGACCGCGCCCGCAACCTGACCGCCGTGGCCCAAGCGTGGGCCATGGCCATGGCCACATTGTCAGCAGCGGCGCTGGCTGGGATCGCGCTCTGGCAGGCGTTTCGAGGCCGTTGGGATCTGGCTGTGGGCTGGGCGGCCAACGCTTTCGGCATCTGGGTGCTGTTGTTTTCGACGCTGTACCTGCGCTTCACCTTCCGCTCTAGTCTGGATTTCCCGCGGCTGGCCAAAATCAACATGACCCAGGGAGTGCTGAGCCTGTTCCTGGTATGGCTGGCGGCCCTGTGGGGTTTTTACGGACTGTGCGTGCGAGCGGTGGTGATGACCGGGGCGCAACTGGCACAGTTTTGGCACTGGCGTCCGCTGAAGGTCCGCGCTGTCTGGTCCACCCCGCAGTTTTTCCACCTGTTGAAGGTGGGGACTCCCATTATGTTGGTAGGCCAATTGAGCGCTTGGTGGGGCACCCTGAACGACACGCTCATCCTGGCCTACTTCGACAGCGTCAACCTGGGTTTGTACGCCTTGGTGAGCCTGGGCACCAAGCCGCTGGGCATCTTCGGCGAAGCGGTCAGCAGCGTGGTCTATCCCCACATGACCTCCGAGTTCGGACGCACCGGCAACGTCCGCCAGTCCCTGCGCATCGCCACCGTACCGGTGCTGGTGTTGCTGCCGTTGAACGTGGTGCTCATTGGCCTGGGGTGGTGGCTGGCGCCGGTGCTGGTGCCCCTGTTGCTGCCGCAATACACCGCGGCCATCCCCGCCCTGCAATGGAACCTGCTAATTTGGTTGCCGCTGTCCTTCCGGTCCTACAACAACGTGTTCATGGCCACTGGCCGCATGGTTCCTTACTTCCTATGCCTGGTGGGCGGTATGCTGGCCTACCTGGCGGCCCTGCACCTGATCCTCGAAGCGCGCCGAGACTTGGTGGCCTATGCCCAGGCCATGGTTGTGGGGCGCACGGTGTTCATGCTGCTGTGTTTCGGTTACATCGCGGTCATGCTCGGGGGTGAGCGGAAATCCGCCGCCCCGGCTTCGGAAACCCCGGCTCCATGAGTTCGGTGCGAGGGACAATGCTTTCGCCGCCCGCGCCAGTGCCCGACGTTTCAGCGGTTCTCCCCCGTGGCGAATGTGGGGTGGACGCCGCCGCGCTGGTGCCGGCGCTCGCTGCGGATGTCCGGCTGGTCGAGGGATTGCGGCAGGTTGTTGCCGAAGGCCGCTACGATGGCGTGCCTGTGTCACAGATCGTTCACTCGTTTTTCGCAATCCTGCGACGGCACGGCCGGCTCACTGCGCCAGGTTGCCGTCCTTTACTAGCCTTGGCTGAGCTGGCCTTGGCGCTGGCCCACCCGCAAGGGATGCTGGCGGCCCTCCCGGGACGGTTGCCACTGGAC
Organism: uncultured Verrucomicrobiota bacterium; assembly: GCA_964568145.1. Lineage (GTDB taxonomy): Bacteria > Verrucomicrobiota > Verrucomicrobiia > Limisphaerales > J093 > DSVZ01. Next base: position 28,402 of record CAZMOZ010000004.1, read on the forward strand.
ATAGCGCGCTGGCAGGGGCGCATCCTCATTGCTGCCGGAGGGGAGCAGGAAAGGTCGCGCCGGCTCTGGCAACCGCTGGCCGGGGCCTTTGGACCGGCGGAAGGCCTGCTCGTGGCGGGAGGTCGCAGCCAGTTGCGGCACCTGCCGGCGGGCCTGCCCGCCGTGGTCCTCAGTGATTTTCCGCCCGCCTGGCTGGCCACGCGCCGGTGGCTGCTGGCCCGGCTGGGACGCTGGCTGCGCGGGCTGGCGGAGGTTTGTGCCGACTGCGGGTTCGCCCCGGCCGCCCGCTGGCGGCTGGCAGCGCAGTTGGTGCATCAGACCGGCAAGATCGCCACCGCGCTCGGTCTGTGCGAGCGGCTGAAGCCGCGCGCCTTGGTGGTGAACTGGGATCGCAACCCCATCGGTTCGGTGCTGTGCGCCGCCCTGTCCTCGCGGGGCGTGCCCACCTTCACGCTCGTGCATGGCGCGTTCGGCGCGCAAAACCAGGGCGGCTTCCTGCCTCTGGGCGCCCGCTTTGTGCTCACCTGGGGGGACATCCACACGGAATTGCTGCGCGGCGCCGGCGTGCCGGCCGAACGCCTGATTCCCGTGGGCGTGTTCGAACCAAGGCCGGTCCGGCGCCGGCTGGACGACGCCGGGCGCGCGGCGCGGCTGGAACAACTGGGGGCAGACCCCGGCAAGCCCGTGGTGGTGGTCGGCCTCACCTGTCTGGCCGCCAGTGAACGCCGCGTCTGGGCGGACATCCTGGGCGAGCTGGCGAACCGGCTGCCCGAATTCGTCGTGCTGGGACGGCTGCATCCCAGCAACTCCCGGGCGTCGTTTGCGGAACTCCTGCAAGAAAATTCCCGGCTCCGGCTGGTGGACGACCGCCTGCTCAACGCCAAACAAACCCTCGAGCTGGCGGACCTGGTGGTGGTGGACAGCAGCAGCTTCGGCTTTGACGCGATCCAGCACGAAATCCCGGTGCTGGTGCTCGAGCCGCCCGATGGGTCCGGGTACTTCTCGCTGATGCGCGAGGCGATGGCGGCGGGCGCGGCGCTTTACGCGCGCGACGTGGGGCAACTGGCCGCCCAAGTTGAAAGCCTGTGGAACGACCCGGCCCTTCGTCAGCGCCAGCTCGAGCGCGCCCGTGCTTTTGAAGCGCGGTACGTCTGCGCCTATGGCCAGGAAGCGCTGGCCCGCGTGAGGGCGGCCATTGAGTCGGTGCTGGCCGAAACCCGGAAACCGGGCGCCGGCCCAAGCCCGGATACTCGGATCGGGGTTTGAACGGCGTTCTCAGGCCTGTAGTCGGGAGGCTGTTGTGGTGCCGGCCTCCTGGCCTGCCGGGGTGGTGGTGCAGGTTTCCAGCCTGCAGGGGTCTTGCAGCCGGGACGGCTGCACCACAACGGCTGCATCACAGCAGATGCACCACAAACAGTTACACCACACCCATGCCGCAACCCGGACATCTGCTCCCCAAGCCCGCAATCCTCTCCTGCTCCGCTAGTGAGCACGCCCGCTTCCTGACCTCATGCCCCTCCCGGTCCTGATCTGCGGCCTCGGCTCCATCGGCCGCCGGCACCTGCGGCATTTCCGCGCCCTGGGCTGCGCGCCGATGCTGGCTTACCGGACCGGCAAGGCCACGCTGCCGGACGACGGCCAGCCCGCGCCGGACGCGGTGTACCTTTCGCTCGACGAAGCCCTGGCTCAATCACCCGCGGCGGTGGTGGTCGCCAACCCCACCGCGCTGCATCTCGAAACCGCCCTCGCCGCCGTGCGGGCCGGCTGTCACGTGCTCATCGAGAAGCCGCTGGCCGACCACCTCGACGGTTGGGAGGAGCTGGCCGCCGAGGCGGCCCGCCGCGAACGCGTCGTGCACGTGGCGCAAAACTTGCGCTTCCACCCGCAGCTTCTTCGCCTGCGCGAATGGATCGCCACCGGGCAGCCGCTCGGCAGGGCGTTGCTCGCCCGCGCCCACATCGGCGGGTATCTGCCGGACTGGCATCCGTGGGAGGATTACCGTGTTTCCTACGCGGCCCGGCGCGACCTGGGCGGCGGCGCGGCGCTGACCAACATTCACGAACTCGATTACCTGACCTGGCTGCTGGGTCCCGCGCGCCGCTTCAGCGGCTTCGAACTCCCGTTGCATCCGCTCGGCACGGACGTGGACGAGGCGGCGGCCTTCCTGCTCGAGCACGCCAGCGGCGCGCTTTCCACCGCCACGCTCAGTCTCGCGCACAAGCCGCCGTCCCGCACCCTCGAACTGTCGTTCACGGGCGGCAATGCCTCGCTCAACCTGTTGACCGGCGTCCTGCAGGTCGCGTTCCGCGACGGTGCCGTGCGCGAGGACCCGGCCCCCGCCGGCTTTACCGTGGACGACACCTATCGCGCCCAGGCCGCGGACTTCCTTGCGGCCATTGCGGGCGAACCGACCTTGGGCGCCACCCTGCCCGAGGCGGTGCATGATCTCCAGATCGCCTTATCCGGGAGAAACCGAAGCTGAACCAACCCTGCCCGGGCGCCAGCCCGCTCAGCCGGACAGATGGGAACCACGAAGGAACACCAATGAACACGAACCCATGCCGGCAGTTCGGCCTTGCCGCAATGTATGCCGGCGCGCCAGCCGGCGGGTGCGCCTGCCGTTATGCGCAAGCGTGCGCGAACCGGAATTCTGCGTGTGGATTCGTGTTCATTGGCGGTTGAACCAGATGAATCCCGCCGAAACCGTCCCCCTCCGCCAGCAACCCCTCATGAACGACCCTGTGTTTGACGTGTCCGGCCGCGTGATCGTGCTCACCGGCGCCTGCGGCCTCATCGGCCGCACGATGGCCAAGGCGTTGCACGAGCGCGGCGCCCGGCTGCTCCTGGCCGACGTGCCGCCCAAGGATCCCGCCGCCTTCGCCGCGGAACTCGGCGGCGAGGCCGCGGGCTTTCATTGCGACGTCTCGGACGTGAACCAGGTCCGGCAACTGGTTGCCGCCACGCTGGAGCGTCACGGCCGGGTGGACGTGCTCATCAACAACCACCATTACCTGGCCAAACAGGCGTGGGACGCCCGCGCCGAGGTGTTCCCCGACGATGCCTGGCGCGGCATCATTGACGTCAACCTCACCGGCACCTTCCTCATGTGCCGCGAGTTTGGCGCGGTCATGCTCCGGCAGGGCAAGGGCAACATCATCAACCTGGCTTCCACCTACGGGGTGGTGTCCTCGAACCCAGCGCTCTACACCGACAACAGCCTGGCCAGCCCCATCGCCTACTCGGCCAGCAAGGGCGGGGTGATCATGCTCACGAAGTACCTGGCCTGCTATTGGGGTGGACGTGGCGTGCGGGTGAACGCCCTCACGCCGCATGGCGTCTGGAACCGCCACGAGGAGGCCTTCGAGAAGCGCTTCAGCCGGATGACCCCGCTGGGCCGCATGATGCAGCCGGAGGAGATCATCGGCGCCACCTTGTTCCTGGCTTCGGATGCCTCCAGCTACGTCAACGGCTCCAACCTGCTGGTCGAAGGCGGCTGGACGGCGTGGTGAGGGGGGAGTGGATGCCAGAGGCCATTTGTGGTGCAGGCTTCCAGCCCGCAGAACTGTGGTATGGGCTTCCAACGCGCAAAAGCCAGGCTGCGCCGCTGCAGGCAAGATGTTTGCACCACAGGCAGCCAGGATGGCTGCCCCACAACCGGCTGGCGGGTGTGACAGGTCCTGTGAGGCGGAATCCGGCTCGAGCGGGGACATCCGCCTGCCGGTTGGAAACTTGATCGGATGAGCCTGCTGTTTCGCGCTCTTTGCTGGCTGCCGGTGCCTGGGCAACTGCTCCTGGACCGCTGGCCCTGGCCCTGGTGGCTCCGGGCCGCGGGCGTCCAATGCGGGCGCGCCGTTCGTTGCACGGGATTGCCACGCGTCCGCATCGCCCGCGGCGGGGAGATCCGGCTGGGCAACGGCGTGCACCTGGTTTCCAGGAGCGGCGCGAATCCGCTTTGGTTGCAGCGGCCCTGTGCCTTGAGCGCACGCGCCGGCGCAAAGATCGTGATCGGCGACGGCTCCGGGCTTTCCGGCGTGGTGATCTGCGCCGCCAGTTCCGTCGAAATCGGCGCGCGTGTCCTGGTCGGCGCCAATTGCACGATCGTGGACACGGATTTCCACCCGCTGTCGCCCGAAGCCCGGCGTGAGCACACCACCCGGGGCGCCGTCAGCCGGCCGATCCGCATCGGTGATGACGTGTTCATCGGCATGCATGCGCTGATCCTCAAAGGCACGGAGCTCGGCGACGGTTGCGTGGTGGGCGCAGGCGCCGTCGTGGCGGGCTGTTTCCCGCCGCGCAGCATCGTGGCCGGCAATCCGGCCCGGGTGGTGAAGGAATTGCCGGCCAGCCCGCGTCTGGCGGGTGCCGACCGCGTTGCTTCAATCGAAGGCGAATCCGCCGCCGCGCCGGCATTCAGAACGAATCCATGAACAAACTCCTGGTCACCGGCTCCAGCGGCCTGATCGGCTCCGAGGTGGTGACGCACTTCGACGCCCTGGGCTGGGAGGTCCACGGCGTGGACAACAACCTGCGGGCCGACTTCTTCGGCCCGGGCGGCGACACCGAATGGAACCGCCGCCGGCTGGAGGCCACCTGCCGCCGCTTCCGGCATCATCCGCTGGACATTCGCGACCGCGCGCGGGTGCGCGAGTGCCTGGCCACGCTGCAGCCGGACCTGGTGGTCCACACCGCGGCGCAGCCCTCGCACGATCTGGCCGCCAGCCGGCCGTTTGACGACTTCGACGTGAACGCGGTGGGCACGTTGAACCTGCTCGAGGCCACGCGGCAGGCGGCCCCGGCGGCGGTGTTCGTCCACATGTCCACGAACAAGGTCTATGGCGACTCACCCAACGAACTGCCGCTGCGGGAGCTGGAAAAGCGCTGGGACTACGCGCGGCCCGAGGACTTCCACGGCATCCGCGAGACCCAGCGGATTGACCAGTCCAAGCACTCGCTCTTCGGCGCGTCCAAGGTGGCGGCGGACCTCCTGGTGCAGGAATACGGCCGGTACTTCGGCATGAAGACCTGCTGCCTGCGCGGCGGCTGTCTGACCGGTCCGAACCATTCCGGGGTCGAGCTGCATGGCTTCCTGAGCTACCTGGTGAAGGTGAACCTCACGGGCGGGACGTACCGGGTGTTCGGCTACAAGGGCAAGCAGGTACGGGACAACATCCACTCGCACGACGTGGCGCGGTTCATCGAGGAATTCGCCCGGGCGCCGCGCTGTGGCGAGGTTTACAACCTGGGCGGCGGGCGGGGGAACTCCTGCTCGATCCTCGAGGCCTTTGACCGCGTGGCGGCCCTCACCGGTCGGCCCATGCAGTTCGAGTACGTGGAGCAGGCCCGGGAGGGCGACCACATCTGCTACATCTCGGACTTGGGCAAGCTGCGGGCGCACTATCCGGCCTGGGACATCACGCGGAGCCTGGACGCGATCTTTGAGGAAATGGTGGCCGGGTGGCGGCGGCGGCTGTGAGGAGGGCTGGCCATCTCAGCGGCTGTGGTGCAGGCATCTTGCCTGCTGGTGTTGTTGGCTGGCTCTTGCAGGCTGGAAGCCTGCACCATAAGGACTTTGTGGTGCAGCCATCCTGGCTTGCGATCCACAAACTCAAGCGGACGTTGGGCAGGCAAGCTGCCCGGACCTCAAACCTTGCACGCTGATGACCAAGGCTGCGTGTGATGCCTACTCCTTCGACCGTGATTAACCGGCGTCGCGTGCTGGTGGTGTGCAGGAGTTTGCCACCCACCGCTTCAGGCACACCAGTCATCGTTGGCAATCTCGCACGCGCCTTCACTCGGGGGGAGATGGTGCTGGCAGGTGAGTTGGCGGACTCGGGAACGACGGGTGCTTGGAACCCGTGCTGGCCCGAACGGGTTGTTGTCGGACATGCCCGGTCTGTGGGGGGACGTTTACGGCGTGAAGTCCGGTTGCTTAAGCTGCCCTTGGTCACGACACGACTGGCGCGTCTGGCACACCAGCAGCAATGCACGGACATTCTTGCCGTCTATCCGGATGAAGCGTTTTTGTGGGCGGCGTTGAGGGCGAGTTTGCGAGCCGGGTGCCGGTTCTACCCGTACTTTCACAACACCTATCTGGAAAGCCGATGGGGGTGGAGTGTGCATCTGGCCCGCTGGCTGCAACCCCGGGTCTTTCAGGCCGCCCGCCACGTGTTTGTCATGAGCCAAGGCTTGGTGGAGTTGTACCGCGACCGCTACCCGGAAATGACCCCCCGCTGCAGCGCTTTGGTGCATTCGTTTCCGGAAGCCGTCCCCCCGTTTGCAGAACCCGGACTGTCGAGCGAACGAATCTTTGCCTTGAGCGGGAACATCAATCCAAGCTGCGTTGATGCTGCCCGACGGCTGTGCCAGGCAGTGGCCCAAATCACTGGGGCCCGACTCCAGTTTTACACTGGGCAAACGCGGGCGGAATTGGAGCGCCTGGGGGTCTGGAATGGGATGGCTAGCTGCACACGTTTGAACCGGAGAGAGCTGTTGCAGGCATTGGCCCGGACCGAAATGCAGCTGCTCCCGCACGGATTTACCAGCAGCATGTCCCAAGTCGAGTGCGAGACGATCTTCCCCACGCGTACCATCGAGTACCTGATCTCCGGCCGTCCCATTCTGGCGCACAGCCCGCCCGGTGTGTTCCTGACGCGGTTTCTGAAGGAGCACGACTGCGCGCTGGTGGTCGAGGAAGCAAACACCCAGACCATCCTCGAGGGCATCCAGCGCCTGCGCGATGACGCGGCGTTGCGCGCGCGACTGGTGCGTAATGCGTTGGAGACGGCGCGCTTGTTCCACATCTCCCGCGTCTCCGCGCACTTCCGGGAAGTTCTGGAAATGCCGGTCACCACCTGAAGCACCCAAGATGAACGAAGCCTTGGTCCAACGGCTCGGCACCTTGTATCGCCGCCGGCGCACCCTGCGGGACGCGATCGAAAAGGCCGGCCGGCGCTTGCGCGAGCGCCTGTGGGGGGTGGATTGCCGGGTCTTTGAGAAGACCATCCGCTTTTATCGGGAGGTCCATGGACAGCAGTTTTCTCCGCAGGAGGCGCTCCAGCGGGCGCTGAACAAACAGGCGCACAAAACCGGCTGGTCTTCCCGGCCGCGACTTACGCTGGAGGACAAGCTGCACTTTTACCAGGAGGTGCATGTTTATCCTTTCCGACAGCCGTACAACAAACGCTTTGGCGGCTACCGGTGGTGTCGGGAACTGGTGCGCCACCGCCCGCGCCCGGTAATATTGGAGTACGGATGCGGTTCCGCCGTCTGGACCGAATATCTGCTCGAACGGTTCCCCGAGTGCCAGTATGTGGTGGCTGACATTCCTTCCGTCACACTGGAGTTCGTCCAATGGAAGAAACGGACATACGGGTATCCCTACGAGATTCTGACGATCGGGCAGGGGAAAGACGGCATCCCCCTCAACAGGGATTATGACCTGATCGTGTGCCAGGACGTGCTGGAACACACCCCGAACCCGCTTGAAATCGCCATGGCCTTTGTCGAGCGCCTGTCCACAGAGGGCGTGCTGCTGGTGGACTTCTTGAACGCGCCCGGTGGGGAGAACCTGGCGGAGTCAGTGGAGCAACGCGATGCCGTGAAGGCATTGCTCAAGACCCGCCTGACTCCCATCAAGGCCATTGACGACGGCGGGAAGGTGGACGGCTTGTACGTGAAGCCCGCCGCGAAGTGAAGGAAGGTCGGGCGCGCCGCCGGGGGGCCGGCTCAAATCCGCGGGCTCCGATCGAGGAAGCACGGGCCGGGGCTGAATCCTGGGGGTGAGTCAGACACCCGCAATCACAACGGATGCAACCTAAGACAGATGAGGCGGCTGGGTCAGCGGACCCGAAGGCCCGGTTTTTGTTCGTGGCCCCGCGGTTTCACACCAACCAGATACCGGTGGTGCGGGCTTTGCTTGAGCGCGGGCATCCGGTGCGATTTTTGGTCCGGTACGTGGGCCCGGTGGAGAGCCATGCGTTGATCCAGCCTGAGCTGACCGCGCTGCGTCGCCCTTGGGTGAAGCGCGCCCGGGCGCTGGAGCAGACGCAGTGGCAAGTGCCCTTGGTGCTGCCGCTCTGGCGCTTGGTGAGGGATTATGATCCACAGGTGACCATCATCCGTGAAGGCAACGCCCTGACCGATTGGGTGGTGGCAACGCTGCTTCTGCTGCGCGGCAAACGCTTCCTACTGTACACCCAGGCGGCGAAACACCGAAAGCAATTTCCTCGGCTTGTGCGGTTGGGCGCCCGGGTACTGGTGGACTGGTTGGGCAACGGTTGGTTCACTCCCGTGCTGTACCGGGAGGGACCGCAGTCCTGCGAACTGGCGGCCATGGACTTCTTGCCGCTGGTCTGGGTGCCGGATCCTGGTCTGCGCAAAGACTGGTCTACCGTGCCGGCCGAAGGTCCTGTCAGGCTGCTTAGCATCGGCAAGTACGCGCGCTACAAAAACCATCCTTTGCTGCTTCAGGCCGTGGCTGCTCCTACCGTGCGCGAGCGGGTGCGTTTGACCCTGATCGGGGAATGCAGCAGCGAGGAACATTGGGCCGAGTACGCAAAATGCCGGGAGTTGGTTGCGACCTTGGACCTTCAGGGCCTGGTCGAGCTGCGGATGAGCACCCCTTACGAGGCGATCCAGCAGGAATACCGGAAGCATGACGTGCTAGTGTTGAGCTCCAACCGGGAGAGCTGTGCAATGGTGATCCTCGAGGCGATGGGGTACGGTGTTCCGCCGGTGAGCGGCGATTACAACGGGAGTGCCTGTTACATCGAACATGGTCGCACTGGTTTTATTTACCGAAGTGGGAACTTGGAGCACCTGACTCGCACGCTCGAGCAGGTGATCCGCCGGCGAAGCGAACTGCCAACGATAGGGAGACTGGCTGCAGAGGCAATTGCCCAGCGGTGCAGTCCGGAAACCTATTACGAAACTCTCCGCGGGATTTTGCGTAAGCGGTGCGGGGTCATCCTTTGAAATGCCGTTAACTTTGGCCTGAATTCCAGATCAATCCTTGGTTGCTTTGTGAGACAGGGCGAAAGTCGCTGACCTGAAAACCGCAAACGGGGGAACTGTGTAATAACATGATACCGAAGGTCATCCGATCCACTGCGGCACTACAGGAATGGGTGTTGCCCGGAGTTCAGCGCCGGCCGCTTCCACTGGTGATTCTGGTCGTGGCCTTCGTGCCGGCTACATTTTTGGACAGTCTGATCATTTTGCCGGTGCGAATGCTCGACAACCCGGCCAGCATTCTTGGGGTGCTGTTGATCGGATTCTTTGCGGTCACTCGTCTGGGAAAAGTACGCCTGTTTTCCGGGCCAAGTGCTCTGGCACTCACATTTCTTGTGGCCGCTACTCTCGCCTTAGTGCTCAGTGGTAACCTTTCCCTGGGCTCGGACGGTGCAAAGGAGATCACCCAGTTCTTTCAGTATGTGCAAGTGGTGGCGCTGTTCTTCATCTTCAGGGACGTGTGCCATGATGCCCGGGCGCTCCAAGGCGTGGCTCTGGCAATGGTGGCCTCATGCACAGTGATGTCGCTGCTGGCGCACGCTGGCTATGCCTCCCTGGCGGCACAGATGGATGGGGCTGGAAGGATGGGGGTGGGTGGCATGAACCTGAATGGACAAGCCTACCGCTACTCGTTTTGTATCATCGGTGTGTTTTGCTGGTGCCTGACCCGTTGGCCGCGGTTGGGGGCGCGCGAATGGATCCTGGCGGCTTGTGTGGCTTCCATGACGTTGGCGACCGTACGCACGGCCAGCCGGGGTGGTCTCGTGATGCTGGCAGTGGGGCTTGCCACGGCCCTGGTTCTTTTCCTTCGTAAGCGAAGGGCCTCCGCTTATTTATTCCTCGCGCCGGCGGCGTTGGCTGGAATCGCCTACACGGTGCTGACATCGGAATTGGTCCAAGCCCGCTTCGAGGCCGCGCTGGCAGGGCGCACAGGATCACGGCTCGAACTGGCCGAAGGGGGATGGAGTCTCTTCCTGCAGAAACCTTGGTTCGGATGGGGAACCGCTTACGTGTTTGAACTTGGAGCCATCACGGGCAAGGAGAGAATCGCTGCGCACAACACGTATCTTCAGATTCTGGTGTCTTTCGGGTTGCTGGGTTTCCTGCCGTGGTTTGCCCTGCTGTTGACCACCGGCTATAACCTTTGGTGTCACCGCCGGCACCTCTTGGGAGCCATGGCGCTGGCCCTGTTTGTCGGTTCCTTGGTCTTCAGCATTGTCTCAAACAACGGTTACAACAAAACGTTCTGGATGTCACTTGGCGTAGCCACCGTTGTGCCGGCCGTATTGCGCGTTTCCCCGACGAAGAAGGTCCCATCACGGTGGCAAAAGCGGGGCGCTTCGATCGGGTCCGGTCGTCCGTCTGTTCCACGCTTTGTTGAACCTCAGACAACGCCTCGGTTTTGGCCAAGGGCAGGGTAGCGTGATCTCGTCTCGCCGGGGAACAGTCACCCCGCGAGAATAAACACGAGACAACAATGCGCTGACTGCCCGCCGGTAACCAAATAAAGCAAGCCCGCGCTGGTTCCAGTTTCCGAACCGAATAAGACCCACAGTGCGTCCAGTCAACGTCACCCACCTTGTCACCGGGCTTAGCCAGGGCGGGGCGGAACGCCAGCTCTATCTGCTGCTCCAGGGCTTGGACCGTTCCAAGTACGTGCCGTCGGTCCTGGTCCGCCACGCCTCGGCTCGGGACTTTTGGACCGACCGGATACGTGGCCTGGGTGTGCCGGTGCGGGAGTTGGCCGGAGATTCGTCGGCTTTTCGTCGCTTTTGGGGCCTGTGGCGCTGGCTGCGCCGGCTGGAACCGGACATCGTGCAGGGGTGGACCTTGTGGACCAACCCCGTGATGGCGGTGCTGGGGCGTCTGGCCCGGGTGCCTGCGCGCTTGGGATCGCTGCGCTGCAATCTATACCGGGCGGGCCGGGGCCCGTTCGAGCGATGGGTGACCACGCGTGGACTGGACCGCATCGTGGCCAACTCCTCGAAAGGCCGGCGTGACCTGTTGGGTCTGGGCGTATCCACGGAACGGGTCGAACTGGTCTTCAATGCGGTGGAAACCGACACCGCGACACGCCAGTTTGATCGGGCGGCCGTGCGGCAATCTTGGGGCGCGCGCGACGAGGAGGTGGTGCTGGCCACGATCGGCAACCTGACGCGGCCGAAGAATTACCCGATGCTCCTTGAAGCGGCCCGTGAGTTGCGGGCCCGGGGCCTGCCCTTGAAGGTAGTGGTGTACGGCGAGGGGCCCTTGCGGGCAGAGTTGGAGGCGCAACGGCAAGCCGCCGGCCTCGAGGCGGATTTCATCCTCTGCGGTCAGCATCCGGAGGCCCGAGTCCTGGTTGGCGCGGCGGACCTCTTTGGCTTCACCTCCTGGGGCGAAGGCATGGCCAACGCGTTGCTGGAAGGCGCCTTGGCGGGTCTGCCCATTGTGACCACAGCGGTTGGAGGCGCGGATGACATTGTCCTGGAAGGCGAAACCGGCTTTGTGGTGCCGGTCAACGACCGGGCTGCTTTTGCGCAAGCGGTGGAACGCCTGGTGACCGACCCAGAACGGCGGCGGGTGATGGGAGCCAGGGCCCGGAAACGTGCCTTGGAGGAATTCAGCCAGGCCCGTATGGTGGAGCGTTTCCATGGGGTATATGAACGGGTGCTGGCGCGGAAGGTGAAAGCGGCGGCCGTATCATGATGCGCTACCTTATCCGCAACCATCCCCAGGCGGAACCCGCGTATCGGCGCATCCTCCGTTGGGCGCTCGCGTCCGCCCTGCACCACACCGGGCTGGCTTTGCTGTTGAACCGCCTGTGCCCCCGGCCAGGCGCGTTGATTCTGTTTGGACACCGGGTCGCGGATGATTTTGACGATCTGCTGGGCGGCGTGCCGCCGGATTTGTTCGAGCGCCAGATCGCCTGGCTGGCACGGCACTTTCGGTTTCTGTCCATGGACGAACTGGTCGAGCGCATCCACCGGAACAAACCGGTGCCGGCAAACAGCGTGGTACTGACCCTGGACGACGGGTATGTGGACAACTACACGAATGCGCTGCCGGTTCTGGAGCGCCACCGGGTCCCGGCCACGATTTATCTGGTCACCGACAGCATTGAGACTGGGGAACTACCCTGGCCCCAGCGGCTGGCCTGGGTGCTGGTGCGGACGAACCGCGATGTGCTGGTCCTAAATGCGTCAGAGCAAGTCAGCTTACCCCTGAAGACCATGCCGGAGCGGGTGAACGCCTTGAAGGCGCTCAAGGAAATCCGCAAGAGCCTGTCCATGTCCGAACAGTTGAACCTGTTTCAAAGCGTGGTGGACCAGTGCGGCGTGCCGACGCCCCGGGGACGGATGTTGAATTGGGATCAGGTCCGCGAAATGCGAAGGCGCGGCATCACGTTCGGTTCGCACACGGTGCATCACCCGTTCATGAACCGCCTGCCGCTCGAAGACGCGCGGCGCGAACTGATCGAATCGAAACGGGTGATCGAGGAGCGGCTGGGTGAACGAGTCCACCATTTCTGTTTCCCGCACGGCAGTTATGGCGAGGCCGTGGGCCGGCTGGCCCAGGAGACGGGGTACGAAAGCTATTTCATCTCGGGCGGCCTGACCCGGACGAACGACCACACGCGCAGCCCGTTTCAGTTGCGCCGGTTGGGGCTCTCGGACGAGGAACTCCCCGTTCTGGCCCTGGCCACCTCCCGCCTTTACACGGACCTGCTGCGCCCGGGATCCAAGCAAGTGGAAAAGCAGTAGGCCCTTTGCCGCCTTCAACCAGCATCCGCTCCCGGCAGCACACTCAACTCAACAGAACCCATGAAACCGCGTGAAGCCATGTTCCGATTTTCGGTCTGGGTGATGCGCAAGACGGATCCCAACGTCACCCAGGCCCTGGACCTGTTGGAGTGGGGGGAGACCGCCTCCTTGGCCGAAATGACGGAGTACCGGCTCCGCGAACTGCGCTCCCTGCTGCAACACTGCCAGGCCCAAGTGCCGTATTACCGTGAGCTGATGCGCGAGCGCGGCATCAACCCGGACAAAATCCAGAGCCTCGACGACTTGCGCAAATTCCCGGTGTTGACCAAGGACACCATCCGCCGGGACGGTGAAGCGATGATCGCGCGCGAGCTGCGGCCGGGAGACTACGAGGTGCGCAAGACCGGGGGCACGACGGGCGAGCCGATTGCCTCGTATGTGGATCATCGGACGCGGGTGATGGAAACCTACACCGCATTTCGCGGGGACCAATGGATGGGGTGGAGGCCCTGGATGCGGAAAATCAAGCTGTGGGGCGGATCCCTGGGACGTCCGGCCTCACGGGGGCTGCGTTCCAAGATGCGGAGCTTTGTGTTGGGGCATGTGCCGCTGGCCGCCTTCTCGGTCAACGCAAAGACCGCTCCTGACTACGCCCGGACGATCATGCAGGCGGGCCCGTCCATCATGATCGGCTACTCCTCCGCCCTCTACCTGCTGGCACAGGAAGTCGCCAAGCTGGGTGAGTTTCAATGGCCGTTGCACGCGATTTTTCCCACTGCTGCGGAAATGCCCGCGGAATGGGCGCGCTACGTCAGCATGGTGTTCAAGTGCCCGGTGCGGCGGTATTTTGGCTGCGCCGAGGTCAACTCGCTGGGATTCCAGACTACCGATGAAGGCCCCTACCTCATACCGGATGAGCATGTGGTATTGGAAACGGTGCGACCCGGCACGCCGGAGGCCGAGGTGGTTCCACCGGGATCGTTGCTCATCACCTCCCTGTTCAATCGCGCCCGGCCCCTGATCCGTTACGCCAATGGCGACCAGGCGGACATCGCTCCGCCCGGTGAATTGCACCCGACACGTTCGTGCATCCGGGAGCTTGGGGGCCGCGGGGCTGACATGTTCGTGCTTCGGGACGGAACGCGGTTGTCGGCCAACTTCGGCGCGAAGATCATCAGCGCCCTCAAGCCGCCGGTGAAACGGTTTCAGTTCATCCAGCGCGATTACGAGCAGGTGGAATTCCGCTACGAACCGTTGGACCGGGACTTGACCCGGGAAGAGTTGAAGGAAATCACCGACATCCTGCGCTCGCACATGTCGCCGGTTTTGGAGATCGCGGTGAGCAAGACCGCTGACTTTGTCGTGTCCAGCGGCAACAAACATCGCACCATGATCTGTCAGGTCGCGGGTGCGTCCCGGCCGGAGACTGCCGTCCCCGCATGAGCCTCATTGCACGAGTCTGCCGATCATGAAAGCGATTGCGCACGTCTGGCGGAAGTTCCTGTTTTTGATCACGGCGGATCCGCTGAAGCTGGCGGAACTCTGGCGGCGCAGCGGCGTTCCGGTCGGCGAGGGCACGCATATTTTTCGCGACGTGAACCTGGGTCGGGGCGGGAAGGATCCCATCTCGATCGGACGGAATTGCGTTCTGACGGGCTGTGCCATCATCGGACACGATGCCTCGACGAACGCTTGCCTGGGCCTCCAGCCCGGGGAGCGTTCCCCCATCATGCCGGTGGTGATCGAAGACGACTGTTTCATCGGCTACCGGGCAATCGTTCTGATGGGCGTGTGCGTCGGGCGTGGCTCCATCGTGGGTGCCGGTGCGGTGGTTACCAAGGATGTGCCGCCGGGCAGCGTGGTGGCCGGCAACCCGGCGAAAGTAATTTGCACCGTCGAGGAACTGGTCAAACGGCGGCTGCAACTGGCCCGGGAGCATCCGGAGTATTTTCCCGTGCGGCCGCGGGCCCTGGACAGCACTGCGGCCCGTCCCTGAGGCTGCTTGACCCATTGACCGCTAACTTGCCGGCTTCGCCAGAATCGCCTCAGGTGCCCTGAGCCTGGCAGTCTCGATGCATGGTTGGGGGGCAAGATTCCTCGGTTTAGCAGGCCGCAAAACGGCTCAACAACGCAAAAGCAAGACACTGGATGACGAAGGCAGTGGCTTTACTTCTCCCGGCGGATAACTCCAACCACATCATTAACGTTGTCTTGCTCAGTCCTGTTTCGCCTTTTACGGCTTTCGGAGGCACTTCCTTTGCGATATTCTTGCGTGGACCCCTCTGTCCGCTCCCTTGATCTGAATTCAGGCACCCGACTTCCGACTCCTGCCCCATCCGATGGACCTCCGCAATGACATCGCCGGAACGTTATCCACGGCCATGCGGGAAAACGGCGTGATGTCGCCGCCGGCGTTCGCCGGTGACCAGCCACTGCTGCGGACCGGTTGGATTCGCTCGATTGCGCGAGGGGATCACACTCCGGCGCCGCCGCCAGGGTTACGACCCGTTCGTGGTGGTGGACGAGTCCGTGTAGCTGAAACGGCGGTTGTGTGAACTAACTGCTAGCCTTGACACCTCAAAATGTTCCGGTTTTGGATCATCATCAGCGCCCTCGGGAAGGCGGACGACAAAGCCGCTTCCGCTTGGGGCCGTCTTCCTCTTATTCCTGCAATCGCCATTGCCATGTTGGCGGCACCTCCAACCCCAGGCCGCATGATGGCGGCCCCGGCACCGTCACGCGAGGCGCTGCTGGCTTTCTGCGGGGTCCATTTCCGTGACGCCAGTAACGATGGGGACGGCGCGGTGAGTGTTATAACCGGCGGTGGACTATGCACATGCACAAATGACCGCCTTGTGGATCCATTGCGCGGAGTAGATAGAATGTCGCCGTCGGCAGAAGGGGAAGGGACATTTGCCGGATGGGTCAGGGGTCATTTCAGTCCGGTTGCGATCGGCCAGTTGTCGGTCAGCGGACCCGCTGCCGACCCTGACCAAGACGGCCTGCCGAATATCTTCGAGCATTATTTCAATCTGAACCCGCATCAGGTTGAAACGTGGCCGGTGCGGTCGCTGACGATGATGGACACAAACGCCCGTCCCAGGCTTGCCCTGAGGTTTCCCCGTCGGAAAGGCATGACCGATGCGGACCTCGCAATTGAACGCACGGCCACGCTGGGCGATGCGGCGGCTTGGAACACGGTCTCCTTTACCGAAGTCATTGGTCCCGGCGATGAGGAAACCGAAACCGTTTCCGCCTTGACCGATGTTATGGCGGGATCGGCTGGCTCTAACGCGTTTTTCCGGCTTTATCTGGGTATTCCACGATCCGAGATTCCCCGGTTGGACGGCACCAGTTCCCTGGTGGCCGGTGGTGACGGGTATAGCGCTTTCCCCGGCTTGGATTTGCTGCCAAACGGACATCTATTTGTTGTTTACCGCAAAGGACTCTCGCACTCGTCTTCTGACGGCGCGCTATATTATCGGATATCGGCGGACAATGGCGCATCATGGAGTTCCGAGGCCTTGTTGTATCGGCCAGAAACTCCAGGTTTCGATGCTCGTGATGCGGAAGTCTGCGTGTTAAAGAGTGGCCTTATCGTGGTTTCATTCCACATACGGGATACGGTGTCGAGCCACAAAACGTATGTTTTGCGAGGGGAACCGGCTGGTCCCGGGGTCTTGTCCTGGAGGGGACCAATCGAGGTGAGCAGCCAGTTTGGCGCGTACACCGCCGTGGCCGCCAAGGCCATTGAACTTGCCGATGGAGACCTGCTGCTTCCCATCTACGGCCGTGACGTTGGCGACTTGGATGACTCATCGGCTGTGATACGGAGCACAGACGGTGGACTGACCTGGAAAGAGCAGGTTACCATTGCGGCGGCGGACGGAATCCATGAGTATGCCGAGCCGAATGGCGTTGTCACGGACACCGGACGGATCGTTGTCATGCTGCGACAGAATAACCGGCCCAAGAGTTATGCCATGGTGTACTCTGACGATGATGGTGTTACCTGGAGCCGGCCGGTTAACGCTATAAGCAATGCGGCGGTGGGCAAACCCACCGTGTTGCATCTTTCCTCAGGACGGCTTTTTCTGATTGGGCGTGGCTCGGGGGGCACGTATTACTCGTTGTCACTGGATTCCGGGCATGGCTGGACTGAATGGCAGAAACTGAGTCCGGGCGTCAACGTGTATAACTCCGCGGTAATGCTCCCGACACGGGAACTGGCGGTGGTGTACGCCTACGAGGCGGACAACAGCGCGCGGATCGAATTCCAGACGTTTGTTGACTGGCGCCTGGCTTCGGCGGCCAACGTCCGGTGACGAATGAGCGTGATCTCGTTTGTCCCTGCCTTGGATGCGCCCCAACTCCCGAGCCTGTTCTTGGCGTGACCAGGAATCATCCGGGGTCCGATTGTCAATTCGCTCCAAGGCGGAAACAGAGACAGTACTTCGGCCTCCGCAAGCAGCGGAAAGCTCTCACAGAATGAAACGGGCGGGTTCGCATTCTGTCCAAAAAGTAGCAGACACCGCGCCGTCATGTCAGGGAAGGGATTTGGTGTCTATGAATCTCCCCCCGACTGAGCCCGAAATCCGAAGTTGGCCGTGGCGCAGTGCGTCCCGCCTGCCTGACTTCAGTTTTCGGGCTGAGTCATACCACTTTCCACAGGCTTCTCATCTAACCGATCGTTTGCGTTCCAACTTCTGGTTGTTATGGATCTCCGCCACACCATTGCCGAAACCCTGTCCGCGGTCATGCGGGAAAACGGCGTGACGCCGCCACCGGCGTTCACCGATGACCTGCCGCTGCTGCAAACCGGGCTGGATTCGCTCGGCTACGCGATGGTGGTGACACGGCTGGAGATGGCGCTGGGCTACGACCCGTTTGTGTTGATGGACGAGCCGGTGTACCCGCGCACGTTCGGCGAGTTCGTGGCCATTTACGAGAAGTTCAAGGACCGTGCCGGCTGAAGCGTTCCAGAGCCCCGGCCCGCTCCGCGCCTGGCTGGCCCGGTTTGCGGCCAATGACGTCGTCTGGACGGACGGTCTCCGCGACTGGCAGGCCGGCGAGGTGGTGGCGTGGTTGGGCGCGGCTGAAGGTCACGTCAGCGCGCACCTGCGCGGGCGGACGCTGGCACTGGCGATTCGCTCGCATCCGCAACTGGCCCGGCTGCTGGCGCTGTTGGATGGCCGGGCCGCCGCGCTCCTGCTCGTGCCGGCCGACTGGCCGGAAACCGCGTGGCCCGGACATTTCCGCACCGCGGGTGTCGAGAGGCTGGTCACGGATGGACCCGCGCCGGCCGGGATCGAGGTCGAGTCGGTGCCGGCCAGCGCCCTTCTCGATTCGCCGCCGTCGCCCACAAACACGCCGCCCGCCCCGCCGGTCAGCACGCGGCTGGTGATTCCCACCTCGGGCACCACCGGCACGCCCAAGCTGGTCAGCCATTCCTGGGCCACGCTCACCCGGACGGTCAAGACCGGCATGGACGCGGTCTGCCGGCGCTGGGGGTTGCTGTACGAGTTGACGCGCTTTGCCGGCTTGCAGGTGTTCCTCCAGGCGCTCGCCTCCCGCGCCACACTTATCTTCACTGAGCACCTGGCCGAACTGGAGGCGAAACTCGCCTTGCTGGCCGCCCAAGGTTGCGACGCGTTGTCCGCCACGCCCACGCTGTGGCGCAAGATTTTGATGAGCCCGGCCGGGCGCCGCTTGCCGCTGCGGCAGATCACCCTCGGCGGGGAGATCGCAGACGACCTCGTGCTGGGCGCGCTCGCGCGCACCTTTTCGCAGGCGCGCATCACGCACATCTACGCCTCCACCGAGGCGGGCGTGGGCTTCTCTGTGAAGGACAGCCGGGCAGGCTTCCCCGCCACGTACCTGACGGAGCCTCCGGGAGGTGTTGAATTGAGAGTGGATGGCGAAGGGCGGCTGTGGCTGCGGCCTGCGGTGCGGGGCCAGTTCTTCGTTGGCGCGCCTGTCCTGGAGGGTGCGGACGGCTGGATTGACTCCGGCGACCTGGTCGAGCGGCGCGGCGACCGTTATTACTTTCTGGGCCGGGCCAACGGCGCCATCAACGTGGGCGGGGACAAGGTCTTCCCGGAGGAGGTCGAGCGGGTGATCCTCGAGTTGCCGGACATCGCCCTGGCCCGCGTGTCCGGCCGGCGCAACCCGATCGTCGGCGCGCTGGTGGAAGCGACCGTGGTGCCCGGAACTCCCGGCGCGGACGCCGTCGCAATCAGCCGGCGGGTGCGCGAGCATTGCGCGTCCCGGCTGCCGCGCTTCAAGGTCCCGGCTGTCATCCAGGTGGTGCCGGCCCTGGCCACCGAAGGCACCGGCAAGCTGGCGCGCCGGTAAGATGGAATTTGGAACTCAGGAAGGCAGGAACCCGGAAACCGAGGTTGGCCGTGGCGCAGCGCTTCCGGCCTGCCCGACGTCGGTTTTCGGGTTCAATGGTTCGATCGGTTTGACTTGTTTACCCGGCTCAAGCCACCGGGAGACCGAGTTCCAACTTTCCTGCCCCGCCTTTCCAAGTTCAGTTTTGCAGCCGGCAGGAGCTTTTGAGTTTTTGAGTTTTGGCTTTGTTCACTCGTTCTTCGACGCCAAGCCAGGCCGACGTTCCAGCCTTCCTGCTTTCCCAAGCCGATTTCTCCATCCGCGCATGTTCGTGAGTTCCTGGGTTTCAGCCTGGGTTCACCCGACTCCAAGACCCGCTCCACAGCGCCGGGCTTGGTTCGGTCGTCCTTCGTTCATCCTTCGATCATCCTTCGTTCGTCGTTCGATGAACTGGCTGGACGGCCCTTCCTGCCTTCCCGCTTTCCCAATTCAAATCTCCAATCAGGCAGGTTCGTGAGTTTTTGAGTCCCGGCTTCACCCCCGGCAAATCATGGACAGGCAAACCATCCTGGTGACGGGCGGCACGCGCGGCCTCGGGCTGGCGATCACGCGCCGGCTGGCGCGCGAAGGCTATCGGGTGGTCGCCACTGGCAGGCGACCCTCCGTGGTATTGGATCAGGTGATCCGCGAGGCATCCGCCGCCGGCGGGGCGGTGGAGTTTCGCGCCCTGGATCTGGCCGGGCGCGCCGGTTTGCATGACTTCGTGCGCGAACTCACCCGGACCTTTGGCGGTCTGTACGGGCTGGTGAACAATGCCGCCGTGGCGCACGACGGCGTGCTGGCGACCATGCACGAGACGCAGATCGCCGAGGTGCTGACCGTGAACGTGACGCACACACTCATGCTCACGAAATACGCCCTGCGCCCGATGTTGCTGGCGCGGGCCGGGCGGGTCATCAACATTGCCTCGATCATCGGGTTCACCGGCTTCTACGGTCTTTCGGTGTACGGCGCGAGCAAGGCGGCACTGATCGGGTTCACCCGGAGCCTGGCGCGCGAGGTCGGGCGGGCCGGCATCACGGTCAACGCCGTGGCGCCCGGCTACATGGCCACGGACATGTCCGCCGGGCTGGACGACGAGCAGCGGGCGGCCATCCAGCGTCGCACCCCGCTGGGCCGGCTGGTGACCGTCGAGGAAGTGGCCGGTACGGTGGCGTTTCTGTGCGGTCCGGACGCGGCGGGCATCACCGGCAGCGTCATCACCGTGGATGGCGGGAGCACGGCTTGAGGCGGGCTTCCAGCCCGGTGGATGAAACCAAGACTCAGAAACTCAAAAAACGGCTGCCGGTTGCTGGCTCGGCGGCCGGAGCCTTGTCACTCCTCAGCGAGGAGCGACCTGCCTGAAGTTTGGGGAGCGCCACCAAACCTATGGCCGGCCCGGGCAGTCGGGAAGGTTGCCTTCAGCGGCAGCCAGGATGGCCGCCGCCACAGTACGCCGCCACAGTATGCTGTGGCGGCAGGCTTCCCAGCCTGCTGTGAAGCCGGGCTTCCAGCCCGGTGGACACAGCCCAGGATAGCTGCTGTCACGTTGATCTGATGCCCCGGGTTCGGATCATCCCCGCGCAGCCTGAAGACGCCGCTGCCGTGGCGGCCTTCAACGAGCGGATGCGCGCGGCGGGAGCGAATTACCGCCTGACCACGGACCGGCCATTCCGCGACTACGCCGTGAATGACGGCAGCCCGGTGACGCTCGAGCGTTACTTCGTGTGGGTGGATGACATCCTGCGCGGTGGTGTGGTGGTGAAACGGCTGCCGTTCTGGCTGGCGGAAAACGGGCCGGCCGAGGTGGCGTTCTACGGCTATCCGGTTTCGGAGGGCGTGGCGAATCCCGAGTTTGGCTTCCTCGGCCAGATGATCCAGAAGTTCGTCACGCAACGTTACCCGCTGGTGTACGGCCTCGGGACCGGCGGGCTGGACTTGCCAGTGGCCAGGCTCATGGTCGCGACCGGATGGCAGGCGCAGCCGGTGCCGTTTCGGTTCCTGGTTTTCCGGGCGGCGGCCTTTCTGCGCGAGATCGAATTTATCCGCCGGCGGCACGGCGTCGTGCGCCTGCTGGCCGATGTGGCGGCGGCGACCGGCTTGGGAGCGCTGGGCCTGGGGCTGTTCCGGTTTGCTCAATTGCTAACCGGCCACCGGATGCGCACGCAGGGATTTCGCGGCGAGCCGGTCAACGCTTGGGGCGCTTGGGCGGATGACATCTGGCAGAGCGCTCGCGAGTCTTACGCCCTGATCGCCGACCGCTCGTCCGCCACCCTGGCCACGCTGTATCCCGATGGCCACCCGCATCTGCGCCGGCTGCGGGTCGTCAACGCCGCCGGGCAGGTTGCGGGATGGGCGGTCATCATCGTGGCCCGGCAGCGCGGGAGCCGGTACTTCGGCAACCTCTGCCTGGGCACGCTCGTGGATTGCCTGGCCCGGCCGGGATTGGAGGTGCCGGTGGTGAGCGCGGCTCTACGTGAAATGGAACAGGCCGGGGCGGACCTGGCGGTGACCAATCTTTCGGCCGCGGAGTTTGTGCGGGCCTGTGACCGGGTCGGCATGTTGTCCGGCCCATCGAACTTCTTTCTGTTTCTTTCCCCGGACCTGCGGAAGCGGCTCGCTCAAGGCATCGCTGCGGGGCGATCCCCTTTTTTCACGCGGGGCGATGGCGATGGACCGATCCACCTGGCGTAATGGCTGGCCATGCCGGAAACCGCCTTCATCTGCCTCATGTACCACGTCCTCGACGACCCGTCGGCGGGTCGTTACTCGCTCGCGGGCCAGGCGTTCCTCGGTCAGTTGGACTGGCTGAAAGCCGAGGGCTTCGTGGTCGAAGGTTTTGCCGGCCTGGAGGCGCGTTTGAGCGGCAACGGCTGGCCGGCGCGCTACGCGGTGGCCACCTTCGACGACGGGCACCGGAGTTTCCTGCGCGCCGCGGAGGAGTTCGCCGCGCGTGGTTTTCAAGCCACGTTCTTTCTTACGCGCGAGTTGTGCCGGAACCGTCCGGATTTTCTGAAGGACCCGGAAATCCGGCGGCTGGCGGAACGGGGCGAAGTGGGCGCCCACGGAGTCACGCACCGCCCGATCAGCCAGCTTCCGCGCGCGGAGGCCCGGCGGGAGTTGATGGAAAGCAAACAGTGGCTCGAAGACGTGACCGGGCGGGAAATCCGTCACATGTCCGCCCCCGGCGGGTTCTGGAATCGGGCCAGTCAGGGCCTCGCCCGGGAGGCCGGCTACACGCTGGTGGGCAATTCCGTGCCGTGGTGGAACCGGCCGGAGCAGGTGGCCGGAGAGCGGCAGGTCAATCGGGTGGCGCTGCTGGCGCAGTTTGGTCCGGGGGTCTTCCAGCGCATTCTGGCGCGCGCCCCGGGATTCTTTGCGGCGTGGCGGCTGCGCTCTTGGTTGCTGGCGTTGCCCAAGGCCATTCGCGGACGCTGGGAAATTCAGCGTCGCCGGCCTCGTGCGGAGTAGCGGCCGATGTCCTGCCTGCCGGTAGCCGGTAGCCGACCGCTGGCTCAGCGGCCGGAGTCGTCGCCCCCCAGCGAGGGGCGACCTACCCACTCACAGTGGGCGTCCCCCCGGCTGGATGCTGGAGGCCCGATGCGGAGTTGCGAGCCGGGAAGCAGGACCTTACGGTGGCGAAGATGCGATTGAGCCCGCAGGAAGTCGAAGTGATCCGCGAGCAGGTACGCGCGCTGGATCCGGAAGCCGAGGTGTACTTGTTTGGGTCGCGCGCCGACCCGGCCCGCCGGGGCGGTGACATTGACCTGTTGGTGGTCTCGGACCGCCTGGGGTTTCGCGAAGTGTTGCGGTTGCGGCGCGAGATTCTGGACCGCATCGGCTGGCAGCAACTGGACCTGGTGGTCCGGCGGCGCGAGCAGATGAACGAGCCTTTTGCCGCGCTGGCTCGGGCGCAGGGGGTCCGGTTGTGACCGCCAGTGAGGCAATCCCCATGCTCCAGCAGGCGCTGGACGAGTTGGGCGGGCGCGCAGCCACTTGGACCATTCCTACCGGCGGGTGGAGCGTCTGCCGGCGGACTTGGAAGCCGCTTCCCCCGATGAACTCGAAAGCGTCGAGGCGTTTACCAGCCGGTTTGCCCGCACGGTGGATTTGCTGGTCAACAAGCTGCTCCGGTGCCTGGACCGGGTCGAATTGCTGTCGCCAGGCACCCTGTTGGACACGGTCAACCGCGCGGAGCAGCGGGGATTCGTGGAGCGGGCAGCCCTGTTGCGCGAGATGAAGGACGTGCGCAACATCATCGCGCGCGACTATGCCGGCGCTCAATTGGCGGAGGTTCTGAGGTACTGCCGGGATCACAAACCGGTGCTCGACGCGATTTGCGAGCGGGTGGAGGCGTATGCCCGGACGCTTCTGGTGCCCAGGCAGTAACGGGCCTGCCGAAGCTTCGAAAAAGTTGGGTGCCGCTGACGACGAGAGCGGGAAGCTGTCCGGGAAAAGCCGGAACCCGATGCCAGACGCCGAAGCCGGAAGCACCCGTCTTTTCGACGTTCCAAGATCCCCATCGCCCGGATTGCCTTCTTGATTTGCCGAGTTCGCGTTTGAAACCTCGCCGCACGAGCCGACCAACCAGACGAACCCGTCCCGCCGGTCCTGCGCGATGAAGGTCTGGTACGTGTTCTCCAAGTTCCCCGCCCCGAGCGAGACCTTCGCCGGCACGGATGTCCGGACGTTGCGGGAACTCGGAGTCGAGGTGCGAGCGGTCAACCTCCGTCCCCGCCATCCCAAGTCCGCCGAACTGATCCGGGAGTGGGACCTCGAAGGTTTGGAACTGGACGAGGTCACGCTGAGCAAACTGCTCGCCGGCGTTGGGAGAATGCTGCTCCGGCCCGGGCTGCTGGCGCTTGCGCTGGGAACCATCCTCCGGGACAACTGGCGCCGGCCGGAGCATGTGTTCAAAAGCCTGCTGGCCTTGCCGCGCATCTTCCAGGTCCACCAGACCCTCGCTGCCAACCAGCCGGATGTGCTCCACCTGTTCTGGGGCCACTACGCCTCGTTGCTGGGGTTGCTGGTGCGGCGGACGCATCCCGAAGTGGTGGTCACCGCCTTCCTGGGCGCTTACGACCTCCGCAGCCGCTACCGCACCAGCGCGACTTTGGCGCGGGCGGCCGACCGGCTGTTCACGCACGCCCGGGCCAACCAGACGCTGCTGGGCCGGAACGGCGTCGAGCCAGGACGGATGGCGATGATCCATCGCGGCGTGGACTTGAACCGTTTGCGGTATCGCGGCGGGCCAAAAGTCCCGTTCCGCGTCGCCTCGGTCGGCCGCCTGGTGCCGGACAAAGGCTTCGCCGAGGTCATTGAAGCGTTCTCGCTGGTTCAGCGGCTATGGCCCCAGGCCAGCCTGTGCATCATTGGCGACGGCCCGGAGCGCGGCGCGCTGGAGGAAATGGCCCGGGCGCGCGGGCTCACCGGCGTTGTGTTTGCCGGTCATCTCGAGCACCGGCGCGTGTTTGAGCGGCTTTGCGAGGCCGAAGTCTTTCTGTTTCTTTCGCGCCAGGAACACCTGCCCAACGTGGTGAAGGAAGCGATGGCCGCGCGCTGCGCCTGCGTGGTGTCGCGCACCACCGGCATCGAGGAACTCGTGGCGCCGGGCGAACAAGGCTTCGTGGTGGACGCCGGGGACATTGCCGCCGCCGCGGCGTGTGTGGGCCGGCTGTTTCGCGAGCCGGCCTTGCGCGAACGCCTGGTTGCCCGGGCCTGGGCGCATCTGGAAACGCACTTTGACGCGGCCCGCAACATGAGCCGTTACCGCGCGGTGTGGGAGGAATGTCTGGCGACGCGTGGCCAGACAGGAGGAGAGGCGCAACCGGTTGCTGCGCGGGCTGAAGGCTGACGAGGCGTCATGGCAGGCATTGTGGGAGTGGTCGGAAGCGAGGTGACGAGCGCACGGTTGCGGGAGGCGGCCCGTCTTCTTTGCCACGGTCCGGGTTTCAACGTGCGCTGCTACACAGCGGGAAGGGTTGGGCTCGCGGCCGCGTACCGGGATGACGCCCCGCCGACGGATGTCTGGCTGCCGGAAGCTGACCTGGGTGTAGTCGTGTACGGCACGGCTCTGAATTCCAGTGCCAACGGGGGCAGGATGGACGCGGCGGCGGTGGCGGCCCGTTACTTGAACTCGGGCCTCGAATCGGTGTGCGAACTCGACGGCGCCTTTGTCATCGCCATCCTGGACCGCGCCAGGCGGAAACTGCATTTCGTCAATGACCGGACCGCCACGCTGCCGGTGAAGTATTACGCCGGGCCGGGCCGGTTGGTGGTGGCGCCCGAGGCCAAGGCCATCCACGCGGCGCTGCAGACACCCCCCGAACTGGATCCCGAGGGCATCCTGGCCTTCCTCCTGGCGGGGCATGGACTGGGTTGGGGCACGATGTTCATGGGAGTCCGCCTGCTGGAGCCGGCCACGGTGTTGACGGTGGACCTTGACAGCGCCGAGCACCGGTCGCGCAAGTACTGGACGCTGCGCTTCCAGCCGGGGAAACGGCTGGGTGAAGCGGCGGCGGCGGCGGGTTTGCACGAAGTGCTTTTGAAGTGCCACGCTGCCGTGGCGCCGGACACCCCGCCGTTTGTCCAGTTGTTGCTGACCGGGGGCTACGATTCCCGCGCCGTGTTGGGGTATCTGGGCACGGTGGGCCGGCCCCCTTCCGAGTGCCTGACCTGGGGGGTGTCAGACGCCCTGCCACAGTCGGACCCGCTCCTGGCCCGGGAAATGGCGGCCGTGCAGGGTGTGCCGTGGCGCTTCCTGCCGTACGACGCGGATCACTTTGGCGAAAACCTGCGGCGCTGGGTGGCCATCTCCGAGGCGGACTCCGACAATTTCGGGAACTACGCGGCCGGGCACGATTTCCTTTACCGGTGCGGCGCTGTGGCCCCGGTGATGCTCATTGGCGATCAATTGCTGGGCACCGGGGGGCTGCCGTGGGATCGGGCGGACGCGTTTGAAAACCTGATCGGCGCGCCACCGGGCGAGTTGGGAACGGCGTTGACCGGACTCCTCCGGCCGGAGGCCAGGCCGGAGGCCGCGTCGCGGCTGTGGGACCGCGCCGGGGAGGCCCTGGCCGGTTGCGCGGGGGATTCGCCCAAGGACATCCAGGACCATCTCAACCTCCACGTGCGTGTGGCCCGGTGGCTCAACGCGCCCGCCTACTTCCGGGAGCCGATGGTCTCGCCCCGCCGCCCCATGTTGCTGCGCCCCGCGCTGGAGTACTACCAGACGCTCCCGGCTGCCTTCCGGGTGGAAAAGCGGGTACTGATCGCTGTCCTGCAAAGATATCACTCCCGTTTGCTCGAATTTCCCAAAGCGGCGGCCCACAGCCTCGTGGACTGGTCCCGTACCTTCACCGACCCGCAGTCGAGCGCGGGGCGCGCGCTGCGCGATCTGCTCGGCTCCGGGGAGGTTTTCGATCTGCCCATCGGCGCCTGGGTTGATCCGCAAGCCTTGGCGGCCGCCCGGGATGGTTGGTTTGGGCGGGTCGCCGCGCCGGTCAACCGGAGTCCGCAACCCGAACGCGTGCTGGCCACGTTGCGACGGCTCTGCGGCCGCTCCCTGGCGACGGGTCGCGCTTGGCGCTGGGCTGAACGCAAGGCCCAGCAGTGCCTGGGCCGCCGTTGCGGTCCCGGCCGGGGAACGGTGCTGGCGCGCTTGGGACTGGTGGTGGCCTTGCGGCGGGAGTTGCGCGGGGAGTGGTTTCAACCGCGCTCCGGGAGCCCGGCCGAAGACGCCAATCCGTCCACCCGGTGGCCCGACCGTTCGGCGGAGTGAGCCGTGGCAGCCCGCAGAATCCTGATCACCTACGGCTGGTGCCGCACCGCCTATGTGGCCTTGCGTTCCCTCTGGCGCCAGGGCCATTCGGTTTACGCCTGTGGCACCCACGCTCCGTTGATGTGTGCCTGGTCGCGGTTCTGCCGCGGCAGCGCGGTGGTGGCCGACCCTTTTACCGCGCCCGAAGCCTTCACGAACGACGTGGCGGGTCTCATCCGCCGCTGGGCAATTGACGTGGTCTTGCCGGGACACGAGGACGGTCTGGTGCTCCGGCGTTGCGAGCATTTGCTGCCGGCGGGAACCCGGCTGGCGTGCCCGGAACGAGCCGAATTTGAAAACGCCGTGGACAAGGCCTGGATCACCCGTCTCGCCATGACGGCAGGTGTGCCGGTGCCGGCGACCCGTTTTCCCGACAGCATTGAGCAGGCTTCCGCGGATGTCGCCGAACTGGGGTATCCAGTGGTGGTGAAATTACGCCGCTCCAACAGCGGCAAAGGCGTGGCCGCCGTCGGCGGACCCGACGAACTGGCGGCCCTGTGGAAGGGCAGGTTCGCCCGGTTCTGCGCCAGCCCGGAGCGGTTTCCCATCGTGCAGCGGCGGGTGGAGGGACCCGTTGTGGGAGCCTGCTTTCTCGCGGACTCCGGGCACCTGGTGGCGGCGTTCCAGGAGCGCTACCTGCGCTGCAAAGACGGCGAGTTTGGCACGAGCGTGCTTCGCGAACCGTTGCGGTCTCCGACGCTGCTGCCGCTGGTGGAAGCCATGGTCTCGGCCCTGAAATGGACGGGCATCGGCCACTTCGATTTTCTGCTGGATCGCCAGACCGGCCAGCCGCTCCTGCTCGAAATGAATCCCCGGCTCTGGGGGGCCATCAACCTGGCGTACGTCAATGGCTACGATTTCGTGGCCGCCTGGGTGGACCAGCTTCTGGGCGCGGCCGACCTGCGCCGCCACTTCCAACCACGCCCCGAGCCCGGCCTGCGCAGTCTGTGGTGTGTGGGCGAAGCCATCGCCATGGTCAACCGGCTGCGCGCCCGGCAATGGCGCGAGATGGGGGCGGCCATGGCCGACACCGTTCGCAGCCTCGGACGGTTGCGTTGCGACGACTGGGTGTTCTCCGATCCCCTGCCGCTGGCGGCCGAGGCCTGGTGTTACTGGAGACTCTTTCTCAAAGCGGGGGGCGCCACCAACCCGGAGGTCGAAGGCATGCTGCTGTGAACAGCCGGAACAGGGCGGCAGAGCGGGCATTGACCGGGCGGTCCGAGACGGCGTCAGCCGGGGTGCGCGCCCTGTCCGGCTGGTACCCGCGTGTCGGCAAGCGTTGCCTGGACTTCACGCTCGCCCTGTTGGGGCTAGCGGTTCTGGCGCTGCCCATGTCGCTGATCGCGGCCATTTCACGAATCATGGACGGCTCCCCGGTTCTGTTCCGACAGTCACGGGTCGGCCGGCGCGGTCGGTTGTTTGAACTGCTCAAGTTCCGCAGCATGCGCCCGCGCGCCGGCTCCGGTTCCAACGTCACGGTCAAGGGTGATGTCCGCATCACCCCGTGGGGGAGCTTCCTGCGACGCTGGAAGCTGGATGAGCTGCCGCAACTGGTGAACGTGCTCCGCGGCGACATGAGTTTCGTCGGTCCCCGGCCGGATGTGCCCGGTTATCTCGACCGGCTGGCCGGCGACGAGGCGATCCTGCAGCGGCTCCGACCGGGCATCACCGGGCCGGCCACGCTGGTGTTTGGCAACGAAGAGGAATTGCTGGCGCGCGTGGACGATCCCGTGACCTTCAATGACCGGGTTCTGTTTCCCGCGAAAGTCCGGATCAACCTGCGCTACGCCGCAGCCATCACGCTGGCCGGGGACCTGGGCTGGCTGCTGGCCACGATCCTCCCACGCGCCCAGGTGTATCAACGACTGCGGCGGCACGGCTGGCTGGTGGACGTGCCGGCCGAAGTGCAGACAGCTTTGGTCAACCTGTACGCTTCGTAAGTGTCACACCGATCTAGGCAGAATTCACGCTGAAGTTCAGCGGCAATGCGCATTCTCCACGTCGAACAGTACTTCAAAACCCGCGAGATGGTGGGCGGCTGCCGCGCGTTTGAAATGGCCCGCCGTCTGGTTGCCCGAGGGCACCGGGTGGATTTTGTCACCACCCGCATGGAAGCGGGAACAGACCGGGACTGGCAGATCAGCGAAGCAGCAGGCATACGGATTCATTCGGTTCCGGTGCCCTACTCAAACCGCATGTCCTACCGGCAGAGGCTTGTGTCCTTCATCCATTTCGCACGAGCCGCATCCTCTTATGGCCGGGGACTGGCAGCCGATATGGTCTTCGCCTCAAGTACTCCCCTGACTGTCGCCATTCCAGCGGTGCGGCTCAAAAAATCCTTGAACATTCCGATGGTGTTCGAGGTGCGCGATCTTTGGCCGGAAATTCCCATCGCCTTGGGAGCCTTGCGCAATCCGCTGGCGCGCGCTGCGGCCCGTTGGCTGGAACGCTGCGCATATCGCAACGCCGCGCGCATAGTGGCCCTGTCCCCGGGCATGAAAGCCGGAATTTGTCGTACAGGCTACCCTGCTGAGCGTGTTAGCGTGATCCCCAACTCGTGTGATGTGGATCTGTTCCGGGTACCGCAGGAAACGGGTCTGGCGTGGCGTCGTCAGCACCCAGAAGTCGGGGATCGCCCGATGATCCTTTACGCCGGAACTTTGGGGAGGGTTAACGGTGTCGGCTGGCTTGCAAGGCTGGCAGATCGAATCCGCATGCTGGATTCGGAAATATGCTTTGTGCTGGTGGGGGACGGAACCGAGCGTGAACAAATTTTGGCCCAGGCCGCGCAATACGGTGTTTTGGGGGTTAATTTCTTCATGTACCCGCCGGTTAAAAAGTCGGAAATGTCGGCGCTCTTTTCTGCCGCCTGGTTGACCACATCTGTGGTGATTGATGTGCCGGAGCTCCGGCATAATTCGGCCAACAAGGTTTTCGACTCATTCGCCGCCGGACGCCCGGTCGTAATCAACCACGAAGGATGGCTGGCGGAACTGCTTGAAGAAACCGGTGCCGGGCTTGTCCTACCGGTATCAGACTTAGCGACCAGCGCGCGGCTGCTGTGGCAACGTCTTCGCGACACGAATTGGAGGCAACGGGCATCGGCAGCGGCCTCGCGACTGGCTGAGGAGCGTTTTAGCAGGGACCGCTTGGCGGAACAACTCGAAGTGGTGCTCAAGGCGGCCGTGCGCTATCCTTAATTGTCCGGTTGAGATTCAGGTACCTCGGGTTACCACGGAACGCCATGCGAGCTCTAGCGCCCCGGCCAGTCTGGCCATTTCGGACTCGCGAAGCCAGGCCCCGCAAGGCAGCAAAACCAACCGAGCTGCCAGCTCATGGGCCCGTGGGTATTGCTCATGACCCCCTGCCGTGACCGGATAGGGGTCATCGGTTTGGATGGAGCGGCGATGTAGCTCCTTTCGTAAGGCCAGGGCCAGGTCCGGCGAATTTCTATGACCGGCCGTAACCAACACCGGAAAGAGGTGTGGCGGGGGCGGACATGCATCTGTTTCCAAACGAGCCAGTCCCGGACATTGCGCCAGAGCCTGCCCGATCAGCCGCGCATGCTGCTGAACACGTGCTTGGAGAACTTCGCGCCGTTCCCACTGTGCCAACGCCAAAGCTGCCTGAATTTCGTTCAAGGAACCCGCAGGCACTTGGCACAATACTTCACGAACCTCCTCGGGATGCTGGGTCTTGGGCTCACCAGCGCCCGGAAGAAATCGGGGGATACGACATCTGAGCAGGCTTCTAACGAAATAATCCAGTAATCGCCGCCAATTGGGCCGAACGGGCTCAAGCAATTCTTTACCCACAAGTTCGTGGATGGGTACCGAGCTGAACAGCACGCCACCGCCAAGTCCAGTAAGCGCCTTGTAGTTAAAACTCCAGACACCCCACGAGCAACGCAGGCCGCAGGGTTGCCCGTTAAAGGGATCCCGCAATCCGGCCTGATAAGCTGCGTCCTCAATGACGGGCACATTCAGTCCCTTCAACACCTGAAAATCTTGGTCCAGCCCGTAGGTGTTTGGAGCAATAACGAAGTCTGCTTCGCCGGCTTGCAGCACCCGAAGCAACGCCGAGGCGTCAAATCGAACCGAATCCGGGGCCACATCGACAAATACCGGCTGTGCTCCCGCAGTCCGTACTGCAGTAACCACCGCCGGGCAAATGTAGGCGGGAACCGCCACGCGCGGATTTGCTCTGCCCTGCGCCTTTATGGCCAAAACCAGGGCAAGCCGGGCCGACCCAGTCAGCAAACACGTTCGACCGGTGGCAAAACTGGACAGAGCTTCAACCAAGCGGTGGGAAAAAGAGCCGCCGTGTCCGGTCGTGAGGGATTTAACCAAATAGAGGTATTCACGGTATCCCCATGCCGGTATGTTGATTCGCAGATGCATGCAGCTTCCGGTTAAAGCGTTACGGAGTGGTTTGGTATCATTTCGCGTGCGTGGCAGCGAGTTGTTTTGGGAACAAGCTGGCGTAAAAGTCGCCCATGTTTGAACCAGCCATTGCGGTCATCAGTTCAACTCGCCTCCAATCGCACCAAACTGGCTGCACTGAAGGTACTACAGCAACCAGGTCTGACCTTCCACCCTGTCGCGGGGACGGAGAGGCGAGGAATCCATGCCTCCGGCAGGGCAGCCCGTCCGGGCTGCTATTCCCGGCCGCGCTCGTCAGGGACCGGGGCCCCCGCCCATCGAGCCAGTACGGGCAAACGCAACACCCATGAAATCCTTCCCCCACCGCATTCACCTCTCCAAGCCCCACATGGGCGAAGCCGAGCTGGGTTACGTTCGGGAGGCGTTCGCGGCCAACTGGCTCTCCACGGTGGGGCCGAACCTCGAGGCGCTCGAGGCCGCCTTTGAGCGGCGGGTCGGCCGTCCGGCCGTCGCCCGGAGCTGCGGCACGACGGCGACAGCGAGTATCGGTAGCAGGGCGGAAGAGTGCATTGAGGTGACTCGACGGGTACCGCCGCGTTAAGCTGGCGGGCAGATCATGAAACCGGCGGAAAAAGAATTGCTCCGCACGGAGGTGGTGGGGCTGTTGCGGCGGAGACTTCCAGGTCTGCGCGCGGTGTATCTTTTCGGTTCTTCCGCCCAGGGTACCGAGCACGCCACCAGTGACGTGGACTTGGCCGTGTGGGCGGAAGCGCCGTTGTCGGCGCCGCTGCGTTTCGGGCTGGCCGAGGCCTGCTCCCGCCGGCTGCATCGCGAGGTGGACCTGGTGGACCTGGCCTCCGCGAGCACGGTCCTGGCCGCGCAGGTGGTGGGCGGCGGGGAACTGGTGTTTGCCCGCGACCCGGTGGCGGTGGCGGAGTTCGAGGTGACGGTGCTGGCCAAGTATTGCCACCTGAACGAGGAACGGCGGGAATTGATCGCGGACATCCAGCGACGGGGGGCGATCCATGGTGGATGAGGTAATACTGGCCAAGGCCGGGATCATCGAGCGCTGCCTGCGCCGGATTGACGAGGAATACGCCGGTCAATCGGATAACTTGCGGCGGAACTGGACCAAGCAGGACTCGATTTTGCTGAATCTGGAGCGGGCCTGTCAGGCGAGCATTGATCTGGCGCTGCGGCTGATCCGGCTGCGCCGGTCGGGGGTGCCCCACGACAGCCGCGAGGCCTTTCTGATCCTGCGCGACCAGGGATTGTTGCCACCGGCCCTGGCCGATTCGCTCGCGGCGATGGTGGGATTTCGCAACGTGGCCATCCACAACTACCGCGCTTTGGACTTGGATATCGTGGAAGACATCCTCCGGCATCGGCTGGCTGATTTCCGCCAACTGGTCGCGCTGGCCTTGCAGAACCCGTGGCCGGAAAGCTGACCGATGAGGCATCCCTCGCCTGTTGCGGCGCAAAAAAGACACCTCGGGACCTGTTGGGCGCCCTCGACCTGAACCGCCCGGTCTCCCCCTTGACGAGTCCTCCCCGCCGTCTTGAGACCCTTCACTCAATCATGACTGCCTGGCCCCACCGCATTCACCTCTCCCAGCCCCACATGGGCGGCGCGGAGCCGGGCTATGTGCAGCAGGCGTTTGCAGCCAACTGGCTCTCCACGGTGGGGCCGAACCTCGACGCGCTCGAGGCCGCCTTCCAGCGCCTGGTGGGCCTCCCGGCGGTGGCCTTGAGTTCCGGCACGGCGGGCCTGCACCTCGGCTACAAGCTGCTGGGCATCGGGCCGGGCGACGAGGTGCTCACACCCACGCTGACCTTTGCCGCCAGTTGCAATCCCATCGTGTACCTCGGCGCGCGGCCGGTGTTTCTCGACAGCGACCGCGCCACCTGGAACCTCGATCCGAATCTGCTGGCCGACGAATTGCGTCGCCGGGCGGATCGCAACTGCCTGCCCAAGGCCGTCTCGGTGGTGCATCTCTTCGGACAGCCCGCCGACCTCGACCCGATCCTGGAGGCGTGTCGCCGCTATGAAGTGCCGTTGCTTGAGGACGCCGCGGAAAGCCTCGGCGCGCGCTACCGGGGGCGTCATCCCGGCACGTTGGGTGAGGTGGGAATCTTTTCGTTCAACGGCAACAAGATCATCACCGGCACCAGCGGCGGGATGCTGGTGTCGCCGCGGGCGGACTGGGTGGAAAAGGCGCGGTTCTGGAGCACCCAGGCGCGCGACCCCGATCCGCTCGGGATCAAGAACTACGTGCATTCGGAGCTGGGCTACAATTACCGGCTCAGCAACGTACTGGCGGGCATCGTGCGCGGCCAGCTTGAAGTGCTTGAGATGCGGGTCCAGCAGCGCCGGGCGGTCTTCGAGCGGTACCGGCAGGCGTTTGCCGACCTGCCCGGCGTCGAACCGCAGCCGGAGATCAGCGACGAGGGACGGGGGGCGGGGGATGAGGGCGACGGGGCGAAATCCGAAGTCCGAAGTCCGAAATCCGAAACGCGATCCCCGGCGTGTGGCATTCAACATCCGGCATCCGGTGACAAATTGCGGAATGCGGATTGCGGAATGCGGAACGCCCAAGTGACTGGCGGTGACGGGAGCGAAGGTGGCAATCCGCAATTTCTGCACACCCGCTGGCTGAGTTGTTTTCTGATTGATGAGACGCGGTTCGGCCTGTCCGCGGGCGACCTCATCCGCCAGCTTGAGGCGGCCAATGTCGAGTCCCGGCCCGTCTGGAAGCCGATGCACACGCAGCCGCTGTACCGGGGCTATGAATGCGTTGGCGGCGCAGTCGCGGAGGATTTGAACCGGCGCGGCATTTGCCTGCCCAGTTCCAGTTGCCTGACCGGGGCGGAACAGGCGTTTGTGATCGAGTGCGTCCGCGCGGCGCATTTCCAGGCGGACTCCCGGCGACGGAACAAGGGGGCCTTTGTGGCGCCATTGGCGGCCGGGGCGGCCGGCGCGCAAAAGTAAGCGTTGACAATCCGGAGGGCCGGTTGCGGGGTGTGGCCGGCCGGACAAGCCCATGGAAGAGACCACCGCCAAATCCAGAAGAACAATGACCTTCGCGAGCTGGGAGCGCGCGTTGACGTTGTTCGTGGCCTACACGCTGGTGTTCATCGCCAGCCATTTCCTCGCCTTTGGGCTGCGGTTTGATTTCGAGGTGCCCGCGACCCAGCGGGAGGCGCTCTGGCTGGGCTGGCTGGTGGCGGTGCCGATCAAGCTGCTCGCGTTGCTGGTCTTCCGCCAGTACAGCGTGCTGCTGAGCTACTTCAGCCTGCCGGACCTGTGGCGCCTGGTGGGGGCCACGGCCAGCTCCGCGGCTACATTGATGGTGCTTTATGTGGCCGCGGCGGGGGATCCGAACTACCGGGCGGTCGTCCTGCCCCGGGGCGTGGTGTTGATTGATTTCCTGCTGTCCACCACCGGCATTATCGCTGTGCGGGTGATCCTGCGGATGCTGCGCGAGCGGATGCGTACCGCGGAAAGCCGGTTGCCCTCGCGCGCCCGGCGGGTGGGCATCATCGGGGCCGGGGATGTGGGCGGCTCGCTGGCCAAGGAGTTGTTGACCCGGCGTGGGCTGGGGTTGCTGCCGGTGGCGTTCTTCGACGACGACCCCCAGAAATGGCGCTCGCATTTGCACGGCATATCTGTCATGGGCCGGCCGGAGCGGCTCCGGGATCCAGACTTCAAGCTCGCCCTGGACGAGGTGATCATCGCCATGCCGGGCGCGCCGGCCCGCCGCATCGGCGAGGTGGTGCGCCTGCTTCAGGAGGTGCATCTCAAGTTCGAGACCGTGCCCTCGCTGGACCAACTGGCCACCGGCAAGGTCAAGGTGAGCCAGTTGCGGCCGGTGGAAATTCAGGACCTGCTGCAGCGCGAGCCCGTCCAGCTCGACGGCGAGCACATTCACCAGCAAATCCGCGGGCGCACGGTCATGGTCACCGGCGCCGGCGGCAGCATCGGCAGCGAACTGTGCCGGCAGATCATGGACCGCAATCCGCGGTCGCTGCTGCTGGTGGACCAGTCCGAGGTGCAGTTGTTTGCGATCGAGCAGGAGATGATCGAGCACGGTTACCGCGGGCAGGCCGTGCCGCTGATTGGCGACGTGCTCGATGAGGCCCGGATGCGTTACGTCTTCGAGCGGTTCAAGCCCGAGCTGGTTTTCCACGCCGCGGCGCACAAGCACGTGCCCATGATGGAAAGCCAGCCCGGCGAGGCGCTGAAGAACAACACCTTTGCCACCGCACGGCTGGCGCACCTGGCGCGGGAATACCAGGCGCAACGCTTCGTGCTGATCTCCACGGACAAGGCGATCAACCCCACCAGCGTGATGGGCGCGTCCAAGCGGCTGGCGGAGATTTATCTGCAGGCGCTGGCCGCCAGCCAGGCCAACAGCACCAAGTTCATGGCCGTGCGCTTCGGCAATGTGCTGGGCTCCTCGGGCAGCGTCATCCCGGTTTTCACCAAGCAGATCGCCCAGGGCGGGCCGGTCACCGTGACGCATCCGGAGGTGACGCGCTATTTCATGACCATTCCCGAGGCGGTGGGGCTGGTGCTGCAGGCGGCGTTCATGGGGCAGGGCGGTGAAATCTTCGTCCTCGACATGGGGCGGCCGGTGAAGATCGTGGAACTGGCGCGGCAGCTCATCGAACTCAGCGGCCTCAGACCAGACGAGGACATCGAAATCCGGTTCACCGGCCTGCGACCCGGCGAGAAACTCTTTGAGGAGCTGAGCCATCATCAGGAAAACCACGCCCCGACGACCCATCCGAAAGTGATGCGCTTGGTCGGCGAGGCCCGGCCGCTGAGCGAAGTGCAGACCGCCTTTGTGGCGCTGGAGAAACAGATCCACCACATCGAGCGCAACCAGCTCAAGCTGCGCATCAAGGAGCTGGTCCCGGAATATGAGCCGTACCTGGTGTAGGCGCCCGCAACGCGTGGGCGGCGGCGGTCGTGGCAGTCGCGGCACGCATCCGTTCCTGCCGCTGAGCCGGGCTTCCAGCCCGGCGTCCCGGGTGGGTCATCTCCCGCCGGGAGGCGACGCCGGCCGGCCGCAGAGCCAGCGGCCGGTTACCCGTGGCCGGGCAGCACGATGCCGCTCTTTATATCAGACAAGATGCCTGATGCTACGGCCGGGATGGCTGCCGCCAACGCAGTGCGCGCCCAGCCTTCATCCAGCGAGGGGTGAAAGACGTCCCGGCCTCCCGGGCAGCGCTTCCGCTGCCCTTGGGTTTGCCTGAGCCGGCGCCTGATGGCACTATGGCCCCGCAAATGACCGACAACCAACAAGGCCCGTCCCCCCAACCGGCCGCCTGGCGACCCAGCCGGAACGCGCTGCTCGGCACCGCGTTCCTGGGGGTGGTGGTGCTCGCGGTCTGGCTTTTCCCCAAGGTCTGGTACACCGCCTCCGCCGCGGGCGAGAAAATGATCTGGTTCGGCGAGTGCACCAACCTGGTGGGCTGGACCTACGAGTCGGTGCCGATTTCGGATTCCGCCGAGCGCCTGCTGGTGGCGGACCAGACCGTGAACGGCGAGTTCAAGAGCGTCTCGTCGCGGACGGTCGTCCGGGCTTTCTCAGCCAAGCGGTACACGCACAAGTCCCACGACACCGGCCTGTTCCTGCACACCCCGGACCGTTGCTGGACCCTGGCCGGCTGGAAGTTTGAACCCGTCACACCGGACAACGTCGAGCTGACGGTCCACGGGGTGCGGATGGTCTTCGAGCGGCGGATTTACGTCGGCGGCGGTCAACGGGAGCTTGTCTATTTCGGCGGCCTGGTGGGCGGGCAGCCGTTGCCCTACCGGCTGGATCACAACCTCAGCGTGGGCATGCGCTTTGCCGCCACCGAAGTCCAGCGCGGCCAGTCGCGCGGATTTTTCGCGCGGGCGGTGGATACCCACCTCTGGGGGCGTGTCTGGGATGGATTCGTGGCGCGGCGCCCGCTTTTGGGTCCGAAGCAGTTCATCCGCCTCTCGACCCCGCTCGAACGCGGCGACGTGGCGGCGGCCGACAAGGTCTTGCGCGAGTTCCTCGAAGCCTGGCTCGAACCTGTGGATTACCAGGCGGAACTCGCCGCCTGGGCGGCGCGCAAGTCCTGATCCTCCCCCATGACCGGCCTTCAACCCCTGCTTTTGCTGAGCCCGGCGTTCCTGGCGATGGCGTGGCTCATTTCGCGCGCGCAATGGTTCTGGAACAACAACCCGGACCTCCAGTTTGGCTGGGTGGTGGTGCTGCTGTGCGCCTATTTGTTCTGGGAAGCCTGGGAGAAGCGGCCGCCTGTGGACTGGCGCGCGCGCCCGTGGGCGGTGGCTGGCTTCGTCGCCGGGGTGATCCTGCTGTTCCTGGTGCAAATCTACCAGGCGGTCATGGGCTCCAGCGCGCCCACCACAACGGGGCTGGCCTTGGGCGTGATGCTGGTGGTGACCGGCAACCTCGGCGTGGTCTTTGGCTGGCCGGGCATTCGCGGTTTTGGGATGGCATTCGGTTTTCTGCTCATCGCCATGCCGGTGCCCAGCGGCATTCAAGGGCCGGTGGTCAGCGCGTTGCAGAACAAGGTGGCGGCGTTCAATACGGAGGTGCTGAACCTGCTGGGCGTGCCCGCCACCCAGGTGGGCAGCCTCATCCATCTGCCGGGGGGCACGGTGGGCGTGGACGAGGCGTGCAGCGGCATCCGCAGCCTCCAGTCCACCATCATGGCCACGATTTTCATCGGCTACCTCACCCTCAACCGCTTCAGCCTGCAGGCGCTGCTGTTTGTCTGCGGCATCTCGCTGGCCATCATCGGCAACCTGTTCCGTTCGCTGTACCTCTCGCTCACGGCCAACGCCAGGGGCGTCGAGGCCATCGCCGGTGTGCATGACGCCGCCGGCTGGTCCATCCTGGCGTTCACGGCGGTGGGCGTGATCATCATTTCCTGGTTCTTCAAGAAGATCGAGCGCCAGCTCGCGGCCTTGCAACACGAGCAAGCCACGGCAACCACGTGAACGGTTGACAACCCCGGCCGCCCGCACTAACCGGCGGGGCGGTCATCCCGGCTGGTTGTTTTCTCCGCCCGGTCCCTGCCCGGAACATTCCGGCAACGGCCGGGCGGTTTCTTTTTCGGACCACACGCTTGCGAGCACGGCTGGACGGTAGCATTTATGGGCGGTGCTGGGTGCATGATACCAGTCTGATCCGCGTGACTTTGCCTTTCCGTCATTTCCGAACGGCGCGGCCGAAGCTGGCCGTTTTGCGCTGGCTGCTCGCTGTGGCTGTCGCCTTCAACGGTCTGGCCGTGGAGCAGCGGTTCGAGGTCGTCCCCGCAAAGGATCTTCCGTTCAACTATCCCGACCCGCCCCGCGAAGGCGCCGCCGACTTTTTCCCCATCGCGAGCAAGGGGCGGGCGCGCTGCATGATTGTCCAGCCGGCCACGGCGTCAGGCGCGCTTCAATCCACAGTCCGGTCTTTGCAGGCGTACCTGAAGCTTGTGACCGGCGCGGACATCCCGGTGGTCACCGACGGCGCGCGCGGCCAGCCGGGGCTGGCGGCCATCCACGTGGGCGACACGGCGCGAGGACTGAAACTTGACCTGGGCCTGCTCGACTTGCGCTACGGCGGGGACCGCTTCCCGAATCTCAATGGCTACTTGATCAAGACGCTGGACCGCCGAACGCTGCTGATCCGCGGGGCCAACGACCGCGCCACCGCGCACGGCGTGGTGGGCTTCTTGAAGCGTTATGCGGGCGTGCGGCAGTACTGGCCGGGACCCCCGGGCGGCCTGGGCGACGTGGTGCCTTCCCGCCCCACCCTCACCGTGCCCGAGGTCGAGTGGCGCGACTGGCCGTACTTCTTCAGCGCCACGTTCAGCACGCGCGTCTTCAACGGCAGCAAAGCCGGGAACCTGGATTTTTACCGTCGCCGCGTCACACTCCCCTGCAACGAGAATTATTACGAATGGCTGCCACCGGCGAAGTACGCCGCCACCCGGCCGGAGTTGTACCCCCTCATCAACGGCAATCGCCGGATCCCGTCCGCGAACGCCCCGGGGAAATCCTGGCAACCATGCGTCTCCAACCCGGACGTGCCCCGGATCATGGGCGACGCGGTCGTCGGGTACTTCCGGAACAACCCCGAAGCGGTGGGCGTCAACTTCGCCATCAACGATGGCGGCGGCGACTGCGCCTGCGCGAATTGCCAGGCCCTGGATGCGCCGCCCGACGGCGCGGGACGCGGCCGCGGCCTGAGCGACCGGTACGTGCGTCTCACGAACAAGGTCTGCGAGCGGCTGGCGCAAGCCGGCTTTCCCGGCAAATGGCTGGTCTATCTCGCCTACGGCGGCGCCCGGGATGTGCCCCGGACGGTCAAGCCCCACCCGATGGTCCTGCCGGTGCTCACCGTGCCCGGCAACACGTTCCAGGCCTGGGACGACTGGTTGGCCACCGGCGTCCGCCACCTGGGCCTGTACGTGCATCACGACGACGCGTTCTTCATGCTGCCCAAGTTCGATCTCCATCAAATGGCGCGGCGCCTTCAGTACGCCGTGGGCTCGGGCCGCGCGCGGGTTTTCTACATGGAGATGCACGCCCAGTGGCCGTTCGGCGATGTGATCCCGTACGTGACCGCCGAATTGCTCTGGGACCCGCGCCAGGACGTGGAGGCGCTGCTGGACGAGTACTACACCGGTTTCTACGGCGCCGCGGCGCAACCGATGCGCGTCTTCCACCAAATTCTGGAAGCCGGGTACGAGCGCTGGCTGGCGGAGAACGGCCAGCCACACTGGTTCGGCAAGGACATCAGTTCGTTGCGCGATTACACGACGATCGAACAATTCCGGGTGCTGTTGCCGGACGAAGCCGCACAGGCGCGGACCGCCCTCGAACAAGCGGCCGCCGCGGTGGCGCCGCGATCCCGGGAACGCCAGCGGATTGACCTGGTCCGGCGGATGTTTCGCCTCCAGGACCTCGCCGTGCAATGGGCCTGGGCCGCCTTCCGCTTGCTGGAATCAGACGTCGGCTCGCTCGCGGACGCTGAACGGGTCGTCGAGGACGCCCGCCAGATTTACCGGCTGGGCGCGGAGATGAGCGAGTACATCACGGGCACGCTCGAAAAGCCCCCGCTCGCCGCTTACCGGCTGTTTCGTTGGGGCAGCCAGCCACCCCTGCTTTATCAGGCGTTAAAGTCCGGTCAGCCGCCGGCGGAAGTTCTGGGCGCCATCAACCTGGGCCTCAACGCCGCCGCGGATCGCCTGCGCGAGGCGCTGGGCGCGAAACCCGCGGCCGCCTGGTGGCGCGCCCGCTGCGAGCAGGAAAAAGACCCCGCGCTGCTCGCCGCCCTCCAGGCTGCCGCGCAGCGCGCCGGCAGTCCGGAACTGACCAACCTGCTGGCCAACCCCGGTTTCGAGGAAACCACCATTCCCGCCGGTGCGAGAGAACTGGAACTGACCCATGACGCCGCCGGCAGGTTGGGGATCCACCACTGGTTCCCCGAGCGTTCGCCCGGTCTCCGCTACACGGCGAGCACCGGGGCGCACAGCGGGCGGCGGGCACTGAGCATCGAACGCGCCCAGCGTTCCCGCTTTTCCAGGACGGTTGCCCCGGTCGTCCCCGGCGCCCGCTACCGGGTGAGCGTCTGGTTCAAGCACAACGAGGGCGATGCCCTGTACCGCTTCGCCGTGTCCTTCCGCCTGACCGACGACACCTATCCCGAGCCGGTCCTGATCCGGATTCCCAGCCGTCCCGGCCAATGGCAGGAACTGTCGGCGGAGATCACCGCGCCGCCGCGCGCGCGGGTGATGTCGCTGCGGGTTTACGTGAACAACCAGGCTGCCGACGCGCGGTGCTGGATTGACGACGCGTTCATCGGCAAATACCCCGACTGACGCTGGCGCGGGCAGCCGCCGTTCCGGCAACACTCACACTCCGATTTCATTCGCGCAACCCGCTCCCACAGCGGGTTGTTTGGTTTCGGGACATGGTTTGGCGCTCCGTATTGAACCGCTCCACCGGCTGTGCCGGCCTGGTATCGGAGGCTGGACGCAAGGCGCGTCTAGCAACACCCGGAGACGGATGTGTTCCCCGGTCCTGATTTCCCCGCCGCAAGGAAAGTCTCGAAACCCGCCGGGGCACGGCTATTCTGGGCGGCGTGTCCGGGTTTACCGACCGCCATTACTTTCTGCTCGCCGTGATCCTTTACGGCGTGGCCACGCTGTATGCCGTGTTTCTCTGGCGGCGCGGGTTCCGGCAGGACAACCGGGTCATTTACATCCTGCTGCTGGCCGGCGCCGGGCTGCACACCCTGGCCATGATCAAGCGCGGCTTTTCGTTCCAGCGCTGCCCGGTCACCAACCTTTACGAGGCCACCACCTTCATCGCCTGGACAGTTGTGGCCAGCTACCTAGTGTTCGGGCTGGTGCGGCGCTTCCGGTTCCTGGGCGCCTTTGCCGCGCCATTGTTGCTCGGCCTGGGGGTGTTCGCGCTGATGCCGGAGCTGGACAAGCACGGCCCGCAGCCGCAATTCCGCCCGCCGGCCTCGAGCCTGCACGCCGCCTTTGTCCTGCTGGCCTACGGCGCCTTCGGTCTGGCCGGCGTGGCCGCGCTCATGTTCGTGAAACAAGAACGCGACCTGAAATACCACAAGACCCGCGCCGCGCTGGCGTTCCTGCCGTCGCTCCAACGCCTCGAGACAGTAATGACGCGGCTGCTCCAAGTGGGCTTCGGCCTGTTGACCCTCGGCCTGTTGCTGGGCAGCGGCTGGCTCAAACAGGAGAAAGGCGTGTTCTTCCAGCCGGACGCGAAGATCGTTTGGTCGCTCGCGGTCTGGTTCATGTACCTGGGTTTGCTGATCGCGCGGGGCTGGTTCCGGCAGGGCGGCCGGCGTTTTGCGTGGGCGGCGATGGGCACCTTCGCCTTCGTCATGCTCACCTTCTGGGGTTTCAACCTGCTCTCGGACATCCACCATCCCTGAGCCATGTCGGTCGTCGTTGTCGGTCTCAGCCATCGCACGGCCCCGGTCGAAGTCCGGGAACGCCTGGCGTTCGGCGAGGCGGACATCCCGGCCGCTCTCGCCGGCCTGCGCGCGTCCGGCCTGGCGGCCGAAGCCGTCATCCTGTCCACCTGCAACCGGGTGGAACTCTACGCGGCCACGGACCACGACCCCGCCGCAGCGCTGGCCGGTCTGCGCCGTTTCCTGCTCGACAGCCGCCAGTGCGGCGAACCGTTCGAGGCCGAGCTTTACACCCTGAGCGAGCCCCACAGCCTCGAACACCTCTTCCGCGTGGTCAGCGGGCTGGACTCGATGGTCCTGGGCGAAACCGAGATCGCCGGCCAGGCCAAGAAGGCTTACGACCTCGCGCTCCAAGCCCGGGCCACCGGCCGCCGGCTCAACCGCGCCTTCCAACGCGCCTTCAACGTCGCCAAGCAAATCCGCACCGAGACCAACATCCAGCGCGGCAGCGTCTCGGTCGCGTCGGTGGCGGTGGACCTCGCCGGGCGCATTTTCGAGACGCTGGAGCGGAGCACGGTCATGATCCTCGGCGCCGGAGACACCGGCGAGAAGGCGGCCAAGGCCCTGCTCTCGCGCGGCGCCCGCGGCCTGTTGGTGACCAACCGTTCCTTCGAGCGCGCCGTCACACTGGCCGCGGAACTGGGCGGCCGTGCCGTGCCGTTCGACGACTGGTCGGCCGAGTTCGCCCGGGTGGACATTCTCATCAGCAGCACCGCCGCGCCCGGCTACGTGCTCGACCGCGCCCGGCTTGATCCGTTGTTGCCGCTCCGGCGCGGCCAGCCGGTGCTGCTCATTGATCTCGCCGTCCCGCGCGACATTGACCCCGCCGTGAACCTCCTCGAAGGTGTCTTCCTCTACGACATAGACGACCTCCAGTCCATCGCCGACGACGCCTTGCGCCAGCGTCAGGAGGAAATCGCGCGCTGCGAGCAAATCATCCGCGAACGCGTGCGCGGCCTGCTCGAACCGCCGCCGGCGCCGCGCGGCGAATCCGCCATGTCCGCCGCGCCGCCGACCCGCCGCACCGCGGCCTGCTGACTCCATGCCCGCCGAACGCCCCATCCGCATCGCCACCCGCGGCAGCCCGCTGGCGCTGGCCCAGGCCGAAACCGTGGCCGCCGCCTGCCGCGCGGCTTTCCCCCGCCTGCGCTTCGAACTCAAGATCATCAAAACCACCGGCGACAAGCTGCAGACTGCTTCGCTGGCCAAACCGGGCGAGGCGCTGCCCAAGGGTCTCTTCACCAAAGAACTCGAGGCCGCTTTGCTGCGGGGCCAGGCCGACCTCGCGGTCCACAGCCTCAAAGACCTGCCCACCGAACTGCCGGCCGGACTCGCGCTGGGCGCGGTGCTCAAGCGCGCCGACCCGCGCGACGTGCTGGTGTACCGCAGCGCGGCGCTCGCGCGCCAACGCCACGTGGTGCCCGGCGCGCAGGAGTCGGATTGGGAACCGTCGTCCACGCCCCGGCGCGGATTTCCGCCACGTCTGCGGCTGGCGGACTTGCCGGCCGGCGCGGTCATCGCCACCAGCAGCACGCGGCGTCGCGACCAGGTGCTGGCTTCGCGCCCGGACCTGCGCGTGGTCGAGATTCGCGGCAACGTGGGCACGCGGCTGCAAAAACTGGCCGACAAGCCGGAGCTGGACGCCACCTTGGTGGCCGCCGCGGGATTGGAACGGCTGGGCGTGCGCCTCGGCGAAGACGGCGAATTGGCCTGCCCGGTGCTGGACTCCGCCAGCATTTCCGCGCCGCCGGCGGTGCCGGAAGGCCTGCTCGCGGTGCGGCTGGACGTGGAGGAGATGTTGCCGTGCGTGGGCCAGGCGGCCATTGGCGTCGAAATCCGCGCCGGCGACGAACGGATGCAGCCGGTCTGCGCGCGGTTGAACCACCACGACACGCTCCAGTGCGTGACCGCCGAGCGGGCGTTTCTGCGGGCGCTGGGCGGCGGCTGCCAGAGTCCCGTGGCCGCCTACGCGCAGGTGGGGGAGGGCAGGCTCTGGCTGCGGGGCATTTCGTTCCGCAGCGGCGCGGCCCGGCGGGCCGAAGTGCGCGGCGATTTGAAAGAACCCGTCGCGCTCGGCGAAGCCCTGGCCGAGCGGTTGCGCTGAGGCCGGTGGGCGCGGCAGTCCCCTGCCGCCTTTCAACCCGAAAACCGAAGTTG
This sequence comes from uncultured Verrucomicrobiota bacterium, assembly GCA_964568145.1. Taxonomy (GTDB): domain Bacteria; phylum Verrucomicrobiota; class Verrucomicrobiia; order Limisphaerales; family J093; genus DSVZ01. Next base: position 72,884 of record CAZMOZ010000004.1, read on the forward strand.
GGCAGACAGGACGCGCCGCGCCACGGCCGACTTCGGTTTTCGGGTTCAACGGCCGGCGTTGTGCCGGGCCTTCGAGGAACCGCCCCGGGCGCATCTCAATTTCATGCAGACCGTACCGCCTTCCGAGTGGTGCCGGCTTTCAGCCTGCCGTAGCGCCGGGCTAGCCGAGCTTCCGGCCCGGCTGGGGCGCGGGCGGCCCGCTGCGGGCGTGTTCTGCGCCGCAAATTCCGGGCGGCAGGATACCGCCCTTTAGCAGCCCGGGATGGCTGCCGCCATCCCGGCGATGTCCGGCCTTTTCCACCGGCTGCTAAAAGTGAGATGCGCCCACCGCTCCGTCCCAAATCACTCCCCGCTTGGCGGCGGCGCAGTGTTGGCCTAGCCTCGCCCGTCGTGCAAGCCGCGCTCCGGTTCGTCGCCCTGCTCAACGCCGCCATCTGGCTGGGGGCCACGGTGTTTTTCACTGTGGGAGCCGGTCCGGCCTTCTTCGGTCCGGAGATGGCCGCCTTTCTGCCCAAACCGCACCGCGCCCGCGTGGCTGAACTGGTCATCGCCCGGCTCTTCACGCTGCAACAGGTCTGTGGTGGCATCGCCCTGACGCTGTTGTTGATCGAATGTATCCGCACCGGCCGGCTGATCCGGCGCTTCCACGTGGGACTCGTGGCGGTACTGCTGCTGTTCAGCCTGCTGGCCGGCGGCTGGCTCGCCCCGCACATGCACGAACTGCAGCGCGTCCGCTACGCTCCCGACTCCACCCCGGCCCAGCGGGCGGCGGCCGAGCATTCCTTCAACCTCTGGCACGGCCTTTCCCAGTTGATGAACGTGCTCACCCTTGCGGGGCTGGTGGTCCATTTCTGGGCGGTCAGCCGGCCCCCTGAAGGCCCGCGCCTGGGCAATCTCTTCCGCCCCCAGCCGCCCGCCGACGGCACGGTGCCACGGATGCTTTGAGCGGCGGCGCGGCGCGCCGCAGGCGGGTCGCCCACGCCACTACCTCCCGTGGTCGGGGCACCCCGAGCCGCGACACAACCAATCCTTCATCCAGCATCCGGCATCTGACGCCCGCCACGCGCCAAACACTTCGCACCCCGCTCCAGCGTTCCGCATTCCGCGTTCGGCCGTCCCGGAACCGTCCAGCCATCAAATTTTTGCACGCCAAATTTTCCCATCACATTTGCGTTGACGGATGCCGTGCCGGAGTGTTCTTTGTTCCTTCGTTAAGCGTTTGCACTATGGGTGAAGGCAACACAGCCGCCTGCCGCCCGACCGTCCCGCAAGGGACCGGTGAGGCGTGGCGCGTCTGTTACAGGCGGTGCGGCTGAGGTGCTTCCACCCCGGACCTAAAACCCAAAACTCCCCTATGACCCGAATGAAACAGCGCAAAATCCGGCGTTTGGGGTTGATGGTCGCGAGCTCGGGTGCCGCTCTGGCGGCGCTCGCCGGCACCGTGACCCTCAACTTCAACACCGACCCTGAGGCCGGCGGGATTGTCGTCACCACGGACCAGTCCGAATGGCGGGCCGATGGCGGCGCGTCCGGCGCCAACGGCGACGGCTACCTGTCCATCACCGACTCCCGCGGCGGCCAACGTGGCGGCATCCTGTTCAAGGACCTCGAACCGGGCCTCGTCGTGAAGGCCTTCACCTTCGAGTGCGACCTCCGCATCGGCGGCGGCACGGCCCAGCCGGCGGACGGCTTCAGCCTCAACTACGCCCGCAACACCGATCCCATCATCTCGAACATCGAGAACCTGCGCCAGGCCACCCCGTACGCCGGCACGGACAACGAGAACGGCACGGGCGCGGACAGCGATTCCGGCGACGGCACCGGCGGCGGTCTGCCCGAGGAAGGCGTCTCCACCGGTCTGGCGATCGGCTTCGACACCTGGCAGAGCGCCACCATCAACGGCGTGCAGGACGTCGTGGGCATCAGCATCCGCGTGGATGCGAAATTGATCGCGCAGCTCCCGGTGCCGCTGAAACCCGACAACGTGTTCACGCCTGACGAGCCCAATCCGGGCGCGCAGGGCGGCGCGTACGAGTACAACGAGGCGCCTTACCGGAACCTCGCCCGCACGGACGCCAACTTCAAACTGTCCATGCAGACCGGCGCGCTTTCGGATGAGGACCTCAACGGTGACGGCATCGCGGGCAACGACGCCGGCACCGCCCAGCCGCCGTTTGGCGATCCCACCTGGGGGCTGTGGATCAAGAACCTCGGCTGGGACAAATTCAAGGCCGAGCTCACCGAGGACGCCAAGGTGAAGATCACTTGGAAGGGCGTCGAACTGACCCCGGCGGGCGGCCTCCCGGTGACCTTCGCGCCCAGCCCGGGCCGCATCGTGTTCGCCGGCCGCACCGGCGGCGCGTGGGAAGTCCACCACGTGGACAACATCGTGCTGACCACCGTGCCGGCGGATACCGTCATCATCGGCACCGCCACGGGCCTTCCCGTCGGCTTCCGTGTGCAGATCATTGACTCCGGTCCGGCGGTGCTCGATCCGGCCACCGTCACCCTCAAGCTCGACGGCGTGGACGTGCCGGTGCTCCAGTCATCCAAAACCGACATCGTCACCACGGTGGGCTGGTATGACATCACCAAGCCGCTGGTGCCGGGCAGCGAGCACACGGTGCTCGTGACCGCCAAGGACACCCGCGGGCAGCAGGAAAGCAAGGAAGTGAAGTTCACGGTGCCTGCTTACGTGACCGTGCCGGCTGATTGGGCCATCGCTGACGTGAACACCGCCCAGCGCGGCTTCAACTTCCGGGTGCATCAAACGGCGAGCCGTGGTCAGGAAAACACCGTCGCCCGGGCCGAGCAACAGCTCCAGGGCCTGCGCGGCGCCAACGTGGCCGACCTGACCGGCGCCACCGGCGGCGTGTTCACCGAAACGGAAGTCATCAACTACAGCCAGATGGAAGCCTCGGGCGTGCCGGGCCAGAACGGCGTGTTCCAGGAAAACAACGGCTGGCCGGATGACAACATCCCCGGCATCCCCAGCGCCACGGAGGTCAACCCCGACGGCTCGGTTTACACCGACAACATCGCGGCCGAGATCACCACGTACGTTCACTTCCCGCAGGCGGGCGTGTACGAACTGATCTTCAACAGCGATGACGGCTTCCGCACCACGCTCCACAGCGGCGTGAACGAGGTGCTCAGTTCGCTCGTCGTCGGCAACGCCGACGTGGGCCGCGGCGCCTCCGACACGTTGAGCACGTTGTATGTGCCGGCGGCGGGCTATTACGCGCTGCGCACGGTGTGGTTCGAGGGCGGCGGCGGCGCGAACCTCGAGTGGTCCGGCCGCCAGCAGGTGCCGGCCCAGACCTCGCGGCAGTTGCTCAACTCCTCCGCGGCGGATTCGATCAAGACCTACCGCGCGCGCACGGCCGCCGGCCCGGCGACGGTGAGCTTCATCCACCCGTTCCGCAACTCCGGCAACCCGTACGTGCCCACCACTTCGCTCATCGCCAAGATCGAGGACGGCGCGTCCCCGGTGGACCAGAACTCGATCAAGATGCTCCTCAACGGGACGGAAGTCGCCGCCACCAAGAACAAGGTGGGCAGCACGACCACCGTCACGTTCGATCCGCCCGGCAACCTGCCGTTCGGCTCGACCCATGAGGTCCGGATCCAGTTCACGGCGGGCAACCTGAATTACGACGCCAGCAACACCTTCACGGTGGTGGGCGGCGTGATTGTGCCGCCCAGCCTCGCGCTCCCGGCTTCGGCCGTGAACACGGCCAACCGCGGCTTCCTCGTGAAGACCGTCCAGAACGCCAACTACCAGGACCTGGGCACCCGCGGCAACAACACCTACTCGGCGGAAAGCCAGATCAACGGCCTGCTGGGTCTGCCCAACACGGCCGACCTCTCGCAGTTCACCGGCCCGCAGGGGTATTACGTCGAGACGGACGTCATCAACTATTACAGCACCGGCGACGTCGGGTATTTCACCGATGGCAACGGCTATCCCAACTACCCGGTGCCGGGCATCCCGGGCATTGATCCCGCGGGCGCGGGCTTCCCGCCCTCCACCGGCTTCCCGGACAACGGCACGGACGGCTACTCACAGGAAATCCTGACCGTGCTGGACCTCCAGCCGGGCACGTACGCGTTCAACGTCACCAGCGACGACGGTTTCGCCAACTACATCGGCAACCCGGCCGAGTGGTGGACACTGCCGGTCATGATCGGCGTGTTCGACGGCGGCCGCGGCGCTGGCACGGCGATCACCTCGGGCACCACCTACTACTTCGAGATCAAGCAGGCGGGCCTCTATCCGGCCCGCCTGATCTGGTACGAAGGCGGCGGCGGCTCCAGCGTGGAGTGGAGTTCGCGGGACTTCGATCCGAACACGGGCTACGTCACCGCAGCCAAGCTCATCAATGACACCCAGGTGACGGGCGCCATCCGAGCTTACCGGTATCCGCTCGGCACCCCGGGCTCACCGTACGTCAAGTGGTTCGCCCCCGGCCGGGACCGCACCTCCGCGGCCAGCCAGGCGCGCGCCGGCGCCGACGCCAAGGTGATGCTCCACTTGGTGGAAGGCACGGCCACCCTGGACCCGAACGCGGTCACCATGACCGTGGACGGCAATCCGGTGACCCCGACAGTGTCCAAGAACGCCGGCGAAGTGCATGTGGAATACGCGCCCACGACCCCGTGGGCTGACGGGTTGCACCCGGTGAGCGTCACCTTCGGCGACCGCACCGTGAGCTGGTCCTTCCGGACCACCGGCGCCATGCGAACCCCGACCTTCTTCATCGAGGCCGAGGACTTCGACCAGGACGGCGCCGGCCGGGCCGAGGCCAGCCAGATGCCTTACGGCGGCGGCGCTTATGCCGGCCTGACGGCGGTGGTAGGCCAGGACTACCAGCGCGACGACTCAGCGTCTTCGCCGCTCTACCGCTTCGGCGTGAACCCGCGGGTCTCGATGGACCGCACGGGCGACCGCACGCGCGGTGTGGGCGACATCAAGGTCAACTTCAAGCTGGGGTGGATCGGCGGCGGCCAGTGGTACGATTACACCCGCACCATCCCCGAAGGGACCTACAACGTCTATGCGGCGATCTCGCACGGCGAGAGCAACCCGGGCCAGTTGGCGGCCACCCTGCAACGGGTGACCGGCGGCACGGCCACCGACCTCGGCGTGTTCAACGCGACGGGCACCGGTGGCTGGGGCAACAACGCCCTCGTCCCGCTCAAGACCGCGCCGGACGGCAACCTGGTGGAACTGCCGCTCGGTGGGCAGACCACCTTGCGCTACGCCGCCAGCAGCGGTGACTGGGACTTCATGCTCCTGGTGCCCGCGGGCGGCCCGGTGGAACCGCCCAAATTCCAAAGCATCGTGAGGAACGCCAACGGCACCATCACGGTGACGTGGACCGGCGGCGGGACGTTGCAAGCGGCCCCCACCGTGCTCGGACCGTGGCAGGACGTGCCCGGTGCCACCAGCCCGTACACGTTCACAGCAGACCAGGCCATGCTCTTTGGCCGCGTTCGGCAGTAAGCCGGCAAGTCTGAACGAATCACAAGGGCCGGGCGCAAGCCCGGCCCTTTTTGTTTAGGCGCGGAAGGTAGCCAGCCTCTGGCTTAGAGGCCGGAGATGTCGCCCCTCAGCGAGGAGCGACCCACCTTGAGCCGCTTTTTCCGGGAACGCAGTTGACAAACCGCGCCCGCCCCGGTTTGTGGGGGCGCGCATGTTTGCCCGACTCACCGTGCTGGGTGCGACGCTCGCTTCGCTGACGCTGCTCGCGGCGGATGGCTTGTCGTGGCGCGAAGGGCTGGGGCATCGCGCCGCGCCCGTCCGGCCTGCGCCCGGCGCGCGCCCGGTGGGCTTCACCTTGCTGGCGCCGGCGCAGACGGGCGTGACCTTCACAAACCACCTCGCCCAGTCGCGCTACGTCACCAACCAGATTTACCTCAACGGCGCAGGCGTCGCCGCCGGAGACTTCGACAGCGATGGCTGGTGCGATCTGTTCTTTGCTGGCATTGACCGGCCGAACGCGCTGTACCGCAACCTAGGCGGCTGGCGCTTCGAGGACGTGACCGAGCGCGCCGGCGTGGCCCTGCCGGGCAAAAGTTGCAGCGGCGTCACGTTTGCGGACCTCGACGGCGACGGCGACCTGGACCTGGTGGTCAATTCGGTCGGCAACGGCACGTTCCTCTTGGTCAACGACGGCCGCGGGCGGTTTGAACTGCGTGCGCCGGACGCCCCGCTCAATTACCTGCGCGCCGGCATGACCGCCGCGCTGGCCGATGTGGACGGCGACGGCGACCTGGATTTGTACGTCTCGAACTACCGCACCACGACCATCCGCGACATGCCGAACACGCGGATGCGCCTGCGCGAGGTCGAGGGTGGGGTCGAGGTGGTGGCGGTGAACGACCGGCCCGTCACCGAGGCGGACCTGGTGGGGCGGTTCACCGCCACGCGCGAGGGCCGCATCGTGGAGAACGGCGAGCCCGACGTGCTGTACCTCAACGACGGCCGGGGCGGCTTCACGCTGGTGCCGTTCACTGGCGGCGCGTTTGTGGACGAGGACGGCCGGCCGCCGGGCGCGCCGTTGTACGATTGGGGCCTCACGGCAACGTTCCGCGACCTCAACGCCGACGGCGCGCCGGACCTTTACGTCTGCAATGATTTCGACGCGCCGGACCGCATCTGGCTCAACGACGGCCGCGGCCGGTTCCGCGCGCTGCCGCGGCTGGCCTTGCGCCAGACGAGCATTTTCTCGATGGGTGTGGATTTCGCGGACATCAACCGCGACGGGCACCTGGACTTCTTTGTCTCGGACATGCTCAGCCGCGACCACGCCAGGCGGATGCTCGAAAACGGCGAAATCCAGCCGGTGCATCTCCCGCCCGGCCTGATCGAGAACCGCCCGCAGTACTCGCACAACACGCTGCTGGTGAACCGCGGGGACCTCACCTTCGCCGAGCTGTCGCAGTTCGCCGGTGTGGAGGCGTCCGAGTGGACGTGGTCGCCGAACTTCCTCGACGTGGATCTGGACGGCTACGAGGACCTGTTGATCACCACCGGCCACGAGTTGCAGATGATGAACACAGACATCATCGAGCAGGCCGAGACGCTCAAGACGCAGCGGGTGATGTCCAACCACGAGCTGCAGCGGCTGCGCACGATGTTCCCGCGCTATGCCATCCCGAACGTGGTCTTCCGCAACCGCGGCGACCTGGGCTTCGAGGACGTAAGCGCCGCCTGGGGGTTCGACTTCCCGGACGTGGGCAACGCCGTGGCGCTGGCCGATCTGGACAACGACGGCGACCTCGACGTGGTGGTGAACAACCTGAACGGCGTGGCCGAACTCTGCCGGAACGAGGCCACCGCGCCGCGCCTGCTGGTGCGCTTGCGCGGCCAGCCGCCCAACACCCAGGGCATCGGCGCGCAGGTGATCGTCCGCGGCGGTCCCGTGCCGGAGCAACGCCAGGAAATCATCTGCGGCGGCCGGTATCTGTCCGGGGCCGAGCCGGCGCGGATGTTTGCCGCCGGCCCGGCGGGGAAATTGAGCATTGAAGTGATCTGGCGCGGCGGCCGGAGGAGCCGGGTTGCCGACGCCAAGCCGGACCACATTTACGAAATTGTTGAACCCGCTGACGGGCCGGTGACGCCGCCCGCGCCGCCGCCCGCGAAGGCCCCGCTGTTCGCCGACCGCAGCGCCTGGCTGGGGCACCGGCACGTCGAGGAGCCGTTCGATGATTTCCAGCGCCAGCCGCTGCTGCCCCGCAAGCTCAGCCAGCTTGGTCCCGGCGTGAGCTGGGCGGACGTGAACGGCGACGGCTGGGACGATTTGCTCGTCGCCGGCGGCCGCGGCGGCGCGTTGGGTGTGTTTCTCAACCAGGCGGGTCAGGGCTTTGTCGCCCGCACGAACGCGCCCCTCAACAAACCCAACGCGCGGGACCAGACCACCGTGCTGGCCTTCGATTCCGCGTTGCTGGTCGGCGCGAGCAATTACGAGGACGGCCTTACCAGCGGCGGCGCCTTGCGCGTGTTTGACCTGCAGGCCGGGGTCAGCGGCGAGGCCGTGCTGGGCCGGCTGTCCAGCACCGGGCCGCTCGCCGCGGCGGACGTGGACGGCGATGGCGACCTGGACGTGTTCCTCGGCGGGCGGGCGGTGCCCGGGCGCTATCCGGAGCCGGCGGATTCGGTGTTGCTGCGCAAGGACGGTCCGCGGCTGGTGCCCGCGCAGCGATTCGAGAAGCTGGGCCTGGTGAGCGGCGCGGTGTTCAGCGACCTCAACAGCGACGGCGCGCCGGATTTGGTTCTGGCGTGCGACTGGGGTCCGCTGCGCATTTTCCGCAACGACGGCGGCCAGCTCGTGCCTTGGGATCCTTCAGTGCGCGGCGAGGCCGCCCAGCCCGCTGCGGGTCCGCGGCTGAGCGCCTGGACGGGCTGGTGGACCGGCGTGGCCACGGGCGACGTGGACGGCGACGGCCGGCCGGACATCGTTGCCGCCAACTGGGGCTGCAACAGCCGGTACCGGCCCACGCTTGACCAGCCGGTGCGGATTCATTACGGCGACCTGGACGAAAACGGCCTGTTCGACGTGATCGAGACGTACATCAACCCGGCGAACGGCCAGGAAGTGCCCATGCGGGGGCTGCGGCCGGTGCGCGAGGCAATCCCGCTCATCCAGGCGCGCGTGGCCAGTTTCGAGGCGTACGGCCGGGCCAGCGTGCGCGAGCTTTACGGCGACCATCTCGCGGACCTGGCCGTGGTTTCGGTGGTGGAACGGCGCAGCATGCTCCTGCTGAACCGCGGAGAGGCTTTCGAGTTGCGGCCGCTCCCGCCTGAAGCCCGGTGGGCCCCGGCCTTCGGCGTGTGCGTCGCGGACTTCGAGGGCGACGGGCGCGAAGACGTGTTCCTGAGCCAGAACTTCTTCGCGGTGAATCCCGATGAATGGCGCCAGGACGCCGGCCGGGGGCTGTTGTTGCTGGGCGACGGGCAGGGCGGGTTCCGTTCCGTGCCGGGTCAGGAGAGCGGCGTCCGGATTTACGGGGAACAGCGCGGGTGCGCGGCGGCGGACTTCGACGGCGACGGCCGGCTGGACCTGGCGGTCAGCCAGAACGCGAACGCCACCGTCTTGCTGCAAAACGCCAGCGCGCGTCCCGGCCTGCGCGTGCGCGTGGCGGGGCCGCCCGGCAACCCGCACGGCGTCGGCGCGGCGGTGCGGCTGAAGGCGGGCAAGGACTGGGGGCCGTTGCGCGAAGCGCAAGCCGGGTCGGGGTACTGGTCGCAGAACAGCGCCACGCTGGTGCTCGCCACGCCGGCGCCGCCCACGCAGATATGGATTCGCTGGCCGGGGGGCCGGACGCAGGAACTGCCTTTGCCGGCGGACGCGCGCGAGGTGTTGGTGCAGCCGGACGGGACGGTGTCGCGCGTGCGGTGAGCGGCGCCCGCGCTCAAGTGCTGGGCAGTTGTGCCCGGTAGGCGGTGGGCGACATGCCGGTGATCTTCTTGAAGACCCGGTTGAAATGGGTGAGCGACTGGAAGCCGACCTCGAAGGCGATTTCGCTGATCCGCAAGTTGGGATTGAGCGCGAGGTTCTTGGCCTTTTCGATGCGCACGCGCGAGACGTAGTCGGTGAAGTTGATGCCGGTGGCCTTCTTGAACACCTTGCAAAAGTAAAACGTGCTCGCGTTCACGGCGCGGGCCACCTCGGTGAGCGACAGATCCTCGGACTGGTGATCCTCGATGTATTCCTTGGCCCGGGTGACCATGGGCGGCTCGGGATGCTCCTGGCGGACGACCAGTTGATTGCTCACCACCGCCAGGTGCTGGGCAAACACGGACAACATCCGCACCACCGCGTCGTGCTCCTTCGGGGAAAGCACCCGGGTGTGAAAATAGGCCTCGCGCAACTGCCTGGCGGACACCGCCGGCCCCAGGTTCTCGACCTGCCGCGCCAGCCGCTCGAATTGCGCGGCGGAGGGCTTGCGGCGGAACACCTGGCCGGTCTGGAGGAAGCCGACGAGCTTCTCGCCGAGGCGCACCGGCACCGCGGTTTCCGACAGCCCCGAGGCGCACGTCACGGTCTGGGGCGTCTCGGAGGCCGTTTCGGAGAGACGCTGCTGGGTTTGCAGGCACGAGGCGCACGTGCTGCTTTTCATGGCCATCATCGCGCAGTACGCGTTTTCGTTGCGCTTGCCGCGGTACGGCAGTTGCCAGGACTCGACGGGGCGCAGGGTCAGGGGCAGCCCGGTGAGGTCGTTGAACGCGCGACAGTAATCCTGGTAGAGCTTGGAAGCCGCCAACGCATCAATCATGCTCTTGCCAGGGTTGGTATTCATGCCTGTCACGGCACGGTCGGGGCGGGGACCGGGTGCGCGGCACGGGTGATGTCCCCTCTGGTGCCTGGATACACCCCGCCCCGCTGGTTCCCGCACAATAGTTGACCGGTCACAGGGCAAATAATGGTCACTCCAACGGGCGATGCAAGTGTGGAAAGGCGGCGCGCGGACTGCCGTTTGGCGGGGAACTGCGCCGCCGGGCCGATCCGGCGGGCGGCGCGTCAGAACACTTCCACGCGCAAGCCGGTGCCGTCACGGACGGCGTGCGCGATGCGGGACAACGTCTTCAACGGCAGGTGCCGGCATTCCGGGTGCAGGGTGGGCCGCATGGACGAATAGACCTGCACGAGCGCGATCATGGCGCCGGCGTCGCGCAGCTCGCGCAGGCGCGCCACGTAGGCCTCGATCTCCGCCTCGGACGGCTCCTGCCCGCGGAAGTTGCAGAAGAGGCTTTGGATGACAATCGGGCGCTGCCGGCCCAAGGCCAGGATGTTGGCCAGCACCATGTCCAGCGGCACGGCGGGCCGGTCAATGCGCTCGATGTATTCACGGGTGCCGCCGTCGAGCTTGAGCCAGACCTCGTCCTGCGGGGTAAACGCCTGGAGCCCGGCCTGCACCTCGGGGTTGTCCAGCCCGGTGGCGTTGGACACCAGCACCACCCGGAAAAACGGAAACTCACCCAGCGCACGCACGTGCAGGACCGCCTGCAAGGCCTCGTTGAAATTGGGGCAGAGCGTGGGTTCGCCATCGCCGCTGAGCGCGACGTGCCGCAATTGCAGCAACTCGGTGGAGAGGGCCCGGAATCCGGGCATGGTGTGCAACCTCCCGTCGCGCACCAACGCCAGGGTGTGTGTGAGCTCCCGGATCATAACCGGCACGTCCAGGACGGTCTCCCGCGGCGGGAGCTGGCGGTTCACCTCGCAGTACACGCAGTCGAAGTTGCACCGCTTGTCCGGGTTCATGTTGATGCCCACCGAAAGACCGTGCGCCCGGGGTGACACCACCACGTACACGAAGCGGTTGTCCAGGAAGTTCCGGGTGTACCCGAAGTCGGTCTCCCAAGGGCCGGCGCCCGGCGAAGCGGGGTCGGGGGAGAGCGGCGCCGTGGCGGCGGGCGGGTGGCGCGCCGGCTCTGGAGCGGCGTGCGGAGCCCGCGGGCTCACCGGCGGATTGGCATGCATCGGCTGCCTCACAAATTGAAAGGCAGTATCCGGGCGGGTCGCCGGGGCGACTTCCCGCCAATTGTGAAAGAATTGACATTAATTGCCGTGTTCGCGCGCGCCGGTCCGGTTGCCGGGTTCTCCTTCGTGAAAAGGCTGGCGACGTGGCTTGGAAAGCGCGACCGGCACGCGCAGCACACGGCCCGGAGCGGAGGCGCATTTGACTTGTGTGCGGTTCCGGCCTCGGCGGGGTGGGGCGAGATTCCATCGAGCCCTGCCTTTCGGGGCTGCGGTCGTCAGACTGCGGCCACCGCGGGCGGGTTGCCCGCGGCACGGCCCCAGGCGGGGTCGCCTGGATCACTACGGCTCACCCGCTGCCGGCACAAATGGGATGCGCCCCGGCAGCGGCCGCGACTGCTGGCTGCTTGACAGCGCGGGGCCGGGTCTATATGCCCTTGCGCGGCGTTAGCGACACCGCCTGGGCCGGGAGCAAAACCAGTCGGAACGGCCGTCGCGTAATCCAACGGCCTGACCAGCGCAGAAAACCAGAACAACCGTAGCACCACCATCAATGATGACATCCGTCCCTCCGTCCGTTGTGACCCCCACCACCCTGGCCGCCTTCAGTTTGGCGGGCCTCGCGTTCTCCGCGCTCGCACAGCAGGCCGACGCTCCCAAGAGCACGTGGAAAACGACCGCCTCGCTGGGTGCCAGCATGACCCGCGGCAACAGCGACACCGCCAACGTCACCGCCACGATCAATTCCGAGCGCAAATGGGCCGAAAATGAACTCCTCCTCGGGGCCGGCCTGACTTACGGCGAGACCGAGGACGAAACCACCGCCTCCTCGGCGACCGGCTTCATCCAGTACAACCGGCTGTTCACCGAGCGGCTGTACGGGTTTGCCCGCGTGGACGCGCTGCACGATGACGTGGCCGACATCGCCTACCGCATCACGTTCAGCGCCGGCGCCGGCTATTATTTGATCAAGACGGACAAGATCACGCTCAGCGCCGAAGTCGGCCCCGGCTACGTCCTGGAGAAGTTCCACAACCAGGACGAGGACGATTACGCGACTATCCGCTTCGGGGAGAAGTTCAACTGGCAGATCACCAAGAACGCCCGGCTGTGGCAGAGCCTCGATTTCGCCCCGCGGATTGACGAATGGTCCGATTACCTGCTCACCGCGGAGATCGGCATCGCCACCAAGATCACCGAATCGCTCGACCTGCGGCTGGTCGCGAGCGACACGTACCGCAGCGAACCGGCCCCCGGCCGCACCGAGAACGACTTCAAGCTCGTGGCCGGCGTCGGGTACACATTCTGAAGCGGCCCCGCCGCCGATCCGGAAGCACGTCCGGTTTTCCTGAATGCCGTCGCTTGCCGAGCGGCGGCTTTCATGTTTTTACCCCAAAACTGAAGTTGAGCAGGCGGGACGCACTGTGCTATGGCCGACTTCGGTTTTCGGATTTCCCACTTCCGCCGCCTGGCAAAGGTGTTGCGGCCGCGCTCCGGGAGGCACTTGGTGGGGCTGGACCGGCGGTGGACCGCAAAAACAGTTGTCAGCCGCCGGGCAGGTCGTAGCCTGCGGTGGACGCGGATGAAGACGTTTGCCGAGCTGGGTTTTCCGGGGCGCTTGATCGCCGTCGAGGGCATTGACGGCTCGGGGAAGTCCACGCAGGTCCACTTGTTGCAGCGCTGGCTGGAGCAACTGGGCCTCAAGGTGTTTCTCAGCGAGTGGAATTCCTCCGAGCTGGTCAAGAGCGCGACCTCGCGCGGCAAGAAGACCCACCTGCTCACCCCCACCACCTTCAGCCTGATCCACGCCACGGACTTCGCGGACCGCTACGAGCGGCAGCTCCTGCCGTTGCTGCGCGCCGGCTACCTGGTGCTCTGCGACCGGTACATCTTCACCGCCTTCGCCCGCGACGTGGTGCGGGGCTGTCCGCCGGGCTGGGTGCGCGGGCTGTACAGCTTCGCGGCGCTGCCGGACCTGGTGTTCTTCTTCAAAGCGCACCTCGAGGTCTCGCTGCGCCGCATCCTGAACGGCCGCGAGGAGTTGAAGTACTTCGAGGCCGGCATGGACCTGCATCTCTCGCCGGACCCGGTGGAAAGCTACCGCATCTTCCAGGGCCGCCTGCTCGAGCAGTACCTGGCGATGTCCACGGAGTTCAAGTTCCACGAGCTGGACGCCAACCAGCCGGTCGAGGCCAAGCAACGCGTGGTGCGCCAGATCGTAGCCGACCGCATCCCCTTTGAGCAATTCGCCGCCACCGCGCGCGACTGACCGCCATGCCCAAAGCGACCGCCCGATCCCCCCGTTCCCGGCCCGCGCCCCGGCGCCAGCTTCAAGGACTGGACGTGTGGGTGCCGGCACCGCAGCCGAAGCGCTTTTACGGGCGCGGCATCCCCGGCGTGGACCCGCGGACGCTCACCGGCCGGTTGATCGTGGTGGAAGGCGCGGACGGCTCGGGGCGCTCGACCCAGATCGCGCGCCTGGTGCAATGGCTGGAAGGGCGGGGGCATCCCACCGTGCAGGTGGGCTTGAAGCGCTCCACGCTGGTGTCCGCGGAGCTCGAGCGCGCCCAGCAGGGCAACATCCTCAGCCGGACGACGCTCAGCCTCTTTTACGCCACGGATTTCGCGGACCAGCTTGAAAACGTGATGCTCCCCGCGCTGAAGTCCGGCTTCATGGTGCTCGCCGACCGGTACATCTACACCTTGATGGCCCGCAACCTCGTCCGCGGCTTTGACGAGGCTTGGCTGCGGAATCTCTTCGACATCGCCTTGGTGCCTGACGCGGTGTTCTACCTCCAGGTGTCGCCGGAGGAGCTGGTCCAGCGCACCTTTGCCAAGAGCCACGCGCTGGATTACTGGGAGAGCGGCATGGACCTGGGGCTGGCGCGCGACATGTTCGACAGCTTCATTCGCTACCAGCAGCGCATGGCCGACCAGTTCCAGCGCCTCCAGAAGATCTACAATTTCACGATCGTGGACGGCAACCGCTCCGTCGGGGAAATCAACGCGGAACTGCGGCAGAAAATCGAAAGCCTCCTGGCCGGCTGACCCCCGGCAACAACCCCAACCGCTATGGCCGACGGCAGCAAAGACTACGTGATGGGTGTGGATCTGGGCGGCACCAAGATTCTCGCCGGCGTGTTCGACGACAAACTTGAATGCCTCGGCCGCGCCAAGAAGAGCACCAAGGCCGACCGGGGCGCGGACGCCGTGGTGGACCGCGTGGCGGCCACCGTGCTCGAGGCGATTGACGAGTGCGACCTCCACCCCCGGCAAATCCGCGGCGTGGGCATCGGCGCGCCCGGCGCCTGCGATCCCGAGACCGGCACGGTGATCTTCGCCCCCAACCTGGTGTGGAAGAATTTCCCGCTCAAGAAAGAGCTGGAAAAGCGCCTGGATTTCCCGGTCTTTGTCGAGAACGACTGCAACATGCAGACCCTGGGCGTGCATGAAAAGGAGCTCAAGGGCAAGCCCCGCCACATGGTGGGCATCTTCCTGGGCACCGGCATCGGCGCCGGAATCATCCTGGACGGCCGGCTCTTCAGCGGCTTCAACCGCACCGCCGGCGAGATCGGCCACATGGTGCTCGAGGTGGGCGGCCCCAAGTGCGGCTGCGGCAACAAGGGCTGCTTCGAGGCGCTCGCCAGCCGCACCGCCATCCTCAAGCGCATCGAGGCTGCCGTGAAGGACGGCCAGAAGACCGTGCTCACCGAGATGCTGGGCTCCGACCTGGACGACCTCCGCAGCGGCGACCTCCGCAAGGCGCTCAAACGCGGCGACAAGCTCGTCGAGAAGGTGGTCGAGGAAGCCGCCGAGTACACCGGCATCGCGGTCGCCAACGTCATCAACCTCCTCAACCCCGAGGTGATCGTCGTGGGCGGCGGCGTCATTGACGCCCTCCAGGACGACATGCTCGCCATCATCATCGAGACGGCGCGCGACTACGCCATGAACGGCACCGCCAGCGGCATCGAAATCCTGGCGAGCAAACTCGGCGACGAAGCCGGCATCACCGGCGGCGCGGTCCTTGCCCGCCGCGAGACCCAAAAGTAGCCGGCGTGCCTCCGGTGCCGAACGAGCCCGCCGCCCCGCCCGCGCGCCGCGCCGTGGTGGACATCGGCACCAATTCGGTGAAACTGCTGGTCGGCGATGTCACCGGCGACGTTGTCACGCCCGTGCTGGAGCAAAGCCGTCAGACCCGCCTGGGCCGCGGGCTCTACACGCGGCATCGCCTCCTGCCGGAACCGGTGGCCGCGACCGCCCAGGCCGTGGCGGCGTTTCACGCCCTGGCCCGCGAACACGGCGCCGGCGCCGTCCGCGCCATCGCCACCAGCGCCGCCCGCGAGGCCGCCAATGCGGAGACCTTGGTTGAAGCGGTGCGGGCCGCCGCCGGGCTCGAGGTCGAGATCATCACCGGTGAACAGGAAGCCCGCTGGGGCTTCGCGGGTGTGATGTCTGATCCGCGCTTGCGCGATCAAGCCGTGCTGCTGCTCGATGTGGGCGGCGGCAGCACCGAGTTCGTGCTGGGTCGCGGCCACGAAGTGCGCCTCCGCCAAAGCCACCGGCTGGGCGCGGTGCGGCTCCTGGAGGAACTCGCCCCCGCGGATCCGCCGGCTGCGACGGACCTGACCCGCGGCCAGCGCGCCGTGGCCATCGCGCTCGAAACGGCGCTGGCTCCCGCGTTGCGACCGAGCTTGGCCGAGTTCGGCGCGGCGGCCGTCCGCCTGGTGGGCACCGGCGGCACCGCCACCATCCTGGCCATGATGGCGCTGAGCCTGACTCGTTTCGACCGCGACGCCGTGGATGGCCATGTGCTCACCCGCGACGACGTGGCGGAACGGCTCGCGCAGTTGTGGTCATTGCCCGCGGCCCGGCGCCGGGGGATTCCCGGCCTGCCGCCCGAACGCGCGGACGTGATTCTCACCGGCGTGCTGATCTACGACGCGGTGATGGCGTGCTTCGGCTTCGACGCCTTGCGCGTCACCACCCGCAGTCTGCGCTTTGCCGCGTTGGCGGACTGGCTGCCCGCCGGCGCGCTGCTGGAGCACGGAGACCGGCCGGCGGGCGGTTGAAGTCCATACCCCGGAGGGGGGCCAGCCCGAGCGACGCCTCGTTCAAGGCTGGCGCCCGTTGCCGCGCCCGGCCTTGGGCCGCTGGTTCAGGTGGCGGTTGACCGCGTTCAGGTAGGCGCGTGCGCTGGCCTCGATCACGTCCGTGCTCGCGCCCTTGCCCACTACCGGCTCGCTGTCGCCGAAGTCCACCTTGGCCGTGACTTCGCCCAGTGCGTCCATGCCCTGCGACACCGCCCGCAACGCGTAGTCGAGCAGCCGGCCTTGCGTGCCGGTCAGCCGGTCAATCGCCCTGAGCGCGGCGTCCACCGGGCCGTCGCCGATGCTCGCATCCTGGACCACCGCGGCGTCGCCTTTGCGCGCGCCGGTCTTGCGGAGCCGCACCGTGGCGGTGGGCACGGTCTGGTTGCCGCTGGTCACGTGCAGGTAGTCCAGCGACCACGTCTCCGGCACCTCGGTGATGAGGCCCTCGACGAGCGTGGTGAGGTCGTCGTCGTACACGAACTTCTTCTTGTCGCCGATCTGCTTGAAGCGGACGAACAGCGCGTTGAGGTCCGCCTCGCTCAACGTGTAGCCCAGATGCCGCAGCCGCGCGGCCACCGCGGCGCGGCCGCTGTGCTTGGTCAACGGCAGCTCGGTCTGGCCCCAGCCCACCTCGCGCGGGTCCATGATCTCGTAGGTCTCGCGCTTCTTGAGGATGCCGTCCTGGTGGATGCCGGCGCTGTGGGCGAAGGCGTTTTCGCCCACGATGGCCTTGTTGCGCTGCACCAGCAGCCCGCTCATCCGGGAAACCAGCCGCGAGGCCTTGACGATCTCGCGGGTGTTCACGTCGCAGGTCGCCTTGCGGAAGAAGTCCCGGCGCGTGCGCAAGGCCATGACGACCTCCTCGAGCGAGGCGTTGCCGGCGCGCTCGCCAATGCCGTTGACGGTGCATTCGATCTGCCGGGCGCCCGCGCGCACAGCCGCGAGCGAGTTGGCCACGGCCAGCCCGAGGTCGTTGTGGCAGTGAACGCTGATGACGGCCTGGCCGGACTGGAACTCCGGCACGGCGTCGTGCAGCCGCTGGATGAGCGCACCGAACTGGTCCGGCACCGCCCAGCCCACGGTGTCCGGGATGTTCACGGTGCGGGCGCCGGCGGCGACCACCGCCTTGCACACCTCGATGAGGAACTCCGGCTCGGTGCGCGAACCATCCTCCGGCGAGAACTCCACGTCCTCGACGTGGCTCCGGGCGCGTTGCACGCCCTCGACGGCCAGGCGGAGGATTTCGTCCTGCGCCTTGCCGAGCTTGAACTCGCGGTGGATTTTCGACGTGGCGAGGAAGACGTGGATGCGGGCGCGCCGGCCGGCGGGCTTCACCGCGGCGCCCGCGGCGTCAATGTCCTTCGGCACGCAGCGGGCCAGCCCGGCGATGCGGGGGCCGCGCACCTGGCGGGCGATGGTCTGCACGGCCGCGAAGTCGCCCTCGCTGATGACCGGGAACCCCGCCTCGATCACGTCCACCCGCAGGCGGGCAAGCTGGCGGGCCACCTCCAGCTTCTCGCGGAGGTTCATCGAGGCGCCGGGGCATTGCTCGCCGTCGCGGAGTGTGGTGTCGAAGATGACGATGCGTTCTGGCTTCATGGTCTGACTGTGTTTGTTGGTTCACCGGTTTGCGGGGATCACGGCCGCCGGCGGCACCCGCCGCGCGCGACCCTGGCGGCGCCGGCCTCCCGAAACACGAAGGCCCCACCGCCACGGTGGCGGTGGGGCCGTGAAAGTCCGCGGATTCGCGTCAAGGCCCGACCGCCGCGCTGCCCAGCAGCAGCGCGCCATTCAGCAGGTCGAGCTTCGCGAATCCGTTCATGCGCGCGCAAGGTAGGCGCGCCGCCCCGGCCCGTCAACCGGGTTTTTAGGTGTCGTGCCGCTCCTTCTCCTGATCGCGGACCTGCTCCTAATCCGGCTCTTGCTCCCGCTCCCGCTCCTGCTCGCGTTTCAGCAGACGCGAGGCTTTTGATCACCGGCTTCCCGGCTGCCCGGTTTCGTGCCGGCCGCGGAGCCGGGAAGCTCCGTCAGAGCCGTGCCAGGATGCGGTGCGCGCCGGCGGTGTCGCGGTGCGGCCCCACGAGCGCGAGGTTAACCCGTTCCGGCTGGAAGAAGTCCGCGGCCGCCGCGCGCACCTCCGCCGCCGTCACGCGCAACAACTCGCGCTGGATCGCGTCCCGCGGGAACAGGCGGCCGTAGCCCAGCCATTGCTCGCCCAGCCACATCATCTGGTTCTCGCTGTTTTCGAGGCTGAGGTCCATCTGGCCCGCCACGTACTCGCGGGCGCGGCGCATCTCCGCCGGGCCGGGCGCGCGCGCCTTGAGCCGGCGCAATTCCGCGACGATGAGCTTGAGCGCCGTTTCGAACCGGCCCGGTTCAAGACCGGCGGCGATCACGAGGTCGCCGGCGTCCTGGAAGAAGCTCAGCGAACTGGCCACGTGGTAGGTGATGCCGCGTTCCTCGCGCAAGGTCTGGAAGAGCCGCGAACTGGCGTTCTCGCCGAGCAACACGTTCAGCAGCCGCAGCGCGTAACGCCGCGGGTCGTGGCGCGAGCACGTCCGCACGCCCAGGGCCAGTTGCGTCTGCTCGATGCGCCGGCGCTCCAATTTCACGACCGGTCCGCGGGGCAGGTGGCGCACCGGTTCGAAGCCCGGCCGCGGCGCGGGCTGGAAATGCTTCACCCAACGTTCCACCGCGCGGCGGCACTCACCCGGCTCGCACCCGCCCGCCGCCGCGATCACGATGGCCGGCGCCACGTGGTGCTGGCGCCGGAAGGCCAGCAACCGCTCCCGCGTGAGCCGGGGCAGCGTCGCCTCCGTGCCCATGAGCGGCCGGCCCAGCGGATGGTCGGGCCATTGCAGCGCATTAAGCAGCTCCTCGACGTGGTGATGCGGCTGGTCGCGGTACATGGCCAGTTCCTCGCGGATCACCTCGCGCTCGGTGGCGAGGTCGCGCGGCGCGAAGACGGAGTTGAGGAACAGGTCCGCCAGCACGTCGAGCATCGTGGCCAGGTGCCGGCGGGGCGCCTTCGCGTAAAAGCAGGTGGTCTCCTCGCTGGTGAAGGCGTTCAGGTAGCCGCCCACGCCTTCGATGGCTTCGGAGATGTCGCGGGCGCCGCGCCGCCGGGTGCCCTTGAAGAGCATGTGCTCGATGAAGTGCGAGACGCCGTTGAGCGCCGCGCTTTCGTGGCGGCCGCCCACGCCCACCCAGAGCCCCACGCTCACGCTGGCCATGTCCGGCATCGGCGCGAGGGCCAGGGTCAGCCCGTTCGGAAACCGGTGGAGGCCCGGGTTGAAGCGCATGGCAGAGACGTCGGTTGGCGGCGCCCGGCTCAGGCGAAGGCCCGGCCCACCACCGTGGGCGCGCCCACGGTGCGCTTGTACTCGAGGATCAGATGCACCGCGTCCATCGGATCCTCGACCAGCGTGGCCAGTTCCAAGTCGCCCGGGCTGATGAAGCCCGGGCGCTCGAGGGTCTGCCGCATCCAGCGCAGCAGGCCGCGCCAGTATTGCCGGCCGACCAGCACCAGCGGGAAACGCTGAATCCGCTCGGTCTGCACCAGCGTGAGCAGCTCGAAGAACTCGTCCAGCGTGCCGTAACCGCCGGGCAGGAACACGAACCCGAGGCTGTACTTCACGAAGCAGACCTTGCGCGCGAAGAAGTAGCGGAAGTGCAGCGGCACGGTGGCGTAGCGGTTGCCCTCTTGCTCGTGCGGCAGGTTGATGTTCAAGCCCACGGACGGCGCCCTGCCGGCGGCCGCGCCCTTGTTGGCCGCCTCCATGATGCCCGGCCCGCCGCCCGTGATCACCGCCAGTCCGTTGCGGGCCAGTTCGCGCGCCAGCTTCTCGGCCGCCTGGTAATACGGGTCGGTGGGCGGCGTGCGCGCCGAGCCGAAGATCGTCACCGCCGGCCCGATCCGGGTGAGGGTCTCGAACGAGTCCACAAACTCGGACATGATGCGGAAGATGCGCCAGGGGTCCTCGGTGATGAAGCTCTCGCCGTGGTTCTGATTGCTCACGGCGGCGAAGATACCCGGGCGGCCACGGGTGACAAGCAACGCGCCGGGTGGCGGGCGCGGGGGATCGGGTGAAAAGGTGAATGGTTAAATGGCGTCTGCGGTGCGGCCCGTTTCACGATTGAACCATTTTAACCTTTTAACCTTCCCCAACAGCTCCGGTCGCCCGCGCCCCGCCTTGCGCGGCAGCGTGGCCGGCGGCTAAATCGGCCGGCGTGACAGCTTCCCCGGATCAGCCCGACGCCCGGTTCATGCGCCTGGCCCTGCGCCTCGCGCGGCGGGCGCACGGGTTTACCTCACCCAACCCGCTGGTGGGCGCGGTGCTCGTGAAGCGCGGCCGGATCATCGGCCGCGGCTGGCATCACCGCGCCGGCGACCCGCACGCCGAGATCGAGGCGCTCCGCGACGCCGCCCGCCGCGGCCAGTCCGCAAAAGGCGCGACCCTGTACGTGACGCTCGAGCCGTGCTGCACCCACGGCCGCACGCCGCCTTGCACGGATGCGCTCATCGTGGCGGGCATCCGGCGCGTGGTGGCCGCCGCCACCGACCCCAACCCACGCCACGCCGGGCGCGGCTTCGAGGCGCTGCGGCGGGCGGGCGTTCGCGCCGAGCACGGCTTGCTGGCGGACGATGCGGCGCGGCTGAACGAGGCGTTCAACCACTGGATCGTCCAACGCACCCCCTTCGTGACGGTGAAGGCGGCGATGACGCTTGACGGCAAGATCGCCACCGCCGCCGGCGAATCGAAATGGATCACCGGCGAACCGTCCCGCGCCCTGGCCATGCGCTTGCGTCGCGGCGCCGATGCGATCCTGGCGGGCGTGAACACGGTGCTGGCGGATGACCCGGAACTAACGGTCAGGAGTCCGAAGTCAGGAGTCCGAAGTCAGGAGTCCGAAGTCAGGAGCCTGAAAGTAGTGAAGCCGGTGCGGCGGCTGGTGCTGGATTCCTCGGCGCGGACGCCGCTCACCGCGAAGGTGGTCAGCGATGCGTTCGCCAGTTGGACGACGATTTTCGTGAGCCGGGACGCGCCGGTGCGTCAGGTGGCGGCCCTGGCAGAACGGGTGCGTGTGGTGCGGACGCCGGGCCGGGCCGGGCGGCTGGACCTGCGCTGGATTTTGCGCCGCCTGGGTCAGGAAGGCGTGACGAGCCTGCTGGTCGAAGGCGGTGGCGAGGTGAACGCGTCGTTTCTCGAAGCGGGCCTGACGCAGCGCGTGGCGTTTTTCTACGCGCCCAAAATCCTCGGAGGACGCGCGGCCCGCAAGGCCGTGGCAGGCGCGGGGTTTGCCGGTTGGAGGACCCTCCCGCGGCTCCATGACTTGGAATGGCGCCGGGTGGGCGGAGATTTGTTCCTGAGCGCGCGGTTGGGCGCGGCTTGAAACGGGACAGCCCCGGCGGGACAATGCGCCCGCCATGTTCACCGGCATCGTGGAAGAAACCGGCGTGGTCGAGCGGGTCCAGCCGACCGACCACGCCATCGAGCTCACCATCCGCCCGCGGCTTTGCGCGCAGGGCCTCCAGGAGGGCGACAGCCTGGCGGTCAACGGCTGTTGTCTCACCGTCGTGAAGGTCGCCGGCCGCGGCGCGAAGAAAACGGCGCGGTTCGACCTGCTGCAGGAGACCTGGCGGCGGACCAACCTCCAGTTCGTCAAACCCGGCTCGCTCGTGAACCTCGAGCGCTCGCTGCGCGCGGACAGCCGGCTGGGCGGACATTTCGTGACCGGCCACATAGACGGGCTGGGCCGGATCCAGCGCTGGGAACGCGCCGGCCAGGACTGGGTGTTGGACATCGCCGCGCCGCCGGAAGTGATGCGCTACGTGGTGTTCAAGGGCTCGATCGCGGTGGACGGCATCAGCCTGACCGTGGCGGAGGTGCTCAAGGACGGCTTCCGCATCTGGATCATCCCGCACACGTGGGAAGTCACAGCCTTGCGCGAACGGGCGGCGGGCGATGCCGTGAATCTCGAGGCGGACCCGGTCGGCAAGTACGTCGAGCAGATGCTGGGCAAGATGGACCTGCGGCGACCATGAGCCGCAAGAGGTCTTCAGCGCGACCCTGCGTCGCAGAAGGCCCGCGCAGTTGGCCGCCGGGCTTCGCGCGCGCCGCGCAGCAGACCTTCCGCGCTGAGGTGGTGGTCGAGCTCGATCCAGTGGATGCCGGTGCCCGCGCCACAGGTCTTCCAGGCGCGGCTTTGGGCGGGAGTGGCGCGACGCAGCGTGGGATACCACGCCAACGGGCTGCTGATCTCGCGGCCATCGGCCAGGAACACCTTGAGCCGGTCGCGGGTCACCATCACGTCTCGGATCCGGTTAGCCAAAATATTCATGCCACTTCCTCAACAGCATTTCCCGATGCTCCGCCACCATCCACCGGGCCTGTTTCAGTTCGGCCGGCTTGAGGCCGTGGCTGTAAACCAGACTCAGTGGTTGGAGCCAGAATTAAGCTGTTCCGTCACCCCGGTCCACATGCATGTGCGGCGGCTCGTTGCCCTCTTCCGAGTAGAAGTAGCAAACGTATCCGCGAATCCTCAATACCGTCGGCACACCCTGCGGAGCAATCAAAGTCTGGCGGCGCTGGCGGCCGGGGTCAACCTTGCGTCGTGCCCTGCCTTGACGGCCGCCAGCGGGTCGGTAACGGTGCGCCGCCAATGAAGCGGATTCTCCCCGGCGGTTTTCTGCTCGCGCTTGAAGGCATTGACGGCGCGGGCAAGAGCGTCCAGGCGCGGGCCGTCGGCGCCGCGCTCGCGGCCCGCGGCTTCGAGGTCGTCCTGACCCACGAACCCACAAACGGTCCCTGGGGCCGGCTGCTGCGCGAGTCCGCCACCCGCGGCCGGCTGTCGCCTCCGGAGGAACTGGCGGCCTTCCTCCAGGACCGCGAGCAGCACGTGCGGGAAGTCATCCGTCCCAGCCTGGCGGCCGGCAAGGTGGTCATCACCGACCGCTACTATTTCTCGACCGTGGCCTATCAGGGCGCGCGGGGCTTCGACCCGGAAGACCTGCTGCGCCGCAACGAGGCCATCGCGGTCGAGCCGCACCTGCTGGTGCTGCTGGACCTGGACCCCGCGACCAGCCTGGGCCGCGTGGACCGGCGGGACGGGCGGACGAACGAGTTCGAGCAACTCGCGGAGCTGACCCGTGTGCGGGAAATCTTCCTCGGCTTGCGCAAGCCGTACCTGCTGCGATTGGACGCCGCCCGCCCGGCCGCCGAGTTGACCGCCGAAATCCTGGCGGTGGTGGAGCGCGCCCTGGCCGAGCGCGGGGTGGGGAACCCCGGCGCCGCCAGCCCTACCGGCCCTTGAGCCGGTGACGGGTCAGGCGCTGGAGTTCGCGCTCGGACTCGCGCCGCTTGAGGTCCTCGCGTTTGTCGAACTGCTGTTTGCCCTCGCCCACGGCCAGGGCGACCTTCACGCGGCCGTTCTTCCAATAAAACGACAACGGCACCAGCGCGCGGCCTTTGACGGCGTTCGCGGCGGCAAGCTTGCGGATTTCGGAGCGGTGGAGCAGCAGCTTGCGCGGGGCCTTGGGCGCGTGGTTGAGCCGGTTGCCGTGAGAGTACTCGTCAATGTGCGCGTTGTAGAGCCAGACTTCGTCGTTCTCGACCCGCGCAAAGGCGTCGGCGATCTGTCCGAGCCCCGCCCGGAGGGACTTGACCTCGGTGCCGCGCAGCACGATGCCGGCCTCGACCGTTTCCAGCACCCGGTAATCCCGCCGGGCCTTGGGGTTGGTGAGAATGTCGGGCATAAACAGCAACAGCCAGAAGGGGGCCCTTCTGGCTGGCGCGTCACCGGCCGGGTGGCTAACCGCGGCGCCGCCGTTTGGGCGCCGGCGCGGGTTCGGCCACCTGGGGCAGGAGTTCGTAGGTGATCTTGTCCTCGACGATTTCGCGCAGCGCGGTGTCCGCCGCGCCAAGTGTGTCGGCGTATTCGACCAAGGGCCGGCTGCCGACGCCGCCCGCCGAGTTTAACTGGCGGACCCGCCGCGAGACGAGGTTCACGAGAATGTTGGGGTTGCCAACCTTCTCCGCTGCTTTGCGACAAAGTTCTGCGTTCATCAGGGTAGCTAGCTCAATTCAACCGGGACGGAGAGTTTAGCCCGCGCGGACGGACAGGCAACAGCGATGTTGCCCGAGAATCGGTTTGGCTTCGGGCCGCGGGCGTGGTAAGTCAATACCAGCGGCGGGGCTGGCGCCGGCGGGTGAATTCCCCGGTCGGGCAGGCGCCGCCACCGGCCCCGTCGCCGAGTGTTTTATGGAAACTCACAAAGGAATCGAGCAAGCCCAGGCATTCATCCAATGCCACGTCCGGCCGCCCCTGCCCGCGCCGCGCCGGCCCAAGCTGGCGGTCACCATCTCGCGCGAGGTCGGCTCGGGCGCGTGGCTGGTGGCGCGCGAACTGGCCGGCATCCTCGACCGCCGCGCCCCCCGCGAGGACGTGAAATGGACCGTCTTCGACAAGGAACTGGTCAGCAAGGTCCTCACCGACCACAACCTGCCGGACAAGCTCGCCGAGTACATGCCCGAGGACCGCGTGTCCATGCTGGAGGACATGGTCACCGAGTTACTCGGCCTGCATCCGCCTTCTTGGGACCTCCACCGCGCCACCTCGGAAACCATCCTCAAGCTGGCCGAGCTGGGCCATGTCATCCTCATCGGCCGCGGGGCCAACGTGGTGACCGCGAAGCTGCCGCACGTCCTGCACGCGCGGCTGGTGGGCTCGCACGAGCACCGTGTGCAGCGGGTCATGGAGATGCTCAAGCTGGATCGCAAGGCCGCGCTCGAGTTCATGGACAAGGCTGACCGGGGGCGCATCCGTTATCTGCGCGAGCATTTCAAGGCGGACATCAACGATCCTTTGCAGTACGACCTCATCATCAACACCGACCGCATCACCTGCGAGCAGGCGGCGCAACTGATCGCGGACGCCTTGCTTCGCCGCGCGGGCTTGGCCGGCTGAAGACAGGTCAGCGCCGCAGCCAGACGGCGAGGTCAAAGTCGAAGATGAGCTGCAGGCCGGCCAGCAGCACGAGCGCGTAGATCACGTTCACGAACGACTGCTCGGAAATCCGGCGGTTCAGCCACACCCCCAGCCACACGCCCACCGGGATCAACGGCAGAAACCAAGCGCTGGCCGCCAGCGTGCGGGCGTTGATGATGGACTCCGCCGGCAGCCAGCTCAGCGGCAGCAGCGCGCGGTCCACGCAGAAAAACGGCAGCTTGATCCAGTTCACCCAGGTGAAGACCAGCACCGTCGTGCCCACGTAGATCTCCTTGGGCATCCGCTGGGGGATGAGGAACATGCTCACCACCGGCCCGGCGCCGTGGGCGAACGTGGAGGTGATGCCCGCGCCGATGCCAAATGGCAGCCCCAGCTTGTGGCTGGGCTGGAACGCGCCTTCCGCCTTGAACACCCGCTCCTTGACGAACTGGAAGACGACAAACGCCACGGCCAGGACGCCGATGGCCAGGTTCAGCTCGCGCGCGGAAAAACGGCCGATCAGCCGCACGCCCACCACCACGCCGATCACCACGCCGGGCAGCAGGTACTTCAGGTTCTCGCGCCGCCATTTGCCCCAGTAGTGGTACAGCGAGAACAGGTCACCGGCGCAGAGCAGCGGCAGCAGGATGCCGATGGCGTCCTTGGCGCCGAAGGCCAGAACACACAGCGGGGTGGTGAGCATTCCCAGACCACCGCCGAACCCGGCCTTCGAGATACCGATGAACAGCGCGGCGAGGACGGCGATGATCCATTTGCCCGGCTCCAGCACGGCTGGTCGTTTACGGCCTTGGCGGGCGGAAGTCGAGCCGCCAGGTTGGGATGCGGCGCGCTTGCTGGCAGTTCGGCGGGCCACGTTGTAGCGGCTGGCCAACGCCCGGGGGCGTTCCGCCCATGCTGCCGATGCGGCGGCCAATGCTCCGGAGATGGCAGAGCTCGACGGAGTCGTGCCTCACCAAGGAGTGGTGCAGGTTGGTCGCCGCTGCCTAGTGGCTGGCCGGCCGGGTGTAGATGCTCACCGGGTTCTTGAAGCCGGCGGCCTTCACGAGTTCCACCACGGTCACGAACCGGCCGGTGGCCGAGTCCGTGTCCGGCCGCACCGCCACCACGGCGTCGGGATTCCTGGCCGCGCGGGTGGCCAGTTCGGCCTGAAGCTGGTCAAGCGTCACCGGCGTCTGCCCCAGGTAATAGAAAGGCGCCTCCTTGGCCACGGTGATGACGATGTTTTCCGCCCGGCCGCCTTCGCGCGGTTGCCGCGATTCGGGGAGCACCAGCCGGATGGCCGGGTGCTGCTTGAACGTGGTGGTGGCGACGAGAAAGATCAGCAACACCACCAGGATATCAATCAGCGATACGATGATGATCGAAGGCGGCTGCCGGCGGCGGCGTTCGAGGAAGTGCATGGCGGCGGCTCAGGACTCGGTCGCGGGGGCCGGGGCGGGTTCGGTCACGGCGGCGGCGTTGCGCCGGGCGCCGGGGCGTTGGCCGCCGGGACGGGCGCGGCCGGCCTCGGCCACGCGGTACTGCCGGCGCAGGAATTCATCGAGCAGCGTTTCCATCTCGACCGCCAGCGATTCGATCCGCCGGCTGAAGTAGCTCCAGGCGATCAGCGACGGGATGGCGATCAGCAACCCCATGAGGGTCGTGTTGAGCGTGATCGAGATGCCCCGGGCCACGACGTTGCTGTCCCCGAGGCCGGCGCTGCCGATGTCGCCAAACAGCGTGATCATGCCGTGCAGCGTGCCCACCAGGCCCAGCAACGGCGCGATGCCGGTGATGATTTCGAGCACCACCAGGCCGCGCTCGAGCTGCACCACCTCGTGGCGGGCGCGGGTCTGGATGCAGTCCGCGTTTTCCTGCTTCGGCCAGGGCAGGTGTTCGATGGCCACGAGCACCAGGCGGCTCAAGGCGGACGGTTGCTGCCGGCAGAGCACCTGGAGCTGGCCGAGCCCGTCCTTGTCCTGGCAGCGCTCGAGCGCGTCCTCGATCACATCCGGCGCCACCCGTTGCCGGCGCAGCGCCAGCCCACGCTCGATGATGAAGGTGAGGCTCACGATGGAGGCGAGCACCAACAGGATCATGAAAGGCCCGCCCGCCTGGAGGAATTGAATCATGGTCGTGTAAAAAGCCGGAACGTCTCAGTAGTAAAAGGTGAACCGGATGTCGCGGTAATCGTTGCCCACCAGCCGGCGCACATCGGTGGGCCATTTCTCGTAAGGCGCCGGCTTGGTGATCGCAAGCTGGCAGAGCGTGGTGTAAATCTCGCCCACGTTGGACTCCTCCACGCGCATGTCGGTGATCCGCCCTTCCACCGTGAGCCGGAAGGTCACCACCACCTTGCCCAGCCGGTCGAGGCTGTACCGCTGTTCCTCGAGCAACGCGTACCAGCATTGCTGCACCGCCGCCACGAACCGGGCGTCATACCCGCCCAGCGGCGAACCCTTGGTGTCCAGCGACGGCACCACCGAGAACCGCTTCACCCCGCCATCCTGGAACATCTTCTCGCCGATCAGCGCGCTCTCCGGGTTCTGGTTCATCTGCGCGCGGGCAGCGGCGAGGGTGCGGGGCCGCGGCTGTGCATTGGTGGTGGCGGCCACAGGCAGATTGGGCGCGGTGACGCGCGGCGTGGGCTTTTGCTCCGGACCGGGCTTGGCCATCGCGAGATCGCCGGGTTTCAATTCCGCGCGCTCCTCGACTTCCGGCTTGGGTTGCTCCACCGGTGCTGGCCCGAGCTTGGCGAGTTCCTTCGGCTTCTCCGGCGGCCGGTCTTCGCCTTCCTGGGCGGGCTGCGGCGCCGCCGGGATGAGCGGCGTGGCTTGCGGCGGCTTGGCCCGGTCCGAGTCGAGCGTCTTGCGCACCAAGTCTTGCTTGCCATCGAGGCGCGCCTCGGCGGTGTCGCGGCTGGTGTCCGGGTTGCCGGCGCGGGAGTTCACCGCGGCGTAATACTTGGTCTGCTCGGGCGCGTCCTCGCTGGCCTGCGACGGGTCCACGTCCACGAAGATCACCGGGACTTCCTCGGCCTTGCGCTCGGCGGGCGGGACAGGGCGCGGCGGTTTGAGTGTGGCTTGCAGGGCTAGCTCCTTGACCTCCGGCCTCAGCCATTGCGCCAGCAAGGCGAGGGGACTGAACCGCCACAAGTCGTGCCGGTGGCCGACCTCGACCAGGCTGAACACCCCCAGATGCACCGCCAGGGACCAGGCAAAGGCCCGCGCCAGCGAACTGGTCGCCGCGCGGATCCGCCACTCCCATGTCAGTGCCTGCGCCACAATCAGCAAAGATTGCCGCACTGGCTCAGACAGGGCAACTGCGAGTTGGGTTCAACCAGGCCGGGACCGGCGGGACGGGCGGAGGCGACACCACTAGGGGTGCCGGTAGGTGATGCGCGCCTTGTTCAGGTCGTACGGTGACATTTCCAAGCTGACCTTGTCCCCGACGCTGATGCGGATGAAGTTCTTGCGCATCTTGCCCGAGATGTGGGCCAGCACCTCGTGGTTGTTGGGCAGGGCCACGCGGAACATCGTGCCCGGCAGCACCTGCGTCACCGTTCCGGTGAGTTCAATCGGCTCTTCTTTCGGCACACTCAGAGAATGTCGGTGTTTGCGCTCGCGGCCCCCGTTTTGCCACGCGCCATGATCGCGGCAGATCGCGGGGCCATGGGCAGAGGGGAGATTGAAAACCCGCCCCGGCCAAAGCAAGCCACGAATTGCCACGCATGGGGCGCACGGGTGCATTTCGCTTTCGTGCCGGCAGGTGCGCCTGCCGGAGAAGCGGCCGGCTTCCAGCCGGCCGAAAAGCCGGGCTTCCAGTCCGGTGGTGGGGCGCGGGCGGGGATCTCCGTCGCAGACTCCGGGCGGCAGGATGCCGCCCTTTACGACAGCCAGGGATGGCTGCCGCTACCCGGCGATGTCCGTCCGTTTCCACCGGCTGCAATAAACCGAGCCACGCCCGCCGTTGCCCCGCTCCAAGATTTGGCTGTGACACGCGTGAGCATTCTGGTACCACCCAGTCTAATCATCATGAAAACAACCCGCCGTTTCCGCCGGTTTGCCTGTCTGACCGGCTGCGCGTTCGCCGGCGCGGCCCTTGCCCAGGACACCCTGCTCAAACCCATCGCCGCCTCCGCCGAGCCGACGGTCTTCAAGGAGGTCGTCGCCAAGCTTGATCCGGGCGGCAGCCTGTACCTGTACCTCTCCACCGACCAATGGTTGGGCGCGCTCTCGGCCAGGGTCCGGGACATCCGGGATTTCGTCCTCGCGCTGCCCGACGTGGAAGGCGAAGGCCGCGCCAAGGTCGAGCAGGTGTTCCGCCTGGCCGACAACTTGGTGAAACGCAGCGGCGTCGAAGCCGTGGCCGGCGTGGGTGCCAGCGGCATCGCCGTGGAAAAGGGCTTCTATCGCACCCGTTTCGTGGCGCAGCGCGCGGCCGGGAGCCCCGGCGGGTATTTCTGGGAGTGGTTCGGCGCCAAACCCCATCCGCTCGCCGCGCTGGACTGGCTGCCCGCGGACACCGCCTGGGCCTTCTTCGCGGACCTGGACCTCCGGGCCATCTGGGCCGCGCTCGAGCGCGAGGCCGGCGAGGCGCAGCTTGATCCCCTGCTGGAAGGCCTGAAGCAACTTTCGGCGCAGGTCGAGCAGGCCACCGGCCATTCGCTCCCGGCGCAACTGGACGCGCTGGGCGGCGAACTCGGCGTGGCGCTGGTGCTGGATTCGGCCACGAAGATCAAACTGCCGTTGCCGAACGGCGAGGAAGTGGAACTGCCCGAGCCGGCGTTGCTCGTGGCCGTCAAGGTGAAGAACGATCAGTTGTTCGACTGGTTGGACAAGGCGATGGCGGAGAATCCGCAGTCCACGCGCGGGGAGGCGGGCGGCGCGCGCTGGCGCAGCCTGGCGGTGCCGGCGCCGGTGCCGTTTCCGTTGCGGCCCACCGTCGCGCGCGCGGGCGATTACCTGTGGCTGACCTCCAGCGACACGCTGTTCGAGCGGGTGCGCAAGGCGAAGACCGGCGAAGCGCCGGGGCTGAAAGGCGCCGCGGAGTTCCAGAAACTCGCGCGCGATCTGCCCGCCAGCGGCAACAGCTTCAATTTCGTGAGCGCCCGGTTTTCCGAGGCGATGACGGAGCTTCAGAAGGCGGCGATGCGGCAGGCCGCCAACCAGCCGGGCAACCCGACCGTGCTCATGGAATTGTTCCAGCGCTTCATGGGTCTGGCCGACAAGCCCGCGTCTTACGCCGTGGGTTGGGTGGACGACTCCGGCATGCATTCAGTCAGCCAGGGCAACCAGGAGCCGACCACGGTGCTGATCAGCTCCGCCGTGGTGGCGCCCACCGCCGTGATGGCCGGCATGATGCTGCCCGCGCTGGCCAAGGCCAAGACGCGCGCGCAGGACATCATGTGCCTCAACAACCTCAAGCAGATCGCGCTGGCGCTGATCATGTACGCGGACGATCACGACGAGACGCTGCCGAAAGACTTCGTCGCCCTGAAGCCATACTTGGGCGGGCCGGTGGTCCTGTTCTGTCCGCAGGATCCCCAGCGGCCGGACGTGCAGTCGCCCACGTGGGATGACTTCGAGCTGGACCGGTGCAGCTACGAGTTTCTGGAACCGGAAATGAAGCTGCCCCCGGCCGACCCGGCCACGACGGTGATTGCGCGCTGCAAGATTCACGGCCACGCCGCCTACGCGGACGGCCACGCAGAACTGCGGAAAGACCGCTAACCGGGCGGCACGAGCCGGACGGCCGCGAGCGCGGGGTGCATACGTCCACGTCCACAGCCGCTTTTCGGGGGGCGGAGTCCCACGACGCCCATCCTCGGTGGGGCGGGACTCCGACGAGCCCTGCCTTCCGTGGCGGCAGTCGTCAAACGGCGCCGGCGGCAAAGCGCCGATGAAGCGGCGCACCCCAGAGGTTGCGCGCCCGACACCAGCGCTCCACCTAACGCGCAGCGTCTTGGAGTGCGGCGGTCCGCTGCCGCTTTGGAGGTGGGTCGCCCCTCGCTGAGGGGCGACGCTTCCCGGCCTCTGAGCCAGAGGCCGGCCCCGCCGGACACAGCGACAGCCTGCCGGGATGGAGCAATTTCCAGGCTGTGCGGGTCACCCGCGGCACGGCCGCCCGCTCACTCGCAGAAACGGTGCGCGCCCGGCCACGTTTCAAGGTTGATTCGCGGCTGGCGGCGTCGCCAAGTTAACGCCATGCGCGAGATCACCTCCGTGCCGGCCATGCAGCGGCTGGCGAAGCGCTGGCGGCGGGCTGGCGTCAAGGTGGGTTTCGTGCCGACCATGGGTTACCTCCATGCCGGTCATCTCAGTCTGGTCCGCGCGGCGCGCGCGCGCGTGGGTCGTCGCGGCGTGGTGGTGGTGAGCATTTACGTGAACCCCACCCAGTTCGCGCCCCAGGAAGACCTCGCGAAGTACCCGCGCGACCTGGCGCGCGACCGGCGGCTGTGCCGCGAGGCGGGTGTGGACGTGCTCTTTGTGCCGTCCGATGCCGGGATGTACCCGCGCCCGGCCGGCGCTGAATTCAGCACGTACGTGGTCGAGGAGACGCTCTCCCTCGGCATGGAAGGCGTGGCGCGGCCCACGCATTTCCGCGGCGTGACCACGGTGGTGGCCAAGCTGTTCAACCTGGTGCTGCCGGACGTGGCCGTGTTTGGCGCAAAAGACTTTCAGCAGGCCGCCGTCGTCCGCCGCATGGTACGGGACCTGAATTTCCCGGTGGAAATTGTGGTGGCGCCGACCGTGCGCGAGCCGGACGGGCTGGCGATGAGTTCGCGCAACAAGTACCTCGACGCCGCCACGCGCCCGCAGGCCACGGTGCTGTGGCAGGCGTTGGAAGCGGCCCGCCGCCGCGTTCGGTTGGCCCCGCGTGGGGTGCCGGCCGCGCAACTGACCCGCCTGGTCCGCGCTTGCGTGGCCCGCGCGCCCGCCGCGCGACTGGATTACGTGGCCCTCTTCGACCCCGACACGCTACAGCCGGCGCGCACCGTGCGGCGCGGCGCGCACATGGCGCTGGCGGTGTTCCTCGGCGGCACCCGGCTGATTGACAACGCGCGTCTGGATTGACCCTCTTTCCCATGGAAACACCCATCCGCATTGATCACCTCGTCATTGGCAGCGGCATCGCCGGCTTGTTCTACGCGCTCAAGGTGGCCGACCACGGCCCCGTGGCGCTGGTCACGAAGAAGAACCGCGCCGAGTCCAACACCAACTACGCCCAGGGCGGCATCGCCTCGGTGATGAGCAGTGAGGACTCCTTCGAGCTGCACGTGCAGGACACGCTCACCGCCGGCGCCGGGTTGTGCCGGGAGGAGGTGGTGCGCACGGTGGTGCGGGAAGGCCCGGAGCGGGTGCGCGAGTTGATGGCGCTGGGCCTGCAGTTCACCGAGCGCGAGGTGCCCGGCCAGCCGGGCCGCCGCGAGCTGGACCTGGGCCGCGAAGGCGGGCACTCCAAGCGCCGGATCGTCCACGCCAAGGACATGACCGGCCGCGAAATCGAGCGCGCGCTGCTCAACGCCGCCGAGCGGCACCCGAACATACGCATCTTCGAAAACCACATCGCCGTGGACCTCATCACCACCCACAAACTGGGGCAGGCCGGCGTCAACCGCTGCCTCGGCACTTACGTCCTCGACAAGGTCCGCGGCGAGGTGAGGGTCTTCGCCGCGCCCACCGTGGTCCTCGCCACCGGCGGCTGCGGCAAGGTGTACCTCTACACGACCAACCCCGACATCGCGACCGGCGACGGCGTGGCCATGGCCTACCGCGCGGGCGCGGGCGTGGCGAACATGGAGTTCATCCAGTTCCACCCCACCTGCCTGTACCACCCGAAGCTGAAGTCCTTTCTCATCAGCGAGGCCGTGCGCGGCGAAGGCGCCGTGCTGCGCGGCCCCGACGGCCAGGAGTTCATGGCACGCTACGACCCCCACAAGGAACTCGCCCCGCGCGACATCGTGGCCCGCGCCATTGACAGCGAGATGAAGCGCACCGGCGCCAGCCACGTGTACCTGGACATCACGCACAAGCCCGCGCCGTTCATCATCAACCGCTTTCCCAACATCTACCGCACCTGCCTCGAAGCGGGCCTGGACATCACCAAGGAGCCCATCCCGGTCGTCCCCGCCGCGCATTACCAGTGCGGCGGCGTGCTCACGGACCTCAACGGCGCGACCGAAATCGCCGGCCTGTTCGCCATCGGCGAGGTGGCCTGCACCGGCCTGCACGGCGCGAACCGCCTGGCCAGCAACTCGCTGCTCGAGGCGCTGGTCTGCGCCCACCGCGCCGCCCGCCAGGTCTTGGAGCACCCGCTGCCGCCCGGCGACCTGCCCATCCCGCCCTGGCAGTCCGGCAACGCCCAGAACCCCGACGAGCTGGTGGTCATCTCGCATCTCTGGGACGAAATCCGCCGCCTGATGTGGGACTACGTGGCCATCGTGCGCACCAACAAGCGCCTCCAGCGCGCCGCCAACCGCATCGCCAACCTGCAGGCCGAGATCCACGAGTACTACTGGGACTTCATCGTCACCGCCGACCTGCTCGAGCTGCGTAACATCGCCATCGTGGCGGACCTCATCGTTCGCTGCGCCATGCAGCGTCCCGAAAGCCGCGGCCTGCACTACAACCTCGATTACCCCCAGCCCGATCCCGCCTGGGCCCGGCGCGACACCGTGGTGCGGCGGGAGGCGTAGTTCCTGCCCGCCGTGATTGACGCCTGTTGGGCAGCGCGTACCGTGCTTGCGCAACCGCGGACGCCCCGGCATCTGCCGCGTCCGCGCGCCGTGTCCGGTTGGGAGACTGAGTTATGCCTGACGATTCTGTGCGTGCGCAGCCCGCGCCCCGACGCCCCCGTGCCTCGCGTCGGCTCAAGTGGGCCGGCCTCGTTTTGGCGGGATTGGTGGTCCTGCTGGTGGCGCTGTACCTGGCGTTGACCAGCAGCGCGGTGCTGAAGGCGGTGGTGCTGCCGCGCGTGGGCGCCGCCCTGAACGCCCAGGTGACCGCCGGGGACATCCTGCTGCGTCCGTTGTCCGAATTGCGGTTGAAGCAACTGGAGGTCACGCCCACCAACGGCCCCACGCTGCTGCGGGCGGCGGACGTGACCGTGCGCTACGACCTGTTCAGCCTGATCCGGGGCCGGTTCATCCTGCCGGAAATCAGCCTCGACCGCCCGGAGGTGAACGTGCAGGTGGCCGGCGACGGCCGGAGCAACCTCGACCCGCTGCTCGGCCAGCCGTCTGCGCCGTCCCGGAGGCGCTCGACCGAGCCGTGGGAAGTGGACATCGGCACGGTGAGCATCCGCGGCGGCAGCGCGGTTTACTGCCAGCGCGACGCCGCGGGCGGCAGCCAGTGTTCAACGGTGACCAACCTTGATCTGAGCCTGAGCGGCTTGAAGAACGGCGGCTCCGCCAAACTCACCCTCAACGCCAATGTTGTCCAGGCCAACACCCCGCCGGGGGCCGCAGCGGATTCGGCCGCGGCCCGGTTGAGCGGCGACGCCACGATCGCCATGTCCCGCGTCTTCCGCCTGCAGCAACTCGACGCCAATCTCCGCGCCGAGGTGACCTCCGCGGCGGGCGCGCTGAGCCTGGCGGAGAAGCTCTCCGCCAGCCTGGCGCTCGGTCTCACGGCGGAGGAAATCCGCCAGTGCACGCTGCGGTTTCAGCGCGAAAGCCAGTCGCTGGGCGAAGTGCGGCTCAGCGGTCCGTTCAACCTGGATCGCGGCGAGGGGCGTGTCAGTTTCCAAATCACCTCGGTCGGCCGGGCGGCGCTGGCTTTGTTGGGGGCGCCGCTGGGGCTGGAGTTTGGCGACTCGGCCTTGAGCGGTTCCGGCTTTGTGGACATGGCGGAACGCGGGCGGCGTTACACCGCCAGCGTGAACCTAGACGCCAGCCGGTTCTCCGTGAAGCAAGCGGGTCGGGTGACGCCGGTGATGGACCTGCAGTTCGCGTTGCGCGGCAACACCGATTTGCAGGAACAGACGGCGTACCTCGAACGGCTTTCGCTCGGCGCCAGAATGGAGGGGCGCGACCTGATCTCGCTGGCCACGCAGCGCGCGGTGAACCTGGCCTGGGGTCGCGGCGAACCCCGCGCCGCCGCGCCGGCCACGGCGTTGCTGGCGGTCAACGACCTCCGGCTGGCGGACTGGGGGTCCTGGCTGGGCACCAACGTGCTCGACGGCATCGTGAACCTGCGCGCCGCGATCACCAGCGCCCAGGACGGCCGGAACCTCACCGCGGACTTCACCAACTCCGTGCAGCGGCTGGGCGTGATCGCAGGCGGGCAGACTTACACGAACCTGGGCGCCGACTTCACCGGCCGCCTCACCGTGGGCGACTACCGTCTCGCGGGCCTAGAGCGCGGCCAACTGACGTGCCGGGAAGGCGGGGTCACGCTGGTCACGGCGCAACTCACCTCGAGCGTGGACTTCCAGGACAACAACGGCAACGTGCAGGTGAACGCCGAGGGCGAACTGCCGGTCATTCTTGCGCGACACCCGGTGCCCAACCTCGCCTTCACGCGCGGCAGTCTGCGGCTCAGTTCGCTGCTGAACTGGAGCCGCAACCGCTCCGCGGCCACCGTCACGGCCTTTATCGGCGATGTCGCCGGCCAGGTGGGCGGCTACCGGCTGGAAGGCTACTCCGCCGAATTCGAGCTCAGCGGCGAACTGGCCCATGACAAGCTGGTGCTCCGCCGCCTGGGTCTGAGCGCCCGCGAAGGCACCCGCAGCGGCGGCACCGGCGACGTGGTCGGCCTGGTGGACGGCGCGGCGCAGACGGCGCAGTTCACCCTCAACGTCAGCGGCCTGAACCAGCTCGCCTTGCGGCCGTTTCTGGCCGGCGCGCTGGGCGACGTGGACGTGGCCTCGCTGACCCTCAGCGCCCATGGCGAACTCCGGCATGACGCCCGCACCCGCCCGCCCGGCGACCCGGCCAGCCCGGAGGCCTTCCAGGCGGTCTTTGCCTCGCTGGCCGAAGGCCGGGGCGAAACCCGGCTGCGCCTGGACGGCAGTCTGACGAATCTGGTGCTGGTGAACCGCAAGAGCGCCAGGACCTCCCAGCCGCTGGGGTTGGAGCTTCAACTCGAAACCACCCGGCGGGGCGACAGATACGAGCTGGGCACGAACGTGGTTCAGTTGCCGCCCACACAACTCGCCACCAACCGGGTCACCTTCGCCGGCTCGCTCGACCTTTCGCCCAGCAATGCCGCTCCCAGCGCGCTCACCGTGCGGTCGCCGGGCCTGGACCTCACGCCGTGGCTGGGCTTGGCCGAGCTCTTCGAGACCGGCGCCACTGCGGCCAGTCCCGCTCCCGTTCCGGCTGGCGCTCCCGAACAAGAACCGCCCGCCGTGGACCTGCCGCTGCGGGAGTTCACAGCGGATCTCAAGGTGGACAACCTGTTCATCCGCGAGCTGGCCATGAAGGACTGGGCGGCGAAGGTGGTGGTGGACGACGGCAAGATCAGCCTCGCGCCCTGCACGCTCCGCCTCCAGGAAGCGCCGGTCTCGGCCTCGCTCAAGCTTGACCTCACCCGACCGGGCTATGTCTATGACGTGGGGTTGGACGCGGCGCAGGTGCGGCTTGGGCCGCTGGTGGATGCGTTCACGCCGGATTACGCGGGTCAGATCAGCGGCGACCTGTTCGCCCGGCTGGCGTTGAGCGGCGCCGGCGTTACCGGCCCGAGTTTGCAGAAGAACCTGCGCGGCCAGGTTCTGCTCAACACCACCAACCTCAACTTCCAGATCGTCACGCCGCGCGCCAAAAAGCTGCTCACCGTGCTCGCCACCGCGTTGCGGCTGGAAGCGCTCGCCACCTCGCCGCTGACCCTCCTCACCGCGCAGATGGACATCGGCGACGGCCAGGTGGCGATCCGGCCGTTCATGGCGGCCAGCGACGCCTTTTTCGCGACGGCCGAAGGCGCGATCCGCCTGGCGCCCGTGCTGACAAACTCGCCCATTGATCTGCCGGTGCAAATCGCGCTGCGCGAAGACCTGACCCGCCAGCTCAAGCTGGTGAACCTCGCGCCGGCGGCCCGCTCGAATTATTTCGCGCTGCCCCAGTTCGTGAAAATCCGCGGCACGCTCGGCTCGCCGGAGACGGAGATTGACAAGCTCCGCCTAACGGCCCTGCTCGCCGGCAGCGTGGGCGGAGCCATCGGCGGCACCGCCGGCAGCGCGGTGCAGGGCGTGGGCAGTTTGTTGCAGGGCAACGTCGAGTCCGCGGTGGGCACGCTGGGGAACCTGATCCAGGGTCGCAAACCGGGCGCGGCCACCAACGCGCCGCCCGCCGGCGCCACCAACGCCCCAGCCGCGACCTCGACCAATGCGCCGCCGCCCGCCCGGACCAACACCCAGCCCAAACCCAACGTGCTGGACCTGCTCGACACGCCTCGAAAGAAAAACTGACCGCCGCCAACGCGCCCGTGCTCAATCATGCAAGCCGTCTTCGACTACCTGCACGCGGAGCAGGATCGCTTTGTCCGCGACTTGTGCGACTACGTCCGCTTTCCCAGCGTCTCCGCCCAGCCGCAACACAAGGACGACATGCGCGCCTGCGCGGAATGGCTGGCGGCCCGCTGCCGACGGATAGGCCTGGAAAGTGAGGTCTGCGACACGCCAGGTCACCCGGTAGTACTGGCCCGCACGCCGCGCCAGGCCGGGACACGCCGGCCACACTACCTGGTTTACGGCCATTACGACGTGCAGCCGCCCGAGCCGTTCGAGCTCTGGAAATCGCCGCCGTTCGAGCCGCGCCTTGAAGGGCAGTCCCTGTTTGGCCGGGGCGCCAGCGACAACAAAGGCCAGCACCTCGCCCACCTCAACGCGGTGGAAGCCTATCTCGCCACCGGCACGGAACTGCCGGGCGACCTCACCTTCCTCATCGAAGGCGAGGAGGAAGTCGGCAGCCGCAGCCTGGCCGGCTTTTTGCAGGCGCGCCGGGCGGAGTTGCGCTGCGACGCGGTGGTGGTGTCGGACACCGGCATGCCGGCGCCGGGGCTGCCGGCGCTGACCTACGCCTTGCGCGGCATTGTGGCGGCCGAGATCACCCTCACCGGTCCGGACCGCGATCTGCACTCCGGCATCTTTGGGGGCACGGTGGACAATCCGGCGATGGCGTTGTGCCAGTTGCTGGCCCGGCTCCGGGACAAACGCGGGCGCGTGAACATCCCGGGCTTCTACGACGACGTCGCGCCGTTGACCGCCTTCGAGCGCCGGCAACTGGCCCGGCTGCCGTACAACGCCCGCGCGTACCGGAAGTTCCTCGGCGTGCCCCGGCTGTTTGGCGAGGCCGGCTACACCGCCTGGGAGCAACGCAGCGCCCGGCCCACCATCGAGATCAACGGCCTGACCAGCGGCTACCAGGGCGAAGGCAGCAAAACCATCGTGCCTTCCTGGGCGCGCGCCAAGCTGACCTTCCGCCTGGTGCCGGAGCAACAGCCGGCGCGGATTCAGCGGCTGATCCTGCGGCATCTGCGCAAACTGACGCCGCCCACGGTGCGCGCCCGCATCACCGCCGGTCACGGCGGCGAGCCGTATCTGCTCGACCCGCGCAGCCCGAAGGCGCAGGCGGGTCTGCGAGCCTTGAAGACGGCCTTTGGCCGGGAGCCGGCGCTGTTGCGCGAAGGCGGCTCCATCCCGATCGTGACCCAGTTCCGGAAGATCCTCGGCGCGGACACGTTGTTGCTGGGGCTCGCGTTACCGGACGACAACGCGCATTCCCCAAACGAGAAATTCGATCTCGGGAACTACGCCGCCGGGATGCGGCTGGGCGCCGCGCTGTGGCCGGAACTGGCGGCTTCGGAATGAAGGACCGCTGGGGGGCTGAAGGTTTGCGGTTGTTGAGGCACGGGTGATTGGTTGAAGGCGTGAAAGGTTAGATGGGTGGCGCCGCCCGTTTGGCAATTCAACCACTCATAACCCGTTTCACGCGGCGTGTAACAGCCTTCGGTGAAGGCTTCGCGACGGCAGGTTCGGACAGGCTACCATCCACAGAAGGTTTCGTCAGCTTGCGCGAATTCTCCGGCCTTGTAACCCATTTAACGAGTCACCCTTTTAAACCGAAAGCCGAAGTTGGCCGTAGCGCAATGCGTCCCGCCTGCCCAACTTCGGTTTGGGGTTGAGTCAGCCGCCCTGGCTCAAGCATGGCCGTGGTGGCGCTGGATGATGAGCATCTCGCGAGGATTGCGACGCGGGGCCGGCGGCACTTCCGGGCCGTAGCCCAGGCGGAGCAGCACCTGCGGGAACCCCATCCGACCCGCCAGTTCCTCCAGACGAGGGCGCAGTTCCGGCACCTCGACCGGCTGGTTCAGGAAGGAGGCCCAGACGTTTTCGGACCGGGCGGTGAGCAGCACGTGCTGCAAGGCTTGACCCGCCTGCAACCAGGCGCGCGGTTCTTCGGAGTCCGTGCCCAGGATCACAAAGGTCGGGGTGTGGGTGGCCAGTTCCCGGTCGCGCGCGGCCATGCCGCCGCCACGGTCGAACGTGCGGATGATCGCCGGCCCGACAAACGACAGCCAGTCCTTCACGCCGTATTTCTGAACGGGAATGCCATCCGCGGCGTCCGGCTTGGTGCGAACCCACAGGGCCAGTTCGCGGCGGAACCGCGGATCCGCCCACTGGACCCGGTCGGCCTGGGCGACCAAGTCCGCCACCGCCAGGCGCTGGTCATCGGCGGTCAGCGGCGCCAGCCAGGCGCCTTCCTGGGCGGCCGCGTTTTGCAGTCGCATCAGCAAATCCGGCGGCACGGGGTCGGGCAGGAACGGCTGGCGGTTCGTGCGCCGCTGCTGGATCGCGTGAAACAGCACGACATCCTCCGCGCCGGTGTCCGACTGCAATCCCAGGTGGAAGCGGGTCATGAGGTTCGGGTCCGACGGGTTGGGCAGCAGCTCGACCTGGTAGAGGTGGCCAAAGTACTCGGCGGCGACGCGCAAGTTGAAGACCGCGGCGCCACAACTGATGGTCAGTTCCCGGTCCTGGGGGTCTATGAAGCGCAGCGCCCGGCGGCGATCGGCATGGACCGCCACATCGGTGACGCCGATGCGGAACAGCCAGGGTTGGGTGTTGTGGTTTGACGGGGCCAGTACGGCGTAGTTCAGCAGGAACTCCAACTGGTCGCTGGCATACCCGTCCGTGGGGAACTCGTCAGCGTTAACATGCCAGGGATTCATCGCTCACCTCTTCGCCGCAAGTGATATACATCTTGCTCCTGTTGCGCCAGTCTTTTTTTAAGCATCATAACCGTGGGTCGGGACGGAACCGCCCGCGGACCGACCGCCTCCGGTTTGACAGCAGTTCGCACGCCTGAAGACCGGGCGCAGGCCTGAATTTGCCGGCACCGCCCGGGCCGCAGGGCGCGGGTTGGCCTGAAAAGACCGCCTTGCCACGACCCTTCCACGTCGCCCGGAGCGTTGATTCCGGCTCGCGGCTGTGGCATATAATACCCATCCCAACCGGCCGAAACGGCTGACCAAGCTCATGCTCATCGAAGATCCCAAGACGTTGGGTCTGCTGCGGCGGATGATCGCCCGGCTGGCGGTGGACCGGGCCTCGGGCGAGGACCTTCGCCAGGAGGCGCTGCTGCATCTGTGGCGGCAGGAAAGGCGCTGTCCCGGCCAGAAGCGGGGGTGGTATCTGCGCGGCTGCTGGCTGCGCGTCATGAACCTCCTGCGGTCGGGCCGGAGCGTGGATTGCCTGAAGCGTCGCGCCGGGCGGGTGCGCTACGACGAGGGGCAGGGTGAACAGGCGCCTTCCAAGGCCGTTCAAGGCGACGATGTGCGGGGTGAGGTGAGCGCCCACGATCTGGTGGCGGCCATGAACCCACGGCTCAGCGCCCGGGAACGCGAAATCCTCCGCTGCCTGGCCGACGGATTGAGCGACCGCGAAATCGCCCGGAGCCTGCACCTTTCCCACACCGCTGTAGCCAAGCGCCGGCGCAAGATCGCCGCCATTGCCCGCGGTCTGGGAATCCAACCACCCACGTGAATCCGACATCATTGAACCAGCACCGGCCGGTGCGCTGACCCTCGTGGCAACGGGGGCGCATTTCACTTTCGTGCCGGACCGGCGTCGGCTGACTGCCGCCCCCGCGGGCGAGTCGCCTGCGGTACGGCCCCAGGCGAGGTCGCCTGGGCCGCCAGGGCCCGCCCGCTGCCCGCGCGAAGTTGAGATGCACCCCCGCGTGGCCAAGCGCGTGGTTTCCACTTTCGCCGCCCGACTACTTTATTCCAACGGAGGATTATCGTTTATGACTCGAACCCTATCCCGGTTGGTTTGGGCGACGGCAGGTCTTTTTGTCGCCCTCAACTGGTCGGCGGTGGTGCCGGCGCATCCCGACGACCTGGTTTGCAGCCGCGTTTACACCCTGAACGCGGATTTCGACGAAGGCACGCTGTTGAACGTGAACCACGACATTCCCGATCAACTCCGGTTGAACACCGAAACGAAGCCATTCCCTTTCATCTGGGTGGCTTGCTCTTCGCGCGGCACCGTTGTCCGCATTGACGTAAACTCCGGGGCAATCCTCGGCGAATACCTCTCCGCCCCGGCGGGCCGCTGGCGCAATCCGTCACGCACCACCGTGGACCTCAACGGCAACGTGTGGGTGAGCAACCGCGACGAGGCCGACAGCATCGCGGGCCTGCCGCACGGCTCCGTGGTCAAAATTGGCCTGGTCATCGGCGGCACGCGGGTGGATGCCGGCGGCAATCCCGATCCCAACGGCGACTACCTCAAGCCGCCGTTCCTTTACAGCACGGCCGTGGACCGAGACGGCGACGGCCTGATCAAGACTTCACGTGGATTGGGCGATGTCCGCCCGTGGCCGGATTTTGGGGACGGTGGCGGTGGTGCCGGCGGCGGCGCGGCCTTGGTCCAAGACGCGGACGATGAGTGCATCCTGATCTTCCAGCGGTTGCCGGATGCTCCTAACGCCCGGCACGTGTCGGTCACCAGCGGCAACGACGTGTGGGTGGGCGGCTACCCCTTTGCACAGCGGATGTTCCACAAGCTGTCGGGAATTGACGGCAGCATCCTCGCTTCGTTCGATGCGCGTCCGTTCAACGCGGGCGGTTACGGCGGATTCATTGA
Organism: uncultured Verrucomicrobiota bacterium; assembly: GCA_964568145.1. Taxonomy (GTDB): domain Bacteria; phylum Verrucomicrobiota; class Verrucomicrobiia; order Limisphaerales; family J093; genus DSVZ01. The sequence goes on from CAZMOZ010000004.1 coordinate 115,536, forward strand.
CGCCAACAACGTCCTGTGGTCTGCCAGCATCAGCCAGAACAGGTTGCTGCGGTACGACCTCAACGCCATGGCCGGCATGGCCATTCCCATCAATCAGTCCTACGGCCTGGGTGTGGACTCGGCCGGCTTTGTCTGGAACGCCATGTGGACGATGAACACCGTCGCCAAGTTGAGTCCGGCAGGCATCATGCAAGCCGGTTTTCCAGTACCGACCGGCGGCGCTTGCTCGCGCGGCGTGGCGGTCACGCTGACCGACGACAACGTCTGGATCGCGAACAGTTGCACGCACACCGTGACCCGCCTCGATAATGCGGGCAACCTGCTCAACGCCATCCCGGTGGGGAACACCCCGACCGGTGTGGCGGTGGACGCCAACGGCAAGGTCTGGGTGACCTGTCTTGGCGCGGACACCGCCGAGCGCATTGACCCGACGGCCGGCTTGGGCGCGGTGGATCTCGTGGTGAATCTGGGTCCGGGCGCCGGTCCGTACAACTACAGCGACATGACCGGCAACCTGATCCTGGGCGTGGTCCAACAGGGGACCTGGACCGTGGTTCACGACAGCCTCGTGGCCGGCACCAAGTGGGGCACGGTAAGCTGGACCTCGACCGAGCCGGCCGGCACTGCGATCAAGGTGCGCGTGCGCGCGGCGGACTCCGCCGCCGGCCTGCCGGGCATGCCGTGGGTGGAGGTCGAAAACGGGGTGGACTTCTGCGACCAGGGCGTGGCCGGCCAGTACATTGAGATTCAGGCGATCTTCAGCCGCGACCCGGGCAGCCAGGAAACCCCGGTGCTCTACGATCTCACCGTCGAATGCTGCAACCGGCCGCCAGTGGCCTTGTGCCAGGACATCACGGTCTGCACGGATCCCGGCACTTGCGAAGCCGCCGTGGAAGCCGCGGATGTTGACGCCGGCTCGTATGACCCGGACGGCGATCCGATCGTTCTGGCCATCGCGCCGCCGGGGCCTTACCCGCTCGGTGACACCGTGGTGACGCTCACCGTGACCGACCCGCTGGACGAGACCGACGAGTGCCAGGCGACGATCACGGTCGTTGATTGCGAAACCCCATCGGTCGAGTGCGTGCCGACCACCAACCCGGCCGGCAAGGTGGTTCCGCCCGCGGGCAACAATCCCAAGAGCGGGCAGAATCCGGACGGCTTCTACCAACTGCTCGCCACGGACAACTGCGACGCCAGCCCCGCGATCTATGTGGCCGACTCGGCGAGCGCGTTTGTGGCCGGGCCGTTCATGAGTGGCGACAAGGTGAAGATTACCCAGGCGCCGGGGGTGACACCGGTGCAGAAACCGGGCGCCGGCGTGATTGTCGCGCACATCCTGCTGAAGGGTGACGCGGTGGTCGTGGCGGTGGACGCCTCGGGTAATTGGGCACGGTGCATGTGCTTGGTGCCGCCGCCGCCCAAATGAGCCGGTGACCAACGGGCGGCTGAACCGCCCGAACTCGCGCAGATCAAAGAGGGGAGCCGCGCAGGCTCCCCTTTCCGCGCCCGCAGCCCTCGTTGAACCGCGTCGGGCGGCACCGCGGCCGATAAGTTTCGCGCGAAGGCCGCGAAGGGGGCGAAGACGGTTCGCCCCGAGCCAACGCGTAGCCCCGCGACGAACCCGGCCTTGTTCAGGGCAAGCAAAACCACCGCCGCAGCTTGCGCCACCGACGGTGGTTCCAGAACAGAACGCTGCGAAAAGCGGCAGGCTTACTGCACCGCGTTATAGGCATTCACGCGGCCGGCGCCGTAAGCGTCGTCCTGACCCGGCTTGCCGAGATCGTCGGCGCTCTTGCGCAGCAACGCCTCCACCTGGGCCGGCTTGATGCCCGGGCCATACTTGCCCACGATCAGGGCGGCCACGCCCGAGGCGTGCGGCGCGGCCATGCTCGTACCCGCGGACCAGTAGTAACTCGCGATCGCCGGGTTCAGGTTGCTGCCGGTGCTGAAAACCAGGTCGAACACCCAGCAAGGCCGGACCAAGCCGGCTATCAGGCAGGCCTCGTTGCCAGGATAGATGAAGTCCCCACCGGGAGCGGCCACGCTGATGACTGACTGGCCGTAATTGGAATAGCTGGCCAGGTTGTCCAGGAAGGTGTTCAGCGGGTCGGTCGCCCAGCCGATCGGCGCTGTGGCGGACACGGAGAGCACGTTCGGGCAGTCCGATGGCAGGTGGATGAGCGCCGCGTCGTGGTCGCCGTCGTTCGCCTCGTTGCCGGCCGAGGTGATCACGGTGACACCTTTCTGGTAGGCGTAAGTCGTGGCGCGGGCCAGCGCGTTCTTGAGTTCATTGACTTCCCGGGCGGTGACCACCACCCCGTCCACGACGAACCCGTTTTTCCAAAGCGTGGCGCCCAGGCTCATGTTGATGACGTTCGCGCCCTGGTCCGCCGCCCAGAGGAAGCCGGAAATCACGTCCCCGAAGCTCCCGCCGCCTTGATCACCAAGCACCTTCACCAACATCAGGGTGGCCTCCGGCGCGACGCCGATCGTGCCGAAGGCGTTGTCTGCGGCCGCGATGGTGCCCGCGGTGTGACTGCCGTGGCTGAACGGATTCGGCAGCGCGTACCAGAGCGTTTCTCCGGCCACGAAGTTCTTGCTGCGGGCCAAGTCAATGTTCGGCGCGAGATCGGGATGGTCGAGATCGAAGCCCGTGTCCAGCACGGCCACCGTGGCGCCCGCGCCGCGGCTGCCAGCGTCCCAAGCGGCCGGGGCCTGAATGGCGGTGTGCCCCCATTGGAGATCGAAAAAGAAGTCGTTGTCCCCGCTGAAAGGCGGGTTGCCAAAGTCGGCGACCGGTCCTTCGGCTACCGTCTCAGGTTGGAGCCACTGGACGGTGAGATTCGGCAGCACGACCTGAACTCCGGGAATTTTGGCCGCCTTGGCCTTGAAGTCGGCTTTCGCCGATTCCACCACGGCGATGCCCACCTGCGGCAGCGCGCGGGTGATGGTGCCGCCGGCCTGGGTGACGCTGCGTTCCAGGCCCGCGGGAAGGCCGTTGCCGCTGGTGAGGACCAGATAAGAGCCGCCCCAGGCGGTGACTGTGGACAGCAAGCCGAGCGCGGCGGTGCCGGCCAGGAGTTTGCGGACTCGAGAATAATGCTTCATGGCTGTGAACTGTGGTTTGGTTGTTTTGTTGATCGTTCTCCCCACTCTCCCCGACTGAATAAATAGCCCAGGTGGGTGCATTTGTCCAAGCCAACGTGCGAAGATCCTTCGGCGCGGGTGCGGTTGTCTGGAGTCTGGAACACAGGCGGCTGGGCGACTCCCCAAATCCAAGGGTCGCCCCTCACTGAGGGGCGACGGGTACCGGCCGCTGCGCCAGGGGCCGGCTGCCAGATGGCGAATCCCACCCCAACTACGCGCCATCCCCTTTTCTGAGTTTGGGCTTTCTCGCCGTCGCCACCGGACTGGAAGCCCGGCTCCAAGGCCCGCTGGAAGTCAGCGCTACCCCGGCAGGCGATACGGCCTGCACGAAATCGAGATGCACCCACCGCCGGGCGTGTGGCGCCTCCGCGCTTGACTTGCGGGAACGGATGCCATATTGGCCTGAGCAGGCTGGAATGGGCCAGCGAGACTGCAACCAAGCGAGACTTCATGAACACTACCAGGATCATCCGCTCATTGACGGCTGCCGCGATGCTTTCCGGCCTGGCCGCGCCCGCGCTGCTCGGGCAGGAGGCCGGCGAAATCGTTCCCGGCCGCTACATCGTGCAACTGAAATCCGGCGTGTCGGCCGCGGCGGCGGCCCGCGCGCATGGCGTGGCCGCTGACCACGTCTTTGGACGCGCCCTAAACGGCTACGCGGGCTTCATCCCGCCGGGCCTGCTCGCCCGGGTGGCGGCGGATCCCCAGGTCGAGGCGATCATTCCCGACCGGGTGGTGAGCATCCAGGCGAAGCCGGGCGGCGGAGGCGGCGGCGCGGGCCAGGTGGTTCCCGAAGGAGTCAAGCGCATCGGCGCCGCGCCAGGACAGCTCGGCACCTACACGGGTGCCGGCGTCGGCGTTGCCATTGTGGACACTGGGATTGACCTGACCCACGCCGACTTGGGCGCACCCGTCGCCGCCTTCAGCGCCTTTGGCGGTTCGCCCCAGGATGACCAGGGCCACGGCACCCACGTGGCGGGGACGGTCGCCGCGTTGAACAACTCGCGCGATGTCGTGGGCGTGGCGCCGGGAGCCAAACTCTACGCCGTGAAAGTGCTGAACGCGCAGGGCAGCGGCACCGATTCCGACATCATGGCGGGCCTGGAATGGATCGCCAACAACGCCGCCCAGATGAGTCCGCCTATCAAGGTGGCGAATCTCAGCCTGGGCCGGCCGGGCACGCTCGACGACAACCCGGCCCTGCGCGCCGCCTTCCAGAATGTCGTGGCGGCCGGGGTCACGGTGGTGGTCTCGGCGGGCAACGATTGCGCCGCGGAAGTGTTCCAGAAAGTCCCGGCCACCTACCCGGAAGTCATCGCCGTGGCCAGCACGACGGCGGTGGACGGCACTTCGCCGTACACGACGAAGATTCGCAAGGACACGGCGTCGTACTTCACCACGGACGGCGCGTTCAACGGCGCGAGCGGCGTGACGATTTCCGCGCCGGGCGAGGATCAGGAGAACATCCTGCGCGGCGGGCGGATCAGTTCGGTGGGCATCCTGTCCACGAAACTGGGCGGCGGCACCACGCGGATGTCCGGCACTAGCATGGCGGCGCCGCACGTGACCGGCGTGGCGGCCTTGCTGCACCAGAAATTCGGTGGACTGGACGCGGAAAACGTGCGTCTCAAGCTGATGGCCGGCGCCGACAACCCCGACGCGCCGCTCAACAGCCCGACCTCCTGCTACACCTTCGATGGCGACCGCGAAGGCGTGGTGTATGCCCCGAGCGCCTTGGCCGTGCCATAAAACACCGACCTGCTCGGTCATTCGTTTTCGACAAGCCCCGGAGCGCTGCCGCCGCGCTGCGGGGCTTTGCTGTCAACCGGCTCGCTGAGTCCCCGCCGGCTGGGAAACCTTCGGGTGCCTGGTTGTGGCAAGCGCGCGTTACCGTCCCTGAGTGTGTGCGGGACATCTCCAGGCCTTCATCGCCTATTCGATCCGTCCGCTCGCCGCGGTTGATGGCTGATTCAGATGATCCGCGGCATAGCGCCACGAGGATGAATCGGCCGGAGTGCGGGGAGGTTTTTAGAGCTCGTCGCTTGAAGCCGGGCCAGCATGAGCTAATCTGAGTTATCAATGATTCTGTCAAACGCCTCCACCGTCGCGCGGCTATTCATCCCCTGGGCCTTTCCCGCCTCCTTCTTGTTCCTGGCCTGCGTGGCCAATCCGGCCGGGTTCCGGTTGGAACGCGTCGCGTTGATTCCGGACGACCGCCTGGAAATCAGCTTCGCCGCCGAGCCTGACAGTTATTATCGCCTGCTGCGAGGCGCCGCGGTCACGAGCATCCGGGAAGTTGTCGGGATCGGATTCCAAGGTCCATTGGCCACGCCGGCCGCCGGCGAGGCTGGATTCGTCCGGGTGCAACGCGTGCTCCGGTCCGACAGCTTCGATTCGGATGGCGATGGCCTGCCGGATGTCTTCGAGCTGGAACGGCCGGTCTTCAATCCCTTGCTTGCGGCGGATGCGGGCCGGGATTTCGACGGCGACGGGGTCTCGAATCGCGACGAGTTCCTCCGTGGCACCGATCCTTTGCAGGCCGAACCCCGGCTCACAACACTCACCAGTTCACCGCTCAATGGCGACGACGGCGTGGCCGTGACGCGCGAGACGGTGCTGCGTTTCAGCCGGCCGCTGGCGGCGGACACGCTGCTGGATCATTCGCGGTTCTTCGCCGAGGCCGCCGGCCGCAAGGTCTTGAGCCGGTTCGAACTCTCCCCCGACCGCCGCAAAGCCACGCTCTTCTATCTCGAGCCGCTCCCCGGCGCGACGCGCATCCGTGTGAGCTTCGACGCCTCGGCCATCAAGGACAGCGATGGCAAGCTGGTGGACGCCGACGGCGACGGCGCGGAAGGCGGCGTGGCGTGGATCGAGTTCGACACGCTGAACAATCAGCCCGTCCCCGGTACCGCGGTCATCGGCCGGGTCTTCGCCAGCGAACTGGTTGCCGGCCCCGACACTGGTACCAACGCCATCAACCGGCCGTTGAAAGGCGCGACCATCACGGTGGACGGCATGGAGGAAACGCTCCGCGCGGTGACCGACGCGGAAGGCAACTTCAAGCTGACGAACGCGCCCGCCGGCCGGTTCTTCGTCCACGTGGACGGCCGTACGGCCGAAGGCAGCCAGTGGCCGGACGGCGACTACTACCCGTTCGTCGGCAAGGCGTGGGAGGCGGTGGCGGGCCGTCAGGACAACCTCGCGGGCGGCACGGGCGAAATCTATCTGCCGCTCATCGAGGCCGGCAGCCTGAAGGCGGTCAGCGCGCTCGGCCCAACTTACGTCGCCTTCCCGCCGGCGGTGGTCGCTGCGAATCCCGCACTCGCGGGCGTGGCGCTGATGGTGCCGGCCAACGCGCTGGCCGATGACAACGGCACGCGCGGCGGGCGGGTGGGCATCGCGCCCGTGCCGCCGGACCGCCTGCCCGAGGCGCTTCCCGACGGCCTCAAGTTTCCGCTGGTCATCACGGTGCAGACCGACGGCCCGCGCAACTTCGCCGAACCGGTCCCGGTCTGTTTCCCGAACCTGCCCGATCCCGCCACCGGCCGGGCGCTGCCACCGGGCGCGAAGTCGGCGCTGTGGAGCTTCGACCACGACAAGGGCTACTGGGAGATCGCGGGGCCGATGACGGTTTCCGCCGACGGCCGGCTCGTGTGCAGCGATCCCGGCACGGGCATCACCCAGCCCGGCTGGCACGGGACGCTGCCGGGAACCAGTGGCAGTGGCGGCCGGTCCACCGAGCCCAGGCGTTGCGCCGTGGCCGTGCTTGGTCCTAACAGCACCTACACCAACCGTTGGGCCAGCTTCACCACCACGACCGCCAGCCAGGGCGGCGTCTGGTCCTGGAGCGCCCCGGGCGGGGAACCGTCGAGCGGCATGGGAGAAAGCTTTCAGGTCCGCTACCAGCGCGAAGGGACGTATCGGATCAGCGTCCGCTACACCACGCCGAACGGACGGACCCAGTGCCAGGCGGAACACAGCCTGCGGGTGACGCACCTGCCCTGTGAGATTTCGGTCACCGGCCCCAACCGGACGCCGCTTGACCTCTGGACGCGCTACCGCGCCGAAGGCACCCCCACCGGGGGCAAGTACCAGTGGACCGTGGAAGGCCGCGGACTCGTCCAAGCGGTGGGAGGCGGCGACGCCACCGGACCTGAGATCGAGGCGTCATGGTCGGACTTGGGCGATTTCAAGCTGGCGGTGGAATACACGGCCAAGCCCGGCACCGCCGACGAGCAGAAGTGCCGCGCGGAGAAGTTGGTCACCGTTTCAAACGCCCTCCGGATCCTGGATAATGAGGGGCGGGAGGTGGGGCCTGCCACGTTCCTGGAACTGGACGATCAAGCGTTCTGGCACGGGAACCTCAGTGAAGGCGAGGGCGACTACCAGTGGACCGCAGGCGCTGACGTTCAGATCGAAGGTCCAACCGATCAAGTGGCCGGCCTCACTTTTACCAGGCCCGGCGTTCGAACGGTGACCGTCACCTACACGCCCTACCAAGCCGGTGAGCGACCGCAGACCCGCAGCGTGACCGTCCGCGTGCGCGACGTGTGCGAAATCATGGTATTGGACGACATCCGGCAGGACTTGCCACCCAACACGCCGATCTTGTTTGAGGCGCAGACCCAGCCCGCGTCGGGCGGGACGGTGCGCTGGCGGGCGCCGGGCGGTTCGCCCAGCACGGGCACGGGACGCCGGTTCACCACCGAATACGCCACCAAGGGGCCCAAGCGGATTGACGTGTCATTCACCAACCCCAACGGCGATCTGTGCGAATCGGCCGCGGACCTCCACATCGGGCCGATTGATTGCCGCCTCACCGTGCTCGGCCCCAGTTCACTGTCCGTGGTGGACGGCTTCGTGTACGAGGCCAAGGGGAATGGGAGCGCCGCCGAAACCTACAGCGCCACGTTGGTGGAAACCGGTGAATCCCTGGGCAGCGGGGCACCAGGCGCGGGTAACGCATTCAAGTTCCTCTTTGCCCCCGCCTTGTTGCGCCCCGGGCCCTACACGATCCGGGTCCATTACAGCGCTCTCTTCTTCGACATCTTCGATGGCGAATGCACCCACGAGTTCCCCGTGACCGTGCTGCCGGCCACCGCCGGCCTGAGCCGTTCCGTCCGGCTTCATGGCGCGGATCAACCCGAGGAAAACCAGCCGGCGCCCGGCCGGCACCTGTTCGCCCGCGTCAATCTCGCCAACGGCACCATCACCCGCGGCTTCACCGCCGCCAACGGCGTGGCGCATCCAGTGCCCGTGCGCCTGCCCGCCGACACGCTTTTCCGCCAGCACTTGCTGCACGCGGAGAATTTCATGATCGCGACCGCGGAGTTCCGCACCCCGGCCGAGGGGCGGGCCTTTGAGTTTCCGGAATTTGTCTTTCAGCCTGACCCCGGGCCGGACGGGGATGGAGACGGCCTCACCGACTTCGCGGAATCCATCGCCGGCTCCGACCCGGCCAAGGCCGACACGGACGGCGACGGCGTGACGGACGCGGCGGAAGTGCGCGCGGGCACCTCGCCGACGGGGGCTGATTCCACCGGGCCGGCACTGCTGGCGGGCGCTGCCACCGGCGGTTACGCGTGGGACGTCTGCCTCGACGGCCAGCGCGCCTTGGTGGCGGCCGGTGATGCGGGCCTGGCGGTCTTCAACGTGTTGAATCCGGCGCGTCCGGTGTTGATCGGTCGCGCGGACACGCCGGGCGACGCGCGCGCCGTGGCCTGCGCGGGCGACGTGGCCGCCGTCGCCGATGGTGCGGCCGGCCTGGCGCTCGTGGACCTCACGGCGGTGCCCAGTCTTGTCGTGAACCGCCAACTTCCGCTCGGCGCGCCGGTCAACGCCGTCGCCGCCCAGGGCGGTCTGGTCTTCGCCGGTTTGGACACGGGCGCGGTGGTGATGCTCGACGCGGCGTCCGGCGCGGAGTTGCGTCGCCGCGAGGTCGGCGGCGGGATCGAGGATCTCATGGTCCGCGACCGCTGGGTCCATGCCCTGTCCGTGCAGCAGGGCGAACTCAAGCTGTACACCTTGGAAGTCACCGGCGGGAACCTAGAGACGCGCCAGGAATTGACGCTGACGGGCAGCCGCGGCGCGGGCGGGAGAAGGCTCCGGCTGTTGGCCGGCGCGGACAGGTTGTTCGTCGTGTTCACCCAGGGGTACCATGTGCTGCGCCAGGATGATCCGCAGAACCCCGCCCGGCTCGGCACGGCCATAACCACCCAGGCGGGCTGGCGGCATTTCGGCCTAACCGCCGGTGGCTTGTTGGTAGCGGCGGCGGACCCCAATAGCACCGACGACGGCGCGCATGACGTGCAGTTGCATCGCCTGGCCGCGGACGGCATCAGCCCCGTCTTCGATCTGCAACTGCCCACGCCCGGCAGCGCCGAAGCCGTGAGCCTGCGCGACGAACTGGCGTACGTGGCCGACGGCCCGGCCGGCCTGCAGGTGCTGCGCTTCCAGGATGCGGACCGCGCCGGGCGCGCGCCTACGGTGGAAGTGCGCGCCTCCGTGCCCGGCCCGCGCGTGCAGGCCAACGAGCGGGTCACCTTCACCGCCGTGGCCACCGACGACGTGGCCGTGGCGCGCGTGGATTTCGAGTTGGACGGCGTCCCAGTGGCCTCCGACTCCAGCTTCCCCTTCGAACTGGTCCTGGCTGCCCCGCAACGGTCGCTTGATCGTGAAACCCTGCGGGTCCGCGCGCGTGCCACCGACACCGGTGGCAACGTGGGCGTCAGCCCGGAGCTGGTGCTGCAACTGGCCGATGACGCCACCGCGCCGGTCGTCACCGGAACTTCGCCGGAATCCGGATCGGAGATCGCGACGGCGCTGGTGGACACGCTGGTGGTGAGTTTCAGCGAAGTCATCGAACCCTCGAGCCTCACGCCGGCGAACTTTCTCCTGACCTACGCCGGGCCGGACAACCAGTTCGGCACGGCGGACGACGCCCCGGTGGCCGGCGGCGTGGTCGAGCACCGGGCGGCGGAGGCCACCGCGCGGCTGCGCTTTGCCGCGCCGCTCAACACCGGCCGGTACCGCGCCCAGGTGGGGCCGGGGATCGCCGATCCCGCCGGCAACATCAACCCGACCGTCCATGAATGGGGATTCCGCCTGATCGGGCCGAAGGTGATCAGCAGCGTCCCGCGCAGCTACGGCAGTTCCGCCGGGTACGAGACCCGCGTGCGCTTCAGCCGCGCGATGAACGCCGCCTCGGTGGCGGCGGCGTGGAAGATCCTCGGCCTCGGCCCGGACGGCTCGCCCAACACGGCCGACGACGAGATCATGCCCGGCGAAGTCACGCTGGAGGCCGGCGGCACCGTGGCGGTGTTCCGCTTCGCCCAGCCCCTTGTGCCCGGACAATACCTTGTCCGCCTCGACCAGACCGCGACGGACGAAGCGGGCCGTGCGCTGCACGAAGCCTGGGACACTTACTTCAATGCCTCCGAGCTGACTTACGGTTCGGGCGTCCGGTGGGAAGGCAACCTGGGGGATCTTCTGTCTGCGAACGAATTCCGGCTCGTCTTCCCGTCACCGGTGGACTTGGTCGTGGTCAACCAGAACCGCCAGGAGGTGAGCTTGACCCGCCCGGACGGCACGGTGGTGGCCACCAGTTCGGACCGGGTGTTCGATATCGCCGTGCCGCAAGCGGGGACGTACGTCTTCCGGATCACGCGGTCGGAGGCGGGCCAGCCTACGGCTTACGCGGTCGGTCTTTTCGACCGCCAACTCCAGTCCTTCGCCTATGATCTGAACGGGCAGTCGAGCATCGCGATCGAGGGTCGCGCCGAACGCCTGGCGCCCGGTGACGTGGACGAATGGCGCCTCACCACCGAGCCAGGCGCTCGCTATCGCCTGCGCCTGCAAACCGCGGACGACTGGTGCGACATGCAGTGGAGCCTGTACGCCCCGGCGGGCAACGCACTCGTCCTGAAACGCGCGGGCTGCGAGGACGCCTTTGTTTTCTCATCGTCCACGGGCGGCGTGTACCGGCTGGTCGTGACGCCGACCATCCCGCAGGGCGTCGCGCCACGCTTCGAAATCCGGCGGGGAGAAACCCGGTCCTTCGCCCGCGATTTGTCCGCGGCGGACCAGTATCGCGGGGCCGATGATCCGGAGGTGGAGGGCGGCTTTCTCGAGCCGGCGGATGCCCTGCGCTTCGTCTTCAATCTGGCGGCCGGGCAACGCTGGAGTTTCCAGCCGCTGACGCCGGAGTGCTGGATGGGCTGGGAACTGCGCGCGCCGGACGGCGGCGTGGTCTTTGCCCAGGACTGCCCCACAATTCAGCAGATCCTTTCCGGGACTGGTGGCGAGTTCCAACTCCTCATGTTCAACCGCGGTTCGTTCCGGACCTCGGGCCCGATGCTCGAGGCGTACCGCGTGCTCACCCGTGCCTTCGCGCACGACCTCGGCACCGGCGGGGTTGTCCGCGTGACGGAGGCGATCCCCGGTGTGGGCAGCCGGCACGTCCACGAGTTCCGGGTCGCCGCCGGCCAGCCGGTGGCGTTCAGCGACTCCGGCCGGGGGCCGGGGCTTGAGTGGGAGCTGCGTGACCCCGCCGGCCGGATCGTCTTCGGGCCGGAGCGGAGCCGCCAGGTCGGCGCGTACCGGATTGAGAATCCCCTGACGGGCGCCTACCGCCTGACGTTCACTGCCACGCCGCAGCTACGGGGCCAGTATGGATTCGCCGCCGGCATTCCCCGCACCTTGACCACCGCGCACGACCTGGTGGCGGAATCCAACCTGGTTCAAAACCTCGACCTGCCGCTGCCCGGCAGCGTGCGGGTGCTGGAACTCCAGTTGGCGGCGGCTGAACCGGTCCGCCTCCGCCTCGAGGCGCTGGAAGAAGAATGCACAGAGTCCACCCTGGTGAGCCTGCAGGCGCCGGACGGTGAAGTGTTGTTCTCCCTGCCGCTCAGCGGATGCTCGCTCGTGCGCGACTTCGTCACCGCAACGGCCGGTTTTTACCGGGTCACGGTGAGTATCCCACCCGACGCGTCGCCCGAGCCCGTCCGGATCGACATCCGTCGCGGATCAACGGGTGATGGGGGCGAGGGTTAAGGCGCGTGGGAATGCGAAGGTGCTCATGTGGATGAGCGAAGCCTTCGCGCCTGAAAGCTTTCGCGTGGAGCTTTTCACGCTGGCTGGGGCCGGCCCGGACGAGCGCCACGGCACGGCCGACGATGTGCCGGTGTGTTTCACGACCGCCTGGGAGCGCGGCAGCACACTGCTGGCGGTGAATTCAGCGGCCGAATTCCGCGTGACCCTGCCGGAGGCTGGCAGCTACGTGCTGTGGATCGCGCGGGCGGACGGGGACCAAAGTGGCGGCCTTTTGAATGTGAAGCCTGCTGCGGTGCCGTAGGTCTCCTCCACCTGGGCATACCTTGGTTTGGAGGACCGCTGCCGGATCAGCGATTCGGTCACGGGTGCCGTGACTCGACGGCTGATGGTGTCCGACGGGAGCCGACAGTTACACGACCGTCAGCGGCCGGCCGTTGTCTTTCGCGGAAAGCCCGAGCAGGAACGGCGCGGCGCGGCGCGCCCAGTCCTCCGGCGACGGATACGAGCCGGCGGCGCCGCCAAAGCAGCTTCGCAGCATGTCGGTGTCAATGATGCCGGGGTTCAACGGCACCGCCGCCATGCCGGCCGGCAGTTCCTGCGCCAGCGCCTGCGTGAGGCCTTCGACGGCCCATTTCGTGGCGCAGTACGGCGCAACCTCGGCGTCGGTCGAGCGGCCCCAGCCGGAACTGAGGTTCACGATCACACCGCGGCGCCGGGCGATCATCGCCGGCGCGAAATGCCGGATGACGTTCGCCACGCCCTTGAGGTTCACGTCCACGACGCGGTCGAACTCCGCGGCCGGCACCTGCCAGAGCGGGGCGTTGCGGTTGATGAGCGCGGCGTTGTTCACCAGCAGGTCCGGCGGGCCGTGGCTGGCCAGCAACCGCGCCGCCCAAGCCCGGACCGCCGCGTCGTCCGCTACGTCCACCACCGCGAAGTCGTGCGGCGCGCCGTGGTGGCGGGCCAGTTCCGCGACGGCCGCCGCCGAGCGCACGCAGCCCAGCACTGTGTGGCCGCGCCGGACGAACTCCCCGACCAGCGCCCGCCCCAGCCCGCGGCTCACGCCGGTGATCAGGATCAAACGGGTTTGCGAACTCGCGTCAACCATGCCGCCAGCGTAAAGTCCGGCCGGTTCGCCGCCAAGACGGCGGTGCGGCATGGACGCGGCCTTGCAACTCGAATCGGAGCGCCTGGTGCGGTCGTGGGAGCGCCACGACGCGGCGATGCTGCGCGGCTATCTCGTGGCCGGCGTCGAGGACCCGCGGCTGAACGTCCAGAGCATCCTCACCCGGCATTACCTCGCGTGCGCCGTGGTGGGCGACCGCTGGCGGGAGTTGATGGAGGCGGAACTCCGCTTCGCCGCGGCGATGAACTGGATCGTCCACGCGACCCGCCGGCTCGACGGCCCGGAAGACTGGCAGGCCGTGGCCGCCGCACTGGCCAGCGACGCGGACAACGCGGAGGGTTTCGCCATTCCCGCCTTCATCCGCCGGCTGGCGCGCGAACTGCCCGCCGCCGTCGCCGGTCAGAGCGTGCCGGATTACCTGCGCGAGGCGGTCGCCGAGCTGGCGGGGCGGGGCACACCCGGCGACGGCCTGCTGGCGGCGCGCGACACGTTTGCCCGGCTCTGGCGGGCCGTGCTGACGGATGAACCGGTCGGCCAGAAACCGTCGGTGCTGGAGCCGGCGTGCGGTTCGGCGAACGACTACCGGTTCCTCGCCGCGTGCGGCCTGGCGCGGTTCCTCGATTACACCGGGTTCGATCTGTGCGCGAAGAACGTGGCCAACGCGCGTGCGCTGTTCCCGGCCGCGCGTTTCGCGGTGGGCAACGTCTTCGCGATCGCCGCGCCGGACCGGGCTTACGACCACACGTTCATGCACGACCTGTTCGAGCACCTGTCGCCCGCGGGCCTGGAAGCGGCCGTGGCCGAGGTATGCCGGGTGACGCGGCGCGGGCTGTGCCTGGGGTTCTTCCAGATGGACGAGACGGCGGAGCACGTGGTGCGCGTGGTGGACGAGTATCACTGGAACACCCTCAGCCTGGCGCGCACGCTGGCGCTTTTCCGCCGGCACGGCTTCGCGGGCGAGGCGGTGCATATCGGCAGCCTGTTGCGCTGGCGGTTCGGCTGCGAGCACACCCACAACCCGGACGCCTACACGCTGGTCCTGAGCCGGGTGGAGTAAGTGGGCGCTGGGTGGGGCGGGAACCGATCCGGGGTTCCTGGTTCCTGGAAGGCGGATACCGGATGCCGGATGCGGGGAGCGAGGAGCGAGGAGCGGGGAGCGGGGATGTTCGCTTCGGACTTCTGACTCCTGGCTTCCGGGTTTCTGTTCCTGCTCCAGCTGCCGGATGCCCACTTTCGAGCTTCGGACTTCGGACTTCGGACTTTGAACTTGGGACTTTGAACTTGGGACTTTGAACTTGGGACTAGGGACTGCGAGACACGACCATCGCCTTCAACTCTCGACTTTCGACTTTGCCCTTCGGATTTCGGATTTCGGATTTTCCAGCGTTCATTCCAGACTCGCCGCGGAGCGGCGCCGTCCTTAAGCTCACGCGCCATGAACACCGTCCGCCTCGGCATCATCGGCATGGGCAACATCGGCCGATACCACGCCGATTACCTCCTCAACGGCAAGGTCGCCCGCTGCCAGCTCATGGCTGTCGCCGACGCCTTCGCGCCGCTCGAGGCCTGGGCCGCCCGGGGCCTCCAGACCTTCAGCGACGGCGAGGCGCTGATCCGGTCCGGCGCGGTGGACGCGGTCATCATCGCCACGCCGCATTACCAGCACACCACGCTGGGCATCGCCGCGCTCGAAGCCGGTCTGCACGTCATGGTCGAGAAGCCGATCTCGGTGCACAAGGCCGACGCCAAACGGCTGATCGCGGCGCACGCGCGGCGCCCCCAGCAGGTTTTTGCGGCGATGTTCCAGCTTCGCACCGAGCCGCGTTACGTGAAGATCAAGCAGCTCATCACCGGCGGCGAGCTGGGCGCGCTGGTGCGCATGAACTGGATCATCACCGATTGGTTCCGGACCGAGGCCTACTACGCGAGCGGCGGCTGGCGGGCGACCTGGAAAGGCGAGGGCGGCGGCGCGCTGCTCAACCAGTGCCCGCACAACCTGGACATCCTCCAGTGGCTGTGCGGCATGCCGGCGCGGGTGCACGGCTTCTGCCAGCTCGGCCGGTACCACAACATCGAGGTCGAGGACAACGTGACCGCCTACTGGGAATGGGCCGACGGCGCCACCGGCGTGTTCACCACCTCGACCGGCGAGGCGCCGGGCACCAACCGGCTCGAACTGTGCGGCACGCGCGGCCGCCTGGTGCTGGAGAACAACCGGCTCACCTTCACCCGCAACGAGACCGACATGCTCGAGTTCAGCCGCACCGCCCGCACCGGCTTCGCCCGGCCCGACGTGTGGCACGTGGAAATCCCCTTTGCCGACGCCCCTGCCCAGCACGCCACGCTCACGCAGAACTTCGTGGACGCCATCCTCGACGGCGCGCCGCTGGTGGCACCCGGCGCCGAGGGTCTGCACTCCGTCGAGCTGGCCAACGCCATGCTCTACAGCTCGCTCACCGCCCAGACCGTCGAACTGCCACTGGACGGTGCGGCCTACGAGCAGAAGCTCCAGGAACTCATCGCCGGCTCGCGCTTCGAGAAGAAAGTCGTGGCCATCCAGGGCGAGGACTTCACCAAGTCGTTTGTGAGGTAAAACCGGGCTCAGCCAGCGCGTGCGCGTCCCTCCTCCCGCGAGCGGCGGCGCGACAGCGTCCTGGAGTGCGGCAGTCCGCTGCCGTTTTAGGGGTGGGTCGCCCCTCGCTGAGGGGCGACATCTCCGGCCTCTGAAAGCGCCAGAAGACTGGCGCACTCTAAAAGTTGCGCGGTTTCCGGGCTTCATGGCCGGACTTTCCGCCACAGTTGTCCCGGGAAGCCTACGCCTGGCGCGGTTTAATTAAAGCTGTGGCCGCGTGGGGAGCGCGGGCTTCAGCCCGCTTCACCGTGCGCGGGCAGACGGGCGTGGAAGCGGCGTGAACGCCGCGCTCCAAAAACGCTTTCGCAAGCGGCCACAGTTTTAATCAAACCGCTCTATGCCGGCAGAGATGCCGCCACTTCCAGTTCGCTGGCCGGCGGGCCGGATCAGCGTTCCGACGGCACCCGCACCTCCACGTCGCCCAGGTCCAGCGTCTCACCGGGCTTCGCGGTGAAGGTCTTCTGGGGAATGACCGACCACCCGTGACCGCCCGGCATGGTCTGTCGAGTCGCCAGCAGCATCTCGCCTGGCGGGACGCGCTCGAGCGTGAACCGGCCATCCTCGCCGGTCTTCGTGCCCTGCAGGTTCAGGTGTGGGCGATCGGGCTTGAAACCGCCGACAGACTGGAATTCCACCGGCTCCTTGGCGACCGGTTTGCCGTCGCGGACAAATCGTCCCGTCACTTTTGCCCAGGCTTGGATTCGCACTTCACCCTTGGCTCGAACCTCGTCGGCCGGCACGCGCGCAAAGCCGGCCTCCGTCGCCACGAAAAGCTCCCCGCCGCCGAACTTGGGGGCGAACTGGAAGCGGCCCTCGGCGTCCGTTTTGCACTCGGACTGCTCCGGGTTTGGCGCGCCGCGAATGGGCTGGTATTGCGGCAGGTAGGCCTGCTCGCGCGGCCCCAGATAAAAAACCGGCACGCCGGCCAGCGGCTTGCCGTCCAAGTCCCGCAACACGCCGCGCGGTCCTTCGCCTTTCTTCAACTCGAACGTCCAGTTCGTTTCGCCGCTTATCAGCGCCCGGGACCGCACGGGCAGGTAGCTGGGCGCCTCGGCCTGCAATACGACGAAGCGCCGGGCCTCAACACTCCCGGCATCCACCGTGAATACGCCGTTGGTGCCGGCGACCGCGCGGCTGCGCCGCCATTCCACCCACATCACCTGTTCATCGAGCGCGGTTCCCGGAGTCACGCGAAAGCTGGCCAGCGGTTCGCGCGTGTCGGCGTCCACAGCCCGGCCGGTGATGACCTGCCCGGGCCGGGCCGGGCGCGTGGTCTCGATCCCGCCCAGCGGCAGGTTTTGCGGGCGGTCTTCCGCCGGCACGTTTTCCCATTCCCCCGGCCGCGATTCGCCCGGTTCGAGCAGAAAGACCAGGTCGGTCTTGTCGGCCTCGAGGCGGCCGGCGAGACCGCTCGCATTGAAGCTCTCGTAACTGGCATTGCGCGGCGAGGGGCGGTAGCCCTTCAACGCCACGTGCAGGCTCAGCGTCCCGCCTGCGGGCAGGTTCGCGAATTCGAACCGCCCGTCCGGCGGCAATTCGAAGGCCAGCGTGTCCCAGGCGTCTTCGCGGCCCACCACCAGCCGCGTGCCCGGCGGCAGCGGCTGGCCGTCGGAGAGTTTCACCTGGCCGGCCAGGCGTTTGCCGGGGACCACGACACAGTCGCCCACGTCCAGCGTCGCGCCGTCGCCGCCGGGCTTGACGCGCTTGACCGGCAGCGTGCCGTGGTTGATCAGCGAGTGCATCAGGCCGTAGAGAAAGTACTCGCGATTGGGCGGCAGGTTGGGCAGCAGGAAGCGGCCGTCCTCCTGGCTCGCGATGGTGAAATCGCCGGTGAAGTTGCCGATCGTGCGGTCCGTGCCGCAGGCGCCGATGACCACGTCCCGCACCGGCTGGCCGTCCCGGACCACGCGGCCGGTGATGGACGCGCCTTCCGTGAGCACGAAGTCGCGGCGCGGGCCGCCGGGCTTCACGTCCGTGAACAGTCCGCGGGCCAGCGTGCGCGCCTCGATCTGCAGCTCCATTGCGTCGAACGGGGTGGCCGAGCCGAGGCTGAACTCGCCTTGGTCGTCGCTCACGGCCAGCGGGTCCGTGCTGGCCGGCGGTGAGCCGTGAAACGTGTCGCCGATCACCGTGGTGCTCACCGACACCACGGCCTGCGCGACCGGCTCGCCTTTGCCGTTCACGACCCGGCCGCAGATGGTCCGGGCCGGCGGGTGCTCGGCGGTGCGCGGCTTCAGCACGACCTCGACCGGGCCCTGCAACGGGTCGGTCTTCGGAAAGAAGGTCGGCTCGTGCCCCGGCGCCACGACCAGCAGCCGGAACAACAGCGAGTGGTCCACGTCCTCGATCTTGAACTCTCCGGCAGCACCCGACCGGGCGCTTTTGCGGCAATCCGCATAGCAGGAGGGTCATATGTATCCAGTGCCGACGCGCGGCCCGGCCGTGTAGATGAACACGTGGGCGTTGGTCAGGGGCCGGCCCTCGGCGGACTTCACCACGCCAGTGAGGTCGAGGCGGGGTTCGGCGGAAAGCGCGGAGAAGGCCAGTGCGAGGCTGGAGACAAACAGCAGTTTGTTCATGGCAGGAAAAACGGTTCGCCGCGAAATTTAGGCCAGGCCGGTCGGTGAGGCAATGAGCATGGTGGACCGGGGCGATTCGGACGGCCGCGAAGAGGCGCAAAAGGCGCAGAGCGCTTCAAGCCCTGGCGCTTTGTGCTCTTTGCGCCTCTTTGCGGCCATCCCCATGAATTGCGGCTTCATCGCGTCAGGTGCGGCGGTGTGCATTCGAGGTTTTCAGAAACTGCGGTGTGCTTGCCGCCCCGGCCTTTGGGGTTGACCGGTCCGGACCGGCTTTTACCCTGCGTGTCATGCGCCGATCATTTGCTGCCGTCCGGCGGACGTGCCGGGTTTGGGCTTTGGCCGCGGGGCTCGCGGGGGCTGTTCTCGCCGGGGAAGGCGTGACGCTGCGCGAGGCGGACGGCCGGTTGCGGGTGGAGATCAACGGCGAGCTGTTCACCGAGTACCACTACCAGGAAGTCTCACGGCCGTTTCTGTACCCAATTCTCGGTCCAGACGGCCTGCCCATGACGCGCAACTGGCCGATGCGGGAAGCGCCCGGGGAGGACCGCGACCACCCGCATCACCGCTCGTTGTGGTGGGCGCATGGCGACGTCAACGGCGTGGACTTCTGGTCGGAGAGCGCGCAGGCCGGCCGGACCGTGCATGAGGAATTCCTGGAGCGCGCCGCCACGCCGGAGCGCGCTGTCATCCGGTCGAGGAACAAGCTGGTCGCCCGCGACGGCCGGGTGGTGGGCCGGGTGGATTTCAAGATCGCCGTTCATCGCGGCGACAACGACGCCCGCTGGCTGGATTGGGAAACCACCGTTCACGCGACCGCCGGCGAGTTGAAGCTCGGCGACACCAAGGAAGGCACCATGGCCATCCGCTTGAACGAGAGCATGCGCCTCAAGCCGAACAAAGAAAACGCCGGCAAACCCGCCGGCCACATCCTGACCAGCGGAGGCGTGCGGGACGGTGAGACTTGGGGCAAACGCGCCGCCTGGGTGGACTATTACGGCCCCGTGGAAGGGCGCGTGATGGGCGTGGCCATCTTCGATCACCCCGCCAATCCGCGGCATCCCACCTGGTGGCACGTGCGCGACTACGGCCTGTTCGCCGCCAATCCATTTGGCATCCACGACTTCGAGAAGAAGCCCGCGGGCTCGGGCGATTTCGTGGTGCCGGCGGGCCAGAGCGTGACGTTTCTTTACCGCTTTGTGTTCCATCGCGGTGACGCTGTGGAAGGCCGCGTGGCCGGGCGCTACGCCGCCTTCATGGCCGCGGGGAAATGATCCGGGTGAATTTCAAGCCGCAACACGCATCTAAACTGCCATGCAACACATGAACTCGACTCCCCTCCGGCGCCGCGACTTTCTGCGCGCCACCACCCTGACCGCCGCCGGCCTGGCCGCCGCGCCGTCGCTGTTTGCCGCCGGCCGCCGGGGTCGGATCATCGGTCCCAACGACGAGATCGGCTTCGCGGTGGTGGGCTTCCGCGGGCAGGGCGGCAGCCACATCGGCAGCCTCACGAAACTGCGCGAGGCCGGTCAGAAGGTCCGCATCGTGGCGTTGTGCGACGTGGATTCCGAAGTGCTCGCCAGGGGCGTGCAGCAGTTCGCGGACAAGGGCGAGGCGGTGAAAGGGTACCGTGACATCCGCGACGTGCTGGACGACCCGCGCGTGGACGCGCTGTCCATCGCCACGCCGAACCACTGGCACGCGCTGGGCGCGATCTGGGCCTGCCAGGCGGGCAAGGACGTGTATCTGGAGAAGCCCGTTTCCCACAACGTCTGGGAGGGCCGCAAGATCGTGGAAGCCGCCCGCAAGTACAACCGCATCGTGCAGACCGGCACGCAGAGCCGCTCCAGCCGCCAGGGCATCGCCGCGGCGGTCGAGTGGGTGCGCGCCGGCCACCTCGGTAAAATTCGCGTTTCCCGCGGCATCTGCTACAAGCGCCGCGACTCGATCGGCAAGGTGGAAGGCCCGCAGCCCATCCCGCCGGTGGTGGATTACGACCTGTGGTGCGGCCCGGCGCCCAAGGACCCGCTGATGCGCAAACGCCTCCACTACGACTGGCATTGGGTCTGGCCCACCGGCAACGGCGACCTGGGCAACCAGGGCATCCACGAGATGGACGTGGCGCGCTGGTTCCTGGGCGTGATGGAACTCTCGCCGCGCGTGTTCGCCGTGGGCGGACGCCTCGGTTACGTGGACGACGGCACCACGCCGAACACGGTGGTCATTTACCACGACTATCCCAGCGCGCCGCTGATCTTCGAGGTGCGCGGCCTGCCCACCGCCAAAGGCGCCAAGGACATGGACCGCTACCGCGGCGTGCAGATCGGCATCGTGATCGAGTGCGAAGGCGGCTACGTGGCCGTGCCGGACTACAACAGCGCCACTGCCTACGACTGGAACGGCCGGGAAATCCGCAAATGGTCCGGCTCCGAAAGCCACCACGGCAACTTCATCAAGGCCGTGCGCAGTCGCAAAGTGGCCGACCTGCACGCGGACATCCTCGAAGGCCACCTCTCGAGCGCGCTCTGCCACACCGGCAACATCTCCTACCGGCTCGGCCGCCAATTGCCGCCCGAGGCCATCCGCGACCAGATCGCCGGCGACAGCGGCGCCCTCGAAGCCTGCGAGCGCGCTTATGAGCATCTGCGCGCCAACGAGGTGGACTTGAACACCGAGCCGGCGACGCTGGGCGTGGTGCTGACGATGGACCCGAAGACCGAGCGGTTCATCGGCAATCCGCTGGCGAACAACCAGCTCACCCGCGCCTACCGCAAACCGTTCGTGGTCCCGGCCAGGGTGTAAGTCTGCCGGGGAATCATGAGCTTGCCGGACGTCGCAGCCCGAATGCGATCCAGATTGCGCAACCTCGCCGCCGGCTTGCTGCTGGCCGGCGCGTTGCTCGGCGGTGAAGTCGCCCCGGCCGGCCCGGCGTTGCCTGCGGGATATTCGCTGCTGTACCGGCAGGACTTTGCGAGTCCGGACTCGCTCAAGGACTTCACCTTCAGCGATCCCGCAGCCTGGCGGTGGTCGGCCGGGGCCGATGGCCGCCCCGCTGCGTTGGAACTGTTCCAGCAAAGCCGGTACACGCCGCGCGTGCGCTCGCCGGTGAACATCGCCTTGATCGCCGGCCGGGAGTTCGGCGACTTCGTGCTCGAGGCCGAGTTGCGGCAAACCGGCCGCGAGTACGGCCACCGGGACTTCTGCGTGTTCTTCGGCGCCAAGGATCCGGCGAACTTTTATTACGTCCACCTGGCCACTCAAGCCGACCCGAACGCCCACAACGTCTTTCTGGTCAACGACGCCCCCCGGACCAACATCGCCACGCGGACCACGGCCGGTGTGAACTGGGGCGCCAACTGGCATCGCGTCCGCATCGAGCGCACGCTCGCCGACGGCGGCATCAAGGTGTTCTTCGACGACCTCACCCAGCCGATCATGGTCGCCACGGACCAGCATTTCGATTTCGGCCGGATCGGCTTTGGTTCGTTTGATGACACCGGCAAGGTGGCGAACATCCGCATCTGGGGACCCGGCCTGGCGCCGCGCCGGGAAGGCTTCTTCCGCTGACCAGCCGCCCCGGCCGGCTGAAGGGGCGCATCTCACTTTTTTGCAGCCGGTGGAAGCGGCCGGACGGGGTCAAGGTAGCGGCGGCCATCCCTGGCTGCCGTTGAGGACGGCATTCCGCCTCCCGAGATTTACGCCAGAAAACACCGCCCCCGGTGGTGCCTGCACCTCACAGCTGGGTCGGAAGCCGGCCGCCACCCGGCAGGCGATACGGTTTGCATGAAATTGAAACGGGCCCGGCTGGAATCCTCCCGGCCGAAAAAAACGTGCGTCCGCCATTTCCGGGGCTACCATGCCGCCAATGCAGCCAGACGTGGACACCCGGGATGTCGCGGCCGTCGCTTCCGAAGCAGCCCGCCTGTACCTCGAAGCCTTTCCGGATGGTGACGCGCACTGCATCCGGTCCGCGTGCGAGCACGTGGCGCGGTGTTTCCAGGGCGGGAGCCCGAAATACCAGCCCATTGACGTCCGTTACCACGACCTCGAGCACACCCTCCAGGGCACGCTTTGCCTGGCGCGCCTGCTGCACCGCCGGCACCTGGCCGGGGTCGAGCCGCGCCTGACGCCCCGGCTCTTCGAGTTAGGCATCCTGGCGGTGCTGATGCATGACACCGGCTACCTCAAGCGCCCCGGCGATCACGAGGGCACCGGCGCCAAGTACACCGCCGTCCACGTCATCCGCAGCGCGGAGTTCGCGGCCGAATGCATGGCCGACCGCGGCTTCACGCCCACCGAGGTCCGCGCCGTCCAGAACATGATCCGCTGCACCGGCGTGGGGGTGAACGTGTCCGCCATCACCTTCCAGAACGAGTCCGAGCGCGTGGTGGGCTACACCTTGGGCACGGCCGACCTGCTCGGCCAGATGGCGGCGAACGATTACGTGGACAAGCTGCCCGTGCTCTTCGAGGAATTCGCCGAGGCGGCGGCCTACACGCCGGGCCTGCTGCCTGCCGCGGACCGCTTCCCCGACGCACTGACCTTGATGCGCAAGACGCAGGACTTCTGGTGGAAGTACGTCTGGCCGCGCCTCAACAACGAGTTCGGCGGCCTGTACCATTTCCTCGAAGACCCGTACCCCGGCGGCCCCAACCGGTACCTCGACCGCATCCATGCGAACCTGGACCGTGTGCGACAGGTCGTGACGGACTTGAATTGAGGCGCGGTGCCGGTTCGGGTCCGGACCCGGAAGCGGAAAGAGGAGCAACCGCGGCATGTCAGAGCCGCGCTACGCGGCGGTCAATTCGAGCTCCGGCCGGCCTTGTCCCGCACTCCAGATCAACCAGGATTGCCTCGTTGAATTCATCGGCGCCTTTCACCGCGCCACCCCAGCCCCGCCATCGCCAGCACCGTCAGCGCGGAGATGACCGTTCCCAGCCGGAAGGCGTTGTCCACGTAACGCAGTTCCACCCGGTGAACGCCGGCCGGCACCGCCACCGCTTGAAAGGCGTGGTTCGCCCGCCACACCGCCGCGGCGTTTCCGCCGACGCGCGCCTGCCAGTTCGGATGCCAGGTTTGCGCCACCACCGCCAGCACGGGTTTGGTCGCCTGCACCTCAAACTCGATCCGGTTCGCGCGGAGCGAAAGCGCCTTCACGTTCGCGCCTCCGGCATTTCGCACGGTCACCTGGCTTGCCAGGGCCTCCGGCAAAATCACCTCGCGGCGCGGATCGAAGTCCGCCGCCAGCACCGCCGCCAGCGTTTCCGCCCCGGCGCGGAAGACCGGTCTCTGCCCGGCCGTGACCAGCGGCATCGCGGTGTCGCGGCGTACCCAGTCGGTCGGGTTGCCCGGCGCGCTGTGCTGCGTGACGCCCAGGAAATCCAGCAGCGGCAGGTCGAGCGCGTTCGTGGCGGCGTACAACGCGGTTTCCAGTTCCGCCTGAGGCCGCGGCCGCAGCGTGGCCGCGCCGTTCACCTTGGCCACGCCTTCGAGCAGGTTGAGGTTCGACCACAAGGCCAGCCGCTTGCCGGCGAAGTCCTGCCTGAAATCCGCCACACGGCTGTGCAACAACTGCGCCTCCGCCGCCGGTGTGATGAACACCCGGCCATCGCCGGGCCGGGGCAGTCCGGCTGGTGTTTGCGGCAGGGGTTGAAGCAGCCCGGCCGGCAGCGTCGGCGTCAGATGCGGCAGATGCAGCCGGTAATCCACCACCAGCGTCACGAGGGCGAGCAGTCCGCCCAGCCATTGAAGGCGCAACTGGCCGGCCCGCAGCCACGCGGCGCAACCCAGCCAGAACGGCATGAGCAACGCCAGCCGCGTGAGCGTATTGGTCACCATCGCCTGACCGCGTGTCGCCTCGGTTTCGGTGACGGCCGACCACGCCAGCACGCCGCCCAGCGCCAAAACGCCGAGCATCGCGAGGCCAGCCAGCGCGGCAACCGGCCGGGCCGCGCGGCGAAGCTGCGTCAACGCCAGGGCCGCCAGCAGCGGCGCCGCGAAGGCGGTCAGCAGGATGAACTTCACCGGGTAACGCACCGCGGACCAGCCGGGGACCACCGCGCCCAGCGCCCGTTGCAGCGGACTGACCCCGCCCACGGCCAGCGCGTAGCCAAGCAGCGCCAGGCCCAGCAGGCACCAGACTCGCGGCGCGCGGACACGGGCCAGCGCCAGGCCCGCCAGAATCAGGACACCGGCGCCCAGGTACAGCGAGCCAAAGAACTGCTGGCCTGGCTGGAACCACGTGCCCTGGATCGTGGGCTCGCAGCGGAACAGCGGCGCGAGCATGTTGGCCCAGCCCCAGACCGGCAATGCCCATTTCTCCGGGCTGGCCGCCATTGCCCGCTGGGATTGCGCCAGCAGATCGAAGAACGGCAGCAACTGAGCCGCGCACAAACCCAGTGCCAGGCCGGACACCAGCGCCAGCCGGCCCAGCCGGCGCGCAAGAAGCTTTCGCACCGGTGCCTGGATTGCCGCGGACCCAGGCTGTGGCGCGACGCAGGTGAGACCGATGGCCGCAAGCCAGGTCATGCCCGCGAGTTCGGGCGCGCCGGCCAGCAGTTGCAGCGCGAAGACTAATGCCGCGGCGGGCACGAGGCGGCCGCCTTCGGTTGCGGCGCGTTCGGCCAGCAGCACCGCCCAGGGCATGCAGCCCAGCGCCACGGTGTAGTTCGGCCAGATCAGGCAGGCCTGCGCCAGCCCGTTGAAGGTGAAGACCACGCCGGCCAGCGCGGCGGCGAAGCCGTCTGCGCCCCAACGCCGGGCGAGCGCATGCACGCCCCAGCCGCCGAGCCAGAGATGCGCGAGGCAGAAGAGGTTCAACGACCACGGCGGCGGCAAAAGCAGGTACGGCAACGCGCCGGGGTACAGCGGCATCGTGCCCCATTGGGCCAGGAATGGGACGCCGCCATGGCTGAGCGGATTCCAGAACGGCACCTCGCCACGCCAGAACGCCTCGCGGTGAAAGACCACCGTCGGGTAGGCCAGCGCGCCGAAATCGCGGTGGAAGAACGATTCGGCGCCGAAGACCACGCCCGGAAAGGCCGCGCCCAGCAGCAACGCCAGCAGGACGGCGAAGCGGCCGGGGGTGAGCCAGTCCGCCGGCGGGCCGGCGGGCGCTGCGGCTTTGGGATCGAGGGTCACGACCGGGTTTGGCTGCCTTGACTGGCCGGGAAGACGATAGCCCGCGATATCTGAAAACCGAAGGCCCAAGTCCCAAGTTCAAAGTCCGAAGTCCGAAGTCCGAAGTCCGAAGGTCGAAGGTCGAAAGCCGGCATCTGACATCTGGCTTCTGGAGCAGGATCAAGAGCAAGAGCAGGAACCCAGAAGCCAGAGCGTTTTTAATAAACTGTGGCCGCTTGCGACAGCGTTTTCGGAGCGCGGCGTTCACGCCGCTTCCACGCCCGTCTGCCCGCGCACGGTGAAGCGGGCCGAAGCCCGCGCTCCCCACGCGGCCATAGCTTTAATTAAACCGCTCTAGGAGCCAGAAGCCAGAGGCGAGTCTCCTCGATCCTCCATCCTCGATCCTCGTTCCCCGCTGCCGGCCTCCGGCATCCGCCTTCCACGAACCACGAAAAAGGAACCAGGAACCAATTCTTGACCCCCCACCGCTGCGAGCAAGCGCGCCCGAAAAATCCGCTTGGGCGGCTTCAGGACGGCTTTTCCGGATACTTGAAGCCCAGGTAGGTGCCGTTGCTGATGCCCATGAGGATCAGCAGGGTGTCCGAGAACTCGGGCATCGAAATCGTGTGGCTCACCGAGTACAGGAAGTAGCCGCCCAGCACGATCGTCCACAGCACGACCTGCAGCCGGTGGAAGCTCAGCCCGTCCGCGTCCGAGCAGATGTCGCGGAAAAAACCCTGCGACGCCGGGCCAGCCAGGGCCTGTGCGCCCGCCTCGGCCTCTTGCTGGGCCTGTTTGCTGGCCTCTCGAGCCGCCTGCAACTCAGCTTCCGCTGAGGTTTTCCGGGCCTTCAGCGCATCCAGTTGCGCCTGCTCTTCGGCGTTGGGCACGCGGCCCGCGGTCGTCAGTCCGCCGATTTCAGCGGTCAACGACGCGGTCTCCGTTTCCAGGCCGGCCACCTTGTCGCGCGCGGCCTTGGCGGCGGCTTGCAGGCCGGGCAGCTTCTCCCGCAGCTCGCGGCGCTTGCCGCCGCCGATGACCACTGAGGACAGCCCGGTGCTGGCGCTGATGCCCATCAAGATCAGCACCTGTGGTGGGATGCGCTCCATCGTGCCGCACACCACCAGCAGGCCGACAAAGGTAAGCAGGACCAGCAGCCCCCAGAACGCCATCTGGGCCTTGCCCAGGCTGTAGCAGCCGTCCGGCCGGCCTTCGTCGCGCAAGAGCCCGCGGGCCTTGAGGCACGCCCAGAAGGCGAGCGCGAACACCACCACGCCGGTCCAGAGCGTCGCTTGGATGACCCCCGGCGAGTTCACGCTGAGGAAGACCGCGTCCGGGTCGGTGGGCCGTGGCAGTTCGGCGTTCACCCCCAGTTCCGGGCGGACCGGGAATTCCCAGCCCGTCGCCTGGCTGAACAACCGGTCCCAGGCCTGGCGATTGGCGTGGTCCTCGGCCTCGCGGGTGAGGAAGAAACGAATCAAGACCTCGCTGGCGTTGGTCCCGGCGGAAACCGAGAACGGCAGGTTGGTCATGGCGATGCCGCTGAGCCACAGCGTCAGCTTGCGCGGCGCCGCCGGGTCGGTGAAGAGCTTCGACAACTGCGTCGCCAGGCTGCCCGAGGCCACGAGGTGGAGAGTCTCGCCTAGCCGGAAATCGTAACGGGCGGCCTGGCCGGCGGCGGGCAGCCGGGACGGCAGCACTTTCAGTCCGCTCTGGGCGTGCGAACTGACGTCGAAAACGGCGGTCAACAGCACGGCCATGCAAACCGCGGCGGGACGTTTGGCGTTCATGGATTGCCAGTGAAGCTAGGCTCGCCGCCGCCGTCGCGCAAGCCGCGCGCTGACGGTGGTGGCGGCCATCCTGGCTGCCGTGAAGGGCGGCATCGTGACGCCCCGAGGCGGCTGTGGAAAACGCCGACCATCGTTTCCCGGCGGGTATCCGCCGGGCTGGTAGCCCGGCTCTATGGCCGGCTGGAAGCCGGCCGCCACCCCGGCAGGCTCCGGGCGGCTCATAGTGGCGCCGGCGACTCGCCGGCGACCGTCGCGCGGGCGGTCCGCCCGCCCCGGCACCCGGGGCGTGTGCGCGCCCCATTTCACCGGCGTCGCTCCGGCTGGACCAAAAAGGTTGAAATCGCGAGCTCGCCGGATAACATCCGACTCACCGCAACCGGAAGGTGGCGGGAGTTTGGTCGGGACGTAGCGTAGCTTGGTAGCGCGTCTGAATGGGGTTCAGAAGGTCGTGAGTTCGAATCTCACCGTCCCGACCATCTTCCTTTCCACCCGCCGATCCTTCACCCCCCGCCCGCTGCCGGCTGGTATTTGCCGGCCAACGCGCTATAACCCCGGGCATGTGCTCCCCTCGAACTCTCGCCGCCGCGATCGGGCTGGCGTTGGCCGTGGTCTCCGCCTGGCCGGGCGAATCCACATCCGCGCTGCGTGTCACGCGGTTGCGCTGCGAATACCGGGTGAACCCGGTGGGGCTGGACATCGCCGCACCCCGGCTGAGCTGGGTGCTCGAAGGCGACGGGCGCGGTCTGCGCCAGACCGCGTACCACGTGTTCGTGGCCAACTCGCCTGAAGTGCTCGCCGCTGACCGGGGTGACTTGTGGGATTCGGGCAAGGTCGAGTCCGACGCCACGATCCACATCGAGTACGCCGGGCGCCCACTCCAATCGCGGATGGCCGCGCACTGGAAAGTCCGCGTCTGGGACCAAGACGATCAGGTCACGGACTGGAGCGAACCCGTCGCGTGGACGATGGGCCTGCTCGACCGCGCCGACTGGCAGGCGCGGTGGATCGTGGACGCCGCCAGCGTCGAGACGAACCAAGCGCGCCGCGCGCACAACGGCTATCACAGCGCGTTTGTCGGGAGCGCGGACGTCCGCCAGCGGATGACGCTCGATCTCGGCCAGGCCCGGCGCTTCACGGCGCTGCGTCTCTGGCCGGCCCGGCCTTACGACTGGCAGCCCGACACGCCCGGCTTTTTGTTTCCGCTGCGCTTCCAGCTCGAGGCTGCGGACGACGCGGACTTCGCCAATGCCCGCGTGGTGCTCGACCAAACGGCCGCCGATGTGCCCAACCCCGGCGCCAACGCCTGGCTCGCGCGCTGCGAACCCGCGACCGCCCGGCACGTCCGGCTCACGGTCACGCGCCTGCGCGAGCGCACCGCCGGCCAGTTCGCGTTTGCGCTCGCCGAACTGGAGTTGCTGGACGGCGAAACGAACGTGGCCGCCGGCGCCGCGGTTCGCGGGCTGGACGCCATCGAAAGCGGCGGCTGGGCGCCGACCAACCTCGTGGACGGCGTGACGCAGACCGTTCCGCCGGGCGCCGGACCTGGCGCCCTGCCGGCCACGCTGGTGCGCAAGTCCTTCACGGTGGAAGGCCCGGTGCGCCGCGCCACGGCTTACGCCAGCGCGCTGGGCTTGTACGAACTCCGGCTCAACGGCCGGCGGGTCGGCGAAGACCTGTTCGCGCCGGAATGGACCAGTTACCGGAAGCGCGTCCAGTACCAGGTCCACGACGTCACCGCGCTGCTCCGGCCGGGCGCAAACGCGGTCGCGGCGATGCTGGGCGAGGGCTGGTACGCGGGCCGGCTGATGGCGATGCCCCGTTTCCCGTATGGGAACGCGCCGCTGTTTCTGCTCCAGCTCGAAATCGAACTCGCCGACGGCCGGACCAACATTGTCGTCAGCGACACATCCTGGCGCAGCACCACGGAAGGCCCGGTTCGCGCGGCCGGGATTTACGACGGCGAAACCTACGACGCCCGCCGGGAACCGCCGGGCTGGGACACCGCGGCTTTCGACGACGCGGCATGGCAGCCGGTGCGATCGTTCAGCCCTGCCGTCGGCCCGCGTCTGGTCTGGCAGCGCAACGAGCCCATCCGCGTCACGCGCGAACTGACGCCGCTCAGCGTGAGCGAGCCCAGGCCCGGCGCGTTTGTTTTCGACCTCGGCCAGAACATGGTCGGCTGGTGCCGGCTCCGCGCCGCGGGCCGGGCCGGCCAGACGGTCACGCTGCGCCACGCCGAGATGCTCAACGACGACGGCACGCTTTACACCGCGAACCTGCGCGGCGCGCCGCAGGTGGATCGCTTCACGCCGGCCGCCGACGGGCCGTTCACCTTCGAGCCGCGGTTCACGTACCACGGCTTTCGCTTCGTGGAGGTCGCCGGCCTAGCCGCGCCACCGGACACCCACGCGCTGCTGGGCCGCGTGTTTCACTCGTCGGCGCCGGAAGTCGGGCGCTTCGAATGCTCCGAGCCGGCGCTGAAACATCTCCTGCAAAACATCCTGTGGACCCAGCGCGGCAACCTGATGAGCACCCCCAACGACTGCCCGCAACGTGACGAGCGCTTCGGCTGGATGGGCGACATCCAGGCGTTTGCCCAGACGGCCGTCTTCAACATGGACCTCGCCGCGTTCTTCACGAAGTTCGCGCAGGACGTCCGCGACGACCAGGCCGACGACGGCCGCTTCCCCGATTTCGCGCCGCACCCCGGCGACCCGAACGTGAACTTCAGCGGCGCGCCCGCCTGGGCCGATGCCGGCGTGATCGTGCCGTGGCGCGCCTGGCAGAACTACGCCGACACGCGACTGCTCGCGGAGCATTTCGCCGCCGCGCGGCGCTGGGTGGATTACGTCCACGCCCGCAACCCCGACCTCATCTGGGCCACGAACCGCCACAACGACTACAACGACTGGCTCAACGGCGACTGGATCAAGCAGGCCGGCTGGCCGACGCAAGGCGGCAGCGTGCCCAAGGAGGTTTTCGCCACCGCCTTCTTCGCGCACTCGGCCGACCTGGTGTCGCGCATGGCGGAGCAGATCGGCCGGCCCGACGAGGCGCGCCGGTACCGCGAGTTGTTCGAGCGGATTCGCGTGGCGTTCAACCAGCGCTTCGTCCAGCCGGACGGCCGCCTCGAAGGCGACACGCAAGGCGGCTACGCGCTCGCGCTGCACTTCGACCTGTTGCCCGAAACGCTCCAGCCGCTGGCGGCCGGGCATCTGGTCGGGAACATCACGCGCTACCAGAACCATCTCTCGACCGGCATTCAAACCACCCACCGCGCCATGCTGGAGCTGGCGCGCCGGGACCACACCGCGCTGGCGTGGCAACTCGTGACCAACCGGACGTTCCCGTCGTGGCGCTACATGATGGACAACGGCGCCACCACGATCTGGGAGCGGTGGGACGGCTACGTGAAGGGCCGCGGCTTCCAGGACGCGGGCATGAATTCGTTCAACCACTGGGCCTTTGGCGCGGTGGGCGAATGGATCTGGCGCCACGTCGCCGGCCTGAATCCCGACGACGCCCGGCCGGGCTGGAAACACTTCACCCTCGAGCCGCGGCCCGGCGGCGGCGTGACCTGGGCGCGCGCCGAATACGATTCCATCCGCGGCCGCATCGCCAGCGCGTGGCGGCTGGACAACGGCGTCTTCCTGCTCGAAGTGACCATCCCGCCGAACACCTCCGCCACCGTGGTGCTCCCGGCGAATGCCACCGAAGCCATCACCGAAAGCGGGCGTCCGCTGCGCGAGGCCGGTCACGTGAAGCTATTGCGGCTGGCGGACCACCGCGCCTGGCTGGCGGTGGAATCGGGCACGTATCGCTTCAAAACCGAAACCCGCCCTTGAGACGCAATCTTTGAACCGCACTGTGCCGCGTCGCATCCGAACCCTTCATCCGGGTGGGCGAGACTCCGTCGAGCCCAGCCTTCCATCGCGAAACGCGGAGCGCGGAACGCGGAACGCAATCAAAGAGACCGAGCTTCAACTTCGGACTTCGGACTTCGACCGAGGACTGTGGACTTTGAACTTTGAACTTGGGACTTGGGGCTCCAGCAAGCCCTGCCAGCTTGACGCGCAGGAGACGTATCCGAGACTGAAGACCGCGACTTTTCCATGACTCCACCATTCCACCCATTCCGCCGAACCGCCCTGATCCTCGCCGGCCTGGTGTTCGCCTCGCTGGCGGCGGGCGTTGCCCAGACACCCGCGCTCGCGCTGAGCGTCTATGCCACGGCCACCGACGTGCTGGAGCACCTGGCGCCGCCCGAAAAGCGCGCCGCCACGCTCGCCACGTTGCGCGCGCTGCGGATCTCCCGTGTCTTCCTCGAAGGCCGGCGCGGCGATGAATACGTCCCGCCCGCCATGTTGCGGGAGGTCCGCGACTGGCTGGCCGCGCAAGGCATCCGCGCGGCCGGCGGCATCGCGACCGTGCCGGGCGCGAGCTTCGGCGCGCGGCAGAACGAAGACCTGGGCTGGCTGAACTGGGAAGACCCGAAAACCCGCCGCGACATCGCCGGCTTCTTCGTCGAAAACGCGCCGGTGTTCGACGAATTGATCGTGGACGACTTCTTCTGCACCGGCGACACGTCGGCGGTGTCCGAAGCCGCGCGCACCGGCCGGTCCTGGTCGCAGTACCGGCGCGACCTCCTGGTGTCGCTGATCGAGCCGCTCCTGCTCCGCCCCGCCCGCGAGCGGCGTCCCGACGCGCGGCTCATCATCAAGTACCCGCAGTGGTACGACCGCTTTCACCTGTTCGGCTACGACCCGGAGCGCATGGCGCCGCCGTTCGACCAGGTGTGGGTGGGCACCGAGGTGCGGAACCCGCTCACGCGGCGCATGGGCTTCGTGCAACCCACCGAGGGCTATGTGAACTTCCGCTGGCTCGCCTCCGTCTGCGGCGCGAAGACCACCGGCGCGTGGTTCGACCACATCGAATGCACGCCGGAGAACTTCGTGGACCAGGCCTTCCAAAGCGTGCTGGCCGGCGCGCGCGAACTCACGCTCTTCCGCCTGGGCGACCTCGCGGCCGGCCATCCCGGCGACGCCCTGCTGGCGCGGCGGCTGCCCGAACTGTTCGACCTCGCGGCATGCGTGCAGGACCAGCCGCGCCGCGGCATGGTCTTCTACAAGCCGCCCAACAGCGACGCGGACGACAACCTCTACCTCGCCGATTATCTCGGCGTGCTGGGCCTGCCCGTTCTGCCCGAGTCGCGCTGGCCCGCGAACGCCGCCGTGGTCTTCCTCGGCGCGCAAGCGGCGGCGGACCCGGACGTCGTGGCCCGGCTGCGACAACACCTGGCGCGCGGCCGAACCGCCGTCGTCACGCCGGCCTTCCTGCGGCGCGCGGGCGGGGCGGCGCGGCAACTTGCCGGTGTGTCGGTGGGTGGGGCCGGTTCACCGGCCACCCTCGCGAGCGTCCGCCTCGGGTCCAAGTCGCACGCGCTGCCCCGGCCATTGGACGTGGACGCGGCGGTGACAGCGCGCGGCGCGCGTGTGCGGCTGGCCGGAACGGGCGCGGCCGGCGTCGTCCCACTGCTGACCGAGCGGCGGCCGGGCCGGGGCCGGGTGTTCATGCTGAACGCCCGCACCTTTTCCGAGGCGGACTTCCGCGCCGCGGACGAATGGCTGCTGAGCCCGCGGCCGTTGGGCTGGTCCGAACTGCCGTCGCCGCCCGCCGACGCACTGCGCCGTGTCCTGCTGGCGCCGCTCCGGGTGAAACTGCGCGCGCCGGCCGGCGTGGGCCTGTGCCTCTTCGACGACGCGGCCTGCCTCTACAATTTCCATGACGCGCCGGTGGCGGTGGTGTGGAACAGGCGCGCGCTGTCCCTGCCCGCGCACGGACTGCGCTGGGTGGAGGCCGGCAGGTAGCCCGCCCCTGCCGAGGGGTGACGAGGTCCAGCCCCTGAGCCAGGGGCTGGCTGGCTTGATGGGTCGCCTCTGGTTCAGAAGCGACAGGTTCCCGCCTCCCGGCGAGAGGCGGGCTACCACGAGAGGCCGGCTACCGCCCGCGCAGTTCTTCGTTTGCTCCTTCCCCCTCACCCTGTCCCTCTCCCGCCGGGAGAGGGACAGGGTGAGGGGAACGGCAACGGCTGCGGCCAGCGAGTCCATGCGGGGCTGGACCGTTCCCTGCCAGCCCGGCTTGGCGCTCCCGAAGGCCTGGCAAGAATGCGAAATGTGCCGGGGACGCGCTGCGCTGCGGCCAGCTTCGGTTTTCGAGTTCAACGGCATCGCTCCAGGCGGGGCCTTCCGCCTCCGCTTGTAAACCCGGCTTCGTTTGCCTAGCTTGCGGGCATGTTCGATTCGCTGAGCAGCAAACTCCAGAACGTCTTCCGCAACCTGCGCGGGCTGGGCCGCCTTTCCGAGTCCAACGTGGCCGACGCGCTGCGCGACGTGCGCCTGGCGCTGCTCGACGCCGACGTGCACTTCAAGGTCGCCCGCGACTTCATCGAGGCGGTCAAGCGGAAAGCGCTCGGCCAGGAGGTCGTCCAGAGCATCCAGCCCGGCCAGCAGATCATCAAAATCATCCACGACGAGCTGGTGACGTTGCTGGGCGCGGAAAACGCCGGCCTGAA
The DNA here is from genome assembly GCA_964568145.1 of uncultured Verrucomicrobiota bacterium. Classification (GTDB taxonomy): domain Bacteria; phylum Verrucomicrobiota; class Verrucomicrobiia; order Limisphaerales; family J093; genus DSVZ01. The sequence goes on from CAZMOZ010000004.1 coordinate 149,551, forward strand.
CCTCACCGGCGAGCCCGCGTGCGTGCTGCTGGCGGGTCTGCACGGCTCCGGCAAGACCACCACCGCCGGGAAGCTGGCGCGCTGGCTGCAAAAACAGGGCGCCGCGCCCTTGCTCGTGGCGGCGGACGTGTACCGGCCGGCAGCGATGGACCAGCTCGCCACGCTGGGCTGGCAGCTTGACCTGCCGGTGTGCGTCAAGCCGGGGGAGACGGACGTGCTGCGCATCGCCCGCGAGGCGCTGGCCTTCGCCGCGGCGAACCAGCGCAACGTGCTGCTGTTCGACACCGCCGGCCGGCTGCAAATTGACGAGCCGCTCGTGCGGGAGCTGGTGCGCCTGCGCGACGTGGTCCAGCCCTCCGAAATCCTGCTCGTGCTGGACGCCGCCACCGGCCAGGAGGCCGTGAACGTGGCCACGCATTTTGACCAGGCGCTGGGCATCACCGGCGCGGTGCTCACCAAGCTGGACGGCGACGCCCGCGGCGGCGCGGCGCTGAGCTTCCGGTCGGTGGTGGGCAAGCCGATCAAGTTCATGGGCGTGGGCGAGAAGCTGGAGGATTTCGAGCCGTTCCACCCCGAGCGCATGGCCCAGCGCATCCTGGGCATGGGCGACGTGGTGTCGCTGGTCGAGAAGGCCGCCGAGGCGGTGGACCTGGACGAGGCGCGCAAGCTCGAGGAGAAAATGCGCAAAGGCCAGTTCACCCTCGAGGATTTCCTGGCCCAGTTGCGCCAGATGAAGGGCATGGGGCCGATCGAGAACCTCGTGGGTCTGCTGCCCGGCGGGGCGGAGGCGCTCAAAAACGCCGACCTGAGCAAAAGCGAGAAGGAGTTCCGCCGTATGGAAGGCATCATCTGCGCCATGACCCCGGCCGAGCGGCGCAGTCCGAACATCCTGAACGCGCGGCGCCGGCTGCGGATCGCCGCCGGCAGCGGGGTGAAGGTGAACGAGGTGAACAACCTGCTGAACCGTTTCAACCAGATGCAGCAGATGATGAAGAAGATGGGGAAGTTCCAGAAGATGCTGACCCGGATGGGCGGGGGGCTGGGCGGCTTGGGTGGACTTGGCGGCCGGGGCGGCCTGCCGCCGGGGATGTTCCGGCGGTGAGGAGGGGGCAGGGGCGAGGGACGAGGGGCGAGGGGCGTTTGCGCTGGTGGGGCGAGACTCCGTCGAGCCCTGCTGGTTTGGTTCGTTGAAAGCGGATGCCGGAGGCGGCAGGGAAGCGAGAAGCGGGAATCAAGAAGTGAGCCTCGGAGCCTTTCGGCTCCCCGATTCTCGATTCGCACTTCGCAATGCTCACTTCTCGCTCTTGGCTCCCAGCTTCTGGGTTCCTGCTCCTGCTCTTAATCCTGCTCCAGAAACCAAATGCCAGATGCCGGCTTTCGGACTTCGGACTTCGCGGCCGCAGGCCGCGCCGGTGGGGCGAGACTCCGTCGAGCCCAGCAATTTCCGGGCTGCGAAAAGGAGACTCGCCCATTTGGACGCCTTCGCGAAACAGCCCCTTGTCAAAGCTTGGAGCGTCATTAGACTGCGCCGGAAATTCGCACCGAACCATGAAACGCGCGCCCAAATCCTCCGAGTATTTCCCCGGCATCCCCGCCATCCGTTACGAAGGCCCCGACTCCAGGAACCCGCTGGCCTTCAAATGGTACAACCCGGACGAAATCGTCGAGGGCAGGACGATGAAGGAGCACCTGCGTTTCTCGGTGGTGTACTGGCACACCATCCGGGGCATCGGCGCGGACATGTTCAGCATGACGCGCGCCTGGCAGCGGCCCTGGGAGGACGGGACGGACTCGCTGGACATGGCGCTCAAGCGCGCGGGCGTGCTCTTCGAGTTCTGCCAGAAGCTGGGCGCGCCCTTCTACGCCTTCCACGACCGCGACGTGGCGCCCGAAGGCCGGACCCTGGCCGAGACGAACAAGAACCTCGACCGCGTGGTGAAGGAGTTGAAGAAGCGCCAGCGCGACACGGGCGTCGGCCTGCTCTGGGGCACGGCCTGCCTGTTTGTGCATCCGCGCTACATGCACGGCGCCGCCACGAGCTGCAACGCGGACGTGTTCGCCTTCGCCGCCGCGCAGGTCAAGAAGGCCATCGAGGTCACGCACGAACTGGACGGCGCCGGCTACGTGTTCTGGGGCGGGCGCGAAGGCTACTCGACGCTGCTGAACACCGACATGAAGCGCGAGCTGGATCACCTGGCCGCGTTCCTGCACCTGGCCGTGGACTGGAAGAAAAAGATCGGCTTCAAGGGCCAGTTCTACATCGAGCCGAAGCCCAAGGAGCCGACCAAGCACCAGTACGACTCCGACGCCGCGGCGTGCCTGAACTTCCTCCGCCAGTACGACCTGCTGGGCGACCTCAAGCTCAACCTCGAGACCAACCACGCCACGCTGGCCGGGCACACGATGCAGCATGATCTCGAGGTGGCCGGCGCGGCCGGCGCGCTGGGCAGCATTGACGCCAACACCGGCGATCTGCTGCTCGGCTGGGACACCGACCAGTTCCCGACCGACATCTACCTCACCACGCAGATCATGTTGACCATCCTCAAGTACGGTGGCTTCACCACCGGCGGCACGAACTTCGACGCCAAGTGCCGGCGCGAGAGCTTCGAGCCGGTGGACCTGTTCCACGCCCACATCGGCGGCATGGACGCCTTTGCCCGCGGCCTGAAGATCGCGGCGAAAATCCGCGCCGACGGCCGGCTGGCGGACTTCGTAAAGAACCGCTACGCCTCCTGGGACAGCGGGATCGGCCAGGACATTGAGCGGGGCAAAGTGGGCTTCGCGGAACTCGAGAAGCACGCGCTCAAACTCGGCGAGGTGAAGACCAACCAGAGCGGCCGGCAGGAGATGCTGGAGAACCTGATCAACGAGTTCATCTGAGCATGGGCGCGGCGTGGAACTGAATGGATGGGGGCGGCGCTCCGCGCTGGTCGTTGGGGCACGGGTGACTGGTTGAAGGGTGTGACAGGTTAAAAAGCGCCCGCCACGCGCCCCATTTAACGGCTCACTCGTTTTAACCTGTTTAATCCCGAAAACCGAACTTGGCCGTGGCGCAGCGAGTCCCGCCTGCCCAACTTCGGTTTTCGGCTTTCGCGGCCGCAGGCCGCGCGGTGGGGCGAGACTCCGTCGAGCCCGGCAATCATCAGGGCGCGGACGTCCGCGGCAGGCACGGGCGGGTCGCTGGCGGCACGGCCACAGGCGGGGTTGTCTGTGCCGCTACGGCCCGAGCACTGCCGGCATGAAATCGAGAAGCACCCGATTCTGTGCCCCGCGCGCGAATCCGCTTTCCATTCCGCCGCTGGTGGTTTAGGTGTCCGGCCGCCGCCCCGACCGCCCAGCAGGGCTTGTAATCCTTGCCGCCGGCTTCTGGTCGGCGCCGTCACTGCATCGCATGCATTGGGAACCTGAAATCGAAACCCTGTCGCCGGACAAGCTGCGCGACCTGCAACTGGAACGCCTGCGGGCCACGGTCGCGCGCGTGGCCGCCGGCGTGCCGTTTTACCAGCGCAAGCTGGCCGAACACGACGTCGCCGCCGACGATCTGCGCACGCTCGCGGACGTCCGCCGCCTGCCCTTCACCACCAACGCCGACCTGCGGGACAACTACCCCGACGGCCTGCTGTGCGTGCCGCGGAGCGAGGTCACGCGCCTCCACACCTCCAGCGGCACCACCGGCAAGCCCAAGGCGCTGTTCTTCAGCCGGGGGGACGTGGACCAGGCGGCCAGCCTGATCGCCCGCTGCCTGGTCATGACCGGCTGCACCCGCGAGGACGTGCTCCAGAACATGATGACCTACGGCCTGTTCACCGGCGCGCTGGTCATGCATTACGGCGCGGAAAAGGTGGGCCTGCTGGTCATCCCGGCCGGGCCGGGCAACTCCGAGCGCCAGTTGCTGCTCATGCGGGATTTCCGCTCCACGGTCATCCACGCCACGCCCAGCTACGCGCTGTACTTCGCCGATTTCCTGGAAAAACGCGGCGTGGACGCCCGGCGCGACCTGGCCTTGCGCAAGGCGTTCGTCGGCGCGGAGGCCCACTCGGAGGAGACGCGGCGCAAGATCGAGACCGCGCTCGGCGTGGACGCGTACAACTCCTACGGCCTGTCCGAAATGAACGGCCCCGGCGTGGCCTTCGAGTGCGTCCACAAGACCGGGATGCACCTCTGGGAGGACAACTACCTGCTGGAGATCATTGACCCGCAGACCGGCGAGCCGCTGCCCGACGGCCGCCGCGGCGAACTGGTGCTCACCTCGCTCTGCCGCGAGGCCATGCCCCTGCTGCGTTACCGCACCCGCGACATCACCGCCGTCATCCCCGAGCCCTGCCCGTGCGGGCGCACCCACCGCCGCCTCAGCCGCATCACCGGCCGCTCGGACGACATGCTGATCGTGCGCGGCGTGAACCTTTACCCGCAACAGATCGAGCGCGTGCTCATGGGCATCCCGGAACTGGGCCGCAACTACCAGATTCACCTCTCCGGCCTCGACGACCTGACCGTGAAGGTCGAGTTGTCGCCCGCCAGCTTCGACGGCCGGGTCGAAAACCTGGTCCGCCTCGAGGACCGCGTCGTCGAAAAGTTGCGCGCCGAAATCCTGGTCAAGCCCAGGGTCGAGCTGACCGCCCCCGGCTCGCTGCCGGTGAGCGAGGGCAAGGCCCGGCGCGTGTTCGACGAGCGGGTGCTTTGAGCCGTTTCCGCCGCCTCCAACCCACGCCACCCCCGCCATGAACCCCGTCCAACTGCTGGCCGTCTTCGCCGAGAACAAGCCCGAACAACTGGCGCGCGTGACCCGCGAGCTGGCCGACGCGGGCGTGAACATCCACTGGGTAGGCATCGCGGACATGCAGAAGTTCGGCGTCATCCGCTTCCTGGTGGACAAGTGCGACCTCGCCTGCCAGTGGCTCAAGCAGCACGGCTTCACCGTCTCGAAGGTCGAGGTGCTGGCGGCGGAGATCGAGGACCGGCCGGGGTCGTTGCACGCGGCGGCGAGCGTCCTGGCCCGAAAAGGCATCAGCCTGAGCAACGTCTCCGGCTTCGTGTTCAACCATCGCGCCATCCTCCTCCTCGAGGCCGCGGACCTGGCTGCCGCCCGCGCCGCGCTCGCCGAAAACGGCGTCCACCTCCTCACCGAGGAGGAAATGCTGGGGCTGTAAATCACACCCGGCGGGCGGCTTCAGGCGCTCTGGTTGCCTTTGCCCGCGCGGAATGTCGCCGCATCATTTTGCCGCCGGCGACGAGTAAGGGCGCATCTCACTTTTTGCAGCCGGTCAATACGGCCAGACGCCTCCGGAGGTGGTGGCGGCCATCCTTGGCCGCCGGGGAGGGCGGCATCCTGCCGCCCGGCGACGGGTGGCCAGTCTCTGGCTCAGAGCCGGCAGTGTCGCCTCTCGGCGAGAGGCGACCTGCCCCGGGCCGCCGGGTTGGAAGCCCGGCTGGAAGCCGGCCGCCAACCCGGCAGGCGATTCTGCCTGCACGAAACTGAGACGCTACCGACGGGTGAAACGGGGTCAACCGGTCCTTGCGCTTCGTGGCCTCGTTGGGCAATGGTTGCGGTGCATGAACACCCGGTCTCCCCGGGTCAGCGTCTCCCCGCTTATCGGCCGGCGCATCCTGTTCCTCGGCGCGCGCGCGGACGACATCGAGATCGGCTGTGGCGGCACGGCCGCCAAGCTCGCCACCGCCGGGCGCGCCATCGCCTTTGCCCAGGCGGCCGATTGCGGCGCCGCCCGGCGCCGGGAAGCCGGGGCCGCGGCCGCCCTGCTCAAGCTCTCCGAGGCCGGCGGCACCCTCTTCTTCGGCCCCATCCCCGACGGCCGGCTGGAGGAGCGTAAGGACGTGCTTCGCAACTGGCTGGCCGATGTCGCCGGGCGCTTCCAGCCCGACACCGTCTTTGTGCATCGCGGCGACGACAGCCATCCCGACCACGTGGCGCTTTACGAAGCCGCCATCTGCGGCTGGTAAACCACACGCTGCTGCTGTATCCCATCCCCAAGCTGGCGCCGCAGGCGACGGCCTTCGAGCCGAACTATTTCGAGGACATCACCAGGTTCATGGGGAAGAAACTCAAGCTCTGCGCCTGCCACGCCTCGCAGGCCGGCAAGGGCATCTCCTCGACCCGGGACATCTGCGCTCGCTGGCGCGGGTGGCCCACCAGACCGGCTTTGGCCGCACCGGCGGTTACGCGGAAGCCTTCCGCATTCATGTGGCGCGCTCGGCGGGCGCCGGCTGCCTTGGCGCGAAGCCGTCCCGCAAGGCCACGAGCGCCTCGCGTCCACGCGCACCCTCGCTCGCCGACGCTGGAAATCCGGCGAAACCCCGTCCGCCGAAACGGAGCTCGCGCCGGGATGAAGCGGCGCCGGTTGCCGCCGCGCGCAAAGAAGCCGGTCCCGACCGAACTGTCCAGACCGGCTCTGGCGGCATGGCAATCGGCAGCAACAACGTGGTGGCGGGTGAGCGTGGCGTGGTCGTCCGTGGCGATCTCCACGGCGACGTGACCATCGGCTGAGCCCCCTCAAATCCTCGCGTCCATGACTGACCCGACCGTCGAACAACTCCAGGCGCAGATCGCGGCGCCGCAAGAACGGTTAGCCATCCTGCAATCCGGCAGTGGCGGCCAGGCGGTGGGCTCGGGTAAGGTCGCGGCCGGCGAACGCGGCTTCGCCGTTGGCCGCGACTTCATCGGTAACATCTACCAGGGCACTCCGCCGAAGAATGATGCCGAAGCCATCGCAATCTATCGCCGGATGCTCGCGGGCACCTGCCGCCAGTTGCCCTTGCGCGGCGTCCACGTGGGGGCCAGCGATCCGACCCGCGGCGAGATGCAGATGGATCTCGACCAGGTTTACGTGAGCCTGGATACGACCGCCCAATTCCAACCGGAGGAGAAAACGTCTCCGAAAGGGCTCGCGGAAACCTCATGGCTGCAAAGACTCGCGAGCAAAATTCTACCGGGCAGCCGCCCGCAGCCGGCTGAAGACCGCCCGACCCTGCCCGGACGCGACCGCGAGGAGACCAGGCCGCTGCCGGTCTTACTGGCCGCGGCCCTGAACCGCCGCGTCGTGCTGCTCGGCGATCCCGGCTCCGGCAAGTCCACCTTCGTCAACCACCTCAGCCTTTGCCTCGCCTTGCACGGCCTGGAGCCCGCCAACCACTGGCGCGAGGTCATTCTCCTGGCCGGCGGCAAACTGGTCTAGGTGCACGGCGACACCGACAAGCCGCTGGCGCTGGTGGGCGAGCTCTGCCCGGAGCACGGCGCCGCCACGCCGCTGGGCTGGCAGCAAGCCTGGCTGGCGGGCGAGGTGCTGGGCGAAATGGGGCTGCCCCGCGTGCGCGAAAGCGCGCTGGGGCGCGACTTGCTCGAACGGGTCCGGCTGCGTCTGGCGGACTTGCTCCTGGCTGGCGCGCTTGCACCGGTCGAGCGTGACAAGGCTGGCACAGTGCTGGGCAAGCTGGGCGACCTCCGCCCCGGCGTGGGCTTGGACCAGAACGGTCTGCCGGCGCTGGTGTGGCTGGATCTGCCAGGCGGGGAATTCGAGTTGGGCGCAAAGCGGGGCAAGATGGTGAAGGTGCAGCCCTTCCAACTCAGCAAGTATCCCGTCACGGTGGAGCAGTTCCGGGCTTTCCTCGACGACCCGCAGGGCTACCACGACCCGCAGTGGTGGAAGGACGGCAAAGATGCGCCGGGCATGGCGGCGTGGTGGCGGGAGAACCACGCCCAAGGGCCGGAGAACTACGACCCGGTGTTCCAGACGCCGAACCATCCGCGCGTGGGGGTGAGCTGGTATGAAGCCACCGCCTTCTGCCGCTGGCTGACGGCGCGGCTGCGCGCCACCGGACTGCTCCGCGTTCCGAATTCCGCGTTCCGCGATGGAGAAATCCGCCTGCCCCACGAGGCCGAATGGGAACAGGCGGCGCGGTGGAACAAGGCCTTGGGCCGGGCCGACGACCGCACCTATCCATGGGGTGAGTGCAAGGCGGGAGACCTCGCCGAGTTCTGCAACTGGCACGGGACCGGCCTCGGCCACACCAGCGCTGTGGGGTTGTTCCCGAAGGGTCAAGCCGGGAGCGGTGCGTTGGACCTGAGCGGCAATGTTTGGGAGTGGTGTGCAAGCTGGTTTGATGTAGCCCAAGATACACACGCGCTGCGAGGCGGGGCGTGGCCCTTCATCAATTACGACTTCTTGTACGCGGCCCGTCGCAGTTGTGGCCGAACTTGCTATCGTGACTCGTATTATGGTTTTAGGGTGGTCTGTGCCGGCAGGTCTACTCAATAAGTCACAGTGGCTTTCCCTTCGCAGTTTCGCGCGCGTGGCGAGTCGGCAGAAGATACATGGCCGCGTCAGCAAGCACCTGTAGTCACCTTGATTCAAACCACGTCCTCGAGGGCGTTGGAGCTACCTTCCGCAGGGGCCAGCCGTGTTCTGACGAACTGAGCCACAATGCCGATCACCACCCGCGCCGCCTTGGCCGAAAACGCCGCCGCTCCGTAAAGCACCGCCGCCTGACCGCTGATCAGCAGGTACTCGACGCCGGCCGCCTCAAGGCTTCGGAGAAAGCTTGCGATCATGGAGCGCGCGCGGGTTCCGCAGCCGGGAACGCAGCCGCCACGAACGCCGGAGCCGCTCGCGCGGAGTCAGCCGGCGCCATTCCACGGCCTGGAACGGACTGAGCGCGACGGCCGGGGTGATTTCGTCGGAGCGGGAGCGGGTCATGGCCGCCTACATGTGCGCGATGAGATTGTCGCCGAACTCGGAGCACTTGATCTGCGTGGCGCCGTCCATGAGCCGCGCGAAGTCGTAGGTGACGCGCTTGCTGGCGATGGCGCCGTTGAGGCCCTTGAGGATGAGGTCGGCGGCCTCGGTCCAGCCCAGGTGCCGCAGCATCATCTCGCCGCTGAGGATGACCGAGCCGGGGTTGACCACGTCCTTGCCGGCGTACTTCGGCGCGGTGCCGTGCGTGGCCTCGAAGATGGCGTGGCCGGTGATGTAGTTGATGTTGCCGCCGGGCGCGATGCCGATGCCGCCCACCTGGGCCGCCAGCGCGTCGCTGAGGTAATCGCCGTTGAGGTTGAGCGTGGCGATCACGTCGAAGTCCTCCGGCCGCGTGAGCACCTGCTGGAGGGTGATGTCGGCGATGGCGTCCTTGATGACCAGGCCGGCGCCGGGCCGGCCCTCGGGAATCCGGCACCACGGGCCGCCGTCCATTTCGAGCGCGCCGAAGTATTCCCTGGCCACCTGGTAGCCCCAGTCGCGGAAGGCGCCTTCGGTGAACTTCATGATGTTGCCCTTGTGGACGAGCGTGACGGACCGGCGCTGGAATTTGATGGCGTAGCTGATGGCGCTGTGGATGAGCCGCACGCTGCCGCTGTAGCTCACCGGCTTGACGCCCACGCCCACGCGCACGTCGGTGGGGAAGTTCGCCGCGCCCACCGCCCGCCAGAACGCCTCCGCCCGGGCCGGCGTGCCGAAGCGGATTTTCTCGAACTGCTTCGGGAATTCCTTCGCCAAGAAGTCCAGGACCTTCTGCGCCTCCGGGGTGCCGGCGGCGTACTCGATGCCGGCGTAGATGTCCTCGGTGTTTTCGCGGAAGATGACCATGTCCACCTTTTCGGGGTGCTTCACCGGGCTGGGCACGCCGGTGAAGTACTGCACCGGGCGCAGGCAGACGTACAGGTCGAGCAACTGACGGAGCGCCACGTTGAGCGACCGGATGCCCCCGCCCACCGGCGTGGTGAGCGGGCCCTTGATGCCGACGAGGAACTCCTTGAACGCCTCGACCGTGTCGTCGGGCAGCCAGGTGTTGAACTTCTGGAAGGCGGTTTCGCCGGCGAAGACCTCCATCCAGGCGATCTGGCGCCGGCCGCCGTAGGCCCGGGCGACCGCCGCGTCAATCACGCGCTCGCTGGCGGCCCAGATGTCCGGCCCGGTGCCGTCGCCGCGGATGAACGGGATGATGGGCTGGTCGGGGACCTGGAGTTTGCCGCCGCTGAGGGTGATCTTGCCGCCGGCGGGGACGGCGCAGGTGGTGTAAGGCATGCTGTGTGTCGGCGATGGCACGGTCAGGCGACGGTTTCCGCCGCCGCTCCCGCGCGGCTGCTGCGTTCAAGAGCAGCGCGTTTCTAAGAAATCAGCCGTGCGCTGGCAAGCGCGGGCCGGCGGCGGCGGTGGCTTGGGACGCATCTCAATCTTTGGGCGGCGACGTCTCCCGTCGTGGTAGCGGCAGGCTTCCAGCCTGCCGGTGAGCCGGGCTTCCACCCAGGCGGACCGGTGTGGTGCGGCTTGGACCGTGGTTTCCCAGGCGGGTTCCGGGTGGCAAGATGCCGCCCTTTACGGCAGCCAGGGATGGCTGCCACTACTCCGCCCGCGCCAGTGCATCCCAGCCTCACCCCCGAAAAGGCGTCCGCCGCCGCCGCGCATTATTACCTGGCCAGGGAAGACCCGCTGCCGTACAGGGCGGGGTCGGATTGAAACGAAAGCCGAAGTTGGCCGTCACGCAGTGCGTCTCGCCTGCCCACAACTTCGGTTTTCGGGATTCACCTCCGTCAGCCTGGCACAGCGCACCACGCGGTGCGGTTCGATCCGGGAGAACTGACCGGCGAGGGCGCCGGTCAGGACACGCACAGGCATGCGTGCTCCCCCGCGTCAAGTGAACCGTTCCGGCTGGAGCGGTTTGACTAAAGCTGTGGCCGCGTGGGGAACGCGGGCTTCAGCCCGCTTCACCGTGCGCGGGCACACGGGCGTGGAAGCGGCGTGAACGCCGCGCGCCGGAAGCGCTGGCGCAAGCGGCCACAGTTTGATTGAAAACGCTCTAGGCCGCCGCGCGGAGCCGGGCCGGGTTTTGGCCCGCGAGCGCCGCGCGCACCTTCTCCACGGTCGCTTCCGCGGTCAGGCCGTGAGCCTGGCGCAGGTGGTCCACGCTGGAGGCGTGCTCGACGAACTTGTCCGGCCAGCCCATGCGCACGACCGGCGTGGTCACGCCCCGCTCGCTGTACAGTTCGAGCACCGCGCTGCCGTAACCGCCCATCAGGACGTGGTCCTCGAGCGTGACCACGACCTCCGCCGCCCGGCCGAAGAACTCGTGCGCGGCCTCGTCGAGCGGCTTGGTGAAGCGGGGGTTGATCAGCGCGATGTCCACGCCTTCGGCGGCCAGCGTGGTCATGGCCTGGCGAGCGAGCCGGCCCATGTTGCCCAGCGCGAAAAACGCCACCTTCGGCCCGCCGGTGCCGGCGAAGTTTTGCAGCACCTCGGCTTTGCCGATTTCGAGCAGGGCGGGTTCGTCCTTGATCCGCACGCCTTCGCCCGCGCCGCGCGGGTACCGGATGAACGCCGGATGCTGCTGGCGTGTGGCGGTGAACATCATGTCCACCAGTTCGTCCTCGTCCTTCGGGGCCATGGCGATGACATTCGGCAGGCAGCGGAGGTAGGCGATGTCGAACAGGCCGTGGTGTGTCGGGCCGTCGTTGGCGGACAGGCCGGCGCGGTCCATGCAGAAGATGACCGGCAGGTCCTGGAGGCAGACGTCGTGATGGATGCAATCGTACGCGCGCTGGAGGAAGGTCGAGTAGATGGCCACCACCGGCCGGAAGCCCATCGTGGCCATGCCGGCGGCGAAGATGACCGCGTGCTCCTCGGCGATGCCGACATCGTAGTAACGGTCGGGCAGGGCCTGTTCGAGCGCCTTGAGCCCGGTGCCGCTGGGCATGGCGGCGGTGACGCCCACTAGGGTGTTGTCCCGCCGGCACAGCCGCACCAGCGCCTGGCCGAACACGTCCTGGTAGCTGGGCGGGCTGCCCGGCTTGCCGGGGATGATCTCGCCCGTAGCCACGTTGTACGGGCCCACGCCGTGGAACTTTTCCGGCTGCTGCTGTGCGGCCTCGTAGCCCTTGCCCTTGCGCGTGATGACGTGCAGCACCACCGGCACGTCCGCAGCCTTGGCGTATTCGAGTGATTCGATGAGCAGCGGCAGGTCGTGGCCGTCAATGGGCCCCAGGTAGCGCAGCCCCATTTCCTCGAAGAGCAGCGTGCTGCCGAAGCCGCCGCGGCCGTCCGCGTCGGGCCCGCGCTCGCCCGGCTCCAGCGCCACCTGCGACACCGCGCCTTTGAGGGCCTCCTCCGCCTTGTGGCCGAGTTTGAGGGCGATGTCGCCGCCGCGCACCCGGCGCAGCAGACGCTCGAAGTCGCGCTGCAGCTTGGAATAGCGCGGGTGGCGGATGAGCTTGTTCAAGTAGGCCGAAATGGCGCCGACGTTCTTGGCGATGGACCATTCGTTGTCGTTGAGGATGCCGATGAACCGCTTGGTCGTGTGGGCGATGTTGTTCAGCGCCTCGTACGAAATGCCGTTGGTCAGGGCGGCATCGCCGAAGATGCACACCACGTGCTCGTCGCTGCCGCGCCGGTCGCGCGCCGCGCACATGCCCAGCGCGGCGGACAACGCGGTGCCGGCGTGCCCCGCGCCGTAGCAGTCATGCTCGCTTTCGCTGCGCAAGGCGAATCCGTTCAACCCGCCGGTGGTGCGGATGGTGTGAAAGCGGCTCTTGCGGCCGGTGAGCAGCTTGTGGACGTAGCACTGGTGGCTGACATCCCACACCAGCTTGTCCTTGGGCGTCTCGAAGACGCGGTGCAGGGCGAGGGTCAGCTCCACCACGCCCAGGTTGGGGCCCAGGTGGCCGCCGTTCTTCGAAAGCACCGTGATGAGTTCGGTGCGAATGTCCGCCGCCAGGTGGCGAAGCTGCTCGAGGGTCAGCTTGCGCACGTGTTCGGGGCTGTCCACCATGTCCAGGTAACGGTTCATTGGCTGCGGACTACTCATGCGGGGTCGGATTGGCGTCGAAGGGCCGGGTCTGCAACTGGCCGGCGCCGTTCTGCTCCAGTTGCTGGATGCGGAGCTCGGCGGCGGCCAGGCGGGCCTCGCACACGCGGACCAGCTTCATGCCTTCCTCGTAGCGGGCCAGCAAGGTTTCCAGCGGCAGGTCTTCGGATTCCATGGCTTCCACCACGCGCTGCAACTTGGCCAGCGCGTCGCTGAAGCTCAGCTCCGCGGCCTCCCCGCCGACGCCGGCCTTGGGTGTCTTCGACATCGCCGGGTAACATAGTGGCCGGGAACGAAGGCGTCCAGCCGATTGCCCGGCAGCGCGGCCAGCCAGTAGCGGCGGCCATCCTGGCCGCCGTGGAGGGCGGCATCCTGCCGCCCGGAACCTGCGCCGGAAGACGCCACCCGCGAGAAGCCGCCCGCGCCCCACCGCCGGGCTGGAAGCCGGCCGCCCCCGGGCAGGCGATCCTGCCCGCACGAAATTGAGCTGCACCCCCACCAGCCGGTAGCGGCGGCCCTACCCGGCCGGTGGATTGCCCGGAGCGGGCGCAAGCGAAGCGCCGGCGGGGGCGCAAGGCAGGCGCAGGCGCGCCACACAGCCGCGCGCGTCGGCCCGGTTTTCCAACGTCAGGCCGCCGCTGTGGTTCTCCACGATCTGCCGGCACAGGATCAAGCCGATGCCGGAGCCCTTCTGCTTGGTGGTGAAGAACGGCACGAACAGATTCGCAGTGCTGGCCAGGCCGGTGCCGTCGTCCTCGACCGTCAGTTCGACGTGGCCGCCAGCGCGCGCCCAGGCGGCGCGCACGCCGCCGCCGACCGCGCCCGCTTCGAGCACGGCCTCGGCGCCGTTGCGCACCAGGTTGATCAGCGCCTGTTCCAGTTGATCGGCGTCGGCTGCCACCGTGCAAGGCGGTCCCGGCTGCACGCTCACCGGCACGCGGGTTTCGAGCGCGGCCACGCGTTGGATCAGCGGAGCCAGTTCGACCGGCTGGAGGCGCGGCTTGGGCAGCCGGGCGAGTTGCGCGTACGCGCCCACGAAGCGGTTGAGCGCCTCGGCGCGGCTGGCGATCACCTGCAGGCCGGCGCGCATGTCCGTCCGCCAGTCCGCCGGCAACGGCTCGCGCTGAAGCAGGCTCTCCAGGCTGCCGGCGATGGATTTCACCGGCGCGAGCGAGTTGTTCAACTCGTGGCCGAGCACGCGCACCAGCCGCTGCCAGGCGCGGGTTTCCTCCTCGCGCAACTCGCGGCTCAGGTCGGCGATCACCAGCAACGTGTGCGGCAGGCCGCCCTGCCGGAACTGCTGGCGTTGCAGCCGCCACCGGCCGGCGCCGCCCGGGAACGGCGTGTGGACGGTGCGCGGCGCCTCGCCTTCGAGGCAGTCGCCCAGCCCCAGTTCCGCGGCGGGGCGGCCCAGCAGGCGTTCGGCGGGCTGGGCCAGAAGGCGCTCGCCGGCGCGGTTCACCAGCCGCAGACAGGCGTTCGCGTCAAACGCGAACACCGCCACCTCAATCTCGGCCATCACGGTGCGCAGCAGCGCGGTGGCTTCGAGCGCCCCCAGCCGCTGATGCCGCATGGTCTCGACCAGGGCGTTGACCTCAATGAGCAGTTCGTCCAGCGCGTCGCCGCTGTAATCGCGCCGCGCCCGGAAGGAATAGTCGCCTTCGCGCAGGCCGGAGAGGATGTTGGCCACGGTTTGGAGCGGCCGGATCAGCCGTTCGCGCATGGCCCACAGTCCGCCCAGCCACACCCCCAGCATCAAGATCGTGATGCCGACGCGCGCGGTGGTGCCCAGGTTGGTGTTCGGCAACCACGCACCGCCCCACACAAACAACGCGGCAAAACCCAGCGCCGGCAGTCCCGCCAGCACCGCCGCCAGACAGGCCCGCCGGACATGGCCCGGGCGCCGGTGCTCGGGGTGGCGGGGGAAACGGGGCGGCAAGGTGGACATGGGAAACCGGGCGTGGCCGCCCGGGCCTGGCTCAGAGTCCGTACTTTTGGAGGCGCCGGTAAAAGGCGCTGCGGCTCAGCCCCAGCGCCTCGGCGGCCTTGTTGGCGTTGCCGTCGAAGCGGGCGAGCGTCTTCTTGATCAACCAGCGTTCCACGTCCTCGATGGCCATGTCTTCGATGCGGGGTTCCGCTTCGCGCGGCGCGCGCAGGCCCAGATCGCTGGCGCGCACCTGCGGGCCGGCGGCCATCAGCACGGCGCGTTCGACCACGTGACTCAACTCGCGCACGTTCCCCGGCCAGGCGTGGTCGCGCAAGGCTTGAAACGCGGCGGGATCGAACCCCTCCAAAGCTTTTCCATAATGCCGCGCGTGGCGGGCGAGGAAGTGCAGCGCCAGCGGCGCGATGTCCTCCGGCCGTTCCCGCAACGGCGGCAGGTGAATCTCGATGGTGTTGAGCCGGAAGAGCAGGTCCTGGCGGAAACGGCCCTCCGTCACCGCCTGGACGAGGTCCGTGTTGGTCGCGGCGATGAGCCGCACGTTGGCGCGCCGCGTCTTGGACGAGCCCACGCGCTCGTATTCCCCGGTCTCCAGCACGCGGAGCAGCCGCGCCTGCTGCGGCGGCGGCACGTTGCCGATTTCGTCAAGGAACAGCGTGCCGTCCTCGGCCAGCTCGAAGCGCCCGACGCGGTCCGCCTTCGCATCCGTGAACGCGCCTTTCACGTGGCCGAACAGCTCGCTTTCAAAGACGCCTTCCGAGAGCCCGCCGAGGTTCACGGTCACAAACGGACCGTTGGCCCGATTCGACACCGCATGGAGCGCGCGGGCCACGACGCCTTTGCCGGTGCCGTTTTCGCCGAGGATGAGGACGTTGGCGTCGGCCGGCCCCACGCGCCGGATCAAGGCGAGCACCGGCTGCATGGCGGGCGATTGCGCGATGAGGTCGGGACCCGGCCCGCGCAACAGGGCGTTCTCCGCCTCGAGCCGGTGTGTCTGCCGCACGGCCCGGGCGAGTTCGACCTGGTTGCGCAGGATGGCCAGCAGGCGGGCGTTGTCCCACGGCTTCTGGATGAAGTCGCGCGCGCCCCGGCGCATGGCTTCGACGGCGAGGTCCACGTTGCTCCAGGCGGTCATCACCACCACCGGCAGGGTGCTGTCCAGGGCTTGCAGGCGGCCGAGCAGGTCCAGCCCTTCCGTGCCCGAGGTGGTGTCGCGGGTGTAGTTCAGATCAATCAGCGCGACGGCGAAGTCCTTTTCGGCCGCGGCCGCCAGGGCATGGGCCGGCGAACCGACGGTTTCCACCTGGAAGCCTTCGCCCTTGAGGAGCAGACGCAGCGCGGCCAGCACATCGGGCTGGTCGTCGGCGATCAGGATCAACGGGGCGGCGTCGTGGGTTTTCATGCCGGGTCACGTGCTCGGGCGCTGCGGGCGCAGCGTAGGCGGGCCGCGGCTGGCTGCCAATCCGAATGCCTCAGCTCGCGGCGCGGCGCAGCCGGTCCGCCACGCCGGCCCACTCCGGGGTTTCGGGCACGGCCTCGGCCACGATGGTTTCCGCGCCCCGCTCGTCGCAGCGATGCAGCTCGGCGTACAAGGCGCGCGCATAAGCCGCGGCGTCGTGTGGAATCACGCTCACGCCGCCCAGACCGGCCGGCGACGGCACGTGGGTGTGGGCGACAACGAACGCGCGCGACGTGGCGCGACCGTGCGCGGCCAGTTCGCGCCGGAGCCCGGCGTCGTCCGCCCAGGCCAGCACCAGCAACCGCGCGCGCGGCGCATAATGCCTCGGCATCTGGCCCGGACTGCGCCACACCGCGTCCGGCGCGGTCACGGACGCGGTTTCCACCTCGCCCAACACCGCCGCCAGCGCGCCGGCGTGGATCATTCCCGGCCGCAGCACCCGCGGCGGTTGGACGGTCAGATCGAGCACGGTGGATTCCACGCCCACCTGGCACGGTCCGCCGTCCACCACGGCCGGGACGCGGCCGCCTAGGCTTTTGAGCACGTGCTCCGGCCGGGTGGGCGAAAGCTGGTTGGAAACGTTCGCGCTCGGCGCCGCCAGCGCCGCGCCGCACTCACGGATCAACGCCGGCATGAACGGATGGCCGGGCCAGCGGATGCCCACGGTGGGCCCGCCCGCCGTGACCACCGCCGGAATGGCGGCCGCGCGCGGCAGCACCAGCGTCAAGGGCCCCGGCCAGAACGCCCGGGCCAGCACGTCCGCCGCCGTCGGCCATTCGATGACGCACGCCCGCGCCAGCTCCAGACTCGCGACGTGGACGATGATCGGGTTGCCGGCCGGGCGGTCTTTGACCTCGAAAATGCGGCGCACCGCGGCGGCGTTGGTGGCCACGGCGGCCAGGCCGTACACGGTTTCGGTGGGCACGGCGACCACTTCGCCGGCGCGCAGCAGCGCCGCGGACCGTTCCACCGCCTGGCGGAACAGTTCGGGCGTGTGCGTGGGCAGCAACTCGGTGTGCATGACCTGGCGGCCCGCAGCCGGACTCCGGCGCGGGCGCGGGGTGTCAACTTAGCCGGAACGGCCGCTTTGAAAAACCACGGAATGCACGCCAGTGGACACGAATCCGGAGACAGCGACACGGGCTCCAGGCAGACGTGCGGCTGTAACAGCGGGCGGCTCATTCCGGGGTTGCCGGCCGCGGGCGGGGCGGACTACTTTGCGCCGCAGTCCGGGTGAGCCGCGCCCGAGCGTGATCCGTTGCGCGTCCCCGCCGGGAGCGGCGCGCGAACCCGGACCGCTGAACCAAGCTGAGGAATTCATGCTGGAATGGAACATCCAGGCGCGGGCCCAGGCCTGCCAGGGCTGCGGCCGCGCCTTCAAGAACCGGGAACCGTTGCACACGCTCCTGTTCGATGAGCGCCAGGCGTATCATCGCCTGGACGTGTGCGAAGCCTGCTGGCAGGCGGCGCACGCCCAAGGCAGCAACCACCGCCGCGGCTTCATCTCGCACTGGGAGAGCCTTTACGAGCCGCCGCCGGCCGAGCCGCCCGAGCCGATCCAGAAGGAGACCGCCGAAAGCCTGCTCCGCAAGCTGGTGGCCTTGAACGCGCCGGAACACGCCGGCAGCGTCTTCATCCTAGCCGTCATGCTCGAACGGAAGCGGATTTTGAAGGTCAAGGCCCAGACCTGCGAGGCGGGACGGCGCCTGCTGATCTACGAGCACGCGCGCACCGGCGACGTGTTCACCATCCAGGACCCCGAGCTGCGGCTGGACCAGTCGGACACGGTGCAAAGCGAGGTCGCGCAACTGCTGGAGCACGGCTTGCCTGCGGCTCCGGCCGCCCCGGCGTCGGTTGTTGAAGGCGCCGCGACGGCGACGACGGATGTCCCGGCTCAAGCGCCGGAAGCTGTCGCGGTTCCGCCGGCCGGGCATTCCGCGTCCGGGCCGGACCGGCCGCCGGACACCGCGCCCGCGTCATGAGCGAACTCGATGCCTTGCAGGCGGCCCTGGGCTGCCAGTTCAAAGACCGCGGTCTGCTGCGACTGGCGCTCACGCATCCTTCGGTGACGCATGAGCAGGGCGTGAAGCTCCAGCACAACCAACGGCTGGAGTTCCTCGGGGACTCGGTGCTCGAGTTGATTTTGACGCACGAGTTGTACCGGCGTTTTCCCGACTGGGGCGAAGGCACGCTCACCCAGGCGCGCGCGCGGCTGGTGAACCGGCGCTTCCTGGCCGAGCGCGCCCGCCGGCTGGGGCTGGGGCCTTACCTGGTGCTCAGCCGCGGTGAGGAGATGAGCGGCGGCCGTGACCGGACTTCCACGCTGGCCGACACGTTCGAGGCGCTGGTGGGGGCGCTGTTTCTGGACGGCGGCCTGGAGGCCGCGCGGGCGTTCGTGATCCGGCTGTTCGAATCGGAGCTGGGTGTGTTGCCCTCCACCCCCGACGCGGAGAATCCGAAGGGCCAGCTTCAAGAACGCCTCCAGGCCACCTCGGCCAATCCGCCCGAGTACCGGCTCATGGCCGCCACCGGGCCGGACCATGATCGGCAGTTCGAATGCGCGGTAAGCCACGGCGGCGTGGAACTCGGCCGCGGCCGCGGCAAGAGCAAAAAGGAGGCGGAAGCGGCGGCGGCGGCGGACGCGTTGCGGAAGTTGGGCGCGGCGCCCGCGACCTGCGGGGCCTAGCGGGGATCGCCCGCCAGGATCCACGCCTCATTGAACCGGACGTGTTTGATGGACTTGGCGGCCGGGTCGCCGTCCACGTCACGCGGCAGGCTGCGGCGGTTCAGGTGATAACTGTACGTCGCGTGCAATGAGCCGTCGCGGGCCTGCATGATGGACGGGTAGTGATACGAGCCGGCTTCCGGTCCGGGCTCGTCGCGCTCGAGGTGGCGCTGCCATTTCCAGGCGCGGCCGTCGTCGTCGGAGAGTTTCACCACCAAGCTGTGCCGGCCGCGCTCGGTGTCGTTGTTGATGAGCACCCAGTTGCCGTTGCGCAGGCGGTAAATCTCGGCGCCCGCGCCGGGGTCGGGTTGTTCGCTGTCGGTCACGGCGGACCAGCTTTCCCCGCGGTCGCGGGACCACGCCTGCTGGAGCCGCTTGGGCGGCGGGCCGTTGTCGCGCATGAGCGTGTACAGGGCACCGTCGCGGCCCTGGACGATGCTGGGCTGGATGTTGCCCGCGCCGATCAACGGCACGCTCGTGCGCCAGGTGTGGCCCCAGTCGTCGGTGATGGCCATGAGCGAGAAGCTGAAGCCGTCATGGTACAGCGGCAGGATCAGGCGCCGGCCATCGAGCAGAAACGGCCGGGCGCGCGGCATCCAGCCCAGCCGGCAATACAGCTTGTCGCCGGCGTGCTGGCGCATGGCCTGGAGGAAATCCCCGGCTTCGCGGCGGGTGCGTTCAGGCAGGGTCATGCCGGCCACCAACGCCTCGAGTTCTGGCAGGCGGCGCGCCACGGCTTCCGCGAATTCCGGCCCCGGTTTGATATGCACCACTTCGCTCGCTTCCCAGCGCGGCGGGCCGGGGCGGTGGTAGTCCGGGGAAATCCGGCATTTGAGCAGCGCGCTTTCCCAGGTGTTGGCTTGGATGGTGGTGTGGAACAGCCACAGCCGGCCGCGCGGGTCAATGAACAGGCACGGATTGCCGTCGGGCAGGCCGGGCGTGTCGGACATCACAAACGGCGCGCTCCAGGCTTTCGCGCCGCGTTTCTTGCGGGCGCCTATGATCTGCACGTCGTCGGCCGTGCGTTCGCCCGTGCCGCGGAACCAGCAGACCAGCAGGTCGCCCCGCGGCGTTTCGACGATGCACGAGGCGTGGTTGTGCAGGACCTCGAGCGGGAAGATCAGTTCGGACTCGAGGAACGGCGCTTCTTGTTTCCCGGCGGCCCGCGCCGCGACGACGGCGCAGCCCAACGCGGCCAGCAACCCAAGCGTGCGAGGTGACATGGCCGGACTAAACGCGGCGGCGGAGCGCCTGTAAAGCCGGGAACGGGGGATCGTGCCCGTCCGGTCGTGGTTTTCCGCGCCACGCGTAAAACCGCCGATGTCCAACCCGATCCGCTCATCCCGACGGTGCGCGCGTTCAGCGGCGGGAGGCGTGGCGCCCACCACAGCACCTGGGGCGGGTGCGCCCCAGTTCAAACAAGTCGCTCCGCCTACGCAGCCTGGTCCAGGGCGGCTAGGTACGCGCCGTCGGTCTGACTTTCGGGGGGGAAGAGTTCGCGCTCGGCACTCAGGCGGAAATCGGGATGCGCGGCGAGAAAGGCGTCCACCACACCGCGGTTTTCCTCGGGTTCGAGGCTGCACGTGCTGTACACGAGCCGGCCGCCCGGCCGCAGCCAGGGCACGGCCTTTTCCAACAGGCCGAGCTGGGTCTGGCGCAGCCGGGTGATTTCCTCCGGGCGGAGCCGCCAGCGGAGGTCCAGCCGGCGCCGGATCACGCCGGTGTTCGAGCACGGGGCGTCCACGAGGATGCGGTCAAACTCGCGGTAGGGTGACTCCTCGAGAGTGGCCACGGCGGTGCATTCGGCGCAAAGCCGCTCGCAGTTTTCCACTAGGCGCTGCCGGCGGCTGGCCACGGGTTCGACGGCCACGAGCTTCAGGTCGTTTTCCACCATCTGGGCCAGCCGGGTGGTCTTGCCGCCGGGCGCGGCGCAAAGGTCGAGGATGCGGTCGCCCGGCTGCGGGTCGAGCAGGTGTGGCGCGAGCAGCGTGCTGGGGTCCTGCACGTAAAACCAGCCTTCCTGCAAGCTCTTCAACCGCGCCAGCGGCGGATGAGAACGCAGCTCGAAGACGAGGTTCTCCGGCGTCCAGTCGTACCGCCGGAAATCGTAATCCACGTCCTCGGCCCGCCAGCGTTCGAGAAGCTTGGCGGGGTCGGCCATCAGGGTGTTTACGCGGACAAAGGTGCGGGCGGGCTGGTTGTTCCATTCGAGCAGGCGCAGCGTCCCGGCTTCGCCCCAGCGGGCGGTCCAGCGGTCCAGCAGCCAGGCCGGATGCGACCACCCCCAGGCCGGGTCGGTGCGCTTGAGTTCCTCGAGCGCCGCGCGGGTGGCGTCCCGTTCCCGGGCATAGCCTCGGAGAACGGCGTTGACGAACGCCGCCGGGCCAGGCGGGGCCAGGCTCACGGTTTCAAAGACGGCCGCGTGATCCGGTACGCGGTCGAGCCAGAAAAGCTGGTACAGTCCCAGCCGCAGCGGCACCCGGACCTCCGGCCTTTGGGGGCGGCCGGCGGACTTCTGCTCGATCAGCCAGTCCAGCGGCGCCTGCCAGCGCACCGTGCCGAAGGCAAGTTCCTGCGCCAGGCTCCGATCCGCCGCCGAAAGGCGCGCCCCGGCCAGCTCGGCCTCCAACAAATCCTCGATGTAGCCCGCGCCCGCTTCCCGTGCCAACAAGGCACGGCAGGCAATTTCTCTTGGTTTGCGCTGCTGCACTTGGCAATAATGCCCGTCGCGTTGTTGGAAGCGAGCCGTAAACGGACATGAAGGAAGAGCTTGAGAGTCTGGTATCGGCCGGCAAGATCGAACGCCGGCATGTTGCACCGCTGCTGATCCTGATCGAAAGCGGGTTCTGTCAGCATCGGGGCTGGGGGTTTGGCCGCATCCGGCAGGTGGACCCGGTCTTTGGCCGGATGATCATTGATTTCCAGGGCAAACCCGGTCACTCGATGGACTTGGGCTTTGCCGCCGAGCAGCTCAAACCCATCCCCCGCGACCACATCCTGGCGCGCAAGGCCGAGGACCTCCAGGGCTTGCGCACCCTCGCCGCCCTCAAACATCTCGAAGTTATCAAGCTGGTGCTCCAAAGCCACGGCGGCCGGGCCACGGTGGAGCAGCTTCAGCAGGCGCTGGTACCTGATGTCATCGCCTCAGACTGGCGCAAGTGGTGGGAGGCCGCCCGGCTGGAGATGAAGAAAGACGGGCACTTCGTCGTGCCGTTGAAGAAGACCGAGCCGATCGTTTACCAGGAGGGCGAAACGCCGCTCCAAGCCCGTCTCCTCCAGGATTTTCGCGCCGCCAAAGGCCTGAAGGCCCGCCTCGTCGTGGCGGGGGAGCTGTTGAAGAACCTTTCCGAACTCACCGATCCCAAGGGTGCCATCGTCGAGGCGGCGGATGTTCTCAACAACGAGATCGCCACCCACCAGCGCACCCAGCCCGCGCTGGCGCTCGAGGCGATCTTCATGCGCGAAGACCTGCAGGCCGCGGTGGGCCAGGCGCCGCAGCCCGGCGAGATCACCCCGCAAGCCGTCTGGGACCAGGCGGACGACCCGGGCAAGGTACTCGAGCAGGTGTCGGGGCCGCGCCAGAAGCGCACCCTTCAGTCCTTTCGCGAGACCCACCCCGAGGCGTGGCATCTCACGGTGTTGAGCACCCTCAACAGCGTCAGCGCCCGGCTGTGCGCCGAGTGCGCCCGGCTGCTGATCGAGGCCGGCCATTTGCAAGCGCTCAAGGACCGGCTGGTGCGGCTCATCAGCCAGCACACCGCCAGCAGCGAACTGCTTCTGTGGCTGGCCAAGGAGCGCCGTTCCGACCAGTTTGCCGACGTGCTCGGGCCGGAAGTCTTCCGGGCCATGCTCAGCGCCATCGAGCGCGACCAGTTCCAGGAAAAGAAATCCCGGAGGCTCCACGACTTCGTGATGGACGACCACGACCTGCTGGTCGATCTGATCGAATCCGCCGACATCGAGATCATCAAGGACCTCACGCGGGCGCTCCAGCTTTCGCCCAGCTTCGACGACATGGACAAGCGCTCGCTGCTGGCGCGCATCGTCAAGCACTTCCCCGCCGTGCAGTCGCTCATTTCCGGCGAGCAGTCCCGCCAGGACAACACGCTGGTGGTTTCTTGGGAGAGCCTCGAACGCCGCCGCCAGGAATACCACGAGCTGGTCGAAAAGCGCATTCCGGCGAACTCGAAGGACATCGCCATCGCCCGCAGCTACGGCGACCTGCGCGAAAACCACGAGTACAAGGCCGCCAAGGAGCAGCATCGCCTGCTCATGGAGCGCAAGGCCGAGCTCGAAAACCAGCTCATGCGCGCCCGCGGCACCGACTTCAGCGACACCAAAGCCGACACCGTCGGCATCGGCACACGCGTGCAGATCACCGAACTGGGCCGCCAGCACACGGAGGTGGTCACGATCTTGGGCGCGTGGGATTTCGACACCGAGCGCCACATCGTCAGCTACCTCAGCCCGCTGGCGCAGTCCCTCATCGGGAAAAAGCCCGGCGACGAGGCGGAACTGGAGTTGGAAGGCCACCGCGCCCGCTACCGGATTGACTGGATCGAACCTTTCATGAAAGCGGCGCCTGCCGCCGGGGCACCCGCCGCCGTGGCGCCTCCAACCCCGACACCGGCGGCCGAACCCGCGCTGGCCGTGGCCGAGGACCCGTCACTTGCGGCGCCCGCCTTGCTGGTGACTGAGGCGATGCCCCCCGCGCCAGCCGCGACACCTCCAGATGCGGCCATTAAACCCGTGCCCGCCCTGAGCGAGTCAACGGCGCCGCCGGCCCACGAAACCCAGCCTCCAGTCCCGGCGATCGCAGAAGCGGCATCGCCGTCTGCCAGTTTCGCCCCGCCGGCTGGCCCGGAGGTGGGCGAAGCCGGAACCGACCCCGCCCGGACGGAAGCCCAGCCAGCGGCTTGAGGCCCGGAAAACGGTCTGCGTGCCGCTCATGTAGCCGGGGTAGCGGCAGCCATCCTTGGCTGCCGTAGAGGGAGGCATCCTGCCGCCCGGAATCTGCGGCGGAAAACACACCCACCAAGCACCGCCCGCGCCCCCACCGGACTGGAAGCCCGGCTCCACGGCCGGCAGAAAGCCGGCCGCTGCCCGGCAGACGCTACGGCCCCTGGCTCAGGGGGGCCGGACCCGTCGCCCCTCAGCGAGGGGCGACCCACCTCCGCTGGCGGGAAGCCACACCCCTTTTACTCAAACGCACGCCCCCCCCCCGGAATTTCCGGTCGTTTCCGCTGGCTGCACAAAAGTGAGATGCGCCCCCGCCGTAGGCCCGCGCGATTTCCAAGTTGCGCCGCAGTCAGCGCCGTGCTCATTTGAGTGGCACAGAACCTTGTGCAACTGGCAACCGTGCCGCAAACCGTCAGTGAACTTTGACTCCATGAAAAACTCCGCCCCGCGATGCCGCCTCACCCGTCGTGAATTTCTCGGCCGCGCCACTGCGCTGGCCGGCGCCGCCTGGCTCGCTCCCGCCACCAGTTGGTCCGCCGCCACCGGCAAACGCACCCACGCCGACCAGGTGCCGCTGGGCCGGACCGGACTCAAGTGCAGCCGGCTGGGCATCGGCACGGGCAGCCACAGCGGCAACGTCCAGAAGGCCTTGGGCAAGGAGACGTTCATCCGCCTGATCCATTACGCCTTCGACCAGGGCATCACCTACATTGACTGCGCCCAGAGCTACGCGACGTTCGAGTGGATCGGCGACGCCATCAAGGGGTTGCCGCGCGAGGAGCTGTTCGTCCAGTCCAAGATCGGCGGCCAGCCGGAGAAGATCATGGAGACGATTGACCGGCACCGGAAGGTGTTCGACACGGACTATGTGGACAGCCTGCTGGTGCATTGCATGGTCAAGGACCGTTGGACCGACGACTGGAAACGCATCATGGACGCCTTCGACGAGGCGCAGCAGAAGCAGTGGATCCGCGTCAAAGGCGTCTCCTGTCACAGCCTGCCGGCGCTCCGCACGGCCGCCGAGTCCCCGTGGACGCAGATTCATCTGGTGCGGCTCAATCCGCAGGGCGCGCACGTGGACACGCCGGCCGAGACGTGGAACGCGAAGAGCGACCCCTCGCACCTACCGCCGGTGGTCGAGCAGCTTCAGCAGATGCGCGCCAAAGGCCGCGGCATCCTCGGCATGAAACTCGTCGGCGACGGCGACTTCACCCAGCCCGAGGACCGTGAGAAGGCCATGCAGTACGTCATGAAATCCGGGCTGGTGGATTCGGTGGTGGTGGGCTTCAAGAGCGCGGCCGAGATAGACGAGTCCATCGAGCGCATGAACCGCGCGCTGGCGGCCTGAGCCGCGCGCCGGCGGTCGCAGAATCCGAAAACCGCAGTTGGCGGAAGAGTGCACGCACCCAACGTGCAGCTTTCCGCGCCCCATGTGGGAAACCAGTCTGCCGATCGCCCGCCTAAAGCACTGGTAGTCCTTGTCCAGGGTGCTGGAGTGAGGCGCACCCGGCCTTGGCGAGTGTGGGTGCCCCAATCCAAGTTTCGGATTGAAACCAAGTGCATCGCCAGGCAGAAATCCACAGAAATCCAGCGAAGGTTGACCACGGAGTTGGCGGATTCACCGATGGGAACGGGCTGACAGCTCGTCTGTAATGCCTGCCGGCACGCGGCGACAACGAACATTCTGAAGCTGCGGCGGTCCGTTCTCCTGACTCCTCCATCCGCGAAATCCCGGTAATCCGTTGGTTCATTGTCTGGCATCGTTCCAGCCGAACGGCTGGCGTGGCGCTCCCTTTTCACCGTTCACCCTTTCAACCAATCACTCGCACCTGAGCCGGACCAAACCCCGGCCTTGACCGCCCGCGCCGCCAGCCTAGCTTAAGTTCATGTCAGCCCAATTCCCACTCCCGCTCCGGCGCCCGGCGTCGGCGAAGGCTTTCACGCTGATCGAACTGCTGGTTGTCATCGCCATTATCGCCATCCTGGCCGGGATGCTGTTGCCGGCGCTGGCCAGGGCCAAGGAGAAGGCTCAGCGCACCGCCTGCATCAACAACCTGAAACAGATCGGCATCGCCATGCACATGTACGCGGACGACAACCAGGATCGCATGGCCTATCCGGGCTGGGCCAACGCGCTGCCCAACTGGCTGTACTCGCCGACCAACGGCCGTCCGCCCCAGCCGATGGTCACCAACGAGACGTTGCCGTACCTCGGCGGTCAGTTCTGGCCGTACCTCAACTCTCACAAGGTCTATGTCTGCCCCACGGACAAGACCAACACGGTGTTGTGGAAGCAGCGCGACAACAAGCTGTCCACGTACACGATGAACGGCGCGGTGTGCAATTACGGGCTGCTCTCCGACCGCCGCCCGAACACGTACAAGCTGTCGCAGTTCAATCCGTCCGCGTGGGTGCTGTGGGAGCCGGACGAGAACCTGTACATCAAGATGTGGGGCTTCAACGGCGTGTACAACGACGCCTCCAACGAGCCGGATCAGGCCTGCGGTCTGGGCCGGCGGCACTACAAGGGCGCCGACCTGCTCGGCTTCAGCGGGCACGTGCTCTTCGTCCAGTTCGAGGCCTTCGAGCGCGAGCGCAACAACAAGCCCGGCCTGCTCTGGTGCGTGCCTGACGATCCGCGCGGCGGGGCCACACGCTGAAGGCGGCCACGCCTCAATCAAGTCCGATAACGCCCCGACGTGGCCGGCCTACCACCGCAGCCGGAAGAAGCGCTGCGGCAGCGGCGTGGCTAGCACTTCGATCTCAAACGACGCCAGTTCAGGCAGCTCCGTTTCCACCGCCAGCCAGTCGCGCAAATCGCCGGAGGCTTCCAGCACCGGCTCCAGGCCCGGCGACGACTCGATGGTGAACCGCAGCGTGCCGGGGCTCGCCGCCTCCACCTGCACAAATTTTGCGCCGGGTTCCACGCCGACCAGCGCGACGCCTTCCGCCGGCACTTCCAGTTCCCAGCCACCGTCCACCTCGGCGAGGCGGCGGTTCGCGGTCAGTTCCGTGGCCACGCTGGGCGACCGGACCGGCACCTCGCCCGGCTCGATCCGGAGCACGCCGGTCTGGGGCGTTGACGCGATGTTCAGCACGGTGAAATACACCGCACCTTTTTCGGTCGGGCCGAAGCGCTCGAGCCAGAGCTTCGCGTTGTCGCAACGGGCGCCGGTGACCGGCTGCCAGCCTGCCTCGGCGGCCCGCTTGATCAGCGGGATGTACTTCTTGAAGAGCGGGCGGTCGCGGTTGTACCAGGCGGGATTGCGCCAGTACGGGTTCTCCGCGGCGTTGTGACTGAACATCGAGGGGAACATCCCGTAAAACAGGCTCCGCTGGAAGTACCGCTCCACCAGATCCGGCGTGAACCGGTCGTAGTCGGTGTTCATCAACAGCAGGTACGGCTTGCGTCCGGCGAGCGTGCGCCACACGCACATCTGCGCGTGCGACGCCGGCTGGTACCGACCGTCGGGCAGCCAGTTGGTCTCCGTGCCCAGCACGTCGAGCCACGGACACAGAAACCCGAAGCGATACGGCACGCCGTTGGCGAAGACCAGCCCGCCCAGGCGACGCACGTCCTCGCTGATCCAGCGCGTGAATTCGTACACCGCCAGGCCCTTCATCAAGGCCGGCCGGCGGGTGTCCGGGGCAAACGACAGTGGCACGGTCGTGGGGCGGAAGTGCTCGCGCCGGAAGTTCAAATCCGCCGTGACGTAGCCTTCGAGCGAATCCAGGTACTCGCCATCGAGCCGGACTTTGGCTTCCGGTCCGTACAGTTGCGTCTTGATCGCGTCGTTCCAATGCACGGTCGCGGCGTTCGGCGAGGCTGGCAGCGCGGGATTCGGATTCAGGCTCCAGACCGCGCCGTTGGCCCAGGGTTCGTTGCGGAACAACAGCGCCGGCTGGTCTTCGGCGTCGTGCATGGCCGCCGCGCGGCTCGTGAGCGCCATGTCGCGATGAAAGCCGGCCGGGCCGGCAGCGTAGGCGTCGCGCGCGCGGAGCGCCTCGGCCGTCGTGCGCGGCAGTTCCGGCTGCATCGGCATCCACCAGGTCATCGGCTCGGTGTAGCGGAAGCTCAGGACGCCGTGGGCGTCGTCCCAAGCCACGGCGTTGTCGCCCTCGTGAAAGCGAAAGCCGAAGTCCTCCCAGCCTTGCACGGTGGCGACGTCCATGAACGGCATCCAGATGCCCTGCTCGCGCGCGCGCGCTTGAAAGTGGTCCGGGCAGATCTCCGTGAACTTCTGGAACGCGGCGCGAAAACCCCACGCCGGCGCGAAGCGGTACAGGAGGAAGCGGAACTCGGCACCGTCCGGGAACCGCTCGGTCTCGGGCACCAGACCGAAATCAAACGCCAGGCACAACTGTCGCGTGCCCGCGTGGTAAAACAGCCGGTGCTGGGCCGGCCGCCCCAGGTCCAACGCCAGGGCCAGTCCGTCCGGGTCACGCGCCACCGCCGCGAGCGGGTAGATGGACATCGTGCCGGTCGTGCCGCTCCCCACCGGGTTGACGACCGCGAATTCGCCCGCGCCTTCAATGGCCCGCGCACGGCGGATGTCGTCGCCCCAGCTCCAGCCGGTCGCGTCCACCGGCAGGGCGAAGAGCAGCAAGATTGCGCGGTCGCCGCCCCGCATATTGGTGAGCCGGCCCTCAATCGCGAGGTGACCGGCGTTGGTTTGGACGGTGGCGGTGAGGCGCAAGCCCAGTTCGGGGCATTCGCCGTCCTCGAAGGCGAACACATCCGAGTTGGCCGCCACGTCGCGCGCCAGAAACCCGCCCGCCTGGCGGCCGGCCAGCTCGCGGCCGGCCAGTTGCAGCGACACCACGCGTGAGCCCGCCAGCCCGAGGCGCAGGCCGTCGTGCGTGGCGTGCCAGGCCGTGGCGGCCGGCGGCGGATTCGTGGCCGGGAGCACCTCGAACGGCGCGCCCTGGAACAGCACGGCATTCCCGCCGGCCGTGACTTCCGTCACCGACACGTCGTCGAACCAGACCGTGCCCGCGTGGCCGCGGAACAGGCAGTGCAACGTGAGCGAACGCACCGGCCGTTCGGGCAGGATGGTGACCTCGCGCGATTGCCAGTCGTGCGTGCCGGGGGCGAAGTTCGCCGTCTGGCCCCACAACGGCGTGCCATCGTCGTACACCAGGTCCACATAGAGCGAGTACCCGCTGTCCGCGCCGCCGGACACGTCCGCCGCGCGACTCCACCCGCGCACGACCAGCGGCGAGGCGGTCCGGCGATTCGGCGTCAGCGTCTGGCTCGCGCCGCGCCAGCCGGTCTCGTTGGGCGCCACGCAGCGCAGCGCCATCGAGCCGGCACGACCTTCGCCAGGCGCGACCTGAAAGCCATTGGGCGCGGCGAACCAGTTGGGGAAACCGCCGCCCGAACGTTGCTCGAAGTCGCCGTTGCGCAGCAGATTGGTGCTGCCGGCCTCCGTCACGACCCGCATCACCGGCGGCGACGCGGCCAGCCGGGCCGGGCCCAACCACGCGCCGCAAAGGCAGAGCAAACAAGCGAGGGACCGCATTGGCGGTATGGTAAGCCGGACGCCGCCCCCGGCCAGCCAAATGAAATCGGGGTTTCGCGCGCGCACCGCGGTTTCAGGCTGTGGCGCCGTCTGGTTTCGTAGCGCCGGACTCCAGTCCGACACGGGGCGCGGGCGATGTTCTCCGCGGCGGATTCCTGGCGGCAGGATGCCGCCCTTTACGGCAGCCAGGGATGGCTTGCCGCTGCCCGGCGGCGTCCGGCCGTTTCCACGGCTGCAGACAGGTGTGATGCGCCCAGGCGAGCGGTGAATGAGCTTGCCGGCTTGCCTGCCGCGGGCACAGTGGGCGCCGGAGGCCGGTTGGCGAGTCCGCGTGTGGGCCCATAGCTCAGGGGTTAGAGCAGGCGACTCATAATCGCTTGGTCGGGGGTTCGAATCCCTCTGGGCCCACCAGCCACAACCCCAGTTGGCAAATCCGCCTGCTCCGCTGTTTCCATCAGGATCTCGCGCTCAGAATCTTCTTCGCGGCGTCCACCAAGGCCTTGACCTCGCTGTCCTTGCCGACGGTGATTCGCAGGTAGGAGCGGGTCTCCACGCCGCCAAACCAGCGCACCAGCACGTTCCGTTCGCGCAGCTTTTGCAGCCAGTATTCGGCGGGGTGCTCCGGCGGCCGGACGAACAGGAAATTCGTCTGGCTGGGCAGCACGCTGAAGTCCAGCTCGGCCAGGGCCCGCGCCAGCCAGGCGCGCGTGGCCTTCACCTTTTCGATGGTGGTCTTGTAGTAGCCCGGATCGTCCAGCGTCGCCTGCGCGGCGATCTGGCCGAGGCCATTGACGTTGTAACTGTCCTTGATCTTGAGCAGCGCGGTGATCAGCGTGGGGTGTCCCACCGCGTAACCGATGCGTTGGTAGCACAGCGAGTACGCCTTCGAAAAGGTGCGGAACACCATCACGTGCGGGTACTTCAGGGCCAGCTTCAAGGCGTCCGTGTCCGCGAAGTCCGCGTATGCCTCGTCGAGCACCACCACGCGTTCCTGCGCGCGGATGATCTCCTCGAGTACCTCCGGCGGGTAGCCGCAGCCGGTGGGGGCGTTCGGCGTGGTGATGAAGGTGAGCGCGGCGCCGAAGTCCCAGAGCTTGCCACGCCGCAGGTCCGCCACCGCGGGCAGGGCGAAGTCCATCTGCAGCGGCACGGGGTTTTTCTGGGCGCCGTGGATGGCCGCCAGCACCGGGTACAGCGAGTAACTGGGGGTGAAGTACTGCACGGTGCGGAGGCTCACCTTGGCCGCGCCGTGGCTGGGGTAAAGGTGATAGTGCTCCATGGCCCCGGTGGGCGAGCAGTCCACAAACGCGCGCGTGGCCAGCGCCAGCAGCTCGTCCGAGCCGTTGCCCACCACGATGTTCTCGATGGCGCAGCCGTGGCGTTTGGCGAGCTTCTCGCGCAGCGTGTCGGCCGTCGGCGGCGGGTACAGTCGCAGGCGATCGTCGAGCGCCGCCCGCAGGGCCTGGAGCACCTTGGGCGAGGGGCCGTACGGATTTTCGTTGGTGTTGAGCTTGACCACGCCGGCGGTCTTCGGCTGCTCGCCCGGCACGTAAGGGCTCAGGCTCTGGACCAGCGGGCGGACCAGGGTGGCGGGATTGATCGCTTCGGGTCGGATTCTCTTCATGGTGGGGATTGGGGCGTTGGCCGGCGCGCGGGCCGACGGGTCTCGAAGCGAAGCGCGGCGGAGCGCCCGTGGGCGTCCAGGCCTTCGAGCCCGGCCAGGGCCTGCACCGCGGGCAGGGAGCGTCGCAACGCCGCGCGGTCGTATTGCACCACGCTGGTGCGACGTTGGAACTGGTCCACCGTCAGCCCGGCAAAGCTCCGGCCGGCGCCGCCGGTGGGCAGGGTGTGGCTCGGTCCGGCCACGTAATCGCCGAGCACGGTGGGCGTCCCCGGGCCGAGGAACAGCGCCCCGGCGGTGCGGATGCCGGCGGCCACGCGGGCCGGCTGGCGGGTCATCACTTCGCAATGCTCCGGCGCGAGGCGGTTCACCAGCGCGACGCCCTCTTCCAGCGACCGCACCTGGATCAACCATCCGCCCGCGCGCAACGCGCGTTCGATGAATTCCCGCCGCCGCAAGCCGGGCAGTTGCCGCTCGAGCTCGCGCTGCACGGCCTTCAACAACCGGCCCGAGGGCGTGACCAGCCACACGCGCTCGTGCCCCGAGCCGTGTTCGGCCTGCGCGAGCAGGTCGGCGGCGGCGAAGGCCGGGTTGGCCGAATCGTCCGCCAGCACCAGCACCTCGCTGGGGCCGGGCAGCAAGTCAATGGCCACGCGGCCCACCAGCAGGCGCTTGGCGGTGACCACGTACGCGTTGCCGGGACCGAAAATCTTCTGCACCGGGGCCACGGTGGCCGTGCCAAACGCCAGCGCCGCGATGGCCTGCGCGCCGCCCACGCGGTAAATCTCCGTTGCTCCGGCCAGCCGGGCGGCGAACAGCAGGTTGGGGTTGAGGGCGCCCCGGGCGTCGCACGGCGTGCAGACCACGATCTCCCGGCAGCCCGCCACCCGCGCCAGCAGCGCGGTCATCAGGGCGGTGGAAACCAGCGGCGCGGTGCCGCCCGGAACGTAAACGCCCACGCGGTCAAACGGATCGAACTTCTCGCCCACCCGCCCGCCCTGCGCGTTGCGCATGGACCAGCCGCGGCGCAGCGCGCGTCGGCTGAACCGCTCGATATTCCGCGCCGCCAGCGCCAGATGGCGGCGCAACTCCGGCCCGGCTTGCACCGAGGCCTGGAACAGTTCGGCCTGCGTGACCGCGAGCTGGTCGGGCCGCAGGTCCGCGCCGTCGAAACGCCGCGTCAGTTCGCACAGCGCCGCGTCCCCGCGTTCGGCCACCGCCCGGAGAATGTCCCGCGTACGCTCCTCGATCTGCGGATCAAACAGGCTGGAGCCGCGCGCCAGTTCCTCCAGCGCAGCCGCAAATCCCGGCTCACCGTGCCGAATGACGTTCATTTGTTTGGATTCTGCTAAAACCGCCGTCAAAAGTCAAAGCCTGGCAGCAGGGCGGCTTAAATTGTTTGCCGCTTTGCCAACGCGCCGCTTTCGCCTAGGCTGCCACCCATGAGCAACCCTGCGGTGGTGACCGGCGCCGGCAGCGGCGTCGGCCGGGCGGTGGCGCTGCGCCTGGCGCGCGAAGGCTGGCGCGTGGCGCTGGTGGGCCGCCACGTCGAAACGTTGAACGAAACGGCCCGCCTCGCGGGCGAGCAGGCCCCCCAATTGGTGCCCGTGCCGTGCGACATCCGCGACGCCGCGGCGGTGGTGCGCATGGCCGAACGGGTGCGGGCCGAACTCGGCGACGTCGAGCTGCTGGTCAACGCCGCTGGCACCAACGCCCCGCGCCGCTCGCTGGCCGAGCTGTCGCTCTTCGACTACCAGGACCTGCTCGGCACCAACCTGCACGGCGCGTTTTACTGCGCGCAGGCGTTCCTGCCGGACATGCGGCGCCGCGGCTCCGGCACCATCGTCAACATCGTTTCCGATGCCGGCAAGCAGGCCAGCCCCAAGGCCGGCCCGGCTTACGTGATGTCCAAGTTCGGCCTCGCCGGGCTCACCCAGAGCATCAACGCCGAGGAACGCGCCCACGGCATCCGCGCCTGTGCCATTTTCCCGGGCGACATTGACACGCCACTGCTGGACAAGCGCCCGCAACCGCCCCCGGCCGAGGCGCGCGCGCGGATGCTGCGGCCCGAGGACGTGGCCGATTGCGTGTGGCTGTGCGTGAGCCTGCCGGCGCGCGCCATCGTCGAGGAACTGGTCATCCGGCCGCGCTGAGCTGACGCCGCGCCCGGGGTCATTCGGTCTGTTCGCGTGAATGCTGGCGGAGGCAGGCGAGCCAGACCGCCACATCGTCCAGTTCGGCCCGCGCCGGGCGGTCCGAGGCGCCGCCGGCATGCTGATTCAGAAGCAGCGCAAACACAAGCGGTTCGCCCGCTGCGCTGGTCACGTGGCCGGCGAGGGTGTGGACCAGATCGAGCGAACCGGTCTTGGCGCGGACGTTGCCCTCCGCGGGCGTGCCGCGCAGCCGCGACCGCAAGGTGCCGTCCACCCCGGCCACGGGCAGCGCCTCGCGGAACACGGCGGCGTGCGGATGCCGCGCCATGAACGCCAGCAGCCGCACCAGCGCCCGCGGCGTGACCGCGTTGTGCCGGGAAAGCCCGGAGCCTTCCTCGAGACGCGCCTCGCCGGCGGCGATGCCGGCGCGTTGCAAAAACGCCGCCAGCGCCCGCAGCCCGGCTTGCTCGCTGGTTTCGTCCGGTTCCGCCGGGCCGGCGGCGCCCGCCTGGAGCAACCAAAGCTGCGCGTGCAGGTTCTGCGAAGGCTTGAGCATCACCGGCAGCAATTCGCGCAGCGGCGCGGATTCGCATGCGCCCAGCTCAACCCACCGGTTGGTGGGCGGCGACAACGGCGGTTCCGGCGGTGCATCCACGACCCGCACCCGGCCGCGCACGGTGATGCCGCGTCGTTGCAGAGCCTGTTTGAACTCCTCGCCAAACCACAGCGCGGGCCGTCGCACGGACACCGCCTGACTGGCCGCGCGCGCGCCCGCCGGCAGAGAGCCGCGGACGTGGACCACGTTCGCCTGCGGGTCGCGGTGGAACGCCACGCGGCGCGGACCGCCCGCGGCCACAGTGAGCAGGCGGTTGCTCACGCTCACGTAATGCGTGGAGGGGTACAGGAAAACCTCGGCGGGCAGTGTCGGCCGGGCGGCGGGCCGGGCCACAACCTCGAGGGCGTTGTTGTTCACGCTCAACGCCGACACCTCCGCGGCGTAGTACCAGCCTAGGTCGTCGTGCTCCCAGCCGGAGCCAATGGCCGCTCCGCGGAAGAAGCTCGCGTCCGCCAGCAAGCCGCCCTGCACGTGCTTCACGCCGGCCCGGACCACGGCCTCGACCAGCGGCGCCAGCGCGCGATCCCAGTCGCCGCCGGCCGCGGCCACGTTGAAGCCGGGGTCGCCGCGGCCGAACAGCCGCAGGTCGCCCGCGAGCGTGCCGGCGGCGTCCGGCCGGGCGTCCGCGTACACGGAGGTGCGAATGCGGAAATCGGGTCCCAACACGTCCAGCGCCAGCGCGGCGGTGAACAGCTTGACGGTCGAGGCCGGCACGAACCATTTGTCCGCGTTGGCGGTGAACAGCACCCGCCCCGTTTCGAGCGACACGACGTGGAGGCCCCAGTAGGCGCGCGCAAACCGCGGCTGGGTGACGTGCGCCAGGATGCGTTCGCGCAGCGCTGAGACCGTTTCAAGACCAGCATCGGCGGCCAGCGCAAAGAAGGTCGCCAGACCCAGCGCGACGAAGCAGGCCGCGACGCGGCGCAGCAAGGCGGAGCGGCGCGATTGCTGTTGGGAACCAGGCGCGCGCGTGCCGGCCGGCGTCCCGACTGGTCGGGTTTTCTTTGCGGTTCCAATGCACTCAAACTCCGGCCACTTTGCACCGCAAGCCGGAGTCCGCCAGGCAAGATGCCCGGCTCTACGGCTGGCATGGATGCCTGCCGCCACGGGCGTATCGTTCCGCGAGGCGTGGGGTCCGTCGCTGCCGCAGGCTGGAAAGCCGGCGGCCACCTTCGCGATTTGCGCCCGAAACCCCGCCGCGTTCGGTTTTCGTTTTTTGGTCTGGCCGTTCATGCCGGTTGCCGTCCGCGCCCGCTTTGAAAAGGTCCGGGCGGCGCGGCCCAGCTTGGTGACCGGGCCGGCCTGCGCTACAAAATTCCGCTTGGCAGGACAGGCAGCGTTTCCAAGGCTCGGGCCGTGCGTCCGCTGGAGCCGCCCGAATCCCATCACTTGCGCGCCGCGCTCGGCTGGCTGGAGCTGGGCAACCCGCGCGAGGCCATCGCCGAGTTGACGCGGCTCAACCCGGCGGCGCGCGGGCATCCGGAGGCGATCGAGGCGCGCTGGCGGATTTGCGCGGCGGAGCGCCGCTGGGAGGAAGCCCTGGCCGTGGCCGGCGAACTCGTGGCGGCGGCGCCGGACGAGCCCACCGGGTGGGTGGACCAGTCGTACGCCCTGCACGAGCTCAAACGCACGGCCGAGGCGCGCGCGGTGCTGCTGCCCAAGGCGGCGCTGTTCCCCAAGGTGAGCGTCATTCCGTACAACCTCGCCTGCTACGCCTGCCAGTTGGGCGAACTGGCGGAGGCGCGAGGCTGGCTACAACGCGCCTTGAAACTGCGCAACAAGGCCGAACTGCAGCGCCTGGCCCTCAACGACCCCGATCTCCGGCCGCTCTGGGACGAAATCCGCGCGTGGTGAGCGGGACGGCGTGAACGTCCGCCCGCGCCATTCCACGAAGCCAGGGTACGCATCTTCATTTCTTGCGGATGGCATTGCCTGCCAGGGTGGCGGCCGGCTCCCAGCCGGCCGGAGAGCCGGGCTTCCAGCCCGGCGGTGGGGTGCGAGCGGCACCCTGCGGGCGGCTGTCCGTTATGAGTTCCGGGCGGCAGCATGCCGCCCATTACGGCAGCCAGGGATGGCTGCCGCTACTTCCGGCGGCGTATGGCTGTTTCGTTCGGCTGCAAAAAGCCTGATCCACGAAGCCCGGAGCCAGCCAAATTGCCGCTTGACAAGCAACGGGGGGGGGGACAGTCCCACCCATAAGGTCATTATGAACAACCAGACGCGTTCTTGTTTTATCCCGGCGTTTTCCAAGTCCCCGCGCTTCATTGCGGCTTCCACCGTCATTCTGCTGGCGCTGGGCTGCCACGCCCAAGTCACCTACACCGCCCAGCTTCGTTCCGTGTTTGCCTCGGCGGCTGCGGAGGATCCTTTGGGGATAGATCCGTCGCAAAACTTGCAGGACTCCGCCTCCGCCCCTTTCGGCGATTATGGCGCTTATTCCAAAACGCTCAGCCTTACGGCCACTTCAGGCGCCGCGACCGGCACGGGAACGGCATCCGTGGACTCCACCGCGCTTTGGCCGACGGGGTTTGCGGCGAGCGCCAGCACAACCGGCACCACGTCTGGTGGCTCAGGTGGCCTGCTTGGGTTGGGCGAAACCTGGCTGCAAGCGGTGTTCTCGGTGGCAAGCCCGGTGAGCTACAAATTGACCGGCTCCTTGGACGGCACTCCGCAAGGCAGCCTGTATTACGTTCAGCTTTTCGACGAAAGCGCGAATTTCCTTCATGATTTCAACACTGCCGGCGCGTTCGAAGGCAGCGGAGTTCTCCAGCCCGGACACGAGTACTACCTTTACGGCTACGCGGTTGCCGTGGCCGGCTGGCAATTTGGTCTTCTGAACTCGACCTCGTCCGCATCCTTCGACGTGACGTTCGCCGTGCCCGAGCCGTCGCAATACGCGGCCCTGGCGGCCTTGGGCTTGGGCGGGTGGGTTCTGTTGCGGCGCTGCCGCCGCGCCCGCTGACGAACCGCGGTTCCGTCCTGCTGAACTTGGCGGCGGGAATGCCCGACCGCTCCAACCCGCGAAACTTGCGGTCCTAGCTCAATTTTTTGCCGACCAAGCCTTGCCTTGGTGGGGCGAGACTCCGTCGAGCCCTGCTTTTCCAAATGCGGAATGCGGATTGGGTTGGTGGCTCGTGGCTCGTTGAAAGCGGATGCCGGATGCCGGCAACGGCGAACGAGGATCAAGGATGGAGGATCGAGCATCGAGGAGGCTCGCCTCTGGCATCTGACTTCTGGCTTCTGGCTCCTGGCTTCTGGGTTCCTGCTCCTGCTCTTAAATCCTGCTCCAGATGCCAGATGCCGGATACCAGCCTTCGACCTTCGACTTTGCCCTTCGGTTTTCGCGGCCGCAGGCCGCGCCGCGCCGGGCGGCGTTTGACGCGCCGGGCGGCGCTTGCGACAGTCCCCGCCCGCGATGGCGCACATCCACGAGCAAATTGACTTCACGGTGGCCGTGTTTGTCGTTCACGCCGGCCGGGTGCTGCTGGCGCACCACCGCCGGCTCGACCGCTGGCTGCCGCTGGGCGGTCACATCAAGCTGGACGAGGACCCCGAGCAGGCGGCCTTGCGCGAGGTCCGGGAGGAAAGCGGCCTCGACATCGAGCTGCTCGGCGAGCGGCCGCCCACCACCGGACACGGCACGCGCGCGCTGATCGCCCCGCGCTTTCTGGACATTCACCGCATCACGGACACCCACGAGCACATCGGGCTGATTTACTGGGCGCGGCCGCGCGGCGGCGAACTCACGCTGGCCGACGCGGAGCACCATCAAATCCGCTGGCTCGCCGGCGATGAACTGGACGCGCTCCAGCCCGCCGCCTCGGAGGCGGTGAAGTGGTACGCGCGCCAGGCCTTGCGCGAAGTGCCGCGCGGCGGGTGGCGGGTGGTCGCGGGCCGGACGCCCCCGGCCGGCTGAGGCCGCACCCGCCATGTTTTCGCCCCGCGTCAAAACCGGCGTCTTCGTGCTCGAGGGCCTCAACGCTTACGCGACGATGGTGTATTTCGCGTACCTGTTCTTTTTCATGCGCGACCGGTTCGGTTTCACGAATCTGGAGAACCTGACGTTGTGCGCGGTGAACGGGGCGGTGTACGCCGGCTGGGTGTCGTTCGCCGGCCGGTTCGCGCAACGGCACGGCTACTTCCGCGCGCTCAAGCTGGGCTTCGTCATCATGGGCGTGGCGCTGGTGATTGGCAGCGGCCTGGGGAGCGTGGCGGGGCATTACCTGACGATGATCGCCTGGACGTTCGGCATCGGGCTGACGTGGCCGGCGCTCGAGGCGATTACCAGCGAGCACGAACCGCCGGCGCGGCTGCAGCGCCTGCTGGGGATTTACAACCTGGTGTGGTCGGTGGGCAGCGGCCTGGCCACGTTCACCGGCGGCGTCATCCTCGAGAAGCTCGGCCCGCGCGGCATTTTTCTGCTGCCGGCGGCGATGCACGCGGTCCAGTTAATTCTGGCGATTTACCTCGAGCGCGAAAGCCGCCGGCCGTTCACGGTCGCCCCGGTGCCGGAAACGGCGCCGGCTTCTGCTGTCTTGGCTGAGGCGAGACGCTCGCCCGTGCCGCGGAAGACGTTTCTGCGCATGGCGTGGATCGCGAATCCGTTCGCTTACGTGGCGATGAACGCGATCATCCCGGTCATCCCCGATCTGGCGCGGAAGTTCGCGCTGACTCCAGCCTGGGCGGGGGTGTTCTGCTCGGTCTGGGCGCTGGCGCGGGCGGCGGGTTTCGTGGTGTGCTGGCAGTGGACCGGCTGGCATTACCGGTTCCGCTGGCTGCTGGGCGCGTACGTCACCATGGTGCTGGGCGTCGCGGTGATTCTGCTGGTGAACCACCTCTGGCTGCTGGTGGGCGCGCAGGCGGTCTTCGGTCTGTGCCTGGCGCTGATCTACTACTCCTCGCTGTACTACTCGATGGACGTGGGCGAGACCAAGGGCGAGCACGGCGGGTTTCACGAGGCGGCGATCGGCGCGGGCATTTTCGGCGGACCGGCCGTGGGCGCGGCGTCGCTGTATTTCTTCCCGGCCTACGCCGCCATGAACGCCTGGGCGGTGTCGGGGCTGTTGCTCGGCGGCCTGGGCTGGCTGCTGGCGTTGCGCGCGCGACGGTCGCAATCGGGCCGCGTTGGCGCCGCGCCCACCGGCCCCGGCGGTTGACGGGTCGGGCGCGGTTGCTAGCGTAGGGGATGCTGCGACGCACCCCATTGTTTGCCGCCCATCAACGGCTGGGCGCGCGCCTGGTCGAGTTCGGCGGCTGGGAAATGCCCGTCCAGTACACCGGCATCGTGGAGGAACATCTGGCGGTGCGACGCGCGGCCGGACTGTTCGACATCTCCCACATGGGCGAATTCGTCGTGAGCGGGCCGGGCGCGGAGGCTTTTCTCAACCACACGCTCACCAACGACCTCCGCAAACTCGCCGTCGGCCAGGGCCAGTACTCGATGCTCTGCAACGAACGCGGCGGGGTGGTGGACGACCTGTACGTGTACCGCCTCAAGGACGACGAGTACCTGCTGGTCGTCAACGCCGCGCGCACCGCGGCGGACTGGGACTGGCTGCAAACCCAGGTGGACCACGCGCCCACGCCGGACGGTTTCCAGTTGCAGAATGTCTCGGACGAGTGGGCGGCGGTGGCGGTGCAAGGCCCGCGCGTGGTCGAATTCATCGGCGCGGTCATCCCCGGCGGGTCCATCGGCGGCACGCTGGCGGCGCGCGTGACCGACTTGAAGAAAAACCAGATCGCCGGCTTCGTGTTCCGCGGGGTGTCGCTGCTGGTGGCGCGCACCGGTTACACCGGCGAAGACGGCTTTGAAGTGCTCGTGCCGGCCGGACACGCGGAGGCGTTGTGGAACGCGCTGCTCGAAGCGGGCGAGGCTTCCGGCTTGAAGCCCGCCGGCCTGGGCGCGCGCGACACGCTCCGCACCGAGATGGGTTACCCGCTTTACGGGCACGAACTGAACGAGACCACGACGCCGTTCGAGGCCGGCATTACTTTCTGCGTCGCACTGGACAAGGGCGATTTCACCGGCCGCGCGGCGTTGCTGCGACAAAAGGCCGCCGGCGTGGCGCGCAAATGCGTGGCGTTTCGCATGGCCGGCCAGTCGGCCCCGCCGCGGCCCGGCTACGCGTTGTGGAGCGCCGGGCCGGCGTCGCGCCCACTGGGCCAGGTGGTCAGCGGCACGCTCAGTCCGTCGCTGGGCGTGGGTATCGGTCTGGGCTTTGTGCCGGTCGAGTTCGCCGCGCCGGGCACGGCGCTCGAGGTGGAAATCCGCGGACGCCGCGCGCCGGCGCTGGTGGTGCCGAAGCCGATTTACCGGCCGGCCGCCGCCGGCGCGACCTCGACTTCGACCGGCGCAAAAGCCAGTTGACCCGCCCGGCGTTTCCTGACTCCCTTGGGCCGCCATGAGCGACGTCCCGGCCGACCTCAAATACGCCAAATCACACGAGTGGGTGCGCGTGGAGGGCGACATCGCCACCGTGGGCATCACCGACCACGCCCAGCACGAACTCACGGACGTGGTGTTTGTGGAACTGCCCGCCGTGGGACGCCGGCTCAAGGCGGGCGAGGCGTGCGCGGTGGTCGAGTCGGTGAAGACGGCGAGCGACATTTACGCGCCGGTGAGCGGCGAAGTTGTGGCGGTGAACGACGCCGTGACAGCCAACCCGGCGCTGGTGAACTCCGCGCCGTACGGGGAAGGGTGGTTCTTCAAGCTCAAGCTGACCCAGCCCGCGGAACTCGGCCAGCTCCTCGACACCGCGGCTTACCGCGCCCAGATCGGGGCCTGACAGCGGCCGGAGGTGTTCGGCGGCGGCGGCTTCAAATCTGGTAGTCCGGCGTGTAGCCGCGCTCGGATTTGGGCAGGACCCTGACCGCCGCCTCGCCGCTCAGGACCAGCGAATGGGGCGGCACGCTGTGGGTGAGAAAGACGCTCGCGCCGATGGTGCTGCCCGCGCCGACGACGGTGTCGCCGCCCATGATCGTCGCGCCGGCATAGACCGTCACGTGATCTTCGAGGGTGGGATGGCGTTTCCTGCCGCGGAGC
This sequence comes from uncultured Verrucomicrobiota bacterium, assembly GCA_964568145.1. Taxonomy (GTDB): domain Bacteria; phylum Verrucomicrobiota; class Verrucomicrobiia; order Limisphaerales; family J093; genus DSVZ01. The sequence continues at coordinate 190,397 of CAZMOZ010000004.1, forward strand.
GCCTGGCCGCCGGAGAGCGACCGCGCCACCAGGCCCACGCCCTGGTACAGCCGGACGTGGCCGCCGATCTCGGTGGTCTCGCCGATCACCGTGCCCGTGCCGTGGTCCACGAAGAAGTGCGAGCCGATGCGCGCGCCGGGGTGGAAGTCCATGCCCGTGCGCGAGTGCGCCCATTCGGTCATGATCCGCGGGATCAGCGGCACCTCCCGGCGGTACAACAAATGGGCCAGGCGTTGGATGGCGATGGCTTCCACGCACGGGTAGGCCACAATCACCTCGTCTGGGCTGAGCGCCGCGGGGTCGCCCCGGTAAGCCGCCTCGACGTCGGTGGCCAGCAGGTCGCGCACGTCGGACAGGCTGGCCAGGAATTCATGGGTGAGGTCCCGGGCGCGCGCGGTGGTGGCCGGCTGGCCGGCCGCGGTGGGCGTCGTGTACTCCAGGCTTTTCAAGATCTCGGCTTCCAGGCGCCGCTGCACCGATTCGAGCAAGGTGGTGGTCTTGTCCCGGACCTCCGAGGAATGGAGCACCTCCTCGTCGAAAAAACCGGGGAACAACAGCCGCAGCAGGTCGGACGCGATGTCGGCAATGACGCGCTTCGAGGGCAGGTTTTTGCCGTCGAGGTGGTTGATGCCTCCGACGCGCGCGTACGAGTCCAGGAGTTGATCGGCCAGGCGGCGGACCGTTTCGTTCACCCGGCGACTATCCAGCAGCGGCGCCCTCCGCGCAAGGCGACGCCCGGCCTGGGTTCTTTCAGGGGCGCATCTCAGTTTTTGGGCAGCGACGCATCCCGCCGTGGTAGCGGCAGGCTTCCAGCCTGCCGGTGAGCCGGGCTTCCAGCCCGGCGGAGACTGGCCGGCAGGGCGGCTGGGGAGGTGGTTTCCCAGCGGATCCGGGCGGCAAGATGCCGCCCTCTATGGCAGCCAGGGATGGCTGCCGCTACCGCCCGCGCCAGCCTCTCCCCAAATGTGCAAAAACTGAGATGCACTCGCTTTTTCAGTGCCAGCCGCCGGTGCGGTCCTAAACTGCCGCCATGCCGAACGCGCCTTACGACGCCCTGCTCGACGCCGCGATCCAGCACCTCGAAGCGCTCCGCGAGCAAGGGGTCCGGTACGTGGAAGTGAACCCGCAATTGCTGGCCAGACTGACACCGGGTGCGCGGCCGAACCGCGCGGTCCGCGCGCCGGCAGGTGGTTCGCCCGCCGCCGCGCAAGCCGCCGCCGCGGCGCCTACGCCACCACCAGTTGCGCCGGCTGGGCCGGCACCCAGGCCAACCCGGCCTTCCACGACCGCGGTTGGCCAGGCAGCGCCAGCGCCGGCCAATCCACCGCCCGCTCAGCCGGAGTTGCCGGGGGCGGTTGCCGCTTCAGCCGGGACCGCACCGGCCTCGTTGTTTGCCGGCGCGCCGCGACGACGGGAAATGTCTCCGGCCGAAAAGGAGGCGGCGATGGCGGCATTGCGGCAGCGGGCGATGGCCTGTGTGAAGTGTCCGCACCTGGCCGCCGCGCGCCGGAATGTGGCATTCGGCGTGGGCGACATCCACTCGCCGCTGATGTTCCTGGGCGAGGCGCCCGGAATGGACGAAGATGCGCAGGGCGAGCCGTTCGTGGGCAAGGCCGGCCAGTTGCTGACCCGGATCATCCAGACGATGGGGTTGAGCCGCGAGCGGGTGTACATTGCGAACATCCTCAAATGCCGGCCGGACACGCCAGGCCAGACCAGCGGCAACCGCAAGCCGACGGCGACGGAGATGGCCACCTGCCTGCCGTACCTGCTGGAGCAGATCGAGATCATCCAGCCGCGGGTGATCGTGGCCCTGGGCGCCACGGCCGTGGAAGGGCTGTTCGGCAAAGCCTCCGCAGGCATCACCCGGTCGCGCGGCAAATGGCTGACCTTCCAGGACATTCCCGTCATGCCCACGTACCACCCGGCCTACCTGCTGCGCAACCAGGCGCTCACCGAGAAGCGCAAAGTTTGGGAGGACATGCTGGCCGTGATGGAACGGCTGGGATTGCCGATCAGCGAGAAGCAGCGCGGCTATTTTCTCAAGGCGTGAGCCGGCGCGAGGTTGGTTGAACCAGAAAATCGAAGCGGGCCGCAGCGCCGTGCGGCCCGCCAACCTGTTGCGGTTCCCGGTGGCAGGTTGCCGTCCGGAACAGCCGGGCAGCCCGTTCCGCCCGTCTTTTCGGATAGTCTCCAGCCTTACTTGCCCGCGGCTTTGGCTTCGTAAGTCTTGAGGTTGGCCTCCAGTTCCGTCCGCATCGCGTCATCCGTGCAGAGTTCGATGGCTTTCTTCTGCTCGCGGATGGCGTCCGCCACCTTGCCGGAATCGAACAACGCGCGGGCGTACGTGTCCACGATGGACGCGTCCTTGCCCACGCAGGCGTCGTACGCGGCCTTGGCGAACTTGGAGGCCAGCGGCACGTCGCGCTTCTTGATGTTCTCGTCGGTCAGGAGCGTCCAGGCGATGAAGTTCAGCAGTTGCGGATCCTTGCTTTCGAGTCCGCCCAGCTTCTTGCCGAGTTCCGCCAGCTTGGATTCGGCGGCCTCGCCCGTGGCCTCGCGCATGTAATCCATGAAAAGCTTCTGGGCGTTCATCTGCTGCTTGAAGGAGGCGAGCTCGAATCCCGGCGGGGCCAGTTCCGTGAGCGACTTCTCCAGTTCGCCCAGCTTGGCGGCGTCCGGATTTTCGCTGGCGAGCGCCTGCTGGTATTCGCGCAGCGCGCGGCTGAAACGCACACGCTGCCGGATCTCCTCCGGATCGAATTTCTGTCCCGGCTGGATGCCGCCGAGCTCGCGATCCAGGTCCAGAAGCTCCTTCTCCAACTCCGCGGCTTTGGCTTCGTTCCGGCCGGTGGAAACGAGCTGGTAGTACTCCTGGAGCCTGGCCTCCGCGCCGGCGCGCTTCCGCACGACCGCCAGGTCGAGCTTGCCGGTCACGACCTGTTCGAGCGCCTGGTCCAGGCCGCCCATGGGATGTCCGTGCCACACGACGAGGCCGGCCTTGTCCACGATGAAGGCGTGCGGGATGCCGTTCTGATCGTAGGCGCGCATGTAGCCTTCGGCGGTGCCGTTGCCGTCGTCAAGCGCCACGACGTAATCCATCTTCTCGCCCATCTTCTCGACGAACGGCTTGACCACTGAGACCTTTTCGTCGCTGACGCCGACGATGACCACGTCCTTGTCCTTGAAGCGTTTGGCCAGCTCGGTGAGGTGCGGGATGCTCGTGCGGCAGGGCGGGCACCAGGTGGCCCAGAACTCCACCACGACGATCTTTTTGCCCTTGGCATCCGCCAGACTGACCGGGCTGCCCTTGATCCACTCCGTGATCTTGAGCGGGGCGGCGGGATCGCCGATGTCGGCGGCGCGGAGGGTGGGGGTGAGCGCCGCCAGCCCGAACAGGCCGGCCGCGAGGAACAGGTGTGGCTTCATGAAGGATGAGATGAATGACTGCGGCGATTGTTCAACCAAGCGGGCGGAAGGTCGTTCATCACCGGCCGGTGCGCAAGTGTGAATCAGGCGTGCCGGCTGCGGCGGTCGCATCTCAACTTCTTGCCGGCAGCGAGCGGCCCGCAGGGGCGGCGGTCTGCCGACCGCCGCTCTGAATCCGAAAACCGCAGTTGAGCCGGAGGGGAATCCGGCGCCTCGAGCAACTTCGGTTTTCGGGCTGAAAGGCAGGGCTCGACGGAGTTCGCCCCACCCCGTCAAGGCCGGTCCGGCACAAAAGTGAGATGTGCCCTGCTGCGGCGCGGCGCGTTGCGCCTGTCCAACTTCGGTTCCGGATTCAACCTGTTCGCCCCGGCTGAACAACCAGACGCGGCGTTGACGCGCAAGCGGACTTACGAGCCCACAGCAGGGTCGGCGGCCACGGGGGCGGGCACGGCCCGCGGTTTGCGGCGGAGCACCCAGTCGCTGAAATCCGCCAGGGCGGTGTACACCACCGGGATGATGAACAGCGTGAGGAAGGTGCTGGTGATCAGACCGCCCACCACCGCCACGCCCATTGGCCGGCGGCTTTCCGCGCCCGCGCCGAACCCGATGGCGATGGGCAGGATGCCGGCGATGGTCGAGAAGCTGGTCATCAGGATGGGCCGCAGCCGGACCAGGCCGGCCTGGACCATCGCTTCGTGGGAGTCGGAGCCCTGCGCGCGCCGCTGGTTGGCGAACTCGACCAGCAGAATCGAGTTCTTGGTCACCAGCCCGACGAGCAGAACGATGCCGATCTGGCTGAAGAGATTGAAGTTCATGGCCGGCACGGGCGGCAGCCAGCCGGTTTTCCCGGCCAGGCCCACCAGCCAGATCAGGCCGAAGGCGCCCACGCCGGCGAGCGGCAGGGCCAGCATGACGGTGAACGGATGCACCAGACTCTCGAACTGGGACGCCAGCACCATGTACACGACCACAATGGCGAGGCCGAGAATCCACCAGAACTGGTCCTGCGCCTCGAGCAGGTCGCGCGATTCGCCGGACCACGTGTGCAGCGTGCCCGGCGGGAGGTCGGCCGCGAGGTGGGCTTCCACCCGCTCGATGGCTGTGCCCAGTGTGACGCCCACAGGTGTGGCGGTGATGCTGGCGCTGCGGAGCCGGTTGTAATGCTCGATGGTGTTCGGCGCCGCGCCGGTCGTGTAGTTGACCACGCTGCTCAACTGCACCAGCGCCCCGCGGTCGTTGCGCACGTACACGCGCTCCAAGTCCCGCGGCGTCAGCCGGGAAAAGCGTTCGAGTTGCGCGATCACGTCGTATTGCTTGCCGCCCAGCTTGATCCGGCTCAAGTCCAGCCCGCCGAAAAGAATCTGCAACGTGCGCGAGATGTCCGCCACGGCCACGCCGAGGGCGGCCGCGCGGTTGCGGTCAATCTCGATCCGCAACTCGGGTTTGGTGACCTCGAACGACGAGCGCACGCTCACCAGAAAGCCGTTGGTCCGGAGCTTGTTTGCCACGTTCTGCGCCGTGATGTTCAACTGGTCGAGGTCGTCGTTCTGGAGGACCAGGCTGAACGGCGCGCCGAAGCCGCGGCTGATCGGCTTGGGGATGTTGGGGATCACCAGCGCGCCCTCGACCTCGGTCATGAACCGCATCCGCAGACCGTTCGGGCCGTTGACGATGTCCTGCACGCTGCGGTTCCGCTCGGGGCGCAGCCGCACGAAGCCGATGCCCTGGTTGGCCGCGCCAGGGCCGGCGAACGGCGGCGCCACCATCGAACCGCGGGATCGGATCTCGGGCACGGAGGCGATGATCCGCTCCATTTGCTGGATCATGCGGTCGGTGTACTCGGCCGTGGACCCCTCGGGCGTGATCGCGAAGCAGATGAACATGCCGCGGTCCTCCTCGGGCAGGAACTCCTTGTCCAGGCTGCGGTAGGCCCAGACCATCGCCGCCAGCGCGGCCACGCCGACCAGCAGCGTCAAGACCCGGTGGTGCAACGCGCGCCGCAGCACCGCGCCGTACCAGTCCGTGACGCGGTTGAAGGCGCGCTCAAACGCCAGGAACACCGGGCCGTGCTTCACCTTTTCGACCGGCCGGAGGATGCGGGCGGCCATCATGGGCGTGAGCGAGAGCGCGACAAACGCGGAGATCACCACCGACCCCGCGAGGGCGAAGGCGAACTCGATGAACAGCCGGCCGGTGGTGGTCGCCTGAAACGCCAGCGGGATGAACACGGCCACCAGCGAGATGGTGATGGCGATGATGGCAAAGCCGATTTCCTTCATGCCGGCGAAGGCGGCCTGCATCGGGCTCTGCCCGTGCTCGATGTGGCGGTAGATGTTCTCCAGCACCACGATGGCGTCGTCCACCACGATGCCGATCGCCAGCACCAGCGCCAGCATGGTCAGGATGTTCACCGAGTAGCCCATGGCGTACAGGATGGTGAAGGTGCCCACGATGGACACCGGGATAACCACACCGGGGATCACGGTGGAGCGGACGTTGCGCAGGAACACGAAGATCACGATCACCACCAGCACAAAGGCGATGCCCAGGGTCAGCCACACCTCGTTGATGGCGTCCTCGACGAAAATGGACGAGTCGTAGGCCGCCACGAGGTTGACGCCCAGCGGCAGCGTGGGGCCGAGGCGCGCCAGCTCCGCCTTCACGCCGTGCGCCACCTCGACCGTGTTGGCGCGCGACTGCTTGACCACGCCCAGAAACACGGTGGGCTTGTCGTTGAACCGCGCCACGGTGCGCAGGTCTTCGACGCCTTCCTCCGCGTAGCCCACGTCCCGCAGGCGCACGAGCTTCACGCCGTCGCTGTACACCACCAGGTTGTTGAACTCCTCCGCCGTCTTGAGTTCGCCCAGGGTTTGAATGGTCATTTCCCGGTCCAGGTTCTCCACCCGGCCGCTGGGCAGCTCGACGTTCTGCTCCTGCAAGGCCCGCTGCACGTCCAGCACCGTCACGCCCCGCGCGGCCATGCGCTCGGAGTCGAGCCACAACCGCATTGCGAAGCGCTTCTCGCCGCCGATGATGACCGACGACACGCCGGCCACCGTTTGCAGGCGGTTCTTGATCTGCAATTCGGCCAGCGTGGTGAGCTCGAGCGGCGAATACCGGTCGCTGTTCACCGAAATCCACATGATCGGCTGGGCGTCCGACTCCTGCTTGGCGACCACCGGCTCGAGGATGTCCTCGGGCAACAGGCCGCGAACGCGGGCCACGCGATCCCGCACGTCCTGGGCGGCGAGGTCCACGTCGCGCGAGAGGTCGAACTCGACCGTGATGCCGCTGACCTGCTCGCGGCTGGAGCTGGTGAGGGTCTTGATGCCCTCGATGTTGCTGATCGCCTCTTCGAGCCGCTCGGTGACTTCGGTTTCCACCACCCGGGCGTTCGCGCCGGGGTACACGGTGGTGACGCTGACCACCGGCGGGTCAATGTTCGGCAGCTCCCGCACCGGCAGGCGGGTGAGGCTGATGAGACCGAAAAGCACGAGCGCGAGGCTCATCATGGAGGTGAGCACCGGCCGGCGGATGCTGACATCGGGCAAAGTCATGGCGGGGAAATGCTGGGCTGGACCGGGACTCAGGCGGGTTTGCCGGCGCCGGCGGGCGCGCTGTTCGTGGCGGGTCGCGCCGCCGGCAACGCGGGCCGCAGTTCGTTGCTCTGGTACACCGCGGCCTTCTCCGGTCCGGACAGGGTGACCTTCATGCCGGGACCAACCTTCTGGTGGCCTTCCACGATGACCAGCTCGCCGCCCTTGAGGCCGGAGGTGATTTCCACCCAGCGCGGCAGTCGCTGGCCGACCGTGACCGGCTGCAGTCCGACGGTCTGGTCCGGGCCCGCCAGGAACACAAAGTTCATGTCGCCGTTGCTCATGAGCGCGGCCTCGGGAATGACCACCGCGGCCTCGCGGATGACCAGGTTCAATTCGAGGTTGGCCACCATGCCCCCCCTGAGCAGGCCCTCCGGGTTGGGCAGGCGCGTCTTCACCAGCGCGGTGCGGGTGATCTCGTCCAGCCGCGGGGCGACGAAGTAAATTTCGCCTTCAAACTCCCGCCCGGGGTAGGCCGCCACCTTGAACTGCACCTTCTGGCCGGTTTGCACCTGGCCCAGGAAGCGCTCCGGCACGTTCATCTCCACCTTCATCGGGTCCAGGTCCACCAGCCAGGTGATGACGGTGTTGCGCGTGATGACCTGGCCCGGGCTGACGTTGCGCGCGCCGGTGCGGCCCCGGAACGGGGCGACCACGCGCGCGTCCCGGAGCAGGCGCTGCCGCAGCTCGACCGTGGCCCGGCTGACCGCCAGCGTGAAGGCCGCTTGATCGTACTCCTGCTCGGAGATCAAGCGGGTCTCGCGCAGCTCCTTCGCGCGGGTGTGGCTGGCCTCCGCCAGTTGCAGGCGGGCTTGGGCGTCCGCCAGTTCGGCGAGCAGTTTCGTGTCATCGAGGCGCACCAGCAGCGCGCCCTTCTCGACCATCTGCCCTTCCTCGAACGGCACCTCCTGCACGATGCCGTCGGTCTCGGCCTTCACCTCGATGGCCTCGTCCGGCGCCAGGCTGCCCACCAGCGAGACGGACTCCACGACCTGCTGGCGGCGCGCTTCCACCGCGACCACCGGCATGGCCAGGGCCATCCCGGGGCCGCCGCCCGCCCCGCCCGGCGGGGCGGCGAGGCCGGTTCGTTTGCAACCGTTGGACACAAAGGCGAGGGCGCACACCAGGGCAAGGAACCAGAGGGTCAGTTTCATCAGTTTGCGGGGGAGGGGGCGGAGCGGTTGGAGCGGCGCCGCGCGGCGCCTTCTAGGAACAAATGAACGATCTGCCGGGCGGTCCGGCGGTCCAGGGACGAATTGGGCATCAGCAGGTGCACCATGATGTAGGTGGTCAACTGCCCGTAGATGCCGAAGGCCAGCCGCTCGCGGTCACAATCCCGCCGCAACTCGCCCGCCCGCTGGCCGGCGGCGATCAGGTCGCAGATAAATTCGAAATTGCGCCGGCCCTTGCACAGGCTGCGGACCTCCTTGGGCAGTTCGTCGCGCGAGGCGAACGCCGTCGCGAACGCCAGGCGCATCAGGTCCGCGTTGCACCGCGAGTGCTCGAACACCGAGGCGAGGATCTCCTCCAGCCGCGCGGCCGTGGTCCCGCCGCGAGCGGCGGCCTCCCGCATGAGCCGCAGGCGCTCGTCGAGCGCGGAATCCACCAGCGCCTTGAACAGGCCGGTCTTGCTGCCGAAGTGGTAATACAGCACCGGCTTGGTCACGCCGGCGGACGTCACGATGTCCTGCACCGACGTGCCGGCGTAGCCGCGCCGGGCAAAATGCTTCAGCGCGGCGGACAAAAGCCTGCTTCGGGTGTCAGAGGGGGTGGCCCGCATGAACTACCGAACGGTAGGTAGGCGCCGCGCCAGCGTCAAGCGGCCAGCGGGAGCTTCCCGCGGGGCGAGACTCCGTCGAGCCCCGCCTTCCAATTGCGACAGGCGGCGGAATGGTGACTGCGGAGCTGACTCTTGGATTTTGGTTCGCGGGAAACGAATGCCAGATGCCGGATGCCGGCAGCGGCGAACGAGGATCGAGGATGGGGGGATCGAGCATCGAGGCGGCTCGCCTTTGGCTTCAGGCCCCCAGCTTCTGGGTTCCTGCTCTTGCTCTTAATCTTGTTGCAGAGGCCGGAGGCCGGAGGCCGGCTTCCCGCCTTCGGCCTTCGGGCTTCAGCCAGGCACCGAGGCGGGCGGGTCGCCTTGGGACTGCCGCCGGGAAGCGCACTGGCGTTCCCGTGTCGCCGCTGCCACTTTACCGCCTCGCCGCCGGCGTCCGGCCGGGGCGGCGCGCATGTTCAAGTACTGGCACGTCTTCAACATCGGCATCCAGAACACGCTGGTGTACCGCGTGAACTTCCTGTTCCGCGCCACGTTTGGGCTGGTGCCGTTGCTGGCCACGCTCTATCTGTGGCGCGCCATTTACGCCAGCAACCCGGACAGCCCCAGCGTGGCCGGCTACACCCTGGCCGCCATGACCTCGTACTACCTGGTCACGACCATCGTGGACGCCCTGACAGCGGTGACCGAGGACGACTGGCAGATCGCGGCGGACATCCGCGATGGCCGCATCAGCCAGTTCCTGCTCAAGCCGATGGACTACCTGACGTACCGGCTGTGCCTGTTCGGCGCGGGGCGGGTGGTGTACGCGACGGCGGCGCTGCTGCCGGTGGGTTTGTTCGTGGCGCTTCAGCATCAATACCTGATCGGGCCGCCGGATGCCGGGCACTTCGCGGCCTTCGTGCTTGCGACGCTGCTCACCGCGCTGCTGCAATTCCTGCTCTCCTACACCATGGCCCTGCTGGCGTTCTGGCTCCTGGAGATTTCCACGTTCGTTTTCATCCTGTTCGCCTTCGAGTACATCGCCGGCGGCCACCTGTTCCCGCTGGACATCCTGCCGGCGGGCGTGCTGGCGGTGCTGCAATTCACGCCGTTCCCGTACCAGCTTTACTTTCCGGTGAGCATCTACCTGGGCCGCGTGAGCGGCGCGGAGTTGATCCAGGGTCTGGTGCTGCAAACCGCCTGGGTGCTCATCGCCTACGGTCTGGCGCGCTGGGTGTGGGCGCGCGGCCTCAAGCACTATTCCGCCGCCGGCGGCTGAACGAACCATGAACACCCCCGCCGTCAACCCAGCTCCGCCGCCCGCCCCCGCCGCCGGCCGGCGGCCGGCCGCGTGGCGCCGGCTCCGGCATCACGCCGCCGTGTACGCGGTCTTGTGCCGGAACTCGCTCGTCCGCGAGATGAGCTTCAAGGTCAACTTCACGCTCTGGATCGTGGTCGAGCTGCTGTGGTTCGCGCTGCAACTGGCCTTCGTGGCGGTGATCTACCAGCACACCGAGCGCATCGCCACGTGGTCGCGCTGGGAGGTCGTGCTGCTGGTGGGGGCCAGTCATTTCATTCAGCAGGTGTTCACGGCGCTGTTTCTGACCAACTGCGTCCAGTTGTCCGATCACGTCCGGACCGGGCGGCTCGACTTCTTCCTGCTGCTGCCGGTGAACCCGCGCTTCCTGCTGTCGGTGCGCCAGGTGGACCTCGGCGCCTTCGTGAACGCCGCGTCCGCCGTGGTCGTGATGGGCTATGCCGCCTTCCGGCTGGGGCTGCGGCCCGGCCCCGCCCAGCTCGCCGGTTTCGGCCTGCTTTGCGCCGCCGGCGTGCTGATCCATTACGCGCTCATGTTCATGCTCACCACGGTGAGCTTCTGGACGGTGCAGGCGCAGGGCATCGTGTGGGGCTACTACAACCTGTTCAACGTGGCCCGCGTGCCGGACGCCGCGTTCCGGCCGGGCGCCTTCAAGGTGGTGTTCACCTTCGTGCTGCCGATGCTGCTGGTCGCCAACGTCCCCACCAAACTGCTGGCGGACAAGCTCGGCTCGCCGCTGGAGATGCTCCTGCTGGTGGCGCTGGCCGGGGTGTGCTTTGGCGTCTCGGCGCGGGTGTGGCGCTTCGCGGTGCGCCATTACACCAGCGCGAGTTCCTGAGCGCCCCGCCGCGACCGGCGCAGTTGTCCGGCCGCGGCTTCGCGGAACTGCGCCAGCAGGCCGGCGCGCGCGGCGGACTGGGCGAGCACGTTGCTGCCGGCGCACACGAAGAGCCAGAGGCCCGTCACCGCCGTCCAGTTCCAGACGCCCACCATGAACAGCACGGCCAGAAAAATCAGCCAGGGCACCACCAGCACGCGAAAGACCGCCCGCAGCGACGCCAGGTGCGGACGCCGGCCCGCCACGCTGTACCACATGGCCGTCCAGGCCAGCACGGGCAGGTCCCAGGCGAAGACGATCATCGCCGCCACCGCGGGCAGCCAGTCGTTGAAGTGGGTGGCGCCGCTGGTTGCCAGCATCACCACCTCCACCACCAGCACCGCCACCGCCGGCACGCCAAACAGCCGCCGCATGGCCAGCATCTGGCCGCGGACAATTTCCCGCTCGCCCAGCCCGGTGGTGAGCAGCAGTTCCAGCGCGCCGCTGCGACGGTCTTCCGCGAAACGGAACGCCGCCTCCGAGGCCGCCAGCCACTTCAACGTCACTTGCAGGAAGAACGCGACCACCACCGTCGTGCCCGCCGTCCACCACTGCCAGCCTGCCAGCAGGCGCACGCTCAGCCAGGCGGCCAGCAGCACCGCAAACGCGCCCCAGAGCAGCGTGCGCTTGAGCTGGTGCCGGCTGCCCAGCCAGAGCAGCGGGTTGCGGTCCAACAGGCGCTCGCGCAAGGCGCGCCGCCCGCCCGGATCGCCCGGCACCAGGCGCAACCACCGGTGCCGCCAGCGGCCGGCCAGCGGCGAGACCGCCCCCTCGCGCCAGGCCCGGGTGGTGCACCAGGCCGCCCCGCCCAGAAACAGCCAGCCCAGCGCGTGCGTGCCCGCCAGCGAGGTCCAGAAGGCCGCCGGCGCCTTGACGTAATCCGGCGTGTGAACCGTCCACAGCGCGGCGACGGGGTTCACAACCCGCAGCACCAGCCAGTCTTGCGCCGCGGTGCCTTTCAACAGGGTGTGAAGCCACGGCAGCACGCCGGCGCTCAGGAAGAGGACGAACACCGTCAGCGCAAAGGCGCTGCGCGTCTGCTCGCAGACGGCGGACATCGCCATCCCGACGGCGAGCGAAAACCACAGCGCGTTGGCCAGCACCAGCGCCGCGCAGCCGAACTCGCCCAGCGACACCCCGCCCAGCAACAGGCTGATCGCCAGCACCGGCAGCACCGCCAGCAGGCCGAACAAGGCCGTGACCGACGCCGCCGCCAGCTTGCCCAGCACGATGTCGTGGGCGCCAAGATCGGTGAGAAACAGCAGGCCCAGCGTGCCTTCGCGCCGCTCCTCGCTGAGCGTGTCGGCGGTCCACAACGGCCCGGCCACGAGGCCGAAGCCGAAGACCAGCAGCACGAGCGTGTCGAAGAGGTCCCGGCCGCGGGCGCCCGCCGAGCGCCAGTCGCTTTCCACCCACAATTGGGCGGCGCCCAGGACCACTGCGGCGATCGCGGCGACCACGCGCGCCACGAACACGCCGTGGCGCCGCGCGGCCACGCGCAATTCCCGCTCCACGATGGGCAGCACGCTCACAAGTGTTGCGCGCCCGGTTTTCGCCGGGCTCGAGGTCTCAGCCGGAACCTTTCAGTTTGCCCCCGGCCAGGCAGCTCATTTAACGATCCGGCCTTTTAACTGGTTTTGGCTGCCGCCGCCATCGGCGCGGTCAGCGGGGTCTCCGGCTTTTTCCGCCCCCGCCAGGACTGCCCGCCGCGCCAGTCGCCGGTCTGGGCCGCCGCGGCGCGGAGATGCCGGCGCAGCCGCGGCAGCGCCCAGAAGGTGAACAGCAGGTTCTTGCCCACCCAGGCGGTGGGGCGGCCGAGCGGCAGCCCAAAGAGCCCGCCGGGAAAGAGCTTTTGCAGCCAGGGCAGGCTTTGCAGCCATTGACTGAACCGGCCCGGCATCAAGCCGCTCATCGTCGGCAGGTAGTTCCCCACCACCCAGGGCAGCAGGATCACCAGCCCGAAGGTGAGCAGCAGCGCCAGGCCCGGCTTGCGCAGCGAGACGCTCAGCCACGCGCCCACGGCGCACAACGCCAGCACGTCGGTGAGGAAGTTCACGTAGCTGCTGATCGCCGACGCGATGTAGTACGGCAGCAGAGGCGCCGCCAGCACGCCCGGCCGCCCGCTGACCTGCGACCAATTGCCCAGCACGTAGCCGACGTGCAGCAGGCCGATGACGAAGACCGGCCCGGCGAAGTACCACACCAGCGCCCGCCAGTGGCCGCGCAGCAGCGTCCGGACGGGCAGGGGCGAGGTGAGCAGCAGTTCGAGCGCGCCGGTGCGACGGGCTTCGAGGAAGAAATGGCAGGCCATGACGGTGATCCAGACCCGGTTGGTGAAGATCAGCGCGTAGGCGAAGTTCGAGTGGAACTGCGTGGCGCCCGGCACCTGGCGGGAGCCGATGGCGATCCAGTACACGTTCACCGCCACGAGCGAAACCAGCGTCCAGAACACCCAGTGCGGCCAGCGCAGCCGCGCGGCCAGGGCGAAGACCGGGTTCACCTCCAGCCGGCGCTGGAACGCACGCCGCCAGCCCGCCGTGTAGCCCAGCCGGTACAGCCAGCGGTGCACGACGGGTTTTTCGGACGGGTCCTCGCGCCAGATGCGTGGCAGCAACAGCGCGGTGAGGCCCAGAAACGACCACGCCGCGGCCTGCACCAGCGCGAGCGAAAGCCAGTACAGCCCCGGAGCGGCCTTGTACGTCGCGTCCATCGCCAGCAGCCCCGTGTAGGCCGGGCTGAGCAACGCCAGCGGCGGCGTGCCCGTCAGGGGCTGGCCAAACCAGACGGCGGACAGGAAGACGTACAGCCCCGGCACCAGGCCGGTCACGCCGAGGATCAACGCCACCGCGCCGAGCGTGGCCTTGGTTTGTTCCCGGCTGAGCGCGGACACGAACATGCCGGCGGTGAGCGAGAAGAAGATGGCGTTCACCACGCCCAGCGCCACGCGGCCGTACTCGCCGGGCGTGACCCCGCCAAACAGCAGCGGCAGGCCCAGCGCCGGCAGGATGGCCAGCAGTCCGTACAGGCCGGCCAGCGACGTGGCAATCCATTTGCCCAGCACCACATGGTAGCTGCTCAACTCGGTGAGAAACAGCAGGCCGAGCGTGCCCTCGCGCTTCTCCTCGCTGAGACAATCCGCCGTGATGAACGGCCCGACCAGCAGGCAGAACGCAAACGCCAGCACGCTGAGATAAGTGAAGAGCAGCCGGCCCAACTGGATGTTTTGCTGGCCGGCGCCGGTCCACAACACGACCCAGGCGCAGATCAGCGCGGCCACCAGCGCCGCGGTGATGCGGAGCCAGTAGGTCTTGCCCCGTCGGGCGGCAATGCGCAGTTCGCGTTCGATGATCGGCAGGAGCACCATGCCCGCGCGAGTCTAGGCAAGGTCGGGGGCAGGCCAAGCGGGAACTCCGGGGCGGTCAACGCCGGGTCGTATCTCAATTACGTGCCCGCAGCGGACGGGCCGAGTGGCCCGGGCGAACCCGCCTGTGGCCGTGCCGCGGGCGACCCACCCGCGGGCACCACGGTCCGGGGATTGCGATCCCGAAAGGTCAGGGCTCGACGGAGTCCCGCCCCACCGCTTCAGCGGCGGGTGGCGACTGAAGCCGGCGGCTGCTTCGAGGGGGCTCAGCCCCGCAGGCCTTCGCTCGCCAGGCTTTCCGGGAATTGCTCGGCCACCTCGTCGGGCCGCCCGGTCAGCGACCACCCGGTCTTGATGCCCAGCACGAACCAGCCCAGCACCACCACGCCCACGCCGAAGATCGTGTCGCCGATCACCCGCAGCCAGCGGAACGTCTCCCGATGCCCTGCTGCATGAAGTCGGCCGAGCGCGCCCACCACATGCCTTTATTCACGCTCGCCACAGTCTGCATGAGCCCGCGCGGCAGCTCGGACAGCAGCAGGAAGAAGCTCACGACCGACCAGATGAGCGTGGAGCCGGTCGGCACGTTGCCCACCAGCGGCTCGGGCGGCCAGTTCCGGGTGTAACTGATCGTCTCGCCGGGCCAGTTCGCGGCGCACGCCCACGCGGCCCACAAGAAAAAGGCCGTGATCAGGTGCCACCGCTGCGGGTCGCGCAACACGTTGTCGGGAATCGCATAAGCCTCGCGCAGCCCGGTCAGCTCCGGCGCGTCTGGAGGTGGCCGCTGCGGCCGAGGTCGTGCACCAACTTGACCAGGTGATGCCGCGAGATGCCGAACGTGTCTGCCACCTCGTCCACGGTCACCCGCGCGGGGCTGCGCAAGCCGGCATCCGGCATCCGTTTTCAACGCACTACGAACCACGAACCCTGGAATGAGACTCGCCCCATCTCGCGCAGGCCGCGGACTTGCAGGGAAAACCGAAATGCGCCCTTGGCCGCGTCCGCGGCGTTTCCCGTTGGACTTCAGGGCGTCGTCTGGCCATCCTCCCGCGACTTCGACACAACAGCTTTTCAACCATGAGACCCCTCGTCATCGGCATTGACAGCGGCACCCAGTCCACCAAGGCGCTTGTCCTCGACGTAGCAAGGAAAAAGGTCGCCGGCACCGCCTCGGTCGCGTACGGCCTGATCCCGAAGCTCCCGCCCGGCGCGAAGGAGCAGCATCCGCACACCTGGCGCGACGCCACCGCCCGGGCCATCAAGGCCGCGCTCAAAGCGGCCAAAGCCCGGCCCGGCGAGGTGAAGGCCATCGGCGTGAGCGGCCAGCAGCACGGCTTCGTGCCGCTGGACCAGGCCGGCAACGTGATCCGCCCGGCCAAGCTGTGGTGCGACACCGCCACCGCCGCCGAATGCGACGAGATCATGGCCGCGCTCGGCGGGGTGGACGCCACCATCGCCGCGCTGGGCAACGCGGTGCTGCCGGGCTTCACCGCGTCGAAGATTCTCTGGCTTAAAAATCATGAGCCCGAAAATTTCGCCCGCCTGGCCACGATGCTCCTGCCGCACGACTACTTGAACTGGTGGCTGACCGGCCGCGCGGTCATGGAGTACGGCGACGCCAGCGGCACGGCGTTGCTCGACGTGCGCAAACGCGAGTGGTGCGAGCCGGTGCTCGACGCGATTGATGCCGGGCTGCGTGCCAAGCTCCCGCCGTTGATTTCCAGCGACCAGCCGGTCGGCACGCTCCAGCCGTCCACGGCGAAGGCGCTGGGTTTGACGCCGGACGTGCTGGTGAGCGCGGGCGGCGGCGACAACATGATGGGCGCCATCGGCACCGGCAACACCCGGCCGGGCATCGTCACCGCCAGCCTCGGCACCAGCGGCACCATCTACGCCTGCTGCGACCAGCCGGTGGTGGACCCCCAGGGTGAAATCGCCGCCTTCTGCGACTCGACCAACCGCTGGTTGCCGCTGCTCTGCACGATGAACGTCACCGTCGCCACCGAGATGGTGCGGCTCGACTTTGAGATGACCCACGCCGAGTTCGAGCGCGCCGCCGCCCGGGCGCCCGCCGGCGCGGACGGCCTGCTGCTGCTGCCCTACCTCGAGGGTGAGCGCACGCCGAACGTGCCCGACGGCACCGGCGTGTTCTTCGGCGTGCGGCCGGCGACCTTCACGGCGAAACACTTCGCCCGCGCGGCGATGGAAGGCGTGACGCTGGGCATGAACTACGGCCTGCGCCGCCTGGCCGCGCTGGGCGTGAAGGCCACCCAAATTCGCGCCACCGGCGGCGGCGCGAACGCGAAGCTCTGGCGCCAGATCATGGCCGACGTGTTCAACGCCGAGGTGGTCACGCTCAAGGTGGGCGAGGGCGCGGCTTACGGCGCCGCCCTCCAGGCGCTCTGGTGCTGGCGCAACCACCAGGGCGAAAAGGTCGGCATCGAGACGATCACGGACGAATTCGTGGCGCTGAACCCCGCCCAGACCACCCGGCCCAAGAAGGCCAACGTGGCGGTGTACGCCGAGCTGCAGGGCGTTCAGGACGAACTTTCGCGCGCGCTCCGCCCCGCCTTCAAACGGCACCGCCATCTCGTCACCGGCTGACCGGCCTGCCGAATACGGAATGCGGAATGGCCTGTAGGCAACCTGTTCCAGCCAGCGCACTCGAGCCCGACAAGGCGCAAGAGCCGAAGCTCAAAAATGGAATTGGGAAAGCTGGAAGGCAGGAAGGTGCCGACCGTCCGCCATCCTCTGGCCCCCAGCCCCTCCCCCGTCCAGCGGGCTGCGCACCCCCAGCCCCGGCTTCTGCATGACGTGCGTGTAAAGCTGCGTCGTGGCCACGTCCTTGTGGCCGAGCAGCTCCTGCACGGTGCGGAGGTCGGTGCCGCCCTCCAGCAAATGCGTGGCGAAGCTGTGGCGCAACACGTGCGGGGTGACCTTCTTGTCCAGCTTGGCCTTCCGCGCCGCCTGCCGGATGCAATCCTGGAACGTCGCGTCCAGCACGTGATGCCGCCGCTGCCAACCCGACCGCCATCCACGCTCCATTCCCGGCCCGGCCAGCCTCCTCCCCCTCCCTCGGTTCCCCCGCCTGCGGCCCCTGCTCCTACCGCCCCGCCAGATCATCCAGCGGACTGGCCACCCCCTGCCCGCCCTGTTGCAGGATGTGCGTGTAGATCATCGTCGTGGACACATCCTGGTGCCCCAACAGCGCTTGGATCGTCCTGATGTCCGTCCCCCGGGCCAGCAGATGCGTCGCAAAGCTGTGCCGGAACGTGTGGGCGCTCACCACCTTCGTCAGCCCGCACCGCCGCACCGCCGCCTTGATCGCCTTGTTCACCACGCTCGGGTCCACATGATGCCGCCGCCGCAGCCCCGTCCGCGGATCCAGGGACAACTCCCGGGCGGGAAACACATACTGCCAGCCCCATTCCCGGTTCGCCTGGGGATACTTCCGTTCCAACGCATACGGCAGATACACCGCCCCGTGCCCCGCGGCCAGATCCTGCTCATGCATCCCCTTCACCTTCTGCAAGTGGTTCTCCAACAGCGGAATCATCGAACCGGCAAACGTCGTCACCCGGTCCCTGGCCCCCTTCCCGTCCCGCACCGTGATCTGCTTCATCGCGAAATCCAGGTCTTTGACGCGCAGCCGCAGCGCCTCCATGATGCGCAAGCCGCTGCCGTGGAGCAACTTCACCACCAGGTGGCTGACCCCTCCACCTGCGGCATCACCCGGGCCAACTCCTCCCGCGTCAGCACCACCGGCACGTTCGGCTTGCGGAACGCCCGCACCGCGTCAATCCGCCCGGCCAAAGGCGCTTCCGGCACCTTTCTGTAAAGGAACACCAAGGCGTTCATCGCCTGGTTCTGCGTCGCCGGAGCCACCTGCCCGTTCACCGCCAGGTCGGTCAAAAACGCCTCGATCTTCGCCTCCCCGCCCGCCAGGCCCTCCCGGCACCGCATCCGGTGGAAACGGACGTAACGCCGGATCCAGTCCAAGTAGGTCCGTTCTGTAGGCAGCGAGTAGTGGTGCAACCGCAGCACCGCCCGGACCTGGTCCAGGAATCGAGGCGCCTTTTCGGGTGCTGGTTCTTGACCGCTCATCATCGTTCAGCTTACGCTCGCACTGATGATCACGCCGATATTGCCCGGGTCAAGCCGGCCTGAAAACCCATCCAATATCGCGTTATCAGGTCAAAATGACCTGTTAATCAATGGTTCGGCCCATGCGCGCTCTCGACAGTCACCGGACGGCACAGTAGAGTTGGCGCATGAGCCAGACACTGCAATACCTGACTGACGAGCACGGCGAACGAACCGCCGTCGTGCTCCCCTTGACCGATTACGAGAAACTCTTGGAGGATTTGGACGATCTGGCGGTCGTCGCCGAGCGCCGGGAGGAGCCGGTCATTGCGCACGAGCAGTTCGTGAGCGAACTGAAGCGCGATGGAACCCTTTGAGATTCAGTGGCGCGCCTCCACCAAGAAGGACCTGCGGAAGCTGCCGCCTCAGGAGGTAGCCGGGATTGTCGCGGCCGTCGGGGCGCTCGCACGGGAGCCATTCCCGCATGGCTCCGAGAAGCTCTCCGGCTCCGAGCACACCTATCGCATCCGCGTTGGCGACTACCGAGTGATTTACGCGGTGTTTACCGAGTCACGCATCGTAGAGATTCAGCGCGCCAGACATCGGAAGGACGTGTATCGAGGATGAGACGGTGGCCGAACAAGATCACTGGAGCGAACAGCCGCCCCGCTTCTCCGCTCGAAGCCGGGCGGCCGTTCGGACGCGCCGCGTGCGCTCCACCGTTCCGGTCGGCGGCTGTCGCTCAGTTCTGGCGTTAGCTGGCAATAGCACGCCCTCATACTAAAGAGCCCAAT
The DNA here is from genome assembly GCA_964568145.1 of uncultured Verrucomicrobiota bacterium. GTDB lineage: Bacteria > Verrucomicrobiota > Verrucomicrobiia > Limisphaerales > J093 > DSVZ01. Next base: position 209,617 of record CAZMOZ010000004.1, read on the forward strand.
GGAGTTTCCTATGGAAGCCAAATGCATGACAAGCCTTCGGACAGCGATGCTCATGCTCATGATCGGTGCAGCTGCCGCACAGGCACAGGTCGCATCGCAAATGAAGATGACCACAGACATCCCGCCCGGCATCGCGATCCCGGACAAGGTCGAAACTCGGCTGGGCACGCTGAACTTCTTTGATGGATTTCCAGACAAGGCGACGGTCGACAAGGTCTACGACAATCTCGACTTTCAGCGCGCGGTTCAGGCTTACTTGCTGGCATTGGCACCCGTAAACATGGCGGGGCTGCGCGAGGGATTGCTGGGAGTCGGCCCCGCGAACGTCACGGTACCGACGTTCGAAGCAACCATGAACGCGCGTTCGATCTTTCTCACGGCGAACGCGACCACGCCCTACACGTGGATCTGGATCAATCTGCATGACGGTCCGCTGGTGGTCGAAGTGCCGCCCAGGACCCTGGGCATGATCGATGACTTCTGGTTCAAGTATGTCACCGACATCGGCATCGTCGGTCCGGACCAGGGCAAGGGTGGCAAGTACCTGCTGCTGCCTTCCGGGTACAAGGGCGATGTGCCGGATGGGTACATGGTCGTGCGTGTTCCGACCTTCGAGTCCATTCTTGTCTGGCGCAACATGCCGGTGAATGGAGACCTCAAGCCCGCAATCGAGAGCCTGCACGAGAACACGCGGATTTATCCCCTGTCGGAGGCGGCTAATCCACGGCCCAACACCTTCGTCAATGTATCCAATCGCGACTTCTCGACGGTGGCACCGGCGGACTACCGGTTCTGGGAATTGCTCAATCACGTCGTTCAGAACGAGCCCGTTGAGTCGATCGATCCGATCACCCTGGGATTCTTTGCCTCGATCGGCATCGAGAAGGGCAAGCCGTTCGCGCCCGATGCCCGCATGAAGGCGATCCTGACCGAGGCTGCAGCGGTGGGCGACGCTACAGCGCGCACTCTCACCTACCAGAGCCGCATCCCGGAGGCCTTTTACTATCCGAACAGCACCTGGCGCCAGTGGCTCGGCGGATACAGGTTCGAGAAGCAGCCCGGCGTGGCCTATCTGGATGCAGCCGCTTTCTTCTATTTCTATGCCACCGGCGTGACGCCGGCCATGGAAGCCAAGATGGTGGGGCAGGGCTCTCAGTATGCCGTCGGAATCGTGGATTCCCAAGGCAATCCTCTGGACGGTGGCAAGACCTATCGGCTGCATGTGCTGCCAAACGCTCCGGCAAAGGACTTCTGGTCCGCGATCGTGTACGACAACCAGACCCGGTCCATGCTCCAGACCGATCAGGACTTTCCACAGGTGAGCAGTCTGGACAAGGGTTTGGTCGTCAACAAGGATGGTTCAGTGGACGTGTACTTCGGGCCGAAGGCCCCTTCCGGCATGGAACACAACTGGATTCAGACCATTCCCGGCAAGGGCTGGAACATGCTGTTCCGGCTGTACGGCCCGCTTGAGCCCTGGTTCGATAAGACCTGGAAACTGAGCGAGATCGAACTGGTGAAGTAGAGTCTTTGCCAGCTAACAACAGCATGCAGCGGACGGCGCTTCGCGCCGCCGCTGATGCTACACGTTCGGCGGCGCGGGTGGGTCACGGTGTTGGCGCGTGGCGCATCACGGCTCGCGTCGGTGCGGACGCGGCTCGACGAGCGCACGGTTTTGGGGTCGAGTGCGGACGGCTCGCGGAGATTCGGTTGCGCTCCGGCTTGGCCCGTTCGAGTGCGACGGGCGGGAGCGGCCGCTGGGTGGATTGCGATTTGATGACACGAACGCCGAACAAGGTCACTGGAGCGAACAGCCGCCCCGCTTCTGCGTTCGAGGCCGCGCGGGGATTCGGACGCGCCTCGTGCGCTCCACCGTTCCTGTCGGCGGCTGTCGCTCAGTTCTGGCGTTGGGCGACCCGGATGGAGCGCAATATGAGAGAGCTCAGTTTTGTGCCTGTGCTTGTGATGCTGTTGGCGATTAGCGGCTGCGAACGAAGTGGCGTCATTGGATCTGGAAAGAATGTGTCAACCCTTCAATCGAATCCGGTCGAAACCGGCCATGCCCCGGTCAACGGCATCAACATGTACTACGAAGTGCATGGTCGTAGAGACGGTGTTCCGCTCGTCCTGCTTCACGGCGGCGGCTCCACGATTGAGGTCACGTTCAGTAGAGTGCTCCCGGTCTTTGCCAGAAGCCGCAGGGTCATCGCGGTGGAGGAGCAGGGGCACGGCCGTACGTCCGATCGTAGTGCGCCCGTCTCCTTCGAGACCTCCGCAGACGACGTCGCGGCCCTGCTTCGGTACCTGAAGGTCGACAAGGCAGACATCTTTGGCTTCAGCAACGGCGCCAGTGTCGCTCTCCAGGTCGCCATACGACATCCGCGGCTCGTGCGGAAGATAGTCTTCGCTTCATCCATAACCAAGAGAGACGGTGCTCAACCGCAGCTCTGGGAGTTCATGAAGCAGGCAGATTTCTCGAATATGCCGCAGCCGCTCAAGGATGCATTTCTTCGGGTGAACCCGGACGTTCAGCAGCTCAAGACTATGCATGATAAGGACGCCGAGAGAATGCGAACCTTCGAGGATGTGCCAGACGACTTGGTTCGGTCTGTTCACATGCCAACGTTGATCGTTCTCGGAGATCAGGACATTGTGAAACCTGAGCACGCCGTCGAGCTGGCTCGCCTAATTTCGGGCGCACGTCTGCTAATCCTGCCCGGCGGACACGGGGACTATCTTGGCGAAGCCGTGATGACGCAGAAGGACAGCCGCTATCCCGAGCTAACCGCGCGGCTGATCGAGGAATTCCTCGATTCGCCGTAGTCATGAGTAAGCAACGATCGCCCAACAACAGCATGCAGCGGACGGCGCTGCGCGCCGCCGCTGATGCTGGGCGTTAGGCGGCATGAATGACCAGTCTGCCCTGGCAAGCATCGCCAAGTTTCTGGGGAAGTACACGCCTGAAATCGCACAGTTCGCTGTCGCCACGCGTTCCAAGTTGGCGGCACTCTTCCCGCGCGGCTTTGAACTCGTCCACGACAACTACAACGCCTGGGTGTTCGACTTTTCCCCCACCCAGCGCGCCGCTGACACGATCGTTTCCCTCACCGTGTGCCCTCGTTAGGTGACCCTGTTCTTCCCCAAGGGCGCCGCCCGTGCGGACCCGACGTCGCTTCTGCAAGGTTCGGGCTCGCAGGTGCGCAGCATCCGCCCGGGCTCACCCGCCGATCTCGATCTCCCAGCGGTTCGCGAGCCGGTCGCACAGGCATCGCAGTCCGTCGCGTCATTGTACGCCGAGGCTCCGGCGCATACCATGTTGGTGAAGTCTGTGTCCGCGAAGCAGCGTCCCCGCAAACCGGCCGCGCCCGCGGCGCGGACCACGCGCGCAGGACGCCGTGCCCGTCGTTGCACCCGACCTGCGTCAGCGCGCTTCGCGGGCTGCCACAGGCAGGTGAACTCCAGCGTTTGGCACGGTGTGCCGATGTTCCCGTTGGCCCCAACCTGGTGGTTGCTGGACCGGGGTATCGCTGCGCCAACCCCCGGCTGCCCGCCGGCAAGCCTTCGGTTTGCGGCTGCGTTGGTCCGGCAACCAAGCCACCAGCCGAAACTCAACAACTCAGAAGCTGGGAAGCTTGGAAGGCAGGTGAAACCTCGATCGGCCCTGTATTGGGAAAGCCGGATGGCAGGAAGCTGGATTCTCCATTCTGAGTTCCCGAGCTCTCAGCCGGAGCGATGCGATTGGACTGGGGAGCGCACCCGCCTCGAGTGCCGTGGCGGGCACCTCGCCCGTCACTTCCCGCGCGGCGGGTATGGGGCACGGTCCGGTGCGTTTCGAACGCGGAGAGCCGACCGGCGCGGGCGCGTGTGCTCCCCTTCCTCAATTGAATCGTCCCGGCTCAGTTGCCTTCCCAGCCGGCCGCCCGGCGTTCACTTGCCAGCCGGGGGCGCCAGTTCCTTCAGCCACTTCTGGTAACGCGCCTCGAGGGCGCCCGCCGCCGGATGGTCGTCGCGCAGCACGACCAGGTAATCGAGCTTGAACCGGTCGCCCTGCTTGTACGTCAGCGGCGCCCGGTCGAGGTTCTGCGTGGCGGACAGGTAGGCAAAGGCGTTGATCATGCTGAAGAAGTGGCTTTCGCCGGCGTTCTTCGGACTGGCGAAGAGGGCGGCCATGACGTCGCGCTCGCCGATCCGGCCTTGTGTGGCCGCCCAGCGCGCCGGGATGACATCCCATTTCTGCTCGGCCGAGTACGGCGCGTTTTCCGAGTTCAGGTGCCGGGCCCGCAGGTCGAAGTCGCGCACAAAGCGCAGGCCCAGGCCGTGGTAAGCCGCGCCGCTGAGCTGCACCGAGTCGGCGGCCTGGCCGGCCGTGAAGTCCGCCTGCCAGCGCAAGGCCACCTCGCCCGCCGCGGTGTCCACAGTGAGGCTCAGCGTGCGCGTCTCCAGCAGGAGCGCCACGGGCAGGGCGTTGGTGGTCTGGCGATGCTGGTTGGCCAGCCACGCGGTCTGGTGACTGAACAGGGCGAGCGGCCGGCCGTCGGGCGATTTGCCCACGTAACGCATCGGCAGCGGCGCCGCACGTTGCACGCCGGGGTCTTTCTGCTCCTCCCAGAAGTTCGTGCCGTTGACGGTGATGGCGTACATGAGGCCGTGGTGGTGGACGTGGTCCAGCGGCGAGTCGAGCAGCAGGTTCTGGCCCTTGAGGGTGCGGAACTCCTTCACGTACGGCTTGTAGTTCGTGGGGGCCATCGAATACAGCAGCAGCGGCGCGTCGAGGAACCGGACCTCGATTTCCTGCACCGCCGGGCGCACGATCATCTTCATCGCCTCGGATTCGAGCACGAAGTCCTCCAAACCTCGCTTGGGGCGGGTGCGCGGGGCGGCATCAGTGGCGGAAACGGTCGCCCCGGAACCGGCACCGGCCTGGGCGTGCGCCGGCGGGGTGGGCCAATCCGCGACCCAACCCAGCGCGCTCAGGAGCAGGACGCGGCCGAGAAAACGACGAACCAGGCAGAGCGAAACTCGGGTGTTGTTCATGCTGGCAATGTGTTGTTGCCACGCAGCATGACCGCCGGGCATCGGCTTGGCCAGCCTCAAGGAGACTGCAGCCGGGTGGAAGCGAGGTTGTGGACCGAGGCGCAGGACGCATCTCAGTTTTTGCAGCCGGTGGGAATGGTCAAAGGCCGCCGGGGGCAGCGGCAGCCATCCCTGGCTGCCCTAAAGAGCGGCATCCTGCCGCCCGGAATCTGCACAGAGAACACGCCCGCAGTGTGCCACCCGCGCCCCGCCGGGCTGGAAGCCGGCCGCTACGGGAGGGGTAGGTCGCCCCTCGCTGAGGGGCGACGGGTTCCGGCCTCTGAGCCAGAGGCCGGTTACCAAGTCCGCGGGCTGAAAGCCGGTCGCCATCCCGGCAGGCGGAACGCGGCAGGAAATGGAGATGCGCCCCGAGGCGAAGTGTCCGGACCGGTTGGCGGTGCTTGCGGCCCTGCCAGGATTCAGGTTCAAAGGCTCGCCTGCCAGTCGGCGATCGCGGCCTTCATCAGGGCAAACGCCTGCAGGCGCGGCATCACGAAGCGCGGGGTGAACCACGGGAAGGTGCCCACCAGGTCGTTCGTCACCAGAATCTGGCCGTCGCAGGCCGTCCCCGAGCCGATGCCGATGGTCGGAATGGGAATTGCCGCCGTGATTTCCGCCGCGACCGGCGGGCTGACCAGCTCCAGCACCACAGCAAAGGCCCCGGCTTCGGCCAGCGCCCGCGCGTCCGCGAGCAACGCCTCGCGTTCGCCTTCACGCCGGCCCTTGATGTGGTAACCGCCTTCCTCGAGGACGTGCTGGGGCAACATGCCGATGTGACCCAGGAATGGAATGCCCGCGCCAACGATGGCCTCGACCTGCGCGCGGATGGCGTCGCCGCCTTCGGCCTTCACCGCCTCCGCGCCGGCGGCCACCAGCCGGCGGGAGCTGGCCACCGCGTGCGCCGGCGTGTCGTAGGTGTGGGCCGGCAGGTCCGCGGCGAGCAAGGCGCGCGGTCGCGCCCGGGCCGCGGCGCGGGTGTGGTGCTCCATTTCCGCCAGCGTGACGTGCGTGGTGTCCGGGTAGCCAAGGACGACCATGCCCAGTGAATCGCCCACCAGCAGCAGCGGGATGCCCGCCTCGTCCAGCAGGCGGGCCATGGGGTAATCGTAGGCGGTGAGCGCCGCGATTTTCGCCCGGCCCTTCATGCCGCGAATGATGTCAGCCGTGATTTTGGACGGCTCCATGCGCGGGCAAGGTCGCGTTGCCGCCCCGGCCGAACAAGCGGAAATTGGCGACGCCAGGTGCGGGGTTCGAGGTGCGAAGTGCGGGGAGTTGGAGTCATGGATCTGGCGTCTGGGGTCTGGGATCGTTCCGTTCAAAATCGTGCTCCTGCTCGTAATCTTTCTCCAGTTCCCCGGCTGGAGCGACCGCAGCGTTAAAGCGTTTTCAATACAACTGTGGCCGCTTGCGACAGCGCTTCCGGCGCGCGGGGTTCACGCCGCTTCCCCGCCCGTCTGTGCGAGCACGTTGAAGCGGGCTGAAGCCCGCGCTCCCCACGCGGCCACAGCTTTGATTAAACCGCTCTAGCTTGCGGCATACGGCCTTGCCTGCCGCACTTTTCGCCAGCCAATGCCAGGGCGGGCTTGCCTGCCCCGCGCCGGTTTCGCAACCTTGGCCGCAACCAAGCCATGAACACCGCCTCCCGCCCGCCCGCCAATCCCACCAGCCGCCGCGTTTTCCTCCGGTCCACCGCCGCGGCCGTCGCCACCACCACCCTCGCGCCCACGCTGCCATTGGGGGTCCACGCCGCCGAGGACCATACCCTCAAGATCGCCCTGGTCGGCTGCGGCGGACGCGGCACCGGCGCGGCGGCGCAGGCCCTGTCCACCAAAGGCCCCACCCGGCTCGTGGCCCTGGCCGACGCGTTTGAGGACCGCCTGGCCGGGAGCCTGAACAGCCTCCGGCAAAACCCCCGGCTCGCGCCGCAGGTGGACGTGCCGCCGGAGCGGCGCTTCTCCGGCTTGCAGGGCTACAAGCAGGCGATTGACGCCGTGGCGCCGGGCGGGGTCGTGCTGCTGGCCACGCCGCCGGCGTTTCGCTGGGTGCATTTCCAGCACGCGGTCGCGAAGGGCGTTCACGTCTTCATGGAGAAATCCTTCGCCGTGGACGCGCCCGGCGTGCGGCGCATCCTGGCCACCGGCCGGGCGGCGTCGGCCAGGAACCTCAAGGTGGCGGTGGGCTTCATGTGGCGGCACGATCCGCCGCGGCAGGAGGTCATCCGGCGCATCCACGAGGGCGAGATCGGCGAGCTGCTCACGCTGCGCACCTACCGGATGCACGGCGCGGTGGGCTACACACCCAAGCGCCCCGGCGAGTCCGACCTCGCCCACCAGATCCGCAACTACAACAACTTCACCTGGCTCAACGGCGGCTTCTTCCTGGACTGGCTCTGCCACAACCTCGACGTGTGCTGCTGGGCGAAGAACGACCTGCCCGTGAACGCGCAGGGCATGGGCGGGCGCTGCACGCGCACTGAGGGCGACCAATTGTACGACCACTATTTCGCGGAATACACCTTCGCCGACGGCGCCAAGCTCTTCGCCCAGGGCCGGCACGTGAACAAGTGCTACGAGGTCTTCTCCGACTTCGCGCACGGCACCAAGGGCTCGGCGGTGATCATGGAAAGCCTGGCCGCCGCCCGGCCGCGCATCTACTCGAACCAGGTCATGACCCGCGCCAACGAGGTCTGGCGCTACAGCGGGCCGGAGCCGGATTGCTACCAGGTGGAGCAGGACCGGCTCTTCGAGGCCATCCGCGCCGACCGGCCGTACAACGAGGCGGAGCGCGGCGCGCACGGCATCATGGTGGGCATCCTGGGCCGGATGGCGATCGAGTCCGGGCAGTTGCTCACCTGGGAGGAAGGGCTGGCCTCGAACCTCGAACTGGCGCCCGGCCTGGAGAACATGACCCTGGACTCGCCACCGCCGGTGCTGCCCGACGCCGAGGGGCGGTATCCGCTCGCCCGGCCGGGGGAAACCAAGGCGCTTTAAGGGGAGCATTTCAACAGCTATGACCGACTACTTCAGTGATCGCGAACGAGGCCCGAAGGCACGCACGACTGAAACCATTTCCCCAATCGTTTGGGGAGGCACAGTGGCGCTTTTTCAAAGGCAACTGGCATCCGAGGCATTTGCATCGAAATTCCCCATTACCTGCCGGGACGGAAACGCGATCGCGGGTACGGACACAGACGCACTCTCGCTTGCGATCCAGGCCGAGATACCTGGGCTCGCTTGGCCGCTCCAGACTCAGACAATGGCGGAATCCGAGTTCACCGCCAAAATGGTACCATTTGCACCGGACACGCTTTTGATCCTCGATTTCATCGAGTTGTGCCACCGTTGGGTGGCAAAACCGATCAAAGTCGCGTACCACAAATTCTTCAGTCACCATCATCTTGAATTTGATGATGACGCCGGGAAAAGCGACTTCCGAGACGAAGTAAATCGGGTCTTTGCGAGAAACGGGGTTGCGTTTGATCTGCGCTCCAACGGTTGCATCGTCCGACTCGCCCCCGCCGTTCTTGGTCACAGCCTCGCGGCCACGATGTTCCAAACGGGAGATGCAACTTTGGACAACATGCTCGAGGAGTGTCGGAAGAAGTTTCTCGATCCCGACCCGAAGATTCGCCGTGAAGGTCTTGAGCGCTTGTGGGACTGCTGGGAACGGATCAAGTCGCTCGACAACCGCGGGAACAAGAAGCAATCCGTCGCCGCGCTGCTCAACAAAGCCGCGTCCAATCCCGCGTTCCGGGGATTGCTGGAACAGGAGGCGAAAACATTGACAGACATCGGTAACTCGTTCCATATCCGGCACTCGGAGGTTCGGCAAACCGCGGTCACCGATTCAGCGGAAGTCGATTACTTGTTCCACCGCCTGTTCAGCATCATTCAGCTTCTGCTCCAGAAACGGACGGTCAAGTCGTGAAGCCGGAGAACAGCTCCGCCGGTGCCCCTCCAGCCGGCAGCGCCCTCGGTTGACCCCCCTGCCGCCCAAGGCTAGCTTCACGCCATGAACGCAGTGGAGTTCACCACCGAGCTGACGAATTCGGACGTGCTACGCGTCCCGCCCGAGGTGGCCAGGCAGCTTCCCAAGACAGGCAAGGCACGGGTCATCGTCCTGACGGGCGACGAAGCCGGGGACGCCGAGTGGCGGGCGGGGGCGTACGCGCAGTTTCTGCGGGAGGATCACCCCGAAGATTCCATCTACGACGCCCTCCGCTGACATGTTCGGGGAGATTTTTCTTTGCGAATTCCCGTTCACCTCAGGCGTCGCCAGCAAGGTCCGGCCGGTGCTGGTGTTGTTTGACCTGCCGCAGGACGTGCTGATCTGCCGGGTAACCTCCGCCGCCCGGAGCGGCCTGCTGGATGTTCCGTTGCACGACTGGAAGAAGGCCGGACTCCTCCGGCCTTCGGTGGCCTGCTTGGACCGGCTGGTGACGGCGGAAAGGACAGTGCTGCGGCGCCGTTTGGGGGTCTTGAGCGAGGCGGACAAGAACGCCGTGCGGGACCGGTGGAATCAGCACATGCGGCTTTGAGAAAAGGACGCTGTTGCGCCGTGTTGCTAGCGGTGGCTGGAAGGTCGGGCTCCACAGGAGTCTAGCCCCACCGGAGAGCAGGATTAAGATTACGAGCAGGAGCGACCTCCCCAGACCCCAGACCCAGAACCAAGACCCCAGCCCCACCGTTTTTCCGGCGCTTGCGTCGGCCGGCCGTTCTGGTTGACTCCCCCGCCATGTCCCTCCTGCGCGCCCAACGGCTCAGCAAATCCTTTGGCGAGGTCCGCGCCGTGGACGGCGTCAGCTTCGAGGTCCGCGCCGGGGAGCTGTACGGACTGCTCGGCCCCAACGGCGCCGGCAAGACCACCACCATCTCCATGATCGCCGGCCTGCTGCGGCCCGACGCCGGCGACGTGTGGGTGGACGGCGCGGCCTTCAGCGCCGACCCGCAGCGCGCCAAGCGCATCATGGGCGTGGTGCCGCAGGAGCTGGCGCTGTACGAGGAGCTGACCGCGCGCGAAAACCTCGAGTTCTGGGGCCGCATCGCCGGTCTCGCGCCCCGCGAAGCCCGCATCCGCGCGGACGAACTGCTGGCCGCGCTGTCGCTCACCGACCGCGCCCGCGACGCGGTGAAGACCTATTCCGGCGGCATGAAGCGCCGGGTGAACCTGGGCTGCGCGCTGCTGCACCGGCCCAAACTGCTGCTGCTGGACGAGCCGACGGTGGGCATTGACCCGCAGGCGCGGCTGAACATCCTCGAGTTCATCCGCGGCCTGCAGCGCGACGGCACGGCGATCCTGTACACCACGCATTACCTCGAGGAGGCCGAGACGCTCTGCCAGCGCATCGGCATCATTGATCATGGCCGGCTGCTGGCCGAAGGCACGTTGAGCGAATTGCAGGAACGGCTCGGCGGCGACCGCCTGTTCGTGCTGGAAAGCGACCTCGCCCAGGCCGCGCCCGACCAGTGGCCCGGCTTCCGCGAGCGGTTCCGCGTGATCCAGCAAACCGCGCGTCAACTGGTGGTGGCGGCGCTGGGCGCGCGCGACCCGGCCGACTGTCTCAAGGAACTGCTGAACCTGCCGGTGCGCGTCGAAAACGTCACCCTCAAGCGCCCGAGTCTGAACGACGTGTTCCTCCAGCTCACCGGACGCGAGTTGCGCGAATGAACCTGCTGCGCACCCTTCTGGCCAAGGACCTGCGCCGCGTCTGGCGCAATCCGTTGCCCTGGCTCATCCACCTGGCGGTGCCGCTGGTCATCACGGCGCTCATCGGTCTGGCGTTTGGCCGCGCCAGCGGGGAAGGCTCCGGGCTGGGCCGCATCCGCTTCGCCGTCGTGGACGAGGACGACTCGCCGCTGACGCAGTTTCTGCGCGGCGGGATGAACCAGGGCGAAGGCGGGAAGTACCTCGAACCGGTGTTTCTCGACCGCGCCGCCGCGCTGGCCCAGCTCAACGACGACCGGCTCAGCGCCGTGCTGGTGATTCCCCAGCACTTCACCAGCGATTACCTGTCCGGCCGGGGACCCGTCACGCTTGAGCTGGTCAAGAACCCCGCCCGCTCGATTCACCCGGCGGTGCTCGAGGAGTTGCTGGGCGCGGTCGTCACGGGCCTGAACGCCCTCGCGCGCAACCTGCAATCCGAGTTTCCCGAATTCCAGGCACTGCTGGCCGGCGGCGCGGATTACCGGCGCGTGGCGGACCTGATCGTCCGCACGGGCGAGAAGCTGGACACCGTCCGCCGTTACCTCGATCCGCCGCTGATCATGTACGAGAAGGAAGTGCGGCCCGGCGAGGCGAAGACGGGTCCGGCGCTGAATCTCTTCGGCTACCTGCTGGCCGGGCTGGCCACGATGTTCCTGTTGTTCCAGGCCAACACCGGCATGAACGACCTGTACCGCGAGTTTGCCGGGCGCACGTTCGAGCGGTACCACACGCTGCACCAGCGGCTGCTGCCGTTTCTGGTGTCGAAGGGCGTGTTCGTGGTCGTGATGCTGCTGATCTGCGCGGCGCTCATGCTGGGCGGGGGCGGCCTCATCTTCGGCATCCGCTGGCGGCACCCGCTGCCCATCGGCCTGCTGGTGCTGGGGTTCGCCGCGTTTGGCGCCGCTTTTGCCGCGCTGTTTGCCGCGCTGATGCCCGACGCGCGGCGCGCGGACGCGCTGGCCAACCTCACGGCCATGGCCATCGCGCTGGCCGGCGGCTGCGCCTTCCCGCCGCAAAGCCTGCCCGCCTTTCTGCGCGAAAACATCACGCCGCTGCTGCCCAGCTCGTGGCTGGCCCAGGGCATCCGCGAACTCGAGTTCGGCAGCGCGCCGGTGGACTGGCCGATGATTCTGCTCCGATTGATGGTGGTGGCGGGCGTGTTGCTGGGCCTGGCCGCCTGGCAGTTCCGCCGCCGCTTTGCCAAAGGTCTGCGCGCATGAACCGGAAAGCCATCATGGGAGTGCCGCGAAAAGGCGCAAAAGGATTGAGCCAGCGACCAGCTCGCTCGTTTGGCTGGAATCACCCGCCGGCTGACAAAGGAACAAGTCGCGTCAATCTCCCGGCCTTCGCTTTTGCGCTGCTTGCACCTCGTTGCGGAGTTTAGATGAGACGCGTCCTCGACATCGGCCACAACGATCTGCGGCTCTTCCTCAAGAGCAAGATCGCCTACGTGTGGCTGTTCGTGGTGCCGCTGGCGTTCGTGTATTTCATGGGCTTCGCCAACCGCGGTCCGGGCGACTCCGCCAACCCGAAACCGCCCGTGCTCGTGGAGAACCTCGACGGCGGCTTCTTGGGCCGGGTGTTCCTGGACGAACTGGGCGCGCAAGGCATGCGGGTGGTGGACCCGACCAACCGCGCGCAGGCGCAACGCGGCGTCCGCCTGCCGACCCACTTCACGGCGCACATCCTGAATCACCAGCCGGCCAGGGTGGAGTTCTTCGAGCTGGCGGGCTCGGGATCGGGCGACGCGGCCATGATCGAACTGCGCGTGGTCCGGGCCTTGATCGCGATGAATTCGCGCCTGATCGAGCTGGTCACCCAGCAGGGCGAAGCCGCCCTGACCAACGAAACCGCGTGGCGGGCGGTGATGGCCCGCGAGAACCCGGTGCGGCTGGACGCGCGGTTCGCCGGCCGCAAGCCCGTGCCGTCCGGATTCAGCTTTTCGCTGCCGGGCAACCTGGTGATGTACCTGGTGATGAACCTGATGGTCTTCGGCGGGGCCGCGCTGGCGGCGGAGCGGCGCGGCGGCGTGCTGCGCCGGTTCAGCGTGCAGGCGGTGCGGCGCGGCGAGTTGGTGGCGGGCAAGCTCTACGGGCTCATGCTGCTCGGCGCGGTGCAGGTGGTGTTCTTCCTGGTGGTCGGTCGGTTTGTCTTCGGCGTGCCGCTGGGGGCGAACCTGCCCGCGGTGGCGGTCACATTGCTGGTGTTCACCTGGGTGGCCGCCTCGTTGGGCGTGTTGGCGGGGAGCGCGCTGCGCAACGAGGACCGCGTGGTGGGCTTGTGCGTGCTGGCCAGCCTTCTGATGGCCGCGCTGGGCGGCTGCTGGTGGCCGCTCGAAATCGCGCCGGACGCGCTCAAGACCATCGCCCACTGCCTGCCCACCGGCTGGGCGCTGGACGCGCTGCACCGGCTCATCAGCTTCGGCGCGGGCTGGGGCGCGGTGGTCAAGCCGCTGCTGGTGCTGGCCGCTTTTGGCGCCGTGGCCACGACCCTGGCTGCCCGGTGGTTCCGCGTCTGAACCGGCGCGCGGCGGGGGTTTTGGGGGAACAGCCAATCCGGCTGTTCGGGCGCAGCTTGCTTTTTGTGCGAGTCCGGCCTTAACGGGGTGGGGCGAGACTCCTTCGAGCCCGCTATTTTGGTTCTTGGTTCGTTGTTTTGGCCTTCGACTTTCGACCCACTGGCGGGTTGCCCGGGCCGCTCGCTGCCGGCAAGAAATTGAGCCGTGTCCCGGCTGTTCCCGTCGGCGGCACCGCCAAGGTTGCGCCGCCCGGAGGCGGACACTACACTGCGTCGCGCTGGTAATCTGGCGTTTACCCTCACATGCAGGATGTATTGATGTGGCTTTACGTGACCGCCGCCGTGGTGCTGATGTTTGGCGCCTCGGTGTTCGTTCACGAGCTCGGGCACTTTCTGGTCGCGTTGAAGCGAGGCATGAAGGTGGAGGCCTTCGCCATCGGGTTCGGCCCGCGCATCTGGAGCCGGGTGCGTGACGGCATCGAGTATTCGATCCGGTGGATTCCGGCCGGCGGCTTTGTGCGGCTGCCGCAGATGATTACTTCCGAGGCGCTGGAAGGCGGCAAGTCCGGCGCGCCGCCTCCACCCCCCGCCTCGCCGCTCTCGAAAATCCTGGTGGCCTTTGCCGGGCCGGCCATGAACGTGGTTTTCGCCTTCCTCATCGCCGTGGTGGTCTATTTCGCCGGCCTGCCCGTGCCGGTGAATCCCGCCGTCATCGGCCACGTTGATGCCGACTCGCCCGAGTACGCGCTGGGCATCCGCCCGGGCGACCGGATCGTGGCGGTGAACGGCAAGGCGGTGGATTCCTGGGAGGACGTGGCCGAGACCGTGATGCTGGCGCGCACGAACGTCTTCGCGGTGACGGTGGAACGCGCCGGCCGGCGCGAGACTTATTCCCTGACCGCCGGCACCAGCGAGGTGCTCGGCGGGTTGAAGATGCTGAATCTGGAGCCGGAGGATCATCCGGTGGTGCGCGGCGTGCTCGACGGCAGCGCGGCGGAGGCGGTGGGTTTGCAGCCGGGCGACACGGTGGTGTCCTTCGCCGGCGTGCCGATTGCCGGCCGAGAGCAGTTCATCAAGCTGATCCAGCAACGGCCCGGCCAGCCGACCGAACTGGTGGTGACGCGCGATGGCCAGGAAGTCCGCCTCACCATCACCCCGCGGCTCAACCCCGCCACCGGCAAGGGCTTGATCGGCGCGGAAATCGGCGGCAGCGACAAGGTGGTGTATCAGGTCCGGCGGCCGGGGCCCACGCCGTGGGAGAACTTCCGCGAAGTCTGGGAGCGCACCATCGGCACCATCAGCGCCTTGATCCATTCCAAGGAAACGGGCGTCGGCGCCAAGGATTTGTCCGGCCCGGTCGGCATCTTCGCTTACCTGGCCGCGCAGGTGTCCATTGACTACCGGCTGGCGCTGAACTTCCTCGTGTTGCTGAACCTCAATCTCGCCATCCTGAACCTCCTGCCCATCCCGGTGCTGGACGGCGGGCACATCCTGCTGGCGTTGTTCGAATGGGTGCGCGGCCGGCCGCTGAGTCTGCGGATCGTCGAGTACACCACCACCGGCTTCGCGCTGCTGCTGCTTTCGTTCATGCTGTACGTGACCTTCTTCGACATCAAACGCATCCCGCTCATCCGGCTGCTCTTTGGCCGCGAGACGCAGGTGCAGCAGCAGGTTGAACCACCCCCGCCCCCGCCAGCGGAGGCCGCGCCCACACCCGCCCACCCATGAAGTACTGCGAGTCGGTTTACCGCTTTGCCCGGCGGCGGACGCGGGAGGTGGTGGTGGGCGATCCCGCCCGTGGCGGCATCGTCATCGGCGGCGACCACCCGGTGGTGAAGCAGTCCATGATCACCTGCGACACCATGGACACTGCGGCGTGCGTGCGCGAGACGCTGGCGCTGGTCGAGGCGGGCTGCCAGTTGGTGCGCATCACCGCGCCCACGGTGAAGGACGCCGCGAACCTCGAGCACATCGTGCGCGAGCTGCGCCAGCGCGGCTGCCACGTGCCCATTGTGGCGGACATCCACTTCAAGCCGGAGGCCGCGCTCGAGGCCGCCCGGTGGGTCGAAAAGGTCCGCATCAACCCCGGCAACTACGCGGACTCGAAGAAGTTCGCCGTCAAGGAATACACGGACGAGCAGTACGCCGCCGAGCTGGCGCGCCTCGAGGAGCGCTTCACCCCGCTGGTCCTGTTGTGCCGGCAACTGGGCCGCGCCCTGC
Organism: uncultured Verrucomicrobiota bacterium; assembly: GCA_964568145.1. Lineage (GTDB taxonomy): Bacteria > Verrucomicrobiota > Verrucomicrobiia > Limisphaerales > J093 > DSVZ01. The sequence continues at coordinate 225,130 of CAZMOZ010000004.1, forward strand.
GCATTGGCACCAACCACGGCTCGCTCTCCGACCGCGTCCTGAACCGCTACGGCGACACGCCGATGGGCATGGTGGAGAGCGCGCTCGAGTTCGCCCGCCTCTGCCGGAAGCACGAGTTCCACAACTTCGTGTTCTCGATGAAGGCCAGCAACCCGAAGGTGGTCATCGAATGCTACCGGCTGCTGGCCGCCCGCCTGGCCGAACTGGGCCCGGACTGGAACTACCCGTTGCATCTGGGCGTCACCGAAGCCGGCGAGGGCGAAGACGGCCGCATCAAGTCCGCCATCGGCATCGGCGCGCTGCTCTGCGACGGCCTGGGCGACACCATCCGCGTGAGCCTCACCGAGGACTCGATCCACGAAATCCCGGTCTGCGAGGAGCTGCTCCGGCTCACGCCCCGGTTGGTCCACACCGCGCCCGTGCCCGAGCTGCCCGTGCCGTTCGACCCGTACACCTTCACCCGCCCGCCCACGCCGGTCCTCGAGCTGGCCGAGGGCGTGCGCTGCGGCGGCGAGGAAACCGTGCGCGTGGTGGTGACCCGCGCCGCCTTCGAAGACCTCGCCCCCCAGGTCGGGCGGCGGGACGACGTCCGGCCCGAGGCGGTGTACGAGGAGCTGAACGTGCTCGAATTGGACCCGCGCCTAGACCTCGCGCCCGAGGCCATCCCGTGCGACACCCAACTGGTCACGGTCAAGGACGGCCTGGACCTGCCGGCCATTGCCGCCTTTCGCCTCCTGGCCGCGCGCCTGCACCGGCTGGGCCGCCGCAACCCGATCTTGTTGAAAGACACCCTGCGCCTGGAAGCGTCCCCCCTGCCGCCGGAACGCGCCCTCTTGCAAGCTGCCGTCGTGCTCGGCGCGCTGCTGGCCGACGGCATCGGCGACGCCATTCTGGTGCGGGGTGAGGCCGACGCGAGGCGGGCCCTGCGGCTGGCCTACAACATCCTCCAGGCGGCGGGCGTGCGGTCCTTCAAGACCGATTACGTCGCCTGCCCGAGTTGCGGCCGCACCCTGTTCAACCTTCAGACCGTCACCGCGCGCATCAAGGCCCGCACGCAGCACCTCAAGGGCGTCAAGATTGCCATCATGGGCTGCATCGTGAACGGCCCGGGCGAGATGGCGGACGCGCATTTCGGCTACGTGGGCGGCGCGCCGGGCAAGGTGAACCTGTACGTGGGCAAGACACCGGTGAAGTTCAACATCCCCGAGGCCGAGGCGGTGGACCGCCTGGTGGACCTGATCAAGGAACACGGCCAATGGGTCGAACCCGAACCTGCCCCAGCCAATGCCCCGGTGGCTTGACCGCCAGAGAAGTTCGGGGGCCGACCGCGGGTCGGCCCGTCGGCGGCCGACCCCGGCCAGCCTTCGTTGTGCGGTTCACGTACCTGTCACCAGGGAGGCTTGGGCCGTGTATCCAAGCTGATGCCTCCTGAACCAGCACGGTCGGCGGGCGGGCCAAACTGCCGCTCACGGGCCCCCGCTTGGGTGTTGTTGTTGCTGGCCCCGGCCATCGGAGAATTGCTCAGCGGGTCGTCGCCGCCGGCCGAGTTTTTCAACCCCGTGGTGTTCGCCCTGCAGGTGGCCCTGTACGGCAGCGGAGCCGTGCTGGCCCGGGAACTGACCTGCCTCTGGCGGAAGGGCTGGCCCACGCTGCTCACTTTGGGCGTGGCCTATGCCATCATCGAGGAAGGATTGTGCTGCAAAAGCTTCTTCGACCCGCACTGGCCGGATGTGGGCTTGCTCGGCTCGCACGGGCGCTGGCTGGGGGTGAATTGGGTCTGGACGGTCCTGCTGACCGGCTATCACGCCGTGTTCAGCATCCTGGTGCCGGTGGCCCTGGTGGAACTGGCCTTCCCGGCGCAACGCGGGGAATCCTGGACGGGACCGCGTTTCCGCCGGGTGTTGCTGGGGCTGCTCCTGACCGTGGTGGTGCTGGGCTTGCTGATGTTTCCCGATGCCGCCAAACCGTATCGTCCGCCCGTGGTGGGGTACGCGCTGAGCGCGATACTGGTGATCGCGCTCATCGGACTGGCTGCGCGAATGCCCGCTGTGGTTTCGCTCTGGCCCGCCAAGGTGCCCCCGGGCCGGGGCGACGTCTCGCCGCCGGGTGCACAAGTGCCGGCAAAGGCACCGGCTCGACCCATCGCGTTCGGCCTGACGGCGTTCCTGGGCACGCTAGGATGGTTTGGGGTTTCCTGGGTTTTGCCCCATACGGGATTGCCGCCGGTGGGAACCGTCGCGCTCGGATTGCTGGTGATCGGGGTGGTCGCGGGCGGACTCGGCCGGCTGGCCGGGGGCGATTTATCCCGCTTGGAGCCGCGGCACCGCTGGGCGCTCTGCGCGGGCTGCCTTTTGTTTTTCATCCTGCTGGCCCCGATCCAGGAGGCCACCAATGCCCAACGCCCCGACAACACCACCGGCATGACCGCCGTGGGGCTGGCCTTCGCCCTGGGGTTGATCTGGCTGCGCCACCGCCTGCGCCGCGACCGGGTGAATCCGGGACTACCCGAGCAAGCGTGAGAAACCGGGCGCGCGCCGAAGGCTGGACCGCCGCCGGCGAGGATCGAAACTGCCGGTTAGCCCGGGGACAGCAGCCGCTAAGCCCCCTAAAGACGCCGCCGGTTCCGTGCCTTCCCGCCCTTGTTCCCCCGTGGACGCGCTCCTACACTGGCGCCATGAAACGCGCCGCCCCACGCTCCCGGGTCACGCTGGGCTTGCTCCAAACTGCCTGCTCGACCGACCCGGCGGACAACCTGGCCCGCACCCTCGACCGCGCCGACCGGGCCGCGCGCGACGGCGCCCAAATCCTCTGCACCCAGGAGCTGTTCCGCTCGCAGTACTTCTGCCAGGCCGAGGACCACGCAAACTTCGCGCTGGCCGAGCCGATCCCCGGCCCGAGCACGGCAGCCTTCCAAAAGCTCGCCCGCCGGCGCCGGGTGGTGGTCATCGCCTCGCTCTTCGAGCGCCGCGCCGCCGGCCTGTTCCACAACACGGCGGTGGTCATTGACGCCGACGGCGCGTTGCTCGGGTGCTACCGCAAGATGCACATCCCGGACGACCCGCTGTACTTCGAGAAGTTCTATTTCACCCCCGGCGACCTGGGCTTCCGCGCCTGGGCCACGCGCCACGGCCCGGTGGGCGTGCTGGTGTGCTGGGACCAGTGGTTCCCCGAGGCCGCCCGGCTTACCGCATTGGCCGGCGCGCAAATCCTGCTTTACCCCACGGCCATCGGCTGGCATCCGGCCGAGAAGTCCGAGCACGGCGCCGCCCAGCATCAGGCCTGGGAAACCATCCAGCGCGCGCACGCCATCGCCAACGGCTGCTTCGTGGCGGCCGTCAACCGCGTGGGCCACGAGCGGCCTTACGGCGGCGACGGCATCGAGTTCTGGGGCCAGAGCTTCGTGGCCGGTCCCCAGGGGCAGGTCCTCGCCCGGGCCTCGGCCGACCGCGAGGAGACGTTGCTGGTGACCGTGGACCTGGCAGCGTGCGAAACCACGCGCACGCACTGGCCCTTCCTGCGGGACCGGCGCGTGGACGCTTACGGCGACCTCACCCGGCGCTGGCGCGATTAACCCGCCCGCCATGCCCGCCCCGGACCTCCCCGTGGCCTGGGTCACCGGCGCCGCCGGTCTCATCGGCCATTACCTGATGCAACTGGCGCCCCGCCACGCGCCCGGCTGGCGGGTGCTCGGCTTGACCCGCGCCGACCTGGACCTCACGGACTTGGCCGCGTTGCGCCGGCGCTTTCAGGCCGACCGCCCCGCGCTGGTGATCCACTGTGCCGCGCTGAGCCGCAGCCCGGAGTGCGAGGCCAACCCCGCGCTGGCCCGGCGCCTCAACGTGGAGGTCACCGCCGCACTCGTCGACCTGGCCGCCGACGCCCGACTGGTGTTTTTCTCGACCGACCTGGTCTTCGACGGCCGGCGCGGGCATTACACCGAGGCCGACCCGCCGAACCCGCTGGGCGTCTATGCCGCCACCAAGCTCGAGGCCGAGCAGGCCGTGCTCGCCCACCCGCGCGCCCTGGTGGTGCGCACATCGCTCAACGGCGGCGCCTCGCTGCGGGGCGACCGCGCGTTCAACGAGCAGATGCGCCTGGCCTGGCAGGCCGGCCGGGCGGTGCGGCTCTTCACGGACGAATTCCGCTCACCCATCCACGCGGGCGTGACAGCGCGGGCGGTGTGGGAACTGGTGTTGCAAGCGGTCACCGGCCTGTGCCACGTGGCCGGCGCGGAGCGGCTCTCGCGCTGGGAGATCGGGCGCCTGGTGGCGGCGCGTTGGCCGCAGTTGCAGCCGCGGATCGAGACGGGGTCGCTGCGCGATTACGTGGGCGCCCCGCGTCCGCCGGACACCTCGCTGAACTGCGCGCGGGCGCAGGCGCAGATCACGTTCCGGCTGCCGGGCTTGACGGAATGGCTCGCGGTGAATCCCGGCGAGCCGTTTTGAAGCTGAAGGGAATGTTGGGCCATGGAGGACACGGATGAACGCGGATGAGAAAGGAGTTTGCAGATTCGCGCATCGTAGCCGGCTGCTGAGCGGCTCCGGGAAACGCCGCGGACCATCGCGCCCAAGCCGATCCGCGTTCTTCCGCGGTCTTCAAGATGGACGCGGTTTACGGCGTCGGCAGCGGCTTCGCTTCCTCGATGGAAACGATGCGCAGCGGATCCAGCACGTTTACGCAGCCATCCGGGGGGGCTACCACCACCCGTTTGGGCGTCAGGAAGATGAACTCGCGGGGGCACCACAAACTCGCATCCGTCGGAGGTGCGCAGCTTGAAAGGCACAAAGCCGCCTGCGAGCCGCTCCTGAATCTCCCGGATCGTCATGGCAAAAACCTGACACTGGCACAACAAACGGTCAAACGTCTCGGACACATCTCAGTTTCATGTCCGCAGCGGACGGGCCGTAATGGCACTGGCGACCTCGCCTGAGGCTGTGCCGCGGGCGACCCGCCCGCGCAGGCTGCGGACGTGGCCGTCCGCGCTCCGATGATTGCGGGGCTCGACGGAGTCGCGCCCTACCACGTTACGGCCCGATGACACACGAAGTGAGATGTGCTCAACCCCCGGTCCGAGCCGATCTTGAGCTGGCCGGCGGCGGTTTACGGACGGCAACGCTCACCGGTAAATCACGACCAGAAAAGCCACCGCCTCGCCCCGGCCGGTGTTCACGATGGCGTGGGGCACGTCCGCCCGGTAGGTGGCGGAATCGCCCGCGCCCAGAATCTCGGCGTCCCCGGCCGACTCGACGGTCACCTGGCCCTTTTGCACGGCCAGAAACTCGCGGGTGCCCTCGTAGTGCGGCGCACTGCGCAAGGCCCCGCCGGCTTGAAGCTGGAGCTGGTACAGCTCCACGTCCTTTTCCAAGTGCAACGGCGAAAGCGTGCGAATCTGCACGTCCGCGTCCGAGCGGTACAGGTAGGTGCGGTCGTCGGCGCGGATGACCGTGATGGCCGACGAGGCGCCGGGGCTTTCGAGCAGCTCGCCCAGCGACAGGCCGAAGGCGCGCGCGATGCGCAGCGTAACCGCCAGGGTGGGGTTGGCCTGCTCGCGCTCGATCTCGCTGAGCATCGAGCGGCTCACGCCGCTGCCGCGGGCCAGCGCCTCGAGCGACCAGCCACGCTCGGCGCGCAACTGCTTCACCCGGCTGCCGAGGTGCCGGTGGAGGCCCTCGGGGGTTTGGGGGGCCGCGGGCGGGGCGGTCCGGGACTTGGAAGCGGCGGGACGCATCATGGTTCGCTATACCGGATTTTTGTCTTGCATATCGGAAAAGGCCGTCCACTATGCCGGCCGCGTCATCCGTTATGCCGGACAGCATGAACCGCCGGCCGCCGGTTGACAAGGCCGCCCAGAACACAACACCGCCAGCCAGGCATGAAAGCGCTCGTCAAACGTGAAGCCCGCCCGGGACTGTGGCTCGAAGACGTCCCCGAACCGATCCCCGGCATCAACGACGTGCTGATCCGCGTCCACAAGACCGGCATCTGCGGCACGGACGTCCACATCTACAAATGGGACGCCTGGGCGCAGAAGACCATCCCGGTGCCGATGGTCGTGGGGCACGAGTTCGTGGGGGAGGTCGTCGCGGTGGGCGCGAACGTGAAGGACTTCTTCCCCGGCGACATCGTGAGCGCCGAGGGCCACGTGGTCTGCGGGCGGTGCCGGAACTGCCTGGCCGGCCGCCGGCACCTGTGCAAGGACACCCGGGGCATCGGCGTGAACCGCACCGGCGCCTTCGCCGGGTTCATCGCCGTGCCCATGACCAACGTCTGGCATCACCAGCCGGGCATCGACCTCGAGGTGGCCGCCATCTTCGATCCGTTCGGCAACGCCGTGCATACCGCGCTGTCGTTTCCGGTGCTGGGCGAGGACGTGTTGATCACCGGCGCCGGGCCGATCGGCATCATGGCCACCGCCGTGGCGCGGCACGCCGGCGCGCGGTTCGTGGTGGTGACGGACATGAACGAGTACCGGCTGGCGCTCGCCCGGCGCATGGGCGCGACGGTGGCGTTGAACGTCAAGCAGCACAACCTGGCCGAGGTGCAGCGCCAGCTCGGCATGAAGGAAGGCTTCGACGTGGGCCTCGAGATGTCCGGCAGCGTGGCGGCGGTCCAGGACATGGTCGCCAACATGTGCCACGGCGGGAAGATCGCCATGCTCGGCATCCCGCCGGCGGAGATGGCCATTGATTGGAACCGGGTGGTGTTCAACATGCTCACGATCAAAGGCATCTACGGCCGCGAAATGTACGAGACCTGGTACAAGATGACCGTGATGCTCGAATCCGGCCTCGACATCCGGCCGGTCATCACCCACCGCTTCCATTACACCGAGTTCCAGAAAGGCTTCGACGCCATGCTCAGCGGCGAGTCGGGCAAGGTGGTGCTGGACTGGCGCGATTAAGGCTGCCATCGCTGGCAGGAGTGCGGTATCTTCGCCGGGCGATCCAAACCGGTCCCGCCCCGGCGGGAATTCCGGCCAGGCGGCGGCTGCCAGGCTGAAGACAACCGGGTGAGCAGCCAGCGCGGACTCGGCGATGCGGCCAGACGCAAACAACTCGAAAACCGGACTCCGTAGTGGCGCGGGCGGCCCTGCCCGCTGAACTTCAGCCTCCGTTATTAATTGATGCAGACCCGGATTCAGGTGGTGGACTCGCACACCGGCGGGGAGCCGACGCGCGTGGTGCTGGCCGGCGGGCCGCCGTTGGGCGGCGGCACCGTGGCCGAGCGCGCCCAGCGCTTCCAGCGCGACTGGGATCGTTTCCGCGCCGCCATCGTCAACGAGCCGCGCGGTTCGGACGTGCTGGTGGGCGCGCTGCTCCTCGAACCGGCCGACCCCGCCTGCGTGGCCGGCGTGATCTTCTTCAACAACGTGGGCTACCTTGGCATGTGCGGGCACGGCGCCATCGGCCTGGTGGTCACGTTGCAGCATCTGGGGCACATCAGTCCGGGCGAACATCGCCTGGAGACGCCGGTGGGCGTGGTCACGGCCACGCTGCATTCCAACGGCGAGGTCTCGGTGGCCAACGTGCCCAGCCACCGCCAGGCCGCGGCGGCGCGGATCGAAGTGCCGGGCCTGGGCGCGCTGCACGGCGACGTGGCCTGGGGCGGAAACTGGTTTTTCCTGCTCGAAGCGCACGGGCAGGAGCTGGCGCGCGCGCGGGTCGAGGCCCTGACCGATTTCGCCTGGCGTGTCCGGCAGGCCGTGAATGCCCAGGGCTTTCCCGAGGTGGACCACGTGGAGCTGTTCGGGCCGCCGTCGGGTCCGGGCGCCCACGCGCGGAATTTCGTGCTTTGCCCGGGCAAGGCCTATGACCGTTCGCCGTGCGGCACGGGCACCAGCGCCAAGCTCGCCTGTCTGGCCGCCGATGGGAAACTGGCCGAAGGCGAGCCGTGGGTGCAGGAAAGCATCATCGGCAGCCGCTTCACCGCGCATTACCGCTGGCTGGACCGCGCGCGCGGCGTGGTCGCGCCGGTGATCACCGGCCGCGCCTGGGTGACGGCCGAGGCGGAACTGTGCCTGGACCCGCGCGATCCGTTTTGCTGGGGGATCGGCTGAACATGGCTCAACGAGTGGTCATCATCGGAGCCGGTGTGATCGGGTTGTGCGCCGCGTGGGCCTGCGCCCGGCGCGGCCACCGCGTGACCGTGGTGGAACGCGGCGGCCCGGAACGCGACGGCTGTTCCTTTGGCAACGCGGGCATGATCGTGCCCAGCCATTTCACGCCGCTGGCGGCGCCCGGCATGGTGGCGCTGGGGCTGAAATGGATGTGGAATCCCGAGTCGCCGTTCTACATCCGGCCGCGGCTTTCGCGGGACCTGGCGGAATGGGGCTTCCGCTTCTGGCGCGCGGCCAACGCGGAGCACGTCCGCCGCGCGGCGCCGTTGCTGCGCGACCTCAGCCTCGCCAGCCGGACGTGCTTCGAGGAACTGGCCGCGCTGGCCGGCACGGATTTCGGCCTGGTGAAGCGCGGCCTGCTGATGCTCTGTCGCACGCTGCACGCGCTCGAAGAAGAGGCGCAAGCCGTCGCGCGCAGCCGCGAGCTGGGCATCCCCGCCAAGGTGCTGGACGCCGGGCAGGCCGCCGCGCTCGATCCCGGCCTGCGCCTGGACATCGTGGGCGCGGTGCATTTCCCGCTGGACTGCCATCTCAACCCGGCGCGCTTCATGGCCGCGCTGCAAGCACTCGCCGCCGAGGCGGGAGTGCAGTTTGTCTGGAACGCCGAGGCCGCCGGCTGGCGGCGCGAGGGCCGGCGCGTGACGGCGGTTTGCACGCGGGCGGGCGAAATCGCCGGCGACGAATTTGTCCTGGCCGGCGGCTCCTGGTCGCCGGGCCTCGCCCGCGAGCTGGGCCTGAAGCTGCCGCTGCAGGCCGGCAAAGGCTACAGTCTCACGCTGCCGCTGCCCCGCCAGTTGCCGCAGCTTTGCTTCATCCTCGTGGAAGCCCGCGTGGCGGTGACGCCGATGGACGGCGCGCTGCGGATCGGCGGCACGATGGAAATCGCGGGCTTGAACGAGACGATCAACCCGCGCCGCGTGCGGGGCATCATCAAGGCGGCGCTCCGCTACCTGCCCGAGTTCCAGCCGGAGGATTTCCAGGGGATCAAGCCGTGGTGCGGCTTGCGCCCCGTCTCTCCGGACGGCCTGCCGTACCTCGGCCGCACCGCCCGCCTCGCGAACCTGTGCGTGGCGACCGGGCACGGCATGATGGGCCTGAGCCTGGGCCCGATCACCGGGCAATTGCTCGCGGACCTCATCTCTGGCGAACGCCCGGCGTGGAACCTCGATCTGCTCTCGCCCGACCGGCACGGGTGAGGCCGCGCAAACTGGCGACCAACTTCCGCATGAAACCACCCCAACTCACCTGGCGCGGCGTCTTTCCGGCGATGACGACCGCCTTTCTGCCTGGCCTGGAAGCGGATCACGACTTTCTGGCGCGCCACGCGCGCTGGCTGGTGGATCACGGCTGCGCGGGCGTGGTGGCGCTGGGTTCACTGGGTGAGAGCGCCACGCTGCGTTTCGAGGAGAAGGTCACCGTGCTGCGCACCTGCGTCGCCGCGTTGCGGGGCCGGGCGCCGGTCGTGGCCGGCATTGCGGCGTTGAGCACCGCCGAGGCTGTGGACCTGGCGCGCCGCGCGGCCGACGCCGGTTGCGCGGGCCTGATGGTGCTGCCGCCGTACGTCTATTCCAGCGACTGGCGCGAGATGAAGGCGCACGCGCAGGCCGTGCTCCGCGCCACGCCGCTTTCGTGCCTGCTTTACAACAACCCGGTGTCCTACAAAACCGACTTCCTCCCGGCCCAGATTGCCGAGCTGGCCGCCGCGCACCCGAACCTGCTCGCGGTGAAGGAATCCAGCGCCGACGTGCGCCGGATCACCGCCTTGAAGGCGCTGCTGGGCGACCGCCTGGCGCTGTTTGTCGGGGTGGACGACTTGATCGTCGAAGGCGTGCGCGCCGGGGCCACCGGCTGGATCGCCGGGCTCGTCAACGCGCTGCCGCGCGAGTCGGTGGCGCTGTTCCGGCACGCCATGCGGGGTGAGCGGAAGCAGGCGGACGAGCTGTACCGCTGGTTTCTCCCATTGCTGCGGATGGACACGGTCAACAAGTTCGTCCAACTCATCAAACTGGTTCAGCAGGAGGTCGGGATGGGCAACGAACGGGTGCGGCCGCCGCGGCTGCCGCTGGCCGGACGCGAGCGGACCGGTGCGCTCGCGATCATCCGCGCCGCCTTGAAGACGCGGCCGAAGGTGTGAGCGGCTTGAAGCGACCCGACCTGCCGGAGACCATTTCCCGCCATGATCCCGACTCCATTCCGCGAACATCTCACCGCGCAGCTTGACGGCATCCGTGCCGCCGGCACCTACAAACACGAGCGCGTCATCATGACGCCGCAGGGCACGACCATCCGCGTGGCCGACGGCCGGCCGGTCTTGAACCTTTGCGCCAACAATTATCTCGGCCTGGCCCAGCATCCGGCGGTGCGCGAGGCCGCCAAGGCCGCGCTCGACCAATGGGGCTACGGCCTGGCGAGCGTGCGCTTCATCTGCGGCACCCAGGGCGTCCACAAACAGCTCGAGGCCCGGCTCAGCGAGTTCCTCGGCACCGAGGACACGATCCTTTACTCGTCGTGCTTCGACGCGAACGGCGGGCTCTTCGAGACGCTGCTCGGCCCGGAGGACGCGGTCATCAGCGATGAGCTGAACCACGCCTCGATCATTGACGGCATCCGGCTGTGCAAGGCGCAGCGGCTGCGCTACCGGAACAACGACCTGGCCGACCTCGCGGCGAAGCTCCAGGAGGCGGCCGGCGCGCGCTTCCGGATGATCGCCACCGACGGCGTGTTCTCGATGGACGGCACGCTGGCGAACCTGGCGGCCGTTTGCGACCTCGCCGAGCGGCACGGCGCGCTGGTGATGGTGGACGACTCGCACGCGGTGGGCTTCATGGGCCGGACCGGCCGGGGCACGCACGAGCACTGCGGCGTGATGGGCCGGGTGGATCTCCTCACCGGCACGCTGGGCAAGGCGCTGGGCGGCGCCAGCGGCGGCTACACCAGCGGCCGGCGCGAGATCATCGAGCTGCTGCGCCAGCGGTCACGGCCGTACCTCTTCAGCAACACCCTTTGCCCCAGCATCGCCGGCGCGTCGCTTAAGGTGCTCGACCTGCTCACCGGATCCACGGCCCTGCGCGACAAGCTGGAGGCGAACACCCGCTTCTTCCGCGAAGGCATGACCCGGCTGGGCTTCCACCTCATTCCCGGCGCGCATCCCATCTGCCCGGTGATGCTCGGGGACGCCGCGCTGGCCACGCGCTTCGCGGACGCCATGCTGGCGCGTGGCGTGTACGTGATCGGCTTCAGCTACCCGGTGGTGCCGCAGGGCAAGGCGCGCATCCGCACGCAGATATCGGCGGCGCACAGCCGGGAGGACCTGCAACTCGCCCTCGACGCTTTCGCGGCGGTCAAACGCGAATTGGGCGTGTAGCACGGGCGCGACTCCGGGGCGCGGACGGCCACGTCCGCAGCGAAGCGTTGGGTATGCGGCTCGGCCGGTTTGCGTCAGGCACCGAAGCGGCGCACCTCAATTTCGTGCGGGGAGTAACGCCTGCCATGGTGGCGGCCGGCTTCCAGCCGGCCGGAGAGCCGGGCTTCCAGCCCGGCGGCGGTGGACGAGCGGCACCCGGCGGGGGTGCGTCTGACCGGGTTCCGGGCGGCAGGATGCCGCCCTTTCCGGCAGCCAGGGATGGCTGCCCCCACCGCCACCAGCGCCGGCTCCGCCACAAGAGTGCGAAAAACTGAGATGCGCCTGCCGCTGACGGCGCTGGGTCCGCCGGCTCGACATGTACGCCAGCCTGTGGTTAAGTGGCACCAGGTAACCCATGCACCCGGGTCCGCCAAAAATTCCCGACCACGACCTTCTGCAACCCGTCGGGCGCGGTTCGTAAGGGCGAAGTCTGGCTCGCCCGCAGCGTGCTTGGAACGCTCCGCGCCGTGAAGGTGGTCTGCCGGCGTGAACTTCCCCGACCCCAGCCCCTTCGAGCGCGAGTTCAACGGCCTCCGCAAGTTCGAGCCCGTTTCCCGCGCCCATCCCGCCTTGGGGGACATCCTGCAAATCGGGCGCGACGAAGCCGAGGGTTGTTATTACTACGTCATGGAACTGGCGGATTCAGGAGCGGAAGCCAATGGGCAGGGGTCAGTGATCGATGGGCAGTCTCCCGTGGGCCGCGGCCAATCGCCCGACCCCGCGCGGGGCTCGTTCAAGGCCTGGCCGCTCCAGATCGCCCGGCGGCGGATCGCCGACCAGATCGAGAAACGCGCCTGTGACGCCCGCCTGGCCGTCGCCCTGCTGCCCGGTGCCGAGGTCCGGTCAAGCCCGCGGGGGCCTGATGATTCGACGCGGACTGCGACTTTGGAACGGGTGCCGGACCCGGCCGGAACCGCCCTCGAGCACCACTGGGACGAGGAATGGCGGAGGCACGTGGCTGAGGCGGCGACGGCCCGCGAGAAGGCGCAGGTCAGCGCAAAGCAGTTCCAGATCTTCGAGTTGTACGTCATGCGCGGGTGGCCGGCGGTCAAGGTTGCCCGCACGCTGGGCGTCAGTCTCGCGAGCGTGTACCTGGCCAAACACCGGGTCGGGTCGGCTCTGAAAAAGCAGGTTCGCGCGCTGGAACAGACCGGAACTGGCTGGCGCTGACGGTCACGGAACCGCGCCGCGGGGCAATGACAACCGAACTTCCCGGTTGCCGGGGAAGCGATCCTTCACCAACGGCCCACGAGCGGATGATTTGTGTTCCGCGGGAAGCTCGATGACCGCGTGGCGCGGCAGGGGGGATCTGCCAGGGCGGATTCAGGTCGTGCAACCGCCGATCAACGCGTGGCTTGCGGGTCTGTAATTCCGCCTCTTGCATGGGGTGCCGGGCCGGGGCAATCCCCGCAATGGTCGTGGACCCGAAAACCGAAGTGGGGCAGGCGGGACGCACTGCGCTGCGGCCAATTTCGGTTTACGGGGTGAATGGAAGGCAAAACTCCGCACGTGACGCGTTGCGCCGATTCTTGCCGGACCAGGGAAAGAATCTGGCAGAAGGGTACACGCGCGCTTAACAAGCTGGCCGCGCTCACATCGGGCTGGCTGTCGCGCCCCATTCATCCGCCCGCTCCGCCGGAGCCTCGTTCCGCGCCTTCGTTCAGGTGGCTGTGGCCTTGGGCTTGCGCCGCTGCCAGATTCGCCCCAACGCCACCGCTCCCAGCAGCCCGGCGCAGACGAGACCGATCTGGCCCGGTTCCGGAACCACCGCCGTGAGCGTGAAGGCCAAATAGGCGCCGTTGGCCGGCCCGTTCTGGGTGACCAGGAAGCGGAGCTGGATGTCCTCGCCGGGATCAATCTTGGCCCCGGCAGCCTCGAAGTAATGGAAGCGCAGCGGGTCGTCCGCCAGTTTCCGGATGGGGAAGCCGATGGCCAACGACTCCTCCGAGTCGCCATCGAGCACCGCGCCGGTGAAGCCCCAGAAGTTGTTCGGGAAAGCTGGCGGGTCGCTCAAGGCTTCTAGGGTGGTGCGGGTGCCGAGCTGGCGGCGGGCCAGGACTTCCTGCGCTTTGTTCAGGGACAGGGCACCGAACGAAACCCCGTCCAGCGGGGTGTTGGGACCGGTCAGCGGTTGCAACTCCAGCTCAATGCCCCGCAGCGATTTGCCGGTGTCGTTCCGCATGACCAGGCTGACCCAGAAACTGTTGCGGTGATACGGGTCGTCCTGGTGTTTGCCGGCCTTCGCGATCCCGGTCAGTTGGAGAAACGCCTGGCCGGGCTGGCTCACGGTCAGGGCGAGGTCGAGTTCGTTGGCCGCCCAGCCGCTGGAGCGCAGTTCCAGCGGGGACGGCTGGCTGTCGCGGGTGCTGACGGAGGCCACGACTTGCGCGCCGAGACGCGGCGCCAGGCTGGTGGCGCAAAGCGCGGCCAGCAGGGTGGCCATTATGCCGCGAACGGGTCGGGTTTTCATGGTGGGGTGGGTTTCAGAGATTCAGGTTCAAGCGTGCCGATATCGAGTGCGTGAAAAGCGCGTCGGATTTCAAATCCCTGCCGTAAAGCTGCCAGGTGTGTCCGGTGGTGCCGAGGAACTGGTACCCCAGGCCCACCACCAGCTTCCGGCTCACGGCGTAGTCGAGGCCCAGCTTGGCCTGGTAGGCGAAGGCCCAGTCCGAATCCGAGTCCTCGTCCACGCGCGCGGTGCCGTATTCCTCGTCGTTGTAGCATTCCAGTTCGAGGTGACCCAGCCGCAGCCAACTGAGCACCACGCCCACGTCCACGCCGACGTACGCGGTCAGCCGGTTGCTCAGCGGAATGCGCCCCACGGCGCCGACCAGGAGCGGAGTTTGCAACAGCTCCACGTTGCCCCGGGAAATGCTCAGTTCGTAATTGTACCCCGGCTCAATGTAGTCGGTGATGATCTGGCGGTCCGGCGCCGAGGCCCAGATGGCCGAAGGCTGGGCTTCGAGCGTCACATACCGGCTGAGCCGGTAGCCGAGGTTCAGGTCCAGCCGGACGCCGGTGTCAAAGCTCACGGTGTCGCTCAAACCGTCGGCGAACACGAGCGGTCGGTCCGCATCGCATGGGCTCTGGATGGTGAAGCCGGGCCCGAACTCCAGCTCCGCCTCGTCAATCAAGGCCGGCCCGGCCGCGATGCCCACGGTGAACTTGCCTTCGTCGGGAACGCACACGGACGGAAATGCCATCGCCCGCCAGTTGCCGCGCGGATCGAGTTCCCGCGCGCGCTGCTTTTCCTCGCCCGCGCGCGCCTTGGCGTCGCCGGCGGTCATGTCCAGTTCCCGCAGCGCGGCGGCATCCCGCGAAACCTCGCGGTAGCCCTGGGCCAGGTGGGTTCGGAAGGCCGCGTTTTGGGGTTCCAGGACGACGGCGATTTGCAGCGTCCGCAGCCCGGCGGCGAGCCGGCCTTCGCACAGCAGGTTCAGCCCCAGCCCCAGCCAGCCCTTGCCGGAACGAGGATCAAGGAGGACCGCTTCAGTGAAACTCGCTCGCGCATCATCCGACCGGCCCCCCGCCGCTTGGACGAATCCATCAAGCGCGAGGGCCTGGGCGTTTCGCGGCGTGGCGACCAGGGCCTTGCCCGCGCGCGCCTTGCCGCGACGGCGGCTCCCGAAAAAGAAATCAAGCTCGGCCTGCCGGACGAGCGCCGGGCCGAAATCCGGCGCCCGTTGAACCGCCTGCTGCGCGGCCAGTCTGGCGCCGGCCAGGGTCCCGAAACTCTGCATGTAATAGGATTCCGCGAGCCATTCCGTGGCGGTCGCGGGCAGGGCGGCGGGTGGCATTTCCTCGAGCCGCACGGCACGTATCAAGCGAAGCAATGCCTGCGCGAGGCGATGGTCCACCGCGCTGGCTTCGGGTTCGTTCGTGGCGATGATGAGCCCAAGCTGACTTTCGGCCTCGGCCACCCGTCCGGCCGCGAGCCACAGCGCGGCGCGGTAAATCGTCTCCGCGTTCGAGGCGAGGAATCGTTCCACCGGATACTTCGCCAGCGCCGCAAGCGCGTCCCCGGTCCGGTAGGCGGTCAGCGAAGCGGCCATCGCCGGTTCGCCCAACAGCCGTGCGCCGCCCGTCGCGCCCGCCAGGTCGTCCAGGCTGAGAATGGCGGGGTAATGCAATTTCCAGGCGATCTTGCTCGCGAACGATTCGGTGGCCGGGCTCACGGTGGGCGGGGTCTCGGGCGCCAGAATGACCACCTGACCAGGCAACACCGGGATTGGTGCGCCCGAAGGCCCGGTCAACTCGAGCCGGCCTGCCACGACGCGAGCTTCAACGCGCGACAGCGCGGGATTGATTTCGATCAGGTATTCCGTGCCCACGGCACGCACGCGGGCGCCCAGCGCCTCGACCAAACGCGGCGTGGACACCGCGCCCAGCGTTTTGCCGTAAACCTGCCCGCCGCGGAGAATCAGGTCGGTCCCGGCCGCCTCGAGCTTGCTTTGCTCGGCCAGCGCGGCGGCTAGGCCAGGGCCGAGCAAAATCGCCTTGCTGGCCTGACCGGTCCGCAACTGGTCGCCGGTGGCGAGGGAGTCGCCGGGGTTGGTGTCCAATTCCACGGCGGTTCCGGCCGGGATGCGGTACACGGTGTTTTCCGGCAGCACCACGACGAAGTTGCTGGGGAACGCCTGGGAAAGGAGTTGCTCCAGTTCCGGCCGATCCAGCAGTACGGGCACGCTGCCGCCGGGTGCGGCTTCCTGAGACCAAGCGGCACCAGCCAGCCAAGTCACCGCCCACAGCCGCCAAAAGCGGACAGGGGAACGCGCACGGCTTGTAAAACGGGCGAGCCAGTTGCTTGAGCCGGGATGCACCGTAGAAAGAATACCTGAAAATTGGCACAAATCAAATTGAGCTTGTGTTGCGGCGCGGGCTGGCGCGCAGGTTGCTGTAAAACTTTGAGACACACGCGGAACCGGCCGGGCCGATTTCGAGTTGCTGGTGGTTGCTCCGGGGCTAGATTGCCTTGCCCACACCGTGAACCACTGGCTGGCACTGACGGAGGCCGGATGACAAATGCTCCGCAATCGGGGTCGCCGAGCGACGTGTTCATCAGCTACGCGATCCTTGACAACTCGCCGTTGGGGGGGAGCACGGAGGGCTGGGTGTCACGCTTCCACAATGACTTGGTGATCAAGTTGTCGGAGCTGATGGGGGAAAGGGTCAAGGTGTGGCGAGATGCCAAGCTGGGCGGCAGCGACCTGCTCGAGGAGACCATCATCCGGCAGTTCCCGACGCTGAAAGCGCTCTTGTCGGTGGTCTCCCCGCGCTACCTGCGCTCCGAATGGTGCGTGCGCGAGGTGGGCGAGTTCGAGAAGGCCAGTGCGGCGACCGGCGGCGTCAAGGTCAACGAAAAGTCGCGGTTCTTCAAGGTGGTGAAGACGCCTTTCGCGGCCCAAGATGTGCCGCCTTCGCTGGTCGAGCTGTTCAACAGCGTCCTCGGCTTCGACTTCTTCGAGGTTGACCCCGCCAGCGGACGCCCGCGCGAGTTCAGCGAGGAGTACGGCCAGGAGGCGCGGCGCAAGTACTTTGCGCGCCTGTACGATGTGGCATACGACCTGAGCCAACTGCTGAAGTTGATGCGCACCCACCCGCTGGCGGGCGCGCGGCCGGCCGAGGCGCCGCGTTCGGGCAAGACCGTTTACCTCGCGCTGACCGCGTCGGATCTCCAGGCCCAGCGCGAGCAGGTGCGGCGGGAACTGGTCGAGCGCGGGCACGCGGTGCTGCCGGATTCGCCGCTGCCGATGATCAGCGAGGAGTTTGAAGCGGCGGTGCGCGCCTGTCTCGAGCGGTGCGACCTGGCGATCCACCTGGTCGGCGAGCGTTACGGCATCGTGCCCGAGAACGCCTCGCAGTCGATCGTGGAACTCCAGAACCAGCTCGCCGCCGCGGCCACCGGCAAACCCGGTTACTCGCGCCTGATCTGGCTGCCGAAGGGGCTCACGCCGCAAGATCCGCGACAGGTCGAGTTCGTCGAGCGCTTGCAGCGCGACGCCCAGGCCCAGCACGGGGCGGAACTGATCCAGGACGTGCTCGAGAAGCTAAAGGAAGTGATGCTCGACAAGCTGACGCCGCCGCCTCCGCCGGTATCGCCGGTAAAACCCGATCCGCAACGTCCGCCGTTGCTTTACTTGATTTGCGACCAGGCGGATGATCTGCGCGTGGATCCGCTGGAGGATTTCTTCTTCGACCAGGGCGCGGAGGTCAGCCGCTCACGCTTTGAGGGAGACGAGGCCGCGATCAGCCAGGCGCACCGCCAGGCGCTGCAACTGTGCGACGCCGTGCTCATCTACTACGGCGCCGCCAGCCGCGCCTGGGTGGACGTGAAGCTGATGGACGTACTGCAGGCGCCGGGCTACGGCCGCAGCGCGCCGCCGAAGGCCCAGGCGGTCGCCCTCGCCCCGCCCGACAACCGGGACAAGCAGCGCTTCCGCACCCGCACCGCTGAGACGATCCGCCTCCCGGAACCGTTTTCCGGGGAGAGCCTGCGGCCGTTCCTCCAGCAATTCATGACGTCGCCCTGACCTCGCCGCGCGCCTCCCCATGCCCCAGCCCCGGTTCAATCCCTTCCCAGGCTTGCGGCCTTTTGCGATGGAGGAGCGGCACCTGTTCTTCGGACGGGAGGAACAGACGGCCGAAATGCTCGTGCGGCTGCGCCAGCACCGGTTCATCGCCGTGGTGGGCGCCTCCGGGAGCGGCAAGTCGTCGCTGATCCGCGCCGGTCTTCTGCCCGAACTCCACGGCGGCACGCTGCGGGTGACGGGCTCCGCCTGGCGCGTGGCGGTGATGCGGCCGGGCGGCGACCCGCTCAACCACCTCAGCAAGGCCTTGTGCGAAGCGGGCCTTTACGCGGACGACGCCGGGGAAGACCTGCCGTTGCGACTGGCGGTGACGCTCGAACGCAGCGGCCTGGGGCTGGTCGAAGCCGCGCGGCACGCGGCTTTGCCGGCGCGGACCAACCTGCTCGTGGTGGTGGACCAGTTCGAGGAGCTGTTCCGCTACACCCAGGACACGCCGGCGGCCCGGGACGCGGCCACGGCGTTTGTCCGCCTGCTCCTCGAAGCCGCGCGGCAGGCCGGGCAACCGATTTACGTCGTGCTGACGATGCGGTCTGATTTCCTGGGCGATTGCTCGCGGTACCGGGGGCTGGCCGAGGCGATCAACCAGAGCGAATACCTGGTTCCCCGCCTTAACCGCGACCAGTGGCGGCGCGCCATCGAAGGTCCGGTGCGCGTCGGTGGCGGGACCATCGCCTCCCGGCTGGTGCAGCGCCTGCTCAACGACGTGGGCGAGGACCCCGACCAACTGCCGCTGCTCCAGCACGCCTTGATGCGGACCTGGGCTCACTGGGCCAGAAGCCATGCGGACCACCGCCCGCTCGACCTCGAGGACTACGAGGCGGTGGGCTGCATGGACGGTGCGCTCTCGCGGCACGCCGACGAAGCGTACCAGCAACTGCCTGACGACCGCGCGCGCGACGTGGCCACCCGCGTGTTCAAGGCCCTGACCGAAAAGACTCGCGACGCCCGCGGCACGCGCCGGCCAACCCGCCTCGCGGATTTGGTCGAAATCACCGGCGCCAGCCTGGCCGAGGTGACCGTGGTGACGGAGGCCTTTCGCCAGGAAGGCCGGGCGTTTCTGATGCCGCCGGGTGATGTGGCGCTCAAGCCGGACACGGTGGTGGACATCACGCATGAAAGCCTCATGCGCGCCTGGCAGCGGCTGAACGGCTGGGTGGAAGAGGAGGCGGTGTCGGTCCGGATTTACCGTCGCCTGGCGGAAACCGCGCTGCTGTGGAAGGAAAACAAGGCCGGTTTGTTCCGCGACCCCGATCTCCAGATCGCGCAACTGTGGCGGGAACAAAACCAGCCCAACGCTGCGTGGGCCGGTCGCTACGGACCAGGCTACGCCGCGGCGCTGGAATTCCTCGACGCAAGCGTCCAGGCCCGCCAGGCGGTGCTGGCGGCCGAGGAAGCCGCACGCCAGCGCGAACTCGAACAGGAGCGCGCCAAGGCCGAGAACGAACGCCTGCGCGCACAAATCCGCGTGCGCGAGGCGCAGCGCCGCGTGTGGCTGGTCGTGGGCGTGGCCGTGCTGGCCTTCGCCCTCGCCGCGTCGTGGCTGGCGCACCGGAACGCGCGGGTCGCCATGTCCCGCAAGCTGGCGGTGCGGGCCACGGGCCTGCTGGCGGACGACCCTGAGCTGGCCTTGATCCTCGCGACCAACGCCTGGGCGGTGTACCCCTCGCCCGAGGCGGTGACGCTGGTGCGGAAATCGCTGTTTGCCCTGCCGCTCCAGTTGCAGGTCACGAACCACGGCAGCCCCGTGGTGCGGACTGTGTTCAGCCCGGACGGGATCGGGTTCGTCACGGCGGACGACGCGGGCAACCTGGCGATGACGCGAAACACCGCCACGAACGGCGTCTGGCAGCGCGACGCCTGCACGACGCGCGTGCTTGAGCCGGCTCTCGGCAGCAGGGTGGCGGCGCTGGAGTTCAGTCGCGACGCGAAGTTCCTGCTCAGCGCCGCCGGCACGCAGGTGCAAGTCTGGGACGCGCTCGACGGCCGGCTGCTGGGCCGGCTCACCAACCACATCGGACCGGTGAACAGCGCGGTCTTCAGCCCGGACGGGCAGCGGGTGCTCACGGCGTCCGACGACGGCACGGCGCTGCTTTGGGAATGGCGCGCGCCGCGGCAACCGGCCGTGCGGCAACTGGCCGTTCCCGCCGGACGCCCGAAACTGGCGGCTTGCAGCCCCGGCGGGCGGTGGTTTGCGGTGGCAACCGACACGAACCGATCGCGTCTCAATCTTGGCCCGAACCATTACCAGCTTCAGCTCTGGGCCAGTGGCGCGCAGGAGCCCAGAAGACTCCACCACACCGGGGATGTTCGCAGCCTGGCCTTTAGTGAAGACGACGAATTCGTCGCCACGATCGGCAGTGAGGGCGGGCTCGACGTTCGGGAAACCGCTTCCGGCAGCACGGGGTGGATGACTGGCAGCAGCAGCCGGCGGCATCTGGCTTTCGTTGGCCGGCGGCTGCTGACTTGGGGACCGCGTGAGGTCATGGTGTTTGAAATGACCTCTGGTGGTCTGGAGCGCCAGCGCCCGAAAATGCAGGATGTCGGGCGTCTCTTGCTGTACCCCGACGGGATTCAAGCGGCCGCACTGAGTCCGGATGGAACGATGGTTCTGACCGCGGGTCTGGACGGCAAGGTGCACCTGCACCTGACCAGCGGGGAACCTGTGACCGAGTTCATCGGCCACATGGCCCAGGTCAACGCCGTAGGCTTCAGCCCGGACGGCCGCTGGCTGTTGACCGGAAGCCATGATCGCCGGGCGATCCTTTGGGAGAACCGCGCCGGCCTGTTCCTGGCTGCGCCGGGCGACCAGTCGGTCCGCCTGGTCGCCGCCAGCCCAAACGGCGCCTTGGCGCTGGGCCCCACGACTCCACCGGAAACGAATCTGTTGATCCGGCCGCCGGGATTGGAAGCATCCGACACCGCTCCGTCGCCGGCTCGATACCGAGCGATGAAGGAGATCCGGGCGGCGGCGCTCAGCGCGGACGGCCGCTTCCTCGTCGTGGCCGAGGGCGATGAAGTGGCGATGGTGGATCCGAACCGACCACAGTCCGGAGTGGTCTGGTCTGAGCCACTGCAGGCCGGGGTCCGGTGCCTGGCGTTTGGGCCGGAGACGCCGCCCACACGGCTCGCGGTCGGGCTCGAGGACGGCACCGTGCGGCTGGGAAAATTTGATCCCGCCGGCCAGCAGCCTGATTTGTCACAGGTCTGGTCCTCCCAGTGGACCAACGCCATTGAGCAGGTAGGCTTGAGTTCGGATGGACGGCTCATGTTCGCCTTGCATTACGGCAACTGGATCACGGTCTGGACGCTGCCGGGCGGCCGGCGGGCGGCCGCGTTCACCCACGAGGGTGAGGTGCGGTGCGCCGCGTTCGACACCGCCGGCCGCTTTCTGGCGCTGGGCTTGAACTCCGGGGCGATCTGGATCTGGCAGTTGCAGCCGCGTTCGCCCGTGGACCGCCAGGTGCAGCATCGCGGCCAGGTCAACCACCTGGCGTGGAGCCGGGACGGGCGCTTTCTGGTCACGGGCAGCGGCGACAAGACCGCCATCGTCTGGGAGATGAGCAGCTCGTCCGGGCATGGTGGGCTGGCGCCGATCGCCGTTCTGACGGGGCACGCCGAGCCGGTCATGTACGTGGCCTTCGCCGAGGACGACCAATCGGTGCTGACGGCCGACCTCCGCGGCGGACTGCGCCGGCATCGGCTCGGGGAACTCTTGTCGCCGGAGCCGAAGCGTTTGATCGAGTCCGCCGCGTACCACGTGACCCGCAGCCTCGACGGCGACGAACGGCGGGTTTACTTGGGCGAGCGATGAGCGCGGGCCGGATGCCGGATGCCGGCTTCTGCTACTGACCACTGACTACGGACTACTGACTTCCGCCCTCAGCGCCACCGCAAACGGGCTGGCGGCGCGGAGGTCTTCGAGCGAGCCGGTACAAAACAGTTGCCGGTACTCGGCGCTTTCGAGCAGGTGCTCGGACGGCGGCGTCTGCCCGCGGCGGAGCAGGTATTTCAGTTCGGCGGGATTGTCGGACCAGCGGAAGCCGTTGAAGAACTCCGCGCCCGAGAATTGCGTTTTGTAGCGCGCGTTTTCGGAATAGCACGAGCCCAGGTACACGTGCGCCAGGCCGCGTTCCGCAAAGAGCTTCACCGCCGCGGTCATCATGTACATGCCCAGGCTGCGACCGGCGTAAGCCAGGTCGTAAAACGCGTAGTAGTAAAACGCCAGCGCCGGCGGCTCCAGGTACAGCGTCGCCAGGCCCACCTCCCGGCCG
This sequence comes from uncultured Verrucomicrobiota bacterium, assembly GCA_964568145.1. Lineage (GTDB taxonomy): Bacteria > Verrucomicrobiota > Verrucomicrobiia > Limisphaerales > J093 > DSVZ01. The sequence continues at coordinate 247,507 of CAZMOZ010000004.1, forward strand.
GCCGGCGCGTCGTGAAACACGAGCAGGTGCGTGACCAGCGGCGCGGCGAACAGCGCGTCCAGCCGCTCGCCGGGCATCACGTCCGGGCCGAACTTCGCCGCGGCGTAGCGCAGGCAGAACTCGCGCCGCGCGGGCGTGTACTCGAAGGCGGCGCGCGGCACCAGTTCGACCTGGAGGCCCGCGCCTTTGCGTAGGATGCGGCGGTTTTCGGACGACGGCTGGAACTTCGCCAGCTTCACCCGCACCTGCCGGCAGAGGTAAAACCGGTCCAGGTTGCGCGAGGACGGCAGGAAGCCGGCGTTGAACAGGTCGGCCGGCGTTTCGCCCGGCTCGGGAAACGCCCAGATGGCGTACGGGAAGATGTAATGGGCGTAATCGGCCTGCGCCTCGGAGAACAGGAGCTTCATGCGCCGGGCCCGTCGTTGACCAGAATCCGCGGCAGACGCCCGCGCCAGCCGCACAGCACGTCGTACGCCGCGGAGTTCTTCAGCTTCGCCACTTCGTGGACGGAAATCTCGTCGTCGCCCTGCCGGCCCATCAGCACGGCCTCGTCACCGGGCTGCGCCTCGGGAATATCCGTGATGTCCACGGTGAGCGCGTCCATGGCCACGCCGCCCACCAGCGGCGCGCGGCGGCTGTGAACGAGCGCGCAACCGGCGTTGCGCACGCGCGGGAAGCCGTCGCCGTAGCCGAGGGGCAGCACGGCGATGCGGCGCGGCGCCGGCGCGGTGTAGCGCATCCCGTAGCCGACGTGGTCGCCGGGCTCCAGGTGCTGGACCGCCACGATGCGGGACTTGACGGTCATCACCGCCTCGATGCCGGGAATCCGCCGGCACACAGCCGACGGAAAGACGCCCAGCGTCAAAATGCCCAGCCGCACCAGGTCGAAGTGCGCCTGCGGCAGGTCGAGAAAGCCGCCGCTGTTGCAGAGGTGGCGGAACTTCACGGCCAAGCCGCGCGCCTCGAGGCCGCGCAAGACTTTCTGAAACCGCGCAAGTTGCAGCAGCGCAAAGGACTTGTCCGCCTCGTCCGACTGCGCGAAGTGGCTGAGCACGCCTTCCAGCGCGAGCGCCTTGGTCGCGAGAATCTGTTCCACCAGCGGCAGCGCCGCGTCCCAGCGCACGCCGTAGCGGTTCATGCCGGTGTTGATCTTGAGATGGACCGGCACGCGTTTGCCGGCCCGCGCGGCAAGCTGGCCGAGTTGCGCCACTGTCCGCGAGTCGCTGACGCAGCAGGTCAGGTTGTGCGCCACGCACCACGGCAGCTCGGATTCGTGACGGTCGCCGAGCATGAGCACCGGCGCGCGAATGCTGGCATCCCGCAGCGCCAGCGCCTCCTCGACGGTGGAAACGGCGAGAAACGCGACGCCGGTCTCCAGCGCCACACGCGCCGCGGTCAGGGCGCCGTGGCCGTAAGCCTCGTCCTTCACCACGGCCAGCACTTGCAGCTCCGCCGGTTTGTCGCGCTGGATCAAGGCGTAATTCCGCCGCCAGCGTCGCACATCAATTTCGATCCACGCCGGCCGTGGCGGGCGCTCGCGTGGAGTGCTTGCCGGTGACGTGTCCGCCGCGGCTTCGGCTGGTCCGGCCACGTCGTTGGGCCAGTCTCGGGCAGGCTTGGTTTCGATCAGCTCTTCGGAGATGGCGTTCACGGTTTGAATCCTTGAGGAAGAACGCCGGCGTCATTCGCAGCCCGGCGGCCAGAGCGACCGGCCGATGTCGGTGCGGTGGTAGCTGCCGAGGCTCCGGATGCGCCGGAGGTTTTGGTAAGCCTTGCTCAGCGCTGCGTCGAGCGTGGACCCGAAGCCGACCGCGTCCGCGATGCGGTGGCCGGTGCTGACCAGCCGCCCGTCGGCTTCGCGCGCGACTTCATTCCACCACACGTCGGCGTCCGCGTGTTCGAACGGCGCGGTGACTTCGACCGGCAGCCGCGGGCCTTTCAGTTGCACGTACGGGTAGCCGTAACCGGCCAGCGTGACCGAGGCGCCGAAGTTGCGCCCCGGCCGGAAGCGCGGCGCGAGTCTTTGATTCCGGGCGGTGGCCAGCAGAGTCGCGAGCGGGTTGGCCAGCAGCCGCAGGATCATGGCGCCGGAGGTGACGCCGAGGCGGATGTTGTATTCGATGACGTGCCACCGGCCGCCGCGCTTGACGGCGGTGACCTGGAGCGGGCCGTGGAATCCGCTTTCGCGCAGCCACGGCCGCAGCGGGTGGATCAGCTCACGCGCGAGGCCGTAGTGGTCGTCCGGGTCGCGCTCGACCAGCCCGCCGAGCGGCGCACCAGCCACGACGCCGAGGTTGCCGTCGAACGCGCGTTTGTATTCCTGGTTCGTGACCAGCGAGTGGATTTCCCCGCCGCTCACCAGCACGATGTGCCCCGCCTCGGCGCGGCCGAGGTATTCCTGGAGGAACACGCCCTCCGCGTAATCCACGTCCCGCAGCCACGCGCGGGTGTCTTCGACCGTTTCGCACAAGATGGTGTGGATCGGGCTGGTGGGCGAGCACAGCGGGTTCTTGAGCACGAACGGCTGCGGGTGCCCGGCCAGGATTTTTTCCGCCTCGAGGCGGTTTGACGCGACGAACGCCTTCGGGAACGGGATGTTGAATTCCGCGCAAAGGCGCCGGGCGAAGTCGCGCTCGCGCTCGATGCGCATCGCCTCGCCGGTCGGGCTCAGGATGCCCGCGCCGGTCTTCAACAACTCCTCCGCCCACGGTTGCAACGCCCAGTCAATGGACTGCGGGATGACCAGCTTCACGCCGAGTTTCCGGACCAGCGGCACGGGGCTGGGGTGCGCCTCGCGCGTGAAGGTCGAGCCGGCGAGCGACGGCGGGTAGTGCCCGTAGTTGCGGGTGAGATAGGTCGAAACGCTGGCGCCCGCCTCCGCCAGGGTTGCCGCCGTGCTGTGGGCGAACGAGCCCACACCCAGGATCATCACCGGGGTGGACCGGGCAGGGCGGATGGCTTTTGCGCGCGTCACGTTTTGAGGCCACGAAATACGCGAAAGCCACGAAAAGCCAATTGGAATTCAAGGCGATGGACGGTTTGTTGTTCATAGCGAAGGCTGGCGGGCGACGTGAAGCCTCCGCATTCAAACCAGCCGGGCTTTTTCCGCGCCTGGTGCGTGCCCGGAAGAAGCCGCCCGGAGCCGAAGTTGGCGGTTCTCAAGGTGCGGCAAAAGCTGTCCGAGAGCGGAGATCCCCGGGTTTCAGTTGATCTGAACGCTCAGCTTGAAGAACGCAGCCGCCGGTGTCAGGGAATGCCCCTACAAAATTGTCCAGCTTTCCCTGACTACCGCCGAAACGAGAACCGATCCATGCTGAACGCGGAAAACTGGAAGAAGAGTCGGTCGAGTGGGGACAAACAGAAGTGAAAACCAAAGGAGCGAACCCAACTGAGGTTTCAACCCCGGGCGGGCGGAGTGTCGCGTCGCTGACCCTGCTAATGGGCGCAGAAAGCTCGATTGATCTACGGGCAGGCCGGGACGCCGCTGCGGGCAACAAATCGTTCCAAGCCGCAGACGTTGAGGCGCAGTTGCCCACCCTCGCTCCGGGATGCGCGCAGTCACCCGCAGCCGGCGCGGCCGACCTTCCACCCCGCGGTGCCCCGCCAGAAGAACCGTCCGCCGCGGACTTGGCCCGGGCGCGGGTGATGAGCAAACTGGTGGCGCGGGTGCCGGCATGGAAACGCCCGCTGGATTGCGTGCTGGCCGCGCTCCTAGGCCTCGTGACCCTGCCGGTCTCGATCCTGGTGGCGCTGGCGGTGAAGCTCACTTCCCGCGGGCCGGTGTTTTTCAGCCAGGAACGGGTGGGGCTGACCGGTCGGCGTTTTCAATTGCTCAAGTTCCGCACGATGATTGACGGCGCCAACGAGGATGTTCACCGCAAGCACGTTCAAGATGCCCAAGCTGCGGGCGCGGCCTTGAACAAGCTGGACGCCGAGAAGGATGAGCGAGTCACCCCGATTGGCCGATGTCTCCGGGTGCTGGCCCTGGACGAATTGCCGCAGCTTTGGAACGTGCTCCGCGGCGAAATGAGCTTGGTGGGGCCGCGTCCCTGCATTCCGTATGAACTGGCCACCTACAAACCCTGGTACCTCCACCGCCTGGAATGTCTGCCCGGCCTGACCGGGCTCTGGCAGGTGAGCGGCAAGAACAAGCTCAACTCCGATCAGATGATGCGCCTGGACATCCGGTACGCCCGGCGGCAGTCCCTGTGGCTCGATTTCACCATCTGCCTGCGCACGCCGCGGGCGATCCTCGACGAGGTGATCGCGAGCCTGAAGCGCTGGCGGGCGCGCCGGCGGGCCGCCGCGGCCCGGCGGGCGGAGACGCCGGTCGAAACCGGCGCCGCGCCGCCGCCGTGTGCCATTTCAGATTCCGTGTAACCGTCAACTGTCAGCCAACAACCTATGAACTCAGTCTTGAACGTGGGAGTCGTTGGGTGTGGATACTGGGGCCCCAACCTGATCCGGAATTTTCGCGCGCTTTCCGGTTGCCGGCTCAAATTCGTTTGCGACCGCGATGAGGCGCGTCTGCGGCATCTCAAGACACTCTACCCGGAGGTGGAGGCCACCACCCGGTTCGAGGACCTGATCGAGTGCAAGTCGCTCGACGCCATCGTGGTGGCCACACCGGTCGGGACGCATCATCAACTTGCGCTGGCGAGTTTGCGGGCGGGCAAACACACCTTTGTGGAAAAGCCGCTGGCCCGGTCGGTCGCCGAGTGCGAAGACCTGATCCGGGAGAGCGCGCACCGCCATTTGACGCTGATGGTGGGCCACACCTTCCTGTATTCGCCGGTGGTGCGGCGCATCAAGGAGATCGTGGAGCGCGGCGACATTGGCGACATCCGCTACATCGCGTCGCGCCGGCTCAACCTGGGCTTGTACCAGAAGGACATCAACGTCACCTGGGATCTCGCGCCGCACGACATCTCGATCATCCTCTACATCCTCGAGGAGGCGCCGTTGAGTGTGAACTGCCGCGGCAGCGCGCATGTGACCCCCGGCGTCGAGGACGTGACCTCGCTCAACCTCGAGTTCCGCCGGCAGCGCTCGGCGCAGATTCACAGCAGTTGGTTGGACCCGCGCAAGGTGCGCGAAATGACCATCGTGGGCAGCATGCGCATGATCGTTTACGACGACGTGGCGCCCCACGAGAAGCTGCGCATCTTCGACACGCGGGTGGAAACGCCGCCGCACTACGACACCTTCGCGGAGTTCCATTATTCGTACCATTACGGCGACGTTTACGCCCCGTACATCAAGCAGGAGGAGCCGCTCAAGGTCGAGTGCCAGCACTTCCTGGACTGCATCCGTTCCGGCAGCCAGCCGCTGTCAGGCGGGCGGCAGGCCCTGGAAATGGTGCGCATCTTGGAGGCTTCCACGATCTCGCTGAAGAACCAGGGTGCGCCCGTCGTGCTCACGCCGCCGGCTGAGCCTTTCGCCCAGGACATCAAACCCGGGAATGGCAAACTGCGCGCCAGCGGCGGCTCGAACGGTGGCAATGGCGGCGCCAAGAACGGTTCCGCCCACCGCGGCAAGTCGCATCCGGCGGTCGCCGGCGTGGCGGCTCATTGATCCACGTGCCAGCTCCCATGCAAACCAACGGTCAACCACCGAACCCGGGCCGCCCGTTCTGCCTCATCGCGCCGGATGTGAAGCTGGGCCGGGACGTGCGGATCTTCAGCTTCACCAACCTTTACGGCTGTGAAGTCGGGGACGAGTCGAAGATCGGCACTTTTGTCGAGATTCAAAAGGGCGCCCGCATCGGCCGTCGCTGCAAGATTTCGAGCCACAGCTTCATCTGTGAAGGCGTGACCATCGAGGACGAGGTTTTCGTGGGCCACAACGTCACCTTCATCAACGATCTGTATCCGCGCGCCACCGCCGCCAACGGCCAGCTCCAGACCGAGAACGACTGGCAATGCCGGCCCACGCTGGTGAAGCGCGGCGCCTCGATCGGCTCCGGCGCCACCGTGTTGTGCGGCGTGACCGTGGGCGAGTACGCCCTGGTCGGCGCCGGCAGTGTCGTGACCAAGGACGTGCCGCCGTACGCCGTCGTGGCGGGCAATCCGGCCCGGGTGCTGCGCCAGCTTGATCCCACCGTGAACGTGTCCGCTGAAACCATCAAGTTATGAACGTGCCCTTCCTCGACCTGCGGCTGCACCACGCCGCGCTCCGGCCGGAACTCACCGCCGCCTTTGAAGCCGTGGTGGATGCCAGCGCCTTTGCCAGCGGACCCTTTGTCCGCAACTTTGAGCAGGACTTCGCGGCTTACTGCGGGGTCCGCCATTGCGTGGCCGTGGGCAGCGGCACGGACGCGCTCTGGCTGGCCCTGCTGGCGCTGGGCATCGGACCCGACGACGAGGTCATCACCGTGCCCATGACCTTCATGGCCACGGTCGAGGCCATCACCTACACCGGCGCGCGGCCGGTGTTTGTGGACGTGGACCGCGCCACCTACACCCTGGACCCGAGGCTGCTCGAACTGGCCATCACGCCGCGGACCCGGGCGATCATTCCCGTGCATCTCTACGGCCAGATGGCGGACATGGAGCCGATCCTAGCCGTCGCGCGCCGACACGGCATCCCGGTGGTGGAGGACGCCTGCCAGGCCCACGGCGCCACTTACCACGGCCAGCGCGCCGGCTCGTGCGGCGACTTGGGCTGCTTCAGCTTTTACCCGGGCAAGAACCTCGGCGCCTTGGGCGAAGGAGGGGCCGTCGTCACCGACAACGATGATCTTGCCCGGAAGATTGCCATGTACCGGGACCACGGCCAGGCCCGGAAGTACTACCACGACGTGGTGGGCTGGAACGCGCGCATGGACGGCATCCAAGGCGCGGCGCTGCAGATCAAGCTCAAGCATCTGGAGGCGTACAACGAGGCCCGCCGGCGCCACGCGGCGCATTACCGCTCGCTCCTGAACGGCGTGGCGGGTCTGGTGTTGCCGCGCGAGCGCCCTGACTGCCGCCACGTGTACCACCTGTTTGTGGTGCGCGTGCCCGAACGCGACCAAGTGCTCAAGGAACTCGCCGACCGTGGCGTCCACTGCGGCATTCACTATCCCATTCCGGTCCACCTCCAAGAGGCGTACCGCGAGCTGGGATTACGGCGGGACATGTTCCCGGTCAGCGAGCAATGCGCCGATGAAGTGTTGTCGCTGCCGATGTACCCGGAATTGACCGAGGCCCAGGTGGAAACCGTCGCGCGCGAACTCAAGGCGTGCCTTGGCCGGCGTATGGCGGCCGGCTCATCCATGGAAACCAAACCGGCTTCCACCGAACTGGCCCCGTGCGCCTGAGCCGCCAACGCTCGCGAATCACGAATCCTCGATGACCGCCGCCGCACGCAGAACCACGCCGTTGACGCTCCGCGAATACTTCGCCGGCGCGGCTTCGGTGTCGTCCTCGAAGGGCGCGCCGCCGGCGGCGGACTTCGAGACGTTGCGGGGAACCGCCGCGCCGGCCAATGGCGCGGGCAACTGCCAGGTCGTCAACCTGCTCGCGACTCCGGCATGGGACGAATGGGTCCTGGACTGGCCCGCAGCCACGGTGTTCCACACCTCAGCTTGGGCGGCAGTCCTGGCCGATACCTATGGATTTCAAGCCAGCGGCTTGGTGTGCCCTGAGCAAAGCGGACGCCGGGCGCTCCTGCCCGTGATGGAATGCTCCAGCCCGATCACCGGCCGGCGGGGCGTGGCGTTGCCGTTCAGCGACCACGTGGCGCCACTGGCGGAATGCGCGGCCGATTCCCGGGCTTTGTTCGAGGCCGCCCTGGCGCTGGGCCGCGCGCGCGGCTGGCGCAGCGTGGAGTTTCGGGGCGGCTTTGAGGAATTGGGGCAGGGGGATGCTTCGTCCACGTTTCTGGGCCACACGCTGGATCTCAGGGAGGGCGAGCAGGCGTTGTTCGGGCGGTTCGACGGTTCGGTGCGGCAGGCCGTCCGCAAAGCCGCCCGGGCGGGGGTGGAAGTGCGCCGGGAGTCCTCGTGGGAGGCGGTCGTGGGTTTTTACGATCTGCATTGCCAGACCCGCCGCAGCCACGGCTTGCCGCCGCAGCCGGTCCGGTTTTTCCGGAACATCCACCGGCACCTCATCGCGCGCGGCGCGGGCTGGGTCTTCACCGCGCACTATTGCGGCCGGCCCCTCGCCGCGGCGTTGTTCTTGCACGCCGGGCGCGTGGCGCTGTACAAGTTTGGCGCTTCAGACAGGGGGCATCTTGAGTTGCGCGCCAACAACGCGGTCATGTGGGAAGCCATCCGGCATTACGCCGGGCAGGGGTTTGCGACCCTGGATTTCGGCCGGACTTCGCCCGGACAGGAGGGATTGCGGCGCTTCAAGCAGGGTTGGGCCACAGTGGAAAAGATGATCGCCTACGGCAAGTACGACCTGCGCCGCAACGGCTTTGCCACCAGCCGCGACCACAGTTCCGGCTGGCATGCCGCCGTATTCCGCCGCCTGCCGGTGCCAGTGCTGCGCTGGCTGGGGGAGCGGCTGTACCCGCATCTGTCCTGAACGCACAGGAGATTTCTTGATGAGCGCCAACTTTCCAGCCCAACCCGCGCCGGTCCGGCCCGCCGAGCAGCGTCCGGGCGGCCTGAAATTGGGCGACGTGTACTACACGCTCTTCCGCCACAAGTGGAAGATTCTCGTGTTGACGTTGTTGGGCGTGCTTGCCGCCGCCGGCATCTGGTTTTTTGAGGGGCCGCTGTACCAGTCGGAAGCCAAGCTGCTGGTGCGTTATGTCCGCGATGCCCGGGCGGTGGATGCCAGCCTCGGCTCGCAGGGAGATGTCAAGTCCCCGGATGCCCGCGGCGAAAACATCATCAATTCAGAAATCGAAATCCTCACCAGCCGGGATCTGGCGCTGGACGTGGTGGACTTGGTGGGCCCCGAGAAAATCCTGGCCAGGGCTGGCGGGGGGACCAACCGTTTTGCCGCGGCCGGGCGCATTTTGCGGGGTCTGGAGGTTGATGTGCCGCGCAGGAGCAGCGTCCTCCGCGTTACCTTCACTCACCCGGATCCCGAGATGGCGCAGACAATCCTGCGCGCCTTGGTCCAGAACTACCTGCGGAAGCACGCCGAGGTGCATCGGGCGGTGGGCGTTTTCGACGAGTTTCTCACCAAGCAAACGGATGCCCTGCGTTCCCAGCTCAGCCAGACTGAGCAGGAGTTGCAGAAGCTCAAGCTCACGGCCAACGTGACGTCCGTCGAGGAATCCAAGCGGATGCTGGCCGAGCAGGCGTCCCGCGTGCGCCAGGAACTGATGGCGGCCGAAGCGGAACTGGCGGAACGCCGCACGGTCTTGGAGAAAGTGCAGCAAGCCGCCGGCATCGCCGCCGCCACCAACACCACCGCCAGCGCCGCCGAAGCGCCCCCGGATCCCGTGCAGGAACAGCACTACCGGACCGTGCTCACCCGCCTCGAATCGCTGCGGAACCGGGAGCTCGAGTTGCTGCTCCAGTTCACCCCGGAAAGCCAGGATGTCCGCCAGGTCCGCGACTTGATCGCCAGCGCGGAGAAGACCAAGCGCGAACTCGAGACGGCGGAGCCGCGGCTTCTGCGCGTCGCCCAGCTTGCGCTGCGCGCGGGGCCGAACGCGAGCGCCGCCGGCAGTCGGACAACGCTCGGCGCTGGGACCGACCTCGGCGCCTTGGAGGCGGAGGTGGCCGCCCTCGAAGCTCGCGTCAAGAAGCTCAAGGAGTATCAGGACGAAGTGCGGGCCGAGGTGGCGAAGATCAACGAAGTGGAGCAGGCCATCTCGGAATTGCAGCGGCGGAAACAGCGCGAGGAAACCAAGTACCTGTATTACAGCACCAGTCTGGAACAGGCCCGCATTGACGAGTCGCTGGGCGCCAGTTCGCTGGCCAACATCAACGTCCTTCAGGAGGCGTCCACGCCGGCCATCAACGCCGAGAAGACCCGCAAGATTGTGCTGGGCGTGCTTTTCGCCGGGTTGACCGCGGGTGTGGGGCTGGCGTTCTTGCTGGAAATGGTGCTGGACGCACGGGTCAAGCGCCCTGCGGATGTGGAACAGAAGCTCAATCTGCCGCTGTTCCTCTCGATCCCCGACTTTACGCGTAATGGCCATGCCAAGGCGTTGCGGCAAAGCCAGGTTGCCGAACTTCCGGCCGGCGAATCCGATACTGTCTCGACCAACGGTTCCACGGATTTGCCGGTGCTGGCGCAAGCCGCGAATCCGCTGCGCACGTTCCACGAGGCCCTGCGGGACCGGCTGATCATGTATTTCGAGCTCAAGGAAATGCATCACAAGCCCAAACTGGTGGGCGTGACGGGCACTCACCACGGAGCGGGCGTTTCCTCCATTGCGGCGGGTCTGGCGGAGACGCTGTCCGAGACGGGCGATGGCAACGTACTATTGGTGGACATGAATCCTGAGCACGGCCCCTCCGTGTATCCGTTTTATCGGGGCAAGCCCGGCTGCGGCTTGAGCGAACTGCTGGAGGAGGGTGCCCAGCGGGAGTCGGCCCAGGTGCAGGACAATCTGTACGTTGTGTCGCTTAATGGCCGGAGCCAGGGCAGCCGGGTTGGGGTGGTGCCCCGCCGCTTCGCCAGTCTGCTGCCGAAGATGAAGGCCAGCGACTACGATTACATCATTTTCGACATGCCGCCGGTCAACCAGACGAGTGTCACCGCGAAGGTGTCCGGTTTGTTGGACATGACGTTCCTGGTCGTGGAATCGGAACGTTCCAACGTGGAACAAACCAAACGCTGCGCGGCGCTGCTGGCCGAGTCGCGCGCCAACGTCACCGCGGTTTTGAACCGCCACCACAACTACCTGCCGGAGAAGCTGCGGACGGATGTTTGAGGGTGGCAACGGTTCATGGGATGGCACGGCACAACAGAGATGGGATACCAGACGCTGGTTTCAATGCGAGCGAATGGAAGGGCGCAGACGGCCTCACACCGCGCCACGCCCTGCCAGCCCCCTCGCATGATAACCGTGCGTAACCCGGCCGGGTCGCGGAATTCGCGTCAGGCTGGAGACTTGGGGGCGGGCTGGTGGCATTTGCGGTTGGTCGCTTGATCAGGCCGATCGCCGGGATCGGTGCGACGTCACTCGCGAGGCTTGCGAAGTGACCGGAACGAAGTGTGCCCGGCCGCGGCGGTCATTTTAAGGAACTGCAATTGGACGGGAGCGTACGCGCCTCGCGTGCTGTTTTCCGCGCCCCGCGAAAAACCAGCTTGGAGAGTTCCACGATTCGATCCGCTCGATGAGAAGAAATCCGCTGCCTGTTTGAACGCAGATATCGTTTTTGCGCCTTAGGCGCCTTTTTGCGGCCGTCGCAACTGTGGCAATTAGGTTCATCTCCGCGCCGTGTATCGCAACCGCCTGTATTACCTGCTCAAGCCGCTGATCCCCTGGTCGGTGCGCATGGCCGTTCGGCGGCGGTTGGCGTTGCGTAAGCGACCGCGCGTGGCGGACATCTGGCCCATTCAGCCGGGATCGGAGAAACCGCCGGCTGGCTGGCCCGGCTGGCCGGAGGGCAAACAGTTCGCCTTCGTGCTTACCCACGATGTGGAGGGACCGGAAGGCCTGGCCAAGGTCCGCCCGCTGGCGGAGCTGGAAATGAAACTCGGCTTCCGCTCGTGTTTCAATTTCATCCCCGAGGGTCGTTACCGTGTTCCGACCGAACTGCGCGAATGGCTGGTCGCGAACGGCTTTGAGATTGGAGTCCACGACCTGCGTCACGACGGCAAGTTGTTTGCCTCCCGCGAGAACTTTCGCCGGCACGCGCCGGTGATCAACCAGTATCTGAAAGACTGGGGCGCCGCCGGGTTCCGCGCCGGGTTCATGCTCCATAACCTGGACTGGCTGCACGATCTGGACATCCAGTACGATGCCTCGACCTTTGACACCGACCCGTTCGAGCCGCAACCCCAGGGCCAGCACACCATCTTTCCCTTCTGGGTGCCGCGGCCCCTATCCGATTCTTCGGATTTCGGATTTCGGATTTCGGATTTCGCGACCGGTCGCGCCGGCTACATCGAGCTTCCCTACACCCTGCCTCAGGACTCGACGCTCTTCCTGCTCTTGGGCGAGAAATCGCCGCGTCTGTGGATCCAGAAACTGGACTGGATCGCCCCGCACGGCGGCCTGGCGCTGGTCAATGTGCATCCGGATTATCTCCATTTCGGTGCCTCCGATGCCACGGACCGCACGGTTACCGCGGACCACTACGAGCAACTTCTGCGTCATGCCGCCGTGCTTTACCGCGACAGTTCCTGGGGGGCCACCCCGCAGGGTGTAGCGCGTTACGTGGCCGGGTTGCCGGTGAAACCAGTCCTCCGGCGCCGGCTTCGCGTGTGCATGGCCTCGTACTCGTTTTATGAGACCGATCAACGGGTCATGCGTTATGCCGAGGCGCTGGCGGAAAGAGGTGACCACGTGGACGTGCTGGCGCTTTGCCGCACGGTAAACGCGCCGCGCCGGGAGAATATGGCCGGGGTGTGGGTGCACCGCCTCCAGACGCGCACGGGCAAGTCCGAGCAAGCCCGGTTCGCCTATCTGGCGCCGCTGGTGTTGTTTTTGGTCCGGACCGGCTGGTGGATTGCCTGCTCGCACCGGCGCAACCGCTACCAGTTGCTGCACATTCACAACGTGCCGGATTTTCTCGTGTTTGCGGCGGGCCGCCCCAAGGCTGCGGGCGCCCGGGTGATCCTCGACATCCATGACATTGTGCCGGAGCTCTACGCGAGCAAGTTTTCCCCCGACCAACCGGCTTCCTTGAACAAGGCGCTGCTGGCGGTGGAGCGCTGGTCGGCCCGGTTTGCGGACCACGTGATTCTCGCCAACCACCTCTGGCTGGAGAAATACGCCGCGCGAACGGGCGCCGCGGGCAAATGTTCCGTCTTCTTGAACCACGTGGACACGGCCGTGTTCCATCCGCGTCCCCGCACGCGGCAGGATCACAAGCATTTGGTACTCTTTCCCGGAGGACTGCAGTGGCATCAAGGACTGGACATTGCGATTCGGGCCTTCCGCCAGGTGATTGCCACGCTGCCGGAAGCGGAGCTTCACATTTATGGAGACGGACCGGCCCGGACTCCGCTCATGGCGCTGGCCCGGGAACTGGGGCTGAACGGCAGCGTGCGTTTCCATCAGCCGCGCCCGGTGCGGGAAATCGCCGGAGTCATGGCGGACGCGGATTTGGGTGTGGTGCCCAAGCGGGCGGATTCGTTCGGCAACGAAGCTTACAGCACCAAGATCATGGAGTTCATGGCCCTGGGTGTGCCGGTCGTGGTTTCAAGCACCAGGGTGGACCGTTTTTACTTCGACGATTCCGTGGTTCGTTTCTTTGAGTCGGGCAGCGTGGACGCTCTGGCGACGGCCATCGTGGAGGTCCTCCAAGACCGGGGGGCAACCCAGGCGCGTGTCGTCCGCGCCTCCGCCTATGCCCGGTCGAACTGCTGGGAAACACGCAAGCAGGATTACTTGAAGCTCGTGGACGATCTGTGCGCCAACGGTCATGTCCGCTCCATCTGAAGTGGCCGCCACGGGCAAATCGCGGTCTTCCTTTGCCAGGACGGTGCCTTAGTTTTTCGTGTCCTTCGTGCTTTTCGTGATTCCAGCGGCATCCAAGCATGCGTCTTGACCGCTTCATAACGCTCTACCTCGTCCGCCCCCTCCTCCGTGCGAGAACACAGGGATTCGGTGCTGCATATTCCAGTTTTCCGCACTCCACGAGCAAACGATCGGTTCTCGATTGTTGGTTCTCGATGCTCGGTACTCTGTCTTCGCCCCTCGCCCCTCGCCCCTCGCCCCGCGTCCTTCCGATCCTGATGTACCACAGCATCTCCGACGGTCCGGAGCCCGGTGTGCATTCCTACTACCGGCTCTGCACCTCGCTTCGACGGTTCACTGAGCAGATGCGCTGGCTCGCCGACAACGGCTATCGAGGCGTCACCCTCACCGAAGGCCTCGCTTGGCTGTCCGCGTCGTCTGCGGAAATCCGAAATCCGAAATCCGAAATCCGAAATCTGCAGCCCGTTGCCCTCACCTTCGACGACGGCTTTCAAGACTTTCACACCGCTGCGTGGCCGGTCCTTCAGCGGCACGGATTCTCCGCCACCGTTTACCTGCCCACAGCCTTCATTGGCGAGTCACGTCGCAAGTTCGCCCCCTCGCCTCTCGCCTCTCGCCCCTCGCCCCCGGCCATCAACCGCGCCTGCCTGACTTGGTCCGAGGTCGGAGAACTGCACGCGGTCGGCGTTGAATTCGGTTCGCACACCGTGAGCCATCCGGGGCTTGTGGAGTTAACCTGGCCTGAAATCCAATCTGAAATCTCCGATTCCAAATCCGAAATCCAAGCCCGGCTCGGCTCGCCAGTGACGACCTTTGCCCATCCGTATGCCTTTCCCCAGGAGGTTTCATGCTACTCCCGGCGGTTTTCCAAACTCCTGAAGGCGGCGGGTTACGATTCGGGCGTTACCACACAGATCGGCCGGGCTCATCCATCGGACGACCGCTGCGTGCTGCGACGTCTGCCGGTGAACGACCTGGACGACTGGCCATTGCTGTGGGCGAAGCTGACGGGGATCTACGACTGGCTGGGGCCCTGCCAGACATGGCTTCGCCGGGCTAAAAATTCGTTGCGAGCCGGTGGTACCAGGCACAGCAGCGATCACAAGCACTCGGCCGAACTGACCCCTATAAACCTGGCATGACGACCGGTTCCTACATCGTCGTCACACCCGCGCGCAACGAGGAACGCTTCCTGCCGGCCACCATCCGGGCCATGGCCGGGCAGACGTTTCGGCCAGCCCTGTGGGTCTTGGTGGACGACGGATCTACCGATGCGACTGGTCGTATCATGGACGAAGCCGCCGCCGCTTGCGACTGGGTACGGGTCGTGCATCGGACCGACCGGGGTTTCCGCAAGGCCGGAGCGGGCGTGGTCGAGGCTTTTTACGAAGGCTTCCGCACGATCGGGGGACAGCCCTGGGAGTTCCTTGTCAAGTTGGACGGAGACCTGGCTTATGAGGCGGATTACTTCGAGCGTTGCCTGGCCCGCTTTGCGGCTGACCCGGTGCTGGGCATTGCCGGCGGCACCGTGTGTAAAACCGCTGCCGGCGGCCTTGCCCCTGAGTGCCCGGACGACCCGCCGTTTCACGTCCGGGGCGCCACCAAGATTTATCGCCGGACCTGTTGGGAACAAATCGGGGGATTGATCGAGGCACCGGGTTGGGACACGGTGGATGAGTTGAAGGCCAGCATGTGTGGATGGCGGACGCTGACCTTTCCGGAGTTGAGAATTCACCAGCTCAAGGAGACCGGTACTGCCGACGGCGCCTGGCGCAACTGGGTCAAGAACGGCCTGGCCAACTACATCAGCGGTTACCATCCGTTGTTCATGCTGGCGAAGTGTCTTCGACGCCTGGCTAGCCGGCCCTATGTCATGGGAGCGGCAGGGCTTTGGTGGGGATTCTGCCAGGGCTATCTGCGGAACGTCCGCCAGGTGGAGGACGATGATCTGATCCGCTTCGTGCGTCGCCAGCAGCTCAACAAGCTCCTGCTTCGTCCCAGCCTCTGGTGACATTCCAGACTCGCCATCCGTAACTGGTCGAGATTCCTGCTTCCGCTTGGCGTCCGAAATGGGGGATTTCCTTCTTGATCTGCGACCGCCTTCCCGACGTTCGCCCGCCGGAATGGCGGCTGGACTGAAATTCGCCGCCCAACAGCAGGTCGCGATACTGGAGCGGGAGGCGTTCACGTTCATGCTCACTTTTTGCGGCGAGGCGACGCTCTGGGCGCCGTACAGCGATGAGGACGGCTCCTGCTACGCGGTCGCGGGTATGACCGCCTTCGAAGAATCGGAGTGGAACGCGGCGGGCAAACTCGCCGGTCCGGGTGGCCTGGCGGCCAGGGCCGTTTGCCGCAGGTACCGGCAGGGTGGATCGGCCGCCTTGGAGAACGTCACTGGCAACTGCGTCCTTCTGGCCTACGACGCGCCCCGCGGCGAGTTGCACCTGGTGGCGGACTGCGCCGGCGTGTTCCCGACGTTTGAATGTCAGGCTGAGGGTGGTTGGATTCTGGGTTCGCACCCGGACGTGGTCGCACGGGTGGCCGGTTTGGATGGGCAGCTCGATGAGGTTTCGTTGGCGGAGTTCCTGCTGGCGAGCACGGTGACACCCCCGTTCACCTTTTATCGCCGAATCCGGGCTGTCGAGCACGGGACAATCCTGACCTTCCGCTTCCCCGCCGTCGAGCTTTCGCGTCGCAAGTACTTCACCTTTGAGTACCGGGGCGATGAAAACACCAGCGAGGAGGCCTTGGCTGCGGACCTCGCCCAGGCCCTGCAACAGGCCGTCCGGCGTCGGACACTGCCGCGCCTGGGCACGCCAGCCGTGGCTCTTAGCGGAGGCTTGGACTCCCGGCTGCTGCTGGCCTGCCTGGCCGATCCGGCACGCGCCTTCGCCTTCTGTTGCTACGATCAGTCCAACCGGGAGTTGGCCACGGCGGAGCGCATCGCCCGTTCGCTTGGGGTGCGTTTTCTGCCGCTGCGGCGCAGTCCCGAATACTACGGAGAGAACGCCGAGGCCGGTGTGCGGATCTCGGCGGGCATGGGGACCATTGCCAACAACCACTTCCTCGGCGTTTTGGACCGCCTCCATGCCGAGGGGATGCGGACGTTGCTGACTGGTTGCTACTGCGATTACCTCTTCAAGGGACTGCCGCTGAACCGCCGCCGCCACTGGCTGACCGGACGGGACAGCCTGGCCCCTTTTGTCCACGAATTCTACTTCGACCGCTGGATGCCTCCCACAGCCTTGGCGGCCCAGGTGCGCGAACGTTGGGAGGACCGCTTCCCGGCCCACCTGCGTCAGCAGGACACGCCAGCCCGCATTTTCGACCTCGAAGTGCGACGGACTTTTCCGCTGTGTTATGAGGGTGACAACCAACAACGGCTTGTTCCTCAGCGGCTTACCGGTTGGTTTCCGCCTGTGGCGGATCGTGGCATTCTCGACGTTTATTGCCGCATCCCAGCCACGATGAAGCTGAACCGCTCGCTTTTTCTGAAGGTCGCGAAAGTGCTCCTGGCGGGTTCGCCGGCTGGTCGAGTGCCGGATGCTAATACCGGGGCGCCCTTGGACGCCTCGCCGCTGCGGGAGAGTGTGTCCAGCAACTGGCTTCGGCTGCGACGGAAACTTGCCAGCCTGCGACGCTCCTTGGGTACCGACGGCTCCTGGCCGGACTGGCAGTATTATCTGACCCACAGTCCCCGCCTGGCGGAACTCTGGCGGCGTCCGCAACCGGAGGCATTCGATTTTTTCCGGCGGGTCATGGGCTGGGATACGGTTCCGCGCGAGCCGCGGGAGTTCCGGAATGGGCGCACCTTCCTTTTCGTCTCCCTGCTCACTTTGAAGATCTGGTGGGAGCAGCACACACGCTCAAGCGCCTGATCAAGCTCGGGATCAGCCTGCTGGTGTGGACGGGAGACAACCTTGCTGCCCGCGGGCGTCGCCTGCTTGGCTGCTCGTCACCCGCTCGGGGAGTCGTGTTGTATTACCACGCGGTCACCGCCAGCCAGCGCGTTGCCTTTGCCCGTCAGATGGACCTGCTCCTGCGCCTTGCGCGGCCGTGGCGCGCCGATGACGAAGTCCACGATGCCTCCGGGCTTCATGTCGCGGTGACGTTTGACGATGGTTTTGCCAGCGTCCTTGAGAACGCGCTGCCGGAGCTCAAACGCCGCCAGATTCCCTGCGCCGTCTTTTTTCCAACGGGCTGCTGGAACTCCCGACCGGGCTGGGTCAAAGACCCCGCCCAGCCGGCCTTCGGCGAGCGGGTTCTTTCCCGCGAGGAACTCCGCGCGCTGGCCGCCGAGCCGCTGGTGACCATCGGATCGCACTCCGTGAGTCATCCGAACTTTCTCGCCCTCGACTCTCGCGCCGCAACCCGCGAGTTTGCCGAGTCCAAACGCGATCTCGAAGCGGAGGTGGAAAGGCCCGTGGACATCTTCAGTTTTCCCCACGGCGCCCACAACCGCCGGTTGGTCAACCTGGCGCGCGAGTCGGGTTACCGCCGGCTCTTTACGATTGAACCTCGGCTCGTGAATCCCGCCGATCCTGGCTTGCTCGTGGGCCGCGTGTCCACGGAGCCGGATGAATGGCCGCTCGAGTTCCGGCTGAAACTGGCTGGCGCCTATCGCTGGCAGACTTGGTGCCGCCGCCCTTGCCACGAATCCAAGCCCGCTGAGCCATGACCTCAGCGGTGCCAGCCTCACCGCTGCCTGTCCCTTCTGGTGCCTCTCCGGTCACCGTGCAGGTTGACCAGGTCACGGAAGCCCAATGGTGCGGCTGGCTTCAACAATTCGCGGACGCCAGTTTCTACCAGACTTGGGCCTACGGAGCCGTTTCCTGGGGCGGGCGCCAGTTGAGCCATTTGGTGCTCCACGAGGCAGGTCAGCCGCTGGCGCTGGCTCAGCTTCGGGTGGTACGACTCCCCTTGCTCAGGGCCGGGGTGGCTTACCTGCGATGGGGTCCCTGCTGTCGCCGGCTGGGCGGTGACTGGGACGCTGGCATCTACCGTCGGATGCTGAAGTCGCTTGTGGCCGAATTTGTTGAGCGGCGTGGTCTGTTGCTGCGTATCGTTCCCCCGGTCTTTGCGGAAGACCTCCATGCCGGTGAGGTGCTGGAAGCGCTCCAAGAATGCGGATTCAAACGTGACGCTTCCGTAGCGTCTTACCGCACGATCCGTGTGGATCTCCGTCCGGAGCCGGCGCTGATTCGCCGGCAGTTCGACGGCAAGTGGCGCAACCAGCTCAATGCCGCCGAACGCAACGGCCTCACCGTCACCGAGGGCGCCAGCGACGAACTTTACGCGACATTTCTTGGCCTCTACGACGAGACAATGGCGCGGAAGCGGTTCGACACAACCGTTGACCCCCGCCGGTTCCGCCGCATCCAGCAACGGCTGACCGATTCTGAGAAAATGCGCATCACGATCTGTCTCAAGGCTGGCGTGCCGCAGTCGGCGCTCGTCGCGACCGGCGTTGGCGAAACCGGCGTTTACCTGCTCGGCGGAACAAGCGACGACGGCCTGAAGAGCAAGGGCTCCTACCTTCTGCAGTGGCGCACGATGAACCGCCTGCGCGAGCAAGGCTGTCGGTGGTACGACTTGGGCGGCATCAACCCCGAAACCAATCCCGGCGTGTACCATTTCAAGCAGGGCATGGGCGGCCAGGAGTGCCGGCAACTGGGTCGCTACGAATTGCGCGGCAGTCGGGTGAGCGCCGTGGCGGTCAATGCGGCGGAGCGCGTGCGGTCTGTGATTGCAAAAATCAGGGGATAATTGCAGCGAAGACCGAAGACGGAAGACCGAGGACACGCTGAAAACAGAAGACTGAGGACCGAAGCGAATGGAGGCGACAAACGGGCGATATCATTTCGAGTTTCAAAGACCTGCGGGTTTACCAACTGGCGTTTGAAATGCAGCAGAAAATCTTCGAACTGTCCAAGTCGTTTCCCAAAGAGGAGCAGTTTTCCCTGACGGATCAAATCCGAAGATCATCCAGGTCGGTCGGCGCGAACATTTCTGAAGCTTGGCAAAAGCGGCGCTATGTCGCCCATTTCGTCGGCAAACTGACAGACGCCGATGGCGAACAAGCCGAAACGCAGCACTGGGTAAAATCAGCGGCGGCTTGCCGATACCTTGACGAGCAACAGCAGCGCACCCCTATGGAAAAATGTCTGCGTATTGGGCAGATGCTCGGCACGATGATGTCTGACCCCGGTAAAATGGTGTCACTGATTCCCGTCCTCGGTTTTCGGTCATCCGTCCTCGTATGGATTTAACCATCGTCATCGTCAACTGGAACGGCGGGCAGTTGTTGCACGACTGCCTGGCCTCCCTTGCCGCCCAATCCGGCGAGCTCGAACTCCAGGTCATCGTGGTGGACAACGCCTCCCGCGACGGCAGCCGTGAACGAGCGCAACGCGACTTCCCCCAGTTCACGGTCATCAACTCGGGATCGAACCTCGGCTTCGGCCGGGCCAACAACCTGGCCCGTCCGCTGGTGAAGTCGGATTTGGTCCTTTTCCTCAACCCGGATACGGTCGTGTTCGAGGATTCGCTGGCTCGAATGGCGGAGGGCATCCGGCAACGTCCCGAAGTCGGCATCCTGGGCTGTCAGATGCGCTATCCCTCCGGCGAAGTCCAGGAGCTGGGTTTGCAGTATTTCCCCACCCCTGGGCGGGAGTTTCTGAGCGACCTGTTTCTCACCCGCGGGCTTCGAAGACGCCTCCGCCGCTGGCTCCCTTACCTGGACCCCCGGCAGGACGCCTACGCCATGAAACTGTACGGCGGCTGCCTGCTTTGTCGTCGCGAGGCGCTGGAGCAGGTCGGCTGGTTCGACGAACGCTACTTCATGTACGGGGAGGACGCCGACCTTTGCCGGGCGGTCCAAGAACAGGGCTGGAAGCTCTTCTACCTGAGCAGTGCGGCCATCATTCACGTTTGCGGCGGGACAACGGCCGGAAGTACCAACGCCTTTTCCGTGCTGATGAAGGCCGAGTCCATCGCCAAGCTGATCGCCAAATACTCCGGACCGGCGGCTCCGGCTTTGTACCGTCTAGGCACTTTCGTGGCGGCCTCGATCCGTCTCGCGCTCCTGTGCCCCGTGCGGCTGGCCACGCTCGCAGCGCGGGGATCGCGTGCGCGCCGGGTTGCGGACTCGTTCCTGAAGCACCGGCTGCTCGTGCTATGGGCCTTGGGATGGAGAAGCGCCGTGCCGGCGCTCTGATTCGAGGCCGAATGTGGTCTGAGATTCCTGATTTGCCATGAACGGCCCCGCCGTTCTTTTTCTGCTAGTCGCTGCGGCGGCGCTGCTGTTGCTGCCGACCCGCTGGGCCTCGTTGCCCTTGCTTGCAGGCGCTACTTACATGACCATGGGCCAGCAGGTGGGGGTTGGCGTGTTTCATTTCACCGTCCTGCGTCTGTTAATCTTGGTGGGAATGATACGGGTGCTGGTGCGCGGCGAGCGGCCGGCGGGCGGACTGAATGGCATGGATTGGCTCATGATGGGGTGGGGGGGATGGGCCATTGTCGCGGGCTTTTTTCACGAAGACCCAGCGGGCGCCGTGATCTTCAGGCTTGGCGTGGTGTACAATACCTTCGGGTGCTATTTCCTGATCCGTTGTTTCTGCCGCTCCCTTGAAGATGTTTCCGCATTGCTCCCGGCAATTGCCCTACTGCTGGTACCGGTTGCTCTGGCCATGATTTATGAGCAACTAACCCACCGCAATCTGTTTGCCGTCTTCGGCGGCGTGGGGGATGAACCGATTGTGCGGGACGGGCGGCTTCGGGCCCAAGGGCCATTTCGTCACCCAATCCTAGCCGGCACAGTGGGCGCCGTTTGTGTGCCGTTGCTGCTGGGAGTCTGGCGGCGACATCCGTGGACGGTTAAAGTAAGTCTTGCCGCATGTCTGGTCATCGCTGTCACCTCCGCCTCCAGCGGTCCTCTGCTGACCATCATGGCTGGCTTGTTCGCGCTGGGCCTCTGGCGCTGGCGACGTTTCACTCCCTCCTTGCGGGTGGCGACTGTGCTGGGTTACATCCTGCTTGATCTCGTGATGAAGGATCCCGCGTATTTCATTCTGCGACGTATTGACTTGACAGGCAGCAGTTCCAGCTACCATCGGCCAGCGGTGATTCAGGCCGCCATCCAACACCTCCATGAGTGGTGGTTTGCCGGAACCGATTACACCCGGCACTGGATGCCATACGGTGTCTCCTGGAGCGAGGATCACTCGGACATCACCAACCATTATCTCGCTCAAGGTGTGCGTGGCGGCCTGCCTCAAATGCTCCTCTTCATCGCGGTTCTGGGTTGTGGCTTTCGCTACGTGGGGCAGGTGCTTCGGCGGCTTCCTGATCCGGCGACCGGGGATGGCTTTCTTGTGTGGTCGCTGGGGGCGTGCTTGTTTGCGCATGCGGCCACCTGCGTCTCCGTGGCCTACTTCGACCAGTCTTTTGTCTTCCTGTACCTCCCTTTGGCCATGGTAGGCTCCATGTACGCGGTCACGGGCGCAACGGTTGCCTTCGACGTCACCAAATGGCGGGAATCGCCGCCGCTTACCGAATTCCCCGCAGCGCCACGCAGTTTGCTTTGAATTGTTGGCCTGTGCACTGTGACGGTTTTGGCATAAGGCGTGCTACAGAGAAACTATGGTGATAATTGCGTGTCAAAATGTCGTGCCTGTGGACGGACGCGAACAACAGGCGTCAACGAACTGGACAAGCGACCGCGACTTACCCCGCTGGATTGGTCGCTCGGCGTGTGGAATTGTGGGACTCGTCGTTGCCGGCTTGCTCAGTGCGCCTGCCGTCGCGGCCACATATTATGTCGCAACCAGCGGAAATGACAGCAATCCCGGCTCGGCGACCCAGCCCTTCCGCACGGTGACCAAAGGCGTGAATGCGGCCCAGCCAGGCGACACGGTCCGTGTTAGCGCGGGAGTCTATCCGGAAACGGTTTACACCGTGCGCAACGGCACAAGTTCCAGCCCGATCATCATTGATGGCCAGGGGGGGGCCACCATTACCCAGCTCATGCTTAAACATGCGCATATCCACGCGCAAAATCTGACCATCACCGGTGTGACCACCGCTTATTCCCGTCTGGTGTATTTCGACCACTATGCCCACCACTGCATCCTCTCCAACAACATCATTGATGTGGCCGGTGCGTACAAGGTGTTTGGCGTGCAATGGCGTCTGCCAACGACAGGGCCATTCGGCGCTGGTGAATCCGCCAGCCACGCCCTCATCGTCAGCAACGTAATCCGGAACCTGAATGCCTACATCTTCGTCTTTTTGGGCGGTGATAGCAACGTTGTCCGTGGCAACATCCTGCGGGATGGTCCACAGGGCGACTTTTTCAACGTCTTCGGCCGCAATCACCTGATCACAGGCAACATCTGTTCGAACATGCCTCCGGGCTCGGGTAACCACCCGGATTTCATTCAGACATGGGGCAACAACGGTTACGCCAGCCGGGGTCACATCATCGAAAACAACGTGGTCAGCGACATTGCCAGTGGGCAATTGACCCAGCTTGAGGGAAATACCCTGCCTGAGACTCGCGACTGGACGTTTCGCAACAACCTGTTCATGCGCATCGCGGCGCAGGGAAGTGGTACAATTCCAGACGTCAGATACTACAACAATGTATTCTATAAGTGCAACCACGTTAACGGCGGCCATGCCATCAGCTATGGTATTCGCTGGTACGAGAATTTCAGCATACCGCTGGTTTCCCCCTATTACGCTCTTACCGCTTCGGCCATTCCCTCCGGCAGTATCCTGAACGACGCCACGGAACCGAGAGACCGGCGGGCGCGCTACATCGTCAAGAACGGCCGTATTTCTTACAATGGCAGTACCTTTGGTGCGGACCAATATTTCTTCGGCACGAATGTGACCGCCTACAGCAAGGTTGATGCCGCAGCAGAAGTGTGGCGCGTGATCCCCAACTATGCTGATGGCAACGTTTTGATGAACAACATCTTTCTGGACTGCGGGTTTCCCAATGCTCCAGAAAAGGGATGGTATTCGTTGGACACCAGCTTGCTCAATGTGAAGGCGGACTACAACTATGTGGGCAAGGACAATTTCAGCGCCGTCAACGTGGATTCTCAACAACGCCCTGTCGGCGCCGCCGGGGGCTGGAGCAATTTTGACTGGTGGGAACCCAATGGCATCAACGGCGGTAACCCGGGCGTAATGGATCCCATACTCCTGAACTTTCGGTTGCGCGAAGATTCCATGCTCCGCTCACGTGGCCTGGCGCTTCCGGCTGTGGTGCTGGATTTCGACGGCAAAGTCCGACCGAACCCGCCCAGCATCGGTGCCTTCGAGTTCGCCCCCGGTGTCGGTTTGACGCCACCTGCGGGCTTGCGGATTCTTTCAGGCACCCCGTGATACGACCCGGCTGCTGACCGGGCCAATATAGCGGTTGTCCGTCCCCGCGACTTGCGGCTGGCCTGCCGCCTTGGGCCTTCTCCCGAAGCGGTTCCCCCAACTTGGCTTCTTGGTTGGTCAGCCGACAGCTTGGGGAGGACGCGGGGTGTGATCCCCTAGAGATGGTGGTGACAGCACCACGCCTCGGCCGTTTGACGGCTGCGAGGCGTATAACGAACGTATCCGGGTAAGGGGAGACCACCTATGCTGGCGCGCGGGTCGTGATACAATGAGCGGTTCGATTGGCGCCGAAGGAAATTCAGGCGGCCAGTTGGACGGGGGGCCGCTGGGCGTTCTTCCACCGCAGCGGCGTCAGTTCGGCCACGTGCTGGTTGGTCGTGCGGGGCAGGCGCGTCAGCACATCTTTGAGATACGCGTAAGGCTCGACGCCGTGCAGCCGGCAGTTGGCGACCAAGGTGTACATCACCGCGCTGCGTTGGCCCGCTTCGGCGGAGCCGAAGAAGAGCCAGTTCTTTTTTCCGAGGGCCGTCGGCCGAATCGCGTTCTCGACCAGGTTGTTGTCGAGCTCCACTTCGCCGTGCTCCAGGAACCGCTCCAGCATCGGCCACTGGTTCAGCGCATAGCTGATCGCCTGGCCCATTGGGCTCTGGGGCAGATAGCGGGGCTGCAACTGGTTCAGGGCACGATGCAGCCGCTCCACCACCATCCGGTGATGGGAGGCGCGTAATACTTCGCGGGTGCCGGGCCCGGCCCGGCTCTGGCGCAACTGTTCCTCCCAGTGATAGAGCAAACCGATCTGTTTCAAAATCCAACCCGCCACTGGCGGGGTTTGTTCCAAGGCTTCAAAGAAGCCGCGCCGCGCGTGGGCCCAGCACCCAAAGAGATCCACGGCCGTCTTGGTTTTCGCAAACGCCGGGTAGGCGCTGTAGCCGTCACACTGGAGCTTGCCGGCGAAGTCGGCGCCCAACAGGGACTCCAGACAGCGCGCCGCGCGGCTGACGTGCCATTCATAGACCACGCACTGGCCCGGCACCAGCCCCGTCCACAAATAGCCCTGTCCGCCGCGGCCCACCAGCAGTGGGTCTTGATAGCGCACGGGGGTTTCGTCCACTTGCACGTAGCCGCTCTGCCGCAGTTCGTGTTTGAGGCAATCGGTAATCCCGGAGAGCAGGCGCACGCTTTGCGCCGTCCACTGCACCATCTGCTGCCGCGCGATGAACACGCCGTGCCGTTGCCAGAACATTTGCTCCTGCCGGTAAAACGGCAGATGGTCGCAGTACTTGCCGACCAGCAACTGGGCCAGCAATCCCGGCGCGGCCAGGCCGTGATTGGCCACACGCTCCGGGGCCGGCGCGACCACCGGGGGTAAGGCGCGTTCCGTCCGGCGCACATACTTGGGCCGCACGGTTTCCTGCCAGAAGAACTTGCCCGGTTGATAATCCAACGGCCGGCTCACTTCCTGGCCAATGCGCTGCCACTGCTCGGGTTCGGCCAGCACCAACTCGGGTTCGATGACCTCACGAACGACCTCCAGGTTGTCTGGAGTCCGCAAGCGACGCGGGTTCGCGGGGGAACGTCGCGGAGTGGAAACGGCTGGAGGCGGGTCTGCTGCCGCGGGCAGCTCCAAACTCTCGCCGGTCAAACCTTGCAAGAGCAACTCCAGTTGCGCCGCGTTCAACTGCTCGCTTTTCTTCCCGAAGAAACGCCGGGCCAGCGCGTCGAGCTTCTGGCGCAACACCGTGTTCTCGCGCCGCAAGGCTTCGTTGGTCTGCTGCGTCTCCTGGAGGGCTTGCTGCAACGACACCACCTGCGCGTGCAGGGCGTCGAGTTGAGTTGGCAGCGAGGCGGCGTTCATCGGCTGCCCACTCAGACGCGCGGCCGCCAAAATTGTTCAAACGTTTTGCAGAAACTTTTGCGGGCGCGCTGGGTTACGCCGCGGCCTCGTACCACGCCCGCCGCGCGCCGTCTTTCAAGTCCACGCCATCGAGCAACAACTGCAACGCCTGGGGCGCGAGCCGGAGCTTCGCGTTCGGTGCGCCCGCGCTCTGCGGCCAGTGAAACGTCCCGCGCTCCAGCCGTTTGGCCAGCACGCACACACCGGTGCCGTCAAAGTAGAGCAACTTGATCCGGTTGTGGCGGCGGTTGCCAAAGACGAACAACGCGCCGCTTTTGGGGTCTTCCCCGAGGCGCTCTTGCGCGGCGGCCCACAGCCCGTTGAAGCTGGCGCGCAGATCGCACGGCGCCGTGGCTACGAACACTTTGAGATGCGCCTGGAAACTCAGCATGGCGTCGGGGCGCAGAGCGCGTTGAGCAGTCGGGCCGCCAGTTCAAGCTGTCCTGCTTCCGTGATCCGCACCCGGGCGCTAGCCCCCAGCTCGATCACCAGTTCCGCCGGAGCGGGTGACGGCGACAACTCCACCTGCACGAAACCGGGCGAAGGCTGGGGCTTACCCTGGCGCTGCCGCCAGTTGCAGAAGGTGGTGTACTGAAGGTGGTGTTGGCGCGCGAAGGCCGCGGCGGACAACCCGCTCCGTTCAAATGCGGCCAGGAATTGAGTGCGCCGCGGAGCCGGGGTCCGCGAGCGCCGGTGACGGACAGAACCATTGGAGGTCTTCATGGCCTCCGGTTTTACCACACTCGTCAGTTCGGGAACATGAGGCCCCAACGTTTACGGATACTAACGAACCGGAGGTCGAACCAGCGCTTGCGCTGAGGTCACTTGTGGAAACACACCAGGGCCTGACCACTGCTGCTTGCGAGCAGCGGACCGCCAACCTGAATCAAGACACCGTTTGCTTACGTGTGGCGCGGCAGTTTGCGGAGCTGGACGCTCTCGAGGAGCCGTGGGACGACGCGGTGGCCCGGCTGGGTGGCGCGGTGTATATGACCCGGGACTGGCTGGAGACCTGGTGGCAGTTCTACGGTCATGGGCGGGAATTGCGGCTGTGTGTCTTCACGGTTGGTGGCGCCATCGTGGGGCTGCTGCCTCTGTACTTGGATGATTTGGGATGGCACCCGTTTCGCCTCCGG